>JAZAMN010000001.1:0-30725 GCA_036229005.1 Myxococcota bacterium
GTTGGGGTCGGTCTCGTGCTCCTTGATCTCCTCGCCGTCCGTCAGGCCGTCGCCGTCGGTGTCGGGGTTGTTGGGATCGGTCCCGTAGACCTCCGTCTCGGTGATGTCGGTCAGGCCGTCGCCGTCGCTGTCGAGCTGGTCATCGCTGCCGTCGTGGGGGTCGGTGCCGTCGTAGAGGACCTCGTCGCCATCGCTGCGGCCGCCGTCGTCGGTGTCCCAGTCGTTGGGATCGGTGTCGTGGACCTTGACCTCTTCGCGGTCGTTGAGGCCGTCGTCGTCGGAGTCCTCATCCAGGGGATCGGTGCCCCACAGCAGCAGCTCCTCGCCATCCTCGAGCCCGTCGTCGTCGCTGTCATCGTCGGTGGGATCGGTGAAGGAGGTGTCGACCTCGTAGTCGTCGCTCAGGCCGTCGCCGTCGGTGTCGGTGGCCAGAGGGTTGGTGCCGTGGGTGTTGACCTCGTCACCGTCCTCCAGGCCGTCGCCGTCCGTGTCCACGTCCAGGGGATCCGAGCCGATCTCCAGGGCCTCCTCGCCGTCGCTGAGGCCGTCGCCGTCGGTGTCCGCGACGTTGGGATCTGTGCCCAGGTAGGCCTCCTCCACGTCGGAGAGGCCGTCGCCGTCGCTGTCGGTGCTCTCGCCGTCGTCCAGGGGATCCAGGGGGTCGGTGCCGTCGTCGATCTTCTCGACGCCATCGCCGATCCCGCCGTGGTCGGTGTCCCAGTTGCGCGGGTTGGTCAGGTACTTGCGGACCTCGCCGTTGTCGTTGAGGCCGTCGCCGTCGGTGTCCTTGTCCAGGGGATCGGTGTCGAACTTGGTGATCTCGACGCCGTCCTTGAGGGTGTCGCCGTCGGTGTCCTTGTTGTTCGGGTCGGTGTGGAAGGTGTCGACCTCCTGGCCATCGTCCAGGTCGTCGCCGTCGCTGTCGCTGTCCTTGGGGTCGGTGCCGAAGACCGCGATCTCCTCGCCGTCACCCAGACCGTCATCGTCTGTGTCGGGGTCGAGGGGGTCGGTGTTGATCCCCAGGACCTCGTCCCCATCACTCAGCCCATCGTTGTCCGAGTCCGCATCGTTGGGATCGGTCCCATAGTCGAGGACCTCCTCCCCATCGCTGAGGCCATCCCCGTCGGTGTCGGGGTTGGTGGGGTCGCTGCCCACGGCGAGCTCTTCGTCGTCGCTCAGGCCGTCGCCATCGGAGTCGACGGTGGTGTCCGCCGCGCCGTCGTCGGAGCCGTCCAGGGGATCGGTGCCCTCCACCAGGACCTCGAAGCCGTCGGAGGCGCCGCCGTCGTCGGTGTCGGTGTCCAGGGGGTCCGTGCCGTAGGTGTTGACCTCCTCGCCGTCGCGGAGGCCGTCGTCGTCGCTGTCGCGGTCCAGGGGATCAGTGCCGTGGGTGTCGACCTCTTCGCCGTCGTCCAGGCCGTCGTTGTCGGTGTCCGCGAGCAGGGGATCGGTGCTGTAGACCAGGCCCTCGTCGCCATCGGACAGGCCGTCGCCGTCGGTGTCGGGGTCGTTGGGATCGCTGCCCCAGGTGTTGACCTCCTGGGCGTCGTCCAGGCCGTCGTCGTCGGAGTCGGCGTCGTTGGGATCAGTGCCGGTCTCGTTGACCTCCTCGCCGTCCTTGAGGCCGTCGTCGTCGGAGTCGGTGTCGGTGGGGTCGGAGCCGTGGGTGTTGACCTCGTCGCCGTCGTCCAGACCGTCGCCGTCGCTGTCGGGCTCCAGGGGATCGGTGCCCAGCTCCAGCTCCTCGGCGTCGCTGAGGCCGTCGCCGTCCGCGTCGTCGTCCACGTTGGGGTCGGTGCCGATGGCGATCTCGGTGCCGTCGTCGATCCCGTCGTCGTCGGAGTCGTCGTCGTAGGGGTCGGTGCCGTCTTCGATCTCGTCGCCGTCGGAGATCCCGTCGTTGTCGGAGTCCTCGTCCAGGTAGTCGGGGGTTCCGTCGCCGTCGGAGTCGTCGTTGGTGGGGTCGCCGTCGCCGTCGGGGTCCTCGTCCGCGGTGGGCACGCCGTCGCCGTCGTCGTCGTCGTCCAGGTAGTCGGGGGTGCCGTCGCCGTCGGTGTCGTCGTCCAGCGGGCTGCCGTCGCCGTCCACGTCCTCCTCGCTGGTCGGGACGCCGTCGTCGTCGTCATCCGGGTCCAGGTAGTCGGGGGTGCCGTCGCCATCGGAGTCGTCGTCGGTGGGGTCGCCGTCGCCGTCGATGTCCTCGTCCGCGGTCGGGATGCTGTCCCCGTCGTCGTCGGGATCCAGGTAGTTCGGTGTGCCATCGGCGTCTGAGTCATCATCGGTGGGGTCCCCGTCCCCGTCGATGTCCTCGTCCTCCGTCAGCAGGCCGTCGCCGTCGTCGTCGGTGTCCAGGTAGTCGTCGATCCCGTCGCCGTCGGTGTCGTCGTTGCGCGGGTTGCCGTCGCCGTCCACGTCCTCGGTGGCGGTGGGCACGCCGTCGTCGTCGTCGTCCGCGTCCAGGTAGTCAGGGGTGCCGTCGCCGTCGGAGTCCAGGTTCTCGGGGACCTTGTCGCCGTCGTGCTCGGCGCGGGTCTTGATCCCGTCGTCGTCGTCGTCGCCGTCCTTGTAGTCGGGGGTGCCGTCGCCGTCGGTGTCGTCGTTGGTGGGGTCGCCGTCGCCGTCCACGTCCTCGTTGATGGTCAACACGCGGTCGCCGTCGTCGTCGGTGTCCAGGTAGTCGGCGGTGCCATCGCCGTCGCTGTCCTGGTCCATGGGGTCGGTGGTGGCCCCGTACACCTCGTCCTCGGTCAGCACGCCGTCGCCGTCGTCGTCGGTGTCCAGGTAGTCGGGGGTGCCGTTGCCGTCGGAGTCGTCGTCGGTGGGGTCGCCGTCGCCGTCCACGTCCTCATCCTTGGTGAGCACGCCGTCGTCGTCGTCGTCGGTGTCCAGGTAGTCGGGGGTGCCGTCGCCGTCGCTGTCGTCGTTGCTGGGGTCGCCGTCGCCGTCGTAGTCCTCGTCCAGGTTGGGGATGCCGTCGCCGTCGTCGTCGCACGCCACGAACACGCAGACGTCAAAGTCGGACGCGTCCGGCGAGGTCAGGGTCTCTCCGTCGCCGCCCGCCGTCGCGCCGTTGGCCGGGAACTCGCTCAGGGAGGGGCTGTCGGTCACGCCGCCATCGCCGCCGTCGAGGGAGGAGGAGAGGCTCGAGCTCGCCGGGAGGGCCACGACCCCACCGCCGCCTCCACCGCCGGGGCCTTCGGCCTCGACCGTGGAGAGCCACTGGTTGCCGCCCGCGCCTCCTTGCACCGAGAGCCCGACCGAGGTCACCGTGTCCGCGACCAGGAACAGCGTCCCGCCCGCGCCGCCGCCGCCGGGGCCGTCGCGTCCATCCCGCGTGCCGCTGTCGGAGGCGTCCTCGCCGGTGTCGCCGTCCGCAAGCAGGTCACCGCTGCCGCGGATGTCGCCGGAGACCACGGCCATGATCAAGCCGCCGCCCGCGCCGCCTGCGCCCGCATACCCGTTGTTCCCGCAGCCCGCCCCGCCGCCGCCGCCCAGGTAGGCGGTGTCCACGCTCTGGGCGATGGGGTGACCACCCAGGCCGCCGCGCTCGCGCCGGGAGTTGCCACCCCAGACGCTGTCGCCGGGCGCATCGGAGGTCGCGTCCCCGTTGCCGTAGCTGAAGGTGTAGCCGCCGCGCCCGCCGCCCGAGCTGGTCGCGGCCGTCGCGGTGGGGTCCAGGGCCCAGGCCGCGTGGCTGTCCATGACGCCCTGGCCCGTCCAGGTGTTCCCGTCGTCGCCGTTCGCGCCCCCGCCGCCGCCGGCGTTGTGGGAGTTGCCGCCGCCGCCGCCGTTGAGGGGGGCCCCGCGGCCGTAGAGCGCGGAGAGCGCGCTGTACTCGGTCTGCCAGCCGCCGATGCCCTCGCCCTTCATCCCGCCGACCGTGTCGGTGTTGGACAGGTAGCTGGTGACGTCGGTGTTCGAGTCCCCCGAGGTGTTGTCGGCCTCGCCGCCGCGGAAGCCCAGCCCGCTCACGTCGATCTCGCCGTTGACCACCAGATCACCCTGGACGGACAGGGCGACGATGCCGCCCACGCTGCCGTCCCAGGGGTCGGCGGTGATGCTGCCGGCGCTGCCTACGGTGAGGCCCTCATACTGCGGAACGCGCACGATCTGCGTGTGGCCCGCGGTGCTGTAGTCGTTCGCCAGCCCCGTGAAGACCGCGTCCGTCTCCAGGGTGATGGTGTTCCCGGAGACGCTGGCCACGCGCACGAACTCGTAGGTCCCCGCGCCCCCCGTCGCGCTCAAGGTGCCGAAGCTGCTGCTGTCGCTGGTCGTGAAGCTGGCCCCCTGCATCTGGATCACCAGCAGCAGGGTCCCGGCGTCCACGGAGCCCTGCGCGTAGGTGCCGCTGCTGCGCTCGTCCAGGTCGCCGATGTCCGTGACCGTGAGCGTCGTGGCCCCCGCGGAGACGCTGGAGGCCAGCTCGGCGTACTCGTTGAGCACCTGGCTGCTGCTCACGGTGACGCTGCTGCCGTCGCTCACGCCGGCGGCAAACGCAGAGGAGGGCAGGCCGCAGAGGGTGAGCAGCCCGAGGGCGCCCAGGGGCTTGGTGGTCTTGGACATGGAACCTTCCTGTGGTCGGCCCGAGTGTACCGACCGAACGCGCCTCTGCGCACCAGAGAGAGGTGACCGCTCTCTGTCACTCCAGCGAGATCGCCTGCTGCAACGCGGCCTTCGCCCGCTCGTGGTCCGGCGCCACCAGCAGCGCCTCGCGGCAGGCCTGCACCGCCACCCCCTTCTCGCCCGCGTAGTAGGCCGCCACGCACAGGTTCAACGGGTAGTCCACGGTGGGCTGGGTGTCCGGCACGCCCCGCTCCTGCTGCTTGAGCAGCCAGGCCTGTCCAAAGTCCAGCAGCGCCTGCTCGTAGAGCCCCAGGTGAAAGGCCGACTCCCCCGCCAGGAACCACGCGTTGGGATCCCCAGAGGCGAGGCGCTTGACCTCCTGGCTGGCCGCCAGCGCACACTGCAGGTCGCCCGCCCGTCTACACAGGTGGGTCATCCCATCGTTCAGCTTGAGCGCCGTCTGCTCGTAGCGCTCCGGGTCCTGCTCGATCAGCATCCGCGTCGCCGTCAGCTCGTCCTGCGCCTGCCCCAGCAGCGAGGTCGCCGCCCCGGGGTCCGCCTCCGCCGCCTTGCGCAGCACCACCAGCCGGTGGTTCACCAGCCGCGGGTTGCCCGGCGCCTTCACCAGGTCCGCCTGGAAGAGGCTGCCGCTGTCCTGCCAGTCCGGGAAGCGCGCCCACTGCGCCCAGGTGCCCAGCCCCGCCAGCCCCAGCACCAGCGCCCAGGCCCCTGCACGCCCAGCCTGACCTCGCTGGCGGAGGGGATCCAGCGCCAGCGCGAGCATCAAGCCCAGCCCGAGCGTTGGGAGGAACAAGTAGCGCTCCGCCATCGCCGCTCCTCGAACCAGAGTCAGCGTGTTGGAGGCCGGCGCCCAGGCGATCAGCCCCACCGCCAGTCCCAGCGCGAGCTGCTGCCCCACGCTCCCCCGAGGCCTGCGCGCAGCCAGCACGAGCAGCCCGATCAGCCCCAGCGCGAGCAGCCCGCTCCCCCAGGCCCGCCAGTCGTCCAGCCCCACCAGCGGGACGGCGCCGATGGAGTAGTCGGAGAGCAGCGGCAGGGGCCAGAAGAGCTTGGAGAGCGACCAGCCGCCCATCATCAGGGTGGTGCCCCAGCGCTCGGACGCGGACTGCGCGGCGAACAGCAGGTTGTTGTCGGGGACGTCGATGCTCGCCGGGTGCTGGGGGAGGAGGCTTCCGGTGGCCTGGAGTCGGAAGGCACACCACGCCCACAGCCCGATGCCCAGCGGCCTCAGCCCATCCTTCCATCGGCGAGGTGCGGCGTCCGTGAACACCCACAGCCCCAAGGGCAGGATGGCGAGCCAGACCAGCGCCGACTCGCGGGAGAGCAGGGCGCCCAGGAAGCACAGCCCGGCCAGCCAGCCCCGCCAGCGGGTGGGGGACTGCACCTGCCGGTGGGCCAGGGCGGTCGCCAGCGCGCCCAGCGTCACGCCATAGAGCGCGTCGCGGCTCTTGAGGTTGGCCAGGACCTCGGCGTGGAGGGGGTGCGTGGCCCAGAGCAGCGCGGCGCTCGCGGCCACCCAGGGGCGCTTGGGGAGCCAGGTCAGCAGCAGGAAGGCGACGGCGGCGCTGCTCAGGCCGGCGGCCAGGATGTGGACCGCGTGCAGCACCTGGACGTCGTAGTCGCCCAGGCGGGCCTCCAGCGCGAAGCTGATCAGCGAGAGCGGCCGGTAGTAGTCGGGGCCGCCCAGGGCCTTGCCGTCCCAGTAGGCCGAGCTCAGGATCGCCGGGATGTCCAGGGTGTAGACAAAGCGGTTCTCCTGGATCACCGCTTGATCGTCCAGGGCGAACCCCAGCTCCAGCGTCGGCCAGGCCAGCGCGCAGGTCAGCAGCGCCAGCAGCAGCGGGATCCAGGGTCTCAGGCGTTCCACGGCAACACCCTAAGTCAGGGCCAAAGTGTGGGCCTCCATCTTGACACTTGACGCGTCAAGGCTATGCTTCGAGCAAAGCATCCTTGGAGTGCGCACATGTCCCTGCTTCTGCTGTCCAGCCTCGCCTTCGCCGGAAAGAAGGAGATCACCATCGAGGTGCCCCTCCCCAGCGAGGAGACCGTCGACAACGCCACCTACACCAGCTCCACCAGCGAGTGGCGCGCCCGCTACGCCCGCCTGGTCACGCCCCTGCGCGGCAACGACCCGCACGTGAGCTGCAGCCTGGACGGCCGCTGGCTCACCGCCGAGCTCAAGTTCCACGGCGACGAGATCCCCACCCAGGACGCCTCCTACATCTGCGAGAACGACGACCTGCGCGTGATCGTGGTCGCCACCCTCTCCGGTGAGGGCTGGGCCGAGGACGACGCCAAGCTGGCCGACGGTCGCCTGGTGCTCCCCCGCCACCGCGGTCAGCTCCAGCGCGCCCAGGTCGAGCTCCCCGTTCAGGGCCTGGTCGATGGTCAGGTCGTGGCCGACGTGCGCGGCGTGGCTTGCGCGGTCGACGCCACGGAAGAGGGCGCCACCGTCTCCGTGCGCGTGCGCGGTCGGGTCCGGGCCGAAGAGGCCACCTGCACCCTCCCCACCCAGGACGGGGCCGGATACGAGCTGGGCATCGACCTGGAGGGCTGATCTCTGCCCGGGGCAGGAAATGGATGGGCCCCTCTTCTCGTATTCTTGATGCCTGAAGACAGGAGGCTCATCCCTTGACCCAACCCCTCGCCCAGCAAGATCAAACGGTCAGCGACAACGACAAGCTCATCGCTGCCCTCGGCCACGGTCTGAACTTCATCGAGGGCGGCATCATCGGGCCGCTCATCCTGTACTTGGTGCAGAGCAAGAAGAACAACTTCGCGGCCTTCCACAGCCTGCAGAGCCTGTACTTCGGCCTGGCCTTTGTGGTCATCTCGGTGCTGACCTGCGGGATCGGGCTCGTGCTGGCGGTGCCCTACGTCGTGTTCGAGGTCATCGCGACGGTCCGCGCCTACCAGGGTGAGTGGTACGTGCTCCCCGTGGTCGGCAAGTACGCCCTGGAGCGCCACCCGCCCCCCCCGGGTGTCATCCCCGAAGGCCTCTGAGCCATGTCGGCCTGGCTGCTGGCCGCGACCCTGTGCCTGACGCAGCTTCCCCCTGCGTGGGGCCAGTCCACGCCTCCAGCCCCCGACCTGGACGAAGACGACACCGCCCGCACCGAGCCCCAGCCCGAGCAGGAGGAGGAGCCCCAGGGCGAGGTCGTGATCGTGCTCGGCGAGCGCCAGTCCAAGGAGGCCCTGGAGGCCATGGACAAGCAGCTCCGGGACCTGGGCTATGACACCGTCCGGCGCCGCAACGGCCGCACCATCTACCTGCACGAGACGGACTGGCGGAACAAGGTCATCGTCGACGACGACGGCTACATGTACTTCCGGCAGCGGCCCCCCCACTTCGTGGCGCCCCCCGAGACCGGCTTCCGCTACGACGACTGGCCGGTCTTTCCCTACCTGATCTGCGTGGTGGTCCCCACGGCCTGCGTCTCCGGCGGCACCCTGGTCGTGCGCCCCAGCCTCAAGGAGCAGGACAAGGAGCGCACCGTCGAGGCCTCCGAAGACGAGCTGCGCCTCTACGCTGACGCGCTGGCCGCCGAGGCCCTGACCACCCGCCTCTACGACGAGGTGCCCTCGCTCTTGGACGGGATCTGGCTGGAGGGTGTGCACGCCGAAGATCCCGAAGCGGTGCTCGACACCCCCCAGCAGCGCCGCGCAGCCATCCTCGACTTCTGGCTCTCGCGCTCGGACAACCCCTATGGCGACGCCGTGCGCGAGGTCGTCGAGGCCTACATGGTCTACGTGATCAACGAGTCCGAGCACCCGTACACGCGCGCCGAGATCTCCGCCGCCAACGCCGCCCGGAGCTGCGCGCGGGAGCTGGTCCTGACCTGGCCAGAGGCGCCCCCCGAGGGGGAGCAGGAGGAGGAGGAGGCTCCGCAGTGATCCCGGCAGGGATCCCCACCGAAATACCCCCGCGGCGTCTGCGTAGCCCCATAAACCCTGCGACCACCGGCGAGGTCACCATGGCGCAGACCGGAACCCACCACGTCCAACCCCTCCACACCGCTCTGGGCGCCGAAGAGCTGGGCAGTCCCCCCCTGATCGGCGCGCCCCGCGTGGTCTCGGCCGAGCTCCAGCAGACGGTGCTCGTGACCCGGGTGCGGGCGGCGCGGGTGGAGGCCGACCACATCGTCGTGCGGACCGCGGACCTGCAGAACGCCGGCGCGGTCTGGATGATCGTGGCCTTCTTCGTGTCCTACCTCAGCCTGCCGGCCCTCGCGCAGCTCACCGGTCTGCTCCCGGGCGCCCTGAGCGGCCTGCCGGCGGCCATCCCCTCCTTCATGGTCATGCTGCTGGCCACCTTCGTCGGGGTGGGGGTGCTCAAGCCGGAGCTGCGCATCCCCCGCCGCGCCGGGGTCGCCTTCGAGCACGCCATCCCGGCGGCCACCCTGGGCTACTTCGCGACCTGGGCGCTGCTGCACAACCTGGTCCCCGGGCTGCGGCACTTCTCCGAGTTCAACGGCGTGGAGCTCTTGGCCTTCATGGGTATCAACGGCGTCGAGGCCCTGCTCTTTGGCGTCGTGCTGGGGTCGATGACCCGGGACCGGGTGGTGGGCCTGGCCCTGGGCAGTGTGTTCCAGGCCGCCTTCGCGGCCCTCTGGTGCGGGCTCGTCCTGTAGTTCTCCGAGTCCCGAGCTCCGCCACCAGGCAGAACTATTCCCCGAAGTCCTCGATCTTGAGCACCACCGGCAGCACCAGCCGGCTGGTCTTGGGGCCTGAAGGCTCCCCGGGCTCCATGTAGCCGCGGGACAGGAACACCGGGTGGGAGTCCAGGCCCAGGCCGGGGAACTCCACGGGCACCTCGGTGCACGCGTCGGCGATGGGGCCCTCCGTGGGGCACTCGCGGGCGAACCACCAGGCAAAGAGCAGGTCGGCGTCCGGGTGCTCGGGCAGCAGGATCTGCGCGGTCCCCGGCATGTCCGGGCTGGCCGCGTTCTTCACGCCGATGAACTTGTCGGGCTCGTAGATGGACACGTTGGAGTAGGTGGCCGTCCCCGTGGCTTGGTGATTCACCCCCAGCACGAGGTAGGCCTCGCCCTCGCCCAGGCTGCGCAGCGAGGGGGTCAGCGCGTAGGAGGTGTCCGGGTTGTCGCCAAAGCAGCGGTGGTTCAGGCGGATGCAGGTGCGCCCGAACACCGGCGCCGAGGTGCTGGGGGCGTTCACCCGCCGGGCGCTGGGCCAGGCCTCCTTGGCGGCGTCCTCCAGGGCCTCCAGGGCGGGCTCCAGGGGCGCCTCGATGGAGGCGTCGGTGTCGCGCTCGGCGATCTCGGAGACCGGCAGCGGGTCGTGCTCCCGCTCGGTGTGCGGCGTGATGCGCAGGATGGTGACCGGGGGCTGCTCGCGGTAGGCGGCCAGCGCCGCGGGGTCTTCGGGCAGGGCCACGCGGAACAGCACGCCCAGCACGTCGTCGCTGGGGGCGCCCCCCATGGTGATCAGCTCGGAGGGGAGGGGATCCAGGTTCACGATGTCGGGGGAGACCCCCGCGCCGCCCAGGGCCATCAGCACGTCGCGCCAGGTGTTGGCGTCCGCGGTGTGCACGATCGCGGTCTCCTGGTCAAAGGCCCCCGCGTAGCTGCCGTCGGAGTCCACCCGCAGGGTCACCGGGTTCAGGCTGTTGTTCAGGCTGGCGAAGATGTCCTTCCCGTCCCGCGAGTACACGTAGGAGGTCAGGCCGAAGTACTCGGCCGGGGGCGGGGTGCGGCCCAGCAGCAGCACAGCCTCATCCGGGCGCAGGCGCCACATGGTGGAGTTGGGGTTGCCCGGGAACACGAAGCCGTCAAAGGGCTCGACCCCCTCGGGCACAGGCAGCGCGTACATCCCGTAGGGGCTGGCCGGGTTGTTCCCGTAGCAGCTCTGCAGGTGCTCGCAGTCCTCGATGTCCAGGAAGAAGAGCTCGCCCGGGGCCACGTCGTAGCCGGCCTCCTCCAGCAGGGTGGTCAGCGCCGCGACCTCGGCGGCGTGCTCTGGATCGCCGCTGGTGTCGCCAGGCGTCCCCGAGAGCGAGGCGGTGTCGGACTGGGCGGTCGCGAGCGCCCCGGAGGGGCTGGAGCTGTGCTCGGCGCAGCCCAGGGCGGCCAGGAGGACAAGGATGGAGGCAGACATGGGGGCTCCCGGAGTGAGGTGGTACTAATCAGTACCACGCCCACGCGAGGATTGGTACCAATGAGTACCATTTCATCCCCCGACCGGGGATCAGCGCTGCGGGCTCAGCGCGGAGAAGGCAAGTCGAAGCTTCTCTTTCATCGTGTCGAGCTGCGGGCGCTCCGGATCCTCGACCGCCTCCAGCAGCATGTCGTTGGCCCCGCCCACGAACACCCGCGCCAGCAGCGGTGCCTGCTCCGCCGACAGGCCCCCCCGGACCATCTCGTGGCTCAACAGGGCGACGAATGCCTGCTGGTTCCGACGCCGCAGGCCCACCCCCTGGGCACCCAGGTGCAGCGGACCCAGCAACATCTCCCGGAGCAGGCGAGGACGGGCTTGGAAGTGCTCCACGTAGGCCGCCAGCCCCGCGTCCACCCGGGCGTGGGGGTCTTGGTGCTGGGCCAGGGCCGCCAGCAGGGCGGCCTGCAGTGCGGCGGCCTCGTGCTCGTACAGAGCGCAGAAGGCCTCCTCCCGAGAAGAGAAGGCCTGGTAGAAGCTGCGCTTGGAGGTCTTGGCCCGGCGCACCACCTCGGCGGTGGTGGTCTTCTCCCAGCCCAGGTCCTCGATGGAGGCCGCCAGGGCCGAGAGCAGGCGGGCGCGGACCGGGCTGCTCACCGGCTCAGAGGCCCTTGAGCCAGCGCACCCGGCGGGCGATCACCTGCTCGTCGGCGTCCTCGTCGACCTCCAGCACCGCGCAGTGCTCGGTGGGGGCGTCCAGGGTGACCTCGCGGGTGATCAGCTCGTCTCGCCGGAAGGCGTGGAGCTGGACCACGCTGCCCGGGGGGTAGGCCGCGAGCTGGGACTCGGGCTTGACCGCCTTGACCCCATCGATCGCGACGAGCTCGTCTCCAGCGGACAGGCCGGCGAGCTGCGCGGCCCCGTCGTCGTACACGTTCCGCAGCTTGCGCCCGGAGAAGCTGGCCCCGATCTGGCCCTTGGCCCGGAGCTTGCTCAGGTCCTTGACCACGCTGCCGCCCTTGTCGCTGCCGTCCTTGGCGGGGCGGAAGCTCAGGCGCACACCGAAGGCCGCCAGCAGGGGCCCCAGAGGCAGGTCTTCGGTCCCGCGCACGGCCTGGTCGAAGAACTCGGACAGGTCCGCGCCGGAGAGCTCCTGGGCGACCTTCTCGATGCCATCCTCCGGCACGCCGATGCCCTTGGAGCCGTAGTCGGCCCACAGGGTGCGCATCACGTCGTCCAGGGTGACCTTGCCCTCGGTGTGCAGGCGCAGGGTCAGGTCCAGGGCCAGGGCCGCGAGCGAGCCCTTGGCGTAGTAGGAGACGATGGCGTTGGGGGCGTTCTCGTCCTGGCGGTAGAACTTGGTCCACGCGTCGAAGCTGGACTCGGCCAGCGACTGCTTGTGCCGCCCGGAGCCCTTGCGCACGCGGGTGATGGTGCGGCCCACCAGCTCCAGGTAGGACTTCACGTCGATGCGCTCGGTGCGGCAGAGCACCAGGTCGTCGTAGTACGAGGTGATGCCCTCGAACGCCCACAGCAGGGTGGTGTAGTTCTCGGTGCTCAGGTCGTAGGGCACGAACGCGGCGGGCTTGATGCGCTTGACGTTCCAGGTGTGGAAGTACTCGTGCGAGCACAGCCCCAGCAGGTTGCGGTAGCCCTCGCTCACGCCGTGCTCGCCGGGCATGGGCAGGTCATCGCGCTTGGCGATCAGCGAGGTGCTGGCGCGGTGCTCCAGGCCGCCGTAGCCGTTGCCCACCACCATGAGCTGGAAGAGGTAGCGATCCATGGGCGCGGGCTCGCCGAACATCTTGATCTGGTGGGCGCAGATGGGCTCCAGGTCCTGCACCAGGCGCTGCAGGTCGCCGCGGTGGATGCCGGTGACGGCCAGATCGTGGGGGACGCCGGCGGCCTCGAAGGTCACGAGCTCGAAGCTGCCCATCTCGACGGGGTGGTCGATCAGGGCGTCGTAGTCGGGGGCCTGGTAGCTGCCGAAGCCGTAGCGGGGGGCCTCCAGCTCGGGCAGGGTCGTGGCGACGCGCCAGTCCTTGCAGAGGGGATCGGCGGGCGCCTCCAGCTCGACGGTGTGCGGCTGCTCGCTCTGGCCGACGACCTCCAGGAAGAGGGAGGTGCCGTTGAAGTAGCCGTGGGTCTGGTCCAGGTGGGCCATGCGCACGGAGAGGTCCCAGGCGTAGACCTCGTAGCGCAGGGTGAGGGGGCCCACCGTCTTGGCTGCCTTCCACGTGGCCTTGTCGATCTTGCTCAGCGGCACAAGCGAGGTGCTTGAGTCCCGGGCCTCGATCTGCACGATGTTCTTGGCGAACTCCCGCACCAGGTAGGACCCGGGGATCCAGCCGGGCAGGCGGAAGACCTGGCCCTCGGGGTCGGGCGCGTCCACGCGGAGCGTGACGGTGAAGATGTGGGCGGCGGGGTTGCTTGGGGCGACGGTGTAGTGAATGGCCATGCAGTCAGCGTAGCCCGGACAGGTGCGCGGGCAAGGCCATCGTGTGCCCCAGCCGCTCCTCGCCGGTCAGTCCCAGCGCCTCTGGCAGAATCCCGCCGATCAACCCCAAGCGGTGAGCCCACAGTGATGCGACGAGCCGGCGTCCTCCTCCACATCAGCTCCCTCCCCTCCAATGGTCCGATCGGGGACCTGGGCCCCGCCGCCCGGGCCTTCGTGCGTTGGCTGGCCGACAGCGGGCTGCGCTCCTGGCAGATCCTGCCGACCAACCCGGTGGGCCCGGGGCGCTCCCCCTACGCGAGCCCCTCGGCCTTCGCGGGGGAGCCTTCGCTGATCAGCGTCGAAGACCTGGTCGCAGACGGCCTGCTCCCCGCCCAGAGTCCGCCCCCCGCCCGCGATCGCGTGGACGTGGACGCCATCGAGGCCTGGAAGATGCCCCTGCTGCAGCAGGCCGCCGACGCGCTGATCAAGCGGGAGCCGGAGGCCCTGGACGCCTTCACCCAGCAGCAGCCCTGGGCCGCCGACTGGGCCCTCTACGCCGCGCTGGCCGAGCACCATGGGGGCGGCTGGTGGACCTGGCCCAAGGGGCTGCGCCGACGCCACGCGGCCACCCTGGACAAGGCCCGAAAGACCCACCACGCCTCCATCCAGCGGCACCTGGCCCTGCAGGTGCTCTTCGAGCGGCAGTGGACCCGGCTGCGGGCGGAGTGTGACGCCCACGGGGTCGAGCTTATCGGCGATGTCCCCATCTTCGTCTCCGGCGACGGCGCCGACACCTGGGCGCACCGGGCGCTCTTCCTGATGGACCCAGACGGCGTGCAGTCCGTCCGCGCCGGCGTGCCCCCCGACTACTTCTCCCCTCAGGGCCAGCTCTGGGGCAACCCGCACTACGACTGGGACGCCATGGCCGCCCAGGACTACGCCTGGTGGAAGGCCCGCCTGGGGCGCTGTCTGGCCCAGTGTCACGTGGTGCGCGTGGACCACTTCCGCGGCTTCGAGTCCGCCTGGGCCGTCCCCATGGACGCCGAGACCGCCATGGAGGGCGCGTGGGTCCCCGGCCCCGGCAAGGCCCTGTTCGACGCCCTGGGCCCGCTCCCCCTGATCGCCGAAGACCTGGGCATCATCACCCCCCAGGTGGCCTCGCTCCGGGACGCCACCGGCCTGCCCGGGATGAAGGTGCTCCAGTTCGCGTTCGGCGGTGAGCCCGATCATGAGTTCCTGCCCCACAACTTCGCCTCCCCCAACTGCGTCGCCTACACGGGCACCCACGACAACGACACCACGCTGGGCTGGTACCGCAGCGCGCCTCCCCAGGTGCAGCACGCCTTCCGCGTCTACGTCGGTCGGGACGGCCACGACGCGAGCTGGGACCTCATCCGCCTGGCCTGGGGCAGCATCGCCGAGCGCGCCATCGCGCCCATGCAGGATCTCCTCTCCCAGGGCAGCGAGCACCGCATGAACATCCCCGGCCAAGCCCAGGGGAACTGGGGCTGGCGCATGGATCGCTGGCCCGCGCCTTGGGTGGGTCCGCGCATCGCCGAGCTCTCGGCGGCATATGGTCGGTGCCTGCCCTGAGCTGCCATGTCCGTCATCAAGTCCATCGCCCGGCTGCCCTTCAAGCTGGCCAAGGTGCTCGCACGCAAGATCCAGGAAGAGGATCGGGCTTTCTATGAGAAGCAGGCTGCGGCCCGCTCGGAAGAGGTCGTCCAGATCACCAAGGATCGAATCCCCGCGCACGAGCTCGCCGATCTGCCCGCAAGCGAGGTCACCCTGACGCCGAACGCCGCCGCTGGGCTGGACCCGTTCTGGCTGGACGTCCGGGATCCGGGCGCCTGGGGGCGGGAGCGCATCGCCGGCGCCGAGCACATGCGGGCCGTGGATCTGATGATCCGCCTGGCCGAGCTGCCCTCAGACACCCCGCTGGTGTGCTACTCCGATGATGGAGAGCTGGGCTTGACCGCGGTCCTCTTCTTGAGGCGGCGCGGGTTCCACCAGGCCTGGAACCTCAAAGGAGGCATCAAGGCATGGAAGTCCGCCGGTCACCCCACCGAGTCCTGATCCTGGCCGCGCTGATCGGCGCCGGCTCCCTGGCCTGCGGCGGCGTCAAGGGCATGCTCCCCAAGGAGGTCTACGACGCCGACCTCACCTGCGACGGGGAGGCCATCGCGCGCACCCCCCGCGGCAAGGACTGCGTGACCGCCGAGCTGGTCTGCGGCGACTCCGTCACTGGCACGACCGTCAAGGGCGCCTCCAACTACGGCGACAAGTTCTACTCGGGCGACTCCTTCTGCAGCTCGCTGCCCGACAACTACGAGGGCCCCGAGCGCGTCTACCGCCTGAACATGCCCGCCAACGCCGAAGCCGAGGTCCTGCTGGACTCCCCCTGCGAGGACCTGGACCTCTTCGCCATCCGCTGGCCCGACCAGCACACCTGCCCCAACGAGCAGCACAGCATCTCCCAGTGCGACGAGGACGACTCCAAGGGCGACGGCTCCCTGATGCTCTACTCGGACAAGCGCCCCCGCACCTTCCTGTTGGTGGTGGATGGCAAGGAGAGCGCGACCGGTGAGTTCGGCCTCAAGGTCAACTGCTGGGAGCGGGGCTGAGCGGCCAGAGCAAGCGCCCCTGGTGGCAGCTCCCCCTGCAGATCGGGGCGAGCCTGCTGGTCTTGGGCCTGCTGCTGCGCGAGGCCGATCCCCAGGCCGTCTGGGGCGCGCTGACCGGGTCTTCGTTGCTGTGGCTGCTCGCCGCTACGCTGTTCAAGACCCTGGGCGTGTCCCTGCATGAGCTGCGCCTGTGGCTGGCCCTGCGCCCCTACAAGAAGATCCCGCTGCTGCCCGTGTTCGGCATCGGCTACCTGGCCGGCCTGCTCAACGTCGTGCTCCCGGTGCGCGGCGGCGACCTGATCGCTGTCGGTCTGCTGCGGCGTGAGCTCCAGGTCCCGGCCCCCGCGGCGCTGGCCGGCGTCGTGCTCACCGGCTTCTTCGAGGCCGCCGTGTTCGGCGTCTTCCTGCTGGTCGTCATGGCCTTCGGCGCGACCCAGTGGGAGGCCCTGCTCGGGCAGGCCGAGACCCTGCGCGCCATGGGCACCCTCAGCCTGCTCACCTTCGGCGCCATCTTCGGGTCGGCGGGGCTCGTGGTGCTCGCCAGGCGGCTGTCCACCTCCGAGGATCCGGAGCCCAAGGGCCCCTCTGCGCTCCAGCTCGTCCGCGAGGCCATCGTGCGCACCGGCGAGGGCCTGAGCTCCTGGCGCTGGATGGGCTGGAACCTGGTCACCTCGGTCCTGCAGGTCGTGCTGGTCGTGCTGAGCTTCTGGGCTCTGCTGCCCGCCCTGGGCCTCCACGTCGAGTACCCCGTGCTGGCCACCTGCGGCGTCATCGCCATCGGCGCCATGGCCGCCATCGTCCTCCCCCCCGGGCTCGGCGCCGGCCAGGCCGCCACCGCCGTGTTCGTGCTGGGCTTCTTCGGCGTCAGCGAGGCCGAAGCCATCGCCTTCACCGCCCTGAGCTGGATCTCCAACTCCATCCCGCCGCTGGTCACTGGGATCGTGCCCTTCTTCCGGCGGGTGGGGCGGATCCGGGAGATCGTGGGGGGCGCAACGCCCACCGGAGGCTGATCCTCTTCAAGGAGCTGCGCGCACGCTCGGCCACCGTCGAGGACGGGCTGGGCCTGTTCCACCTCGCGCGCCTCTAGAGGCTGTGCCCCCCATCCACCACCAGCTCCGCCCCGTTGACGAAGCCCGCCTGCTCGCTGAGCAGCCACAGCGCCGCCTGCGCGATCTCCTCGGGCAGCGCCCCTCGACCGGCAGGGGAGGCCGCCATCGCCGCGTCCAGGTTCCGGTCGCTGCCGTAGGCGTCGTGGCCCATCTCCGTGTGGGTGGGGCCCGGGGACAGCAGGTTCACGCGCACCCCTTGGGGGAACGCGCCCGCCGCCGCTGAGCGGACCAGGCTGCGCAGCGCCGCCTTGGAGGCCGCATAGGGCGCCAGGTTGTACAGCGAGAGGTCCGCCGCGATGGACCCCACGCTGACGATGCTCCCGCCGCGCCCGGCCATGGCCCGGAGCTCCGCCTGCAGCAGCGTGAGCTGGGCGTGGATGTTGGTGTCCCAGGTGGCCTGCGCCTGCGCGGGGTCCATCTCGGTGAGCGGCGCCGCGGACTCCAGGCGGGCCGCGTTGTTGAGCGCACCCGACAGTCCCTCGCTGGTGGAGGAGAGCTCAGAGATCAGCGCGTGCACAGAGGCGGCGTCGGTGATGTCCAGAGCCCGGGCCTGGGCCCACAGCCCCTCCTCCCTGAGCTGATGGGCAAGGCGCTCGCAGCGCTCCAGTCGGCGTGCGGCCAGCACGACCTTCACCCCCGAGCGGGCCAGCAGGGTGGCGGCGGCGGCGCCGATGCCCGAAGACGCGCCGGTGATCAAGAAGAGGCCAGGGGAGAAGCTGAGGGTCATGGGGGCTCCTTGGGTTGCCCAGCCCACCTATTGACCCCTGGGGCGTATACAATCCCCCTTGAACTGGATGCACAAGTGAGGTCATTTCATGAATGAGCTGCCCTGGGCCGGCATGGAGGCGCTCGCGGCGGTGGTCCGGGAGGGCAGCTTCCGGGGGGCCTCGGAGGCGCTGGGGCTGAGCCCATCCGCCCTATCGCACCGGGTGCGGACGCTGGAGGAGACCCTGGGCGTCCGGGTCCTGAACCGGAGCACGCGCAGCCACGCCCTCACCCCGGCGGGGCGGGCGCTTTTGGAGGGCTTCGAGCCGGCGCGGCAGGCGCTGGTGGGCACCCTCGAGGCCATCCAGCTCCAAGCGGACCAGGTGCGGGGGCTGCTGCGCCTGAACGCCCCGCCTTTGGCTTGCCGGCAGGTGCTCCCGCCGATCTTGGCCAGACTGAGCGCGCGGCACCCCGGGGTCCAGGTCGAGCTGGTCTCGGACGGCGCCTTGGTGGACATCGTCCAGGGGGGCTTCGACGCGGGGATCCGCTTCCCGTCGGCGCTCCCGGCGGACATGATCGCGCGGCCCATCGGCCCGGAGCAGCGCTTTGTGGTGGTGGCCAGCCCCGCCTACCTGGCCGAACACGGCGTCCCTCGGCGCCCCACGGAGCTGCTGGCGCACCGCTGCATCGGCCTGCGCTTTCCTTCCGGTCGGCGCTTTGTCTGGGAGTTCAGCCGGGAGGGGGAGAGCGCGCCGGTGCAGGTCCCGGCGGCCATCACCGTGCAGGACGCGCTGGAGGGCGTCGCGCTGGCGCGGCAGGGGCTCGGTCTGGCCTTCTGCGCCCAGTCGGACGTGCAGGCCGACCTGGACAGCGGGGCCCTGCGCAGCGTCCTGGACGACTGGCGACCCGCCGAGCCCGGCTTCCGGATCTACTACCCCTCGCGGCGCCAGCAGCGCGCGCCGCTGCAGGCTCTATTGGCCTTGCTCTGAGGCCTTGGGCGCCTTCTTCTCCTTGCGCCGCCGATCCCGCATCAGCCCCTCCTGCACCGTCGACGCCACCAGCTTGCCCTGGCGGTCGAAGATGCGGCCCCGGACCAGCCCGCGGGCCCCGGAGGCGCTGGCGCTCTCCATGTCGTAGAGCAGCCAGTCGTCCATGCGGAAGGGGCGGTGGAAGTACATCGCGTGGTCGAGGGAGGCTACCTGCATGCCCGGGGTCAGCCAGCTCGCACCGTGGGGCTGCATGGCGGTCACCAACAAGTGGAAGTCGCTGGCGTAGGCGAGGAGATAGCGGTGCAGGGCGTCGTTGTCGGGCAGCTCTCCGCTGGCCCGCAGCCACACCTGCTTGGTGGCCGCGCGGCGCTCGGGCTTGATGGGGTCCAGGGGCGCGACCGGCCGGATCTCGATGGGGTTGCGGCGGCTGGCGATGGACTTGAGCGCGGGGGGCAGGCGCTCGGCCAGGCGCTCACCGAGCTGGTTCTCGGAGAGCAGCCCCTCGGGGTCGGGGGCCATGGGCTGGGGGACCTGGTGCTCCAGGCCCTCCTCCTCCGTCTGGAAGCTGGCGGCCATGTTGAAGATGGCCTTGCCGTCCTGGATCGCGACCACGCGGCGGGTCGTGAAGCTGCGGCCGTCGCGGATGGGGTCCACCGTGTAGACGATGGGGCGATCCACCTTGCCGGTGCGCAGGAAGTAGGCGTGCAGGCTGTGCACTGCCCGGTCGTCGGGGACGGTCTGGGTGGCCGCGCTCAGGGCCTGGCCCAGCACCTGGCCGCCGAACACGCTGCCCCAGCCCAGATCCTGGGACTGTCCACGAAAGAGGTTCTCTTCGATGCGCTCGAGCTCCAGGCGGGTCAGGAGCTCCTTGAGGTCCGGGTTCATGGACGCCTCCAGGGGGTGCCGCCTCCTATTCCCGAACGGTCGTTCGGTCCATTCGCGGAGACCCGGTGTAGGCTCGGGCGGTGAAGAAGTGGCTGCCCTGGTTGTTGCTCCTGCTGCTCCCTGTCGTGGGGGTGAAGGGCTGGCGTGCCTGGGACCAGGCTCGCTTCGAGGGCAGCGGGCAGGTCGCTCCGGAGGCTCCTTGGCAGCAGAGCGTCGACGAGCGCCCCTTCTCCCATGGGCCTTGGATCCTGACCCCCCTGGCCCGCTTCTCGGTGGCCGCGCGGGTGCTCCACGCGAAGGACTACCGCGGAGAGCGCGACGGTGACGTGGTGCCGGTGGACCTGGCGCTTGGCTGGGGCGGGATGTCGGACCGCCGCGTGCTGGAGCACTTCCGCTTTGGTCAGCAGAACCGCTACTACACCTGGCGGGCCGACTCCTGGGTGCTCCCCCAGCGCGAGATCGTGCGCTCGTCGGCCAACATGCACCTGGTGCCCGCCACGCCGGAGATCGAGGCTGAGCTGCTCAAGGCGCGGCGGGGGGACGTGGTCTCCTTCTGGGGCTCCCTGGTGCGCATCGGCGGCGCGGAGCAGGCCTGGATCTCCTCCCAGACGCGAGAGGATGACGGCGCTCGCGCCTGTGAGGTGGTGTACGTGGAGGCCTTTCGTCGCGTTCCCGTCGCGGAGTATCCAGCCGTCCCGCAGTAGGGTGGCCAGCGGCGGCCCACCGGGTGATGGGGGCCGCGGAGGCCCCCATGTTCCTGCTGCTCCTCGCTTGCACCGCCAACACCCCCCAAGACAGTGACAGCACCGCACCCGTGGACAGCGGTGAGCCCACCGACTCCGGAGACACCGGGGACTCTGGCGACACCGGAGACACGGGGGAGGCCTTCGAGCCCTTGGCGGGCTTCGGGACTCTGAGCGGGGACTGCGGGGTGCTCGATGACACCGAGTGGGACTCCAGCGACCCCTTCCTGTTCGCCAACGTGCTGGATCTCGGCGAGGTGCAGTTCACGGACCAGGACCTGCTCGACGCCAGCCAGCCCATCCTGGACGAGGGCAACCTCAACCAGAGCAGCCTGTACTCGGAGATCTTCGCCTTCGAGGTCATGGCCCGCTGCGAGCTGGCCACCCTGCTCAAGACCGAGGGCGCGGTCAGCTACGACAACCCGGACGGCAAGAAGACCGACCTGCTGCTGAGCGTGGACGACCGGAAGATCGGCCTGAGCGTCGCCAGGGCCTTCACGTACCCGCCGGGGACCCCCATGGACAGCGAGGGCGCCACCACCCTGCTGGAGAAGAAGCTGGGGGACCTGCCCATCTCCCAGCACAACGCCAGCGACGCCGACGAGTGGGAGCGCTCGATCCTCCACATCATCGCGGTGGACGCCCAACATGGCGAGATCATCGCGGAGACCTGGGGCGGGTTGGACAGCAGCCTGCGGGGGGACTACGGCCTGATGGTCACCGTGACGGAGGGGCTCGACGAGGAGCTCTACTAGTCCGCCAGCGGAGCGCACCAGCGGGTGCGGTCGGACCACACGGAGACGGGAGGGGTTGGCGCTTTGCTCCCCAAGACCTTAACTGACCGCGGGTCACTTAGGAGGCTGGATGAAGCGGGCGCGCGCAAAGGAGGACAAGCAGCGACGGCGGGAGGGATTCCTCGCGGCCGCCGCTGAGCTCTTCGCGCAGGGGGACTACGAGGGCGTCACGATGTCGCAGGTCGCCGCCAAGGCGGGCCTGTCAAAGGGTACGGTCTATCTGTATTTTCGGTCCAAGGAGGCGCTCTTTCTGGAGCTGCTGATGGACCAGCTTGAGCAGTGGTTCGCGGCGCTGGGCCCGGGGCTCGCGCTGGTCAAGGGGCGCCCGGCCGAAGACTTCGCTGCCGGGTTCGTCCTCTCGCTGCAGGTGCGCCCGCAGCTCCCCCGACTGCTCTCCCTGATGCACCTCGTCCTGGAGTCCAACCTGGACGCCGAGCAGGCCCGGGCCTTCAAGGAGCGCCTCCAGCAGGCCATGCTCCCTGTGGCCCAGCAGGTCGAGGACACCCTGGGCCTGCCTCGGGGGCGCGGCATGCCCCTGCTGCTGCACATCCACGCCCTGGTCCTGGGGCTCCAGCAGGCAGCCCCCCACACCGACGTGCTGCGGGAGGTCCTGGCGGATCCCGCCCTCGCCAACCTGCACGTCGACTTCCACCCCGAGCTCCAGCGCGCCGTCGCGGCCCTGGTGCGCGGGCAGGAGCGCGGCTGAGTGTCCCTGTACCTGGTCTGTCCGCCGGGCCTCGAGCCCGCCGTCGCCGAAGAGGCCGAAGAGCTCCTGGGGGTCCCCGTCCAGCCCGGCCAGGGCGGCGTGGATGCCCCCGGCGACATGGTCGATGCCGCTGGCCTCTGCCTGTGGGCCCGCACCCCCTCCCGGGTGCTCCTGGTCTTGGGTGAGGTGCGCGCCGCCTCCCTCCAGCAGCTCGAACAGGAGCTGCGCAAGCTGGACTGGAGCCCCATCGTGCACCCCGGCCAGGAGGTCAAGGTGCGCGTGGGCGGCCGCGGTCGCATCAAGCACCACGGCGCCGCCGGGGACAAGGTCAGCCACGCCATCAACGACGCCCTCCGGGGACCCCAGCGCGGGGGCAATCCGCGGGGTGGCAATCCGCGGGGTGGGCGAGGTGCTCCCCGAGGGCGCGGTCGTCCCCCCGGTCGGGGCGCTCCTCCTCAGCGCGGTCGCGGTCCCGCCCTCCCTCCCCTGGAGCTCAGCCTGCGCCTGGACGAGCGCATCGCCCGCATCTCCCTGGACGCCGGCGGGCTGCTCCACAAGCGCGGCTATCGCCTGGCCAGCGCCAAGGCCCCCATCCGGGAGAACCTCGCCGCCAGCCTCCTGCGCATGGCTGGCTGGCGCCCCGGCGTCCCGTTGGTGGACCCCATGTGTGGCGCCGGCACCTTCTCCATCGAAGCCGGCCTCTGGTCCGCGGATCTGCCCCCCAGCGGCCAGGTGCCCGCCGTCACCCAGCTCCCCGGTTTCCCTGCCGGAGCCTGGGAGCAGATGCTCCAGGAGGCCCACCAGTCCCAGGGCGACCCTCTGGAGGCGCCGATCTGGACCGCCGACCGGGACCCTGGCGCTTGCCGCGTCACCCAGGAGAACGCCAGCCGAGCCGGCCTCCACATCGCCCCCGCCTGCAAGGACATCGGCGAGCCCTTCGCCGCCCCTCCCCAGGGCACCGGGCTGGTCGTCCTCAACCCGCCCTACGGCAAGCGCGTCGCGGACAACGTCAAGCTCGCCCCGCTCTACCGCAAGATCGGGTCCTCTCTGCGCGCCCAGTTCCCCGGGTGGCGCGTCGCCGTCGTCTGCCCCGACAAGGCCCTGGCGGGGCGCATCGCCAAGATGAACGAACTCTGTCGCTTTTCCAACGGCGGCATCAACGTGGGCATCTACGTCGGTACTCTCTGAGCCCACCTCGGAGTCTACATGTTCGACCTGTCCACCAAGACCGTCCTCGTCACCGGCGCCAGCCGGGGTATCGGCGAGGCCATCGCCCTCCGAGCCGCCCAGGCGGGCGCCCGCGTCATCCTGGTCTCCCGCAAGAAGGAGGGGCTGGACTCGGTGGCGGACAGCATCGAGCGGTCCACCTCCCAGAGGCCCCTGGTGATGCCCTGTCATGTCGGCCAGATCGGCGCCATCGAGGACCTCTTTGGCCAGCTCGACGACCAGGGCATCCTGGTGGACTCGCTGGTCTGCAATGCGGCCACCAACCCCTACTTTGGCCCGATGATGGGCCTGGAGTGGGCCGCCTGGGACAAGACCTTCGACGTCAACCTCAAGGGCAGCTTCGCCCTCTCGCGCGCCTGCGCCCAGCGCCTGATCGCCGCCGGAAAGCCCGGCTCCATCGTCATGACGTCCAGCATCTACGGGATGATGGGCGCGCCCTTCCAGGGGGTCTACGCCATGACCAAGGCGGCCATGATCTCCCTGACGCGCACCCTCGCCGCCGAGTGGGGCCAGGCCGGCATCCGGGTCAACGCCATCGCCCCCGGGCTGGTCGAGACGCGCTTCGCCTCCGCCATCGTGAACAACCCCCAGATGGCCAAGGTGTTCACCAAGCGCGCCGCCCTGGGGCGCCACGGCCAGCCCAATGAGATCAGCGGCCTGGTCGCCTTCCTGCTCTCCGACGAGGCCAGCTTCATGACCGGCACCGCCATCCCGGTGGACGGCGGCTACATCGACGGCTGAGGGGGCACCCCAGAGAGGGGGCTCAGTTGAAGCGCCCGCCCAGGGTGAACACCAGCCCCTGCAGGCGTGCCTGGGAGATGTTCAGGTCGTTCAGGTCCACGATGTCGCGGTAGTCGTAGGACAGCCGCGCGTAGAGCGTGGGGTTGACCCGGTAGGAGGCGCCCACCCGCAGGTGGTAGTTCCACTGGCGGTTGATGTAGCCCAGCATCGGGTCAAAGTGCAGCATGAGCTGCCCGGCGTGCAGGGTGGTGTAGCTGCGCACGCCGGCGCCGTACTCGGTCTGCACGTCGTTGCCCTGGGACACCAGCAGCGAGGGCTGCGCGGTGTACATCAACATCGGCGAGGCGATGGTGACGCTGGGGCCCACGTCCGTCTCCGCCAGCCAGTCCTCGCCGTCGGACAGGGTGCTGTTCATGATGCCGGCCCCGACGGGGCCGAAGCGGACCTGAGCGTTCGCGGTGAGCGCACCCACCCCGCCGTTGATCACACCTCCTCCTCCCTCCAGGATCATGTCGGGCCCCCAGTAGCGGATGGTGTATTCGTCGCTCTCGCGGGTGTCGGGGACCCCGTGCTTCTCGTTGACCTTGTTGATGCCGACCACGGCCACGCCGCCAGCCGCCACGCTGCCGCCCTTCGCGACCACGCCGGCGGTCTTCTTGCGCTTGCGGGCCTGCCGCTCCTCGCAGAACTGGGGCGCCTCGATCTTGCACTCCTGCAGGCACTCTCGGTCGCCCGGTTCGCACTCGGCGCGGCACTCCTTGATGTACGCGGACTCGCAGGTGTCCTTGGTGACCTTCTCGCGGTCACCGTGCTTCTGGTCCTTGTAGTCGTCCAAGGTGCCAGCGGCGGCCAGGGTGCTCAGGGCGATCAGCAGGGGCATGGGCTCTCCAGATGCCCCCCTTACGTGCTCTGTCACCGTCCATTCAAAGGCGCCAGGGGATTCCCAGCGCTTGGGCCCCCTCGCAGGCCGGCTCGCCAACCCAGACCACGGAGAGGAGCGCCTGCGCGGTGCTGGGATCGTTGGTGAACGCCACGCCGCCCGAGAGCTTGCCCTGCTCGACCTGCCGGGGGTGCTCCGCCCGCAGCCGCTCGGCGAACTCCGCGATCTCCCCGACCTGGCGCCGATGATGCAGGGTCCAGATCGCCGGCCGCCCGTGCCGCACCCAGCGCGCGATGCCCCGGGCGATGTGCCCCATGGTCATGCGCGGGTTCCGCTCCACCACCGGGAAGAGCCGCGGCCCCTGCGCGCCCTCGTAGACCAGGCCGTCGATGTTCCAGAGGCCCTGGTGGGGAGCCTGCTCGCCCAGCGCCCGGTAGAGCCGCAGCGTCGCCTTGTCCTGCGACAGCAGCCTACGGATCGGCCCGGGCAGCGCGCCCCAGGGTTCACTCAGCACTTGCCCGCGCCAGGTCCCCTGCGCATCCACCAGCGGCCGGGACAGACCCAGCAGGCGGGTGCCCTTGTAGAGCGCGCTCACGTCACTCAACCGGGGGAGCAGCGGCTCGACCACCACGGCCCCGTGCGCCTTCAGGCTGCGCTCCACCCACGCGGTCGGTAGCGCCTCGTCTGCACCCAGGCGTCGTTGACCCTGTCCGGAGCTGGCCAGATCCTGCTTGATGAGGAGGGGAGTCCTGGGCAGTCGGGACCTGAGCTCCTCAACCTCTGACAGGCTGCGTGCGACCCACCCCGTCTCAACCCCGCCCCCAACGAGGTCACCCTGGCCCTGACCGATCTGCTCGCGGGCCACCCGGTGGGCGAGGGCGCGCAGCTCCAGGTCGGCGGACTTGCGGTAGGGCTCCAGGGACCAGGAGAGCTCGGGGCGGATGGCCTGGGCCTCGGGGCTGGGTCCGAAGGGGCGGAACTCCCCCAGGCCGCGACCCTGGAGGCTCTGCGGGTTGGGGACCCACTCCGGCAGGGGCACGCCCAGGTCCTGCCACTGCCGCAGCCACCCGGGACTGGGGGCCTGCTCGGCGAGCACGGCGTCGTCGCGACGAGACAGGAACATCGGCAGGCAGGCCAGATCCCGGCGCAGGGCCTTGACCGCCTTGGACGGCCCGCCGCCCAGCAGACTGGCCTCGCAGCCGGGGTTGAACCACCACAGGGTCGGGGGCCGGCCCTTGGTGCGCCCGTAGACCTGCAGGCGCTCGATCCAGTCGGTGTCAAATCCGGCTTTCTTCCGGCCATCCAGGTCAAAGGGCTTGCCCTTGGCGCGGGCCGGGGTCAGGGGCTCCAGCAGGGCGGCCTCGAAGGCGCTCCAGTCGTCCAGGCGCTGGTCCTTCCACTTGCGGTACCAGTGCAGTCCGTGGCGCACGTGGCCGATCTCGTCGGCGCGCACCTTCTCCATCATCTGGGCGCTCTGGGTGTCGCCCACCTGGGTGAAGGCCTGGCCAAAGCGCAGGCAGAAGTCCAGGTTGGCCTGCTCGAAGCAGAGGCTCAGCCCCGAGCAGTAGTGGATCGGGTGCGACATCGGTCGCAGCGTCGTCCAGAAGAAGGGGCTGTTGTGGAGCTCGCCGAACTCCACGCCCAGCTCGGTCATGCGGGCCAGGTAGCGCCGCAGGTGGTCCTGCTCTTCGCGCAGGGTGTGGACGATGCCGCGGCGGAAGGCGGCGGGCGCGTCGGGGAAGCGCACCAGCGCCAGGGCCATCAGCTCCATCGCCAGCAGCTCGTGGTTGGCGAAGAAGTGGAGCACCTGTCCGCGCGCCCGGTCGTCGTCGAGCTGGCCCAGCCCGGGGAAGGGCGACTTGTCCCGGGGAAGATCCAGGCGCAGGCGTTCAGGGCGAGCGGGCCAGATCGGGCCCTCCCACTGGGGACCTCGGTGGGCGTCGCTCAGGCTGGGGGGGCAGGCGAGCTTGTCCTCCAGCTTGGGGGAGCGCAGGATCTGCTCGGCGAGGGCGCGGATCTCCATGCAGGCGCTCTATTGGCGGGCTGGGGCCAGACGCAACTCGGGCCCGGCCTTCTGCAGCGCAGCGTGACCGGGCCCGAGGCAGCGAGGTCGCCGGTTCAGGCGTTCGCGGCGGTGTAGCCGGTGGCCTTGATGGCCTCCAGGATGGCGTCGGCGTTGGTCTTGTCGGCGTCGAAGGACACCTTGGCCACGCCGTTCTGGTAGTCGACGGCCACGGCGTTGACGCCGTCGATGGCCTTGATGGCGGCGGTCACCTTGTTGGAGCAGTCGCCGCAGCTCATGCCCTCGACGGAGAAGGAGGCCTTGGCGCCGTCAGCGGCCTCGACCTTCTGGGCGGCCTCCTGGTAGGCGGCGGCGTCGGCCATGGGGCAGGCCATGGCAGCGGAGGAGAAGGAGAAGGCGAGGGCGGAAGCGAGGGCGATCTTGCGAAGCATCAGGACTCCAGAGGGGCTCGGTTGTCAGGTGGCTGCTCTCCCAGAGCAGCAGCGGTCAGTGGCAGCATGACATGAGTCATGTGCGACTGACCACTGAGAAGCGCCCGGGGCGCTCGGGCCTGTCAGGCCTCGTTCAGGACTCAGAAGGCGGCGTCGAAGCTGACCTCGCCCTCGACGGCGCTCTGGTACGCGGACACGCGGCGCTCGAAGAAGTTGGTCAGCTCCTGCACGTCCTGCAGGTCCATGAAGGGGAAGGGGTTGGAGCTGTTGAAGATGGGGTCCAGGCCCAGGCGCTCCATGCGCTGGTCGGCCACGGACTCCAGGTAGGTGCGCATGTCGTCCAGGGGGAGGCCAGTCACGCCCTCCTTGAGCACGTCCTCGGCGAACTGCATCTCGCACTCCACCGCCTCGCGCAGCATCTGCTCGACGCGCTGCACCATGTCTTCGTCAAAGAGCTCGGGCTCCTCTTCCCGGGCGGTGTCCACCACGCGGAAGGCGAAGTTCATGTGCATGGACTCGTCCCGGAACACCCAGTTGGTGCCAGCGGCCAGGCCGTCCAGCAGGCCGCGGCTGCGCAGGAAGTACACGTAGGCGAACGCGGCGAAGAAGAACATGCCCTCGATCGCGGACGCGAAGGTGATCATGTTCATCAGGAAGGCCTTGCGGTCTTCACGGGTCTCCAGGCGCTCGATGTGCGCGCTGGACTCGATCCACTTCATGGCGAACTCGGCCTTGGTGCGGATCGACGGGATGTTGTCCACCGCGGAGAAGGCCTTGGCGCGCTCGGCGGGGTCGGGCAGGTAGGTGTCCAGCAGGGTCAGGTAGAACTGGACGTGCAGCGCCTCCTCGAAGAGCTGGCGGGACAGGTACATCCGGCCTTCGGGCGAGTTGACGTGCTTGTAGTAGTTCAGCACCAGGTTGTTGGAGACGATGCTGTCACCGGTGGCGAAGAAGGCCACCAGGCGGTTGACCAGGTGCCGCTCCCCCGCGCCCATGGTGCGCAGGTCCACGAGATCGGTGGAGAAGTCGACCTCTTCGACCGTCCAGGTGTTCCGGATGGCCTGTCGGTACATCTCGTAGAACTCCGGGTACTTCATGGGCCGGAGGGTCAGGTTGAAGCCAGGATCAAGCAGCATCGGGGGCCTCCTGGTGGGGGCGTTCGGGTGGGGGGGAGGGGGGCGCTTTGGTGTATGAACAGTTGTTCAGTATACCACGTCACATTGGACGGACAAGACCCAGGAGCAAAGCGCGATCCCCCAGGCGAGGACAGGCTGCCTGAGCAGACAGCCTGGGCGCTGGCTGCCTACTGGCAGGCCTCGCAGTACTCCGGGTTCTCCAGGGAGCAGGCCATGGCCTCGGCCTGGGTGAACTGCTTCTTCTTCTTGGCGGAGCCGCGGGCGGACATGTTGATCTCCGTCGCGGGCCGGGAGCGCAGGTAGTAGGTGGTCTTGAGGCCCTTCTTCCAGGCGTACATGTACATGCTGGAGAGCTTGCCGATGTTGGGCGACTCGACGAAGAGGTTCAGGCTCTGGCTCTGGTCGATGAAGGCCCCGCGGTCCGCGGCCAGGTCGACCAGCGTCTTCATGCTGAGCTCCCACGAGGTGCGGTAGAGCTTCTTGATGTCGGCGGGGAGCTCCTCGATGTGGGCGATGGAGCCGCGGTTGAGCTTGAGGTCCTGGCGGACATCGGCGTTCCACAGGCCGCGCTCACGCAGGTCCTGCACCAGGTAGCGGTTCACCTGGAGGAACTCACCGGACAGGGTCTCGCGCTTGAAGAGGTTGGAGACCTGGGGCTCGATGCACTCGTAGATGCCCAGGATGGACGCGATGGTCGCCGTGGGGGCGATCGCGATCATCAGGGAGTTGCGGAGGCCGTGCTCCTTGACCGCGGCGCGCAGGCCGGCCCAGTCGTAGTCGGTCACGGGGGTCACGCCCCACAGGTCCGGCTGCAGGTGGCCGCGGGCGGCGCGGGTCTCAGCGAACGCGGTGTGGGGGCCCAGCTCCTGAGCCAGCTCCATGCTGGTCTTGGTGGCGTGGAAGTAGATGGTCTCCGCGATGCGCTTGGAGATGTCCTGCGCGCGGGGGTCATCGAAGGGCAGGCGCATCTTGAAGAACACGTCCTGCAGGCCCATGGAGCCCAGGCCCACGGGGCGCCACTTCATGTTGGAGCGGTGGGCCTCGGGGATGGGGTAGAGGTTCCGGTCGATGACGCGGTCAAGCTGCCGAATGGCGGTGCTGGAGGTCTTGGCGAGCTTGGCGTAGTCCACCTGCCAGGCGCCGCTCTCGTCCTGCACCATGTGGTTGCGCAGGTTGATGGAGCCCAGGTTGCAGACCGCGGTCTCGTTCTCGTCCGTGACCTCGAGGATCTCGGTGCAGAGGTTGGAGAGGTGCACCACCCGGCCGGGCTCGGCGGTCTGGTTGCAGGTCTTGTTGGAGGCGTCCTTGAAGCACATCCAGCCGTTTCCGGTCTGGGCCAGGGTGCGCATCATGCGGCCGTAGAGGTCGCGGGCCTTGATCTGGCGGACGTAGCGGCCAGCCTTCTCGGCCTCGTTGTAGTGGCGCTCGAACTCGGCCCCGTAGGTGTCCACCAGCAGGGGGACCTCCTTGGGGTCGAACAGCGACCACATCCCGTTCTGCTCCACCCGCTTCATGAAGAGGTCGGGGATCCAGTTGGAGAGGTTCAGGTTGTGGGTGCGGCGGGCCTCGTCGCCGGTGTTGTCACGCAGCTCCAGGAAGGACTCGATGTCGGCGTGCCAGGGCTCCAGGTAGACGCAGCAGGCGCCCTTGCGGCGGCCGCCCTGGTTCACTGCGGAGACCGACGCGTCCAGGGTGTTCAGGAAGGGGACGATGCCGTTGGACTGCCCGTTGGTGCCCTGGATGTGGGAGCCCTCGGAGCGCACGCGGGAGTAGGACAGGCCGATCCCACCAGCGAACTTGGAGAGCATCGCGATGTCGGCGTAGCGCTTGTAGATGTCCCGGAGGTCATCCTTGGGGCTGTCCAGCAGGTAGCAGCTCGAGAGCTGGGTGCGGTGGGTGCCTGCGTTGAACAGCGTGGGGGAGCTGGGCAGGTAGTCGTGGGTCGAGAAGGTCTCGTAGAGCTCCAGCGCGTCCGCGAGCACGTCGGACACACCGACGGCCACGCGCATGAAGAAGAACTGCGGGGTCTCGATGGGCTCGCGGGTCTTGGGGTGACGCTGCAGGTAGCGGTCCCGCAGGGTGCGCAGGCCGAAGTACTCGAAGCCGTAGTCGCGCTCGGGCTTGATCGCGGCGTTGAAGGCCTCGGCGTTGTCGGTGACCAGCTTGAGCACGCGGTCGTTGATGATCCCCTCGGAGTGGCCCAGCTTGATGCTGTCCACGAAGCTCCGAGCGCCGGTGTTGCTCACGGTGGTGCGCAACTCGTCCGCCAGGACGCGGGCGGCGAGCTTGGAGTTCTGGGGCTCTTCGTAGGTGAGGCCGGCGCAGGTGTGGACGACCAGCTCACGGAGCACAGCCTGGCTGGCGCCTGGGGGTGCGGAGCGCATCACACGTTCGGTCAGCGCGGGGATGTCCAGGTGGTCGAGGTCGGTGGCCAGCTTGCCCAGGTAGGTCTCCAGCTTCTGCTGGGGGGTGGGGCCGTCCAGGAAGTCGTCCATGTTCAGGGCTGCGTCGGTCACGCCAGGGGAAGGCTGCTGCTGCACGGCGGGCTCCAGCGGGTGCCTCTCGCGGGGGGAGAGGTTGGAGGGGGAGGGGGTCTGCGG
>JAZAMN010000002.1:0-105554 GCA_036229005.1 Myxococcota bacterium
GCCCTTACCAATCCCCACAAACCACTGCAGCCCTCAGCCTGTAGGCCTCACGACGTAGGGAGGCCGCCCCGAAATAGCGTCTCATGGGTGTTGCCAGGACCTCCCTTGCCAGGCGGGCCAGCGAGAGGACCCGGTGGCGTCGGACGCTGTTTGCCTGGAAGGAGCGCTGGAGCTGCATCCGCTCCGCTTTCAATCCCACCAGCATGAGGACCAGGGCGGCCAGACAATCCAGGAGGAGGAGGTTTGCCAGCCGCAGGATGCCTTCCGAGCGACTGAAGCGCAGACTCCTGCCAAAGCGGGGACTCTTGGTGTCGCGAAAGCTCTCCTCGATCTGCATGCGCAGTCCGTAGAGATTGAGAACCATCTTGGCGGGACAATCCAGCGAAGTCACAAGGACCCAAGCCTGCTTTGCTGCCTTGCGGGCCTTCTTCACTGACGCATCACCATGCCGCTTGCTCTTCTTGCGAGACCGTCTTGGGCGGATCTTCGGTTTGGCTGCCACGACAACACGAGCACGATGTTGCCGAGCTTTGGTCACTTTGGTGATTCCCAGGTCCCGGTAGACCTCGCCGGCTCCTTCCGCCAACTCTCTGCCCTTGCGCCATCTCCCCGAGACACCAACGTTGGCATACCCAGTGAGCCGGCCGACGTAGTCCAGCCCGAGTCGCTCGCAGGCCCGAAACCAGTCCGTGCGGAAGCCTGCGTCGGTGACGACTACGACCTTTCGACCAGCAAGGAGGGCTCGGAGTCGAATCAGGAAGGCCTCTTCCACCGAAGGCCGGCCATGATCCCGAAGTGCGTGGAGCTCAAACATCAGCGGAAGCGCGCGCCCATCAGCAGGGACCGCTGCGACGAGGGCGTAGTGAGCTTCGCCTACGCGAGTCCAATCCACCAAGACCCGAACCGCCCCCCTGGCCGGGAGAATGGTCTTGGCGATGGCTCCGAAGAACAGGCTGTGATCATCAAACAAACGCTGATTGGAGACCAGTCGATCCGCCCGCTTGATGGCGTGCTTGGTGGCGCCTCGTCCGCCTCGCCCGATGCCAGTCACGGACAGGCGCGCCCCGGTCACCAGAGATTCCACAGCCCAACAGACCGCCGAGAAACGGTGCGCATGAACGACCGGCGTCGGAGCCAGCACAGCAGATAGACGGAAAGCAGTCTCGGACATGAGGCCTCTCTTGCGCATGTCGCGCGATGAGTTGTTTGCAGACAACCCACAGGTCACATGTCCGAGACTTCCTGGCTAGTTTGTGGGGATCACTCGCGGCTTTGCCCCCCAGAAGAATCAAGTGACGACTGGGGGTGCCAGCCTGCGGCTGGCCTCGGGGGTACCCCCCGAAAGACTGCGTGGGGCCCATGGGCCCCACCCAACGTCGTCACTCGCGGTCGTAGGGGTTGTCCCGGTCGTCACAGAGGTCGCCGTCGATGAAGGCGCCGGAGTTCTCGTAGTACTCGTCGAGCCCGTTCTTCACGCTGGTCTTGTACAGGTCCTCGCCCACGCTGGAGGTGATGGACGACCACAGGCTGTAGGAGCGCAGCACGCGGTCGCTCCCCTCCTCGGGGATCCAGACCTGCAGCTCGAAGCGCTGGTCCCAGCTCGTGTCGTCCGAGTCGATGGCCGGAGCGACCTCGGGCATCCAACCCTTCTGGATGATGGCCTCGCGCCCGTCGCTCAGGGTCACCCAGGCGTACTCCTTCTGGATGTCCATCCAGGCGTCCCCACCGAAGGTGTCCAGGAACACCTCGTTGTCGCTGGCCACCCGCTCCTGCTCGCGGCTCGCGAAGGCGTCGGCGTCGCCGCCCGGGAAGGTCTGCGCGTGGTACTTGGTCGTGTCGGACGCGATGCAGACCTGGTTCTCGTCAACAATCAGCGGGATCTGCTGGTCCATCGTGTACTCGACCACCGCGGAGACCGTCACCGGCCACTGGGCGCTCTCCTCGGCCGTGTCCGGGTGCGTGGCCTTGCCCAGGCGCGCATAGGGCAGGGTCGGCGGGGTCACCGCGCGGTCGTCCACGTCGGTGTCGGGCTCCATCCCCTGCTCGGCCAGGTAGGCGGCCATCTGGTCCATGCCCGCGATCAGCGCGTCATCGCCGTCCTCGCCCTCGCCGTCAAAGTTCTCGTACAGGTACAGGGTCAGCTCACCGAACTCGGCGGGGGCTTCGACGGGGGCCTTGCAAGCGAACTGCGTGCCGGCCAGCAGCAAGGGAAGGGACAGGGTCATGGGGTCTCCAGCGTGGGATTTCCAGCGAGATACCACGTACAACGCCCCCTTGAGAAGCGCCCCCGGCCAACTCCCCTACCCCGGCCGCTTGAAGACCCACAGCGGGCAGCCCGCCATCAGACCGGTGACCTCGTCGATAAGCACCAGCCCCGCGCCGCTCAGGCGCTGCTTGAGGGCCTCCCGGTCGTGGAGGTGCAGGGTCGCATTGTCCTGCACGTGCGCAACCTCTCCTCCACTCCACGCGACCAGGTAGTGGAAGTCCATCACCGCCCGCTGCCCTTCGCGCCGGGTCACGACCTGCCGACACACCTTGAGCCGGGGCGTGTCCACCACGACCATGTGCGGCTCGCCAGGCACAAAGTCCCGCGCGGAGACCCAGGGCTCGACCAGGACCACGCCGCCGGGCTTGAGGGCCTCGAAAGCACACCGCGCGGCCGCGGACACCCCGTCCAGGTCCAGGTGGCAGAGGGCGCCGAAGAGGAAGAGCTGAACGTCTGCTGGGGACCGCGTGGCCCAACTCGCCAGATCCGCCCGCCACAGGTCCACCCCGGGCATCCACCCCCGAGCGAGGTCAACCATCCGCTGATCCAGATCGAAGCCCGCGACCTGGTAGTGCGCCTGCAGCGGCCGCAGGTAGCTCCCGCTCCCACAGGCCCCCTCGATGAGGCGCCCGCTGGGGTGGCCGTGCCGGGAGAGCAGCGCGTGGATCCGGTCGGCGTCTCCGGCGTAGTCCTTGTGCTGATGGACCAGCTCGTAGAGCCAGGCGGGGTCGGTGGGATCCGGCCTCATGCCAGGCGGATGACGTGATCGAAGGCGATGGTCAGGGTCTCGACCGCGACCTCGGAGCTGCCGGCGTTCATGCCCGGCAGGGACCACTTGATGGGCCAGCTCTCCATGAGCACCATCGAGCGCAGGACGCTGTGGTCGCTGCGCAGGAAGTCGATGCGGACCGCGCGGTGGTCGAAGTGGCCGTTCACGATGCGCTCCCGCCACTGGTAGAGCTCGTCGATGCCCTCGTAGTAGCGCTCCATCTCCAGGTCGTTCCAGTCCTGGCGGCCCGACATCTTGCGCACGGCGCGATCGCCGCCGTGCATGAAGGTCACCACCTCCTCTTCGGAGGTCAGCGCGCCGACCTTGTAGAAGGACGCGATGGGCGCGGTGATGCCCTCCACGTGCACGCGGAAGTGGAAGTTGCCGATGTAGTTGTTGGTCGGGTTTCCCACGTCCACCTCCGAGGCCCCCAGGGTACAACGGGGCCCCGCCTCCCGCAGGAGCCGCTCAGCCCTGGGCCAGCACCTTGAGCTGCTCGGGCTCACGCAGAATGATGCCCTCGCGCTGGGTGCAGACCAGCCCCTGCTCCTGCCAGCGGGTCATCAGGCGGATCACGGTCTCGGAGCGGCACCAGGCCATCTCGGAGAGCTCCACTCGGGTCAGGCGCAGGGGGATGAACACGCCGCGGGCGTCGGGGAGGCCGATGCTGTTGCCGATGGTCAGGAGGCGGGTGGCCAGGCGCTGCTCGACCGAGAGGGTCGCGAGATCCTCCAGGTCCTTGGCGAAGGTCTGGTTCCGGCGCACCTGTGTGCCCAGCAGCAGGTCCATCACCCGGGGCTGCTTGGAGGCGAGCTCGCGCATGCGGGCGCCGTCGACGAACACGCCACGGATGGAGGACAGGGCCATGGCGGAGGCGCCGCGGCGGGCGCCCTTGCTGGCCCCCTCGATGCCGATCAGCTCGCCGCGGTGGGCGAGGTCCAGGGTGACGCGGCGCTCACCGTGCTGCCGGAAGAGCTTCACGCTACCGGAGCCGAGCAGGAAGACACCGTCGGCCAGCTCGCCTTCGGTCCACAGGAGCTGCTTGCGCTTGAAGCGAACCGGGACCCCGAAGCCCTGGATGCGCTGGAGGGCCTCGTCGCTGGAGCTCGGGGAGGTGAAGGGGTTCAAGGTCATGGCAATCTCCACAGGTGGACGTCAAGGGATGGAAAGGGGCGCGGAGGCGAGCTCCGGGGCGCGCATGGCCAGGCCGCCGAGGCCAAGCAGCAGCACCCCTGCAGCGACCGCGAGGCGGGCCTTTGGGAACTTCTGGAGCAGCAGCCGCAGGCTGCCGGCGGCCACGGCGAGCATCGGGACGGTCCCGGCGCCGAAGGCGAGCATCGAGATGGCGCCGCCCGCGGGCGAGCCAGCGGTCACGGCCATGGACAGGGCGGCGTAGACCAGCCCGCAGGGCAGCAGCCCCGTGACCATGCCGAAGGCGAAGCGGCCGCCCAGGCCCTGCCGGCGGGCCCAGAAGGCACCCCAGCGGGCAACGAAGGGCAGCTTGGGGCCCAGGGCGGGGACCAGATCCGCCAGCCGGGCCGCGAACCAGATCAGCAGAACCGCCGCGAGGGCGTGCCCCAACCAGGGCCAGGGCAACGCCCAGCCCACGGAGCCGGCGAGGGCCCCCAAGGTGGCGTAGGTGCTGAGCCGACCCAGGTGCCAGGCGAGCTGCCGGGCGCCGCCGCCGCTGGACGCAGCGAAGCCACCACACATGCCGACGCAGTGCGGTGAGCCGGCCAGCCCGGCGAGGGCCGAAGCCCCCAGGATGGGGATCAGGCCCTCCACCGCTCGAACTCCAGCGCAAGCAGTCGAGGCGGTCTGTCGGAGTGGAGGACCTCCACCTCGACCTCGGGGAGGCCGACTGTCTCCAGCCGGGAGCTCAGCGCCTTGGCGACCAATGAGGTGTCCGCGCCCTGAGGCACCGACACCGTGATGGCCGCGAGCCGGCCGGTGCGTTGCCGGGCCAGAGCCCAGGCCCGGCCAACGACGTCATCCACCATGCTCTCGAGTTCAAAGGACACGGACACTCCTTCGGGTTCTCCACCAGCAAGGTCCGTGCCAGCCTGTCCTCGCCGACATGACGCAGGTCAGTGCCTGGGGTCGGGCCAGAAGGCACAAGGGCGGTGTGCCAAATCCCCCATGCGACACATCGTCGCTCCCCCTACCCGCTCAGAGAGCCCCGCTCGCTGGGTCAATCCGCCCCCGGACTGAGCTGGCACGGAACTTGCTCAAGCGGGGTTCGGAGGTAGCCCGTGTCACCTGAGACTCCACAAACCAACTACGACGACGCAATCACCAAGAAGTTCGTGATCGCAGCCGTGGTCTGGGGTGCGGTCGGAATGCTTGTGGGCGTGTTGATCGCCCTGCAGCTGGCCTGGTGGCCAGCCAACGCAAACCTGCCCTTCCTGACCTTCGGTCGCCTGCGTCCCCTTCACACCAACGCAGTCATCTTTGCCTTCACCGGCAACTTCATCTTCGCCGCGATGTACTACAGCATGCAGCGCCTCTTGAAGACGCGCATGTTCAACGATGTCCTATCCCGCATCCACTTCTGGGGTTGGCAGGCCATCATCGTCGCGGCGGCCCTCACTCTGCCCGCAGGCCTGACCCAGGCCAAGGAGTACGCGGAGCTGATCTGGCCCATCGACCTCGCCATCGCGGTCGTCTGGGTGGTCATGGCCGTGAACTTCTTCGGGACCGTGGCCATCCGCAAGGTCAAGCACCTGTACGTGGCCATCTGGTTCTACATGTCGATGGTCATCACCATCGCGGTGCTGCACATCTTCAACAACCTGGCAGTGCCCGCGACGCTCACCCGCTCCTACCCCGTGTACTCCGGCATCACCGATGCCCTGGTGCAGTGGTGGTACGGCCACAACGCGGTGGGCTTCCTGCTGACCACGCCCATCCTGGGCATCATGTACTACTTCGTGCCCAAGACCTCCGGTCGGCCGGTGTACAGCTACCGGCTGTCCATCATCCACTTCTGGGGTCTGGTGTTCCTGTACATCTGGGCCGGCCCCCACCACCTGCTCTACTCCAGCCTCCCCGACTGGGCGCAGACCGCGGGCATGGTGTTCTCCCTGATGCTCCTGGCTCCCTCCTGGGGTGGCATGCTCAACGGCCTGCTGACCCTGCGCGGCGCCTGGGACAAGCTGCGGACGGACCCCCTGCTCAAGTTCTGGGTCGTGGCCATCACCTTCTACGGTATGTCCACCTTCGAGGGCCCCATGATGAGCATCCGTGCCGTCAACGCCCTGTCCCACTACACGGACTGGACCATCGGCCACGTGCACTCCGGTGCCCTGGGCTGGGTCGGTATGGCTGCGTTCGCCAGCTTCTACTACATGGTCCCCAAGCTCTGGGGGACCAAGCTCCACTCCGTGAAGCTCGCCACGCTGCACTTCTGGGTCGCCACCATCGGCATCATCCTGTACGTGCTCGCCATGTGGACCGCTGGCATCACCCAGGGAATGATGTGGCGCCAGATCTCGCCGGAAGACGGCTCGCTGGTCCACCCGAACTTCCTGGACACGGTCCTGCAGTTGATGCCCCTGTACTGGATTCGCCTGGTGGGCGGTCTGATGTACCTCAGCGGCGTCTTCATCATGGCCTTCAACCTGTGGAAGACCGCAAGCGGTGCCCCTGCTGAGCAGGACGCGTCCGCCGCTGTCTCCGACCCCACCCCCGCCAAGTAAGGAGGCCCCAAATGGCAGACAGCTTCCACAGGCGTGTCCTCGAGTCCAACGGCGCCCGCCTGGCCGTCCTCACCACGGTGATGATCTCCATCGGCGCCCTGGTCGAGATCGTCCCCATGTACTCCGAGGCCCTCGGTCCGGAGCCCCTGGAGGGCGTCGAGCCCCTCACCCCCCTGGAGCTCGCCGGTCGGGACATCTACATCCGGGAGGGCTGCTACAACTGCCACTCCCAGATGGTCCGTCCCTTCCGCGACGAGACCCTGCGCTACGGTCCCTGGACCCGCGCTGGTGAGCTGGTCTACGAGCGCCCCTTCCAGATGGGCTCCCGCCGCATCGGCCCCGACCTCCAGCGGGTCGGCGGCAAGTGGGGCGACGACTGGCACTACAACCACATGAAGAACCCGCGCGACACCAGCCCGGGGTCCATCATGCCCAACTACCCCTGGCTCTTTGACCGCAAGGTGGACACGGAGGACGTTCAGGCCTCCCTCACCGCGCTGCAGAAGCTCGGGACCCCCTACTCCGACGAGGACATCGCCAACGCTGGCCAGTCCATGCAGGAGCAGGGTCAGGGCCACGTGGACTTCCTGGCCGGCAAGGGCATCACCGCCGAGCCTGACGACGAGATCATCGCCATGATCGCCTACCTCCAGCACCTGGGTGTGGACGGTCGGGCCGCGATCGAGAAGCAGGCGGCTGCCGCGAGCGACGAGAGCCCCGAGCGCTCGCTGGCCGCGGCGGAGGAGTAGGCCATGCGACTGAACTTCGCCTCCTACCTGGCAAGCGTGCCCGAGGCCTGGATCATGGGCTTCACCACGATCTTCTTCCTCGCGGTCTTTGTCACCTGGACCCTCTGGGCCTGGTGGCCGGCCAACAAGGAGCGGCTGGATGAGGCCGCTCACCTCCCCTTCGAAGATGGAGACCTGTCATGAGCAACGAGCAGGACCAGATCCTCGGCCATGGCGAGGAGTGTGATGGGATCGAGGAGTACGACAACGACCTCCCCGGTTGGTGGGTCGGACTCTTCATCGTCTCCATCATCTTCGCCATCGGCTACACCGCGAACTACCACTTCATCTCGCAGACCTCCCAGACGGCCCAGTACCAGGCCCAGATGGATGAGGCTGCGGCCCTGTGGCCCGCTCCGGAGGGGCCCATCGCGGTCACCGACGAGATGGTCGCAGAGGGCAAGGAGATCTACATGACCAACTGCATTGGTTGTCACGGTCCCGAGCTCAAGGGTGGCATCGGTCCCGACCTGACCGACGCCGAGTGGATCCACGGTGGAAGCCTGGCCGAGATCGAGCACACCGTCACCGAGGGTGTGCCTGAGAAGGGCATGGTCGCCTGGGGCTCCATCCTGGGCCCCGTGAAGATCCAGAAGGTCACGGCCTTCGTGCACTCCTCGGGCGGTGGGCAGTAGCATGTCTGCCCCCTCCCCCAGCCAGGACAAGCCCCTCACGCCCAACGGAAAGCGTTGGGTGGCCGGGATTGTCCTGGGCCTGATGCTCGTCGTGGGTGTGAACCTCTACATGATGAAGGTGGCCATGGACAGCCACCCTGATCTCGTCGAGTCCTACGAGAACGAGGAGAACCGGAAGTGAGCGAAGAGGGCCCCATCTCCCAGCAGGCGCACTGTGCCCACTGTGGACTCCCCGTCGAAGGGAGCCCGGATGAGGTCCTCTTCTGCTGCTCCGGGTGCGAGCTGGCCGCCTCCATCGTGGAGGAGGCCGGCTTGCAGCGTTGGTACCAGGAGCGCGAGAGCGAAGCCCCCCGTCCCGACACCCGCCCCCTCCCTGCCCTGTCCACCGAGATCGGTGCCGACGGGACCGCCGCTCTGGACTTCCGCGTCCAGGGCCTGCGCTGCAGCTCCTGCGTCTGGCTCGTCGAGCGGGTGCTGGAGGGCTCCGAAGGCGTCGAGCACGCCCGCGTCTCCTACTCCACAGGGCGCGCCGAGCTCCGCTTCGACCCCGAGAAGACTTCCCTGGACACCCTGCTGACCCGCGTCCAGCAGCTCGGCTACCAGCCCGCTGCCCTGGCCGCCGCGCCCCCCAAGGATGAGGGGCTGCTGATCCGCCTGGGTGTGTCCGCCTTCCTGGCCGCGAACATCATGCTGATGGCGGCCTCCCTCTACCTGGGCTGGCTGTCCGAGATCGAAGACAGCGTCGCCACCCTCTTCCGCTGGACCTCCCTGGTCCTGAGCGCCCCCATCGCGATGTGGGCCGCCGAGCCCTTCCACAAGGGCGCCTGGCGCGCCGCCCGCGAAGGCCACCTGCACATGGACCTGCCCATCTCGCTGGCGGTCAACGTGCTCTTCGGCCACGCCCTCTGGGCCACCGTCCAGGGCCAGGAGGGCTACCTGGACAGCCTGGCGATGCTCGTCACCCTGCTGCTCGCCGGCCGGGTGCTGGACCAGCGGGGGCGTCGCGCTGCCCAGGAGGCCGCCTCTGCGCTGGCTGCCACGGCCCCGTCGAGGGCCCGGATCCTGGTGGACGGACAGCCCGTCACCACCCCCTCCGATCAGCTCCAGCCGGGCATGACGCTGCTCCTGTCCACCGGCGAGGAACTGGCGGCCGACTGCGTGGTCCTGGACGGGAGCGGCATGGTCCGCACCGCCCAGCTCACCGGCGAGTCCGAGCCCGTCCCCACCGGCCCCGGCGAGCTCCTGCTGGCCGGCTCCACCCTGGTCCAGGGCAACCTGGAGCTGCGCATCGAGCAGGCCGGCGACCAGACCCTGCTGGCCCGCATGGCCGAGGGCCTGCTGGAGGCCAACGACCGCCCCCAGGCGCCCGACATCCTGGACCGCATCGCCCCCTGGTTCACCGGCGCCACCCTCAGCGTGGCCGCCCTCTCCGCAATCGGCTGGTACCTGGTCGGCGGCGAGATCATGCCCCCGGTCATCGCCGTGCTGGTGGTCGCCTGCCCCTGCGCGCTGTCCCTGGCCCGCCCCCTCTCCGCCGCGGTGGGACTGGGCGCGGCAGCGGACCGGGGTTTCCTCGCTCGCAGCGGGGATGCCCTGCTGGGGCTGGAGCAGGTGGATGTCGTGGTGATGGACAAGACCGGCACGCTCACCCACGGCCTCCCCTCCGTGACGGAAGCCGACGACAAGACCCTGCGGCTGGCGGCCGGCGTGGAGCGCGGCTCCATCCACCCCATCGCCCGCGCAATCGTGCAGGAGTGCAGCGCCCGGAGCATCCCCATCCCCCTGGGCACCGACCTGCAGGAGCTCCCCGGCCAGGGGATGCTGGGACGGGTGGACGGGGTGCAGATCCTGGTCCAGGCCGCCGGCCCCGGCAAGGTCATGGTCATCGCTGATGGCGCTCTCGTCGGGGAGATCGCCCTCCGGGACAGCCTGCGGGAGGACGCCACCGAGACCCTCGCCGCCATCCAGGCCACCGGCCGGCGCGTCGAGATGCTCACCGGTGACCACGCCGACGTCGCCGCCCGCATCGCCGAGCAGGCCGGCATCGACGTGGTCCACGCCAAGGCCACGCCCGAGTCCAAGGCCGCCTACATCGCCGAGCTCCAGGAGCAGGGGCATTGCGTGCTCTTCATTGGCGATGGCATCAACGACGGCCCGGCCCTGGCCCGCGCGGACGTCGCGGTCGCCATGTCCACCGGCGCAGGCTCCAGCGTGCTGGTCTCCGACGCCGTGGTCGCCTGGCCCTCCCTCAAGCCCCTGCTGGCCGGGTTCAGAGCCTCCAAGGCCGCCCACAAGGCCACCCGCAGCAACCTCATCCGCTCCGGCACCTACAATGTCCTCGCTGTGGCAGCCGCTGCTCTGGGGTTCGTGAACCCCCTGGTCGCAGCGGTGCTCATGCCCCTGTCCAGCGGCATGGTCCTGCTCGGAGCCCTCAGCATCCGGAGGAAGCTATGAACATCCTCATCCTGCTCGTCCCCGTCGCCCTGCTCCTGGGTGGTACCTTCGCCGTCCTGTTTGTGGTGTCCGCCCAGAGAGGTCAGTTCGATGACCTGGACGACGCCCCCGAGCGCATGCTCCGCGACTGAATCCCCTGCCCCCCGGGTCCCCTGCACATGGCATCTCGCGGCACCCTGCTGGTCTGTGACGACGAAGAGCTCATCCGTTGGTCGCTCAACGAACACCTCAGCGGCCAGGGCTTCGAGGTGGTCGAGGCCGAAGACGGCGTGGACTGCCTGGAGAAGGTCTCCGCCCACGCCCCGGATCTGATCCTCACCGACCTCAAGATGCCCCGGATGGAGGGGATGGAGGTGCTCCGGCGCCTGCGGGAGGAAGGGAAGGATGTGCCCGTGATCGTGCTCACGGCCCACGGGGCCGTGGACTCCGCGGTTCAAGCCACCAAACTCGGGGCCCAGGCCTACCTCTCAAAGCCCTTTGACCTGCGCGAGGTCACGCTGGCGGTCGAGAAGGCCCTGGAGCAGTACCGGCTGGAGCACGAGGTCCGCTACCTGCGCTCTTCGCGCGCCGGCTATGGCCGCATCATCGGCGAGTCCCCCGCCATGCAGCGGCTCTTCCACACGCTGCGGCGGCTGGAGCAGGTGCAGGCCCCCACCGTGCTGGTCAACGGCGAGTCCGGCGTCGGAAAGGACGTCATCGCCCACGCCATCCACGAGCGCGGCCCGCGCAGCAGCGGCCCCATGATGGAGGTCGACTGCGCCAGCCTGCCCGAGCAGCTCATCGAGTCCGAGCTCTTTGGCCACGAGAAGGGCGCGTTCACCGACGCCCGCAGCACCAAGCGGGGGCTCTTCGAGGTCGCGCGCGGCGGCACCATCTTCCTGGACGAGATCGGCGAGATGACCGCGGCCACCCAGGCCAAGCTGCTGCGCGCCCTGGAGAACCGCACCTTCCGGCGGGTGGGCGGCACCACCAACCTGAGCATGGAGGCCGGGATCATCGCGGCCACCAACCGCGACCTGGCCCAGGAGGTCAAGGCCGGCAACTTCCGCGAGGACCTCTACTTCCGCCTGAACGTCATCCGCATCGAGGTCCCTCCCCTGCGCGAGCGCCGGGAGGACGTGCCCCTGCTGATCGACCACTTCGTGGAGCGCTTCAACCGCGACTTCCGCAAGCAGGTCCAGGGCGTCAGCGCCGAGGCGCTGCAGCTCCTTGGCGGCTACACCTGGCCCGGCAACGTCCGCGAGCTCAAGAACGTCATCGAGCGCATCGTGATCCTGGAGGCGGACGACCTGATCCGCGTGGAGCACCTGCCCTCGGCCATCCGCTACGGCCGACAGGCCGACCGCAGCGTGCCCTTCCTGCTGCCGGAGGAGGGCGTGAACCTGGACGAGCTGGAGCGCAGCCTGCTGCAGCAGGCCATGGACCGCACCGAGGGCAACCAGTCCGCGGCGGCCCGCCTGCTGGGCATCAGCCGCTACGCCCTGCGCTACCGCCTGGAGAAGCACAAGCTGGGCTAGCAGCCCCCTGCTAGGGCGCCGCCCGCATCGTGATCTTGAAGCAGGCGCCGTCGGGGCAGCTCTCCAGCTCCAGGGTGCCGCCCATGGCCTCGATGTACTTGCGGCTGATGGCCAGCCCCAGCCCCGTGCCCCGGGTCTTGGTGGTCACGAAGGGCTCGAACAGGGTGCTCAGCACCTCGGGGTCCACGCCGGGCCCATCGTCCCGGACCCGCACCACAGGGCCCGGACCGACGATCAGCCAGACCCTGCCCTCGCCGGCGACCGCGTCTCTTGCGTTCTGGAGCAGGTTCACCAGGACCTGGGTGGTGTACTGCGGATCCGCGAACACCCGGGTCCCCTGCCCCCCCTCCTGCTCAAGCTCCGCGTCCACGCCGGACTGGGTGATGCCCTCCTTCACCAGCTCGCAGAGGTCCACCGCCTCGGTCTTGACCTGCGCGGGGCGGGCGTATCCCAAGAGGTCGCTGACCAAGCGGTCCAAGCGGAAGACCTGCTCCCCCACCTTCTCCAGCACCTTGCGCCGGCGGTCGTCTTGGGCCAGGGACCCGCCGATGACCTGAAGGGTGGCCGAGATGGCGGCCAGGGGGTTCCGGATCTCGTGGGCGATGTTGGCGGCCAGGGTGCCGATCCGCGCGAGGCCCTCGGCGTGCTGGGCCCGGACCTCGGCCTGGACGACGTCGGTGAGCTCCTCCAGGTGGATGAGCATGTGGGCCAGCTCGTGCTGCAGCGGCACCAGGGTGATGCGGAAGTGGCGCTCGTGGCCCTCGTGCAGGAGCAGCGTGCGCGGCATGGTGACGACCCGCCCGGTCATGGAGGCCCGAGCGAGCGCGGCGTCCAGATCGGCGGCCTCCCAGAGCGCGGGCGGCAGAAAGGACTCGACGGACGCTCCGACCTTGGCCTGGGGGTTGAGCAGGCGCGTTCCGGGCGCGGTCGCGGAGTTCACCCGGCCCTTCTCGTCCAGGACGAGCACAGTGACGGGCATGTTGCGGATGATGAGGTCCTGCAGGGTGCGCAGCTCCTCCCACTCGTGCTCGGCGTGGTAGGTCGAGGTCATCGCGGCCAGATCCAGGTCCCCGACCTTTGAGAGGCTGCGGCAGACCTCCCGAGCCTCCGCCGGCTCCAGCGCGTCAAAGACGATGTCGACCATCCCTTCCCTGACCTGGTTCATGGCCGTGAACATGTAGCGCTCGGGCAGACCGACGCGGACATGCACCTTCCCGATGCGCTGGCGGCGCTCGAAGTAGGCCTCGTCCCAGGGGCCGTTGAGCAGCTCCTGCATCCAGACCTTGAGGGTCTCCTTGAGGCGGTTGACCTGGGCCAGGTCCTGGAAGACGCTGCGGGCGTCCTCATGTCCAAGGATCACCTGGTAGAACTGGTCGACCAGCGCCTGCTTGTGGGGCTCGACCAGGGGCCAGGCCCGGCGCAGGTTGGCCTCGTCCTGGGGGCTCCACCCCACGTAGCGCAGCATGTCTTGCCAATGGCTCATGGCTTCTCCTAGCCAAGAGAATAGGGGAAGTCCATGCTTGCCCTGATGCTCCCTGCCGCCTTCGCGCAGGCCCTGCCGACCCCCGAGGTCGCCGCCGACTGGTCCCGCGTCGACACCGCCCACTACAACCTCTACTACCCCCAGGAGGCCGAGGCGTGGGCGCTCATGTCCGCGGCGCACCTGGAGTCGATCCGCGCGGCGGTGCAGGCCGAGGTCGGGGCGCCGATGCCCGAGCAGGCGATCGATGTGCTGGTGCAGGACCCCTTCTCGCGGCCCAACGGCTTCGCGATCCCGCTGCAGTACGGCGCGCGCATGGGCATCTTCGCCAGCCCCCCCGGCGCCGACTCGGTGCTGGGCAACTACCGGAGCTGGCACGAGCTGCTGCTGGTCCACGAAGACACCCACCTGGTGCACCTGCTCACGCCCTCGCGCAACCCGCTGGTCGCCTCGCTCCAGTCCACCGTGCTCCCCATGGGTCCGGTGGCCCTCAAGTCCCCGCGGTGGGTCAGCGAGGGCTACGCGACCGTGGTCGAGGGCCGCCTGACGGGCTCCGGACGCCCCCACTCGGACGGGCGGGCCACCCTGCTGCGCTCGCTGGCCGCGACGGGCACCATGCCCACCTACGACGAGCTGGACGGCGCCGACCGCTTCATGGGCGGCTCCATGGCCTATCTGGTGGGCTCCGCGTACCTGGAGTGGCTGGAGGCCGGGAGCCACCCGGGGGCTCTGCAGGAGCTTTGGCGCGCGATGTCCGCCAAGGAGCTGCGCGGCTTCGACGACGCCTTCATCGCCGTGTTCGGGGACGACCCGCGGGCCATGTACCAGCGCTACGTGGCCGAGCTCGCCGCCGACGCCCTGGCGGTCGAAGACCTGCGCCCTCCCCAGGACACCCTCTGGCAGGCCACCACTGGCTATACCGGCGCGCCCCAGGTCTCCCCCGACGGCAGCATGGTCGCGTTCGTGCGCGATGACGACCAGCTCGTCTCCACCCTGGTCGTGCTGAGCACCGACGACAACGCCGAGGCCATCGCCGCCTGGGAAGCCAACGTGGACGCCGCCCTGGAGGAGGACCCGCTGGACGTGCGCCCGCTGCTGGAGGCCCCCCTCCCCCGCGAGCCTCTGCACGAGCGCAAGCACTGGGGTGTGTCCGCCGAGGAGCCCGCCTGGTTGCCCGACGGAAGCGGCCTGGTGTTCGCCTCCTGGCAGGTCGACCACGACGGCCGTATGCGCCCCGATCTGTATAGCTGGACCCTGGAGGGGCAGGAGCAGCGCATCACCCACGGGGAGTCTCTGCGCGCCCCCGACGTGCACCCCTCCGGCCAGTGGATCGTCGCGGTGCAGGAGCGCTGGGCCATCAGCCGCCTGGTGTGGGTCGAGCGGGCCACCGGCGCCGTCACCGCCCTCTATGAGGGGGAGCAGCTCGAGGTCGTGGACAGCCCGCGGGTTTCACCCGACGGACTTCACGTGGCCTTCCTACGCCACCGGGGCACCTGGGAGCTCGTCATCCTCGACCTCCGGGACGCAAGCGAGGTCACCGTGGCGCTGCCCGAGGGCGCCCAGATCGCGGCCCCCGAGTGGGCCGACAACGACTCCGTGGTCGCCAGCGTGGGCCTGGAGGGCTTCGTGGAGGCCTGGGACCTGCCGGTGGACGGCAGCCCGGGCCGCCGGCTGACCCAGACCCGGGGCGGCGCCCTGCACCCCTGCCCCGACGGCCAGGGCGGCCTCTACTTCCTGAGCCTGGGCAGCGAGGGGCTCAGCCTGCACCACAGCCCCGAGGGCATGACCCTGAGCGTCTGGGGCGAACCCCGCCTGCTGCCGGACCCGCCCCGTGAGAGCTTCGAGGCCCCCCTGGTCCTGCGCATCCCCGAGTCCCCCCAGCCCCAGTTCGCCGCGCAGGAGGTCAGCCCCCGCGACTACGGCCTGGGCCCCCACAGCGTGCGCCCTCTGGTGGGTGCCAGCGTGCACCGGGGCGGCGGCTTCTACGAGCTGGGCCTGCGCGCCGGCGACCCCGCCGGACGCAGCACCGTGCACGCCCTGGCTGGCTTCCAGGAGGTGCGCGGCGCCTCCGGTGCCTGGACCGTGCGGATGCTGCCGGTGGATCTGGGCCTGTGGGCCTGGACCCTGCCCGGCAGCAGCGGCGCGGCCCTGGTCGCGCAGGACAGCCTGCCTTGGGCCCACGGCATCGCGGAGGGCGGCGCCTCCCTGCGCGCAGACACCGCCGGGAGCGCTGCGGCCGCCTGGGGCAGCGTCGCGCACACCCACTGGTTCGGCGTGGGCTGGGTCAGCGGGAGCCTGGACGCCCGGGGACAGCTCGCCAAGGGTGGGAGCACGGGCCTGGCCACGGCGCACCTCGCTGGCGGACTGGGGCTCCTGGGCCTGCGGGTGGGGGCTGGTAGCGCGAGAGGTGAGGACCTGATGCTGGGCGGCCTGGACTCCTCCCTCTACGCCCCTGGCTGGGACACGACCCGGATCTACGACCCCAGCTTCCTGAGCGGGAGCTACCAGGCCTCCCGCAGCGATCACTGGGAGGCGGCGGTCGGCATCCCCGGCGGCCTGTGGCTGGAGACCCGCTGGCGCACCCTGGACGACGCCGAGCGCGTGGGCACGGTGGGCCTGCGCACCGACATCACCACGCCCCGGCAGCCCTTCATGCGCAGCTCCCAGGCCGACATCCAGGCGGGCGTGAGCTGCATCCTGGACCCCATCGGCGATCCCGTGGGGACCCAGGCGTTCACCGACCGGGACAGCTACCAGCTCTGGCTGGGCCTGCGCTGGACGCCCTGAGGCCCGCCAGCGCGCAAGACCCCCGGGTCCACATCCCATGCAGGGCCCAACCCCATCTGGAGACCCCATGCTGACCGAAGGCACCCCCGCCCCCGACTTCACCGCACCCACCGACACCGGCGAGGTCACCCTCTCTGCGCTGCGCGGCCAGAAGGTGGTCCTGTACTTCTACCCGCGGGACAGCACGCCGGGCTGCACGACCGAGGCCTGTGACTTCCGGGATCTGAAGGCCGAGTTCGAGGCCGCCGGCGCGGTGATCCTGGGCGTGTCCAGCGACTCCGTGAAGAAGCACCAGAACTTCGTCGCCAAGAAGGAGCTGAACTTCCCGCTCATCGCGGACACCGAGAAGGAGGTCCACGAGGCCTACGGCACCTGGGTCGAGAAGAAGAACTACGGCAAGGTCTACATGGGCACCCAGCGCAGCACCTTTCTGATCGACGAGCAGGGGGTCATCCAGAAGGTGTGGCCCAAGGTGCGCGTGAAGGGCCACGTGGACCAGGTGCTGGAGGCGGTGAAGGGGCTCTGACCCCCCGCGGCTGGGAGAAGCCGCACCTCGCTGATGCACAGAAGCCCACCCCAGTGATGGGGCGGGCCTCGCTTCAGATGGTGCCCCAGAGGTCCGTGGGGGCGCGGTCCACTCCTCCCTCAGGGGGTGAAGCTGCCCACCGGGAAGGGGGTGGCTGCGCTGCTGTTGTCGGCCTCGCCGTCCAGGGCGTCGACGCCGGAGAAGCTCCAGTCGCCGACAGTGAAGCTGGCGCCGCCCGCGGAGGTGCCGGAGCTGCGGTAGGCCCAGCCGTCGGTGTATTCCCAGGCCTGGCCGCTGCCGTCGGTGTTCACGTCGCCGAAGACGTCCACGACGCTGCCGTTGCAGAAGAGCTCGACGGCGTCGTCTCCGTTGATGGCGGCGGTGCCATCGGTCCAGTCAGGCGCGAAGCCGAACCAGGTGGTGAAGTTGGTGGTCTCGGTGGCCAGGTAGAGGAACTCGCCCTGGGTGGCGCTGCCGGAGAGCACGTACTCGGGGGTGCCGGTCGCGCCGCCGCCGTTGTTCGCGGAGCTGACGCCGCAGATGGACAGGTCGGCGATGTCTTCGGTGACGTAGAGCTCGATGGCCTTGGGGGTGCCGCCGCTGAGGGTGGCGTCCATGACCCCGCTGATGACCAGGGGCACGGGGGCCTGCTCCGGCTCGACGAAGGCGCTCAGGATGGAGAGGTCCTGGATGCGGCGGTCGTCGGCGGGCTCGGTCTCGACGATCGAGAAGGCGGCGCTCTCATCGGGGTAGTAGCTCAGGAAGAACTCCGCGAGGGCGTCCTGCTCACCGCCGGTGCTGGAGAAGTCGCTCTGCAGGCCGGGGTCACAGTTGCTCAGGACCTCGAAGTCGGGGTCGCCGTCGCCGTCCTCGGGGTCGCCGTAGCCGACGCCGGTGTAGACCTGACGGCGGTTGGGCGCGGAGAGCAGGGCGTAGGGGTAGGAGTCTCCGCCGTTGGCGAGGAAGTTGAGGGTGACCACGGAGTAGGTGTCGCCAGCGGCCTCCTGAGCGACGCCCCCGATGTACAGCGGGGTGTCGAAGTAGAAGTCGCCAGTGGTGTCGACCCACAGGTCGGTGATCCGGCTGCCGGCGGTGGCGATGCCGGTGACGTCGTCGCCGTCGAAGCTCAGGACCTGGGCGGTGCCGCTGGGGTCATAGCCAAAGCTGAGCCCGCCGATCTGGGGGAACTGCCCGGGTGCGACGCCCGCCGCGGTCTCGGCCACGCCGTGCTCCAGGAGCATCTTGAGTTCGCTGCCGGTCACGTCCACGACGACCAGGCCGTTGTCGAAGCGCAGGGTGCCGCGCAGGTGCCCCTCGCTCACGTCGCCCTCGACGGCGTTGGGGAGGCCGTTGTTGGCGGGGGGGTTCAGCACGGTCTCGGTGCCGGTCACGACGACCTCGCCGATCTCCGCACGGATGCCGCCGCCGTTCTTGAGGGCCAGGAGGCTCCCCACGCCGTCACACTGCTGGGCGTACCACTTCATGGAGTCGGCCGTGAGGTTGCCGAGGTTGGTCTCCTCGGTGCGCACCTTCTCCCGGCGGCCCTCCAGGTAGACGTCGGTGTGGCCGATGACGTTGTCGTACTGGCTCAGGATCACCGCGTCGATGGCGTCCCGCAGGTCCACGACCTCCTGGATGGGGCTGCCCCCCGAGGCGCTGACGTTGGCGTCGATGGAGGCGTAGGCGCCGCTGACGCTCTCGTCGAGCAGCTCGGGCAGGACCACGCCGTCGGCGTCGAAGCTGACGACCAGGCGGCCCAGGTACTTGTAGTCGGCGTCCACGTTGACGATCAGCAGGGGGTCGCCGTCCGCGTTGGTGGTCTCGTAGGGGTAGGTCTCCGCGAAGGCGGAGTCCCCCGTGTAGAGAGCATCGTCGCTGTCCCCCATGCGGGTGTTCGAGCCGCCCGCCACGATGACATCGACCTTCTCCAGGGCGCCGGCCAGGTCCTTCTCGTGATTGATGTCCTGGAGGTGGGCCAGCACGATGATCTTGTCGACCCCAGCGTCCGCCAGCGCGTCGATGGCGGGCTGCACGGCGTCCGCCAGCTCGGTGATGGGGTCCAGAGCGCCGTCGATGACCAGATCGCCGGTGGTGGTGATGGAGGGCAGCGCCGGGGTGGACACGCCGACCAGACCGATGACCTCGCCGTCCACGGTCACCGTCGCGCTGGAGGCCACCTGGCCGGCCAGATCGGTGAAGTCGGAGCCGTCCGTGCCCACGATCAGGTCCTCCTCTCCCGAGAAGTCGACGTTGGCCGCGAGGTAGGGAAAGAGCGTGCCGGGGAAGGTCACGCCGCCGCTCTCCTCGGAGGCCATGGCGTCGGCGAGCTCGCCCGGGCCCTGGTCCAGGTCATGGTTGCCCAAGGCGGAGGCCGCGACGCCAAATGCGTTCATGAAGTAGTGGTCGGCGTGGCCAGGCTCGTTGCTGCCGGTGATGGCGCGCACGCTGCTGTCCTCGGCGGCGAACCAGCGGGGACCGGGGATGAGGTTGTCGCCCGAGGACACCACCAGGGTGTAGGCGCCGTAGGTCGCATCGCTGGAGAAGCCGTCGACCAGGGCGGAGAAGTTGTCCAGGTTGGACAGCGCCGTGGCCTCGTTGCCATCCACGTCGGCAAAGTGCAGGAGCTGCAGGGTGAAGTCGGCCTCGACGTCGGTGTCCGCATCGGAGTCGCTGTCCGCGTCGGAGTCGGAGTCGGTGTCGGAGTCCGAGTCGCTGTCGCTGTCGGCGTCGGTCTCGGAGGCGGTGTCGTCGATGGGCTCGTCGCCCTTGCAGGCGATGAAGCTCGCCGCGAGGGTCAGGATCAGGGAGAAGTTGAGCATGCTGGGGTCTCCATCAGATGGGAGCCCAAGCTAGCCCTGCCCCGAAACACCGCTGGCCCGCCTCGGTGTCAGCCCCGGAGCGCGATGCACACAGCCCGAGCGCTCAGCCGCACCTCGCTGACACAGAAGAGCCCACCGCCAATCTCTGGGGTGGGCTCTCTTTGGGGAGGTGAGGTCGGGATCTCAGTACTGCCCAGTCACGTCCTCAACATGCAACCTGCGCCAGTCGCTCCCCTTGTTGGGCAACCCGGTGTAGGCGAGGAGCGTCCGACCGCCGGACTGGACCAGCGAGGGCTCTCCGACCGCGACGTGGCTGGTCGAGATGCTGACGGTCTTGGAGCCGTCGATGCGGGTCATGTAGATGGCGGAGCTCTTGTCGGGCTCGGAGCTGCCGTAGGCCACCCACTGCTTGTCCGGGGACAGGGCGGGGTTGGAGCGCGCGGGCAGGCGCACATCGCGGGCGATGACCTTGCGGCCGCTGCCGTCGGCCACGGCGATGTCCCAGTGGCCCTCGCCGCGCTCGCTGGTGAAGTAGACGACCTGCTCGCCGGCCCACACGGGGCGAGTCTGGTCGCCGTTGCCGCCGGCCAGGGGCTTGAGCTTGGTGCCGCCCTCCCAGGTGAACAGGTCCTCGGTCCCGTTGTTCTTGCGGGAGAAGGCCAGCTTGGTCGCGTCGTCGTTCCAGGCGGGGTTGTGCTCAGCGAAGTTGCTGGTGAACACGTTGACCATGTCCGAGCTGGCGAGCTCCCAGACGAACACGTCGCCGTTGCCGGCGGAGTCGGTCACGAACGCGAAGCGCTCGCCGTTGCTGGACATGGCCGGCGCGGCGAGGTTGCCGGAGACCTGCGTGCTGGTGATCAGCTCGTTGGGGGCGCCAGCGCCGGGGGTCGCGTAGTAGAGCCGCATGGTCCCGCCGGGGCTGGAGCCCTCGAAGATGACCATCAGGTTGGGCTTGGTGGCCCAGGTGGGGCTGGCGGCCAGGTAGCCGCCGCCGCCGCCGAAGCTGGAGCTGGCGCCGGGAATGCGCAGGGCCTGGGGGCTGCCCGCAGCGGTGCCCTTCATCTCGGTGATGAAGAGCTCGACGCTGTTGGACATGTTGTTGACCTCGTAGGCCAGCCAGCTCCCGTCCGGAGCCCACACGGGGTTCTGGACGTGTCCGGTGTCGGGGCTGGTGACCTCAGCGGCGCCAGCGACGCCGGCGGCCAATCCGGCGACCAGGAGTCCGGCGGCAAGGATGCGGGGCTTCATTCATCAGCTCCTGGAAGAGGCGGGGCCGACCGTGAAGGCGAGCTGGCCCCAGGGGTAGGATCGGGAAGGGTCGAAGAGGACGCCGCCAGTGAGTCCCAGGCCGGCCTGTAGGCCCTCGCCGATGTCGAAGAGTGCGTAGCCGACGCCGGCCTGCACGCCCGAGGTGGTGAGGGAGGTGGTCCAGGGGAAGTACTCGCGGTGCTCCTCCTCCACCCCAGAAACCCAGGCGCAGCTCGAATCATCCACGCCGTAGGGACACTGGCTGTTGATCTGATCCACGTCGACCACGCCCGAGGCGTTCGCGACGCCGAAGGCCAGCACACCGCCGGCGTGGACCCAGATGTCGCCGAAGCGCGCGGAGGGCCCGACCATGCCGTAGCCGAGGTGCATGCTGTCGGCCTGGTTGGGCACGCCGACCAGGTCCTCGCGGTCGCTGGGAGAGTAGAGGTTGTGGTAGCCGACCTGGGCGATCACGCCGAAGCCGCGCTTGAGGCCCAGCTCCACGCCGACCCCCAGCCGAGCGCCGCCGCCCGAGAAGCTGGGGGGACCGACCAGCCCGTCGTCCTTGGGGGCGCCACCGACGGTGTAGGCCGCGCCCACGTCCAGTCGGGGGCCGACGTAGGCCAGCGCGGAGCCGCCGCTGTCGCCGCCACCGGGGGAGAGCTTGACCTGCATGTGCTCGCCGTCGCCGGGCTCGACGGTGAACTGCTGGGTCACGCCGCCGGCCTCCAGAGTGTAGGCCCCGGCGGGCAGAAGGCCCTTGAAGCTGCGGGACTGCTCGAGCTGCTTCTGGGCGAACTCGATGGCCAGGCGCTGGTCCGGCACAAAGGGCATCGCCTTGGGGGTCAGGGTGGCGACGGACTCCTTGTCCAGCGAGCGCAGGTTCACGGGGCCGTAGCTGGCGTCGATGGCGGCCAGCCAGGAGGTGGCCTCGTCCCGCGGGTCCTGCGCGATGGCGCCCTCCAGGCGGAAGCGCGTGGCGGCCATGCGCCCCAGGTTCTGCGCGGCCTGCGCGCCCAGGAACCACTCCTCGTAGGTGATGACCTCGCCCTTCTTCTCGAGCTCGAGCATCTCCTCGAAGCGGTCGTTCACGCCCTGCCAGGCGCCGCGGGCGGCCAGGCGGGTCATCTCCTCGGAGAGGCGGCGGTGCTCGGCCCGCTCGACGTCACCGGCCTGGGCGACCTGGGGAGCCACGAGGCTCCCGCCCAGCCCAAAGGTCAGGGCCGCCAGGATGCTGAGCTTGTTGGCGTTCATGGGGTTCCTCATGCCGCGTTCCAGGGATCGAAGAGCTGACGCGCGTAGGGGTGGGTGGGGGTGTCCTGGGGCAGGTTGAGCTCCTCGACGACCCGCCCCTCCAGCATCACCAGGGCCCGATTGGCCCAGCGCCTTGCGGCCGCGAGATCGTGGGTCACAAGGATACACGCAGCGGTCTCTGGCAGGTTGCCGATCAGGTCCTGGAGCACCGATTCGCGCCGATCCGGCTCCAGGCCCGAGGTCGGCTCGTCCGCGACCACCAGCCGGGGGGTCAGCGCCAGCACCCGGGCAAGCGTCACCCGCCGCTGCTCGCCGCCAGACATCTCCCGCGGCAAGGCCCCCAGGCGCTCCCCCAGCCCCAAGCGGTGCAGCATCGCAGTGGCCTGCTCGGTCGCCGCCCCTCGCTCCAGCCCCTTGAGCACTCGGAGGGTCTCCACCACGTGCTCCAGGGCGGTCTGCTGGGGGTCCAGCGCGGCCATGGGGTCCTGCGGCACGTACTGGAAGCGCACCCGGTGCGGGAAGCGCTCGCGCTCGCTCATCTGCGACCAGGGCAGCTTGTCGAGGAGGATCTGCCCGCTGCTGACGGTCTCCAGGCCCAACACCATGCGCGAGACGGTGGTCTTCCCCGAGCCGGACTGGCCGACCAAGGCGAGGACCTCGCCGGCGCGGATCTGCGTGTTGAAGTCGATCACCGCGTCCACCTGGGAGGTGGGCGACCAGGGCCAGGGCCCCGGGATCTGGAAGGTCTTGTTCAGACCCTGGATGTCGACGACGACCTCGCTCACGTGCCCCTCCCCGGCAGGTGGACCACGCGGTCGGCGACCCGGTCCACGGTGTCCTGGTGGTGGGAGATCAGCAGCATGCCGCAGCCCTTGTCCCGGGCCACGTCGATCATCAGCTCGATGATCTGCCGCGTGAGCACGGGGTCCAGGCCGGTCTCGGGCTCATCGGCGATCAGGACCTGGGGCAGCGGTGCGACGGCGATGGCCAGGGCGGCCCGCTGGTTCATTCCGCCGGAGAGCTCGGAGGGCAGGGAGCCGGCGGCCTGGGCGGGAAGCCCCACGTCGTCCAGGATCTCGCGGATGGCCTTGCCCATGTCCGCGGGCTTCTCCTTGCGGCGGAGCACGGCGAGCTCGAGCTGACGCCCCACGGTGCGCCCGGGGTTGAGCGCGGAGGACGCCGCCTGGGGCGAGTAGGTCACGTAGGCCCCCCGGAGAGGAGCGGTCTGTCGGAGCAGCTTGCGCTGGGCCCTCACCCCTCGGACACCCTGGTACCAGTCCTTCTCGGAGTGGGCTGGGTAGACGAGGGAACCCTTCTGCAGACCAGGGTCCACATCGAGCACCCCCATGCAGGCCCGGGCGCTGAGGCTCTTGCCGCTGCCTGAAGGGCCCATCACGGCGGTGATCTCGCCGGCGAACACGTCGATGCTGACGCCCTCGACCAGGGTGCGCTGGGGGGTGCGGATGCAGAGATCCCGCAGCTTGAGCAGGTGCTTGCTCATCGGGCCCTCGCTGCGCGGTTGACGAGCACGCCCATGACCGCGACCACCCCGACCAGCCCCAGGCCCAGCACGAGGGCGTGGCCGCTGGGGACCTCGAGGAAGTAGCCGTACCCCATGTAGAGCAGGTCGGCCCAGGAGCGCGTGGAGTCGCCGTGGGTGAAGCTGGGCTCGGAGTCCTGGACGGCCAGGTAGGACAGGCCCAGCTCCAGGAACACCACCTGCACCAGGGTGTCGACGCCCTGGCGGACGACGACGGGGCGCAGGTTCAGTCCCACGATGTGGAAGAGGTAGATGCGGAAGGCCGAGAAGCCGTGGGCGCGCAGGGCCTCGACGAAGCGGGCGCCGCCCAGGCGGCCAGCGACCGCGGCGGCCTCGTCCATGGCGCCGGGCGCAGAGAGCAGGGCCCAGGTCAACGCGATGGGCAGCAGCGAGCGCGACTCCTTGGGGAGCAGCAGCGCCACGACCAGCACCACCACCATGCGGGGCAGCGCACCGACCAGCTCGCCGAAGGCCTGGACGGCGGCCTCCAGGCGGGGCATCTCCAGGCAGGCGAGCACGCCGCCCAGCACCCCGAAGAAGGCCACGACCAGCCCGGCGACCAGGCTGGGGCCCGCGACGACCGCCGCCCCCTGCATGGCGTAGCGAGACAGCGGATAGCCGGCGCGGTCGGTGCCGAAGAGGGACCCCGGGCTGCCGAAGCCCAGCCAGGCGTCCAGCGACTCGCCGTCCGCCAGGTGCTCGGGGGCGAACAGCCCCGGGACGAAGAGCAGCGCGAAGCAGAGCAGCGCCGCGATGGCCAGCAGCTTGCGCTTCATGCGGCCACCTGGGGGCTGCGCCGGACGTGCAGGGCCACGCCGATCTCGATGAGGGCCTGGAGCAGCAGCATGCCGGCCGACAGCAGCGCGAAGCCGAAGGCCGCGGCCAGCACGACCGCGAAGTCCTGGGACAGGGTGCCCTGCCAGATCAGATCGCCCATGCCGTCGATCCTGACGATGACCTCGACGATGACCGAGCCGCTCAACAGAGCCAGCAGGCGGGCACGCATCTGCCCGGCCAGGGCGGGCAGGATGTTGGGGAGGGCGTTGGAGAGCTCCCCCTCCCCCCTCAGAATCGCCATCTGCACGTAGCGCTGGGTGCGCTCGGACTCGGTGATGCCGCGCACGCCAATGACCGCGCCCGAGAGCGCCGCGTCCGCGAGCCCCAGGACCAGGGCGCCCAGCAGCAGCTTCACGCGCATGGCCTCGGGGTCATAGGCCATCGCGCCGTACTCCAGGGTGACCCAGGCGGCGGCCAGCAGCGCGAGCACGACCGCAGGCACCAGGCCCACCGCGCTCAGCGCGTTGTCCACCCACTTGGGGATGGCGCGGGTCGCGGCCCCGACGGCACCGAGCAGCAGCGGAATGAAGGCCAGGCCCACCAGCGCAGCGGTCCGGGGGACGGACTCCCAGAGCAGGTCCGCCACCGGGAAGCCCGTCTGCATGCGCCAGGAGTTGCCGAAGTCGCCCTGCAGGGCGCCGGCCAGCCAGTGCTTGTAGAAGGCCCAGGCGCCCTGATCCAGGTGCCAGGCGCGGGCCAGCTCCTCGGTGCCGCCGCAGATCTCGGGCGGACACACGATGGACGCTGGGTCCCCCGGGAGGGCCCAGATGAACGCGGTGATCACGGCCGGCACCGCCAGAGGCAGCAGCAGGGCCGAGATCAACCGGATCAGGGGACGGATCCACCAGCGCTTCATCAGCTTCCTGTGGGACGTGGGGGGCTCGGGCAAGCTCCCCTGCCCTTGGCATCAGCCGCCGTACTTCCAGCTGTCGAAGGCGGTCCAGTAGTAGTAGGGCGAGATGGTGTTGGAGCGCACCTCGGTCCGCCAGGCGCTCTTGGTGTCGAGCTTCCACAGGAAGAGGTAGGGCAGCTCGTCGTTCAGCTTCTCGTGCAGCTTGTGGTACGCGTCGCGGGCCTGCGTCTGGGTCTTGGCGGCGTCGTACTGCGCCAGCAGCGCGTCCACCTGGGCGTTGGAGAAGCCGAAGATGTTGAAGGCGCCGCGGCCATCCTTGCGGGTGTGGAAGAGCGGGTTGACGTCCTCGACCAGGCCGAAGGACCACTTGCCGACGATCAGGTCGTAGTCGGTGGCCTTGCCGGTGAGCACCTCCCGGTTCCAGTCGTCCGTGGTGATCTTGAACTCCTGGCGGTCAAAGCCGGCCTCACCGAGCTGGTTGCCCACCTGGGAGAGCAGGTCCGGCGCCTCGTTGTCCAGGGGGGCCTTGATGCCGATGCGCAGGGAGATGGGCTGGCCGTTGTAGTGCCAGCGGCCGCCCTGCTGGTCCAGGCCCGCGGACATGAGCAGCGCGGTGGCCTTGTCCAGGTCGGAGGTGGGCTGCACCTCGACGCTGCGGTTGTAGTAGGGGCTGGTCTGGACGAAGGGCCCGGAGATGAACTCGCAGGGGCTGTTGCGCTCGTCCGGGCCGACGCCGATGGACTTCTCCCGCAGCTCGTTGCGGTCCAGCACCAGGTTCAGGGCCTGCCGGACGCGCTTGTCCTTGAGGTAGGGCTTGTCCTGGTTCACCGCGACGAACCACCAGCTCCGCAGGTCGTAGCCCTTGAGGGTGAGCTCATCCGAGGCCGACACGTCCGCGCGGTAGTTCGGCGGGACGGCGACGATGCCCTGCACGCCGTTGGACACCAGGGTGCGGACCTGGACCAGGGGGTCGTTGCCCTCCTGCAGGGTCATCCCGTCGATCCGGGCGTCGTGGTGGCCGTTCTTGACCTTCTCGAAGGTCACGCCGCGGCGGCCCTTGGAGCCCTTGAGGGGGCCGGTGCCGGTGGGCTGCTGCGCGAAGGGGTTGTCCGGCGTGATGGCCGTTCCCTGGAACACGTGCTGAGGCAGCACCGCGAAGCCCAGGCGCATCTGCGGGTTGTGGAAGATCCGCGTGAACTGGACCTTGGCCTCGCTCTTGGAGACGACCTCGCAGCCCGCGAAGATGGCCCGCTGCTTCTCGGCGATGGGGCTCGGGGTCCCCGGGTCCAGCATCACGTTGATCGTGAAGCAGACATCGTCCGCGGTCATGCTGGAGCCGTCATGCCACTTCACGCTCTTGTTGAGCTTGAGGGTCACGGCCTTGCCGCCGTCGGCCAGCTCGTAGCTGTCCACGATGCGGGAGGTCAGCTCATTGGTGACCGGATCGTGGAAGTAGAGCCGGTCGAACACCAGCTCGTGGACCCGGTTGTCGACCATGGACTGCGCGAACAGCGGGTTCATGGTGGACGGCAGGGACTCTTCGTAGAAGGTCACCGAAGCGCCGGTGGACAGGGCCAGTGCGGCCAGTCCAACGGTCATGCCAAGGAGTCTGCGGCGATCGCTCATCGAGATGTCTCCGATCAGTGCATGGGCAGCGCGGGGCCGGCGTCACGGCTCACGCGCAGGTGCAGGGCGTCCAGGCTCACGCGTACCGAGTCCATGCCCGGGACCACGTGGGTCTGCTGGTGAAGCAACTCCTGGGCCCGCACCGCATTCCGCGTGCTGGCGTCCCAGGAGGCCTGGTAGAGAAGGTGGGTGGGGTCCTGGGCCGCGTCCACGCTGCGGTCCAGCGCGTTGATGCGGAGCAGGGCGGCCGTGCGCTCATCCCCAGCGGCCAGTGCAGCCCGAGCGCCCCCCCAGAGCACGGCGGCCTGGGCGATGCGGGCGTAGCTGCGGTGGTCCACGGACTCGGCGCCGGCGGCAGCGGCCATTGCGGCCAGCAGGGGGTCATCCGCCACGGCGGCGGCGTCCACCACACACTGCGGGTCCACCGCCTTGTCCTGGATGCAGGGCCCGAGGAGGAAGGCAACCAGGCTGTCCGAGGCATGTCGGTCCACCGCTCCCAGATCCCCGGCAGCCAGCTCACTGGCCAGAGCCAGGTCCCCCGGCGAGGTCCACGAGGACAGGAACAGCACCTCGAGCGGCAGCTCCGCCGGGATGTCCGTGCCGAACTCACCGAGCTTGGACTCGATGGGCAGGCGCCAAGGAGCGAGCAGCGCGTCGGCGATGGCCTGCCCCTGGGGGTCGGCAGCTACAGCCGCCTGGGCGTGCCATTGCGCGAGCTGCAGGGTCGCGGTGGGGTCCGCCAGGTCCATCTGGGCGTCACCCACGGCCTCCTTCACGGAGTAGACCGCCGCGGACGGGTAGTCCGCGACGCTGCCGCTCTGGACCTCGGGCAGGGGGTAGATGGCGGGCCCGGGGGAGGACCACTTGCTGGCCACGCTGCCCAGCTCCCCACCGACCTGGGTGGAGAAGTCGCCGGACACCCCGCGGAGCTCACTGGCCACCGCGAGGACAACGAGGCTCTCTGCCGGGTCGGACTCCCGACGCTGCTCGGCGGAGAAGGTCTGCTCGATGCTCTGCGCCTGCAGCATGGCCGCCTGGCGGTAGACCGCGGCGGACTCCGCGTGCAGGCGGGCCAGCAGCGGCCCCTGGGCCTTGGGGATGGCCTCGGCGTAGTCGCGGTTGTAGACCTGCTGCCAGGGCCCCTGCCCCATCAGCTCGTCCTGTACGCCGGGCTTGGCGACCTGCACCATCCAGGTCCCCTGGATCAGCTCCGCGGGGATCTCGACGGCGGCCTGGGTCGGCGCCTGCGCAGGCTCAACCTGCCCATTGTCCGGCTCGCCGCTGCACGCGACCGCCAGCCCAGAGGCCAGCAGCGCGGCAGCCAGCCGGCCGCTCTGCAAGGTGCGGTGCATGCTCATTCCTTGCAGAACTTCTTGCTGCCCGCGGCGGACACGCACAGGGCCATGGGCTTCTGCACGTCCTGACCGCTGACCCGGGCGTAGTCCAGCCACTCGCGGGAGTAGTCCTTGGCCATGCCGCGGTACTTCTCCTCCTTGGCGGCCCACTCATCGCGGTCCGCGCCGGCGTCCACCAGGTTCTCGTTGGCGTCCTCCCACAGCTTCATCGCGGCCTCGGCCTTGAGCTGGTAGAGCGCGTAGACGCGGGTCTTGTAGGTGGTGCCGGACCACTGGCTCTTGTTCTCGAGCGCGTAGTCGGACCACTTGATGACGCCCCAGGCGCGCCCGACGCCGCCGCGGGACAGGTGCTGGGCGTACTTGAAGCACAGGTTGGGATCGGAGCGGTCGAACTGCTCCAGGTGGCGGCGCGCCAGCTTCTCCCACTCCTTGCGGTTGCCGGAGGCCTCCGCGTTGATCAGCAGCACGCGGCTGATCTTGTCCTTCTGGGTGATGGTGGACGCGGAGGAGATGCGCCCCTCCAGGCACACCTTCTGGCTCTCGGAGAGCTTGCCCATCAGCGCGGCGGGCTCCAGCGCGACGAGGTCATCGCAGCCAGCCGGCTGCGCGGGGCGCCGCTCCGGGGTGCTCATCTCGGCGACCGTGGGCTCCTCGACCGGGTCCGGCTCGCTGGTGCGCGCGGTCTCGGTGGTGTCGGGGGCCGGGTCCTTGACCGTGGTGGGCTCCTCGGTGCCGCGGCGGGTGCTCCCGGTCCCGACCGTGGCGGTGGGCTCGGGGTCCGGCTCCACAAAGGTGGAGGTCGTCGGGGTGGGCTCCGGGTCACCTCGTCGGGAGCTGCCGGTGCCTACGGTGGTCGTGGGCTCCGGATCCGGGTCGGTGTAGGTCGGCGTGGGGTCGGGATCCGCACCTCGCCGGTCCCCCGTCCCCACGGTGGTGGTGGGCTCCGGGTCAGGGTCGCCTCGGCGACCGGAGCTGCCGATGGGCTCGTCGATCGGGTCGGGATCCGCGACGGGCTCCGGGTCGTTGTCGACCACCGCGGGTGCGGAGCCGGTGTCCTGGGTGGCCGCAGGCGGGTCCTGGGGCTCCCGGACGGGGGGCTCGGGGGCGGCTGCGACGGCGGGGAGCTCGCCCGTGTACTGGGACAGCGGGGTGAAGGGCGAGAAGCCCGGGCCGGCCTCCAGGTCGAACCAGCCGACGCGCAGGTCCGCGGGCATGGGGCGGCCAGCGCTGTCGGTCACGGGCTGCTTGGAGAGCTCGCTGCCATCCACGAGGCAGCCGGCCCAGCCGTCCGCGCAGGGGGTGGGTCGGTCCGCGCCGATCAGGCCGTCCAGCGCGGAGCCGGAGGCGGCCCAGGCCAGTCCGGTGATCCCCAGACCAGCCAACAGCAGAGAGGCCCCGGTGAGTGCGGTGCGTGCGTTCATTGGGGGCTCCTAGTTGGCCGGGCCAGCGCCGCCTTCGTCCCGGGGGACGTCGCGGCCAAAGGACATCATGGGCTCGTCGATCTCGCCGGAGTCGTACTCCAGCTCGTTGAGGGTGACCTTGATGTCGTTCCCTCGGCGCTCGACCTGGTAGCTGACCACGGTGGTCTCGTAGCCAGGCGCGCTGACCTCGAAGACCAGGATCTCACCGACCACGAAGTAGAGCGGGCTGCCGTCGGGCAGGTAGAGGACCTCGTCCTCCCAGGTGCCGTCCACGGAGTTGACGCGGTGGCGGTCGGCCTCATCGGGGTGACGGATGACCGCGGTGGAGACGGGCTGCCCCTGGGGGTCGATGACCTGCACACGCACGCGCTTGCCCTCGCCTGACTTGGAGCCGGCCATGGCCGGGGCGGCGAAGAAGAGGAAGAGGCTGCTGAGGAGGATGTAGAAGCGGCGCATGCTCACCTCGCGGACAGGAAGTCGCCGAGCAGCCCACCGGGGGACAGGCGCTGTGCGGCGCTGCTGTCACCAGCCTGGAGGGCGGCCATTGCGGCGGGTGCGTTGGGGGTCTCGCCCAGGATCTCGACGGCCACCTGGCTGTCTTCGATCAGCATCGCGGCGGTCGCCCGGGCGTGCAGGAGGCCATCGGCGGGAGCCAGGCCATCCAGCTCCTCGAAGCCGGCGCGGCAGGCCGCGTACTCGTCCTCGGCGCCGGCGGCACAGTCGATGATTGCGCGGGTCGCGCGCACCCGCCAGGCCTGACCGGGGGGCGGGAAGCTGACGGCCTCCAGCAGGTTGGAGGCCACCTGGACCTCGCCCTCGGAGGCGGCGCGGCCGGCCCAGAGCAGCAGCTCGGAGGCCTTGCGGTCGTCCTCGCCCTCGGGCATGGACATCACGACGTCCTCGACGCTCTTGACCGCGACGCCGCGGGCCCCGATCGCCCACAGGGCGTAGTTCTCGGCGAGGCCCTGCATGGAGGGGTCGTCGTGCTCCAGGAGCTCCAGGTAGGCGCTGGCCGTCTGCCCCACGCCGCCAGGGGCGGAGCTCGCGGACTGCAGCAGGGGGATGGCCTCGTCGGGCTCGGCGTCGGCCAGGTGCACCTCGGCGGCGAACACACTGCCCGCGGCGGTGCCGGAGCCCTTGGCGAGCTCCTTGGCCGTCTCGCCGTCCCCCTGAGCCATCGCGACCAGGGCGCGGCGGAGCTGAAGCTCACCGGCGCGCTCGGGGGCCAGAGCCTCGGCAGCGCTCAACAGGCTGTCGGCGCTGGCGTAGTCGCCCTCGAGCATCGCGGCGTAGGCAGCGCCCACGGCGGCGTCGACGTTCTCGGGGTTCTCGGCCAGAGCGGTCTGGTAGGCGCTGAGGCCGCCGGACAGATCTCCGCTCTGGAGCATCTGATCGGCGTCGGCCACCGCCTGTGCGCCGCCATCCCCCAAGAAGCCCTCCAGGACGGAGCATCCGCCCAGGACGGTGAGGGACAAGAGGGTCAGGATCACGAAACCTCCGAGGTGCTGGGCCTGTGACTCTACCTCAAACGCGAGGCAGGCATCGCGACAGACCCCTGGCGTCAGCCTTGCGTTCCCTGTTTCGCTGCCCCGATGGCCGCCGGCCCGCACTACACTGCGCGGTGGAGGCCGCTGATGTCCCTGCTGCTGCTGATCGCCACGAACGCCAACGCCGCGACGCTCAAGGTCGGGGGGTCAGGCGCCTACAGCACCATCCAGTCCGCGGTGAACGCCGCCAGCTCCGGCGACACCATCCAGATCGCCGCGGGCACCTACAACGAGGACGTCGACACCAAGGGCAAGGACCTCTCGCTCATCGGGGCCGGCTCCGCCAAGGTCACGATCAACGCCTCGGGCAACGACTCGGCGATCACCGTCGACCAGGGCGAGAGCGTGTACCTGGAGGGCGTGACGCTCACCGGCTCCGATCAGGGCGTCAACGTGGTCGCGTCCACCTTCGAGGGCGCCGACATCGAGATCTACGGCATGACCGGCGACTCCGCGGGCGGCGGCTTCCTGATCTCCAAGGGCGCCGCGGTGGACGTGAGCGACTGCCTGGTGCGGGGCATCTCGGTGGGCAACAGCGCCTACGGCGGCGCCGTGTTCCTCTCCGAGTCCACCGCCAGCTTCAGCTCCTGCACCTTCAAGAACAACGACAGCTACCAGGGCGGCGGACTCTATGTGACCGCCTCCACCATCGAGCTGACCGACTGCATCATCAAAGGCAACAGCTCCACCCTCAAGGGCGGCGGGCTCCAGCTCCGGCAGGGCAGCGACGCCACGCTCCTGCGCACCGAGGTCTCCGCGAACGAGAGCGACGACCAGGGCGGCGGCGTCAACATCGAGGACAGCGACCTGAGCTGCCAGAACTGCAGCGTGCTGGACAACATCGCCGGCAGCTCCGGCGGCGGCGTCGCGGTGGACGGCGCGCTCTCCGCGGGCACCACCTTCTCGGGCAAGAACTCGGTGATCAGCGGCAACCAGTCCGTTGGCGCGGGCGGCGGGCTCTACGTCTGGGACGCCAAGCTGACCCTGAGCGGGGAGCTCTCCGACAACAGCATCAGCGGCGACGGCAAGGGCGCGGGCCTCTACTACGGCAAGGCCAAGCTCACCCTGACGGACCTGGATGTGTCGGGGCACAGCGCTGGAGACGGCGGCGCCATCTTCGTGTCCTCCACCGCGACCAAGGTCGTGGCCAGCGGCGGCACCTGGTCCGACAACAGCTCGAGCTCCGACGGCGGCGCGCTCTACAGCGGGGCCCCCCTGGAGCTGACCGACACCGTCGTCCAGAACAACAGCGCGGTCGGCGCCGGCGGCGGGATCTTCGTGGACTCCCAGACCACCACCGTGGACGGCGCCACCTTCACCGGCAACAGCGCGACCAAGGATGGCGGCGGGCTCAAGGTCTACAAGGCCGAGGCCACCGTCAAGACCAGCAGCTTCCTGGGCAACACCGCCCCCATCGGCGCCGGCTACTACCACCACGCGGTCAGCGTCGCGAGCTCCAAGGCCACCGTGATCAGCTGCACCTTCGACGGCAACAGCGCGTCCACGCGGGGCGGCGGCCTGTCCATCGAGAGCGCCTCCGCCGCCAAGGTCACCCTGAGCACCTTCAAGGGGAACAGCAGCGACGGCCTCTACATCAGCGGCACCAGCAACCCCGTGCTCCTGGACGACAACTTCAAGAGCAACGTGGGCAGCGGCCTTGTCCTCGACAACACCACGGGGGGCCGGGGTGAGCGGCTCAAGGCCCAGGGCAACAGCGGTGTGGGCGCGACCCTGGGGAGCACCAAGAACTTCACCCTCTACAACTCCGTGTTCGACGGAAACGGCGACACCGGCCTGGAGATCCTGGCCCCCTCCGCCGGCAACAGCATCCAGAACAGCGATCTGGTGGACAACGGCGGACACGGCCTGGAGGTGCTCTCCGGCAGCGACATCGAGGTCCTCAACTGCATCGCCGCCTACAACGTCGACGACGGCTTCGGCGGATCCAACAACGGCGGCGCGGTGACCTACAGCGACGCCTACGGGAACGGCGGCAGCAACTTCGCCAGCGTGTTCTCCGGCGGGACGGGGCAGCTCACCAAGGATCCCCAATACACCGGGTTCTCCGACGACGGAAACCCCAACAACAACATCCTGTTCCTGGGGAGCAGCTCCCCCTGCCGGGACAAGGGCGACCCCAGCATCTCCGACACCGACGGCTCCCGCAGCGACATGGGCGCGTTCGGCGGCCCGGAGGCCAGCGACAAGGACTCCGACGGCGACGGCTACAAGCCCTCCGACGGCGACTGCGACGAGTCCGACGCCAGCGTCTACCCCGGCGCGCCCGAGACCTGGTACGACGGCATCGACAGCGACTGCGCAGGCGACGATGACTTCGACCGGGACGGCGACGGCTACCGCCACGAGGACTCCGGCGTGGCCGCCAGCAAGGTCGACTGCAACGACCGCGACAAGAGCGTGCACCCCGGCGCAGAGGACGTCCCCGGAGACGGCGTGGACAGCGACTGCGATGGCGCCGACGGCGAAGACACCGGAGGCCCCGACGACACCGGAGACACCGGGAGCGGCAGCGTCGACGACACCGGCGAGCCCGGCTGGTGGGTAGACGCGGACGGTGACGGCTACGCGCCCAGCCAGGGCGACTGCAACGACGCGGAGATCGGGGTCTCCCCCGGCGTGGACGAGGTCTGCGACGACGGCGTGGACAACGACTGCGACGGCGACATCGACAAGTACGACGCGGCCTGCTTCGGCGACGCGAGCTGCGGTGGCTGCAACGGCGGCGCGGCCGGGGGCGCCATGTGGGTGTTCAGCCTGCTGCTCCTGGGCATCGGTCGTCGCCGCAGGGACTGACTCCCCTACTCCACCGCCTCCAGCGCGGCCCGGATGCTCTTCTCGCCCACATAGGGCGTCGCGGCCAGCTCCTGGACCGTGCCAAAGGGCCGCTTCTCCAGCAGCACGTTGACCCCGCGGGAGTAGATCCCCGCCGCCCGCAGCTCCTGCTCGGTGGCCCCGTTGACCCACACCAGCAGCGCCTGCGCCTGCCCCGAACTCATGGCCACGCCGTCCACGAACATCAGCGTGTCCTCGGCTGCGGGCTCGGGCTCTGGGGAGTGTGTGGGGGTCGGGTTCTGAGGAGGTGGGGGCGGGGTGGTGGTCACGCTGCCAGTCCTCACCTCCTCTGCCTCTGCTGGCGCCCGCACCACCTCTACAACCCCGGCATCCACGAGGACAGGCTGAGGCGGACCCGGCTCCTCCAGCTCAGGCTCCTCCAGCTCTGGGGGCTCCGGCTCCGGATCTGGCTGCTGCGCTGGCTCGGGCACCGGCGGCACCGAGTCCTGGGGCGCGGGGACGGACGGCTCGGGGAGCACCTCGACCACGGCGGGGGTCTCTGGGATGGGCTCCGGGCGGAGCAAGCGCCACCCGGCCTGGCCCAAGATCAGCAGGCCCCCCAGACCCGCCACCACCAGCAGCAGGCCGCTCACGCCCTTGTTGGGACGGGCAGGCGGCCCAGGCGCGGCGGGGATCTGATCGGGGGGATGCGCTGGCGTGCGCTGGGGGCTGACGGAGACCACCCAGGCCTCCAGGACCTCGGCCAGCTCCTGGGCGGTCTCGAAGCGCTGCTCGGGCTCCTTGGCCAGGCAGCGGCGTACGATGTCCTCCAGCTCCGGGGCCACCCGCACCTTTGGGGCGCGCTCGATCATCCGGGGCACAGGCTCGCGCAGGTGCTTGATGGCGATCGCCATGGGGTTGTCGGCGGTGAAGGGGAGCTGCCCGCAGAGCATCCGGTAGAGCACCACCCCCAGGCTGTAGATGTCCGCGCGGTGGTCCAGGTCCTCCAGGCCCTTGGCCTGCTCGGGCGCGATGTAGTGCGGTGTGCCCAGGAAGCTGCCCACGCCTGAGATGCTGGACTGCGTGCCCTCCTTGACCAGCCCGAAGTCCAGGAGGCGGGCGCGCTCGATGCCCTCGTCGTCGGCGACCAGGAAGATGTTCCCGGGCTTCACGTCCCGGTGGACCAGGCCCCGCACGTGCGCGTGGTGGAGTCCTCGGGCGATCTCCGCGGCGATCCGGGCGGCCGTCACGGGCTCGATGGGGGCGGTGCGGAGCATCCGGCGCAGGCTGCGTCCCCGAAGCAGCTCCATGACCAGGAAGCAGTCCCCGTCTTCGGTGCGGCCAAAGTCGTGGACCGTCACCACGGCCGGGTGGCTCAGGCGGCCGGCGAGCGCGGCCTCCCGCAGGAAGCGCTGCTCGAACTCCAGGCGCAGGTCCTCGTCCAGGTCCGGGCGCACCAGCTTGAGCGCGACCTGACGCTCCAGGGGGTGCTGGATCGCCCGGTACACGCGGGAGGTGCCGCCCTGGCCGAGCTGCGAGAGGACCTCATAGCGGCCCAGGAGCACCCGCCCGATGGTGGGATCCCGCGTCGGTCGCGTTGGTGGAGAGGAAGCCACGAAGGGACATTAGCCCTGGGTGCCCCACCCCGCCCAAGGCAAGTCCGTGAACCCCTACTGCTCGGGGAGCAGGGCCATGCCCAGAGCGCGCATGAGCTGATCCTCCTCGGCGTCGGCCTGGGCCTTGAAGTCCACCTGCACGTAGTCGCGGTCGTCCAGGTTCTGGCCGCTGCCCTCCTGGATCCCCAGCGCGGCGAGGGCGTCGCGGAAGGCGGGGTCGTCCGGGTAGCAGTGGATCATGCCGAGCTCATCCAGCACGAGCTGCTCGCGCATGCGGCCGCGCACCCAGAGTTGGTGGCGGGCGTCGGCGTAGATCAGGGTGCGGTTGGCCGAGAGCACCGCGCCGACCAGGTCGACGGGCTTCTCCATGGCCAGGAAGCGCTTGGGGGCCGGGTGCTGCTTGCCGGCGCGGCGGTCCACCATCTGGACGTAGAGCACGCCCACGGGGCCGTCCATGGCGCGCAGCAGGGCCTGGTGGGTGGCCTCCAGGCGCTCGGGGGGCACCGACACGGAGATCCGGGTCTGGCCGACGTCGTTGAGATCCGCGCGGAAGAAGGTCTCGGGCACGAAGCCGTCGGGGCTGCCGTCCTGGGTGACGGAGCGGGCCTTGGGGGTCACTTGCTCTCCGGGAGCTGGGTGAGGGCCCAGCGGGCGTGGGCGCGCCAGGCGGGGTTTGCTGCGGGGTTGCCCTCGACCAGGGTGTAGGCCTGCCGGGCGGTGGCCCACATGGGGGCCTGGATCTCCGCGATGTGCGCACGGTGCGCCTTGGGCTGCGCTCCGACCGGCGGCGGGACCTGATCCAGCACCCCGGCCGCCAGTCGGTTGGCGTCGGCCGCCCGGATCCGGCACAGCGGCTCCAGGCTCTGGTCTGTGGCGCACTCCTTGAGGGTGATCGCGATGGTGTCCGCGGTCTTGAGGGCGCGCTGCGCGTACTCCAGCCGGGCGTCGTAGCTGGGGTTGTCGGAGGGCGTCAGGGCCTGCCCCTCCAGGCTGGCCAGGAGCTGTTCGGCCTGGATCAGCGCGTGGTGTGCGGGGCTGCTGGGCGCGTCGAAGGGGTGGCCGGCGCCCAGGGGCAGCGGCCGCAGATCGGGCGAGGCGTCCTCTCGCTCGACGACGGACCACCCCTCGGTGGGAGAGGCCTGGGTCAGCAAGAGGGGGAGCAGGAGCCAGTTCATCGCCCCCTGCTAACCGGCGCTGGCGCCCTCAGCCGCCAGGGCGATGCCCACGGCCTCCAGGAGCTGGACCGGCGCGAAGGGCTTGGAGAGGAAGTGTGTGCCCGCCTGCAGGACCCCGTGGTGCACCACCGTGTTCTCCGTGTACCCCGAGACGTAGAGCGCCTTGAGGGGATGCCCCTCCGCCGCGAGGGCGTCGATCATGTCCTTCCCGCTCATCTGCGGCATCACCACGTCGGTGAGCACCAGGTCCACGGGCACGCCCGAGCGCACGATGGCCAGGGCCTCCAGCGGGCCGTTCGCCGCGATGGGTCGGTAGCCTCCCCGCCCCAGGACCTCCACCACCAGGCGCCGCAGGCCCGGGTCATCCTCGACCACCAGCACGCGCTCTCCGGCTGATGGGCGCGGCTGCACAGGCTCCGCCTCGATGGCGTCCGCGGCTCCCTCTGTGTGCACCGGCAGGTAGATCTTGAAGGAGCTGCCGCGGCCTGGCTCGCTGTAGACCCAGATGTGCCCGCCGCTCTGCCGCACGATGCCGAACACCGTCGCCAGCCCCAGGCCGGTCCCCCGCCCCACCGCCTTGGTGGTGAAGAAGGGCTCGAAGATGTGCCGCTGGGTCTCCGCGTCCATGCCCACCCCGTTGTCCGAGACCGTGAGCAGCAGGTAGGGCCCCGGCACCACCTCGCTGTGGGTGCGCGCGTATTCCTCGTCCAGGACCACCCGCTGGGTCTCCAGAACGACCACGCCGCCGTCAGGCATCGCGTCCCTGGCGTTGATCAGCAAGTTGAGCACCACCTGCTCCAGGCGCCCCGGGTCCACGCGGGTCAGCGCCCCCAGCTCGCCCAGCTCCACGCGCAGGTCCACGTCGGCGCCCAGCAGCCGGCTGGCGATCCGCTCCAGCTTGCTGACGCTCTCGTTCAGGTCCAGGGGGCGTGGCCGCAGCACCTGCCGCCGGGAGAAGGCCAGCAGCTCCGAGGTCAGCCGCCCCGCGCTCTCAGCCGCCCGGTGGATGTCCTCCAGGTACTCGTCGGCTGTGGGCGCGTCCGGTCCGTCCTCGCGCAGCAGGTACAGGGAGCTCTGGATCACCGACAGCAGGTTGTTGAAGTCGTGCGCCACCCCGCCGGCCAGGCGACCGACCGCCTCCAGCTTCTGGGAGTGCAGGAGCTGCGCCTCCAGCTCCAGCTTCTCGCTGAGATCCCGCGCCTGCACCGAGATGAAGCTCTCCAGCCAGGGCAGATCCGCCGGGTGTAGCTGCAGGACCACCGAACAGGGGATCACGCCCTCCGGGCCCCGAAGGTCCAGATCGCCCTCCCAGACGCCGCTCTCCTCCAGCCCCGGCAGCAGCGCCTGCACGAGCTGCTCGATGCCTGAGCTGGGCAGCAGATCACAGATCCGCAGCGCATCCACCGACTGCCCCGGGGCCAGCCCCAGGCTCTTGCGCCCCGAGGCGTTCGCGTAGAGCAGCGTCCCATCCCGCCGCGCCAGCGCGACCACGTCCGGAGAGGACTCCAAGGCCGCCGAGAGGCGCCGCTGCCGATTCTGGACCAGCACCTCGTCCGTCACGTCCTTGGTCGAGCCCACCGTGCGCAGGACCCGGCGCTCCCCATCTTCGCCCTCGCCAAAGTAGGACCAGCCCACGCTGTGCACCCAGCGCATCTGGCCGTCCGGCCCCCAGGACCGGTTGGTGTGGTCAAAGCGCCCGTTCCCCGTCGGCGAGTGCGCAGCAGCCACCGCAGCCACGAAGCTCTCCCGGTCCGCCTCCACCACGCAGGCCGTGAAGTCCGGCACCTGCAGGTCCACCTTGTCGCCCAGGCCAAAGTGCTCCCGCGTCGCCTCGGAGGCGTAGACCTGGTCGCTCACGTGGTCATGCTCGTAGATCCCGATCTCCCGCCCCTCCACCGCCTGCTCCAGGCGCCGGAGCTGGATGGCGTCCGAGGCCGCCGGGCTCACCCCCACCGAGATCAGCGCTCGCCCCTCCAAGCCATCCGGGAAGGAGGCCCAGAAGCTGGCCCGGAAGGTGGAGTTCCGGCACAGCAGAGCCAGCTCTCCACCCTGCTCCGGCAGGTCCTCGACCCACCCGCTCAGCTCCCTGCGTTCAGCGGGGGTCAGCAGCCGAGAGAGGTGGGGACCGAGGAGGGACTGGGCCGCTTCATTCATCCACCCCACACCCTCTGGCCCCCAGACCAGGTGTGCCAAGGGGTGACTGCGCAGCAAAGCGAGGACATCAGTGCTCATACGGGAAAGACCCTACACCAACCTCAAGGGCCCGGAGACCTTGACGCGGTCGGTGCCACAGGAAAGAAAGAGGCCCATGTGGTCCACCTCCTACAGCGTGGGCGCGGTCACCGTGTCCCCCAACATTGTCCTGGCCCCCATGGAGGGGGTCACCGACCTCACCTTCCGGCGCCTGGTGCGGCAGATCGGCGGCGTCGGCCTGACCTGCACCGAGTTCGTCCCTGGGGCAGGGCTCCAGCGCGGCGACGACCGCGTGCGCAAGATGGTCGAGTTCGACGCCGACGAGCGCCCCATCTCCATCCAGCTCTACGGCAAAGACCCCGCGCAGATGGCCGAGGGCGCCAAGGTGGTCCAGGACCTGGGCGCCGACATCTGCGACATCAACATGGGCTGCCCCTCCAAGAAGGTCTGCCAGAACTCCGGCGGCAGCGCCCTGATGCGCGAGCCCGAGCTGGTGCGGCAGATCGTCCGGGCCGTCGTGGGCGCCGTGGACATCCCCGTCACCGTCAAGATGCGCTCCGGCTTCGACCACGCGCAGCGCAACGCCCCTGAGATCGGCTGGATCGCGCAGGAGGAGGGCGCCCAGGCCGTCGCCATCCACTGGCGCACCCGCGCCGACCGCTACTCCGGCGAGCGCGCCATCGACAAGATCGCCGAGACCAAGGCCCGCCTCTCCATCCCCGTGCTGGCCAACGGCGACATCGTGGACATCGCCTCCGCCCAGGCCATGTTCCAGGACACCGGCTGCGACGGCATCCTCATCGGCCGCGGAGCCATCCGGAACCCTTGGCTGCCCCTGCAGATCGCCCAGTGGCAGGCCGGCCAGCCCCCAATCGTCGTGGATGCCAGCGAGCGCGAGCGCGTGATGCTCGGCTACTTCGACGCCATCACCGAGGCCTTCGGGGGCAGCGAGAAGGGTGCGCTGGGGCGCTTCAAGATGCTCGCCAACCAGTACTGCCGCGGGCTCCCCGGGGGGCGGGAGTTCAAGAAGTTCGTGCTGCACAGCATGGATGGGCCCACCGCCCGGGCTCAGGTCCACCGCTACTTCGATCTGCTGCGCCGGCACGAGTCCGGCGAGGACGGGGTGTTCGCGGACTACAAGGCCCCCAAGTGGGAGCGCAAGAAGAAGGCCGGGTAAGGCTTTCAGCCGCCGCGCGGGCCAGGTGCCCCCCTATACTCCGCCCATGATCCTGCTCACCCTGACCTGGCTTGCCTGCTCCCCCTCCCCCTCGGACACCCAGGCGGCCGACACCGCCCCGGAGACCGACGCGGACACGGACGCCGACTCCGACAGCGACACCGACTCCGACGCGGACAGCGACCCCGTCACCTCCTGGGACCCCGCGGACTTCAGCACCGTCTGGACCGTCGGTCCCGAGCACACCTACGCCGAGCTGGACGAGGTCCCCTGGGAGGCACTCACCGCTGACACCCTGGTCCAGATCCACTGGCGCGAGGCCCCCTACCTGGGCAAGTTCGTGGTCACCGCCGCCGGCAGCCCCGACGCGCCCATCGTCATCACCGGCGTCCCCCAGGACGGCCAGCTCCCCGTCATCAGCGGGCAGGACGCCGTCACCCGCCAGGCCCTGGACTACTGGAACGAGGGCCGCTCGGTCATCAAGATCGGCGGCGCCTCCACCCCCTCGGGGACCCCCGCCTACGTCACCATCGCCCACCTGGACATCCGCAGCGCCCGCCCCGGCTACAGCTTCACTGACGACCGCGGGGAGCGCGCCGAGTACAGCAGCAACGGCGCCAGCGTCCACGTCGAGGCAGGCGACCACATCACCGTGCTGGGCTGCACCCTCCACGACTCCGGCAACGGCCTGTTCGTGGGCAACGACGCCAGCGAGGTGCTGGTCTACGGCAACCACCTCCACGGCAACGGCATCGAGGGCTCGGTCTACGAGCACAACAGCTACACCGAGGCCCTGGGCATCACCTTCGAGGCCAACCACTACGAGCCCCTGCGCGCCGAGTGTCTCGGCAACAACCTCAAGGACCGCTCCGCCGGGACGGTCATCCGCTACAACCACATCGTGGGCGGCAACCGCGCCCTGGATCTGGTGGAGAGCGACCGCGATCTGCTCACCGAGGACCCCCGCTACCACGAGACCTTCGTCTACGGGAACGTGTTCATCGAGCTCGACGACGGCGGCAACAGCCAGGTCCTGCACTACGGCGGCGACGGCAGCGGCGTGTACCGCGGCGGGACCCTGCACCTCTACAACAACACCATCGTCTCCGAGCGCCCCGGAAACACCACCCTGCTGCGCCTGTCCAGCGAGAGCGAGCACGCGGACCTCCGCAACAACGTGGTGGTCGCCCCCAAGCTCGCCATCCTCAACGGCAGCGGCTCCGCGGAGCTCCAGGACAACTGGCTCAGCGAGGGCTGGAGCGACGCCTTCTCCGGCGACGGCACGGTGCAGGACAGCGGCAACCTGAGCGGCACGGATCCGGCGCTCGACGCCGACTACCGCCCCAGCGCGGGGAGCCCTCTCTTGGGAGGAGCCGGATCCCCCCACCCGGACACCTCGGCCCACCCCGTCGACCGCGAGTACAGCGACCAGTCCACGACGCCCCGTCCCACCAGCGAGGACATCGGGGCCTTCGAAGGCTGAGCCCCCCCGGCTCAGTCCCGCTTGAGCAGGCCCTTCACCTTCGCGCTCACCCGCCAGGTGGGGCTGCCGTGGATCCGGGCGAGCTCCGAGCGCAGTCGGTTCACCTCGCTGGCGAGCTGGGTGTTGGGGTCGGTGAAGGCCGGGGTGCGCGTCGGTGAGGACACCCAGTCCGCGACGGCCCCCAGAGCCTCTTCTCCCCGATAGCGGCGGTGCAGGAAGGCCTGGGCGCGGCGGATGCGCTCGGGGTCGATGCCCTGGCGGGTCAGGCGCTGCAAGAGCTCGGCGATGGCGCCGGGGCTGCCCATCTCCAGCGGGTACAGGTGGCCCATGGCGGCCAGCTCCTGGGCGAGTTCGGTGCGCACGCTGCTGGCGATCGCCAGGCCCTGGTGGGTGGCAAAGAGCAGGCGGGTGCGGCTGCCCAAGAGGGGCTCGACGCCGGGGCGGTCCAGGCTGAGCAGCAGGTGGCAGCCCTGGACCACGGCGGGCAGCGCGGCGTTGGGGACCCAGCCATGGAACACAAAGCGGTGGGGGTGCGGGCCCGACATCGCGCCCTGGTGGAAGTCGGCGAACGCGCCCTCATGGTGTCCGACGACCCCGCCGCCGGTGACGTGGACCTCCAGCCCCGGGAGGCTGTCCATGGCCTGATGCAGGCCCTCCAGCAGGGTGGGCGCGTCCAGCCAGGTGTTGAAGCCGCCCGCCAGCAGCACGCGCAGGGGCTCTCCGGGCTCCAGGCCGCGGGGCTCGGCCCCTGGGAGCATGCCGAAGTCGTGGGCGACCGGCGCCAGGTGGGCCCAGGGGTAGGCCGCGGGCATCGTGGGCAGGCGCCCCATGTACCCGAGCTGCCCCAGGATCGCGGCGACCTGGGCCTTGGAGACACCCAGGAAGGCATCGCCGCGGGCCAGCACGGGCCACCACAGCGCCTGGGTCTCCAGGGTCGCCCTCCCCCCAAGCTCCGGATTCAAGCTGTCTTTTACCTGCGCCTCCGCGAAGGGGTCACCGGGCACGTCCACGAGCAGGGGCAGCGCCTCTCCTGCGCACACCGTCGCCACGGCAGCCGGCCAGTACGGCCCCGCCGAGACCACGCAGTCCGGGGACACTTCGCCTGTCCTCGCCTGGGCCAGGGGTTCCCAGTCGCTGTGGGGATCCAGCAGGCCAGGCGTTGAGCCCACCAGCAGCGTGTCCACCGCATGCCCCCTCCCCTCCAGCACCCGCCGGATGCCGTCCACCCGGAGCTGGGGGAAGCCGGTCTGCGGCGTATCGGCGGCAGGGAGTGGCCCCTGACCGACCAGCAGGACGCGCGCCACTCAGCCCTCCTGCACGTCGGCGGCCGGGCCCTCGGCGTGGGTGATCAGGCCCCAGGAGTGCGGGATCTGCACCATGCCGTGATCTTCGACCTGCTGGGCGACCTCGAACTCGTAGAGCTGGTTGTGCCAGACGTGCGGCTTGAGGTGCCCCTTGTCGAAGATCGCGACGCTCACCCGGTAGCGCCCGGCCAGCAGCGGCAGCTCCGGGTAGTGCAGGAAGAAGGTGTAGATGCCCTCGTAGGTCCCATCCAGCACCTGGTCGAAGCGCGTGTTCGGCCCGTAGACGTAGACCCCGTCGTTGCGGTGGATGGCCACGCCCAGGATGGGCCGCTCGATGGGCTCGGTGGTCTGGAAGGTCACCGCGACGGCCAGGGGCTCTCCGCTGCGGAAGCGCTCCCGCACGTGGCCCTTGGCGTCCAGGATGCGCACCTGGAGGATGCGGGCCTCGCCGCTGCCGATCAGCACCGCCCGCTCGCCGTCGTAGTTCTCGTAGGGGGCCGTCTGCAGTGGCTGCGCCCAGCGCTGGGCCGCGTCGGGGAGCGCGCAGGCCTCCACCAGGGCCTTCCTCAGCCGCGGATCCGGGTCGTGGGCTGTGTAGCGCACCACACCCTGGCCCCCACCGCCCGGCATCGACACCGCGCTCCCCTGCTCTGCACTCCCCCCCATCGGCGAGGTCACCCTCTCGCCGACCTCCTCGTCCTGGCTGGCCGCAGGCTCGGGATCGGGGACGGCCACCGGGCGGGGTCGGCGCTGCATACCCACCAGCTCGCGGTCGACGTCCATGTACTGCTCGATCACCTCGCGGGCGGGGCCCAGGGCGCGCACCTCGCCGGAGTCCAGCCAGAGCACCGTGTCGCAGAGGGAGCGGATGGCGTGCAGGTCGTGGCTGACGAGCACGATGGTGCGGCCCTCGTGGACAAAGTCCTGGATCTTCCGCACGCACTTGCGCTGGAAGTACTGGTCTCCGACCGCAAGCACCTCGTCCACCAGGAAGACCTCGGAGTCCATGTGCGCCGCGATCGCGAACCCCAGGCGCAAGGACATCCCGGAAGAGTAGGTTCGCACCGGGTAGTCGATGAACTCGCCCAGCTCCGCGAAGGCCACGATGTCGGCCAACCGCGCCTCGATCTGATCCCGGGACATGCCCAGGAGCTGGCAGTTCAGGAAGACGTTCTCCCGCCCGGTGAAGTTCTGGTGGAAGCCCAGCCCCAGGTCCAGCAGCGTGGAGATGGGGGCGTTGACCTGCAGGCGACCCCGGGTGGGCTCGGAGATGCCCGCGATCAGCTTGAGCAGGGTGGACTTGCCGGCGCCGTTGGAGCCGATGACCCCGAAGCTCTGCCCCCGGGGGACGGAGAAGCTGACGTCCCGCAGGGCCCAGTGCTCCTGGTGGTGTCGCCGCCGCCCCAGGAACTCCGAGAGGCGGCTGCGGTCGTTCAGGTAGATGTCGAAGCGCTTTCCGACGCCGTGGGCCTCGATGACCGGGCGGGGGGTCGCGTCTGGCTGGGTCATGGGGGCCTCGCCCCGCACTCTATCGCGGTACACTGAATGCCTGGAAGGCGACACACCATGTGGCTGATGCTCCTGGCCTGCTCCTCGCGCGACAAGGTCCCCATCTTCACGGAGGGGGGCTGTGATGGCTGCGCGGCGAGCCGCTACACGACGGTCGAGTCCGTGATCGACGGCGACACCGTGCAGTTCTCCGGCGACGAGGAGACCACCCGCCTGCTCGGCGTCGACACCCCCGAGGTGTACACCGACGGCGCCCCCGCCGACTGCTACGGCCTGGACGCCAGCGATTTCACCAAGCGCCGCCTCCCCGCCGGGCTGGTCGTCGAGCTGCAGTACGACGTGGACACCACCGACGTGGTGGGCCGGAACCTGGCCTACGTGGTCTATTGGCCCGACATGGAGGACGAGGACCTGGACGACATCGAGGACATGGACGCCGGAGAGCTGGAGGACGCCTTCGGCGACCCGGTGATGCTCAACATCGAGCTGCTGGAGCGCGGCTACGCGCGCATCCCCGACGACGACGACTACATCAGCGGGCTGCGCTACGAAGAGAGCCTGCGAGCCGCGGAGCAGCGCGCCATCGAGAGCGGCGCCGGCCTCTGGGGCGAATGCGAGGAGCAAGGATGAAGAGACCGAGCGAGCCGGGCACCCCCGGCCTCCTGAGCGCCCTGGAGGCGGTCTCCGCCTGGCGTGAGGCCCAGGAGGAGGAAGCCGCCACCCAACTCGCCGAGGTCGACGCCGAGGAGGCGCGCCTGCGCGAGGCCATCGCCGAGCTCCAGAGCCAGATCGCCGGCCTCGAGCCCCTGCGCGAGAACGTCCGCAAGCGCAGCGCGAACCTGGACCTCAAGGAGCTCCACCGCTCCCACCAGGCCCTGCTGGACAGCATGACCGCCGACCGGGACCTGCTCGCGGACCGCAGCGCGCGCCTGCAGGAGAGCACCCAGGCCGACCGGGAGCGCGCCAAGGCGATGCTGAGCGACGCCGAGCTGGCCGAGGTGGTCAAGGAGTACGAGGGCTTCGCCGAGGTCCAGAAGGGCCTGGCCGCCCTACCCCCCAGCTACCGCAAGGCGATCGAGGACCACCACAACGCGGTCAAGCGCCGCCTGCAGCCCATCCTGGAGCTGCTGGATGGGAGCGCGCGCCCCCTGGATGAGCGGACGGAGGCGATCTCCCTGGTGGCTTCGGTGGATCCCGTAGAGGGACCTCCCCAGGCCCTGGCGCTCGTGCTCCCCGTCGACGCGGAGCTCTACTACGAGTGGTCGGCGGAGTCCGACGATCTCTGCGCCCACCTGGCCTACCGGGTGGTGGCGGCCGTCAACTCCCTGGCCGCCCGCATCGGCGCGCCCGACGCCCCCATCGCCTTCACGAGCCTCAACGGCCTGCTGACCATCCAGCTCTGGCTGGGGGACCACGACATCCAGGCCGACCTGCGCGAGGTCGCCACGGGCGTGCTCGACGTGACCAGCGGCGCCCCGGAGCTGGAGGCCGCCAAGCTGGAGGTCTACGCCCTCTGGCTCCCCCCCGAGGTGCTCTCGCCGCCCGAAGCCGAGGACACCGACCTGGAGCAGGAGCTGTCTCTGGGTGTGGAGAGCGCCCTGCCCGAAGACAGCGTGGACGAGGTCCTGCTCTCGGACGACCGCGTCCCCGGCGATGACGACCCCGTTCCCGGCGCGGAGGACTGATGAGCACCCTGGACAACCTCACCCGCCTGTCCCTCGCGGAGACCGCGACCCAGCTCGCGCTCCACCCCTTCGATCTTGTGCGCGCGCTGGTGCACCTGAACGCCCTGCCCGATGACCTCCGCTTCGACCGCGATGCCGTCGACGGCCTGCGCCAGCGGATCGGCCTGCAGACCTGGTTCCCCGAGGGCCGTCAGAGCCCGGCGACCCCCAAGGGCCTGCTCCAGGATCTGTCCCACCAGCTCGTCACGCGGGGCGTCGTCGGCGAAACCGGGACCCGCCTGGACAACCTCAGCCGCGGCCTGGACGAGGCCGAGAAGGAGCAGGCCATGGCGCTCGTTCGCGGCCTGCACGCCGCGGGGGTTGTGCAGACCTGGACCGAGCCCAGCGGCCTGATGATCTCCGTGGTCGAAGGCAAGGAATATGTCGTCGCCGACCTGGCCGAGGGCGGCGATGCGCCCGACGGGGTGTTGGAGAGCCTCTCGCCGGTGCTAGACTGACCGCAGATGGCGGAAGACAAGAACAAGATCAAGCGCTCCTCCGGCGGCGGGCTCTTCTCCGGCCCCGCCGACCCCTTCGGCGCTGGGCTGGGGCGGGGCAAGCGCCCGGGTCGCCCCAAGAAGGCGTCCAAGCCGCCCAGCCGCACCTCGTCGATGCCACCTGCTGCAAAGAAGGCCGAGCCCCCCAAGCCGGCCCCGGCGGTGGATCCAGTCGTGGAGTCCGCTCCACAAGCCCCCTCGGTCCCCGAGCCTGAGCAGGCCACCGCCCCCGCGCCCCCCAAGCCGACCGCCCCGCGCCCCGGCGGCATCCCCCTGGGTGGACAGAGCGCGCCCGCAAAGCCTGAGCTCTCTCAGCTCCCCGCCAGCATGCGCCTGCGCATCGCCAAGGCCGAGCACGAGAAGGAGATGGTGCGCCGCACGCAGGAGCAGGAGCCCAAGCCGGCGGTGGAGCTCGCGCCCGCGGACACGGATGAGACGCCGCTGCCCTCTGACGGGAGGCGGATCACGCTCCCGCCCGTCTCCGAGCGGGGGGCTGCACCCTCTGGAGACACTGGGCAGAGCGAGAGCTTCGATCTCCTGGGTGACGACGAGGACTTCGGTGCGCCGGGTGGCTTGATGGACCTGGTCCAGGACGAGCCCTCCGAGCACATGGCCCCCGAAGAGCCGGAGTTCCCGGAGTCTCCGGGCCGCGTGGTCGCCTCCCTGGAGATCCACGACGCGCTGCGCGCCCACTCCCACTCCGACCGCTCCAGCCTGGAGGAGGTCGACGCGAGCGCCTGGGCCGACCCCCAGACGGACCACGACGCGCTGTTCGACATCAGCGCCCGCGCCCGCAACGAAGAGGACGTGCTGGACCCGCCCTCGGACGTGATGACCGACCTGGGCGACCTGCCTCGCGGCGGCCCCGTGGTGGTGCGCAAGGGCAAGGGCGCCGACTTCAAGCGGGTCTCTCCCCGCCCCATGGTCGAAGACTCGGGGGTCTGGAAGCCGGAGCCGATCACGCCCGCGGCCCCGGAGCCCTCAAGCCCCAGGCAGAGCGCAGCGTGGTGGGAGAAGAAGGAGCCTGCCGCCCCCGCCAGCGAGCCCCTGAGCCAGCGCATCGCCCCTCTGCCCGAGCCCGCTCCGGCCGCGCCCAAGCGCCCCGCGCCCCCCAGCTTTGTGGGCAAGACCCGCCAGGAGCGGGAGGCCACCCAGCGCCGCAAGGTCGCCATGTTCGGCGGCATCGGCGCCCTGCTCGTGCTCGCCCTGGTCGGCGTGATCGTGTGGATGAGCCAGACCCCCGGCTCCGAGACCCCGGTCCACACCCCGGCCAAGGTCGCCCCCAGCGCCGGCGACCTGCCGCCCCCCACGACGGCGCCCTTGAGCACCACGCCGCCGCCCATCGAGCCGCTGCCCGACCCCATCCCCGAGCCGGACCCGCTCCCCGAGGCCCTGCCGGAGCCTCCCCTGCCCGAGCCCGTGGAGCCCACCCAGCCCGTGGTCGAGCAGCCCAGCCTGAACGCCGCCGAGCCCGGCTTCCTGAACATCCGGGCCGAGCCGCGCGCGGTGATCTTCCTGGGCCGCAAGAACCTTGGGGAGACCCCCATCGAGCGCCTGGAGCTCGAGCCGGGCAGTTACACCCTCAAGGCGGTGGCTCCGGGCAAGCGCGCCAAGACCCGGACCGTCCGGGTGGACTCCGGGCGCGCCCAGCAGATCGTCTTCCGCTGGTAGCCCGGCCGCTCCCCGCTCAGCCGCGGCTGCCGAAGATGGCGCTGCCCACCCGCACGTAGGTCGCGCCGTGGGCGATGGCCTCGCGGTAGTCGGCGCTCATGCCCATGGAGAGCTCGGTCAACGGGAGCCCCTGGGCCCTTCCCGCGGCGGCCAGCTCAGCGAGCTGCTGGAACCACTGGCCCTGCCCCGGAGGCGGGATGCACATCAGCCCGCGCAGCTCGACGCCGGGCAGCTCCATGAGCTGGGTGCACAGCGCCAGCGCCTCGGAGGCGGGGACGCCAGACTTGGACTGCTCGTCGCCCAGGTTCACGGAGACCAGGATGGGCTGCCGGCCCGAGGCCCGCTTGGAGATCTCCTGGCCCAGGCGCAGCGAGTCCACCGCGTGGATCAGCGCGGCCTTGTTGACCACGTACTTGACCTTGTTCCGCTGCAGGCCGCCGATGAAGTGCCACTCCACCGGCTCCCCCGCCATCTGCTCGGCCTTGTCGCGCAGCTCCTGGGCGTAGTTCTCGCCCAGCTCCCGCTGCCCGGCGGCCAGGGCCTCCCGCAGGTCCGACACGGGCTTGGTCTTGCTCACGGCGATCAGCCGCACGCTCTCCGGGTCCCGCCCGGCGGCCAGGGCGGCCTCCCGGATCTGCTGCTTCACCTGCGCCAGGTTCTCGGCGATGCTCACTTGGAAAGCTCCGGGGAGAAAGGGGCTGGGGCCCCCAGAGACGCCAGGTCGCTCAACACCTCCGCCAGCGGGAGGCCGACCACGTTGGAATAGCTGCCCTCGATCGAGGACACCAGGAAGCCGCCGATGCCCTGGATCCCGTAGGCGCCGGCCTTGTCCATGGGCTCACCGGTGGCCACGTAGCCGCGCACCTCCTGCTCGGTCAGAGAGCGGAAGCGCACGCGCGTGGTGGTGACCCGGAGCCGCTGCTGATCCCCCCACCGCACGCAGCTCCCGGTGCTGACCTGGTGGACCCCGCCGGAGAGCCCCAGCAGGATCTGGACGGCGTCCTCGACGCCCTCGGGCTTGTGGAAGATGGCGCCGTCGCGGTGGACCACAGTGTCTGCAGCGACCACCAGGCCGTCCGCGGTGAGCGCCTTCTCGTGGGCCATGCGCTCGGCGTAGGCCAGCGGGTCCTCGCCGGCACGCGGGGTCTCGTCGATGTCGGCCGGCAGGATGCGCAGGCGGTATCCCAACTGCTCCAGGAGCAGACGGCGGCGGGGGCTGCCGGATGCGAGGGTCAACATCACCGCTCCTTCCTCCGCTGCTCCCGGACCTTCAGGCGGTGGTCCCGCCGGGCCTGGGCCTCCTGCGCGCGGCGCTCCCACTGGGGGTCCCCGCTGGTCTCCAGGGTGGGCACGCGGTTGGGGTGGCCCTCGGCGTCCAGGCTCACGAAGGTCAGGTACGCGCTGCAGCAGTGCTGACGGCGGCCGGTGATCGGGTGCTCGGCCTCGATGCGCACGCCGACCTCCATCGACGAGCCCCAGGCGCGGTTGACCATGGAGTTCAGCTCCAGGACCATGCCCTGCTTGACCGGCTTGAGGAAGTGCAGCTCGTCGATGGACACGGTCACGACGCCGCTGCGGGCGAAGCGCTGGGCCGAGATGGCCGCGCAGATGTCGGCCCAGGCGGCGATCTGTCCGCCGAACACGGTCCCGTGGTTGTTGGTGAACTGCGGCAGCACCATCTGGGTCATGGTGGTGGTGGTCTCTTCGGGCGTCACGGCGCCTCCAGCAGGCTCTCGGCCCAGAAGCCCTCGGGGAGCTCCCGGATGATGGGGATCGCGTTGGGGACCTGGACGTCTCGGATTGCATCGGGGGCCAGGCCATCGGTGCGGCGCAGGATCACCCGGATCACGCCGCCATGGGCGACCACGAGCACATCTCCGGAGCCAGCCTCCAGCCCGGCCAGCGTGGGGATCACCCGACGATCCAGGTCGGCGTAGCTCTCCCCGCCGGGGGCCTTGCCCTCCCAGGTCCGCATGGCGTCGAACGCTCCCGAGGCCCGCAGCGGCGCCTTGAGATGCCGCGCCCACTCGCCCATGCTGCGCTCTCCCAGCTCCCGGTGGATCCGGGGGGTCAAGGGGCGGGGGCCTACAGCGATACGGGCCGTCTCCACCGCCCGGCTCAGATCCGAGCAGAGCACCGCAGCGATCTGGGCCCCAGCGAGGTCACGCGCAGCCTGTCGGGCCTGGTCCCGCCCCCGCTCGGTGAGGGGGGTGTCGACCTGGCCCGACAGCCAGCCTTCGGCGTTGGCCACGGACTCGCCGTGGCGCAGGAAGATCCAGCGGCGCATCTCAGTCCTGGAGCAGCGCGCGCACCCGCTCTTCCGCGACCATGAAGGCGGCCACGTTGTTCGCGCGCGCGAGCACCGCGTCCGTCCCGGCCCGCAGGCGCTTGAGGTCGCCCCAGACCAGGCGGTGGCTGAGGCGCTCGACGTTCAGGCGCAGGTCGCCGGTCAGGGGGGTCTTGGAGATGACCTCGCGCAGCAGCAGCAGGTAGCGGTTGCGGACCATGCCCATGGCCACGTTGTCCCACTTGTTGCTGGCGATGTAGTCCTCGACCTTGGTGACGCCCCCGAGCAGCCCGGAGGCTTCTCCGATGGCCAGGAAGCGCACCATGGCGTCCCGGTCGGAGTCGCCGTTGTTGGCCTGCAGCCGGGCGATCTCGTAGGCGAAGGTGATGTTGTCCATCGCCACCACCCGCTCCGCGACGTTGAGCGGCAACCCCTTGTCCACGAAGCTCTGGACGACCTGGGGATCGTAGGTGCTCAGGCTGCGGGCGTGTCGGCCCACGCGGCTGAGCAGCGACTGCGCCTTCTCGAGCTGCTCCAGGGTGGGGATGCTCTCGCCGGGGCTCATCCAGGTCGCGCAGAGGCGCGCGATGGAGCGGGTGACCCGGGCCCAGGCGTCGTAGCGGGTCTGCAGCGGCGCGCCGGTCTTGTTGATGGCGCTGCGCAGGGTGTTGATGCGGAAGGCCTTGGCCGCCCGGAGGAAGCCGCCCATGATCTCGCCGGGGTGGCGGGGGGCCAGATCCAGCATCATCGGGAAGAAGGTGGCCCCCATGTCCGCGACCGTCTCGGTCAGGGACACGGTCATGCCGATCTCCTTGGCCAGCATGTGGCCCTCGACGCGCTCGGGCCAGGTCAGCCGCACCTTCTTGGGGAAGTAGCCCAGGAGGCGCTGATCAAAATCGGGGATCCAGGCGGGCTCCGCGTCGTGCAGCGCGCGGTAGACATGCATCTTGACGTGACTGGAGAGCACCGCCAGCTCTGGGCGGCTCAGGCCGGCGCCCGCCTCCCGGCGGCGGAAGAGCGCGTCGCTGCCCGGCAGGGTGAGGGCCGAGCGGCTGGGGCTGCCCTGCTCCTGGATCCAGGAGATGGTGCGGCCGAAGCTGAAGGGGTCATCGATGGAGCGGATGCGGTCGATCGAGAGCTGGCGGGCGTGGGCGTCGTTGTTCGCGAGCACCGAGCGGGTGACGGATCGGGTGAGCTCCGCGATCAGCTCGTTGCGCTGCTCGACGTTGACCACCTGATCCCGGACCAGGCCGCCCAGGAGGATCTTGAGGTTGACCTCGTGGTCGGACATGTCGACGCCGCCGGAGTTGTCGACAAAGTCGGTGTTCAGGCGGCCGCCGTTGAGGCCGTACTGAACGCGCGCCGCCGCCGTGAACGAGAGGTTCGCGCCCTCGCCCACGGCCCGGGCCCGGATCTCGTCCGCGTTGATGCGCAGGCGGTCGTTGGGCGGGTCATCGGCGTGCTCGTGGGTCTCCCAGCCGGCCTTGAAGTAGGTTCCGATGCCGCCGCACCACAGCAGGTCCACCTCCATGCGGAGGATCAGGCGGATGACCGCCTCGGGCGGCAGCTCATCCTTGAGGGTGCCCAGCATGGCCTTGGCCTGGGGGCTCAGGCGGATGCTCTTGGCCTTGCGGTCGAACACGCCGCCGCCCTCGGAGATCTTGCTGGTGTCGTAGCCATCCCAGCCGCGCACCGCGCGGAACAGGCGCTTGCGCTCCTTGTAGGAGCTCTCCGCGTCGGGCTCGGGGTCCAGGAAGATGTGCAGGTGGTTGAACGCCGCCCGCAGCTTCATGGTCGGGTACTCGATCACACCGTTGCCGAACACATCGCCGCCGGTGTCCCCCACGCCGATGGCGGTGAAGGTGTCGGTGCTGGGGTCCAGGCCCATCTCCAGGAAGTGGCGGTTCACGCACTCCCAGGCGCCGCGGGCCGTGATGCCCACCTTCTTGTGGTCGTAGCCGTGGCTACCGCCCGACGCGAAGGCGTCCCCCAGCCAGAAGTCGTACTCGTCGACCGCGACCTGGTTGGCGGTGTCGGAGAGGTGCGCGGTGCCCTTGTCCGCCGCGACCACCAGGTAGGGATCCCGGCCCCCATCGTGCATCACCACCTGCGGCGGGTTGATGACCTCGCTCCCCCGATAGTTGTCGGTGACGTCGAGCAGGCCCCGGATGAACCAGCGGTAGAGCTCATCGGCCTTGCGGCGCCGCTCAGCCCGGTCATTGATGGTCTTGCGGATGCGGAAACCACCCTTGGCGCCCTCGGGCACGATGACCACGTTCTTGACCATCTGGGTGGTGACCAGGCCCATGATCTCCACGCGGTAGTCCACGCGGTCGGACCAGCGCAGGCCACCGCGAGCGACCGGGCCGCCGCGGAAGTGCAGGCCCTCCATCTCGGGGTGGTGCACGTAGATCTCGTACATCAGCCGGGGCTCAGGGACGAGCCCCTCGAGCTGGGCGTGCTCGATCTTGTAGGAGATGTACCAGGCCTTGCGGTCGCTGCGGAAGAAGTTGGTGCGCACCGTCCCCTGCATCAGCCGGAACAGAGAGCGCAGGGCGTAGTCCTCGTCGCCGTCGAACACGCGGCGGAGCCCGTCCTGGACCGCGTCGGCGGCCTTGGCCATCTTGCCCTTCCGGGCGCTCTCGCTGATCTCCGGGTCGAAGCGGGCGTGGAAGTACCCGACCAGGCGGCCCAGCATCTTGGGGTGCGCCAGCAGGATGCCCCCCAGGCGCTCGCTGCTCAGGCGCAGGCCGAGCTGGTTGAGGTGGCCGTGGTAGGCGCGCACCAGGTCGACATCCTTCCAGGACAGCCCCGAACGCAGGACCAGCCCGTTGAGGCGGTCATCGGGGCACTGCTTGGTGAACACCGCCTCAAGAGCCTCGACCAACAGCTCCCCGCGGGCCAGCAGCTCCTCGGGCTCCATCCCGAAGGCGCCGTGCAGACGGAAGGTATCCATCTCCCGGGCCGGGCAGTTCTCGGGGGTCACCTTGTCGGCGAACTGGTCGATGACGACGAGCCCGAAGTTGTCCAGCACCGGCAGGGCGTCGGACAGGATGATCGAGCCCACCTGATACAGCCGCAGATACATGTCCCCGCGGTACTGGAACACCGTCGCCGTGACGGGACGCACGCCGGCCTCCAGCTTCTCCAGGTGCAGGATGTCGCGGCGGGCGCGCTTGGGCGTGGCCCAGGACTGGTAGTCCGGCTCGAAGGCGTCGGAGTACTTGGCGAACAGCCGCTCGGTGGTCTCCTCGTCGTAGTCCTCGGACAGCACGTCGTAGAGGCGGTTGTCCCAGGGGGTGGCCAGCTCCACCAGGCGGTCGTGTAGCGCCTCGGCCTGCTCATCCTCCAGGCGCCGCGCGCCGGTCAGGTAGTAGTGGACCAGGACGGTCTGGTAGCGGCCGACCAGCACGCCGTGGTCGGAGTAGGTCGCGCCGGTGGACTCGTGCAGCACGTTCTCCATGCGCACGCGGGTCTCCTCGGCGTACTGGGCCCGGGGCATCGCGACGAGCACGAAGGTGATGCCGGACTTCTGCACCAGGAACACCTGGACCTGCTGCCCGGCCTCCGCGTCCAGGACGCGGTCCACCATCCCCGTGATCTCCTCGATCGTGGCGGTGAACAGGTACTCCGTGGGGAGGCTGTCGAACACGTTGGCCACGCCCTTGTAGCGCCAGCTCCCGGGCCGCGCGGTCTCCAGGGACAGGACCTGGGCCAGGATGCGGCGCAGGATGGGCACGCTGCGGGAGGGCTGGGTCACAGCGCGGAAGGTGAACATGCCGCGCATCACGAGCACGTGCTGGGGCTCACCCGCCTCGTCCGGCACCAACACCCGGATCTCGTCCACCCGGCCGGCGCGGTGCACCGGCGACTCCCGATGGCCCTTGACGACCTGAACCGGGGTCTCATCGAACTCGGCATCGTCCAGGCCGGGCGCGGCGATGTGCTCCCAGTGGGCGGAGACACACTCGGCCTCGAAGCCCAGGCGGCGGCCGGTGCCGTCAGCCAGCCCCATGAACACGAAGTTGTCGGCGAGCAGCCAGCGCAGGAACTCGGAGGCCTCGCGGAAGTGGCCTTTCCCTTCGGTGTCGCGCGCGTCCAGGCGGGCGTAGAGGCTGGCCACCCGATCCACGGCGGCGGTCATCTCAGCAAAGTCCCGCACCATGGAGCGCGCCAGGCGCAGGTTGCCCTTGAGCGTGGTGTCCAGGTGATCCAGCTCCGCCGAAGGCACGCCGCTGATCTCGAACTCGGTCACCGACTCCAGCTCGTCCTCGTTGTCGCCCAGGCGCAGCATGCGGCCGCTCTCGTCGCGCCCCACCGGCATCACGGCGTTGAACCCAGACTCGTGCTGGGCCCCGACCTGCTCCAGCAGCAGGCGGATGGTGTCGACGATGAAGGGCTGATCCAACATCGAGGTGCGCAGCACCGCCGGCCCGTGCTCGCTGCGGACCAGCTCCGTCTCGATCTCGTCCTCCTTCCGGACCAGCGCCACCTTGAACGCTGACAGCAGCGCCTGGGGAACCTGCTTTGCGCCATAGCGGGCGATGTAGGGCTCGCGGAGCTGCGTGGCGACGGTGCGGGCGAACTCCCGGAACAGGCCCTGCTCGTCTTCGGGGAGAGAGGCCAGCGCCTCCTTGGCGTGGGCCATCACCTTTCGGGCGCGGTTTGCGGACTTGCTCTGACGGTTCATTGCTTCACCTGGGGCAGGTTCTTTCAAGGTGCCCAAGACCCTAACGCAGGTTCAGAATCCGTCCTCCCGGAGCTGTCAGGGTTCGGCCACATCCACCGCCGACGAGGGGTAGAGCGCCCACGCGTCCCCCTCTCGAAACTCGACCACACCGAGCTTCCCGCCGTAGTGTGAAGAGATCCCCAGGTCGATTCCCAGCAGCGCGCCGCCGCAGCGCTCCGCCACCTGTCCGGTTCGCTGGGTGGTGTGACCGACCACCATCCGCCGCGCCCCCAGGGTCCCCAGCGCCTGCTGCAGCTCCAGGCAGGCCCGCTCGCTGCCGCTGACGTAGTCCCGGTACCAGATCGGCGAGTCCGTCCCGAGCTGACTGGGCGGCAGCCGCCCCTGCACCACCCCCGCCGCGAGCGCGTTCATGCTCTCTACCCCCAGCTTGGCGAACCCCGGCGTGATCCCCCCGTGCACGAACACCGTGTCTCCCACCTGCGCGACCATCGGGCGCTCCCGCAGCCACGCCCCCAGCGTCCCCTGCGCCGAGAAGGCCTGCTGCCGCGCCTCAACGCTCCCGAAGTCGGCCACGTCGCCCTCACTCACGTAGCGCCAGTCGCCCGTCAGGTTCATCACCTCGTGGTTGCCCAGCAGCACGATGACCTCGCCCCCAGCGGCCGCCGCCTCCCCCTGCAGGCGCATCAGCAGCTCCAGCACCTCCTTGGAGTCCGGGCCCCGATCCGTCTGATCCCCCGTCTGCACCAGCACGGCCTCACCGCCCACCCAGTGGCCCTCCGCGTCGCTCAATCCCGCGAGCTGCAGCACCGCCAGGGTCTGAGGCAGATCTGCGTGCAGATCCCCGATCGCCACAACCCTCTGGGGCCAGGGGTCCCAAGACACCTCTGCAGCTCCCGGTGTCGGCGAGGTCACCTCGGCGCGGACCGCTTCGACAGCGGCCGCCGAGGGCGCCGCGGGCTGAGGCTGGGAGGGGGTGGTGCGCGTGCAGGCGAGGGCCAACCACAGGGCGGCGGACATGGGTGCTCCGGGCAGAGGGCTCTGGGAGGGGCTACGCTGATTGCAGCACATCCGTGCGGAGGAGGACCATGGACAGCGAGGATCCCAAGCTGCTGCCCGCCCTGGAGCGACTGGCAGAGCTGGCCCAGCAGAAGGGCGCGAGCGACGTGGAGCTTCTGGACCTGCGCTGGCAGGCCAGCAGCGTCGAGGTGCGGGACGGCCGCGCCGGCCCCACACAGCACACCCGGGGCACCATCCTCCGGGGCCGCGTCTACGCCGGCGAGGGCCAGGTCGCTGGCTTCGCCACCAAGGATCCGGCCCGCGCCACCGAGGCGCTCTCCGACGCGCTCCTGCGCGCCCGCAGCATGGCCCCTGCCCCCGCGGCCGCTCCCGCCGAGCGCTTCCCCATCAGCGAGCGCGGCCAGGGCTTGGACGACCGTCGCTACGGCCAGATCTCCGATCGCGAGCGCGCCGAGGTCGCCCTGGAGAACTTCTCCGGCTGCGACCTCAAGGGCGTCCACTGCCTGGGCGCTGACTACAACGACAACCGCAACCTGCGGGCCTTCTTCTCCACCCGGGGCATCGCGACCACCAACAGCGACACCCGCTACGACGTGCGCGTGCGCGCGAGCCTGGCGGACGGCAGCCACGAGACCTCCTTCCAGGCGGCCGGACGCGCCTTCGCGTCCATCGGCGTCCTCCCCTACGGGCGCGATCTCGCCGAGCGCCTCAAGGAGCTCGCCGCCACCCCGGTCCCCTTCCCCGGCGGAGACCCCGCCATCGTGCTGGAGCCCGAGGTCCTCTCCACCCTCGTGCACCAGCTCGGCCCCGCGTTCTGCGCCGACCGGGTGCAGGCCGGCGCCTCCTTCCTCTCCGGCCACGACGGCCCCCTGGGCAGCGACCGCGTCAGCCTGATCGACGACGGCAGCCTGCACGGCGCGCTGCTCGCCCGGGCCTTCGACGATCGCGGCGTGCCCCCCATGCCCGTGCCCCTGATCCGGGACGGCGCGCTCGGGGGCCTCCTTCACAGCCCTGAGACCGCCCGCGAGGGCCAGGCCCGCCCCACCGGGCACGTCCTGGACGGCAACCTCTCCCCCAGCAACCTGCTGCTGCGCCCCGGGCGCCGCAGCCGCACCCAGATGCTCGGCGAGGTCCCGCTGGCCCTGCAGTTCGACCGCCTGGACGGCGAGCTGGATCTGCGCACCGGGCGCTTCGAGTACCGCGGCCCCGCCTGGATCCTCGAGGCCGGCAAGCGCCGCGGACGAGTCGCTCAGGCCGTGCTCCGAGGCCACATCACCGAGCTCTTGGCCGGCGTGAAGGAGCTGGCCAACAACCAGCGCCGCACCCTGGACGTGGACTGCGCCACCGCCGTGATCACCGACTTCCCGGTGAGCGCCGAGTAGCCCCCGAAGCCGAGCCTCCCAAGCGGGGCTCCATCTGGGCCGTCAGCGCAGGATCTGGTGCATCGCCCCGAGCTGGCTGTGCACCGACCGCGCGAGCGCGAGCTGCCCCTGACCCCGGAGCAGGTTGTGCGCGCCGCGGGTCGGCGCGACCTTGGGATTCCACCCAAAGTAGCGCTCCTCCAATGCGTCACACAGAAAGCGCGCGGACAGCTCCAGGCAGATGCGCTCCACGCCAAAGGGCAGCAGCACGCGCTGCCAGGACTCCAGCGGCCGCTCCGCCAGGTAGCCCCGGGCGCTGGCCTCGAAGAGCTCCAGATCAAAGCGCGTCTCCGCGGCGTCTTCGGCCGCCGGGTTGCACCAGCTCCGCCAGGCATCGCCCAGCTCTACGCTCAGGGGCAGCCGCCCCATCGTGTCCAGGTCCAGCAGACAGATCCCCTGCCCGGCCTCGTCAAAGCGCAGGTTGGAGATCTTGAGGTCGCCGTGGGCGACCGCCGTCGGCTCGTCCAGCTCCCCCTGCCAGCGCTCCCAGAGCCCCAGCACCTCCTGCGCCAGCGGGGCGACCTGGTCGTGGAGCCGGTGATCCTTGTGGGCGTCCAGCGCCTGCTGCAGCAGCTCCATGTGGTGCGGCGTGTGGTGGGCCAGCGGGCGGGAGAACACGAACTCGTGCTCCAGGTCGCTCACAGCGTGGTGCCATCGGGCCACCAGCGCGCCAGCCGCCGCCGCGAGCGCCGGGTCGGACACCTTGTGCACGCTGCGCCCGGGGACCCAGGTCAGCGCCCGCCAGGGCCCCTGCTCGGTCTCCACCCACAGCCTGCCGTCGGCTGCGGGAATCACCCGGGGCGTGCACATGCCCTTGGCGGCCAGGTGCGCCGTCACCGCCGCGATGTCCTCGTTGACGCGCCCCGGGAACACCGGGTGCAGCTTCTGGACGACCGCAACAGGCGGTGTGCCCACCGCGTACGTCTCGTTGATCAGCCCGCCATCCAGGGGCTGATGTGGCAGTGAGCACAGCTCACTCCACGCTTGCAGGGGAGGTCTGGACATGACAAGAGTTGTATCACCTTCCCCTGCCCCCGCCTCCCCCGCGATTCCTCCCGGAGCCCCCATGTCCCGCCTGCTGACCCTGGCCCTGTTCTCCATCATGCTCGGCGCCACCTGCCGCAAGAACAACACCGACGTCACCGTCGACCCCACCGGTGGCGTTGGCCAGACCGACGGCAGCGAGGGCGCGGACGGCAGCAACGGGAGCGGCGGAATGGACGCCACCCCCGACCGCGACACCCCCGAGCACGTCGCCACCATCGTGGCCAACTTCTCGCGCGTCTACTTCGACTTCGACAGCTCCGAGCTGGCCCCCGAGGCCAAGGCCGCCCTGGACGCCAACGTCGCCCTCCTGCAGAAGTACCCCGACATCAAGGTGCAGATCCAGGGCCACGCCGACGAGCGCGGCACCACCGAGTACAACATGGCCCTGGGCGACCGCCGCGCCAACGAGGTCAAGACCTACCTGGCCAACCAGGGCGTCGCCCCCAGCCGCCTGACCCTCATCTCCTACGGCGAGGAGATGCCCCTGGACGCCAGCGGCGGCGAGCGCGCCTGGTCCGTCAACCGCCGCGCCGAGTTCATCGTCACCTGGGGTGGCGACGGCCAGATCGGCTCCAGCACCGGCGAGTAGTCCTGCCCGGGAGTCCCGATGCCCGGCCTGCTCGACAGCCACTGCCACCTGGACTTCCCGGCCTACGACGGCCAGCGAGACGCCCTGCTCACCCGCGCCCGAGAGGCCGGGGTGCAGGGCGTCGTCGTTCCAGCGACCCACCCCGACACCTGGGCGCGCACCTGCAGCATGGCCGCCCTGCCCGGCGTCCGGGTCGCCCTGGGCCTGCACCCCGTGTTCATCCCCAGAGGCGGATTGGAACCGGGTGACCTCGCTGGCGCCCTGCAGTCTCAGCTCGTGGAGAGCGGGGCGGTGGCTGTAGGTGAATGCGGGCTGCACAAGGGCCCCATCCCCTTCTCCCTCCAAGAGCAGCTCCTGCGCGTCCAGCTCCAGGTGGCCCGCGCCCTCGACCTCCCCGTCATCCTGCACTGCGTCGGCGCCCACGGACGCCTGCTGGCTCTGCTACAGGACTTCGGCCCCCTACGCGGCGTGCTGCACAGCTACTCCGGCTCGGCGGAGATGGTGCCCGCCTATGCGGCGCTCGGGCTTCACTTCTCCTTTGGCTGGCCCGTGACCTGGGAGGAAGCGCGACGGGTGCGCTCGGCGCTCTCGGCCACACCGCCTGGCCGCTTGATGGTCGAGTCCGACGGCCCAGATCTCCCCCATCGACGAGGTCACCCGTCCGCAGACCCACCCCAGCCCGCGGACGTCGCGGCGATCGCTGCGCACATGGCCGCCCTGGGCCACACGCCAGGCTGGGGGCCCTTCACCCCCTGGGACTGAGCGCCCCCTACTCGGCCTCCAGCAGCCACTCCAGCACCGCGGTGGAGAAGCGCGGTCCGTTCAGCCAAGGCGAGTGGCCGCTGTCCTCCAGCGTCCAGAGCTCCACGCGGTGGCTGCAGCCGGTGTGGCGCTCCACCGCCGTCTCGTCCTGGTTCGTGCGGGTCAGGTCCAGGCGCGCGCCGGCCTCGCTCCCGGTGCACCCCGCGCGCTCGGACCAGCGCGCCACCGAGGCCTGGGCCCCGGGGTACTCGCCCTCGCTCCCCTCGTAGAGGATGGTGGCGTCGTCCTGACCGTGCAGGTGGAGCACATCCACCGGCTCGCCCACCGCGCAGTCCGCCTCGTCCCAGGACACCGCCCCCGCCAACCCACCGATCGCGTGGATGCGGTCAGGGGCCTCGCAGGCCATCCGATAGCTCATGAAGTGGCCGTTGCTGTGGCCAAAGAAGCGCGCGCCCTCTTGGGCCCCCAGCTCCTGCTCCAGCTCGTCCTGAAGCCCGAGCAGAAAGCCCACGTCGTCGACCTCTGCCTCGGTGTTGCAGCAGAACTCCGTGGCGTCCCAGCTCTGGCGGCCGTCCTGGGGGCGCTCCAGGCCCTCGGGGAGCACCAGGTGAAAGCGCAGCGCGTCCACCTGCTCGGAGAAGCCCATGTACCAGTCCTGCCGCTCCGCGTGTGCGCCCAGGCCGTGCAGCAGGAACACCGTGGGGAGCGCCTGCCGGCCGTCCCAGTCGCTGGGGCTGATCACCTGGGTGGGGCGCTCGGCCGGCCCGATCAGGACCGGCTCAGGAGCGCAGGCGCTGAGCACAAAAATCAGCAAAACCCAGCTTCAACCTCAATAACTGATCATCGAGAAGAAATAACACATCTCCTCATCCGTGCGCTCGCCGTAGCCGGTGGTGACGGGCTCGTCGTAGGGCAGGTCGGGGTTCGAGGTGCTGTTGTTCCAGGTGCAGGAGTACTCGAGGGTGTCGCCCTTGGCCAGCACCGGCAGCTCGCCCTCGAACTGGTAGGTCAGCTGGTTGTCGAAGTCGTAGTCGCCCTGCACCAGGCAGGTGGTGCTGCCATCGGCGTGGGTGATGCTGGCGCTGTAGGCCTTCCCGAGCACGTGCATGTGGGGGAAGATGTTGTGGATCTTGACGTCGATCGGGTAGGTGTTCTCGAAGTCGCCGCTGTCGGTGTAGGCGTCGTCCCCGGCGGGGATCTCGAAGCGGCTGAGCCCCAGGGGGACCAGCAGGACCTGGGTCTCGACCTCGTCCTTGGGCATGGTGCGCAGCTCGTAGCCGCTGCGGTCGTCCTCCCAGGTGGCCTGGGACTGGAAGTAGTGCATCTGCAGCACGACCACGTCGTCCTTGTCGAGCTTGAGGGCGTTGCCCTCGCCCAGCTCCAGGGGCAGCATCCCGGGGGCCCAAGCACCCAGCATCCCCTCGCCCGCGCCGGACATGTCGATGCAGTCAAAGCCCTGGGGGTCCCACTGGGACTCGCTGATGTCGCCGCGGTCTGTGGTGAAGGCGACCACGTGGTGCACCAGGGCTGCGTTGTCCACCGCCGGGGCCAGGGCGTTGATGTACACGTCCTCATCCAGCTCCGGGTCGAGGACAAAGCAGCGGTACTCGTTGCCGGGGTTGGCCTCGTCCGAGAAGCTGGGCGTGTAGGCCTCGGTCATCAGCAGGGAGATGTCGGCGTCGTCCAGGGTCTCCTTGATGGGCTCCACCCCGGGGTCGTCGGCGACATCCCCGAGCTCCTTGCCCTGGTCGATCCAGGCCTGGAGCACGGCCAGCTCGCCGGCGCTCATGTTCATGTGCTCGGAGCCGCTGTAGTCGTGGCACTCGGGGTCGCTGGTCGCGGGGGGCATGGCGCCGACCTCGACCTGATTCAGCATGACCTCAGCGAAGCTCACCACCGTGTCCGGGTCGGTGAAGTCCCCGATGCCCAGACCGCCCTCGTAGTGGCAGCGCGTGCAGTGGACATCCAGCAGAGGCTTGACGTCCTTGTAGTAGGTCGTGTCCGCGTTCCCGCCGGACGTGTCTCCGCTGTCGTCCCCACGGACGTTGGTGTCACAAGCCAAAGCAGCGAGCAGAACAATCACGAGCACCTCCGAAGGCCGCACTGTATAGGTGACTCATGGTCACTGGCAATCCCATCACGCTCCTGATCCTGGGCTGTCACCCAACTGAGCCTGTGGACAGCGTCCCCCAGCCCCTGGTCGAGCTGAGCGCGTGGGAGATCCTGGGGGACGACCAGGACCCCATCGGTCCGGCCCCCAGCCCCTGCGCTCCGACCGCGGTCCACGAAGAGACCGGCTTCCTGGAGATCGAGACCGACGACTGCCCCTGGGTGACCGTGGGTCAGCTCAGCGGGGCGCGGGTGGGACCGGAGCACGAGCTGGCCATCCTGGCCTGGCACAGCTCCCTTGCTGCCGCCGAGCCCGCCACCGGACACATGAGCCTGTGGATCGGCGACGAGGAGATCTGGCGCATCGAGCCCGCCATCCCAGGCGACCCGGAGATCCACGAGGCCAGCGTCCAGGTCACCCAGGAGCACGCCGCCGGGAGCTGGGTGCGCCTGCACGTCCACAACCACGGCGCGAACGCCTGGCGCTTGGGCCGCCTGGAGCGTCGCTGACTGCTCAGCCCAGGCCCAGCAGGCGCCCACCCTGGTAGACCACGAAGCTGGCGACCCAGGCCAAGCCCGTCATGTAGACCACCATGAAGATGGGCCACTTCCAGCCGCGCGTCTCGCGCTTGACCACCGCCAGCGTGCTCATGCACTGGGCGGAGAGGGCAAAGAAGACCAGCAGGCTCAGGCCAGCCAGCGGCGTGTAGACCGGGCTGCCGTCGGGGTGGGTCTCGGCGTGCATCCGAGCGCGCAGGCCCTCGTCCTGCTCGTCGATGTCCTCGCCCACGCTGTAGACCACGCCCATGGTGCTGACGAACACCTCGCGGGCGGCGAAGGCGCCGATGAGGCCGACGCCGATCTTCCAGTCAAAGCCCAGCGGCTCGATGACGGGCTCGATGAAGCGCCCGACCTGCCCCGCGTAGCTCCCGGCGAGCTGCTCACCCTCACGCTGCTGCTCCAGCGCCTCGACCTGCTCGGGCGAAGAGGCGGCCGCGATGGCCGCGTCGTAGTCCTGGGACATCGGCACGTTCTGCGGGAAGGACAGCAGGCCCCAGACCACCACCGTACACACCAGGATGACCGTGCCAGCATCCTTGAGGAACTCGCGGGCCCGGCGCCACATCATCAGCGCCACGTCCTGCAGCTTGGGCCAGCGGTAGGTGGGCAGCTCCAGCACCAGCGGCACCGGCTCGGCCCGCAGCACGGTCTTGGACATCAGCCAGGCCGCGGCCAGCGCGGTCACCACCGAGAACACGTACATGCCCAGCAGCAGCCCGGACTGCACCCAGGCCTCCCCGGCGAACAGGGTGCCGATGATCAGCGTGTAGACGGGCAGCCGCGCCGAGCAGGTCATCAGCGGCACGACCATCATGGTCAGCAGCCGGTCCCGCTCGCGGGGCATGCTGCGGGTCGCCATGATCGCCGGGACCGCGCACGCAAAGCCCGAGAGCATGGGCACAAAGGCCCGCCCGTTGAGGCCCATCAGGCGCATCACCCGGTCCATCAGATAGGCGACGCGGGCCAGGTACCCGGAGTCCTCCAGCAAGCCCAGCAGGAGGAAGAGGAGCAGGATCTGCGGCAGGAACACGACCACACCGCCGACACCACCGATCACCCCCTCCACCAGCAGATCCCGGCCAAGCGAGGGCGCCATGCTGCCCTCCACCAGCACCGCCAGCCACTCGAAGAGGGTCTCGATGGCGCCGATGGCCGGGTCCGACCACGCGAACAGGCCCTGGAAGAGCAGGCCCATCACCAGAAGGAAGATGCCGAAGCCCGCGACGGGGTGGATCAGCACCCGATCCAGCTTCTCGGTGAAGCTGCGGTCGACCTCTCCCTGGAGCAGGGGCAACAGCTCCCGGTCCAGCCAGCCGTAGCGGCCGGAGATCGCCTCGTCGTCGATGTCCTCGGGGTGCAGGTGCAGGCGCGAGACGGCCTCGGCGAGCCCGGCGGGCAGACCGCCGTCGTCCGTGTCGGACCAGGACATCAGCGCCCACAAACCCAAGCCGTGCTGCCGGGGCCAGCCCTCGGGCAGCGCGTCCATGGCGGCCTCGATCGCCTCCTCCAGGTCCTCGCCTGGCTCCCATCTCCACAGAGGTTGAGGGGGGTCTTGAGCCAGAGCGGTGGAGAGGGCAGCGCGGAGATCGTCCAGCCCCTCCCCCTCCCGCGCGACGGTCCGCACCACCGGGCAGCCCAAGAGGTCGGAGAGCGTGTGGGTGGACGGCAGGGTGTCTCCGGCCTGGTCTGACATGGTCAGTACCAGGACCACCGGGACGCCCAGCTCCTGGAGCTGCAGCAGCAGGTAGAGGCTGCGGGAGAGCACGGTGGCGTCCGCGCAGAGGGCGACGACATCCGGAGTGGGCTGCCCATCCAGGCCCAGAACGGCCTTGAGGGTGACGCGCTCTTCCAGCGTGCGCGCGACCAGCGAGTAGGCGCCGGGCAGGTCGACGATGGTGGCCGTCCCGCTCCCCAGGCGGGTGCTGCCGATGGAGCTCTCCACCGTGACGCCCGGGTAGTTGCCGGTGCGCGCGCTGCCGCCCGTGAGGCGGTTGAACAGCGTGCTCTTGCCGGAGTTCGGGTTGCCGGCGAGCAGGATCAGGGGCTCTGACGTGGCCACAGTGTCGACGGTCGCCGTGGTGCTCACGCGGGCACGACCCGGATCTGGGAGGCCTCGAAGCGGCGGATGGACAGGCGGGAGCCACGCAATGAGAGCTCCAGGGGATCGCCCAACGGGGCCACGCGGACCACCGAGACCGGAGTCCCGGGGAGCAGCCCAAGCTCGAGCAGACGACGCCGGAACCCGCGCTCACCCGCGACCGACTGGACCACCACCTGCTGCTGCAGGGGGATGGCGTCCAGGGTGAGCTGGGAGGGGGCGCTGTCTTCGGGCGCGTGCATGTCGCTTCCTGGTTTCACCACTAAGTATGTTTGATGAAAACAGCAGTCAACTACTGCAGCCCCTCAGCTCACGAGCTGCTGCTCCAGATCACGCAGGAGCGCGCTGGCCGGACCGGTCCTGGAGGAGGCGATGCAGCGCTTGTAGGCCTTCCAGAGCTCCCCCAGGTAGGGGTCGTCGGTGAGCCGGTGCTCGTTGGGGTCCGGATCGGTGATGCCCAGCTCGGCCGCCCCCACCGAGCGCCGCCGATGCAGGGACTTGAGGCTGCGCAGGAAGAGCTCCGTGGCTTGGGGCTCCCCCCGACGGCTCAGCTCCAGCCAGGTGCGCCAGAGCTCCGACTCCGGCATGCCCTGCGGGTCATCTCCCGGCCGCCGAAGCCGCCGAATCAGCAGGCGGGTCTCCACCGCCTTGAGCTCCCCACGTGTGCTTCCGAGCGCTTCAACAGCCTGCATAGAGCTTCACCTCGTGCCAGGATCGTCACAAGGTTAGCACACAGCGAACACCCGACATTCCCCCTGTACAAGCTCTTGATGTGTGCATGATGACTCTCCTTCTGTCCCTCGCCTGCATCAAGCCGACCCCGCCGGGTCCCTCCCCCGCCCAGCAGCGCGAATCGCTCCGCGCCGTGGTGTTCTCCGAGCACGCGCAGGGGGCCCCCGTGACCATCCAACTGGCCGTCCAGGCTGGCTCCGCCACCGACCCCACCGGCGCCGAGGGCCTGGCCTGGCTCACCGCCCACATGCTCAGCGAGGGCGGGATCGGCGCCGAGTCCCCCGCCCGCCTGGACCACCACCTGGCCGCCTTGGACGCCTCCCTGAGCGTACTGGTGGACAAGGACCTGGTGCGCTTCACCGGCCAGGCCCCCGCCGAGAACGCGCAGGCGCTGTCGGAGCTGATGGCGCAGATGCTCACCGAGCCCGCCTGGACCCCCGCCTACCTGGATGTGCTCAAGCAGCGCGCCCAGGGACTGCTCGCCGCGCCCCCCGCGCTGGAGCTGCTGGCCCTGGAGCTCTGGGTGAACCACGGCCACCCCTATGGACACGCGGACTTCGGCCGGCAGGGGAGCCTGGAGCTGTTGACCCTCGAGCAGGTCCAGGCCCACCACCGGGACACCTATCTGCGCGACAGCATCGCAGTGGGCATCTCCGGCCCCGACGAGGACACGCTGGCCGCGACCCTGGACCAGGGTCTGATGGCGCTCGGCGTGGGCCGCAGCGCCCTCCCCCAGCCCTACACGCGCCAGGTCCCCGACGCGCCGACGCTGTTGCCGGTGCAGGGTGCGACGGCCGCGCCAGTGCTCGGACTCCCCCTGGAGCCCACCCGCGACAGCGCGCAGTGGCCAGCCCTGGAGCTCGCCCTGGTGGCGCTGGGCCAGGAGCACCCCGAGTGGGGCCTCTCGCTGAGCGCGCCGGCGCAGCGCCGGCAGGCCACCCTGGTGCTGGAGCCGGGCGGCGCGCTCCCCGAGGCCAAGGCCACCCTGAGGGCGCTGCAGGACGCCCTGGACGCCGGGCTCACCCAGGAGCAGCTGGACGCCGGCCGACAGGCGCACCTCGCTTGGGCCCAGGAGCAGACAGAGGATCCGGACGCCGCGCTGGTGATCGCGGTGGAGACTGCAGCCCTGGGGCTCCCGGATCCCCTCGCCCCCCTCCCCTACGAAGCGGTGACGCTGGAGCAGGCGCAGGCCGCGCTGGCGCAGGGGGTGGACCTGGACGGGGTGCGCATTGTGGCGGTCTCGGACGACCCCGCCACGCTTCAGGGCAGCCTGGGTGAAGAAAGCGGCCTGCCCACCGTCCAAGCCCGCGACCCCCTCACTCCCCAGGAGCTGCTGCGATGAAGCGTGCGCTCGCCGTCTTGAGTCTGCTGCCCGCCCTCACCGCCTGCGAGGGCTGGGAGGACGTGAACCTGGACCCCTACAAGCCCACGGTGAGCTTCCAGGATCTGGACGTGAACGACGTGAACTGGGAGGGCGTGGACGCGGACTTTGTGTTCGCGGTCGAGAACCCCAACCCGGTCTCCGTGGAGCTGGCCCACTTCGACTACGGGCTGGCCTTCGAGCAGGTGGACTGGCTCAGCGGCGACAACCCGGACGGGCTGGTGCTGGCGGCCTCTGGGGGCTCGGATCTGGCGCTGCCGGTGGCCTTCCAGTACAGCGATCTGTGGGAGATGGTGCAGGCGATCCGCGGCAAGGACGACATCGACTTCGGGCTCTCGGGCAGCTTCGGCTTCGACAGCCCGGCGGGGGTGATCACGCTCCCCTACGACGAGGCCGGCGACTTCCCCGCGCCGCGCAAGCCGGACATCCAGCTCAACACCCTGCAGCTCCAGAGCCTCAGCCTGAGCGGCGCGGAGCTGGAGCTCACCCTGGACGTCGACAACGCGCACGGCAGCCGCCTGGACTTCCTGGGGCTGGACTACGACCTGGCGCTGGCCGGGGTGGACCTGGGCCAAGGCAGCGTGCAGTCCCTGGGCAGCGTGGAGGGTGACAGCAGCAAGCGCCTGGCCATCCCGCTGGAGATCTCCTTCCAGGGGGCCGCGGGGGCGCTCTACTCCGCGTTCCAGGGCGAGAAGCTCAAGGTGGATCTGGACGCCACGGTGGACGTCGACACGCCCTTTGGCGTGCTGCCGCTGGCATTCGACGAGTCCGGGCAGGTCGAGCTGGTCAAGTAGAGGCGCCCGCCGGCCCGGGACGCAGAGGTAGACTCCGCGCATGCCTACACGCTCCTACGTCGACCCGCGCGATGTCCTGATCAGCCACCAGGACTACTTTGGACACGACCGCCTGGCCCGCAGCTTCCTCAAGACGCTGCCGCGGCTCAAGGCCGGCACCACGGTGATGGTGCACGGCGCCCCGGGCTCCGGGAAGAACACCTTCCTGCTGCGCTGCGCGGCCCTGATGGCGCACCAGCGCGACACCCTGGACTTCGATCCGACGGCGCGGGTGGGCACCTGGTGCTGGTACAACCCCTGGCTGTACCTCAAGCACGGGAACATCCTGTCCGGGCTGGTCGCGACCATGTCCAAGTACAGCGAGTCCCCCCAGGCGCTGGAGCGCGCCCGCGACATCGTGGGGCACCTCAACCGCATGCACTTCGGCGACAGCATGCCCACGACCTCTGGCACGGGCGTGAACCGCGGCGATGTGAACCCGGTGGAGCGCGTTCGGCGGGGCTTTGTGCAGCTCACCGAGATGCTGCGCCAGCAGAACCCTGGCCGGGTCGTGGTGTTCATCGAGGACTGCGACATGCTGCGGCCCAGCGCCCGCCTGCTGCTGCTGGAGGGCCTGCGCCTGCTCAGCACCGAGAACAGCTCGGTGACCTTTGTGGTCGCCATCGGCCGCCAGTCCGCGCTGGAGGCGATGCGGGTCCGAGAGGGCGCGGTGGACGACATCAGCGCCGCCCACTGCCTCGCCGAGCTGGTGGATCTGGACATCACGGTCCCCGGCCTGGACGTGCGCCGCATCTCCCAGCTCGTTCAGAAGCACCTGGGCACCGGCGCCCAGCAGGTCCGGCAGGCCTTTGGCAGCGACGCCACCGACGCCCTCGGCGCCGCCCTCACTGCCCGCCCCCTGGGCCGCCCGCGCTTCCTGGAGCGCCTGAGCGGCCGCGTCCTCCTGCTGGCCGAGTACGCCCTGGACGCCCGCACCACGCGCGAGCTCTCCGAGGCCCAGTGGGCCTGGGTCATCGTCTCCGAGCGCTGGCCGGAGTTCCGCCGCTTCATGCTGCGCGGCGGCCGCGACCGCTGGCTGCACCTCCGCGACGCCCTCAGCCGCTCCATGGGCCAGCCCCAGACCGAGAGCAACCCCGAGGTCGTCGCCTGGCTGCAGAAGGACCTCATCCTGACCGACTACCTGCGCCTGTACGCGGACGACTTCGAGCGCGAAGCCGAGTCCGTGTATTGGCTGGAGACGCTGCAGCTTGCCTGCGGGTTGTAAGTCCTAGGCCTACAACAGCTCTTCTCCGAGGGGCACGGGTACCGGGGCTCGGGAATCAGGTATCAGGTATCAGGTATCGGTCATCACGCCGGTCCAATCCGAAGCGCAGTCCCCGGGCCGGGCGCCGGGCCCCCTTCCAGGCACCGGCCGCTCCCGTGGCCCGCACGAAGTGCCGCGCCCTCCCCAAGACGCCCCCCAAGTCGGCTGCCACCAGCGCCCCGCCCCACCAGCGCGTCATCGACGGTCCCCGGTCGCCGGTAGCCGGTCGCCGCCACCCAAGAGCGACCTCCGATACCTGATACCCGATACCTGACCTCCGGACCCCTCCCCAAAACGCCCCCAAAGTCGGCTGCCACCAGCGCCCCGACCCAGCAGCGCGTCATCGGCGGTCCCCGGTCGCCGGTAGCCGGTCGCCGCCCCCCAAGCCCGACCACCGATACCTGATACCCGATACCTGACCCCCGATACCCGATACCTACTCAACCCAGTAAACCGCCCCATCCCCCGCAGTCACCTTCCCCGTGGTGACCTCGCCGGTGACCAGATCTGTCGCGGTGCCCGAGGCGGTCCCCTCCCACAGGAGGGTGGGCCCATCCGTGCCCAGCCGGATCGATCCCTCTCCCGGAACAACCTCGACCCGCCCCAGGGCCTCAAAGCGCTCCGCCAGGCGCCGCCAGGTCCCCACGATGGGCTTGGCGACCAGCTCCCCGCCGGGCTGCTCGTAGAAGGAGTGGTGCTTCATGCCGGGCTGCTTCATCTTGCCCGGAGGCGCGTCGGCCAGGGTGTGCCAGAAGAAGGTCTGCACGCCCTCCCGCAGCGACACGCCCAGCATCTCCACCATCATCGAGGCCTGCCACTTTGGGCTCACGTACTCCTCGCCCTTCTTGTCCGAGACGCTGGGCTGATTGGTCTCGGTGATCCAGATGGGCTTGCCGGGCAGCACCTCCTTGGCGTTGGCCAGAGCCTTCTCCAGGCGGCGCGTGTCGGGGTCCGTCGCGTAGACGTGCAGGCTCAGAGCGTCGATGGCCTCCACGGTCCCCGGCTGGCCGAACACGGCGCGCATGTAGTCGCAGCCCCCCTCGGTCTGGGGCCGGTAGAAGCCGCCCCCCAGCACCACAGCCTGCGCGTCGGCCTCGCGGATCGCGGCGGAGGTGGCCACCAGCACCTCGGCGTACTGCGGGGGCTCACAGAAGTTCTCGGGGGCCTTGATCTTTGCCTGCGGTGGGGGCCCGTCGTTCTTGAGGTCGGGCTCGTTGTCGACCTCCCAGTGGTGCACCCCCGACTTGAGGCCGGGCATGTCGTCGATGCCGTCGCCGTCGTAGCGCTCGACAACCTCCTTGACCCACGCGGTGTAGGCCGCCATGTCCGGCGGCGGGTAGCTGTCGGTGGCCCGGTGCGTGTAGGTGCCCGGCCAGGGCGAGACCATCATCAGCGGCTCCAGCCCGTGGGCCTGCACGGTGCGCACCCACTGATCGGCCTGGGCCTGCGCCACGCGGCGGTTCTGCTGCCAGTGCTGGTGGTGAAGGAAGGGGAAGCCGCCGGAGTTCGTCCGCACCCAGTGCGCCCCCAACTCCTGGGTCAGGCGCGCGTCCTTCTCCAGCTCCTGGCCGATCTGCTCGGGGCTTGGGCGGTCCCGCATCAGGATCATCGGGGGGATGGCGACGGCTTCGTTGACGCCGAGCACCGCGCCCAGATCCACCTGGGCTCTGGGGGGGCTCTTCGCGCTCGCTGCGCTCTGCGGCACCGGCGAGGTCGGGCTGGGTGTCTCGGTCTGCTGCCGGCCCCCGCAGGCCAGCGCCAACAAGGCGAAGGTGGTGAGCAGGGGCACGGCAGACCTCACTTGATGAGCCTCAGGGTGGGCCGGGACTCGGGCTCGGGCTCAGGCTCCGGATCCGGCTGGGGGGCGTCCTGGGGGTCCGGCGGCTCGCAGTAGAGCGTGACCTGGAGCACCGAGGACCAGGGGAAGACGCAGGTGTAGATGGTGTCGAAGCTCAGCGTCAGCGTGAGCCCGAAGTCGTCGTACTGGGGGGCGTTGTACTTGTGGTACGCGGCGTCCAGGCGGATCAGCATGCGCTCGGGGAAGCGCGCGAGCACATCGGGGGGTACGCCGGAGTCCTTGAGCTGGGCGCTCTCGGACACGAAGGCGAAGTCCACCGACATGGCGAACGCCATCTTGATGGCCTGCTCGGCGTGCAGCCCGTAGGGGCTCAAGCGGATGCTGTCGTCTTCATCCGCCTGGGCGAGATCGGCGGCGCCCAGGGTGGCGACCTTGGGCTCCTCGGGCATGACGCCGCCAGCGAGCTCCTCGACGCCGAGGCCCAGGCTCTGGGTCCAGGTCATGAGCTGGTCCACGGTCAGCGGCTCCTTCCCGGCGAGCACGCGCTTGACGAGACTGCGCTTCTCCCCCACCTGCTCGGCGAAGGCGGCCACGTTCAGCTCGCGCTCCCGGAGGGTGGCGCGGATCAGGGCCAGGACGGGTTCAGAGGGTCGGGACGGCAAGGGGGCTCCAAGCTTTGTCCCATGCTACCGCGTCAGGCGGATGCAAAGGGGGCACGCGCCTGGAACCAGCAGCATCGGGCCCGGTCTGTCACAATGACAAGCCAAGGAGCGATTGTGCTGGACTGGATCCTTGCAGGCGTGGTGGTGCTGATCTGCGCCGCCCTGGCGAGCGCGGGCCTGCGCTTTGGACGCAAGCAGAAGCGGCGACAGGCAGCGGCGCTCTCCAAGGGCGAGACCCCGGTGCTGCAGCAGCTCGACGTGCCGGCGCGGGTCTACGTGGACCGCACGCTGCTGGGCGGGCCGGTGGCCGGCAAGATCAACCACCTGGACACCGACATCCTGCTGACCGAGGGGCGGCTGGTCGTCGCCACACACCAGGGCCGCCTGCTGGAGGTGCTGCCCGGCAAAGACGGCAGCGTGCGCTGCACGGGCCCCGGCCGCCTGGTGATCGAGGGGATGCGCCCGTCCGCGAAGGAGGACATCCTGGTGCGCGTGGAGGCCCTGGTGCCCACCGCCGATCAGTGGGCGGCGCGCGCCAAGGAGCTCCTGGGAACCCGCACCTCGGCGGTGCCTACCCGTCCAAAGATGGGCTGAGGGCCGCGGGGTCCGACGGTGGGCCGGGGAGCGGCGGGGCCTTGAGGGCCGGCTCCTTCCTGACCGGGAGGCTGTGGGCCCAGCTCCCGGTGTCGTCCGCGACGGGCTGCGACTGGGGACCGTGGGCGTGATCGTCGCTATCATGGGGCGCCCAGCTCCCGACCTCGCGGATCTCGGGAGCGGCGGGAAGAGAGCGGGACCACTCTGCGGGTTCGGCGTTCGCGGAGAGCACGACGGCGCCCAGCACACGGCCATCGGGGGCGTGCGCCTCCAGCCCGAGGACATCGGGGCCGACCTGGATCTGGGGGGCGCTGTCCTGGGGCTCGAAGGCCAGCGCGGTTGAAGTCGGGACCTGCGCGGGGGCTGCCGAGGCGCCCCCTCCCCCACCGCCAGTGGGCGGGTGGCTGTGGGCCGGGGTGGCCTTGACCTTCTTGGGAGGCAGAGGCGCGCCGCCGTTGATGTGGACGGTCGCGGCCTTGAAGGTGGAGATGGTGCTGGTGTACTTGGCCTGGTTCTTGGCGTTGTGGACCAGGGTCTTGCCGGCGCTCTGGGTCAGGCTGTTGTCACAGATGACCTTGAAGTCCTTGCACTTGATGCTCAGGGTGGCCGCGCACTCCCAGATGGTGTCCTTGTCGGAGTACTGGCGGAACTCCTTCTTGGCGGCGTCGGCGGTCTGGTGGATGGGGCCACCGGTCACGTCCATGCGGCTGCCGCTGGTGGCGCCCAGGCTGACGAACTCGTTGCCGGGCTCGTCGCTGAACATGACCATGGAGCCCGCGCGGGACCAGAACAGGCGGACGTTGTTGTCGCCGTCGTCGTTGGCGTAGGGCTCGGCCTTGTCCTCGCCGCCGTTGTAGACGCAGCCGACTAGGTAAGGGTGCAGGGCCTGGGTCCCGTAGACCAGGATGACCTCGGTGCCCTTGTCGGGGAGCATGACCATCCCGCGGGAGCCGCCGGCCATGGGGCTGGCCATGCGCACCCAGGTGCTGGCGGGGGCCTGCTCGGCGTCGACCTTGTACTCGACGAGCACGCGGTGCTGGCCGTCGGGATCGACGTTGTCCTTGACCGTGCCGATGACGGTGCCGTTGATCATGGCCGCCTCCTCAGCAGTTGATCTTGGTCATCGACTTGGCGTTCAAGGTGAGCATCTTGCCGCCGTTGACGGTGAGCTGCTGCCCTGCGTTCAGGTCCACCTTCTGCTTGGCGTCCATGGAGATGGACTGCTCGGCCTCGAGCACGAAGTCCTTGCACTTGATGGAGAAGGTCTCCTTGGACTCCAGGATGATGTCCTTGCCCGAGTAGACCGACAGGGTCTTGTTCGCGGAGTCCCAGATCACCCGGATCTCCTCGTTGTGGGTGACCATCTCGATGCGCTCGGCGCCCGCGGTGTCGTCGAAGGTGACGCGGTGGCCGCTGCGGGACTGGAAGACGCGCAGGTTGTTCTCCCCGTCCTCGTTCGCGTAGGGGGGCGTGTCCACGCCGTTGAACATGCCGCCCAGCACGATGGCGTGGTTGAAGTCGCCGTGCATGAAGCTGACCAGCACCTCGTCCCCGATCTCCGGGATGGTGGACCAGCCGCGGTTCTTGCCGGCCATGGGGGTGCTCACGCGGGCCCAGTGGCTGGTGGGGCTGTCGCCGCCGTTGCTGCCCGGGAGCGTGGGGAACTTCACCTTGACGCGGCCCATCTTGGCCGGGTCCACGTTGTCGGTGACGATGGCTTCGACCAGGCCGGGCATCTGCCCTGTGCTGGGCCTGCCCTTGCGGTCTGTGAGCTTGGACATCGCGGCTCTCCCAAGTGCGTGCAGGGGGCGCGGGCCCCCGGTGGGTTCGACTTGATCAGGTGGCGAGTCCGTCGTGCGTGCTCGGTGCGGCCTACACGCGCGGACCCGACTCCATCATGCCCCGCCAGCGGGTCCCGGGGCAAGGGTGGAGTGCGCGGCCGCCTTCCGGGCCAGCAGGGTGTGCGTGCTCAAGCGCGCGCGGCTGCCGTCGGAGCGCTGGATGGGCCAGTCCAGGGTGTGCTCCTGGAGCAGCGTGTAGCCAAAGCGCATCCCCAGCGCGTTCCGGTCCCCCTCCAGGGCAGCGCGCAGGGTGCCCCACTCGAATCGCCGCTCCAGCGGAACGACCGGATCCCACGCGAAAGGCAGCGAGATCAGCAGGACCCCGCCCGGACGAAGCAGCGCGTCCGCCTGGGCCAGCACAAGCTGCGGGTTGGGCACGCAGTCCAGCAGGTTGACCAGCAGCACCGCGTCGAAGCTCTCCGGGGGGAAGGGAGGATCCGCGGCGTCCGCGATGACGCCCACACCGCCTCGGGCTCTGAGCAGGCCTGCCCGCAGGTCCAGCCCCACCACATCCGTGCGCCCCCAGGCCTGCACCCCACACCCCAGATCCAGCACCTGGCCCGCCAGCGAGGTGATCGTCTGCGTGAGCCAGGCGTGCAGGGGTCCGCTGCTGCTCGCGCGCATCAGCTCCACGAGCTGGGCGTCCAGCTCGGGCTCGGCCTGCAGCTCCAGCCCGGCACGCAAGACCAGCGGCAGCCCATCGACCACGGGGTGTCGCTGGCCGCAGCCCAGGCAGCGCAGCCAGTCGCCCTCGGGGCTCAAGTGGGACAGCATCCAGCGGCCCTGGTGGACGTGCCGGCAGCTTGGGCAGATCAGAGGGGGGCTCACCCGACCTGGGTCTTGCCGGCGCCGGTGACCAGCGCGCCCACGCCCCCGCAGTGCACGGTGATGTCCCCGATGCGCGCGACCGCGATGTTCTCGAAGTACACGGTGCCGGAGCCGGTGAGCACGGCCCAGACGTTGGGCCCGCAGCAGGCGGCGTGCACGCCCGGGTCGCCGATGCGCAGGGGCTTGTTGCCCTCGACCAGGATCGTCGCTGCGCCCATGATCCCCGGGCCGGCGACCGGGTGGGGGCAGCAGGGCTTGCCGTGGGAGTCCGCGGGGTTGACCGCGATGTCGGTCACTCGGGAGACATTGGGCATCTGAGACTCCTGGGGCGCGCGGTGCCGGTGCAACCCCGATGCGCTCCATGATTACATCATGCCGTGGACTCCCGCAGCGCGAAGACCCTGGCCAACACCCTCCACGCCCTGGGGCGCGGCGCGCGCGCGCTGATGCCGGAGCGGGTCAAGCGCGCGCTGGAGGACCGCTTCTTCTACGCGGTGTTCCAGATGACCCGCGTGCAGAACGACGACGCCGTGAGCCCCCAGGTGCGCGCGCGGCGCGCCAGGGAGTCCCAGCGGCGCTGAGGCCCGCTCAGAAGGCGCTCGCGGGCTCCCCTGACCAGCTCACGCCCAACACCAGGTTGATGCCCAGGGGGTTGCTGGCCTCGAGCTGGAGGTCCGCCGTGAGCTCTCCGTCGTCGGAGACCGTGTAGGTCCCGGCGAACACGTCCTCGCTGTTCCAGGACGCGGAGCCGTTGCTGACGGAGACGCTCACCGACCCGTCGGGCAGGTTGTAGCTGCCCACCCCAGGGGCGCTCACGGAGAGGTGCACCAGATCTGCGTCGACGTAGAAGCTCATCTCAGCGTCGGTGCCGTCCGCGCTCACACACAGGGCCCGGGCGTAGCCGTAGCTGGAGAGGCCATCGACGGCGTAGGCGTTCACGAACACCCTGCTGCTGTCGCCAGTCTGGAAGCCACCGCTGCAGTCGCCGCTGCTGGAGCCGGTGTCCGAGTCCTGGGTGGTCGGCGCGTCGGTGTCGGGGAACTGGAGGCAGGCCAAGAGCGTGAGTGCAAGCATGCCTGCCCTTTATCCCGGACACCCCCTGTCCCGCGAGCTAAGAGCCGGCCATGACTCCCTTCTCCGTGCGCCTCTCCGAGGCGGTCTCCGAGCGTGGGCCGGTGTGCATCGGCCTGGATCCCCACCTGCACCGCCTCCCCGCTGTGCGCCGCGCGGCCTACGAGCACCTGGAGGGCGCGGCCTTCCGCGCCGCCGCCGCTGCGCAGGTTCAGGACTGGGGCCTGGAGGTCCTGGACGCGGTCTCGGACCTGGCCGCGGCCATCAAGCCGCAGGTGGCGTTCTTCGAGCAGCTCGGGGCGCCCGGCGTCGCGGCGCTGGAGGTGCTCAGCGCGCGGGCGCGGGAGCTGGGGCTGATCCTGCTGCTGGACGCCAAGCGCGGGGACATCGGCTCCACCGCCGAGGGCTACGCGCGGGCCACCCTGGACGCCGGCGGCCCCATCGGGGCGGACGCAGTGACTCTGAACCCCTACCTGGGGCCGGAGAGCCTGGCCCCCTTCCTCAAGCGCTGTGATGCCGACGGAAAGGGACTCTTTGTCCTCGTTCGCACCAGCAATGCCGGCGCGGACGCGCTGCAGGGGGACGGGGTTGCCGAGAAGGTGAGCCAGTGGATCTCCGAGTGGAACCAGAGCCGCCTCGACCCCCAGGGCCTGGGCCCCGTTGGAGCGGTCGTCGGCGCGACGGTCCCGGAGGAGGCGATCGAGCTCCGGGCGCAGCTCCAGGGCGCGTGGATCCTGGTCCCCGGCTACGGCGCCCAGGGCGGCAGCGCGGCGGACACCCTGCCCTGCTTCCGCAGCGACGGTCTGGGGGCGCTGGTGAACTCCAGCCGGGGCGTGCTGTTCGCTGGCCAGGGCGAGGCGGATCGCTATGAGGCCGACCCCGTGGGGCTGGTTCGGGAACACGCAGAGCAAATGGTGCGTACGCTCAAGGCTTTGCATGAATAGGCCAATGTGACGACTGGGTTTCTGATAGGGTCCCGAAAGACGACTGAGCGTTTCTTTCAGCCCACCCCCGAGGAACCCCATGACACGCGCATTTCTTGCGTCCTCCGTGCTTCTGCTCACCCTGAGCGCCTGCTCCAAGGGAGCCGTCTCGGGCTCCGTCACCGATGGCCTGAGCGGACAGCCCGTGTCGGAGCTGCGGATCCTGGCCCGCTCCGAGGCCACGGACCTGACCTGTCAGGCCTTCGAGACCACCACCGACGCCAGCGGCGCGTACAGCTTCGACGCCCTCTGCGCCGGCAACACCTACACGCTGAGTTCGGGTGACGAGGACCGCTTCTTCACGGGCACCACCGAGGTCTCGGGCGACGCGCAGCTCCCCGACAACGCGCTGCAGTCCTGGATCGGCCCGGACGGCTCCGGCGTCTACATCCTGGACGCTGAGGGCAAGATGACCCCCATGCGTACCCACTCGGATGTGCAGAAGGCCAGCATCTTCGAGACCGAGACGATGGTCCGCTACCCGGACTCCACCCCCGGCACCTGGCCGCGGATCGTGCCCGGCACCTACCTGATGCTGGTGGGCCAGAGCACCATCGAGAACCAGAAGCTGCACCCCATGGAGACCAGCCCCGAGGTCAAGTTCAACCCGGACCGCGACGGCATCACCCACTTCTCCCTGGGGCAGCCCTGGCTCTACATCGGCGCCAAGATGGACGAGGAGGGCGGGTACACCCAGCTCACCGCGCAGCTCGACGAGGCCAAGCTGATCGAGGCCTCCGCCGGCGAGCGCGCCGTGCGCTACATCCCGGCTGATGCGCTGCCTGCGGGCAAGTACGCCCTGCTGCCCGACAAGGCCAAGCGCACCTACATGATGGAGTTCGGCGCGGCCCCCGCAGGCGAGGAGCCCGCGAGCGAGTAGCCGGCGTCTCCCCTACTCTTTGAGGAGGTCCACCTCTGCATGGGGGTGGGCCTCTCTCAGCTCTGCGGTCATGCCCTTGACCTGCGACCACGCGGCGTCGAAGAAGGCGTCGAAGTCGTCGGGGAAGTCGCTGGGCTGCACGGGCTCACCGATGCGCATCCAGCAGTCCTGGAACAGGCGGACGCCCTTGTTGGTGGGCGGGATGATGAGGTCGGTGCCCCAGCAGCTCGCGGGGACCACCTGGATGCCGGCCTCGTAGGCGGCCTTGACCAGCCCCGGGTAGGTCTTCTCCCGGATGGGGCCGGTGCGGGTGCGGGTGCCCTCCGGGTAGACGTGCATGGCCCGGCCCTGGCGGATCATGCGGATGGTGTCCTCTTTGCCCTTGCGGCGGCTCTCGGGGCTGTCGCGGTCAAAGAAGACGGCGCCGCCGAGGTAGCCCAGGTAGCCCATGACGGGGAACCACTTGACCCCGGACTTGGAGATGCCGTGGGTCTGGCCGGCCCAGATGAGCAGCAGCACGTCGACGAAGCTGCGGTGGTTGGAGATGAGCAGGTAGGGCTCCCCCACGGGCAGCTTGTCCAGGCCCTCCAGGTGGGGGCGGCCGAGCAGCGCCAGGCGCAACATCCCCCAGGAAGCCAGGCGCGAAGCCCAGAATGTGTAGGGCTCCCGCTTGAAGCGCGGGATCAGCGCCAGGGGCAGGATGGGCAGCAGGCAGAGGGTGGACCAGGCCACCGCAACACTGCCCACAAAGGGGACCAAGAGCATGTTGCGCCAGGTCATCGGCGTGCTCTTGTCCCAAAAGGCCGCTATGGGCCGCTTCCGGGAGGTCAGCTCAGCCATGATGGAGCCATCTGAGATTCAACGCATTCTCCAGGAGTCCCTGCCTGACTGCACCGCTCTGGTGGAGGACAACGCGGGGGACAAAGAGCACTTCCAGGCCCAGGTGGTGTCCTCGGCCTTCGAGGGCCGCACCAGAGTGGCCCAACACCGCCTTGTCTATCAAGCCCTGGGCGACCACATGAAGGGCGCGATCCACGCCCTCGCCCTCAAGACCTACACCCCAGACGCCTGGGCCAAGCGCCAGGCCTGATTGGAGATTCCCATGTCCGAGCGAAACGTCCAGGACTTCATCAAGGACCTCGTCACCCAGAACCGCGTGATGCTGTTCATGAAGGGCAACAAGTTCTTCCCCGCCTGCGGCTTCTCCGCCCGCGCGGTGCAGATCCTCAAGCTCAACGGCGCCGAGTTCGAGACCTTCGACGTCCTGAGCGACCCCGGCGTGCGCCAGGGCATCAAGGAGTTCGCCCAGTGGCCCACCATCCCCCAGCTCTACATCGACGGGGAGTTCGTCGGTGGCTCCGACATCATGCTGGAGATGCATGAGTCCGGCGAGCTCAAGGGCATGGTCGACGCCGGCTGAGCCGCTCCCCGACCGGGCGGGCCCTCTCCAGCGGGGGTCTACTCGGAGGGGGCACCCTTGGGGGGGGACTCATCGCTGTCGGCGCCGTAGCGCTTGGTCTCGTGGGCGGAGAAGCCCTCGCCGTCACCGCGCAGCAGCACGTCGCAGTAGAAGCGGGTCTTCTTGACCATCTGCCCCAGCGCGTTGTGGTGGATGTTCTTGCGCAGGGCCACCAGGGTGCGGCGCTCGACCTTGTAGCGGTCCCACTTGTCGCTCTTGGCCTTGGCTCTGGCCTTGGTCTTGGCCTCGTCGGCGTCGACCTCGGACAGGGGCGCGAACAGGGACTCCCGGTCGTAGCCCCAGGTCTCCAGGTCCTCGTCGCTGAGGCCGTCGATCATGCGGCGCAGCAGGGCCTCCTTGTCGGGATCGGCGGCCGCGGACTGCGCCCACTTGTGCACAGAGGTCTTGACCGGCCGGCTGTGCTTGGCCACCCCGATGGGGTCCCCCAGGCCACCCTCGACCGCGGGCTTGGACTTGCCGTAGTTCACGGTGTCCGGCTCGTGGGGGATGCCGATGTGCTCGTAGATGCGCTTGAGCTGGGACTCGGGGTCGGCGACGATGTCCTCGTAGGACACCCGGACGAAAGGAACCGAGGCCGTGCGGATGAAATCCGCCATGGCCGGCACGTACCGAGCCAGCACGGGGTTGAAGTCGAAGGCCGCCTGATAGTCCCCGTCAAAGAAGCTCGCCGCGAAGCTGTCCCAGACCGACAGCGGGTTCCGGGTGAGCACCACGAAGTGGGCCTGGGGGAAGAGCTTGGCGATGAATGGGAGGATCAGCGCGTAGGCGGGCGTCTTGTCCAGGAAGTAGGGCTTGTCCTGGGTGGCGAGCATGCGGCCGTACATGACCTCGCAGTAGGCGCGCAGGGCGTCGAGGTAGTCGTCTTCGCCGCCAGGGAGGTCTGCCACGAACTCCTTGAGGGCCATGCCGGCCTGGAGCTGGTCGAAGGGGGCGCGGTCGACGTTGTCGTAGAAGCCCAGGTGCGCCAGGGGGGTCAGCAGGTGGGGCTCCGGCCGCGAGTAGATCTGCGAGTGCGAGGAGAGCATCCGCATGAGCAGGGTGGAGCCGGAGCGGGGGGGCCCGATGACGAAGATGAGCTTGTCTTGCATGCCCTCACCCTAACGCCGTGAACTGTGGGGTGACATGAGCCTGCACAGACTCTGCGCTTCGCCGGCACCTTGGGGCCCCCGGGGTCTCCCCCAGGGGCCAGGAGAGGAGGTCAGATGCAGCCGGTAGCGTCGCAGCTCAGATCCCCACCGCTGTACCCGCCGACCGCGTAGACATGGACATCCGCGGGGCTGTTGCCGGCGAAGTCCGTGTCGGTGATGCTGGCGGTGGCGTCGTAGAGCGCGATGGCGCCGTAGTGGCTGCCCAGGTTGTCGGTGAAGCTGCTGTCCACCACGCTCAGGTGGGGCGGCGCGGAGAAGCTCCCGAAGATCCGGACGGCGCTGCCGTAGGGGGAGCTGTTGTCCACGAAGTCGACGCCGTCCAGGGTGACGTCCTCGTAGGAGTAGATGGCGCCGCCCAGGGAGCTGGCGCTGTTGCCGTCAAAGAAGCAGTCGTAGAGCTCCAGCGTGCCCGAGGATGCGAAGATGGCGCCGCCCATGATGGCGCTGTTGTCCACAAAGTCCACGCCCTCAAAGCGCACAGTGCCGGTGCTGTAGACCCGCGCCGCGCCTCCGTCAGCGGTGAAGCTGCTGCCCGTGGGGGTCCCGTTCCGGATCTCCAGGTCGTAGAACGCGGGGGAGCCGCCCGTGATGTTCAGGGCGCGCACGCTCCCCTCCCCGTCCAGCACGCTGCCGCCTGCAGGGTAGCCCTCGAGGTCCAGGCTGGTGCTGATGGTGGTCTCGCCGGTGTAGACGCCCTTGTAGAGGCTGATGGTCCCGCCTCCGGCGTCGACGGCGTCCTGAAGGGTCGCGTAGGGGGTGCCGTCGCGGAGCACGAGGCCCTGGCCAGAGAGCATGCCGTCGGCGTAGGCGAGCAGCTTGTCCATGGCGGACTGGCCGACGTAGGAGACGGCGTCGAGCTGGTTCAGGTCGCTGATGCTGCCCTCGCTGACGATGTTGCGGGCGGCGCGTGCGTCCAGCGCGACGTCGTGGTCCAGGGCGTCCTGGCTGAGGTTGTTGGCCAGATAGAGCACAGCCTCGGCCTCGAAGGAGCCGACCAGCACGCCGAGCACCGACTCGCCGGTCATGCCCAGCGTGTCCTCGCCGTAGCCGACCAGGTCCTCAAATGCGCTGGGGCCGACGTAGGAGACCCCATCCAACTCAGCGACAGTGGTGAAGACGAGATCGTCGGAGGTGCCCTCCAGCCCGTCAGCTCCCGCGCGGTAGGTGACGATGTTCGCGGCGGCCCGGGAGTCCAGGGTGACGTCGTCGTCCAGGGTCTCCTGGTCCAGGTGGTTGGCCAGGTAGAGGGCGATGGTGGCCTCGTCGCTGCCCTCGGCGGGCACGGAGGACTTCACGGAGGCGACGGAGTCACCGGCCTGGTGGGCCATCTCAGCGGAGGGACCGCAAGCGACGAGGGTGGAGAGGGCGCCGAGGAGGGTGGCGGCGAGCAGAGGGGTGGTGGTCAGACGCTTCATGGGTCGTTCTCTCAAGGGTCGTTTTGGTGAGCCGCAGATTCGTTCTCGGACAACGGAGGAGGGACTCGTCGGAGCCGCTGCGGACCTGATTTCCTTTGTCGGGGGCGGAACGCGGGCTGGGGTGTGCAGCTTTCAGTTTTTTTTTATGGGGGTCTCGCGACCCCCCTGAACCCCAGCGGAGCTGGGGTCACCCCCCGCGGGCTCTTCGAGGGGGCAGAAGCGGAAGTACTCCTCGGCGCGTCGGCGCGGCTGCGCCGCTTCTTTGGCTTTGTCGGAGTCCTTCCGGCCCCTCTACGAGCCGGCTGCGCGCGCAGGGTTGCGCGCAGCAACCCCGGCTGTGGCTGGGCTGAGGAAGCGGCTGTGCGACTCGCGCGCCCCCCCTGAACACCAGCAGAGCTGGGGTCACCCCCCGCGGGCTCTTCGAGGGGGCAGAAGCGGAAGTACTCCTCGGCGCGGGCTCTTTTTGTATGGGGGTCTCGCGACCCCCCTGAACCCCAGCGGAGCTGGGGTCACCCCCCGCGGGCTCTTCGAGGGGGCAGAAGCGGAAGAACTCCTCGGCGCGTCGGCGCGGCTGCGCCGCTTCTTTGGCTTTGTCGGAGTCCTTCCGGCCCCTCTACGAGCCGGGTGAAGGCGCAGGTTTGCGCACTTCACCCCCCGGCCGTGGGAGGGCGGAAGCAACCAGCCGGCGCGCGCCCGCCCTGACCCCCCGCGGGCTCTTCGAGGGGGCAAAAGCGGAAGCTCCCCTCGGCGCGTCGGTGAGCCGGCAAGCCGACTCACGCTTTGGCTTTGTCGGGGAGCTCCCGGCCCCTCTACGAGCCGGCTGCGCGCGCAGGTTTGCGCGCAGCAACCCCGGTCGTGGGAGGGCGGAAGCACAGTGCGACCGTTTTATGGGGGTCTCGCGCCCCCCTGAACCCCCCGAAAGGGGTCCGGTCGAGGGTTCAGTCCGGATGCTCGGGCGAGGATCGATCGCCGCCGCCTCGAGCCTTCGTGGTACGAGAGCCACCCCTCCCCCGTGAGCGAGACCCCCGCATGCGCGGCTTGAACACCAGATTCTTCAACGCGCTGAGCGACGGCTTCCTCCGTCCGATCCTCGACCGGGTCCACCTCGACCGCACCCTGTGCCTCGAGCTCCGCGACGACTACCTGAACGTCTACTACCGGGGAGGCAACCTCCTGCGCCTGGGCCGCAGCGGTGACGCATACGCCGCCACCTTCGACGTGAAGTACGCCAAGGGCACCCCGCTGGCCCACCCCGCCTCCGCCGTCCGCGAACCGGAGCACGTCCGCGCCTGGCTCGACGCCATACCCCACCTCAAGCTGGCGATGGACCTCTACATGGGCCACCACCCAAAGGAGGAGCGCGAGATCCAGCAGCTCATCGCCCGCGACAACAACATCGGCAGCGTCAGCCGAGCCACCGACTACTACGTGTGCGACATCGAGTACGCGAACGCCCACGGTCGCTTCGACTTGGTAGGGGTCCACTGGCCCTCCACCGGCACAGACCGAAAGCAGAGCGACGGGCGCCGCCTGGTGATCGGCGAGGTGAAGCAGGGTGACAAGGCCCTCTCCGGCAAGGCGGGGCTGCACGCCCACCTACGCGACGTCGACGGCTTCCTCTCCGACCCAGGACGCCTGGCCGGCCTGCAAGAGGAGATGGTCACGGTCTTCAACCAGAAGCGCGCCCTTGGCCTTGTCAACTGCGGCCGCGACCTGGGGTCCTTCAGCGCCGAGCCCCCGCTCTTCCTGCTCATCCTGGCGAACCACGACCCCGACAAGACCAAGCTGCGAGGGGAGCTCGCCACGCTCCCCCGCGCCAAACACTGCGAGCTCCGCGTCGCTACGAGCTCGCTCGTCGGGTACGGGCTCTTTGACCCGGGCCTGCTCACGATAGAAGAGGTGCTCGCGAGGCCGGAGACCAGCTTGTAGCGGCCTGGTCCTCAGGGTCCACCCGCTGCAGACCTGATGCCCTCAAGAATCGCTGGGGCCACGCCAAGTGCCTCAGATCCCCAACGGGTCGGGGCCCCAATCGCCCAGGAGTTGGACCTCGGGGCGCAGGAGCACGCCGGTCTGCTCGAAGACGACGCGGCGGGCGTGCACGATGAGCTGGCGGACGTCCTCGGAGCTGGCGCCGCCCTCGTTGAGGAAGAAGTTGGCGTGCTTCTCCGAGATGACCGCGCCCCCGATGCGGTGGCCCTTGAGGCCGCAGGCGTCGATCAGTCGGCCAGCGGAGTCCCCGGGCGGGTTGGTGAAGGTGCTGCCGCAGGACGGCAGGTCCAGGGGCTGGGTGGCCTTGCGCCGCTCCAGGAAGGCCTCGCGGGCGGCGGCACGGGTGCCCTCGCTGTCGGACTGGAGCTGCAGAGTGGCGCGGGCGACCACGGAGCCAGGAGGTAGAGCGGAGTGTCGGTAGGACAGACCGAGCTGGCCCACCTCCAGAACCTGCAGGCTGCCGTCCGGGAGCACGATCTCGGCGCTGACGAGGAGATCCTTGGCCTCCCCCAGCGTGGTTCCGGCGTTCATGACGACGGCGCCCCCCATGGTGCCGGGGATGCCGGCGAAGGGCTCCGCGCCCGCCAGACCTGCGCGATCCAGGCGAGAGAGCAGGACGTTCAGGCGCAGGCCACCGCCGACGACGGCGCGCTCACCCTCGATCTCCACCGCGGCGAGCGCCCCCTTGAGCATCAGGGTGATGCCAGAGATGCCGTCGTCGTGGACCAGGGAGTTGGAGCCGCGGCCCAGCACGGTCACGGGCTGCTGGTGGGCGTGGGCGACCCGCATCACGGCCTGGAGCTGCTCGAGGCTGCTGGCCTCGACCAGGAAGCGCGCGGGGCCGCCGCAGCGCCAGTAGAGCTTGCGGTTGAGGTCGGCGTTCTCGCGCACCTTGGCGCCGGTTTCCTGGAGGGCCTGCAGCATGGGGCTGGGCTAACGCCGAGGCCCGCCATTGGGTAGGCTGGGGGCATGTTGCTGCTTCTGCTGCTGAGCTGCGCCCCCGGGCGGGCCATCGGAGAGAACGTCGGGACGGGGCTGCGCACGGCCTTGGCCGAAGAGGACCCCAAGCTGCAGCAGGCGGTCTCGGACCTGGGGGCGGCGCTGACCTCCGGGGCCCTGGCGGGGCTGTCCGAAGAGGAGCGACGAGTCGCCCTGCAGGCGCAGATCGATGCGCTGATCGAGGCGCTGGCACCGCAGCTCTCGGCCGCCATCCAGGACGAGATCGGGCCGGCGCTGGCCGAGGCGCTGTCCAATGCGGTGCAGGAGGCTCTGGGCGAGCTGGCCAGCGCACAGGGGCAGGCGGACCTGGAGACCATCGCTGGGACCATCGCAGAGGCCCTCGTCGCGGGGCTGGCCAAGGACGCGGGCCCAGAGCTGGCGCTGGCGCTGGAGCGGGATCTGGGCCCGGCGCTCAAGACGGTGCTGGAGCGCGACCTGGCGCCCACCTTGCAGACGGAGGGGGTGGCTTTTGCCCAGGCGGCCAGCGAGAAGGCGGCGAGCGCGCTGGGGGCACAGCTCGCGGAGGACCTGGACGGACCACTGGGGGCGGCGCTGGAGGCGCGGGCGACCAACATCATCGAGGCCACGCGGCAGGCCGCGGAGACGGAGGGGCAGCGCTGGCAGGGCTTCTTCTGGAGCGCGCTGGTGGCGCTGGCTTTCGTGGTCACCGGGATGGGCGGGCTGGGGTGGTTCCTGCTCAAGGAGTTCCGCGAGGCCCGCGGGCTCCGGGCGGCGCTGGACCTGGTCACAACGAACATCAAGCGCTCGGAGGACGACGAGGCCGTGAAGGCGCTCACCCGCCGGATCCGGGATGAGGGCAAGGAGACCGAGGGGGGGCAGGCGCTGTCCGCGTTCCTCAAGGAGCGGCGACACAACAAGATCGAGATCGAGTAGTGGCCTGACGACCCACGGCGAGCAGACAGGTCCCCCATCTCCGTTTCAGAGTGGGGCCGCTTCCGAAACAGAACATGTTCCATGCAACCCCCTGGTCCTGGTGGACATCATGGGGGAACACTTTGCTTGGATTGTTTCATGGAGAACTTCACCCCCGTCGCATCGACGCTGGGCGGCATCCTGATCGGACTCGCCGCCGCCGCGATGCTCCTGTTCAACGGCCGCATCGCCGGGATCTCCGGCATCACCGGCGGGCTGCTCCGCAAGGACAGCGGCGACAAGGCCTGGCGCCTCTGGTTCCTGGGCGGCCTGATCGCCGGCGGCCTCATCATGGTGGCCCTGCGCCCCGAGACCTTCGCCGACACCCTGGACCTGCCGCTGTGGGCCCCGGCCGTCGCAGGGCTCCTGGTCGGCGTCGGCACCCGGATGGGCAACGGCTGCACCAGCGGCCACGGCGTCTGTGGGCTGCCGCGCTTCTCCAAGCGCAGCTTCGCCGCGGTGTGCACCTTCATGTTCACCGGGGGCATCTCCGCCTTCTTCGCGATGCGCTGGCTGGCTGGGGGTGCGGCATGAACAAGGCCAACCTCGCGTCTGGCGCCGTCGGGCTGCTCTTCGCCTTTGGCCTGGGCCTGGCGGGCATGACCCAGCCGGGCAAGGTCGTGGGCTTCCTGGACGTCACCGGCGACTGGGACCCCTCGCTGGCGCTGGTCATGGGCGGCGCTGCGCTGACCTTTGGGGTGCTCTACCGGCTGATCACCCGGCGGCAGGCCCCGGTGCTGGAGCCCGTGTTCCGCCTGCCCACGCGCTCGGACATCGACCTGCCGCTCATCGCCGGCTCGGCGCTCTTCGGCCTGGGCTGGGGCTTGGGCGGCTTCTGCCCGGGCCCCGGGCTGGTCTCCGTGGTCTCGGGCGCCCTGCAGCCGGTGGTGTTCGTCGCTACCATGCTGCTCGGGATGTTCCTCCATTCCCTGTGGACCGAGCGCAACGCGCAGCCCAAGCAGGAGTCCAGTGGCGCCGAGCCCAGCCCAGAGCAGCAGCGCCCAGAGCGCCTCGAACGCGCCCCCGTCGAGGGCTGAGTCCGGCGGCTCCACCGCCTGGATCCCCGGCCTGCTGATGCTCGTGGCGGTGCTCCTGTACCGCCGCACGACCACGTACCCCTACGTGCTCGACGACAACTACGTGGTCGCCAGCAACCGCTGGGTGCAGCAGGGCTTCTCGGGCCTGCTGCCCCTGCTGGAGGGCAGCTACTGGGACGGCTACTTTGGCGGCTACGCCCAGTACTACCGGCCGCTCCCCATGCTGAGCTACGCCGTGGAGTTCGGGCTCTTCGGCATGGACCCGGGCATCTCCCACGCCGTGAACGTGGGGCTCTACGCCCTGACCGCGCTGCTGGTCTACCGCTTCGTCGAGCGGGTCAGCGGCGGCTGGCTGCTCCCCACCCTGGCGGGCGCCCTGTTCGTGGCCAGCCCCCTGCACGTCGAGGTCGCCGCGAACATCAAGAGCCGCGACGAGCTCTTTGTGCTGATCTTCCAGCTCTCCGCCCTGATCGGCGCGGTGGACCTGATCCGGTCACGGGCAGCCGCACCTCGCCGATGGGCACAAGGTGCAGTGGTGTCCGTGAGCATCCTGTGCGCGTTGTTGGCAAAGGAATCCGGGCTGCTGGTCCTGGCCCTCCTCCCCCTGACCCTCTGGACGGTGACGGACCTCAAGCCGGTGCGCATCGCGGGCTGGACGGCGGGGCTGGGCGCGGTGCCGCTGGTGCTCTACTTCGGGCAGCGCCTGCGGGTGACGGGCGCGCTGCTCTCGGTGTCCGGCGGGGCCGAGGTGATCGAGAACAACGCCCTCTGGGCGGCCGACAGCGCCAGCGAGCACTGGGGGATGATCGCCTGGATGATCACGGACTACGCGCGGCTGCTGGTCTACCCGGCGCCGCTGCTCTGGGACCGCTCACTGGGCTACATCCCCATCATCGACCTGAGCAGCCCCCGGGCCTGGCTGGGCATCGGGATCGCCGTGACCTGGGCGGGCCTGACGCTCTGGCAGCTCCGCAAGCGCTCGTTGCCGGGGCTGGCGTTGAGCTGGATGGCGGTCTGCTACGCGCTGCCCTCCAACATCCTGGTGCGGGTGGACGGCAGCACGATGGCCGAGCGCTACCTGTACACCTTCACCCTGGGCTTCTGCCTGCTGCTGGCCTGGGGGCTGAGCCGGGCCTTCTCCCTGGACCGGGCTCCCCTGCCCTTCTCGCTCAAAGGCCTGGAGCGCGCGTTCTTCCCCCTGGGGCTGGGCGCGATCGTTGCCCTGCTCTGGAGCGCCGCGACCCTGCAGCGCGTGCCCGCCTGGTCCAGCCTCAGCGCTCTGATCGCGGCCGACGTCGACAGCGCCCAGGGGAACGCCCGCCTGATCAGCGCCCGGCTGGGAGAGCTGATCCCGCAGCGTGAGCTGGCCCAGGACCCCAACGAGAAGGCCGCTCTGCGTCGCGAGATCTCTGAGCTCCTGGCCACCAGCGAGGCACTGCTGGTCGAGGACCCCCGGCGCTACCAGCTCCTGCGCCCCGAACTGCTCTGGGCCCGCGGGATGTCGGCCTTCCAGGACAAGGACTGGGCGCTCGCTCGGGGTGAGCTGGAGGCGCTCGTGGCCCTCTCCCCCACCCACTACCGGGGCTGGTGGCACCTGGGCTTCTCCTGCTACCAGCTCGGCGACTACGTCTGCGCGAGCGAGAGCTGGTACGAGGCGCTGGAGCAGCGGCCCAAGCAGGGCTTCGCGCCCGGGGACCGCGTCCTGCTGCAGGACTACTACTTCAACCTCTGCCTGGCGGAGCAGCAGCTCGGAGCCTGGGAGTCCAGCCTGGAGAGCTGCCGGGGCGCGCTGCAGTGGGATCCCCGGCACGCGCAGGCCCAGGCGGGGGTGGGCATCGCGCTCACGCAGCTCGGGCGCACGGAGGAGGGACAGGCCGCGCTGGAGGCGGCCTACGAGATGGACCCCAGCCTGCGCCCCTGAACCCGCTCAGATGCCCCAGTCCAGGGAGAGGGAGACCTTGGTACCCTTCTGGATGGACTCGATCTCGTTGTCGCCCTGGGTGACGCGCGCGGGGGAGTTCAGCAGGTTCTGGCCCTTGACCTTGACCGAGAAGCCCTTGGGGAGCTGCTTGCTGGCGACCAGGTCCAGGGTGTGCACCGGCTGGAGCATGGTGTCGGGGATGCCCAGCGCGCCGACCTCCTGGATGCGCGGCCCGGCGACGTTGTAGAGCGCGGTCACCGTGAGCCCGGAGTCGGGGTTGTCGTAGCCGGCCTGGACGTTGAACACCCAGGGCGCCTGGCCCTGGAGGGGGCGCTCGGAGGAGGTCTGGATCCCGCTGCCTTCGGCCAGGACCACGCGGCTGCGGATGAGGCTGAGGTTGCCGGCGACGAAGAAGTCGGGGGCGGGCGGCAGGTTCTTGCGGCCCTCCAGCTCCAGGCCCAGGTTGTTGGCGGACTCCGCGTTGGCGAAGGTCACGGGGTTGCCGCCGGAGGGCACGATCACCATCTCGATGGGCGAGATGAAGCGCTTGTAGAAGAGCCCCACGGAGACGCTCTCGCCCGCGCTGGGGTACCACTCCCAGCGGCCGTCCAGGTTGTGGAGGATGGCCCGCTGCAGATCGGGGTTGCCGTAGACCGCGCGGCCACCGGTGACGTCGAAGAAGGTGGCCGGCGACTGCTCGCGGAAGTCCGGGCGGGAGACCGTGCGGCCATAGGCGGCGCGGAGCTGCATGTCCTCGCGCAGGCTGTAGGCCACGTTGCCGCTGGGCAGGAAGTCGGTGTTGTCGATGCTGGCGACGATGGGGGTGGCGTCGGGGTCGAAGCGCGCGTAGGTGACGACCTCCTGGGCGCTGTGCTCCACCCGGAAGCCGGCCATTCCGCGCCAGGGACCGTGGCCGCCGGAGACCATCAGGAAGCCGGCCTGCTGACGCTGCTGGGCCAGGTAGTTGTCCGTGGACTGGGTGTTGTCCTGGAGCTGGAAGCCGTCGGGGCGGATGGTCTCGGGGGTGAAGTACCCGGAGCTGTCCCCGGCCAGGGTCGCGTCGATGGTGGGGTCGCTGGCGGAGAATTTGTCGAAGTAGCGGTAGCGCCGGGTGTCCACCTGCCGGTCCCGCATGCGCGCGCTGCCGCCCACCTTGATCGCGCCGTCCATCCAAGGCACCGGCCGGGTGACGCCCACGCCCATGTCGTGGTTGTCCTCGCGCAGCTCGGAGAAGAGGATGCCGTTGCCGAAGGAGCGGGTGGACAGGGTCCAGGTGTCCGAGCCCTCCTGGTACTCGTCGGTCCAGTGGCGGCGGTCGGGCTCCACGCGGGTGGCCAGGCTGTATGCGTAGCGCCAGTCGACCTCCAGCCCGCCCAGGGCCTGGGTCTGGTGGACGCCGCTGACCTGGTTGAAGAGGAGCTGGCGCTCGATCCAGCGGATGCGCCCCTCCCGGATGATGGCGTTCTCGTCGCGAGCGAAGCCCTCGTAGGTGCGCGACTCGTAGGAGGTGTCGCGGTTGATGAGCGAGACCACCGCGATGGAGTGGGCCTCCCCGAGCTGGACGCCGCCGGCCGCCATGGCCCCCAGCCCGATGCTGCGCTCGGTCGACTGGAAGCGGTAGTTGGAGCTCTCCTCCATGCCGTCGCCGGAGAGCACGTACCAGGTGCGCTCGAAGTCCAGGCGCTGCCAGCTCTGGCCGTAGTTCACGCCCAGGCGGAAGCCGGCGCTGCGGTCCTGGCCCCAGCTCGTCCCCCACCCCGCGCCGACGTCGACGCCGAAGTCCATGGGGATCTGGGTCTCCTCCAGGTACCAGCGGTTGGGGAGAGACTCGCCAAAGGCCTCGAGCTCCTCGGCGCTGTAGCCCTCGGAGAACATGTCCCCCAGCACCAGCGCGTTGTCCCGGGACGCGGCGTCCAGCTCGGCGGGGAGAGCCCGGTAGCTCGCCCCCATGCCCAGCCAGTCGGTGGGGCCGGTGTCCCCGATGAGCCCGGTCTGGAAGGAGGTGCCGTGGCGGTAGCCGCCGGAGACGCCCACCTCGAAGAAGGGCTCAGAGGGAGCCATTCGGGCCTGAAGCTGCACCACACCCCCACCGAACTCAGCGGGCTGGTCGGGCGACATGGTCTTCTGGATCGTGACGGAGTCGAGGACACTGGAGGGGAAGAGATCCAGGGGCACCACGCGCCGCTCGGGCTCCGGCGAGGGCAGGCTGGAGCCGTTCAGGGTGGTCGCGGAGTAGCGGTCGCCCAGACCGCGCACGTAGACGTAGCGGCCGCCCACCACGGTCAGGCCGGTGACGCGGGACAGGGCGGAGGCGGCGTTGGAGTCACCGGAGCGGGACATCTCCTCGGCGCCCAGCACCTCGGTGACGGTGTCGGCCTCCTTGCGCTCCTCCAGCAGGGCCGCGGTGCCGCCTTCGACCCGGGGGGCCAGGACCACGAAGTCTTCGCCCTTCACGCCGGCGGGCACCATCTCCAGGGCCACGCTCTGCTCCTGCTCGGAGGCGATCTGGACGGTGGTGGACAGGCTGGAGTAGCCCCCCAGGATGATGCTGAGCTCCAGCTCTCCGGGGGGGAGGTCCATGGCGAAGGCGCCGGAGGCGTCCGTGATGCCCTCGACGTCGAGCCCCCGCACATAGATCCGAGCTCCCGCCAGGGGGCGGCCGTCCTCCGCGTTGTGGAGCGTTCCGAGCAGCCGCCCGGGGGGCCCCGTGACCGCTATCTCCACCTGCTCGGGGGGCGCCTCGATGGCGACGCCCTGCCCCAGGGTGACCAGGAGCTCGGTGGCCTGGCCGTCGACCACGCGGAAGGTCCAGGCCTCCTCTCCGATCACCAGGGTGTGCTCGCCCTCGGGGAGGGTGGCCACGAAGCCGCCGTCCTCATCCGCGGTCACGACGTGGTCACCGACGACCAGCATCGCGCCGGCCGCGGGCAGGCCCGTGTCCCGGAAGACCACACCCTCGACCTGGCCATCGGCCCACGCCAGGGCGCTCAACCACCACCACATCACAGGCAGCCTCCGGCGTCCCGGCAGCGGTCCATGGCGCTGCGGAGCGCGTTCGCGCGGGCAAAGACGACCGGGTCCGCGATGCCCTTGAGCAGGGACTCCGCGGCGTCCAGATCGCCAGACTTGAAGCGGGCGTAGGCCAGGCCGTAGCGCACCTCGTCCTCGCTGAGCAGGCCCAGGCGGGACAGGCGAGAGTGCAGGGCGGAAGCGCGCTCCCACTCTTCGAGCTCAAGCAGCAGGCCCAGGCGCTGGCGGGCCGCGTCGGTGGCGTCGGGCACCCGAGCGTTGAGCATCAGGGCGCGCTCGCTGTTGCCGGCCTGGCGGAAGCACTCGGCGGCCTCCAGGGCCAGCGCCGGGTTGTCCTCGACTGCGCGCTGGAGCAGAGAGCCAGCGGTGAGGGGCATGTCCTGGGAGAGGTACAGACGCGCGGCGTGTACGACCAGATCCACCTCCTCCGGGTGAAGGAGCATGGCCTGCTCCAGGACGATGAGCGCTTGCTCGGTCTGGCCGGCCCGGTGCATGGCCTCGGCGACCACCACCTGGGTCTGGACGGAGAGGCCGCGCTCCTGTTGGATCCTGGCGCCCAGGGCGCGGGCCTCCTGGTAGAGGCCGAGTTCAACCAGCACCAGCACGCGCTGCTCGTCGTAGAGGGCCTCGCCGGGGTAGCGCGCGGTGGCGGCCTCCAGGACCTCCCAGGCGCCGACCAGGTCGGGGGGCTCCTGGCTGGCCAGGGAGTGGGCCAGGTGCGCGTGCAGGCGGGGCTCGTCGGCGCCGGCGTCGATGGCGGCGCGCAGGTGGATGACGGCCTCGCTGTGGGCCCGCTCGTGCATGGCGACCAGGGCCATCAGGGTGTGGTAGCGCGCGGCGTCCAGCTCGGGGTGCTGGGTGTCGACCTCGGCGAGGGCCAGCTTGGCGCGGTCCCAGTGGCCGTCCCCGATGAGCATGGAGGCCAGGGAGAGCTGCTCGGCGGGGAGGACCTCGACGGCCTCTGGGTCCACCGCCTTGCGATCGGAGCGCACGCCAGGGCCAGACCACGCCAGGGTGGAGCCGAGGAACACCGCGAGCAGAGGCAACCAGCGGGTCATTGGAGCCGGAAGTGCAGGGTCTGCTGCATGCGGGTGGCGACGGGCAGGCCCTCGTAGGTCGCGGGCTCGAAGCGCCACTGGGCGACGGCCTCCTTGGCGGCCTGCTCGAACACGCCGCTGGGCTGGGCGTCCAGGATGCGCAGCTCCTCGACCGAGCCGTCCTGCGAGACCCGCAGGGAGAGCGTCACGTAGCCCTCGATGTTCTTGGAGCGGGCGCGCTGGGGGTAGCTGGGCTGGGCCTGGGCCACCGGGATGGGCGCGGAGTCCACGGTCTCCTGGGTCATCACCACGTCGGAGGCGTCGCCGAGCAGGCCCTCGGTGAGCTCGCCCATGGCGGGACCGGGGAGGCCCAGATCCAGGCCGGACAGGCCGGCGCCCAGGTTGGGCAGAGGCGCGCGGGCGCTGGGCGTGGACTTCTTGGGGCGGGCCTTGCGGGGGCGCTCCTTCTTCTTGGGGGGCGGCGGCTTGGGGGCCGCGTCCAGAGCGATGGCGGGCTTCTCCTGGACCGGCGGCGGGGCGACGGCGTTCAGGTTCAGGCCGACCAGCAGCGAGAAGACCCCGGTGCTGCCCGCGAGCATGGTCGCGGCGGCGATCAGCGGCTTGGGAAACATCAACCCTCCTCGGCGTCGGTGATGACGCCCACGTTCTCAGCGCCGGCGAGCCGGCAGCGGTCCACGACCTCGATCAAGGTCTGCGCGGACACGGAGCGGTCGGTCACGACCACCACCGCCGGCTCGGCCTGGCCGGAGAGCATCTCGCGCATGCGCGACTCCAGCATCCAGGGCTTCACCGGGACCTCATCCACGTAGATGTTCTCGCCCGCGTCCACGTAGACCCGGACGGCCTTGGTGGAGGCCGGGCTGCTGGAGCGCGCGCTGGGCCGCTCCAGGTCCAGCTTCATGTCCTTGACGAAGGTCGTCGTGACCATGAAGAAGATGAGCAGGATGAAGACCACGTCGATCAGCGGGCTGATGTCGATGTCGCGGTCCTGCTGGCGCTTGCGGCGGAGCTTCACGCGGCCTCCTCGTGGCCGAAGCGCGCGGAGAGCAGCTCTTCGACCTCGTCGATCTCGACCTCCAGGCGCTCCTGCTTCATGGCGAGCAGGCGCCCGGCGATCACACCGGGGACGGCCACGACCAGCCCGGCTTGGGTGCTGACCAGGGCCTGGGACACGCCGCCGGCGATGCCACCGGAGCGCGAGAACAGGGTCATCGTCGCCAGAAAGTCGAAGGTCTCGATCATGCCGGTGACGGTGCCCAGCAGGCCGGCCAAGGGGGCCACGCCGACCAGGATGGCGATGGTTCGGGAGCCGCGGGAGAGCTCCTCGCGCAGCCCCTGGATCATCCACTGCACGCGGGGGCGGACCTGGGCGGGGTGGGCCTTGGCGAGGGCGACCCCCTCCACCAGCGCGCCATCGACCACCCCGCTGGGCTCAAGGGAGCCGGCTTCGGCCTGGACAAGCAGGCTGCGCAGCGTGCCCGAGCTCCCCCGCCGCAGCCGCGCAAAGCGCATCCCCAGCGTCCACCACAGCACGAGCGTGGCGACGGCCAGAGGGGGCATGACGAAGCCGCCAGCCCGCCAGGTCTCCAGGGCGGACTCAAGAAGCAAGGCGCCCCTCCTTGGAGTCGACGGCGTTGACCATCGCCAGGGCGGCCTGGTCCAGCGCGGAGAGCACGGCCTCGGTCTTGCCGCCGATGGCGTTGCCGAGCAGCACCGCGGGGATGGCGACCACCAGGCCGAGCTGGGTGGTGATCAGCGCGGTGGAGATGCCCCCGGAGAGCATCTTGGGGTCGCCCGTGCCGAACTCCGTGATGATGTCGAAGGTGGCGATCATGCCGGTCACCGTGCCGAGCAGCCCCAGCAGCGGAGCGACCGCGGCGATGACGAGGATGGCGGGGCCCATGCGCTCCAGCCGGGGGGTCTCGCGGAGCACCGCCTCGCTGGCCAGGTCTTCGATCTGGGCGCGCTGCAGGCCGCGTGCGGCGAGGACCGCCTGGGCCACCCGACCAGCGGCGTTGTCGGCCTGCGCGGCCTTGAGGGCCCCCGCGAGGTCCCCGCCGTCCAGGGCCTTGCAGACCGCGTCGGAGAGCGTGGTGGGGTCGCCGGCGCTGCGCAGGAGCAGCAGGCGCAGGCCCGCGATCAGGAAGGCCACGACGCCCAGGCCCATGATGATCCAGCCGACGATGCCGCCGCCCTCCATCACCTGGCCGAAGGTCTTGGCGGGCTGCTCGGTGATGCGCTTGGCCAGGCTCTCGTACAGGAAGATGGGCAGGGTCTGGGGGACCTCGCCGGCGCCGAAGGACTGGGCTGCGCCGCTGGCGTCCTGGGGCCAGAGCTGCAGCCTGTCCTCGCCTGCGGGCGCGAGCGCTCCAGATTGGGGACCGGCCACCCCGTAGGAGGCGATGTTCCCCACCCTGACGAGCTGCCCCTGAACCTCCTCACCCCCCTTGTCGAACCAGGCGCCAGACTCCACGCGGACCTGGCCGCCCTGCTCGATCCGGACCGCGGCGGCGCTGAAGACCGCGCGCAGGGCCTCGGCTTCGGCCTCGGCGCCCTCCACCTCCTCGGGGAGCTCCACGCCCTCCAGGCTGGTGCGGGCCTGCATGAGCAGCGCGCCAACGCGGTCGGCGTCCTCTTCGGCGGAGAAGGACTCGCGCTCGGCCTGGGAGAGCTGCTCTTCGGCCTTGTCGGCCTGCAGCGTCATGTAGATCAGCCGGCCCTGGAGGGACTCGGTCTGGGACTCCGCGGCCTTGCGCTCCTTGGCGGCGCTGGCCTCGAACTCGGTGGTGGCCTTCTGCAGGGACTGCTTCTCGGCCTTGAGGTAGGCGAACTCCTTCTGGTACGCGGCGTCGAGCTCCGCGCCGAAGGAGAGGCTGGCGAGCAGGGAGAGCAGCGACATCACTTCACCACCACGGCGGCAGGGTCGATGGCGGCGGGAAGCTCGAAGAAGCCCACGCGGATCTGCTTCTCCAGGGCGTCGAAGAGCTCGAGCACCTGCTGCTGGGAGACGCCGTCGCTGTAGGGCTCGTAGGTCCAGCCTTGGCCGCTGCGCACGGCCCGACCGACCACGCCGTCGTCGGTCTTGAAGTACAGGGAGACCATGCCCAGGCGGGCGACATCGCAGAGGACCTCTTCGCCGTCCAGGGTGATGACCATGCGGTCCAGGGCGTTCTCCTTGGAGAGCCGCAGCTCGTCTTCGGAGAAGGCCCACAGCCGCTGGGCGGCCTCGCGGGGGGTCAGGGTCTTGCCGTCCAGGCCGGCCTGGATGGCGTCGAGCTCGGCCAGGCGCTCGTCCAGGCGGAAGGGCAGGCTGCCCTCCACGGAGCCCCGGATGGTGGCGATCGACTCGGTCACCGCGGGGGTCAGAGCCTGGCCCTCGGCGATGATCTCGGCGCGCAGTGCCTTCTCGGTGTCCAGGGCTTGCTCGAGCTGGGAGCGTCGGAGCTCCTGCTGCCGGAGCTGCACCTGGAGCTCAGCCTTCTGCTGATCCAGAGCCCGGAGGTCTCCCCGCAGGGCCTCCTTCTTGAGGCCGAGCTCGGTGGAGAGGGTCTCCACTTCGCGGCGCAGCTCCGAGAGCTGCTCGGCCATGGTGTCCAGGCTGGCGCCCTGTGCCACCGGGGCCAGGGCCATGAGCAGGACGAGGGCAGCGCCGAAACGCCACCCCCTCCTGCCGTGCATCCGTTGGGGCATCTTGCGCCCTCCGAAGCTCGGGATCATCACGATGAAGGGGAGGAGGCCATCCCCCTCCCCGACCGCTCTCAGTTCTCGGGGAAGGAGGTCCAGTCCGCGGTCCAGTCGGTGCCGTCGGTGATCGCGCCCGCGCCCTCGTAGCCAGCGGCCGGGAGGAAGTTGGGGGCGGTCAGGTTGTACCCGTCCTGCACCAGGTCACCGCTCACGAAGCTGTTGCCGCTCTGGCCCTCAAGCCAGGTGGTGATGTCCGCGCCGTCGATCTCGTAGTCGTCGGTCTTGGCGTTTTCTTCGACGGCGGTGGTGCAGGAGGCGGTCATGTTGGTGATGGTCAGGTCACCAGACTGCGCCTGCTCCCAGGTGGCGTCGTGGTTCAGCGCGAAGCAGGCGTCGTTGAAGCCCTGGATCAGGACGTTGTCGATGCTGGCGGCGGTGCCCTCGCGGATCAGCATGCCAAAGTCGGACTTCTCCGAGTCGGGCGCGCCGATGATGGTCACGTTGCTGAGGGTGGGGTTGGAGCGGGGCTCGGCGTCGTTGTTGTCGCCGTTGTTGTCGGCCTCGATGCCGTTGTCACCGGCGCCGTCCTGCATCAGGATGACGTTGCTGGCGGAGCCGACCCAGCCGTCGGTCCAGTCCAGGCTGTCGTCGCCAACGCCGGAGATCACGACGTGGGAGGCCACCGCCGCGCCGCCAAAGAACTCGACGCCGTCGTCGTCGTTCTTGTGGACCTGGATGTAGTCGATGGTGGTGCCGGAGCCGACGCCCTGGAAGGCGATTCCGTTCAGCTCGTTCTCGGGAGAGATCAGGGTGCCGGCGAACTCGACGCGAACGTACTTGAGGGTGCCGGAGCTGTCCGCGGCGTCGTTGCCGCCGTAGTAGCCGGTGCCGCCCTCGCCGAAGGCCTCGCAGGGGTCCGGGGCGTCCTCGACGCCGTCACACACGTTCAGGGGGGCGCGGCCGTTGATGATGACGCCGCCCCAGTCACCGGAGGCGCGGGAGCCAGCGGCGTTGGAGGAGGTGAACACGATGGGTGCGTCGGCGGTGCCCTCGGCGACGATCTGAGCGCCGCGGGTGACGACCAGCATGCCGTTGGTGGAGGTCTCGCCGTAGATGGTGGTGCCCGCGTCGATGGTCAGGGTGACCGCGTCGCTGTCGTTGCCCACGTAGAAGCCGCCGCGCAGCAGCCAGGTCTTGTCGGCGGTCAGGGTCAGGTCCTCCAGCAGGGTGCCGGAGAGGACGCAGACCTCCTCGCCGTTGATCTCCGAGCACTCGGAGGCGGAGGTCGCGCCGGTGTCCTCACCGGAGTCGATGGGGTCGTCCTTGCAGGCGACGAGGGACACGAGGAGGAGGGGGAGGATTCGCTTGTTCACGGTGCATCTCCTGAGCATTCGCTCTTGGCACCGCCACCCTAAGGTCCCCATCGTGACGCGCTCCGCACGTTGGATGGCGCCACTGCAAAAGGGATTCAGTCTCCCTCAAAGCCGCACAGCGCCGGCCTTCAGCCCCCCTTCACTGGTCCATTGTGACGGGACGCGTACGGGAGGATGGAGACCCCTTTGCACGGGCGTTGAACGGCCCACCTCCCGGCACCTCAGTTTGCCAACCCCGCTTCAGCCCTCTGGCCCAAGCGAGGTCAGGCTGCCCCCTCCATGCAGGGGGATCTACTGACCGTTGCACCACTCGGCGCGCGTCTGCATCAGGTTGCCGCAGCTATCGTGGGTGCGGCCGGCGGCCTCGCACTGGGCGATGCCCCAGTTGACCATGTCCATGATCTGGTCCTGCGCCGGGGCCCCCTCGCAGAAGCCCTCGCTGGCGGCGGACATGTCCAGGCAGCCCTGCAGGAAGACCTGGGCCATGCCCTGACAGGTGCCCTTCTCCATCACCGAGCCGGTGCAGGCCTCGGCCCGGTTCAGGCTCTCGCTCAGGCAGGTGTCCTGGTCCGTGCCTGAGCCGAAGCTCTGGCCCTCGGCCATGGCGACCTCGCCTTGGGCCGCGAGCTCCTCGAGCTTGCCCTCCATTCCGCCGCAGCCCAAGGCCAAGGCAGTGAAAGTGGTGAGCGCGAGGGTGAGGGACAGGGAGATCTTCTTCATTCCCTGCTTCTACCGCGTTTGTGGGGCCCCGTGCCAGCCCACCCCGCAAACTCTTACACCCTGGCACAGCCAGTGCGGGGAAAGCCCCATTGTGACTTGCCAGTGGCGGGAGCGTCGCGTATCTACGCATCCCCACCACAGATGTGAAGGAAACCCGAATGACCACTGGCGCTCTCTTCCTGCTCAGCATCGCCTGCAACAAGGGCCCCGCCGACGCCATCCAGCTCGACTGGAACGCTGGCGAGACCTTCTACGTCGCCGCCACCAGCCGCGCGGTCAACGTGAAGACCGAGGAGAGCCCCGCCTCTCTCGACGGCAGCCGCGACAGCGCCTTCGGCGCCCAGTGGAACGACGAGCTCGTCTGGACCTACCAGGTCGTCGAGTCCGGGCTGGTCCCCACCGAGAGCGACGAGCTCTACGAGTACGCCCTCAGCTCCTCCGGTGAGGTCGAATCCCTGGCCGTCCTGCGCGCCTACCTGGACGAGAGCCTGAACAGCGACGCCGGCATGCTGGACAGCGATCCCGTCGTCTACCTGGTCTTCCGCGAGGACCGCGACCGCCTGGCCGCCGTCATCTCCTTTGTGAACGTGGACGGCGAACGCGTCGAGACCGCCTACGACACCACCGACCTGGGCAAGAGCTACAGCACCCTGTCCCAGTCCCAGCTCACCGCAGCGCCCACCTACCTGGCGCCCTTCACCGCGAGCTGGGAGGACGACTCCCGCGTGCTGGAGGACGGCTCCTACCTGGACTCCATCAAGGTCGACGCCGGCGTGGTCGACGTCCACTTCGACGACGAGATCAGCGGTGACCTGGTCACCACCCGCTACGAGGACGGGCAGCCCTGGCCCACCGCCACGGTCACCGAGAACCTGGAAGCCCGCCTGATGACCGCGGACGAGGTCGCCGCCAAGCGCGCCGAGCGTCCCTACATGCTGCCCGAGGCCCCCGAGGACTTCGACTACCGCGCGGCCCTGGCCTCCTCCATCGACATCGACTCCGTCCTCACCCTGGACCAGGAGACCATCGACGGCGGCTGGGACTCCGGCGTCTACGAGGAGTTCCAGCCCTGGGCCGGCTCCTGGTGGCCCCTGAGCAAGGGCTCGCTGGTGTTCGGCTACAAGGACAACAGCTGGTCCGACCCCCGGCCCACCTACTCCCAGCGCATCAAGGACGACGTCGACCCCATCAAGAAGGAGATGGACAAGCTCTCCGAGGAGATCCGCGAGGCCGACGACGAGTCCGTCAAGACCGAGAAGCGTGAGGCCTACCAGGCCAAGCAGCAGGAGCTGGTCAAGATCCTCATCGACTTCTACAGCGAGCTCCAGGCCGACCTGGACGGCGGGCGCATCACCCTGGCCAACGGGGAGATGACCCACGTGGACGGCTGGTCCTACGAGCTGGACGAGCTGTCCCCCATGGACAAGTACGCGCTGCTGATGTGGGCCGACAACACCCTGCCCGGCAACAACCCCTTCTACCTGAGCGCCTGGGAGATCCTGAACTCCTACAACCCCGCGGGCGGGAGCTGGTGGGGCCACTGCAACGGCTGGGCCGCCGCCGCCATCCTGACCGACGAGCCCCGGGACGCCGTCTCCGTGGACCTCAAGGGCCAGAGCGTCGAGTTCACCACCGCTGACCTCAAGGGCCTGCTGACCGAGGCGCACTACAGCACCAACAGCCGCTTCTACGGCAAGCGCTACTACAAGGAGGGCGACGACATCACCGACCTCTCCCCGGCGGCCTTCCACAAGCTGATCACCTTCTACCTCAAGGAGCAGCGCATCCCGCTGGTGTTCGACACCACCGCCTCCGAGGCCGTGTGGAACTTCCCCGCCTACGACGCCTCCGTCGTCGTGCAGGAGACCACCGACCCCGGCATGGCCAGCCGGATCAACGTGAACACCGCTGACGGCGAGACCCTCCAGGTCCTGGACGGCATCGGCCCCGCCTACGCCGAGCGCATCATCGAGCACCGCGAGTGGTACGGCCCCTTCCAGAGCCTGGACGACATGACCGCCGTCCGCGGCATCGGCAGCGCCACCGTCGAGGGCTTCCGGGACCAGGCCACCGTCGAGGCCTTCCAGCGCACCTTTGACGTCGTGGTCGAGGTCACCCTGACCTCCGACGGCGTGGACGAGACCCACCTGGACGGCAGCACCCCCGAGTCCTTCACCGAGACCTGGGGCTACACCCTGGTCACCGACGCCGACGGCCGCGTGGTCTCCGGCACCTGGGACGACGAGAACAAGCACCCCGACTTTGCCTGGGTGCCCTACAACAACCCCTCCAGCGCCGGCAACGGCAGCTCGGAGAACCCCTTCCTGCCCTACGGCTCCTTCAAGGACCAGGTCATCGACCTCGACCGCCACTAGGCCTGCCGCTGGGCCTCCGGGCCCGACCTGAGACGGCGCGTCCTCCCCGGGGCGCGCCGTCCGCGCTCTGGCCTGTTATTTTCACCCCTTGGAGGTACCCTTTGCTCACCCTGCTCCTGGCACTCGGCTGCACCAAGGATGGTGTGTTCAGCGACGACACCGGCTCGGACAAGGAGCTGCTGGGCATCCTGCTGGCCCCCGAGGAGCTCATCGTGCCCGTCGGGGGCACCGCCCAGCTCCGGGCCACCGGCCTCTACGACGACCGCACCAGCGGGGACATCACCCACCTGGTCGACTGGCAGGCCACCGGCGCTGCGGCCTCCGTCTCCAACAGCCTGGACCAGGAGGGCGTCGTCGAGGGGCTGTCCGTGGGCGAGGCCTCCATCGTGGCCTCCTGGCAGGGCATCGACTCCGTGCCCCTGAGCGCCTCCGTCACCGACGCCGAGCTGCTGGGCCTCACCGTCGAGCCCAAGGAGCTCTCCCTGGCCGTGGGCGACAAGGTCCAGCTCGAGGCCATCGCCGCCTGGTCCGATGGCAAGCGCGCGGACGCCTCCTCCCAGGTCCGCTGGGTCACCGACTCCGGCTCCGTGCTCCAGATCGAGGGCGGCGGCATGGCTCTGGCCGCCGGCGAGGGCAGCACCACCATCCACGCCGAGTGGGACGGCATGAGCACCCCCGATGTGCCCGTCAGCGTCGTCAAGTCCGCCCGCGCCGACCTCAAGGTGGCCTCCCTCTCCGTGGAGTCCTCCTCCGACGAGGCCACCCTCACCGTCGTCGTCGAGAACCAGGGCGAGAAGGGCGCCTCCGACTTCTGGGTGGACGTCTTCCTGGACCCCAGCTCCGCGCCCCACGTGGGCTCACTGGGCGACGACTTCGACCTGCTCTCCTACGTCGGCCCCGGCGCCACCAAGCAGGTCAGCTTCGTGCTCCCCGCCGACCCCGGCCAGCACAGCGTCGCGGTCCTGGTCGACTCCAACGACGACGTGGACGAGTCGAACGAGGACAACAACCTCTACCAGGGCAGCATCGACGTGGGCGGCGGCGCCATCGGGCCCAACCTGTCCATCACCTACTTCGACTACGTCAGCGACGAAGACGAGATCTACTACGTGGTCGACGTCACCAACACCGGCTCCGAGGCCGTCGGGGAGTTCTACATCGACCTCTTCATCGACCCCTGGGATGCCCCCGTGGTGGGCGATGTCAGCGAGGACGGCTTCACCCTGGTCGAGTCCCTGGACGCCGGCGAGACCACCTACGCCGACTTCCTGATCGACTACTCGGACTGCTACCCCTGCTGGTCCTACCTGATCGTCGACACCGACGGCTACATCGACGAGACGGACGAGGACGACAACCTCGCCGGCCCCCTCTACGTCTACAACGCCTACTGAGCCGCGCGGGGGCGTGATACACTGAACATGTGTCCAGCTCCCTCCCCGACCTCGCCGCCCTCCGACAGGCCATCGCCCGGATTGAGAAGCGGCCCTCGGTGCGACGCCAACAGCCGGTTCACCCCACCGGCCTGCCGGCCTTGGATCAGACCATCCGCGGCTGGCCCCGACCTGGTGTCAGCGAGGTCACCGGTAGGCAGGGCAGCGGTCGCCTCTCCCTGGTGCTCCCCGCCATGGCCTGGTTCTGCAAGCGGGGGCAGCCCGTGGCGGTGGTCGACCCCTTTGGGCTGGCCTACCCGCCGGGCTGGCGCGACGTCGACCTGACCCAGACCCTGCTCCTGCAGCCCGGCCCCGAGCGGGTGGCCTGGACCGCCGAACAGCTCGCCGGCAGCGGCTCGGTTCCCTTGGTGGTGCTGCTCGACGCACCTCGCTTGGGCCGAGGAGGCCTGAGGTTGCAGCGGGCCGCAGAGCGCGGGGGGTGTGCCGTGGTGGTCCTCAGCGAGCGCAGCGAGCGCTCCCTCCCAGCCGCTCTTCGCCTGGAGCTTCAGGGCAGGAACGCAGCAGGGGCCCTGCGGCTGTGGATCCGCCGCCAGCGCGGGGGGGCCTCCGGTCAACGCCTGGAGCTCACCCTGCAGGCCCAAGGCGGTTAGCATGTGCCCATGAGCAGCAAGCCTCCCGGCATCGCCACCCAGATCCTGGCCGTCCTCTTTGTGGCGGCCATGCTCTTCTTCGTGGCCGCCAGCGACCGTCAGGACAAGGCCTGGACCGGGATGCTCAAGGCCTTCGGGGTCGAAGATCCCGGCGAGAAGGCCAAGGGCTGAAGACCCCAAGGGTTGAGGCCTGCGGCCGCTGCGCTCACGCCTCTCCGAGTCCATCCATGTAGGCCTTCGCCCGCACCTTGGCCGCGGCGATCTCCTCCGGCGTCCAGTCTCCGAGCTTGAGCTCGCCTCCATCCATCTGGAAGTGGTCGATGGAGCTGGAGTGGTAGAGCGTCTCGGGCCGGGGCTTCCGCAGGTGATGCGCGACCGCGAAGGCGGTGACGTAGTCCTGGGAGGGCTCCCCAGTGGCGAAGCGGTGCGTCTGCTCGCCGTCCAGGAGCAGGATGGCTTCGTAGGAGGCGGGGTCGGGCTCGTCGTAGAGCAGGGCGATGGAGAGCGGCTTCATGGCGGGACGCTACGACGGGAGCGGGAGCGGAGACAAGGCGATCCCCCGGACAGTTTTTGGTCTCTGTGGGGCCTGCGCCTGGGCTATACACTGAACAGACGTTCACGCAATGCGCCACAAGACCTCCATCGCCCTGCCCACCTCTCCCCCTTCGGCCTCGTCGGGGTGGAGCGCCCAGCGTGCGCCCTCCCGGGGGCCCCGGGTGCTGGTCGTGGAGCTGCCCTCCTTCCGCCTGGAGCGCTGCGGCTGGCAGGCCCAGGAGCCGGTCGCCCTCCTGGCCGAGCAGCGCTCCGCGCTCCGCATCCAGGCCATGACCGAGGCCGCTCGCCGTCTGGGGCTGCTCCCGGGCATGTCCATCTCCGAGGCGCGGGCGCTCTGTCCACAGATCCGCGTGGAGCTGCTGGCCGAGCCCCAGGAGGAGGCCCAGGACCTGCTGGGCCTGGCTCGGATGCTCCAGTGCTTTGGGCCGGAGTCCCACCCAGTGAGCCCCCAGGCCATCGCCGTCCGGGTGGGTGGCTCTGCCCGGCGCCTGGGGGGAGAGCGTGCGGTCCTGGGCAAGGCCCGCAGCCTGCTCCGGGACCTGGGGCACCAGCACCGCCTGGTCATCGCCGACACCACCCAGGTCGCCCTGGCTCTGGCCCGCAGCCTCAAGCGCGACCAGATCGTGCCGCCCGGAGAGAGCGCCCAGGCCCTGGCTGGGGTCCCGCTGGCCTCCCTGGAGCCTGAACCCCACCTGGCCCAGGTGCTCGCCTCGGTAGGCATCCTGCACTTCGGGGAGCTCGCGGCGCTGCCCCCCAGCTCGGTGGCGACCCGCTTCGGGCTGCCGGGGGTGCGGCTGTGGCGTATCGCCACCGGCCAGGCCGCAGATCACCGCCCCCCCTCCCCTCCTGCGGAAGACGGCCTCATCAGCTTCCGCCGCCAGCTCCTGGACCCCATCGAGCAGGTGCAGGGCGTGATCGCGAGCCTGGAGCCGCTGTGCGAACGCCTGCAGACCGCCCTGTCGGTGCTGGAGCTCGCCGCGCTGCGCCTGCAGCTTCGCCTGGGGGTGGAGCAGGAGCCCGACTTCCTGCTGCCGCTGCGCCTGGGGCAGCCTCGCCGGGGGGCCGCGGAGATGATGCGCCTGCTCACCCGCCGCCTGGAGAACCTGCGCCTGCCCGGCCGCGTGACGGACGTGACGCTGCAGGTCCTGGAGTCCTGTCCCTTCGTGGGAAAGCAGCAGGGCCTGTTGGACGCCCAGGGCACCCAAGAGCCCCTGGCCGACCTGCTCGCGCGCCTGCAGGACAGCCTGGGCGCGGAGGCCTGCTTCTCCCCGGCGCTCTGCTCCTCCCACCGCCCGGAGCACGGCTGGTCAGCGGAAGGGTGGCCTCGTCGGCGGGCGAGCGCGCAGAGCGTGCAGGAGAGCGTGGATGTGTTGCGGTGTGACCGCCCCACTCTGCTGCTCCGGGATCCCCTCCCCATCCGCTGCACCCAGCACCCGGACGGTCGCCTGGCCACGGTACAGGTGGACCGCAGCGCCTGCCCCGTGCGGCTGCAGGGCCCCCCGGAGCGCCTGCAGGGCGGCTGGTGGGAGCAGGCCCCCTTTGACCGGGAGTACCGGCGGGTGGTGCTGGCCGATGGGCGCCAGGCCTGGATCTACCTGGAGGACGACTGCTGGTGGCTGCATGGCTGGTGGGACTGATGGTGCGGCTCCTACGTCCATTTCCCAGGTCAGAACGGCTCCGGAGCCGCACCACCCGTCATCTCTCTGGCGGGGGGCCGGGCCCCCCCCCCCCCGCCGGCGGGCCCCCCCCCCCGGCGCCAGGAGGGCCGGCCGGCCGGCGCGGG
>JAZAMN010000003.1:0-146083 GCA_036229005.1 Myxococcota bacterium
CTAGTAGCTGTTCACAGGGAAAGTGACCGACCTCAATCGGCTCGAATGATGGGACATGGAGGAAGCTCGCTCAGATCTGGGTAGTGCCTGGCGAACTTCTCGCGAGCCATCTCGACGTTGAACATCCAGCGAACGGTGGCGCCGGCCTCGTTCCTGGTGTGTTCCCAAGCTGCGATCTCCCGCGCCAACACGGTCCGGTCGCCGATTCGCCGGTTCAAGCACTGCCGGACCAGGACACCGATCTCGATCTCAACCATGTTCAGCCAGCTCCCCTTCTTCGGGGTGTAGTGGAACTGGAGGCGGTTGAGGACGCGTCGGGCCTCGGCCGGTGGGAATGCCCTGTAGAAGGCGGCAGGGCTGTGGGTGTTGAGGTTGTCCATGACCACCTGAACCACCTCAGCTTCGGGGAAGTGCACGTCGACCAGCTCACGCATCATGTGGGCGAAGGCCTGGTACTTGCGGTTCTCCAGAACCCAGACTTTCCGCCAGCCCTGATGTGGCGCCAGGGCGACCGCGACGTGGGCGGTGCCGTTGCGCTTGTAGTGGTGGTCGACCTTCTCGGGCTTCCCTGGCTTGGCCGGGATGGGGTCGACGACGTGCTCAACGAGCTGCTTGAGGGTCTCATCGAAGCTGACCAGGGGGCGCCGGGGGTCAGGCGGCCTGGAGTAGATCTGGAGCACCGACTCCATCTGCGCGATGAACTCCGGGGTCAGCTCCGCGAGGCACCAGCTGCGCTTTTGCCACGGCTTGAGGTCGACCTCCTTCAAGCGACGACGGATGGTCTCAATGGAGATGCTGTCGTGGTCAGAGAGGGTCACGAGACGGTCGGCCAGCAACTGCAGCGTCCAGCGGGCCTGCCCCTCCGGCGGCTGAGAGCAGGCTGTGGCCACAAGGATGGCTTCGTCGGCGACAGACAGCTTCCGGAGCCCACCAGGACGACGGGCGTCGGAGAGCGCATGCTCCAGGCCTCCATCGACGAAGCGGCTCCGGGTCCGGTATACCGTGCTGCTGCTCGCTCCCGTGGCCTCCTCGATGGCCTTGCACGACCACCCTTCGTCCGCCAGGAGCAAGACCCGGGCGCGTGTGTAGCGCCGGGCCTTGGTCGTTCCTGAACGGGTCAGGGCGCACAGGGTCTCTCGTTCGTTGTCAGTGAGTTCGATGACGTGGCGTGCGGGCATGGGGCCTCCAGGCATAGAGGCAGATCACCTCCTTCCAGCCTCGAGACCACCGCACATGACGTCGACCAAGTTCACTGAAAAGCAAGGTCAATACCTCGCCTTCATCTACTGGTACACCAAGGTGAACCGGCGTCCGCCAGCGGTCATGGACATCGCGCGCTTCTTCCAGGTCGCACCACCCTCAGCCCAGCGGATGGTCGATACACTTGTCGGGAAGGAGCTCCTTGGGCGAACCCGAGGAGCGGCCCGTTCACTGGAGGTGCTCCTGGACCGGGAGGACATACCCGACCTCAACTGACGGAGAGGGATCGATCAGAACCCCTGTGAACAGCTACTAGCCCCAGGCAAAGCGCGTCGACCTGCTGGCGGACGGGGATGGGGACGGCCGCTACGATCGGGCCTGCGGTCAGGTCCTGCTCGCTGACGGTGAGCCCGTGCACCTGGGGGAGCATCGCTGGCTACCGCGAGGGGGCCGAGTACGAGACCCAGGTTCTCAAGGATGGGCCGCTCTGGCTCGAGCAGGCGGCGGCCGGTCCTCGCACGGAGATCGTGGATCCCCAAGGCGGTGAGCGGGCGAAATACCGCGTGGTGGTGAGGGGCGAGACCCCCCTGGCGCCAGCCGACTTCGACTTCGCTTACATGGGGCTCGTCGGCGTGACCAACCCCATATACGTCGGGGACGAGTAAGCCTCTAGCGGGCCAGCTCCTGCACCAAGGCCAGCAGCCACCGGGCGTGCCCGGCCATGGTCTCCAGCGAGGTGAGCTCCTTCTCGGACTCCGGCGCGAAGTACCCGGTGCCCAGGTTGGCCACCATGACCCCCTCGCTCAGGAAGGGGTCGATGCCGGTCCCGCCGCGGATGGGCTGCACCTTGGCCTGCACGCCGGCGGCCTGGGCGGCGGCCATCGCGTGGTCCACCAGCTCCGGGCAATCGGCCAGGTGGCGGCCCATGTTGTCGTACTGCAGGGTCCACTCCCAGGGCTGGTCGCCGGCCATGCGCTCGATGTGCTCGATTCGGGCCTTGCGGCGGTCCTCGCCGAAGTCGCGGATGCGCAGGTCCACCTGCAGGCCCGAGGGCCCGTGGGGGAGGGCGCGGTAGGCCGCGGTGTAGCCCTGGCGGCCGTCGCTCTCCTCGGCCCAGAGCACGAAGCCGGGGTCGGAGGCGTAGAAGGCGGCGATCCAGTCCAGCGCCTGGGCCACGCCGTGCTCGGGGGGCGGATCCCCACCCATGGCGAGCTCTACGCTGGCGCCTCGGGAGCGGTGGGGTGAGACGACCTGGCGGGCGATCTCCCACAGCCTGTCCTCGTCGGCGGGCTGGACTGCAAGGATGCAGACCGCATCACAGTCGCGCTCGGGGTTGGACACGAAGCTGGAGAAGTGGGCGGAGACCCCCTCCTCCTTGCAGCGCTGTTGGATCTCCACGGCAAAGCGCAGGGCGGAGCGGTGTCCCTCGGCCTTGGCGGTGGCCCCGTGGGTGTTCACGCCGCCCAGGCGCAGAGTGAAGCCCTGACCGGGGTGCACGGAGCCGTCGCCGACGAAGCGGATCCAGGCGCCGGCGGCGTCGAAGTTCTCGACGTTGACCTCGAAGGGGTCCAGGCCGTCCAGGGTGTAGCCCAGCTTGACGCCGCGCTCGGCGAGGGTCTTGGAGAGGGCGATCAGGGCCTCGGTGCGGCCGACCTCTTCGTCCGGGCGGCCGACGAAGATCAAGGGGGGATGCTCGATCTCCGGCATCGCCTCCAGGGCCTTGAACAGGGTCATGGCGTGGGCCAGGCCCAGCTTGTCGTCCAGGCCGAAGGGCGCGTCGCCGGGGCCGTGGACCAGACGGTGCCCCTTGTACTGGGAGAGGGAGGGGTAGCTGGCGATGTCCACCTGCAGGTCCACCGCCTTGGGGTAGGGGACCGGTCCACCCTCCCAGGGACCCGTGACCGCCAGCGAGGTGACCGGGTGGGTTCCGCGGGCCGTGTCCAGGTGGATCATCAGCGCGACGGGGGCCTTGTCGGCGCCCGCACCCCGCCCGGGCAGGCTGCAGATCACGTTGGAGAAGGCGTCGCGCTCGACCTGTACGCCGGCGATTCCCCCAAAGAACTCGGCCAGGTGGTCCGCGAGGCGGGTCTGGCCCGGGGTGGTGGGGATGCTCTGGGAGCGCTCGTCCGAGGCCGAGTCGATGGCGACGACGGCCTGCAGGTGCTGGAGGGAGAGCTGCGCAAAGTCGGGCGTGGGCATGGGGCGCCTCCTTGAGGGGAAGCTAACCGCCCCGCGCCCCAGGGTTCAGGCGGCCCAGGCGGTGCGGTTGCTGCCCTTGATGCGCTCCAGCGACTCCATCGCGCGGCGGTGCATCAGGTCGGCGTCCGGCTGCTTGAGGTCCTCCAGGGTGATGCCCACGATCGAGGCGCTCAGGCGGGCGCGGCTGCCCTCGTGGTCGACCTTGGCGCTCTCGATCGCGGCGCGCAGGCGCTCGGCGGCCAGGCGGGCCTTGGGGGCGTTGCGGTTCCAGAGCACCAGCGCGAACTCATCTCCGCCGACGCGGGCCGCGATGTCCCGCTCTTCGCAGGCCTGGGCCATGAGCTCACCCACGCGCTGCAGGATGGCGTCGCCCATGTCCACGCCGTGGCAGTCGTTCTGCTCCTCCAGCATGTCTATGTCCACGACCAGCAGCGAGAGCGAGCCCTGGCGTCCCCGGGCCCCCTCGACCTCCCGGCGGAGGCGGGCGAAGTAGGCCTGGCGGTTGTACAGGCCCGTGAGGGGATCCTTGGACTTGAGGTCCACCAGGCGGCCCTTGAGCTCCTCGATCTTGAGCTGCGCTTCCTTGGACTCGCGCTTGTGGTTCTCGATCAGCTTGAGGAGCTGCTCGCGGGACATCTCTTCGTAGTTGTCGTCATGCTGCGAGAGGATCTCGGACAGCTCCGGCTGATCCCGAGGGGGGATGCCCAGCAGCCAGCCGGCCTCCTCGACGCGATCCGCGAGGGCCGCGACCATGCCGTAGACCTTCTCGGGATCGATCCCCAGGCGCTCGTGCAGGATGACCTTGGCGGTGGCGAGGGCCTCCGCGGGCTCGGCGGCGGTGTAGACCTCCGCCATGACGTCCGCGCACCGGGCCATGTTGGCCGCCACGCTGGCGTTGTCCTCGTGGTGGTTGAGGACCGGCTCGGTGATCTCTTCGGGCAGGGACCAGCGGCGGGCGATGGCCTTGAAGGCCTCCAGGTGGGTGGCGCCCAGGTGCTCCCGCTCCTTGTAGAGGCGGGACTCACCGGTGCTGGCGCGCAGGCCATCCATCCAGATCACGCGGGTGGTGTCCTGACAGATCAGCTCGACCCGGCCCAGCTCCAGGAACATGCCGATCGCTGCGGCGTGCTCTTCGGGGATGGCCTCGTTCTTGCGGGCGAGGATCATCAGCGCGGCGGAGCGCCGCAGGGCGTCCTCGTAGAGCATCTCCACGGCCACGGGGTCGACGTCCGCTTCGTTTATCGCGTGCGCCACGGCGACCCAGGCGGCGATGCTCCCGACGGCCTTGGAGCCCAGCAGGAGCGTCGCGCGGGAGGCCGTGGTGATCTCCTGGCCCAGGTTGTTGTGTTTCTTGCCCACGAACTGGAGCAAGGTGCTGGAGAGCGCCTCTTCCTCCTGTACACGACGGGAGAGCTCCTGGGTGGAGCAGTCACGGGACCACGCGTAGCGAATGATCTCGAGGAGGTTCGGGCTGGGACTGGGGATCATCCTGCCTCCCAAGGGGTTCGCTCTTCTCTTCGGCTCCTGAGCCAAAGCCTTGAGCGGAGAACGACAGGGTCCGGGACACCCCTTGCAGCGTCCTTTTCCGCTCAAGCCTGGGCTGGGTGGGCCGATTGCGCCCAGCGAGAGGACCTCTGTGGACAGCATCTCCAGCCTCATCTCCCGCATCAAAGGACACAGCGACATCGCTCTGGCGGTGGCCGGCCTCGCCCTGCTGGGCATCATGGTCATGCCGCTGCCGGGGTGGGTCCTGGACATGCTCCTGGCCACCAGCTTCGCGGTCGCCCTGCTGGTCTTCCTGACCACGCTGAGCGTGAAGAAGGCCCTGGACCTCTCCGTGTTCCCCAGCCTGCTGCTGGTGACCACCCTGTTCCGGCTGTCCCTGAACGTGGCCAGCACGCGCCTGATCCTGCTCTCGAGCGGGGAGGGGACCGCGTCGGCAGGGCGGATCATCGAAGCCTTCGGGCGGGTCGTGGTCGGCGGCAACTACGCGGTCGGCATCGTCGTGTTCGCCATCCTGGTGATCATCAACTTCATGGTCATCAACAAGGGCGCGGGTCGCGTGGCCGAGGTCAGCGCGCGCTTCACCTTGGACGCGATGCCCGGCAAGCAGATGGCGATCGACGCCGAGCTCAACGCCGGCATGATCGACGAGAAGCAGGCCAAGGCCCGCCGCGCCGAGGTCGCCCGCGAGGCCAACTTCTTCGGCTCCATGGACGGCGCCTCCAAGTTCATCAAGGGCGACGCGATCGCCGGCATCGTGATCACCCTGGTCAACGTGCTGGGCGGCATGTTCATCGGCGTGATCCAGCACGGGATGCCGCTGTCCCAGGCGGTGGAGACCTACACCCTGCTGACCATCGGCGATGGCCTGGTCGGCCAGATCCCCGCGCTGATCGTGTCCGCCGCCGCCGGCCTGTTGGTCACCCGCGTCCCCGACCTCAAGGACTCGCGCCTGGACGACCAGTTCGGCGCGCAGCTCTTTGCCAGCCCGCGCACCATCGGCCTGCTCGCGGGCGCGCTGGGGGGCTTCGCGCTGATCCCCGGCCTGCGCCTGCCCTTCGCGCTGCTGGGGGGTGTGGTGGGCGTCGTCGCCTGGCAGATGCGCAAGCGCGGCGGTGAGGAGCCCGAGGACGCCGAGGAGGAGGAGGAGAAGACCCGGGCGGCGCGGCCCCTTGGGCCGGAAGACATGCTCAACGTCGAGCCTCTGTCGGTGGAGATCGGCCTGGATCTGCTCTACCTGGTCGACGAGGCCAAGGGTGGCACCCTGGTCGAGGCCATCCAGCGCCTGCGCAACCAGTTCGCCCAGGACCTGGGCATCGTGGTGCCCAGCGTGCACCTCTGTGATGACGCCAAGCTCTCCGGCGGCACCTACGTGATCCGCCTGCGCGGCGAGGAGATCGGGCGCGGCAAGGTCTACCCCCGCCAGCACCTGGCGATGGCCCCCGGGCAGGTCAGCGGCAAGCTGCGGGGCATCGAGACCACCGATCCGGTCTACGGCATGCCGGCGTACTGGATCCAGGGCAAGCACGTCCTGGGCGCGCGGGCCAAGGGCTACACGGTGGTGGACGTCCCGGCCGTGCTCAGCACCCACATCTCCGAGCTGATCCACCTGCACGCCCACGAGCTCTTCTCGGCCAACCAGCTCGGCCGGGTGCTGGAGCGGGTGGGGGAGGACAGCCCCAAGCTGGTCGAGGACCTGATCCCCGGCGTACTCAGCCGCGCTCAGGTGCTCCGCGTGATGCGCAACCTGCTCAAGGAGGGCATCTCGGTGCGGGACGTGACCTCCATCCTGGAGGCGCTGGCGGAGAGCGCTGAGCGCACCAAGGACGCCGAGCTGCTGACCGAGTTTGTGCGTCAGCGCCTGGCGCGTCAGATCACCCGCCGCATCGCGGACGAAGAGGGAGTGGTCCACGTGATCGGCCTCGCCCCCGACGCCCAGAAGGCACTCAGTGAGGCCTTCTCGGGAGAGGGAGGGCGGCCCCGCCTGGACCTGGATCCGGTGAAGACCAGTCGCCTGGTCCAGTCCGTGAAGACCGCCACGGAGGGGTGGACGGGAGCGTCCGAGCTGGCAGTGCTCGCGCCGCCGCTCATGCGGGGGCCGATGCGACAGATCCTGAGCTTGTATCTGCCCCGGGTGCGGGTGGTCTCCCCCATGGAGATCCTGCCGATGACCCCGCTCAAGACCGAAGATCACATCCGCTTCAAGCGAGCCGCCGCGGACGCTTGAAAGGAAAGCTGTCACATCTTTCAAGGAACACAGGGGCCCCGCGGGGCCCCTTTTCTGTCTCAAGGCGGTGGATGGCAGTCCGATTCGAGAGCACCGCCAGGAGTTGGTCCTGGCCGCCCCCCTCCAGGAGGTCAAGGTGCTCCGAGCTGCTACCCGAAATGCCTACGTCCAGAGCGCCGAGCGTCGCATCGATGGGATGACGCGGAACGAGTGCTGCGTGCACTTCCAGGGCAAGGTGCAGCTCCTGGCGCGCCGGCTCATGGAGCGCCTGCCGGACGACAGCGGCGTCGAGATGGGAGACCTGATCTCCTACGGGGCCATCGGCCTGCTGGAGGCCTTCGACCGCTATGACGGCTCTCGGAACATCCAGTTCTCGACCTACGCCGAGTACCGGATCCGGGGCGCGATGCTGGACGCCCTGCGGGCAGGGGACACCTTCTCCCGCCGCCGCCGCCAGCTCGCGAGGCGCGTTGAGTCCGCCACTGTGGACCTGCGCAAGCGCCTTGGCCGCCCCGCTGAGGCCCAGGAGATCGCCGACGAGCTGGGGATCGAGCTTGAGGACTACTGGATCGCCATGGAGCGCGTCGCGCCCATCTCCCACGTCTCTCTGGACTCCCAGACCGGAGACGAGGAGTCCCGCAGCCTCTCCGAGCAGCTCTTCGACCCCGACGCCGAGCTCCCGGACCGCCCCATGGACGTGGACTGGCTTCGCGGCGAGCTCCAGACCGCCATCGGCGAGCTGCCCGAGCGCGAGCGCCACTGCATCCTGATGTACTACGGCAAGGAGCTCTCGCTGGCCGAGATCGCCCTTGTCTACGAGGTCACCCCCTCCCGCATCAGCCAGATCCTCTCCAAGGCCCGCGGCCGGCTCCGCAAGAAGCTCAGCCAGCGCCTGGATGACGAAGACCTGGGGCTGCTGCAATGAGCCGGGACATCTACACCGGCTACCACGGCGCGATGACGGCGTGGCGGCAGCTCGAGGTGGTCTCCAACAACGTGGCCAACCTGAGCACCCACGGCTTCAAGGCGCAGGACGTGCGCTTTGTCGTGGACGCCAACCCGCCGGATGGCGAGCTCTCGCCCACCCGCGCCGCCATCGAGGACATCGGCCTGGACCTGAGCGAAGGCTCCCTCGAGCGCACCGGCGATCCGCTGCACGTAGCGGTCACGGGGCAGGGGTGGTTGGTCGTGGACGGCGGCGGCGAAGAGCTGCTGACCCGAAACGGCAAGCTCCAGATGTCTGAGGACGGCACCCTGCTTGCAGCGGGGCTCCCCCTGCTTGGCGAAGACGGCCCCCTGCAGGTGGATCCCTCGCTGGACCTCTCCATCGATCAGCTCGGCAATGTGTCCCAGGCCGGCGAGGTCGTCGGGCGCATTCGCCTGGCTGCAGCCGAGGAGCTGGAGCCCCTGGGCGTCAGCACCTACCGCCCGGTGGGTGCGCTGCAGGATGCGACAGGCAGCATCGAGCCGGGCCACCTGGAGCGCTCCAACGTGAACCCGATGGAGGCCATGGTCGACCTGATCATGGCCAGCCGGCGCATGGAGATCGCCCAGAAGGCCCTCCAGGCCAGCGAAGAGATGGATCGAACCTCCGCCCGCAACGGGAGTCCCAAATGAAGGCCCTCTACACCGCCGCCACCGGCATGAGCGCCCAGCAGACCCAGCTGGACAACATCGCCAACAACATGGCCAACGTCGGCACCACAGGCTTCAAGCGCAGCTCGGTCGCCTTCCAGGACCTCTACTACCAGGAGGTCACCGGCGGCGGCATCCAGGGCGACGCCCAGGGCACCGTGCGGGTCGGCAGCGGCACCAAGGTCGTGGGCAACTACCGGAACCACAAGGCCGGGACCATGGTCACGACCTCGTCGGCCACGGACATGGCCATCGAGGGGCGCGGCTACTTCAAGGTCATGGACCAGGATGGCAACGAGTTCTACACCCGCGACGGCAGCTTCCAGCTCTCCAGCGAGGGGGAGCTGATCACCAACGGTGGGCTGGTGGTCCAGGGGGTCGGTGCGGTCTCTCCGGACATGAAGTCCCTCGTCGTCAACGACGACGGCGAGGTCCTTGAGACCCTGAGCGACAACAGCGTCCAGTCCCTGGGGATCATCGAGGTGGCCGACTTCGCCAACCCCGGCGGCCTCTCCGCGGTCGGCGGCAACCTCTTCCAGGCCAGCAACACCTCGGGAGAGGCCACCCAGCTCACCCTGGGGACGGGGGAGACCACCGTGAACCAGTACATGCTCGAGGGCTCCAACGTGGACGTCGCCGTCGAGCTGATCGACATGATCCAGGCGCAGCGCGCCTTCGAGCTCACCTCCAAGGTGATCCAGGCCTCGGACGAGGCCCTGCAGACCACCGCGAACCTCAAGCGGTGATGCATGTTCCTGGCGCTGCTGCTGGCCGCTGACTCCCCCCCGCTCTCCCACGCCCGCGTGGCGGAGAGCCTGGAGACCTACGCGCAGCTCCAGTGCAGCGCGGAGCAGGTCCATGTGGAGGTCCTGGGCCTGGCCTGGGTCGTCGACCCGCCCGCCGACGCCGAGCTCCACTGGAGCGGGGACCCCTGCACTCCGAACCCCAGCCTGCAGCTCAATGTGTATCAGCAGGGTGCGCGGGTGGGCCGATACACCCTGCGGCCCGACATGGATGTGCTGGGCTGGGGGTGGGTGGCGACCGCGCCTGCCGATCGGGGCGAGCGCATCGTGACCCAGCGCGTGCTGCTTCCCGTCTGGGAGTGTGACCCCTACCTGCCCGAGGGCGCCCCCGTGGCGCGGCTGCGGGTGGACTCCGGCGATGTGCTCACCCAGCGAAACGCATCCTTTGAGGCGGATCTGTTGGAGGGCGCCCAGGTGACCCTGCGGGTCCAGCGGGGGCCCGTTGTGCTGGAGACCCCCGGAGAGCTCCTGGAGGATGGCCGCGTCGGCCAGCCCGTCCGCGCCCTGAACACCGAGAGCGGCAAGGCGGTGGAGGGCGTGCTCGCTCCCTCCGGCCTGGTCGTCATCCCCTGAGACCGGAGACAGTCATGAAGCTCTTGATGATGGCCCTGCTCGCACAGGATCCCGCCCCAGTCACCGAGGCCGCCCCGGATGCGCAGGAGAGCGCAGCGGAGTCGGGCTCGGACAGCGCCGAGGAGACCTCGCTGGTGGATGAGAGTGCGACAGAGGCGGAGGGGAGTCCGCAGGAGGGAGGTGAGGATCTGGGCTCCGAGCAACCAGGGTCCACCTCTCCCGATCCCATCCAGCGGCCACAGATCGCCAGCCGGGAGACCTCCCAGCGAGGTGCGTCTCTGTATTCCGAGGAGCACAACCGCTGGAACAGCCACGAGGTCGGGGATCTGGTCACGGTCGAGGTGTACGACGCTCTGCAGACCGAGGTGACGGCGGCGACGACGACCGGCCGGAGCACGGGACAGAGCACCCGCGTTGGTGCGCTCCTGGGCTTGGTCTCTCAGGTCCTGATCGCGAACCCGACGATGGAGATCGAGTCGGGAGAACTGGGTGTTGAGGCCAGCAATGACTCCACCTTCGCCGGCAACGGCACCACCAGCCGCGAGAACGCCCTGAGCACCACCCTGACCTGCACCGTCGTGGAGATCCTGCCCGGCGGGAACCTCAAAATCGAGGGCTACAAGGAGGTCCTGGTGAACGGGGAGACGCAGATGGTCGTGCTGCACGGCGTGGTGCGTCCCCAGGACATCAAGGGGGACAACACCATCTCGTCGGACCGCCTCGCGGAGAGCCGCGTGCATGTGTCAGGGCAGGGTGTGGTGGACGACCGTCAGGCGCCGGGGTGGGGGACGCGCGTGATGGACCACGCCTGGCCCTTCTGAGCGTGTGGGCCTGGGCGCGGAGCCAGAGAGAGTTCGCGATTCAGGGCTAAAGCGCGGGGACCTCCGTCCGATGGCGAGAGCGGAGGACCCAACATGCTGTCCCTTCTGCTCGCCCTGATCCCCGCCCTCTGCACTCCGGCCGAGGCCGCCCGCGTCAAGGAGCTCGGCTACCTGTACGGGACCGACGACGCCAAGCTCCAGGGCGTTGGGCTGGTGGTCGGCCTGAACGGGACGGGCGACTCACCGCGGAACATCGGCATGACCGAGCAGCTCGTCCGGGAGCTGCAGTCCATGGGCATCGCCATCGGCGTGGACGACATCCAGTCCAAGAACGTGGCGCTGGTGCTGGTACAGGCGGAGATGCCGGTGGACGCCCGGCCCAACACGAACCTGGACGTCCGGGTCTCCGCGATGGGGGACGCCAAGTCGCTGTCCAACGGCAGCCTGATGGACACGCGGCTGTACGCGGCCAACCGGGAGGCCGGGGTTTTCGCGATCGCGAGCGGTCCGCTGAGCACCGGCAGCGTGAGCGCGGACTCCGGGAAGGGTGACAGCAGCGTCAAGAACCACCCCACCGTGGCCTCGGCTCCGGGGGCGGCGCAGGTGATCCAGGCGCACCCCCTGGCCCGCGACTACTTCGACACCGAGCAGGTGGAGTTCATCCTGGATCAGCCGGACTTCACGACCATGCAGCGGCTCACCGACACCGTGAACGCGTACTTTGGGCCGGGGGTGGCCTGGCCTCGGGACAGCCGCAGCCTGGTGCTGCAGGTCCCCGAGAGCCACAAGCAGAGCTTTGTTCTCTTCATGGCGGAGTTCGAGCAGCTCGAGGTGGGCGTGGACTCCGTGGCGCGGGTGGTGATCAACGAGCGCACCGGGACCGTGGTGGTGGGCGGCGATGTGCACATCCAGCCGGTCGCCATCGCCCACGGGAACCTGCTGATCGAGATCGACGCCCAGACCGAGGTCGCTGAGGGCCCTGAGATCACGGTGGGAGAGGCACCCACGCCGGTGGTGGTGACGAACTCCACCATCTCCGTCTCCGAAGAGGGGGGCGAGCTCTCCGTGGTGTCGGGGGGCACCATCGAGGACCTCGTCGATGCCCTCAACGCGATGGGGATGAAGCCGCGTGACCTCGTCAGCATCCTTCAGGCCATCGATGCAGCGGGTGCCCTGGAGGGGGAGTTGGTGATCCAGTGAAGCCCGCAGCGCCCATCCTCTCCTCCGCTCCCCAGCTCGACCGGAGCAAGAGCCCCAAGCGGCTCGTGCAGGAGCAGTTCGCCCGGGTGATGGTCAAGCAGCTCCGGGAGTCGCTCCCCGAGGACGTGATGGGCGGCCCCTTCTCGGACGCCTTCGCGGGGATCTTCGATGAGGCGATGGCGACCTCGCTGGTGGAGTCGGGGGGAATGGACATCCCCTGGAATGTGCCCGGGCCTGCGGTCGCGTGGCCGGTGCCAGGCTTTGACCGCATCTCCAGCGACTACGGGATGCGCGAGGCACACCCGGTGCACGGGGATCGACGCATGCACCACGGCGTCGACATCCCGGCCCCCATGGGGAGCGACATCCACCCCGTCCGCGAGGGCACCGTGCTGCGCGTCCGGGAGACCGAGGGGGGCTACGGCCGGCTGCTGGAGATCCAGCACGAGGACGGCATGGTCAGCCGCTACGCGCACTGCGAGGCCATCCTGGTGTCGCCCGGTGATCGGGTGGATCCGGGCCAGGTGGTTGCGCTCGTGGGCAACAGCGGCGACTCGACGGGGCCCCACCTGCACCTGGAGATCCGGGTGGACGGGGAGGCTGTGGATCCCAGGGAGCATTTGCCCTTGAAGCGCCGAGAAGGGGCCGAGGGATCGGATCACGATCACAATCCCTAAAGTCCCGATCTCTGAGTCCGTAGAGGTCGATGTACCCCCGGATTCGGAGGCTCCCCATGAAGATCGACGGCCTGGCCCACGTCCTGCGACTGCAGAGCGGCCCCACCCGCGCCCAGCCCGCGGCCCGGAGCAGCGCCCCAACTGGGGGTGTGAAGCTGTCCGGGACCGCATCCTGGATCCAGGAGATGCAGGCGCAGGCGGATGAGCCCGCCGGCGTGCGCATGGATCTGGTCAACGAGATGAAGGCGGCCATCGCGGATGGAAGCCTGGAGTCGTCCGTGGACATGGACAAGGTCCTGGACGGCTTGCTGGCGGAGCTGTGAGCGCCGCCGGGCTGCTGGACGAGCTGCTGGCTGTCACCGAGCGCCAGCTCTCGGCCGCGCGGGCCCTGGACGCCCAGGCGCTGGACCAGAGCTCCCAGGAGCGGGCGGATCTGCTCTTTGAGCTGGAGGTCGAGCTCCAGCAGGAGGAGCTCTGGGCCCTCAGCGATGACGAGAAGGCGGCGCTGCGCCCCCGAATCGAGGCCCTGGTCGCGCTCGAGGAGCGGCTGGCGGTGGTGGTGACCATGGTGAACGACTCGCTGGGCCAGGCGCTCAGCGGCGGGGAGACGACCTACGGTCGGCCCAAGGGAGGCCCCAAGTGGGGGTGATCTCCACGCTGTCGACCGCCCAGACCGGTCTGCGCGCCGCGAGCGTCCAGATCGACACGGCGGCGAACAACGTGGCGAACGCCTCGACCGACGGGTACTCGCGGCGCACCGCGGACCTGAGCAACAGCGACCCGGTGCGGCTGGGGAGCGTGTACCGGGGCACGGGTGTCAGCGTCACGGGCGTGGAGCGGGCTGCCGATGAGTTCGTGGCCCGCCAGCTCGTGGGGACCATGGGCGACCAGTCCTTCGCCGAGGCTGAGTATGAGGTGCTCACCCTGGCGGAGGCGTGGTTCAACGACGCGGAGATCGACGGCCTGCCGACCATGCTTCAGGAGGTCTACGACTCCCTGACCCAAGCCACCGCGGACCCCGCCGATGCCAGCCTGCGCAGGGCCGTGGCCTCGGCGAGTGATGCCTTCGCGACCAGCCTGGCGCGCACCGCGAGCTCCATCGTGGATCTGCAGGAGCAGGTCCAGGACCGCATCGCTGATGCCATGAGCGAGGTGAACGACCGGGTGCAGAAGGTCGCGCAGCTCAACGAGCGCGTGATCCACTCACAGGGGGACGCGTCCGATCTGCTGGACCAGCGCGACCGCGAACTCCAGGAGCTCGCGCAGCTCGTGGGCATCGACTACTTCATCGAGCAGGACGGCAGCGCGACGGTGTTGCTGGGAGGCCACACGCTGGTCAACGGCATCGAGTCCCGGGAGCTCAGCCTGGAGCAGGACCCTGGCGAGGTGAGCCTGTGGCTGGAGGTGGACTCTGGACGCGTCGAGGTCAGCGGCGCCGCCGGCGGGCGGCTCGGGGGCATGTCCAAGGCGCTGGACCGCGTCGAGGGCTACCTGGACGATCTGGACACCTTCGTCTCCGAGATCGAGACCCAGTTCAACACCCAGCACGCCGCCGGGTTCGACCGCAGCGGCGCCGCGGGCGGGGACTGGTTCCAGACCGCCACGGGTGGCGACCACATCTCGGAGAGCTTCTCCTTCAACGTCGACCTGCTCAACGATCCCGAGCTGTTCGCGTTCGCGGGCAGCGCAGCGGGCGCCGCGGGTGACGGGGACAACCTGCGCCTGATGGTGGAGATGGAGGCCGACACGGTCTACACCGGCGGGATCAGCGGCGGGGAGTCGGTGCTGCGGCTGCTCACCGAGGTGGGCGATGACACGGCCAGCGCGCTCCGGACCAGCGAGCAACAGGCGGTGATCCAGGAGGACCTGCAGGGGATGCGCGATGCCATCTCCGGGGTGGATCTGGACGAGGAGGCGGCCAGCCTCATCGAGTTCCAGGCCGCCTATCAGGCCGCAGCCAAGGTTCTCCGGACCAGCCAGACCCTCTTTGAAACCCTGATTCAGGTGGTCTGATGAACATCTATCGCACGACCCAAGGGTCCATGAGCCGGCTGCTGACCTCCGAGCTTGGGCAGCTCACCACCCAGATCCGGAAGACGGAGACGCAGGCCATCACTGGCCTGCGCTACAACCGCCCCAGCGATGGCCCAGCCGAGGTCGCCACGGCGATCAAGCTTCAGGGCGTGATCGACGATCAGGCCGAGTTCGAGGACAACATCAGCCGCGCGCTGAGCTTTCAGTCCAGCGGCGATGACGCTCTCGCCCAGGCCTCGGAGATCTTCAAGCGGGCCAAGGAGATCGCGGTCGCGGGCGCCTCCGAGGGCTACGACGCGACCTCCCGCTCGGCGATGGCGGTAGAGGTGCAGGGGCTCTCCGAGTCGCTGCTCGCGGTCGCTAACACCCGCATCGGGGAGCGATACATCTTCGCGGGTGAGAACTACGACGGGGAGGCCTTCGACGCGACCTTTACGTATCAAGGGGGGAACAACAGCCCGGAGACCCGGATCGCCTCGAACCTCTGGACGGAGACCGGCTGGGACGGCAGTGAGGTGTTCCAGGGCACGGTGGACACATTCCAGGTGCTCGAGGACGTCGCCGCGGCGCTCGACGCGGACGACCCCGACACAGTCTTCGCGCTGCTCTCGGATCTGGAGGACGCCTTCAACCAGCTCTCCGCAGCCCGCCAGCAGGTGGGACATGAGCAGAAGATGACGGAGGACGCCGAGGAGACCGCGGGGAACATCCACTCCATCCTGGTCGCCGAGTACAACGCCATCGCCCAGATCGACGAGACGGAGACCTACACGCGGCTCAACGAGCTGCAGCAGAGCTACAACGCGGCCCTTCAGGTGGGCGCTGCGTCCTCGACCGGGAAGCTCTTCGAGTACCTCTGAGGCCTCTGGGAGTGGCTGCGAGGGCGTGCCTCTGGGCGCGCCCTTTTTTGTGTTTGGGGGGTGGGGCTCGGAGAAAGGCGATCTCTTGTTGAGAGGGGATCGCTGTTTTTCCTAAAACACCCCCTCCCTGGGATCCGAGAGGAACCTTGAGGACGCAAGGTTTCGAGGAAAAAACCGGGCGGCTTCTACGACGACGACGACAAGACCGACTCCTAGGAGGAACCCGAAATGGCACTGGTTGTCAACACCAACACCGCGTCCAACAACGCGATCAACAACCTGAACAAGAACACGCGTTCGCTGTCCAACAGCTTCCGCAAGATCAGCTCCGGTCTGCGCGTCAGCAAGGCCGCTGACGACGCCGCCGGCCTGGCCGTGGCGGAGAACCTGGAGGCCGCGAGCCGCTCCGCGGACGTTGCCATGCGCAACACCAACGACGGCATCTCCATCATCTCCACCGCTGAGGGCGCCGCCTCCGAGGTCGGCAACATCCTCAAGCGCATGCGCGAGCTGGCTGTGCAGTCCAGCTCGGACACCCTGGACGATGAGGAGCGCACCTACATCCAGGACGAGCTCACCGAGCTGTCGGAGGAGGTGGACCGCATCAGCGCGGTGACCGAGTTCAACGGCATCGCCCTGGCTGACGGCACCAACACCCAGCTCGAGGTGCAGGTCGGCGTCATGAACTCGGCGAACGACCGCATCACCATCACCCTGGGTGACCTGACCGCGTCCACCCTGGGCGTGGACACCGGCAGCGTGGACCTGTCCACCGCCGCGTCCGCTCGCACCGCCATCGACACCATCGACACGGCGATCGACAGCGTCTCCTCCTACCGCTCCAAGTTCGGTGCGGTGGAGAACCGGATGAACTCGGCCCTGAACAACCTGGAGACCTACTCCGAGAACCTGCAGGCCGCAGAGTCCCGCATCCGTGACGCCGACTTCGCCTACGAGACGGCCGAGATGAGCAAGAACCAGATCATGCAGCAGGCCAGCACCTCGGTGCTCGCCCAGGCCAAGACCGTCAGCCAGGGTGCACTGAACCTCATCGGCTAAGCCGACGGTTCCCGCTGACACACCAAGGAGCGTCCCCGCAAGGGGGCGCTCCTTTCTTGCGTTTGGGGGCGCATGCGGAGCGACCCCGACCGCGACCCTGTAGAACTGTAGGAGATGATGGGGGAGACGATCTTTTTTTGGCCCTGGGGGGTCATGCCTTTTTCCCGCGATTCCGATCGCTGGGGGTGAGCCGGAGATGTTTTCGCGGACATCGGCTCGCAACCAACGAGGAGAACAGGCAATGGCCTTGACCGTCAACACCAACGTCAGCGCGCTTCAGGCGGGAACCGCGCTCAACCGCAACACCCGGTCGCTGTCCAGCAGCTTCCGCAAGCTCTCCAGTGGGCTCCGCGTCAGCAAGGCTGCCGACGACGCTGCTGGTCTGGCTGTGGCCGAGAACCTGGAGGCTGCCAGCCGCTCCGCCGATGTCGCCAAGCGCAACACGAACGACGGCATCTCCTTGCTGGCCACCGCCGAGGGCGCAGCCAACGAGACGGGCTCCATCCTCAAGCGCATGCGCGAGCTGGCCGTCCAGTCCAGCTCCGAGACCCTCGATGACGACGAGCGCGCCTACATCCAGGACGAGTTCGAGGAGCTCACCGCCGAGGTGGATCGCATCGCCAACGTGACCGAGTTCAACGGCGTCGCCCTGGCGGACGGCACCAACACCCAGATCGACGTCCAGGTCGGCATCGACGGCTCCGCCGACAGCCGCATCACCATCAGCCTGGGCGACATGACCGCCTCCGCGCTGGGTGTGGACACCGGCTCGGTGGATCTCTCCACCGCCTCCAGCGCACAGACCGCCATCGACACGATCGACACGGCCATCGACTCGGTCTCGGCCACCCGGTCCAAGTTCGGTGCCTCCGAGAACCGGCTCAACAGCGCCCTGAACAACCTGGAGACCTACTCCACCAACCTGCAGGCCGCTGAGTCCGCCATCCGCGACGCCGACTTCGCGTCGGAGACCGCTGAGATGACCAAGAACCAGATCATGCAGCAGGCGAGCGTCTCGGTGCTCGCCCAGGCCAAGGGAATGAGCTCCATGGCCGCTCAGCTCATCTGAGCCGAGCTGCTGAGCAGGGAAGGGCCCGGATCACCTCGCTGGTGGTTCGGGTCTTCTCCCGTCTCTGTGCTCAGTTCCCAGGGCGGTGATCCGATGTGAATGAACAGGGAAGACTCTTCCCGTTCTCTGGAGTGAAGCAGATGAGCAGCATCTCACTTGACGGCGTGGTCTCGGGGTTGGATACGACCTCCATGATCAACTCGTTGGTGGCTGTCTCTGCCACCCGTGGCCAACAGATGGTCTCCCAGAAGGACGACTTTCAGGACACCCTGGACGCCGTCGGGGACTTCAAGTCCGCCCTGGCCAAGGTGCAGACCTCCCTGGAGGAGCTGCAGGATCCCGACACTTTCGGTGAATACACGGTCTCCCAGAGCGCGGAGACAGGGTTCACCGCCAGCGTGGGCAACGACGCGACGCCAGGCGCCTACGACGTGCAGGTCACACAGTTGGCCAAGGCCGAGATGGAGGTCTCGCAGGGCTTCGCGGACAAGTCCACGGCTGGGGTGCTGGCCACCGGCGTGATGGAGGTCACCTATGGGGGCAACGATCCCGTAGAGATCACCATCGACTCGGACACCACGCTCTCCTCGCTGGCAGAGGAGCTGGACGCGGTCGAGGGGATCTCGGCCTTCGTCCTGGACACGGGGGACGCCTCCACGCCGTACAAGCTCGTCGTCATGGGCGAGGACACCGGCGAGGACAACACGATCTCCTTCGACACCTCGGCGCTCTCGGGGGGCACCGTCCCCGGGTTCACGGAGCAGGTCACGGCCCAGAACGCCAAGGTGACCGTCAACGACATCGAGGTCAGCCACGAGGACAACGTCATCGACGACGTGATCCCGGGCCTGGATCTGGCGCTGACGCAGGAGACCACCGAGGCGGTCACCGTTACGGTCAACCGCGACGACGAAGCGATCATGGACAAGATCGAGGGCTTCGTCGACGCGTGGAACAGCCTGCGGGTGATGCACGGCGCGAACAGTGATTACGACGCCGACAATGACATCAAGGGTGCCCTCTTTGGAGAGGGGACCACCAAGGGGATCCTGAGCACGCTGGGCTCCATGATCTCCACGCCCTCGGGCGAGGCCACCAACGGCGAGGACATGAGCTTCGCGCTGCTGGGCATCAGCACACTGCAGACGGGCAACCTGGAGCTCGACCGCAGCGAGCTGCAGGACATGCTGGACGAGGACTACGACTACGTGGTCGAGGTCTTCTCCAGCGAGGACGGTCCCGCGGCGGCCCTGGTGGACATGATGGACGACACCTATCTGGGCAGCGATGGCTTCCTGGCCTCCAAGGAGGACTCCCTGGAGGACACCATCGAAGACCTGGAGAACAGCATCATCGACTTTGAGGACCGCCTGAGCGACTACGAGGAGCGACTGCGGAACCAGTTCACCTCGATGGAGGTCGCGCTCGGCGAGCTGCAGAGCACCCAGAGCTACCTGTCGGCGCTGATCGAAGCCTGACCCCTGAGACCGGAGCACGCACGTGAGAGGACTGAACGCCTACCAGGCCGCCCGAGTGGAAACCGCGAGCCCGTCGGCGGTGCTTGTGATGTTGATGCACACCGCTGTGCTCAAGCTGGAGTCGGCGCTCCAGCGGGACCCCAAGGATCTCCCCGGCTACCAGGCGGATCTGCACCACGTCCGCAGCATCTACTTCGAGCTGGTGATGGCCCTGGATGACGCTGCCGCCCCGGAGCTCTGCGCGGAGCTCCGGCGCCTCTACTCCTGGTGCATCCGGGAGCTGGTCGAGGCCTCCAAGAGCCGCAGCGACAGCCACGTCGAGGGCGTGCTGCGCGTGACCCGGACCCTGGGTGAGGCCTGGACCGAGGCGGTCGAGGAGATCAGCTAGTGTCCGCCTCTTCCCTGCGACAGGAGGTCTTGGCGCTGCGCCGCCTCCTTCAAGGGGGGGAGACCCCGGACCCTGAGCGGATCCGGGCGCTGACGCAGGCCATCCAGGCGGAGGCTCCGCAGATGTCCAAGCCGGATCTGCGCGCGCTGGCAGCGGCCTTCTCCGCGCTGATGGAGGAGGCCCAGGAGCAGCGTGAGTTCCTCCAGGAGCAGCTCAAGCAGGTGGGCACCGGGCGCAAGGTGGCCCGCGGATACGGCTGCCTGCGATCGGCGAGTCAGGGGCAGCGCGTGCGCGTGAAGGCTTAGGGCTCAAGTGTCGCGGCGGGTGTCCGATGGACGGGCATGCGCGACACCTCATACAGAATCCACGCAGAGCTCGATCTGGCTGTACGGCCGGGCGACGACTCCGTGGAGACCGTGATGGCTCCGCTGATGGCCCGCCAGCTCGCTGGTGAGGCGCGGGAGGCCGTGGAGCTGCTCTCCCCCCGCCGGGACAAGCGCGTCAAGGAGGCCCTCTCGCGGGTGCTCGACGCGGTCGAGGTCCTGGAGCGGGAGATGGAGTGGATCTGGCGCCGCCAGCTCAACGCCGAGCACGGGATGGTGCTGGAGCGGCGGCCGGTGGTGCTCACCCCCTTTGGGCTGGAGCTCTCGGGGAGCTGGCCGGAGGGCCCCGCCACGCTGCAGCTCGGCGTGGTGCTGGGCCAGAGCTGGCGACTGCTGGGACTGCCGGTCCAGGTCAAGCCGCTCCCCGCGCATGGCCAACAGATGCTGGGCTTTGGCCGCCTGTCGGACCCGGATCGGGACCTGCTGGCCGCCCTGGCCCTGGACCTCCAGCGCAAGGAGCGTCGCCGTGAACGCAGTGCTGTGCCTTAGCCTCCTCCTGTCGCAAGAACCCCAAGATGTGTCAGCGCCGAGCGCTGAGGTCGAGCAGGCTGGTGGCTTCTCGTCCGTGCTCGCCGAGACGGAGCAGACCCTCCAGCAGGAGGGCGTCAGCGTCGTGTTCCGCGGGGTGGGGGAGTCCTGGGACGATGAGACCCTGGAGCGCCTCTACCGCGGTGAGGTCTTCATGGGCTCCGTCGGCCTGGTCGTGCCGGTTCACCGCTACGCCGTGGTGGACATCGAAGCGGGCTTCAAGCGCCAGGGCGGGAGCGCCTGGAACACCGAGTCCGACACCCTGAGCAGCGAGGGCATCGCCTTCCAGCTCGTGCCGGTGAGCGCACTGGTCGAGGCCCGCTACCCCCTGTCCCGAGGCAGCCTCTTTGCGGGCGTCGGCCCCAGCATGGCGGTGTTCCAGGAGGAGTTCCCGGCCACGGAGAACGCCGAGGGCTTGACCAAGACCCAGGTCAGCGGGGCCAAGCTTGGCGCGGAGCTCCGCATGGGCCTGCGCATGAGCACCGGCTTTCAGCCCCAGCGGCCGCTACCTCCCGCTCCCCAGCCGCTGATCCAGGGCATCTCCGTGGAGTTCTATGGCGGTCGGCGCATGCAGCGCGCGCCCTCGGGCTTCGATCTGGCCGCCTGGCGCCTGAGCGCGGGCGTCGCGGTGCAGTTCTGATGGGCTGGTGGCTGCTGCTGGGCCTCGCCTACGGGCAGGAGCCGGCCGTCGGGGGCTTCGAGCTGCGAGCCGGTCCTCGGGCGCGGGTACAGACCCTTCCGATGGTGTCCGCCACCCGACAGCAGTGGGTGATCCACGAGAGCGCCTATGCGCTCAACGACCAGCTCTCCGACTCCCTCTTCATCCCGGGGGTCGAGGCCATCGACCTCTACGGCGTGGGTGGAGGGAGCTGGATGGTGACCCTGCAGCTCACGGAGCCAGGGCTGGTGGGCTCCTGGCGCGAGGAGGCCGGCGCCTGGGTGTTGGAGCTGCGGCCCGGGAACCCCGTGATCGTACAGACGCCCGACGCCCTGGATCTGCAGACCCTGCTCTCTGCGCCGCCCGAGCGCTCGATGCAGCGGGTCAGCAAGTCCTCGCTCCAGCCGCTCAGTGGTCTGGCGTCGACGCTGGCCCTGGAGCCCCAGGAGGTGGACCCGGCATTTCCGGTGTGGACCCCCAACCTCCCCGCCGAGGCCCGGGACAGCCTGCGCTACGACCCGACCCCGACGCCCTACACCATCGACCGCTACCGCGAGGCGCTGACACACCCCGACCCCTACGTGGAGGCCGCGGCCCGCTACCGCATCGCCCAGGCCCACGAGCACCTGGGGCTCAACCGGGAGGCGGCCTACTACTACCGCAGCGTGATGGCGCTGGACGCCCCCTGGCCTCGGGACGTGCTGCCGCTGGCGCTCGCCCGGGCGGAGATCCGCAGCGGGGACATCGACGCAGCGCGCGAGGCCTGTGAGCAGGCTTGGGGGGTGTCCCGGGCGCGCTCCGAGCAGGTCGCCACGTGCCTTGGGTTGGTGTCCTTGGAGTCTGCCCAGCCAGCCCCCGCGGCCGTCGGTCGGGTGCTCGCGAACAGCTCCGGGCACCCCCTCCACCTGCTGCTCGCGGCTCAGCTCCTGCAGGCCGATGGCTACCACGCCGAGGCCCAGCCCCTGCTCGAGACCGCGCTCGCTGTGGTCGCCGAAGAGGACCCGCTGCGCCGACACATCCTGGCTTCGCTGGGCGACAGCTACCTGCACCAAGGCCGGCTGGGCGAGGCCAGCGATATGTGGCGCGCTGTGGGGCACGCGGGCGAGCTCGGGGATGTCGTCTGGCTGCGACAGCGCATGCTGGTCATGGTCGAGGCCGGCCCCGGCGAGTGGCCCATGCACCTGCCTGATCTGGACGCCTTCGTCGCGCGGGGAGGGGAGGGCTCCGCCGAGGCGCTCTACCTGGAGGCCCAGGTCGGCGAGACCCTGGGCGATGACGAAGCGGCCGCGGATGCGCTCATCCAGCTCGTGGATCACCATCGGCGGGTCGCGAGCGCCAACGCCGTGCCCACGCAGCTCTGGGGGGTGCTCGTGCGTCGCCTGGAGGCTCTGCATCGCCAGGGACGCACCCTGGATCTCATCGCCGTGTATCGGCGCTACTACCGCAGCTCTCTGGAGGACGTGATCCTGGACCCCACCCCTCTTGGGCTGGTCGTCGAGGCCTATGACGCCGCCGGGCTGCCCGAGCAGGCCATGCGCACCCAGCGCGATCTCTTCGCAATCCAGACCCGCCTGGGGCAGAGCGACCCCGCGTCCCTGCTGCGTCTGGCCCGGCTCTACGAGGAGGCCGACCGCCACGAAGACGCCCTGGCCACCCTGGACTTCCTGGCCGGTCAGGGCTCCCCCCGGGAGCTGGAGGGCGAGCGTCAGCTCCTGCTGGGGCGTGTGTTCATGTCCCTGGGGCAGGAAGAGGAGGGGCTGGCGGCCTGGGAGCGGGCTGAGCGCACCACCGAGCACCGCGTGGAGGCCCAACTTCTCACTGCACTGCACGTCGCCAACGAGGACTGTCTGGGCGCGACCGAGGCTCTGGAGGCCATCGTCGCTCTGCGACCGGAGCCTGGCCTGCAGCCTCTGCGCACCGGTGAGGCCCACCTGGTGCTGGCGCGCTGTCAGCTCGAGCTGGGGGAGGCCGCCAAGGCGGCCAAGAGCGCCGAGGAGGCCGCGGGCCGCAGCCCCGACCCCCACACCCAGCGCTACGCCAACTTCCTGGCCGCCCAGGCCGCCCGCAGCGAGGGCCAGGAGCCCGGCATGCTGGCCAAGGCCCTGGAGAGCGAAGAGGACCTCTGGTCGGAGGTCTACAAGGGCCTCTCCGAGGACGACGCGTTTCGAGCGGAGCTGGCGGCGCGGCGGCGAGGGGTTGAGTAGCGACTCAGGCAGTCAGGTACGAGGTATCAGGGTTGGGGGCAGCGACCGGCGACCGGCGACCGGCGACCGGGGACCGGCGATGACGGTGGTGCAGGGGAGGAGCGCCTTGGCAGCCTGCGGGGTAGGCGGGGTGGGGTTCAGGTATCAGAGATCAGGTGTCAGAGTGGGGACGGCGACGGGAAGGGCGCTGCGCGAAGCCCGATACCCGATACCCGATACCCGATACCTGAATCCTGCCTCCTCGCAGGGCCGGCCCTCCGGCGCAGCCTGCTGTGGCCCGCACGGAGTGCCAGGCCCTCCCCCCGACGTCCCCAGCGTCGGCTGCCACCCCCGCTCCGAGCCCCCCAGCCCGTCATCGGCGGTCCCCGGTCCCCGGTCCCCTGTCGCCGCGCCCCGGCACCCTCCCGACACCTGACCTCCGATACCTGACACCTGATACCCCCGATCAAAATCTCGACTTTCCGCTAAACACTCCCGGTCTCCGTCCGATGGCGCCTACGAAGCCCAGGAGACCTCATGTCCAACAACATGCTCTTCGACAGCCTCCACGGCGGCCTGTCCCGGGCCATCGAGCTGAGGCTCCAGAAGCACGAGATCACCGCATCCAACCTCGCCAACATCGACACCCCCAACTTCCAGGGCACCACCCTGGACTTCGACGCCGCCCTCCGGGATGCCGTCGGGACCGCAGGTCAGCGGGGTGGGGGGATGGCGGCGGTGGAGGGGGATGCCAGCGCCAGCGGCGAGCTCATCCAGCAGGACCCTCTGTCCTGGGCCGGTGACAACTCCAGCGTGTATCTGGAGCGCGAGAACGCCGCGATGCTCTCCAACTCCCTGCAGCTCAACGCCCTGACCGACGGAATGAGCCGTCGCCTGGCCATGCTGCGCTTTGCCGCCACCAACGGCGGCGGTTGAAGGAGGAGCCCGTGAGTCTCTTTGATACACTCGGTGTCGCATCTACCGGCCTGTCGGCCCAGCGCGTGCGCCTGCAGGCGGTCTCCAGCAACATCGCCAACGCAGAGTCCGTGGACGCCCAGGGCAATCCGTATCAGCGCAAGGTGGTGCGCCTGCGCTCCCAGGCCAGCGACCCCTTCGGGGACGCCCTGAGCCAGGCCATCCAGTCCGTCGAGATCGACGGCATCGAGGAGCGGGAGGGCTTTGTCGAGCGCCTTGACCCCGACCACGAGTTCGCGGACGAGCGCGGCATGGTCCGCATGCCGGACATCGACCCGATGACCGAGATGGTGGACATGATGTCCGCCTCCCGGAGCTACGAGGCCAACGCCACCGTGGTCGACGCCACGCGGGAGCTCGCCAACCGCGGGATCTCCCTGGGACGTAGCTGATGTCCATCTCCGCCATCTCCGCGGGCTTCCCCCAGATCTCCCAGGTCCCTGGGGCCCAGGCGCCGGCAAAGAACACCGCCGTCCAGGGCGCCAGCGACTTCGAGAACTCGCTGCAGTCCATGTTGGAGCAGGTGGACGGGGCCCAGCACCAGGGCGACGTGGCCCTCCAGGATCTGGCCGCCGGCGACGCGGGGATCCACGAGACCATGATCGCCTTGACTCAAGCCGACATCACCTTGCAGGCTGCGTCGACGGCGCGAAACAAGGTGGTGTCCGCCTACGAGACCATCATGAATATGGCCATCTGAGGCCTCGACGGTGGACTCTCGCGCTGAAGGGGTGCGGGAGGCCAGCCATCCCAGGAGGTGGGGGACAGGGTCTTTACCGCCAAGGACCTTCGCAACCCCCCAGGCTTGGTGCACTCTACCTGCAGATCAATTGCAACTCAGAGGCCCGATGACCCTCCTGCTCCTCTCCTTTATCGCCTGTACCGAAGAGACCCCCGACCAGACCGCGGGGCTCGCTGTCTTGGGCACCGCCGATGCGGACGCGCCCGAGAGCGTTCAGATGCGGGTCATCCTTACCGCCGATGACGGCCTGGACGTCCCCCGGGACCTGGAGTTCAACCCCGAGGTCGCCGGCGAGCTGTGGGTGGTGAACTTCGCCGATGACAGCGTGACCGTCGCGAACGACGCGGGCACCGACAGCCAGGTCTCCGAGCACCTGATCGACCCCTACGCCCTGCACTTCATGGAGAAGGTCAGCTCCATCTCCTTCGGCGCGCCGGGGACCTTCGGCACCTGCCAGGAGAGCCGGAACACCTACAACGACCGCTACGAGCCCAACGACTTCATGGGCCCGGCTCTGTGGTCCAGCGACCGCGCGGTGTTCGCCGAGTCCAACCCCGAGGCGGTGGACTACCTCAGCGAGCTCTACAACAGCCCCGTCGACCTGGGCAGCCACCTGGACATGCAGCACGAGACCCCGCTGTGCACCGGCATCGCCTGGGAGACGGACAACGTCTACTGGACCGTGGACGGCCTGAACGGCTCCATCGACCGCGTGGACTTCGGCGAGGACCACGGGCCCGGCTACGACGACCACTCCGACGGCATCACCGCGGAGTACGTGGCCGGTGAGATCGGCTACGTCGAGGACGTCTCCTCCCACATGGTCCTGGACAGCGAGTCTGGCTGGCTCTACCTGACCGACCCCGCCAACCAGCGCATCCTGCGCCTGGACATCACCACCGGCACCCGCGGGGCCGACCTGCCCATCATGGAGCCCGGAACCGACCACTACCAGGTCGACGACGCGGTCCTGGAGGTCTTCGTGGACAGCGACCGCGGCCTGGGGCAGCCCTCGGGTCTGGCGCTCGTGGACGGCGTGCTCTTTGTCACCGACCACGCCACGGGCTGGATCTTCGCCTACGAGACGGAGACCGGCGACTTCCTGGACGGGCTGGACACCGGGCGTGGCAGCGGCGCGATCCAGGGCCTGCGCGCCCCCACCATCGACGAGCTGTGGGTCGTGGACTCCGCCGCCAACGAGGTCTTCCTCATCACCCCCAAGGAGGGCTGATGCTCCTGCTCATGGCCCTGCTGGGCTGCGAAGACGACATGGAGATGGCGTCCTCCCCTTGCGACGAGGAGGCCCGCGCGGGCGCTCTGGAGGTCGGCGATAGCTTCTCGGGCGACGCGGTGACCCTCACGCTGCTCAGCGCCGATCCCGCCGTGGTGTCGGTGGGGGAGAATCGCTGGGAGCTGGAGCTGGACCCCGCTCAGAGTGAGGACTGCACCGTCCAGGTCACCCCGTGGATGCCGGACCATGGTCACGGATCCTCCGTCGGCGAGGTCACCTTCAGCCCGACCTCGCTGGAGGTCGAGGATCTGGAGCTGTCCATGGGCGGCTACTGGGAGATCGAGGTGAGCCTGCAGTGCGCGGACACCGAGGATCTGGTCCTCATCCCCCTCTGCGTCGACGCCTGAGCGCCGCCGGGGCCGCTACTCCGACAGCGCCCCCACGCAGGCATCGCCGCTCTCCCAGGTGAGGGCGGTGCTGGCCAGCTCGAAGGTGGGGACCTCGGCGCGCAGGCTGGGGTCCAGGCGCCCGGCCTCGATGTGGTGGTCCAGCAGGTCCAGCCCCAGGGGGCGCAGCAGCACGCGCATCTGCACGCGGTCCGGGTCCACGCCGGGCATCTCCAGGGTCCAGGTGCGGCTGTGGGGGCCCAGGGGGAGGGGAGCGACGGGCAGCGCGCGCTCTTCCAGGAAGGCAGCGTCGGAGATCCCGTGGGCCGGCTCGCCGTCCGCGGTGGTGGCGAGGTCGTGGAGCTCGATGCGCTGGGCCTCCGGGAGCGCGCTCAGGGCGACGCCGTCGGGCACCACGCCGCTCTCGAACACGACGCTGTCTCCGGAGTACGCGACCAGCTCGACCCACACGCGGCGGTCGTGGCTGGCGCCGCTGGGGAAGTCGTGGCCGGCCAGCAGGTTCTCCAGGCTCACCCGCGCCTGGCTGCCCCCCGCGGCGGGGCTCACGCAGAGCTCGGCGGCCAGGGTCTTGTCGAGCTGGGCCTGGATGGCCTCCCGCTGCACGTCGCGGCCGGGCCAGTCGATCAAGGCCACGTCGATCGCCGGCATGCTGTGGTCGTGGACGCGGCGCTCGGGGGCCCCGTCGACCTCCGCCACGAGGCCGCTGCGCGAGGGCAGGTGGCAGTGGACGCAGCCCTGGCGGGAGCGACCCTCGGCGAAGATGCTGCCCTGCCACTCCAGGTAGCTGCGCTCCAGGTGCAGGCCGTCGGGGAGCATGACGTCGTGGCAGCTCCCGCACATGGCGCTGCTCTCGTCGGCGTTCCGGTCCAGCAGGGCGCTGTAGCGGCTGCGGTGCACGCTGGAGTCCAGGGGGTCCTCCAGGGCGCCGCGCATCCAGCCGTCAAAGGACCAGGTGAGCGCGGCGTTGTTGTCTCCGGTGACGGCCTCGATCTGGTGGCAGAACGCGCAGCCCACGCCGCGGTGCTCGGCGGGGACCTCGTCCAGGTTCAGGCCGTCCTGGGTCTCTCCCAGGGCCAGGGCCACCGGCGCGTGACACTGCACGCAGAAATCCTCGGGGACCTCGCCAGAGGCGACCGCGCGGGCGTTCAGGGCCCGGAACACGGGGTCGTCGGCGGCGTGGGCGTGCATGCTTCCTTCCCACTCGCTGTGGTGGGCGGGGTGGCACTCGGCGCAGGTCTGCGGGTCCAGCAGCGCGGTGTCTGGCTGGGTGTCGCAGGCCAGCAGGAGCATCAGCACGGGGCGCCCCTCCGGCGCATCAGCAGCAGCAGGAAGGGGAGGGGACCGAGCCACCAGAGCTCGCTTGGCCCACCGCCACAGCCCCCGCAGCCCTCGGGCCCCTCTGCACCCGTGTCCACCGGCGAGGCACTGTCGCCCGTGTCCGGAGCCAGGGGCTGGGGCAGGTTGACCAGCTCCCAGAGCGGCTCGCAGATCACGGCCTGGTCGCTGTCGGCGGGGCAGCTCAGGGGGGCCTGAATCTCGTAGGGCTCCAGCAGGACGCCCAGCTCGGCGCCGGGGGTGTAGCTGTGGAGCAGCGCGCCGTTGATCAGCGCGGAGCCGGCCAGGGTGAGCTGCGCGTCGTCGGTGGGGGCGGCCAGGGCCAGGCTGGCGGGGGCGTCCTCCAGCTCGGTGAAGGCCTCGCCGTCCAGGCGGTAGAGCGCGCCGAAGGCCTCCTGGGCCCAGACCTGGCCCTGCGCGTCCACGTAGACGTCCGCGAGGGTGCCGCCGACCGTCAGCAGGGGCGTGGCGTTGCCCTCCAGATCGCTGCGCAGGAGCACGTGCCCTCCGGGGGCGGAGACCGCGACCCAGACCTGTTCGCCGTCCACGGCCAGGACCTTCGCGACCAGAGGGTCCTCTTCCGCCCACTCGGACAGGTCCAGGGTGACCTCGTTCCAGCTCAGGCCTTGATCCTGGCTGGTGTGCAGGCGGGCATCCTCGGGGGTGAGGAGATCGATGCTGACGCAGGCCAGGGTCTGCTCGTCCCCGACGACCCGGAGGGCGGTGCGGCCCACGCCCAGCTCGGCGACTTGCGAGAAGCTCAAGGCCCCGTCGCTGCTGCGGAAGAGCGCGGCGGATTCGTCCTGGGACTCCGGGGCGGTCACGGCCAGGGCGATCGTGTCGTCGACCCACAGGCTGTCGCTGACGATCTGCCCATCCAGGCCGCTGACGGCGGTCCAGGTGCAGAGATCGGCGCTGCGGTAGAGGGTGTGCTGAGCGCTGCGGGCCTGGGCGCTGGCGGGGACGGCCCCCAGGACCACGCCGCTGGGGCTGCTGGAATAGCGGGGGGTCAACAGGGCATCTGAGGTCGTGATGGCCTCGTGGCAGACCCAGCGCCAGCCGGCCTCTGCGCGGTGGACCAGGCCGAAGCTGGCCTCGACGGTGTCGGGGTTGTCGACGTCGATGGCGTTGATCTCGCCGCCGGCGTGGGGCCAGGCCAGGGAGCTGAGCAGTGCAGGGAGCATGAGACCGTATAGCCGCAGCGTGGAGGGTGGGTGCCATTGTGGCGTCAGGGATGGCGCGCAGCAGCCCAAGCCCATAGGGGCGCCGCTTGCCAGGACCCCCCATGCCCGAAAGCACCGACAACGCCCCCGAGACCGAAGAGCGCCTCGCCTTTGAGGCCCTGGGGCTCGCCCCCTCGCTCCAGGAGGCCGTCGCGCACCTGGGGTTCACCCACTGCACTCCCATCCAGGCCGCCGGCATCCCGCCGCTGCTGGAGGGCCGCAGCACCATCGGTCGGGCCCGCACCGGCTCCGGCAAGACCGCCGCTTTCGGCCTGCCGCTGCTCAACCTGGCGCTGCTGGATGAGGGGGACCGCCGTGGCCGCCCGCCCGTGGGCCTGGTGCTCGCCCCCACGCGCGAGCTGGCGCTGCAGGTGCACACCGCTCTGGAGTCCTTCGCCCGGGGCTCCGACCTGCGCATCCTGGCCGTCTACGGCGGCTCGGCGTACAGCCCGCAGCTCCGCGCGCTCAAGCGGGGGGTGGAGATCGTGGTCGGCACGCCCGGCCGCCTGCTGGACCTGATGGAGAAGGGGGCCCTGGACCTGTCCGAGCTGCAGATGCTGGTGCTGGACGAGGCCGACGAGATGCTGCGCATGGGCTTCATCGAGGACGTGGAGCAGGTGTTCGAGGCCGCGCCCGATGGCGTCCAGGCCGCCCTTTTCTCCGCGACCATGCCCGGCCCCATCGCGCGCATCGCCAAGGCCCACATGCAGGAGCCCCTGGTGGTGCAGGTGGAGTCCGGTGACGTGGAGGCCGGCCACATCCGCCAGCTCTGGATGAAGGTGCCCCAGAAGCACAAGCTGGAGGCCCTGCTGCGCTTCTTCCGCAGCGAGGAGATGCAGAGCGTGCTGGTGTTCGCCCGCACGCGCCTGGGCTGCGCCGAGGTCGCCCAGGCCCTGGCCCAGCGCGGCTTCTCCGCCGAGGAGCTGCACGGTGACCTGAGCCAGGCCGCCCGTGAGCGGGTGCTCGAGCGCCTGCGGAACCAGCACGTGCGGGTGGTGGTCGCCACCGACGTGGCCGCGCGCGGCATCGACGTGGCGCACATCTCCCACGTCATCAACCTGGACCTGCCCATGGAGCGGGCCAGCTACGTGCACCGCATCGGGCGCACGGGCCGCGCGGGCCGCGAGGGCACCGCCATGAGCCTGGTCACCCCGCGGGAGATCCGGCGCCTGCGGGACATCGAGCGCCACCTGGGCGTCGAGATCGAGCAGGTGGAGGTCCCCTCCGACGCGCAGATCCAGCAGCGCCAGCACGCCATCCTGCAGGCCCTGCTCAGCGAGCGCATCGCCCAGCCCAACCCCGACGCCTTCGCCATGCTGGAGACCCTGGAGGAGCAGGGGATGCACGCCAAGGCCGTCGCGGCCGCTGCGCTGGACTGGCTGGCGGAGAAGCAAGGCCTGGAGCTGGCGGGCACCGGCGAGGACCTGCCCCCTGCCTGGGCCCGGGAGAAGCGGCGCAGCAAGCCCACCCGCGAGGCCCGCGTGGCCGGCGGGAAGGGCCCCAGCGGCGACTCCGTGGAGCTCTTCCTGCCCGTGGGGCGTGACCGGGGCATCCAGCCCGGCGACCTGGTGGGCGCCCTGGCCAACGAGTGCGGCGTGCCCGGTGACCAGATCGGCCGAATCACCGTGGTCCAGCGCAAGAGCTTCGTCTCGCTGCCCCGGGAGATCGCGGAGGAGGTCCTCGCACAGAACCACCGCATCGTGCTCCGCGGCCGCCCGGTCCCGGTGCACATGGCGCGGCCCCGCGGCGAGGGTGCCCCCTTCCGGCCCAAGGGCAAGGAGGGCGGCTACCAAGGCAAGCCCGGCAAGGGCTTCCGCAAGGGTGGCCCTGGCAAGGGCAAGGGTGGCTTCAAGGCACCTCGCAAGCGGGGGTAGACTGCGGCGGTGACCCGCGCCCCCGTCGTCCCCAGTGAGCTGCTGAGCGTCCTGAGCAGCCAGCCCCGCCTCCGGCTCTTCGTCGGGGCGGAGGACCCCACCCAGGTCGTCGCGAACGTGGCGGCCTTCGAGGACCGCATCGTGGTCTTCCTGCGCCCCGACACGCCCATCGTCGAGCGGCTGCTGGACGACACGCGCAGCCGGCTGGAGCTGGATGGACCCGACGGCCTGCGGGTGCGCCTCAAGGGGCGTTGCGCCGCTGGCGTCCCGGTGATGGTGGACAAGCGCAGGCGGGAGCTGCTGGCCTGGCTGGAAGAGGGGCAGGACCCCCGTCGCCTGCTGGCAGCGCCCTTCTTTGTCCACGAGATCGACTACCAGCGCCCCGCCCAGGGACCTCGCTTTCAGGGACGGACCCCGCTGCATGATGAGAGCAGCCTTTTGCGACGCTTGGTGGAGTCGCTGATCGCGAGCATCTGGCCCCTCTCCGTCTTGGGCCTGCTGCTGCACGCGGGCTTTGTGGCCTTCAAGGGGCCGGAGATGCCCCTGCGTCCGCTCGCCCTGGTCCTGGGGCTCCTGGCCCTGGTGGGCGGCCAGGTGGGGATCATGGGGCCCTACCGAAGCGCCGCGTTCAAGGCCTACCGGCGCGGTCTGTTGGGGCCGGAGCAGGCGCCGCTGTTGGTGGAGGGACGCCTCGCGCCGCGGCTGTTGGAGCAGCTCGGCTGGGTGGGCCTGGCGGTCGCCGGGCTGGCGGTCCTTGCGTCATTGGCCTGGGGCTGGGACCTCGCCGTTGTAACCTTGAGCGCGACCACCGCCTGGGCGCTGGTGCCCCTGGTCTTCCTTCGCCTCCGCGGCGAAGCCCCCAAGCGCTGAAAGGAGCCTGTCTTGGAGATCTCCCTCAAGGGAACCTCCCCCGCCGCCCTCGTCGCCGGGATCCTGCTGCTGTCGCGCGCCCGGAGCTTCGGCATCCCGGGGGTGCGGGTGCAGATCGTCGGAGACCCCGACACCATCACGCCCGTGCTGGGGCCCGCCATCCTGCACTCCAACGTGCTGGCGTCCTGCGGCGTCGGCCGGGAGGACGGTCACGGACCCCTGGTCATCGTCCCCGGGGCGGCGAACCTGCCTCTGCTGGCCTCGCTCTCGCGGGAGGGGCTGGGGCCTTGGTTCCAGCTCGACACCCAGGGCGGTGGCTGCCACCCGGCGACCCAGGCCTTCGTGCGGCTGGCCCGGGATCGACGCCCCGCTGCCCGAACGCGCTCCCGACAGCTCCGCCGCGCCCTGGCGACCCTGGGGATCCCCCCGGAGCCCGCGCTGCTCGACCTGCTCTTCGACGCGCCCGCGCCGGCCCTCACCCGCCTGGCCCTCGCTCTGCGCGCCGGTCGCAGCATGGAGGGGGACAGCTCCCAGTCGTGGCAGCGGTGGGGAGCCCACTGTCAGGGGACCCCACCCGATCCCATCGACCTCCCCGGCGGGATGGTGCTGGAGCGCTTCGCAGCCGGGGACCTGGAGCCCTGGCTGGCGCGTCTGTCGCTGGGGGCGCGCGACCAGGTGGAAGACTGGCTGGTCGGCATGTCCGAGCTCGCCGAAGCCGACGGTGGGCGCGACCATGAGCTGGTCGGGGCGCTGGCCCAGGTGGTCTCCCAGGCCCTCCTGCTCCCCCAAGGCGCCATGCTGCCGCCGCCCTCTGGCGCCGAAGACCTCATCGCCACGGGGCTCGTCCGGGCGCTGGGGGCGACCCGCGGTGAGCCAGACGCCAACCAGGCTCTGCTCCAGGTCTTCCGCTTCCTGGGCGGGCGCTTCGTGGAGCACGCCGCATACCCGGTGGACCTTGGCGCCAACCCCGAGCCCCAGGACCGCCTGAGCCGCTGGAAGTGGTTCGTGGACTCCGTGCAGCAGGCGGCGACCCTGGCGGACAGCTTGTGGGCGGGGCTGATGGATCCCGCGAGCTGATGCGCACCTCCGTCCTGCTCCCCGTGTTGGATGAGCGGCGACTGCTCCCGCAGCGGCTGGCTGAGCTGGCCACCGCGCGCCCGCATCAGGTCATCGTGATCGACGGGGGCTCCTCTGATGGGACCCAGGAGATCGCGGCTGATGGGGCCTGCGAGCTCGTGCGCTCACCGCCTGGCCGGGGGACCCAGATCAACGCCGGAGCACGCGTGGCCACCGGCGAGGTGCTGCTGATCCTGCACGCAGACGTGCGCCTGCCCGTGGGGTGGGAGCAGCACATCTGCGCTGCCCTCGAGGATCCCAGCGTGGTCGCGGGCGCCTTCAAGACCTGGCACGTCCCCGAGAGCCGGACCCTCCTGAGCCCCCTCTTCCACCTGGCCGATCTGCGCTCGCGGGTGACCGCGCGGCCCTACGGTGATCAGGCCTTCTTCGTCCGGCGGCGTGTGTTCGAAGAGGTGGGAGGTTGCCCGGATCAACCCCTGTTCGAGGATCTGGAGCTCTCCCGGCGGGTGGCGCGGCGGGGGAAGATCCGACTGGTGGACGCCCGGGTGGAGGTCAGCGCCCGGCGCTTCCAGGCCGCCCCCCTCAAGTACCTGCTGCTCATGAACAGCCTGCCCGGGCTCTACCGCGCCCGCGTCCCCCTCCGACTGCTGCAGCGGGTCTACGGGCAGATCCGCTGAGCGAGCCGCCCCAGGGCCTCAACAAGCGCCGCGCGCTGACCGATGGGTCCACCAAGGTGCGGAGGTCATGTGTTGAGCCTGCTCAGCCTGTGCGCGGCGAGCGGACGGGCCCAAGAACCCATGTCGGCCAGCGGCGGAGTGGGTCTCTATTCGCACTACAGCTTCCGCGGAGTGAACTACTTCGGCTCCAGCCTGCCGGACAACCCCGCCATGCTCCTGGCCCCTTGGGCCGAGGTCGGTCGCGGCGGCTGGACGCTCGGATGGTGGTCGGGCCAGCAGGTCGGAGGCGCAGACCGCGTCGCCCTGGCTGAGGGGGGCGTCGGGGCGGAGCAGGACCTCTACCTGGGCTGGTCCGCAGATCTGGGGCACAGCGCATCGCTGTCGGCCACCGGCACCGCCTATTGGTACCCCCGGAGCACCAAGGCGGCCTCGGGCGCCGACGCCGCGCTCTGGCTGGAGCCCTCGGTGGCCTTGAGCTGGGGCCAGGCGCTGAGGTGGTCTGCCGGCGCGGCCTGGTATCAGGGGGTGCAGCCCAACCTGCGGCCCTGGTCCTATGGGTACCTCTCCAGCAGCGTGGGGCACAGCGTCCCTGTGGGGGAGGGCGGCGCCCTCGAGCTCGGCCAGCGGCCTCAAGGCCCCCCGCGAGTCCATGCTGTGGACCTCCAACACCTTCGACGCCACGCTCAGCGCGGGTGTCGCCTTCGACCTCGGCCCTGTGAGTGTGCAGCCGGCCGCCAACCTCACCTTCACCAACGGAGAGGCATGCAGCGAGCGCTTTGGCTGGCTCGGCATCGACCTCTCCGCGTCCTGAGAGCGCACCATGTTCAAGAACCTGAGCCTCGGCATCCGGGCGGCAATGCTCGTGGTCATCGCCGTGGTGGTCCCTGCATCCATCACGCTGTGGACCGGGATCAACGCCGCCTCCAAGGCGCTCGACGCCAAGGCCGCCGACCAACTCACCGCCATCCGGACCATCAAGCTCACGCAGGTGGAGCGCTGGTTCCAGGGCTGCCTGGATGACCTGGAGACCGTCTCGGAGCTGCCCGAGGTGCGCGATGCCTTCGTCGCCTACAGCGAGGCCTACCCCGCGGGCGTCGCCAGCCCCGAGTACGAGCAGGTCCAGGGTGAGTTCGATGCGCTGCTCGCGGGCTTCTCCCGGCGGCATGCCTTCTACGACCTCTTCCTGATCACGCCCCAGGGGGACATCGTCTACACCGCGGAGCACGAGGCCGACTTCGCCACCAACCTCTCCAGCGGTCCCTACGCGGACTCGGATCTGGCCGCCGCCTGGCGGGGGGCCCTGGCCGGGGAGGAGGTCCTCACGGACTTCGAGCCCTACGCCCCCAGCAACGACGATCCCGCCGCCTTCATCGCCCGGCCTCTGCTCCAGGGAGGGGAGGTCATCGGCGTGGTCGCGCTGCAGCTCCCCGTGGACCGCCTCAACGCCATCCTCCAGGAGCGCGCTGGCTTGGGCGAGTCTGGAGAGACCTACCTGGTGGGCGCCGACCAGCTGATGCGCACCGACTCCCGCTTCACCAAGGAGAGCACCCTGCTCCAGCTCGCCGTCGACACCGAGGGCGTGCGGGAGGGCCTGCAGGGCAGCGCGGGCGTGAAGGTCATCGACGACTACCGCGGGGTCCCCGTCTGGAGCGCCTATGCGCCGTTGGATGTGGCCGGGCTGGACTGGGTGCTGCTCGCAGAGATCGACGAGGCCGAGGTCGACGCCCCGGTGGTCTCCCTCCGCCGCACCGGCCTGCTCACCCTTGTCCTGCTCTCCTTGGGCTTCGGTGGCGCCGGCTTCTTCGCCTCCCGGTCCATGTTCAGCCCCCTGACGGGGATGGCCAAGGCGACCCAGGCGATGGCTGCCGGCGACTTCTCGCACACCGTGGAAACTGATCGCACCGACGAGATCGGAGTCAGTCTGGTGGCCTTCGAGGAGATGCGGGAGCACCTCCAGCAGCTCCTGGGTGAGGTCCGCCAGGTCGTCACCGCGGCCGGTCGAGGAGACCTCAGCGGGCGGATCAACCAGAGCGCCTACGAGGGGGAGTACGCCACCCTGGCCGGCCTGGTGAACCAGATGGTGCAGAGCTTCGCGGACCCCATCTCCCAGGTCGTGGCCAGCGCCAAGAAGGTGGGGCACTCGGCCGAGGAGATCCAGAGCCAGAGCGAGAGCATCGCGCAGGGGGCCAGCGAGCAGGCCGGCTCCCTGGAGGAGACCGCGGCCTCGATGGAGGAGATCAGCGGGATGACCCAGCGCACTGCCGCCAACACCCAGGTCGCCCGGCAGCTCACCGAGGGCACCCTGGAGTCGGTGCGCGAAGGCGAGGCCGTCGTCGGCGAGATGGTCAGCTCCATGGACGAGATCCGCAGCTCCGCCAAGAACACCGCGGAGATCATCAAGTCCATCAACCAGATCGCCTTCCAGACCAACCTGCTCGCCCTCAACGCTGCCGTCGAGGCGGCCCGAGCGGGTGAGGCTGGCCGCGGCTTCGCGGTGGTCGCCGAGGAGGTGCGCAACCTCGCGCTGCGCTCCAACGAGGCCGCCCAGCGCACCGAGAGCCTCATCCACGAGTCGGTCGCTCTGGCCGAGCGCGGTCAGGGCCTCTCCGAGCGGGTGCGCACCCAGCTCGCCGCCATCGTGGACAAGGTCGACAAGGTCACCGGCGTGGTCGCCGAGATCTCCGCGGCCAGCGAGGAGCAGGCGCGCGGGGTGGCCCAGGTCACCCAGTCCATGTCCGCCATGGACCAGGTCGTCCAGAACGCCGCCGGAGCCGCTGCCGCATCCTCTGCGTCCGCCGAGCAGCTCAACACCGAGGCCGCCGAGATGCAGCGGGCCATCGCCCACTTCCAGGTGGGCGGGGCGAACCCGGCGAGCCCCCAGCCGGTCAGCAGCGGCTTTGACGACGACAGCGTCTGGAGTGAGTTCGCGGCCTGAGCGCAGGCGGACAGGGAGCGCTACCCGCCCGTGGCCCAGGCCCCACCGGCCTCGGGCTCAAAGGCCTGCCCGTCAAAGGCGAAGCGCTCCACCCCCGTCAGCGCCCCGTCCTGCACCTCGTAGACGCAAAAATGCGCGGTGCGGCCCTTGTCCGGCAGGAAGGCGTAGCCGCCGGCCCCCGGGTTGAGGATGTCGATGTCCGGGCCCTCCGGGTTGGGCAGCGCCGTGCGGAAGCCGTGGTGTTCGTGGCCATGGAGGATGGCCCCGACCCGGTGCGCGTGGCGCAGGAGCACGGCCTCCAGGGCGGCGGCGTTCTTGATGTTCCGGGTGTCGGGCCCGTAGGGTTCGCCCCGGCGGCCGCGCAGGGGGTAGTGCACCATCAGGAACACAAAGCGCCCGTCCAGTTGGGGGGAGGCGAGGAGCTGATCCAGGCGCTCGAGCTGCTCTGGGTCCACCTCTCCAGTCGAGAGGATGGGCCTGTGCCTGCAGACGTCCACCCCGATGAACGCGAGGTCACCGTGAAGATGAAGCCGCGGCCAGGGGCCGCTCCCGGTCCACTCCCCAAAGTGGCGCTCGATCCAGCGCTCTGCCTGGACCTGGGCCACGTAGGTGTCGTGGTTTCCGGGGATCAGCACCGAGGGCTGCGCCTCGAACATGGGGCCCAGCAGCTCCCGGGCCGCCAGGAACTCCGCCTCGGAGGCCAGGGCGGTCAGGTCACCGGTGCAGGCCAGCAGGTCAGGCTTCTGGGCCAGCACCGCGTCCACCAGGGCGCTCTGGGCGGCCGCCGTGAAGTGGCTGCGGCGTCCGGCCAGGTAGAGGTTCGCGGCCCCCAGGGCCCGCTTGCCAAAGAGCTCGCTGAGCTTGGGGGCGCGCTGGACGTGGATGTCGGTGACGTGGGCGATTCGCATGCCCTGGACCTATCCTCTGGGAGGGGGGGCTGGGAGCGGATAGGTGCCCGGGACAGGAGACCGAATGTCTGACCCCCGCACCCTGCTGGACAAGGCCGCGCAACAGCGGCAGCCCCTCAAGCTCCGCTCCAAGGCGGGGGAGTGGGTGAGCGCCCGCGTGGTGCGCGTGGAGAAGGGCGGCGTGGTGGTCGCGCTCGAGAAGCCCCGCTTCACCAGCGGCGAGGACCTGCGGGCCTGGATCTCGGTGGACGGCACCCCCTACACCTTCTCGGCCTCGGTGCTGCGCGATGGCGTGCCCATCCCCGACCGCAGCCGGGCGGGCCTGCTGCTGGGCTACCTGGAGGGCTTCGAGGAGGGGCGGCCGGAGCCCCGGTCCAAGGGCAGCGCCAAGACCAACTCGGCGCAGATCGAGGTGCTCCCCGCCGCCGGCCGCGGCCTGCGCCTGCTCGGTGGCGATGTGCGCCTGGTCGAACTCAGCGTCAAGCAGCTCGCCTTCGCGGTCCCTCAGCGCATCGCCCTCAAGTTCGTCGAGGGCAGCAGCGTGCGCGTGCGCATGCGCACCGAACAGGGCGTGGTCTGCGTGGCCGAGGGGGAGATCCGCCGCCTGGTGCGGGACGAGGGCCACTACCTCTACGGCCTGCACTTCACCCAGGTCCAGGACCCGGCGCTGCACCTGCAGGTGGTCAGCGCTCTGGTTCGCTGAAGCCGGGGGGTTCGCTGAAGCAGGCGGGTCCGCTGAAGCAGGCGGTCCGCTGAGCGGGCCGCTCAGTCCTTGGGGGGAGGGGACTTCATCGCCCGCCAGACCATGCCTCCGATGAACAGGGGCATGACGACGAGGAACGCGACCGTCCCCCAGATGAGCACGGAATCAATCAACGGGTCAGACATGACAACCTCCACAAGGGGGCCCTGCGTGGCGCGGCCCCTCGCGGCATATGTCTGCAAGCCCAGTGCCAGTGAGGCCTCCTCAAGGGTCTGATCTCGCTCAGCAATCCCGGGGGCTGTGTGTGTGGGAAGCCCCGCTGGGGCTGTGCGGGATGCCCCAGAGCACAGAAGGCGCCCCCGAAGGGACGCCCTCTCTCAGCGCGAAGCCCCGAAGGGCCACCGCGGACTCAGTGGGTGGGCCGCTCGAACTGCCCGGCCTTGTCCAGGAAGTCGATGACCTGGTCCACCGCGTCGCTCAGGCGCACATCGTCCAGGGCGATGGTGAGCTCGGGCTCGCGGGGCGGCTCGAAGTCGTCCACCTTGGCGTCGGGGCGACGCTCGCGGCAGATCTCCGGGTCGGTGTTCACGTAGATCTGCATCACGCGGTCGGCGCCCACCTTCTCCCGCAGGTGCCGGCGGTCGTCCCGGTGGTAGGCCGGGTACGCGCAGATGGTGATCAGGCCGGCGTCCGTGGCGGCCTTGCAGGCGGCCAGGATGGCGTTGAAGTCGTTGCCGCTGGGGTCCACCACGGTCGCGGTGCGGCCGTCGTCGAAGAGGCGACGCTCCAGCGCGTAGGCCAGGTGCCAGCGACCGGAGCCGGGCAGGCCAGTGAGCCAGATGGTGGCGCCCTTCTGGCCCAGGCGGTCGTGGCGCTCCCGGGGGGAGACCTGGGTGTTGGCGCGCATCGCGGAGCCCGCGCGGGCCTCCTTGAGCAGGGCCTCCAGGTCCTGACGCTCGGCGCCCAGATCCGCGATCATGCCGGCGGCGACGGTGTTGTTCGTGCCGGAGTCGATCAGGATGAACGAGCCGGTGTTCCGGTTGTTCGTGTACGGGTCGGTGTAGAGCGCCCGGGTGCAGGACAGGGTCACGCGGCCGATGTCGTTCAGATCCATGCCGGTGGCGGCGTGGTCGTCCTCCATCGTCTCCATGTCCTTGACCCAGTGCACGTCGGCCACCTGCGCGCGCACCGTCTGGGTGGTGTGCTTGAGCAGGTAGGACTTCTGGGGGTCCAGGGAGGTCTCGGACATCCAGACCAGGTGGGCCTCGACCTTGCGTTCCACGCGGGGCAGGTTGTCGGCCTTGACCAGCATGTCGCCGCGGGAGATGTCGATCTCATCGTCCAGGCGGATGGTCACGGACTGGGGCACGCGGGCGCCCTCGGAGGGCTCTCCGTGGATGTCCACGGCCTTCACGGTGCTGGTCTTGCCGGAGGGCAGGGCCATGACCGCGTCGCCGGGCTTGATGGAGCCGGAGGCGATCTGGCCCGAGAAGCCGCGGTAGTCCAGGTTGGGGCGCAGCACGTTCTGCACCGGGAAGCGGAAGTCCTCGGTGTTCAGGTCCGCGTCCACCGGCACCGTCTCCAGGTAGGACAGCACGCTGTGGCCGTCGTACCAGGGGGTCTTCTCGCTGGGGCCCACCACGTTGTCGCCCTTGAGGGCGGACACCGGGAAGAAGTAGACATCCTTGAAGTTCAGCTCGCCGGCCACCTGCTTGAAGTCGGCCTTGATGCGCTCAAAGACCTGTTGGTCGTAGGAGACCAGGTCCATCTTGTTCACGCACACTGCCAGGTGGGGGATGCCCAGCAGGCTGGCGATGAAGGCGTGGCGCTTGGACTGCTGCAGCACGCCCAGGCGGGCGTCGATCAGGATGATGCCGACATCCGCCGTGCTCGCGCCGGTCACCATGTTCCGGGTGTACTGCACGTGCCCGGGGGTGTCCGCGATGATGAACTTGCGGGCGTCGGTGGCGAAGTAGCGGTAGGCCACGTCGATGGTGATGCCCTGCTCGCGCTCGGCGCGCAGGCCGTCGGTGAGCAGGGAGAAGTCGATCTCCTCGCCCTCGATGTTCGAGGCCTTCTTCACGGCCTCGAGCTGGTCCTCGTAGACCATCCCGGTGTCGTGCAGCAGGCGGCCGATAAGGGTGCTCTTCCCGTCGTCCACGGAGCCCACAGCGACAAAGCGAAGCTGCTCCTTGTACTCGTAGCGGGAGAGGTAGGCGTGGATGTCGGAGCGGATCAGCTCCGCGTCGGTGGTCTTGGCCATTAGAAGTAGCCCTCCCGCTTCTTGCGCTCCATGGAGCCGTCCTCGTCGAAGTCGATCAGGCGGCCCTGCCGCTCAGACCAGGTGGTGGTCAGCATCTCCTGGATGACCTCAGGCACCGTCGCCGCAGTGGACTCCACCGCGCCGGACAGCGGGTAGCAGCCCAGGGTGCGGAAGCGGACGTCCTTCATGACGGGCTCTTCCCCGTCCTTGAGGCGCATGCGCTCGTCGTTGACCATGATCCAGGTGCCGTCGCGCAGCACCATCGGGCGCTTCTCGGACAGGTACAGGGGCACGATGTCGATGCCCTCGCGCTCGATGTAGAGCCAGATGTCCAGCTCGGTCCAGTTGGAGAGCGGGAACACGCGCACGCTCTCACCCTTGCGGATGCGGGTGTTGTAGTTGGACCAGAGCTCCGGGCGCTGGTTCTTGGGGTCCCACTGGTGGAAGCGGTCGCGGAAGGAGAAGATGCGCTCCTTGGCGCGGCTGCGCTCCTCGTCCCGGCGGGCGCCACCGAATGCGCAGTCGAACCCGTACTTGTTGAGCGCCTGCTTGAGGCCCTCGGTCTTCATGATCCCCGTGTAGTGGTTCGACCCGTAGTCGAAGGGGTTCATGTTCTGCTTCACGCCGTCCTGGTTGATGTGGACGATGAGGTCGATGCCGTTCTTCCGCGCGTACTCATCGCGGAAGGTGATCATCTCCTTGAACTTCCAGGTGGTGTCCACGTGCAGGAAGGGGAAGGGGGGCTTCCCGGGCGCGAAGGCCTTGAGGGCCAGGTGCGCCATCACGCCCGAGTCCTTGCCGATGCTGTAGAGCATCACCGGGTTCTCGAACTCCGCGGCGGCCTCGCGGATGATGTGGATGCTCTCTGTCTCGAGCTGCTGCAGGTGGGTCAGTCTGTCTTGGAGTGACATGGTGGTCCGGGGTCGCAGGGGATGCCTGGTGGCACAGGCGGGGGGGACTACTAGCGTCCACCGGGGCCTGTTGCCACCTGTGGGTTGACAGGGGGGGCTCACGAATATGGCGTCCAGGCGGGCGCTCTGCGCCCTGCACGGTCACTGCACGCTACTTCCTCCGCTCGATCTGAGCGATGAGGTCCTCCAGGCTCCCGCCCGCACCCCCATCCAGATCGACCACCCCATCACTCTGTGCACCCCGCGGCGCCGACGAGGACAGGCTGCCCATGTCCGGCGCGCGTTGCGTCGGGGCCAGGGGCGGCGGCTCCTCGAAGGCCGGCGGCGGGGGCTGGATCCTGGGCCGCACGAAGCTGCCGCGGCCCCCCAGCCAGCGCCGGTAGCGCTCCCAGCTCCACTGCCCGTCCTGGGCGCCGATCTCCATGAGCTGCTCGATCTTGTGGAGCTGGCCTTCACGGATGATGGCGCGGATGGCCGTCGTGGTGCGCAGGATCTGGCACTCGGGCACCCGGAAGTCCAGGTTCGGGCGCCGCACCAGGCGCTGCGCCACCACGCCGACCAGGCTGCTGGCGAGCTGCACGCGAACGCCCGCCTGGGACTCCGGAGGGAAGCTGGAGATCAGCCGCTGCAGGGCCTCGCTGACGCTGCCGGCGTGCATGCTGGCCAGCACCAGGTGGCCGGTCTCCGCCGCGTCCAGGGTGAGCTGCATCGTGCGCGCGCGGCGCATCTCGCCGACCAGGATGACGTCCGGATCCTCGCGCATCGCGTCCAGCAGGCCCTGCTCGAAGCTGGGTGTGTGCCGCCCCACCTCGCGCTGGCGGACGAACGCGTGCTGGGTGCGGAATCGGTACTCGACCGGCTCCTCCAGCGTGAGAACGTGTCGGGCGGGGGGCCTGTCCAGCTCCTGGATCAGGGCCGCCAGGGTGCTGGACTTGCCCGAGCCCGTGGTGCCCACCACCAGCACCAGCCCATGGCGCACCGCTACGAGCCCCTCCAGATCGGGGTGCAGGTTCAGGCGCCCCAGGGAGGGCTGCCCTCCGCTGAGCAGCCTCACGGCCAGGCCAACCCCCCGCAGAGACTGCAGCAGGTTGATGCGGCAGGCCACCCCCGCGATGCGCTGGGACAGGTCGTAGCTGCGGCGCTCCAGGAAGCGGGGCCACTCGCTGTCGGGGATCAGCCGGCGGGCCAGCTCGCGGGTCTGCTGGGCCGTGATGGGGCTCCCGCTGCGCTGCAGGCGCCCGTCCACGCGCACCGCGGCGGGCAGGCCGGGCTCCAGGTGCAGGTCGCTCGCGCCGGCAGCGTGGGCGCTCTGGATCAGGGCTTCAATCATCACGGGGCTCCGGTCTGGGCAGTGTTTCGCCACTCCGGCTCCATTGTTTCACCCAGAGGCCCGCCGCTTCAGGAGCTGGACAGAGACAGCCTGTCCTCGCTGGGGCTGCGCCGGCGTGTACGCAGGCGCCTGAATCGTGTTGCGACTGAGTTGCTCAAGGCCTGGGAGGTGTTTATCACGACCGAATCGCAACAAGATGCTCTCCCTCCTCCCACTGCTGCTCGCTCAAGAACCGCTGACGGTGGCCCCCTCGCTGCTGCAGCCGGTGACCCCCGCTTATCCCAGCGACGCGGGCGAGGCCTCCGGGACGGTGCTCGTGCAGGTGGACGTTGACGCGCAGGGCCAGGTGGTCGGTGTGCGGGTGGTGTCCGGGCCCGAGGTCTTTCGCCCCGCCGCAGAGGCGGCCGCCTGGCAGCTCCACTTCTCACCGGGGTCCCAGGAGGGGGAGCCGGTCGCGGTGGCGGATCTGCCGGTGACCTTCCACTTCGCGCCGCCCCATGACCCCCACGAGCACGACGCCATGCTGGTCGTCGAGGCCGAGCGCTTCGAGCACCTGCACCCCCAGCCGGTGGCCGAGCTCGATGAACAGGACCTGGCCCAGACCCGCGGACAGGACCTGGGGGCCACCCTGGAGCAGCTCCCCGGGGTGACGCGGGCAGCGGGCACCGGAGACACCTCCAAGCCCATGATCCGGGGGCAGACAGAGCGGCGCCTGTTGCTGCTGGTGGACGGCGTCCCGCACGCCTCGCAGAAGTGGGGCCAGGACCACGCGCCTGAGATCGACCCCTTCGCCGCCGGCACGGTCGAGGTGCTCATGGGCGCGGCCGGGGTGCGCTACGGGCCCGAGGCGATCGGCGGGGTGGTGATGCTCAAGCCGCCCGAGCTGCTTGGGGGACCGGGGGTCTACGGCCACGCGGACCTGGCGCTCACCGACAACGGCCGACAGGGCTACGCGGCGGCACGGCTGGACGGCGGGATCGGCTCGAACTGGGCGTGGCGGGTGGAAGGCAACCTGCGCAGCAGCGGGGATCTGTCGGCGCCGGACTACCTGCTGGGCAACACGGCCTCGCGGGTGTGGAACGCGGGCGGGCAGCTCGCGTGGACGGGCGCCAGCACCACCCTGCGCCTGAGCCTGAGCCACTACGACCAGATCTCCGGCGTGTTCTATGGGGTGCAGGTGAGCGACCTGGGGGCGCTGGGGGAGGGGACCGTGCCCACCGGCGCCAAGGGCTGGAGCTTCGACCGCCAGTGGGAGCGCCCCTATCAGCGTGTCCAGCACGAGCGGGTGCTGCTGCACTGGGACCAGGAGCTGCCCGTGGGCGAGCTGCGCACGGTGGGGGCCATGCAGCTCAACCACCGGCAGGAGTTCGACACTGTCCGGCAGGACACCGGCAGCGCCCAGTTCGACTTCCTGCTCCAGACCTGGAGCCTGGAGAGCGCCTGGGTGCAGCCCAGCCTGAGCCTGGGGGACTGGGAGCTGGAGGGCGAGCAGGGCGTGAGTGGAAACCTGGCGCTGAACGCCTACTCCGGCCTCCCGTTGGTCCCCAACTACGCCTCCCGCAACCTGGGCGCCTACAGCCTCCAGCGCCTGGGCAACGCCCGCATGCACATCGAGGCGGGGCTGCGCGGCGACTGGATGGCCCGCCGCAGCTACCTGACCGACCAGGCCTACGCCCGCCACGAGAACGCGGGCACCCTGGAGGACGGGGTCTGCACCCTCTCCGATGACATCGCCACCTGCGACCACCGCTGGGCCGGCCTGAGCGCCAGCGCCGGGGTCAACTGGCACGCCGTCCTCGACACGCTGGAGCTGCGCGTGGACCTGTCCCGCGCCACCCGCTTCCCCAGCGCCGACGAGCAGTTCATGAACGGCGTGGCCCCCACCATGCCCGTCTACGCACTCGGGGATCCCAGCCTCCCTCTGGAGAAGGCGTGGACCCTGAACCCCTCACTGGGATCGGATCTGGGATGGCTCCGCCTGGAGATCTCCCCCTACCTCCAGCACATCCAGGACTACGTCTACTTCGCGCCGGTGGTCTCCGACGGCGAGGTCACCGTGGACGTGACCGTGCGCGGCGCCTTCCCCCGCTACAGCTACCGCTCCGTGGACGCCCGCTTCGTGGGCATCGACGGCAGCCTGGCCATCCTGCCCACGCCCACCCTGGAGCTGGAGCTCGCCGGGGCCGCGGTGCGGGCGCACGACACCGCGCTGGACCAGACCCTGGTCGGGCTGCCCGGCGACTCGGCGCACCTCGCTGTCGCCTGGATGCCCCCCTTGGGTGGTCTGAGGGACTTCCGGGTCCAGGTGGTGGGCCGCGCGGTGGCGCAGGCCAAGGTCGATCCCGGCCTCGACCTCGCGGCCACTCCCCAGGGCTACCAGGTGCTGGACGCGAACCTGGGGCTCACCCTGCCCAGCTACCGCAAGGACTGGCGCCTCTCGCTGAGCGGCCAGAACCTGCTGAACACCCCTACCCGAGACGCGACGGGATTGCTTCGGTACTACGCCGACAACCCGGGGCGTCGCATCACCCTGCGCGCGAGCGTGGACTTCTGAGGAGACCCCCATGTCCCTGTTGCTGCTGGCCCTTGGCTGCGTGAACCCCTCGAACCCGGACGAGGAGAACGAAGAGGAGCTGATCACCACGGTGATCCTGGAGGCCACCGACGCCTCGGGTGGCGTGATCTCCGCCACCTGGGAGGACCTGGAGTCCGACGGGAACCCCACGGTCGACGACCTCATCCTGATGGACGGCGTGGACTACACCCTGAGCGTGCGCTTCCTGAACAACCTGGAGGACCCCGCCGAGGAGATCACCACCGAGGTGCAGGAGGAGGGGGACCACCACCAGCTCTTCTTCACGGGCAACGCGGTGGAGGGCGCCGCCACCGGCGAGAACCCCGACGCGGTCATCACCCAGGAGTACGCCGACGCCGACGAGAACGGCCTGCCCATCGGCCTGGAGAACAACATCTCCGCGGTCATGGAGGGCAGCGAGACCCTGATGGTGACCCTGCAGCACCTGCCTGACCAGGACGGCGTGGCCGTGAAGGTCGCCGGCCTGGAGGACGACGTCGCCGCCGGCTCGCTCTCCGACCTGCCCGGCAGCTCCGACGTGCAGGTGGAGTTCACGGTGGAGGTCGCCAGCGCCCCGCAGTAGTTTGGGGGCATGCTTTCGCTCCTGAGCACCGTGGTCCTGGCCGCGCCCCAAGATGGGCTCCCCGCGGCTGGGTTCTGTGACACGCCCTTGGCGCTGGAGGTCCTGCGTGGTCGCGCGCAGGCCTCCCACCCGGGCATGCTCCTCCCGCCGGGGGGCGCCGGGGACGTGTCACCCCCGCCAATGGCGGACCGGGCCTTCAACGGCAGCCCCTACGCGCTGCACCAGGAGACCGAGCACTTCACGATCAACTGGTTCGACGAGGCGCTCCCGCAGCCGGCCGTGAACCTGGCCGCGGAGGCCCTGGAGCAGGCCTGGACCGCGTTCATCGACGAGCAGGGCTGGCCGGAGCCCGTCAGCAGCGACCGCTACTACCTGTGGGTGCTGCTGGACCCCAGCCTGGGGGAAACCACCGGCTACACCGTCGAGTTCTTCGATGACCAGTACGCCGACGGCTACCCGGTGATCTACCTGAACCCGGACTGGATCTCGCACCCCGACTTCTACCGGGCGCTCGCGGCCCACGAGTTCATGCACGCCATCCAGTTCGCCATGCGCGACTGGAGCGAGCAGGACTCCGAGCAGAGCTGGTACTGGGAGGCCAGCGCGAACCACGCCAGCGAGCTCGCGGGGCCCGACTGGGACGGCCACCAATACACCTCGGCCTGGTACGCCGAGCAGGCGCAGCTCCGCTTTGACTCCGAGGTGGGCGCGCACCACTACGGGATGTTCGTGCTCAACGCGTACCTGGAGGACCAGCTCGGCCCGGGGACGATGAAGGGGATCTGGGAGCAGGCCGCCGCCGACCCCAACACCCAGAGCTGGGACCTGCTGATCACCCAGGCCACAGATCTCCCCGCAGACGAGGTCATCGCCAGCTTCTCCGCCGCGTACGCCAATGGCCTGCTGCCCGAGTCTGCGCTCTACACCCCCATGACCGGTGAGGGCGACTACGCCGCCGGCCTGGGCGGCACCCTGGACACCCTGGGCTCACACGCCTGGACGGCGCCGGAGGCCGGCTGGATCCAGGTCGAAGGTCCGGCCCTTCTGGGCGCCGTGGACGGCCAGACCGGCACCACCATCTGGGCGGAGGCGGGCAGCGCGTTCACGGTCACGGGCCTGGAGGACGGCGCCGTCTACACCCTGTCCGAGGGCACAGCGCCGGACACCGGAGAGCCTGGAGACCCCGAAAAGGGGTGCGGCGGCTGCGCCGCGGGTGGTGGCCCCGGTTGGCTGCTCGGCGCGCTCGGGTTGATGTTTGTGCGGCGCCGCAAGATCAGGGTTGACCGCCGGGCTTGAGCTCCACGCCCTCGCTGCGGACGGCCTCCAGGAAGCCCTCCAGGGTGTTCACGCCCCGGGGCTCGAAGTGCTCGTCGAGCACCTGGATACGGGCCATGCGGTCCACGCGGAAGTTGCGGTAGGCCTGACGCAGGGTGCACCAGGCGCCCAGGGTCCAGCGGTTGGTCCACAGCCAGAGGCCGATGGGGTGGATGCGCCGGGTGGTGGGCTTCCCATCGCGGTCCAGGTAGTCGAACTCCAGCACGCGGTGCTGCCCGATGGCCTCGCGGATCTGGACGATCGCGTCGGAGGTGTCGTCCTCCAGGCGGGCCGGGAAGGCGTGCAGAGGGGTGCGCTCCAGCCAGTCCCGCTGCCCCGGGGGGAGGGCAGCGGCGAGCTTGTCCAGGGCGCTGCGGGCGCCGGCGCGCAGGTTGGCGTCCCCCCAGCGGGAGGCCATGCGCGCGCCGAACACCAGGGCCTGCACCTCGTCCAGGTCGAACATGATGGGGGGCAGCTCGCCGCCGCGCTCCAGGCGGTAGCCCACCCCGGCCTCTCCCCGGATGGGCACCCCGCTGTCGATGAGATCCCGGACGTCTCGGTAGATGGTGCGCTCGCTGACCTCCAGGTGCTCGGCAAGCTCCTTGGCCGTCGCGGCGCGGCGGCGGCGCAGGGTGGCGAGCAGGCGGTAGAGGCGGTCAGCGCGGCGCATGGGGGCTCAGCCTTGGTCTGCAGGCGTCTCGGGGATGACGTGGAAGAAGTCCAGCATGACACCTGCGGGGTCCTGGATCTGCAGGGAGCGCCAGGCCCAGGGCTTGTCGCTGGCGGGGGCCATCAGCGGGATCCCCTTGGCCTCCAGGCGCTGCTGCAGCACGTCCACATCTCCGACGGGGATGGAGAGCATGAACCCCTCGGTGGGCTTGCCCTGGGGCGAGGGCATGGTGGTGAAGCAGAGCTGCGGGCCTGCGTGCTTGCGCGGGGTCAGGTGGACCTGCAGGTAGAGCTCGCGGTCGAACATGGCCTCCAGGCCCAGGGTGTTCAGGTAGAACTCGCGCAGGGGAGCCAGGTCCTTGACGAACACCAGGGGGTAGCCGTCGGGCAGGTTGGTGGGGAGGTCGGCGCGGGCGGGGATGTCGGTGATCACTTGGGTCGTCCTTGGTGTTTTGTGAAGCGTCGTAGGCGTTCGCTTCCGACACCAGGAATGTAGGACCCCCTCCTGACAGAACATGGCAGGAGCCTGGCAGGAGGGCCCGGGCTGCTGACAGCATGGTGTCAGGAGGGATCCGGGCGCTCGGGCTCAGAGGGTCTTGAGGAACTCGATCAGGGCCAGCCTGTCCTCGTCGGTGAACACGAGCTCCCCATCGGGGCCGTAGAGCATCGAGGTGTGGCCTTGGTTGGACAGACCAGCCTGGGACACGTCAAAGCCCGCGTCCTCCACCTCCAGCCAATGCTCGGGGATCGCATCTCCGGTGGGGTAGCCCACGCAGTCCGCGTCAAAGTCGGTCTCAGGGTCCTGCGCCGGGCCCTGGACAAAGAAGCTGGGGCGCTGCTCGACGGGGGACAGCAGGGCGCACAGGGTGGGGGCCGCGTTGTTGTGCAGGTAGGGGTAGCGGGCCCAGATGCCGTCCAGGGGTGGGGGGACGTAGCCTTCGCCGCCCTGCACGATGGTCTCCATGGCCTGGGAGATGGCCAGGTCGTTGAGGTCTTCGAGCGCGGTCATGCCCTGGGCGCGGCCGGGGTCGGTGCCCACGTCAAAGCGCGGGGTGGCGCCGTGGTAGAGCAGCCCGGTGGTCTGGATCTGCTCGGCGGGGGTGCCGCTGCTGTCGAGATCCCAGCCCTTCTCGTAGCTGCCGTGGCAGGCGCTGCAGTGCTGCTCGAAGAGGGCCTGGCCGGTCTTGGCCTGCTCCAGGTCGATGCTGTCGGCGCCGAACCAGTCCTCCCAGCGGGGGGAGGGCGTGGCGAACACGGCGACGGTGAGCTCGTCCACCACGCGCTCGTTGTCCACGAGCCAGGTCTCCAGGCGCTCCAGGTCTGTGCCGCGGCCCAGCTCGTTCCACAGGAAGTTGGTGAGGATGGGGTTGCCCTGCACGATGCTGCCGTCGGCCAACCACGTGGTCTTGTAGCGCAGGGTCCACCACGGAGTGGGCTTGGAGTCGGCGACGAGGTCGTCGAGGATGGAGTCGCGCGGGTTGTACTGGGCGCTGGTGTCGAAGCTGGCGTAGGGGTCCTGGCCGCGCTTCTGGAGGGAGAGGTGGACCTGGGCCAGCGAGGTGTCCAGGCCCAACACCACGGGATCCTTGGTGCCCACGGAGCCGATGGCGGTGACCATCTCCTGGTAGAGCTGGACCTCGTCGTCGGTGGCGCCGGAGAGGTCCTGGAACACGTCGGCGGGGACGGTGGGCAGGACCTCGGAGGCCAGGGTGAAGAAGGCGTTGGGGCGGGCGGTCTTGTTGCCGATGCCGACCACGGTCTGGCCGAAGAGCTCGGTGGCGTGGCAGGCCGCGCAGGAGAACACCAGGGCCTCGCCCAGCTCGGTGTCCACGACGGCGGCGCCCATGGGGTCCCCAGGCTGCAGGCCGTTGGGCAGGGGCACGCCATCTTCCGGGATGGGGGGCAGGCCGAGCTGCTCGTAGAGCTCGTCCATGGTGCCGAAGCCGGCGACCTGGCGGGTCAGGCCCTGGATGGTGGCGTTGTCGGGGTTGTCCAGCAGCTCCACCAGGGGGCGGTAGGGCATGCGCAGGGAGCTGACCGAGACCGGCCAGACCATCACGTGCTCCAGGCCGGCCCAGCGGGCGGTCTCCAGGTCCTCCGGGGAGAGCGCGTAGATGTTGGCCCGGTCCGTCCCGGGCTCCACCCAGGCGTCCTGGGACCAGTCGGCGGCGAGGTTGTCGCACACGCCGTCTTGGTTCATGTCGAGACCCAGGCAGGGGTCCTGGGCGCAGGCGGTCAGGAGCAGCAGCATGTCGGGAGTCTAACCCCGCTCTGGCCGCGCTCAGCCCCTGGGGCGGTCTGTCAGTGCAGCCACTCCACGCCGGCCAGGCGGTCGATGCGCTCCAGGCAGGCTTGCAGCGGGAGGGACAGGTCGTCGGCGTCCAGCACAGCCTGCAGGTCCGCGATCTCCAGGGCCCGGGCCATGCCGTAGACGGCCAGGTGGGGGTCGCTGAGCTCGGGGAGCTTGAGGCGCTCTCGCTGGGCGCCGTAGAGCGCCAGGATCGCCTCGTGGGTGTCGGGCTCGCAGCTCGCGGGGGCGGCGGTGCACAGGCCCTGCAGGCTGAGCATCTGCGGGCTCACGCCCACCAGCTTGACGCGCTGCAGTCCCACCAAGGTCACGGCCAGGGCGCTGGCGTCGGGCTGGACATCGTCGACCTCGGCCGTGCAGCCGTAGACAAAGAACTCTTCGGCCTGCCGCGGGCGCGCGTTGGTGGCCTGCCGCTGTTGGACCACCACCAGACCGTCTCCCGACTGGCCGAGCGCCTGGACACTGCCGGGTCTCCCGACCCGGATCTCCATCCGAGCGCCCGGCAGCAGGCAGGCCTCGCGTAGCGGGAGCAGCGGCAAGCGCTCGGTCATCGGTGCACAGTAGAGATGGGACAAGGTGTTCTCAATGCGGCCTGGGGGCGGGTGGACAGGGTGCCGCTCCCTTGGATGCCTGGATCATAGGGTCGATCCGGCGCGCATGCGATTTCATGCCCTTACGGGGAGGCGGTCCTTGGGGCCTCGAAGCCCGCGAGCAAGGCCTCTGCCTCCTCCATGAGATCCCAGTAGCGATGCAGCCAGTCCTCGATCCGGTCGACCGATTCCACGGGTACGGAGAGCCACTCGGCCAGGCGGTGCACCCGTTCCCGCTCCGCCTCGCTGAAGTCCCCGTCAATACAGGCCAGGACGATGCAGTCGCGCAGGATCACGCGGCGCGTGGTCTCCGAGAGCCCGGGGTCCACCGGAGGAAGCGTCTGCAGGGGTCGCTCCAGCAGCTCGGTGGCGTCTACGTCCAAGAGCGCCCCGCGGAGCAGGATGTAGTCCCGCTCTTCGGCGGTCATGCCGTCCACAAGGGCTTGGGCCACAAGCAGGCGCAGGTAGGTGTGGGGGTCGAAGTCCTGGATCAGGCTCAGGCCGGGGTGTCTTGCCATGGGCAGGGTCTACCACGCTCAGCTCAGGCGCTCCCGGGCCTGGACCACCGCGTCGCGCGTGAAGATCCGCGAGAGCCGCTGCTTCTCTTGGCCATCCACGAAGAGCAGCAGGGTGGGGGTCGCGAACACCAGGAGCTGACCGCCCACCTCCGGGCTGTCGTTGAGGTCCACCTCCACGAAGCGCCAGCCGTCCTGGGAGAAGGTCTGCTCGATGAAGGGGAGCAGGGCGTTCGCGGGGCCGCAGGCGGGGCGGGTCAGCCACACGGCGAGGCGAGGGGAGTCCTGGCGGAGATCGTCGAAGTCGGAGAGTTCCATGCGCCCTGACTAATCATGCCGGGGGGCCGGGGAAGGGGCCGCGACGCGGGGGCTGATCCACCTCTGCGTGTGCCCGCGGAGCGCTTGCGAAGTACAGTGCGGCCATGTCCGGAATCCTTGTCCGTCAGTCCCTGCGCAACCTGGTCGACGAAGGCCACATCCAGGCCCTCATCCCCGTCCAGGACAAGCAGATCCAGCCCAGCTCGCTGGACCTCCGGCTGGGGGCGCGGATCTGGCAGCTTCAGTGCTCGTTCCTCCCGGGGCCCCAGGGGATCGAGCGGAAGCTGGGTCGTCTGGCCACCGCGGCCCACCGTCTCCACCGCGACGCTCCGCTCGTGCTTCATCAAGGCGGGGTCTACCTGGCCGAAGTCGAGGAAGTGCTGGAGCTGCCCGACGGCGTCTGGGGGCGGGGCAATCCCAAGTCGTCCACCGGGCGCCTGGACGTGTTCGTCCGCCTGCTGACGGAGCAGGGCTACGCCTTCGACACGGTCCCCGCTGGGTACCGCGGCAAGCTCTTCCTGGAGATCACGCCGCAGTCCTTTCACGTGGCCGTGCGCCGCGGGGACCTGCTGGGGCAGCTCCGCCTGGCCACCGGTGACCCCCGCGTCGGTGTGGATGAGCTCAACCGCTACCAGGAGCAGTCGCCGCTGTGCATCTGGTCGGACGGCTCTCCGGCTCCCGTGGTGGACCGCCCCCCGGGGGTCCTGCTCTCGGTGGACCTGGAGGCTGCTCACGGCGGCCCTGCGGGCTACCTGGCGCGGCGCCACCAGCCCCCCGTGGACCTGGCCCGCCGAAACCTGCGGGTCTCTCGCTGGTGGACCCCGCTGCCCCCCGCCTCGGACGAGGGGCACGTGCTCGAGCCCGAGCAGTTCTACATCTTCGCCACCCGCGAGCGCCTGTGCATCCCCCCGGAGCTCTGCGCTGAGCTGGTCCCCTTCGACGCCACCAAGGGCGAGCTGCGCACCCACTACGCCGGCTTCATCGACTCCGGCTTCGGCTGGTCCCCCGAGGGCGGCCCCGGCGCCCGGCTCGTCCTGGAGATCCGCACCCACGACGTGCCCTTCCTGCTGGAGCACGGCCAGCCCTTGTTCCGCCTGGAGTTCATGCGCAACGAGGCCGTCCCGGACCGCCTCTACGGGGCCGAGGGCTCGAACTACCAGAACCAGGGCCTCAAGCTCGCCAAGCAGTTCGGGGGCTGAGGGCTACTCCTTCCTCCCCAGCGACCCCCGCAGCAGCCGGTTCTCGACCACCTTCTTCTGCCGGTCCTTGTAGAGCCGGTGCGCGTTCGGTCCCGACTCGTTGGCCTCGGCGGTCTCCTGGTCGACGAGCTGGAACTCCACCATCACGTAGACGATGCGGCCCAACAGGTAGGTCGCCTGATCGCCCATGCGCGCGATCACGTCGTCCACGCGCACCGGGTAGTCCACGATGAAGTTGATGACCCGGTAGCCCTTGGACGAGAAGGGGTTCAGCGGCGGGGCCTCTGTGGGCTCCTTGTAGGAGAGCCGCTGCATCTGCTCGGCCATCTCCGCCAGCTTGGGCACGCTGGCGAGGGCGCCGCGCAGGTCCATCAGGTTGTTGTGGCTCTCGTCCGGGATGACGTAGTTCATCGGGAAGAGGTTGCGGTGCAGGTAGGCCAGCAGGGGCAGCAGCTCCTCTGGGCGCTCGACCACGATCCGGAAGCGGATCTTGTCGTAGAGGGTCGCGGCGATGGACTCGCGCTTGGAGAGCAGCTTCGAGATGACGCTCGTGCGGGTCTTGCGGGAGCTGTAGAAGCCCACCAGGGGGTAGCCCTCCCGGCGCATCTCATCGGCCTTCTCGATGATGCTGCGCTCGACGCGATCGATCAGCTCGACCTCGGAGATGGGCAGCCGGTGCTTGAGGTCCGCGGCCTCCATGTGGTTGATGGTGTGCATGAGCTTGAGGATCATGCAGGCCATCGACTGGTGCCGGCGGAAGCGGCCGGACACGGTGCTGGCGGCGATGAAGATCTGCCGCACATCGTCCGGATCGCGCAGGTCATCCGGGAAGCGCAGGTCGTGGTGCTCCTCCAGGTAGTTGATCGACTGGTTGAACACAAAGCGCAGGCGCTCGCGGTCGGCCGGGTCGTCCGGGTCGATCAGGCTGACGCGCAGGAACTCGTCGACCTTGTCCAGGGTGTCCAGGTCCAGCTTGTGCCAGTCGATCACGCTGGTGCCGTCCAGGATCAGGCGGATGGCCTCCAGGTCGTGGCGCTCCAGATCCTCCACCTGGAAGGCGGCTGCGAAGCTGGTGTCGATGTGGAGGATGTCTCGGCCCATGGCCGGGGGAATAACCCGCGACCCGGCCCGTAGGCTGTCTGCGCCCCCTGGACCCGGCGATGGACCCTGCGACAGTCCATCCAAGGTGTTACCCCTGGCGGCCGGAGCGAGACCCATGAGCGAGCTGGTCGAGAAGAGCCCCGCCGAGTCGGCGGACTACACGCCCATCAACACCGCCACCATGGCGGGCAAGGCCCAGATCCTCGGCGCCGCCCTTGGGGCCACCCTCAAGGGGATCCCCGCGCTGTTGCCGCTGGTGCTGCTGGTCGGTGGCCTGGGCCACCTGGTCATGAGCTGGGGCGGGGCGCTGATGGTCGACATCCTCAAGCCCACCGGGCAGGGGGAGCTCTGGACCAGCGAGCTCACCAAGCAGGGCGTCGCGATCCTGTGGTTCATCCTGGCAAAGCCCCTGATCGACGCCTCCGCCATCTACGTGTGGCGCAAGGTGCGGCGCGGCCAGGACTTCTCCACCGGGCAGGTCCTGAACTGGGCCATCGGGCGCTACAAGCGCATGCTCAAGCCCCACGCCGCCAAGTTCCTGACGGTCTCCTTGGGCCTGATCATCGTCGTCCCGGGCGTGCTCTTTGGCCTGCAGTACGCGTTCGTCCACGCGATCGCCGCGACCGAGGAAGACCCCAAGAGCGTGCTCTCCAAGAGCCAGCGCTTCACCCAGGGCCGCCGCGGGCGCATCGCCGCCGTCTGGGTGCCCTATGCCCTGCTGTGGTACCCGGCCTACTCCGTCATCGCGACCTACCAGGTGGAAGCCTGGGGCTGGTACGCCGTCGCCGGCTTCGGCGCCCTGGACATGCTCTTCCTGACCATCATGACCATGGTGCTCTACGGCATGTACGAGGAGCGCGTCCATGACGCCCGCATCGCCAAGGCCCGCCGCGACGCCAAGAAGTCTGACGCCGAGGCCTGAGCCTCACGCGCCGAGCGCGCACAAAGGAGCTGCCCGTGCCTGAGACCTGGACCGGGCTGCCCCAGGGCGCCACCGCGTTCGCCATCGCCCAGCTCCTGCGCAACGAGCCGCAGCAGGCCTGGGTGGTCGCCCCCGACGTGGCCGAGGCCGAGCGCCTGGCCGCCGAGCTGGCGTGGCATGGCTGCAAGGTGGCCTACTACCCGCCCAACGACACGCGCCCCTATGAGGGGCTGAACCCGCACCCCGAGCTACCTCGGGAGCGGATCCTGGCCTTGCACAAGCTGGCGCGCGCCCAGGTGCAGGTGGTGGTGAGCCCAGCCCGCGCGCTTGCCCTCAAGACCCTCTCTCCCCAGACCCTTGCCGGAGGCGGGGAGCTGCGGGTCGGTCAGCAGATCGAGCCCGCCGATCTGGCCGCCCGCCTGGAGGCCCTGGGCTACCTTCCGGTCAAGCGGGTCGAGGACCCCGGGAACCTCCACCACCGCGGCGGAGAGACCCTGGACTGCTGGCCTCCCGGGCTCTCGGAGCCCGTGCGCATCGAGTGGTTCGATGACGAGATCGAGCGCATCAACACGCTGGACCTCGACACTCTGCACTCCAAGGAGCCCCTGGACACCTTGGAGCTGCTGCCCGCACGCGAGGAGGTGCTGGGAGAGGACGCCCTGTCCCGCGCTCGGCGCCTGCTCCGCGAGCGCTGCGAGGCCCTGGGCTACGGCGAGGCCCTGCGCCGGGAGGTCCTGGAGGACGCCCGCTCCGGCCTGCGCTTCTCGGGCATGGACGCCTGGCTGCCCGCCTTCCAGGAGCTCGTGCCCCCCCAGAGCCACGCGGAGCTGCGCTGGATCGTCCTGGACCACCAGGCCTGCGTGGACAGCGTCGAGCAGCAGTGGGCCAACCTGGAGAGCGCCTACGCCGGCATGAAGCGCGCCGAGCGCCCCCTGGTGACCCCGCAGGAGCGCTACCAGGGCCCCCAGGACATCGAGGACCTGTTCCAGGACGCCCTCCGCATCGAGGCCCTGGCCTTTGACGGCGCCAGGCAGCGCGGCTTCTCCGCGAACCAGGATCTGCGGGTCAGCGGGGGCGAGCTCGCGCCTATCGTGGGGCGCCTGAGCCAGTGGCTGGATGAAGGCTGGCGGGTGGCTCTGGTGGCCGACTCCAGCTCGCGCGCGGAGCGGATGCGGCAGCTCTTCACGCCCCACGGCCTGAGCCCCGAGCCCTCCCGGCAGCACGACCCCGAGCAGTGGGCGCCCGGCAAGCTGCTGCTCTTGCGCGGCGACCTGCCCCGCGGCTTCCGGAGCGAGACCCAGCAGCTCGCCCTGATCACGGCGGATGAGGTCTTCGGCGCCAAGCACCGGGTGCGTCATGGGGCCGCCCGTCGCCGGCGAATGGGGCGGGACAACGCCCAGATCGAGTCCTTCGGCCAGCTCTCCCACGGCGACCTGGTCGTCCACGAGCGCCACGGCATCGGCCGCTACCTGGGCCTGGACACCCTGGACCTGGGCAGCGGGCCCCAGGACATGGTGCAGCTCGAATACCGCGGCGGCGCGACCATGTACCTGCCGGTGTTCCGGCTCAACCAGCTCTACAGCTACCGCCACACCGGCGAGGGCGAGGTCAAGCTCGACAAGCTGGGCGGCGAGACCTGGATCAAGCGCAAGGCCAAGGTCAAGGCCGAGGTCATCAAGCTGGCCCACGAGCTGCTGGAGCTGCAGGCCCGGCGCGAGGTCCACGGAGGCCACGCCTACTCGGGCTTCTCCAGCCGCTTCCGGGCCTTCGAGGAGGCCTTCCCCTACACCGAGACACCCGACCAGCAGGCCGCCATCGACGAGGTGCTGGAGGACCTGTCCATGGAGCGCCCCATGGACCGCCTGGTCGTCGGGGACGCCGGCTTCGGCAAGACAGAGGTCGCCATGCGCGCGGCCTTCCGGGTCATCGAGGAGGGGCGTCAGGTGGCGCTGCTCTGCCCGACCACCGTGCTGGCTTTCCAGCACAGCCGCACCCTCCAGGAGCGCATGGGCCCCTTCGGCGTCAAGGTCGGCCTGCTCTCCCGCTTCGGCGACGCGGCCCAGGCCCGCGCCCTCAAGGCCGGGCTCAAGAGCGGCGAGATCGACGTCGTGGTCGGGACCACCTCCATCCTGGGTCGCGGGGTGCGCTTCCAGGACCTGGGGCTGGTCATCGTGGACGAGGAGCACCGCTTCGGCGTCCGCCAGAAGGAGAAGCTCAAGAAGCTGCGCGCCGAGGTGGACTACCTGGCCCTCTCGGCCACCCCCATCCCGCGCACCCTGCACATGGCCATGAGCGGGATCCGCGGCTTCTCCATCATCTCCACGCCGCCCCGCGACCGCCTCCCGGTGCGCACCCTGCTGGGCCGCTTCGGGCCGGGCCGCATCCGCGAGGAGATCCTGCGGGAGCTGCGCCGCGGTGGGCAGGTGTTCTTTGTCCACAACCGCATCCAGTCCATCCAGTCGGTGGCCCGGACCATCCGAGAGGCCGTGCCCGAGGCCAAGCTCGCCATCGCCCACGGGCAGCTCCCTGACGCCGAGCTGGAGACCGTGCTGGTGGACTTCGTGGAGCGCCGCGCGGACGTGCTGCTCTGCACCGCGATCATCGAGTCGGGCATCGACATGCCCAACGTGAACACCATCGTGGTCAACCAGGCCGACCGCTTCGGGCTGGCCGCGCTCTACCAGCTCCGCGGGCGCGTCGGCCGCTCCCACCGCCGCGGCTACTGCACCCTGCTGGTGGACGAAGGCAAGCGCCTGACCCGCGAGGCCCAGGAGCGCCTGCGCATCATCCAGGAGAACACCCGCCTGGGCAGCGGCTTCTCGGTGGCCAGCGCGGATCTCGAGCTGCGCGGGGCCGGGAACCTCCTCGGGGACCGCCAGCACGGCCAGATCGCCGCGGTGGGCTTCGAGACCTACATGCAGCTCCTGGAGGAGGCGATGGATGAGGCCGCCGGCGTGGCAGAACGCGCCCGGATCGAGCCCGACATCAACATCCCGAGGCCTGCGTTCATCCCCGAGGACTACCTGCCCGGGGTCGCCGAGCGCCTGCGGCTGTACAAGCGCCTCAGCTCGGGGCGCGACGTCGCCGAGGTGCGCGACGCCATGGACTGGACCGAGCAGGAGTACGGCGAGCTCCCCCAGCCCCTGCTCAACCTGGGGCGCCTGCTGGAGATCCAGGCCCGCTGCCGCCAGCTCGGCATCCTCAAGGTGGCCTGGCTCCAGGTGCGGGCCGTGCTCGTGCTGCACGAGTCCCACACGCTGGACACGGATCGCCTGTCCTCGCTGATGCAGACGATGCCCAAGCGGGTGCGGCGGAAGGGCCCAGAGACCCTGGAGGTGAGCTTCACACCCCAGGAGGCCAACCAGCCCTACCTCTTCCTGCATTGGGCGCTGGATCTGCTGGAGGGCAGGGGCGCCTGAGGGCGCTAAGCTCCAGGGAGGAGGGAGAGAATGCTGCTGCTTTTGCTGGCTTGTGGGCCCACCACTCCGGACTCCGCGGCCCCGGACACAGGCTCGGGACTGCCTCCCATCGACGAGGTCACCTCGGCGCGTCTCCAGGCAGCCTTGGAGCAGGTCCACGCGGAGCTCGGGGTCCCGGGCATCACCGCTGCCTACCACCAGGAGGGCCACCAGGTCTGGACCGGGTCGGTCGGCATCGTCGACTGGGACACGCAGGCCGCGATCGCACCGCAGCAGCCGCTCAAGGCCGGCAGCATCACCAAGACCGTGACCGCGGCGGCCACTCTGCAGCTCGTCGAGGCCGGGGATCTGGGCCTGGACGACGGGGTGGGGGAGTACGTGCCCTCCTTGGCGCAGCACGAGGGCTTGCAGGTCCGACACCTGCTCAACCACAGCTCGGGGCTGGAGGAGTACCCCGCGCTGATCGAGGCCTCCGAGCTCTCCGAGCCTTGGACCGAGGAGGCGCTCCTGGCCCTGATCGCCGAGCAGGAGCTGCGCTTCCCGCCCGGCTCGCAGCACGTCTACACCAACGCCAACTACCTGGTGCTGGGGCTCGTTCTGGAGGCCGTCACCGGCGAGGACTGGCAGACCACGACGGGCGCGCTGCTCCAGGAGCACGCGGGCGCGCAGGCCAGAATCCCGGACCCGGCGGGGGGCTGGGGCGAGATCGGCGCGGGCTACATGCTGGGTGTTCCCGGGGAGCCCATCGCGGTCGACGGGGAGATCGACTTCAAGGACTACCTGCACAACTCCGTGCTGGGGGCCGCTGGGAACATGAGCTCGGATGCGGAGGGGCTGGCGCTCTGGAGCTCCGCGCTCTGGGGCAGCGACGCGGTGCTCTCGGAGGACACCCTGGCGCTGCAGGTCAGCGAGTCCATGGAGCTCGGCGGCGATACGGCCTACGGCCTGGGCGTGGTGGTCTCCCAGGACGCCTACGGCCCGCTGCGCTGGCACAACGGCGCGGTCAATGGCTACGTGGCCTGGGCCGGGCACCGCCCCGAGCGGGGTGAGAGCGTGGCGGTGCTGGGCAACTGCTGGAAGCAGACCATGGCGGGCTGGGACTACACCTGGAGCACCCAGGTCGCCGACGCGCTCTGGGAGGCGGCCTACGCGGACTGAGTCGCGCTTGCTGGGAGCGCTTGGGAGCGGGCGCCTCGCCGCCGCCAAGCCAGGAGGCCCAGGACGCCGAGCAGGCCAAAGAGGCCCCCCGCGCTCGGGGTGGAGCTGCACCCGCAGCCCTTGGACTCGGCCTCGGCGGTCTCTGCGGCGGGCAGGGCCTCCAACTCAGGCTGGGGGGGCGCGGGCGGCTCGCGCAGGATCTGCAGGTTGTCCTTGTCCACCTGCTGCAGCCGGCCGTCGGTGTAGGTGGGCTGGGGGCTGTACCAGCCCATCTGGGCGAACACGACCTCGTGCTGGGCGCTCGCGCTCTTGCGGCCGCGGTGGGCCTTGATGCCGTCCATCAGCAGGCGGCGGTCGGCGGCCTGGTAGGCGCGGGACTCGGCGCCCCCGATGGCGCTGTCCAGGCGCTGGAGGCGCCAGACGGTGAGGCCCCGGGTCAGGGTGTTGTTCTCGGGGTCGATCTCGATGGCCTGCAGCAGCGGGTCCAGGGCGGCGTCGGACGCGGCGACGCAGTCGTAGGCCTCCTTGATGCCTTGTCGGGCCTTGAGGGTGTCCAGGTGGTGCTCCACCGGGCCGCAGGCGCTCAGATCCGTGGCGGGCAGGTCCGTGGGGGGGAGGTCGGCCGGGGTCTGGGCGAGGGCGAGGGCGCCAAGGAGCAGGGTCATGCCTTCTCCACCGCCACGCGCCAGCTCTCGAGCAGAGCGTCGCGCTTCTGGGCGGTCATGGTGGGGGTGAAGTCGCGGTCCTTGCGCCAGCTCCGGGCCAGGTCCTGCTGGTCCTTCCAGAGGCCCACGGCGAGGCCGGCCAGGAAGGCGCTGCCCAGCGCGGTGGTCTCGAGCTGCTGGGGGCGCACGCAGCGGGTGCGGAGCAGGTCGGCCTGGAGCTGCATGAGCAGGTCGTTCCGGGCGGCGCCGCCGTCCATTCGGAGCTCGGCGAGGGGGGCGCCCAGGTCCTGGCTCATCGCGCGGAGGATGTCGGCGATCTGCAGGGCCACGCCCTCCAGCGCGGCGCGGGCCAGGTGGGCTTTGGTGGTGCCGCCGGTGATGCCGGTGATGGCGCCGCGGGCCTCGGGTCGCCAGTGGGGGGCGCCCAGGCCGGAGAGCGCCGGGACGAACACCACGCCACCGGAGTTGGGGACGGAGCGGGCCAGCGCCTCGATCTCGGAGGCGGTGGAGATGATGCCCAGGCCGTCGCGCAGCCACTGGACCGCGGCGCCCGCGATGAAGGCGCTGCCCTCGATGGCGTACTGGGGCTTCCCGCCCACCCGCCAGGCGACGGTGGTGAGCATGCCAGCGCTGCTCTGGGTGGGGGTGTCGCCGGTGTTCATCAGCACGAACGCGCCGGTTCCATAGGTGCACTTGGCCATGCCGGGGGAGAAGCAGGCCTGGCCGAACAGCGCGCCCTGCTGGTCACCGATCAGGCCGGCGACCGGGATCCCATCGGGCAGGAAGGGCACGCCCTTGGTGCTCCCGTAGATCTCCGAGGAGTCCCGGATCTCCGGCAGGCAGGCCTGGGGGATGCCCAGGATGGCGAGCAGCTCGGGGTCCCACTGCAGGGTGTCCAGGCGCATCAGCAGGGTGCGGCTGGCGTTGCTGGGATCGGTGACGTGCACCCCCGTCAGGCGGTGGGTGAGCCAGGAGTCGATGGTGCCGAACGCGGCCTTGCCGGAGGCGGCGGCGCTGCGCAGTCCGGGGACCTGGTCGAGCAGCCAGGCGGCCTTTGTGCCCGAGAAGTAGGGATCCAGGACCAGGCCGGTGCGCTCGCGGAACAGGGGTTCGTGGCCGGCTTCCTTGAGCTGCTTGCAGCGGTCCGCGGTGCGGCGGTCCTGCCAGACCAGGGCCCGGTGGTAGGCGGTGCCGGTGGCCCGGTCCCAGAACAGCGAGGTCTCCCGCTGGTTGGTGATGCCGATGGCGGCGATGCGCTCCGGGGAGATCTCCGCCTTGGCCAGGGCGCCCTGCACGGCGGCCCCCACGGACTCCCAGATCTCCTCGACGTCGTGCTCGACGTAGCCGGGCTGGGGGTAGTGGTTGGGGAACTCGACGTTGTGGGTGGCCAGCACCCGCATGTCCTGGGACAGCAGCAGCGCGGTGCTGCCGGTGGTCCCCTGATCGATGGCCAGGACCAGATCTCGCGCCATGGCGCCTCCTTGGATGCGGGATGTTCCCGCCCACAGCAAGGGTGTGTCAAACCCGTGGGCGCTGCGCTACGTGGTGCATACAGTTGTCGACCACTTCAAGGGGTGCCCGTGCTCAGCTCCAAGATCTTCGCCGCCCGCCGTCAGGCCGTCCTCGACCGGATGCAGGTCGGCCAGGCCATGCTCCTGATGGGGGCCCACCACCCCCTCCGAAACGGGGACGCCGAGTACCGCTTCCGGCAGCACAGCGACCTCATCTACCTGTCCGGGTGGAGCGATCCCGAGGCCGCGCTGCTGCTGGTCAAGGGGGCCGAAGAGCGCTTCGTGCTCTTCATCCAGCCCAAGGACCCCGAGCGCGAGGTGTGGACGGGGCGCCGCGCCGGGACCGAGGGGGCCCTCGCAGACTTCGGCGCGGACGCCGCGTTCGACATCGCCAAGCTCAAGGCGGAGCTGGGCAAGCGCCTGATCGGCGTGCGGGAGCTCTTCTACGCGGCCGGTCACGACGCGGGCCACGACACCCTGGTCATGGGGGCGCTCGCCGCTGTACGCCGCAAGGCCCGGGACGCGGGTGATGTGCTCCCCGACGCGTTCATCCACCCCGGTCGCATCCTGCATGAGCTGCGCCTGCACAAGTCCGAAGAGGAGGTGGCCACGCTGCGCCGGGCCGGTGAGATCACCACCGAGGCACACCACGCCGCCATGGCCGCGGCCACCAAGGGCATGCCCGAGTACGAGCTCGAGGCGCTGGTCGACTACACCTTCCGGCGCCGCGGCGGCAACGGCCCGGGCTACACCACCATCGTCGGCGCCGGCGACAACGCCAACATCCTGCACTACATCGAAGGACGCGACCCCATGGGGGCCGACGACCTGGTGCTGATCGACGCCGGCTGCGAGCTGGACTTCTACACGGCGGATGTCACCCGGACCTTCCCGGTCTCCGGGCGCTTCACCCCCGCCCAGAAGGAGGTCTACAGCGTGGTCCTGGAGGCCCAGTACGCGGCGATCGAGGCCTGCAGGGTGGGGAACACCTTCAACGATGTCCACCAGACCGCCGTGCGGGTGCTCACCCAGGGCATGCTGGATCTGGGCCTGCTCGAGGGCAAGCTGGAGCGGCTGATCCAGGACAAGTCCTACAAGCGCTACTACATGCACGGCACCTCCCACTGGCTGGGCATGGACGTGCACGATGTCGGCTCCTACGTGGCCGACGGCGGCAGCCGGCCCCTGGAGCCCGGGATGGTCCTCACGGTGGAGCCGGGGCTCTACATCCCCGCCGATGACGAGCAGGCCCCCCGGCGACTGCGCGGCATCGGTGTGCGGATCGAGGACGACATCCTGGTGACCTCGGCTGGGCCGGACAACCTGACCGAGGGCTGCGTGAAGGAGATCCCGGACGTTGAGCGCGTGTGTCAGGGGGGCTGACCCACCCCTCGCTCCCCTGAACCCGCGTCAGTGGGCCTCCAGCCACTCAGCAATGGTGGAGCCCATCCAGCCCCCGCTGCCATCGGCCGCTGCCTCCATTCCGGGGCGCAGGCCGGGCCAGTCGGGGGGATCCCGCAGGATGGGGTCCCAGTGCTCGCGGCTGTTGTGCTGCAGGATGCCGGAGAGCAGCTTGACGGTGCTGGGGGCCTCGGGGAGGCTCATCAGGGCCTGCACGCAGTACCGGTGCAGGTAGCCGGGGCGTCCGCGGACCTTGGGCTCCATGCACAGCAGCGCGACGGCGGCCTCCAGGGCTTCGCGGGCCTCGGGGACCTCGACGAGCAGCATGGCGCAGGCCTCGCGGCCGTGGATCTTGGGGTCGGCCACGGCGTCGATGCGCTCCTGCTGGGACATGGCCTCGGCCTCCAGGCGGTCGACCCAGCGGGGGGGCTGAACGCCGGCGGCCTCCGCGAGCGCGGCGTCCAGCGTGGGGCAGCGTCCGAAGGCGGCTTCGAGGGCGTCGGGGGAGGGCTGGAGCGCAAAGAGCTTCATCGCGCGCAGGGCCATGCGGCGGGCGTCCAGATCGGAGCTGTCGTCGTAGCCATAGTGCCTCAGGCAGGCGTCCAGCTCCGGGGTGGGCTCGCGGCCCTCCAGCAGGGCCAGGCCCAGCTTTGACTGGGGGTAGCGGCTGGCGTAGGGGACGACCCGGCCCAGCTCGGCGCGGTGTGGGGAGCGCGCGAGGGCCATAAGAGCCATGCCGTTCTCGTTGCCGTCGTTGCGTCCCGCGCTGATCTTGAGGGCCTCACAGACCTCCAGATCCAGGGCCTCCGGGGCATAGCTGGCGAGCGCCAGGGCGGCCTCACAGCGCACCTCTCCCAGGCGCAGGCCGCTGACCTTTGCGTAGCGGAGGAGCTGGGTGCGGTCGTCGACCCGGAGCGCGCCCAGGGCCCGCATCGCCGCGCTCAAGAAAGCCTTGTAGTTCAGGGTGGTGTCGAAGCCGTCGTCTGCGGGGAGCTGGGCGACCAGGGCATTCAGGGCCGGCCCCGCGGCCTCCACCGAGAGCGCGCCGGCGAGCGTGGGCAGCACCTGGACCTGCCAGGTGTTCAGGGACTCCCTGGGGTCCAGCGGCTCGATGCCCGCGACGATGGCCGCGTGTCCGGCCGGGTGGAGCTCCACCGCGCTCAGGGCCAGGATGTCTCGCGCCTTGCGTCCGTCCAGGCCACGCTGTCCCTCGGGCATGGACGAGCCGTGCAGCGCGATCCCGAGCAGCAGGAGCTGTGTGGCGGTGTTCAACGAGAGCGCCGAGCGCCGGACCATGTCCTCCTCCTCCCGGGAGTACTGCTCACACTCCCCCTCAATGAGCAGGGAGAGGGACTGCCGCAGCGTTCGGTGTTCGGGGGCACACCACAGCGCCTGCAGGGCCACCTGGTTCAACTTGGGGTCCTCAAAGCAAGCGAGGACACGCTGGAGCCTCCCGGTCTCATCCAGCTCGGGCAGCTCGGCGACCAGCTTCTTCCGCTCCAGGCGCTCTCGAAGCGCCCTGGCCTTGGCCTCGGCCTCTCGCTGCTCGGCCCGCGCGGGGTCCAGATCCAGGGCCCGGAAGCGCGCCAGGGAGGCCGGCCAGTCGTGGTGCTTGCCCAGGCTCTGGCGGCCCGCCTGCAGCTCGCGGATCAGCTTGATGGCGTCCTGGACGATGCGGCCCGGGTGCTCGGCGGCGGCCTCCATGAAGGGCTCCAGGTGGGGCTCGTCAAAGAGGTAGGCGCGCCAGATGCTGTAGAGCGCGGTCGGTGTCGCCTTGGTGATCATGTCCAGGCGACCCTGCAGAGCGTCGTCGGGGACCACCTCGTTGAGGTTCTCGTAGAACACGTCCCCGGCCTCTTCGATGCTCCAGTTGGAGGGGTGGCTGAGCAGGGTGAAGATCCAGCGCGCCCGGTAGCCAAAGTAGAGCGCCGCGGACTGCCCCGGCTCGGCCTTGAAGGGCTCGAAGTCCTCGTCGTAGTCGTCGATCGAGAAGTGCCAGCTCGGGGCCACCTTGCCGTGCAGGGCCTCGAACGCGGCGGCCTGGACCTCCTCGGAGAGCTGCTCTTCGCCGGCGGCCTTGCACAGGGCGTTCAGGAACACGCTGTGCTGCAGGTCCGGGCTGAACACGCCGGCAAAGAAGCCGCGGTTGTGGTCCCAGCGCAGGACCTGGGGCTGGGGGTCCCCCGGGTAGGTGTCCAGGTGGAAGCTGTCGCCGTCGCCCAGGTCACCCAGGGGCAGGGTGCCCGCGAACACCCCGGCCAGGCCGTTGCCCAGGTAGTTGAGCTGGTCGGCCAGCAGGAGCTGCTCAAAGAGGTTGATGCCTTCGGGCGGCAGGCGCACCTGGCGGGAGACCAGGCGGAGCTCATCGAAGGTGGAGTAGGGGTTGACCTGGCCCTGGACCGCGCGCTCGAAGTCGACAAAGCGCTGCGGCGCGGGGATGCCCAGCGTCGGCTCGATGTCGCGGCTGTCACCGGTCCACAGGCCGTGGCTGGCTGCCATGGCCTCGCGCTGCCACTGGGGGCCTTCGTGGTGGGCGAAGTCCTCGGCCGAGGCGGTGGGGTAGGGGCCTTGGGGCGGGAGCTGTCCCTCCTCCTCCGGGAGCCCGTTCTGGGCACAGACGAAGCGCCGCAGCCGGGAGAGAGGACCGTCCAGGAAGCCCTCGGGGCCGTCCTGGAAGAGGGGGTCGAGCTCAGACATTGGGTGCCTCCGGGGTCATGCCCAGAGACTACCGGGGCGTCGGCGCTCGCCTCCAGACAGACGCGCTGAGACGCGCTGAGATGCCGCTCAGGGGGTGGGCTGCTCGGCCTCGGGGACCTGCTCCCCCTTGATCCCCAGGCGGCTGGCCTCCTCCCGGAGCTCCTCCTTGATCTTGCGGCGGTGGGCGTTCAGGTCCCGCACGGTGGCGATCTCCCCGCGCTTGTCGTAGTCGGCCCGCACCACCGCCATGCGCTCGTTCACCGCCGCCCGCGCGGCCTCGTTGTAGTCGCGCTGCTGCTCCGCCCACTCCATGAAGCTCAGTCGCTGCTCGCGCTTGGCCGCCAGGAAGGAGTCCAGCTTCTCGCCGGGGGTCATGGGCGCGATGGCCTCGACGCTCTCCTTCCAGCCGGTCATCTCGCCCACCGGGACCTCGGAGTCCACGATGGTGCCCTTGGCGGAGGCGACCTCCAGGACGCCCTGCCCCCAGCGCTGGTCGATGCGGAAGTCCAGGTTGCCCGAGAGCTTGAGGCGCATCTCGTAGACCTGGTCACCGTCGCGGCGGCGCAGCATGTAGCGGCCGGGGGGCAGGGCCAGCACGATCTGCTCGTCGGGGGACTTGTGGAGCTCGGCCACGAGCTGCTTCCCGGGGTCGGTGAGCACCAGGATGTGGCCGCCAAAGCCCGGCTTGAGGGTCACCCGCGCGTCGTCGTGGGTCAGGCGGGTCAGCGGCAGCTCGCCCTGGCCCTTGAGGTGCGTCTCGTAGACCGGGTGCTGGGTGCCCGCCAGGGTCCCGTCGGTGCTGGTGACCGTGCGCTCGTAGGCGTAGCTGTAGGCCTCGTTCAGGGAGACCACGCCATCGCCGTTGTCGGCCGCGCCGCGCAGCCCGGTGACCAGGTGGTGGGTGAAGAAGCTGCCCGCCAGCCGGTCGGACTCCTGGGCCCGCTCGCTCGCGGAGGAGGCGGTGATCCACACCTCGCCGGTCGACGACAGCGAGGTCCCCAGGAAGGGGTCCACGACCTGCGCGCCCTTGGAGCTGGTGATGGCGCCCGACTGGCAGGCGTCCAGCACGCCCAGGCGCACCTCGGCGTCGATGCGCGTGATGTCCTCGCGCAGGGTCTCGAAGCGGTAACGGCTCTCCCCAAGCCGCAGCCCAGCCGCGTCGGCGTGCCCCGAATAGTAGAAGAAGAACAGCTCCTCCTCCTCCTGCCCCGAGGCCGTCGCGAAGGCCTCCAGCCATTGGGACAGCTCGCCCACGGTGGGGGAGTCCAGGACCACCACGTCCTCCGGGTTGAAGCCGCCCAGGTCGATCAGGGTCTCGGCGACCCGGTGGGCGTCCTTCTCGGCGTACTGCAGGGTCTCCAGGTCCAGTCCACCGTCGTTGTGGCCCACAACCAGGGCGCGCCGCACGACCTCGGCCTGGGCGTCGGACGCGGCGAAGGCCGACACCGCCAGGGCGCCGACCAGGGTGGAGCGGGAGAGGGCTCGGAGCGCGCGGGACATCAGCTACTCCTTCTCAAAGTGCAGGGTGCGCAGGACCCCACCGTCCGGGACATCGTGCTTCAAGATTGCCTGACGGATCTGGGCCTCGCTGGGCTGCTCGCGGGTGAACAGGGCGTAGAAACGCTGCTCCCCCGGCGTTCCATCCATCTGCAGGGCAAAGGGGGCCTGCAGGATCTGCAGCTCGGAGTCGGCCTTGATGGTGCCGTAGAGCTCCACGACCCCGTGCCCGTCCACTCCGCCAAAGCTCACGTAGGGCCGCTCCATCGTCGAGAACTTGAGCTGCAGCACGTCCCCGGCGTGGAGCACGTCGTCCGTGTCCAACAGCACCGGGCCCTCGCGGGTGTCCAGCCAGGCCTCCAGCAGGATGTGCTCGCCCTTGGAGCGGGTCTGCGCGTAGGGGTTGTCCGAGGCAGGCTCCTTCGGGGAGAGGAGCAGCGGGAAGGCCACCAGCACTGCTGCAGCCACCGCCATCAACACCCAGCGCCAGGCACTGTTGTCATTGGCTGGCATCGGCGAGGTGCGGCTGCCCGGCTCCCGCTCGGCGGCGCGGCGGATCGCCTCTGGGACGGGCTCAAGCACGAAGGCGTTGCGGTTGGCCTCCTGGGCGCCCAGGCGGCCCGCGCAGCGCTCACAGTCCTGGATGTGGGCCCGGGCCTGGGCCTCCGCGGCGGGGTCCAGCTCGCCGTAGCGGAGCTGGTTCAGCATCAGGGTGGAGAGGTGGGACATGGTCTGGTCCTCAGAGGGCGTTGAGCTCTTGGAGCCACGGGGGAGGGTTCGTCTCGAGCTGGGCCTTGAACTTGGCCACGCGCTTGCGGATGGCGGCGGCGCTCAGGCCCAGCAGATCGCCGATCTCGGCGTAGGTCATGCCGTCGACGTAGTGGTACAGCACGCAGTCCTGGGTGCCCTCGTCCGCCTCGTCCAGCAGACGGGCCACGAGATCGCGCAGGTCCGCGCCGGTGAGAAAGGTGTCTTCGACCGGGACCACGGCCTCCTCTTCCTGGAGGTCCTCGCGGCGCCGGCCGCGGGAGCGCAGGCGGTTCAGGCAGGTCGTCGTGGTGACCTTGAACAGCCAGGTGCTGGGCCGGGACTCACCCCGGAAGCTGTCGCGGTAGCGGTGGGCCTTCAAGAAGACCTCCTGGCAGACATCCTGGGCGTCGGCCTCGTTGCGCAGCAGGCTGCGGCAGCGGCCCAGGACCATGTCGCCATAGGCGCGGTAGAGAGCCTCGACATCGAGTTCCACGGAGGTGCCCGCCTTGCTTTGAGCGTTGCTCTGGCGCTGGGCCCTAACCCGGGGAGAGGCCACGGCGGCCTCCCCCTGGGCGGAGGGATGTCCTGGGGACATCGGGATGGCGGCGCTGCGGCTCACTCGCACTCGCCGGAGTCGTCGCTGCCCCAGTCCGTGCCGCTGTGGCCGGACCCGACGGGGTAGATGGTGAAGGCACCCGGCAGCAGCTCGGCGTCACCGTCGGCGAACTCCAGGATGGCGTCGACCTCACCGAGCTCGGCGTCCTCGTCCACCGACAGGATCGTGGTGATCTGGCCGTCCTCGACGACCTGGGCCATCACCTCGACGTCGCCGTAGAACACCATCGTGGCCTCGCTCAGGTCGAGCTCGCCGCTCTCCAGGCTGAGGATCCCGGCAAAGGTCTCGCCCTGCTCTGCGTGGCCGGGAACGAACTTGAGGACCGCAGGCTCAGCCTCCTCGCCGTCCTCGTCCACCGCGGTGTCGTCGTCCCACTCGTCCAGCTCGCAGCCCCACTCGTCGTCCGAGCAATCGCCGTCGTAGTAGATGCAGCCAGAGGTGATGGACAGGAATCCCAGCAGGGGGAGGGCGCTCAGGTACTTGCTCATGGGGGTGTCTCCTCGAATGTCGACCGCGACGGTTGTTGTCGGTCGGCTCTATGGACACCGCCTCTGGCTCTGGGCGTTACCGCTGGATCGGAATAAGGGATCAGCGCTTGTAACAAAGAAGAAACGAATGCCTGAAAAAGCTTATAAGAACCTGGATTTTCTCAACTCGCCCGCCGCTCGACTCATCCGGATCCAGTGTGAGTACAGCGAGCCGCAGGCCCGCTTCCGCCGCATGGGCGTCGAAGACACCATCGTGATGTACGGCTCGGCACGCACGCTGCCGGGCAACGTGGCTCAGCTTCGCCTGCAACACGCCAAGGAGGCCCTGGCCAAGGCCAAGGGCAAGGAGGAGAAGGCCAAGCTCGAGGCCGAGCTCAAGGTGGCCGAGGGCAAGCTCGCCAACTCCCGCTACTACGACGAGACCCGCGAGCTGGCCCGCCGCCTGACCCGCTGGGGCATGACCCGCCCCGGTGGCCGCGAGTACCTGATCTGCACGGGCGGTGGCCCCGGCATCATGGAGGCCGGAAACCGCGGCGCCGCCGATGTCGAGGGGGGCCGCAGCGTCGGCCTGGGCATCAGCCTGCCCTTCGAGGAGCGCCTGAACCAGTACGTCTCCAAGGACCTGGGCTTCGTGTTCCACTACTTCTTCATGCGGAAGTACTGGTTCATGTACCTGGCCAAGGCCATGGTGGTGCTGCCCGGCGGCTTCGGCACGCTGGACGAGCTCTTCGAGCTGCTGACCCTGCGCCAGACCGGAAAGGTCCGCAAGCAGCTCCCGATCGTGCTCTTCGGCAAGGCCTACTGGGAGAAGGTGCTCAACCTGCAGGCCATGGTGGACTACGGCACCATCGCGCCGGATGACCTGGACATGTTCTTCACCACGGACTCCGTGGACGAAGCCTACGAGTTCCTGACCGTCCAGCTCCGCAAGGTCTGGGGTTAGTCCAGCTCGATGCAGACCACCCACCGCTTGCTCCTTGGCGATGCCCGCGAGCTGGCGGGGGTGGATCCGGGGTCGGTGCAGCTCGTCCTGACCTCGCCGCCCTACCCGATGGTGCAGATGTGGGATCCGGCCTTCGGGGCCATGGATCCCCGCATCCAGCAGCACCTCGCCGATGCCGACGGGCTCGCTGCCTTTGAGGCCATGCACGCCCAGCTCGATGCGGTGTGGGCGCGCTGTGTGGACGCCCTGATCCCCGGCGGCTTCTGCTGCATCAACATCGGGGACGCCACCCGGTCGCTGGGGGGGCAGTTCCGCCTCTTCCACAACCACGCCCGCATCGTGCAGAGCATGGTGGCGCTGGGCATGAGCGTGCTGCCGGACATCCTCTGGCGAAAGCCCACGAACGCCCCCAGCAAGTTCATGGGCTCGGGGATGCTGCCGGCGGGGGCCTACGTCACCTATGAGCACGAATACGTGCTGATCTTCCGCAAGGGCGGCAAGCGCGCGTTCAGCAGCCAGGAGCAGCGGGCCAGGCGCAGCCGCAGCGCCTACTTCTGGGAGGAGCGCAACCTGTGGTTCTCGGACCTCTGGGAGCTCCATGGCGCGCGTCAGAAGCGGACCAGCGGGGGCCGGGACCGCAGCGCGGCCTTCCCCTTGGAGCTGCCCTACCGGCTCATCCAGATGTACTCCGTGCAGGGGGACTGCGTGTTGGACCCCTTCGTGGGGACCGGGACCACCCTCCAGGCCGCGCTGGCGAGCGGACGCAGCAGCGTTGGGGTGGAGATCGACCCCGAGCTGGCCCAGGGCGTGCTCCCCGGGCTGGAGGCTTCGCAGGGGCTGGGGGAGGCTCTGGGTGCTCGGCGCTTGAGGGCCCACCAGGACTTCGTGCGGGGCCGCCTGGAGGCTGGAAAGGACTTCAAGCACGCAAGCGAGGTCTACGCTTTCCCTGTGGTGACCCGGCAGGAGCGCACGCTGGAGCTGCTGGCCTGCGTCGGGGTCGAGCGGGCAGGGGACAGTCTCCGGGCGGAGCACGCCCGCTGCACCCTGGAGCCCAGCGTGGGATAGTGGGGCCCCCCTGGAGGTCCCCATGTCCCGCTTTGGAATCCGCAAGCGCCTCAAGTCCGCCCTGGGGATGGGCAAGGGTCCGCAGATCGTGCGCCACCGGGTGACCTTTGTGCTCCCCGACGGCAGCGAGCAGGTGATCGAGGCAGAAGAGCACTACTCGCTGCTCATGGCGGCCGACGCTGCGGGGATCACCATCTCCACCGGGCGCCGCGCGGGCGGCACCTGTCCGGACGGCCTCTGCGGCCTCTGCCGGGTCGAGGTGCTGGACAGCGCGGGCCTCTCCGCCAAGAAGGACGCCGAGCAGAAGGCGATCGACGATCACGTCGCCGGCACCCCCCACGAGGGCCGGGAGCGAAAGCCGGGGCCCCCCGCGACCCCCAACAGCCGGCTGGGCTGCCACGCCAAGATCCGCGGGCCCGGAGCCCGGATCCAGGTCCAGGCGCTCTTCGATCCGGACAGCATCATGGGAACGGACGAATAGCGCTGGATCGCGTGCGGGGCTTGCCGGGCGAGACCCGTCCGGCTTAGTCCACCCAATGCAAACGATTCCAACCAAACCTTACTGCGATCTCCACATCCACGTCGGCTCCAGCGTCGCCCCGCACGTGATGTGGTCCATGGCCCACCAGCAGGGCTTCAAGCTCCCCACCCGTGACTACTGGGAGTTTGTCGACCTGATCACCGCCAACCCGTCCAAGGTCAAGAGCCTGGACGACTACCTCAAGATCCTCCACGTCTGGACGGAGCGCATCCAGTCCAGCCCCTTCGCCGTCGAGCGCTCGGTCTACGAGATCATCGGCAAGGAGTACCGCGGCTCCCGCGTGGAGAAGATCGAGCTGCGCTTCAACCCCATGAAGCGCAACCTGGAGGGCCAGCGCGATCTGGACCACATCATCCACGCCGCCCTGCGCGGCATGGACCGCGCCACCCTGGAGTACGGCGTCGAGGCCGGCCTGATCTTCTGCCTGGCCCGCGAGTTCGACCCCGAGCTCAACGAGATCATCCTGGAGAAGGCCATCAAGTACGCCCACCGCGGCGTCGTGGGCATCGACCTGGCCGGCACCGAGAAGCACAACGTCGAGCTCTCCGACTCCGTGGGCAAGTACGCGGAGATCTTCCAGCGCGCCCGGGACGCCGGGCTGGGCACCACCGTGCACACCGGCGAGACCGCCAACACCGCGGGCGAAGGCGTCATGGCCGTCATCCAGAAGCTCAAGCCGCACCGCATCGGCCACGGCGTGCGCGCCTCCTACAACGAGGACGCCACCAAGATGCTCGCCGACACCGGCACCGTGCTGGAGATCTGCCCGACCTCCAACCTGAACACCCGCGCCGTCATGCACCTGGAGGAGTTCCGCTACGTGCTCTCCACCTTCCAGGACGCCGGCGTGCTGTTCACGATCAACACCGACGGCACCTACCTCTGCGAGACCAACATGCACCGGGAGCACCGCCTGCTCACCGAGTCGGGCATCCTGTCTCCCGAGGCCGCCGACCGCGCGCGCCTGCTGGCCTTCGAGGCGAGCTTCATCCAGTAGCGCAGGCAGAAGTGGGGGCTGTTTTGCTCCCACCTTCTTTTCGGGAGGAGCGGGCTCGGGGGTCCAATGGGCATGACCGCACACCTTTGGGCCCTCTTGGCCTGCCACAACCCCCCGGAACTGACCTGCGCCGTCGAGGCACAACTGCCCGCACCCGAGCCGTGGAGCGAGCAGCCCGGTCACCTGCACCCCTACATCGGCCAGATCGGGAGTTGGGACGGCGCGGGCGGCGAACTCGACGGCTCCAGCAAGGTCCCCGCGCTCGACCAGCAGGTCGAAGCGGGCCTGTCCTGGACCTTCATGCCCCTTCACTGGAGCGAGCTGGAGCCGGACGGCCCGGCGGACCTGAGCGGGCCGCTGCCTCCCGAGTGGGAGGCGCTCGAGGCCTTCGTCCTGGAGGCCCACGCCCGCGGTCTGAACGTGCTGGTGCAGGCGCCGGTGGTGGGCGGGAACAACGGGGGGCCGCCCGACTGGGTGGGCGCGGTGGAGAAGGGCCGCTCCGCCCCCGCGGACATGGAGGCGGCGTTCGACTTCTGCGGGACCCTGGCGCAGCGCTACGCCCCCGGGGGCACCCTCTGGCAGGAGCAGGGCGTGTCCGATTGGGGCGTTCAGGCCTGGGAGCTCGACAACGAGCCCGGCAGCTACCGCACCCACTGGGAGCAGCAGGAGGAGGACTTTGGCGACTTCTTCGCCGGCTGCGCCCAGGCCATCCGCGGAGTGGATCCCGACGCGCAGATCGTCGGCCCCGCCCTGGCCGCTGGGCAGGGGAACACCGTCTGGTGGGAGGACGTCCTGGCCAGCGAGGCTGAGCCCGGCCTGGATCTGAGCGTCTTCTCCTTCCACAGCTACGAGGGCATGGACAGCATCGGCCCCGACCGCCGCAGCGAGTGTGTTCTCTGGGAGCAGTACGGGGCCTACAGGAGCTGGGCGGAGTCCGCTGGCGTGACGCCGACCACAGCGGCCTGGCATACCGAGGGCGGCTTCGACTTCCTGGGGCGTCTGGGCGGCACCCAGCGGGCGCGCTGGCGCATGCAGTGGTCCGTCCGCCTACTGGGCCAGGGCGCCCACAAGATCACCTTCAAGGACCCCAAGGACGAAGAGCTGGTCGTCCAGGCCCTGCTCTCGGAGCACCTGGCGGACCCGTGGCCCCTGGAGGACCGCACCGCGGAGCTGGGACTGGGTGAGTTCGGGGGAGCCTGGGTCCATGAGGAGGAGAATGGAGGGGCGGTCTGGGTCTTGTGGCCCACCAACGGAGACCCTGCCGACCAGGACATCTGGCTACCCGTGTCCGCCAGCGAGGTGCGGCTGTTCGACTCCTCCGGAGAGACCTGGACGGAGTCTGCGCAGGACGGGGAGGTGCTCCTGAAGCTCAGAGGGTCCCGCCGATACAGCGAGACCCTCTTGGTTGTCGACCCAGGGGACGACTAGCTCCGATCCCCCGGAGGACTAGTCGTCGCTGCGCGGGCGACGGCGACGGCGCTTCTTGGCGCCCCCTTCCTTGGCCTTGGCCGCGTCCTTCGGCTTGGCCGCGTCATTGGGCTTGCTGGGCTTCTTGGCGGCGGGCTTGTCGCCCTTGTCGCCGCGGGGCTTGCGCTCGCCGCGGGGCTTGCGCTCGCCCTTGTCGTCGTCGCGGCGGCGGCGGCCACGGCCACCCTTGCCACCGCTCTTGCGCTCGGACTTGTCCTCGCGGGCCTCCTTCACGTCGGACACGGAGTCCAGGCCGCCCTCCTGGGCGCGCTTGTTCCGCTCGGACTCGAAGAAGGTGTAGAGCGCGGTGGCCAGGAGCATGTCGCCCTTGAGGCCGTCCATCTTCTTGAGCGCCTTGACCAGGCCCAGGTAGCCCTCGAAGGCGGTGGTGCCCATGGCGGACTCGATCGCGGAGACCTGGCGGTCCACGCGGAGCTTGTTGGCTTCTTCTGCGGTGGGCATGATGCGCTCCTCGAACTGGATGTCGAACTGCCGCTCGAGCACCATGCGGGTGCTCAGGTCGGGGCCGCCGACCAGCGAGATTGCGGTGCCCTTCTTCCCGATGCGGCCGGTGCGGCCGATGCGGTGCATGTAGACCGCGGGGTCCTGGGGCAGGCTGTAGTTGATGACGTGGGAGAGGTCGGAGATGTCGATGCCGCGGGAGGCGACGTCGGTTGCGACCAGGAACTGCACGGCGCCGGACTTGACCCGGGCCATGACCTTCTCGCGCTTGCTCTGGGGCAGCTCACCGCTGATGAGCTGGGCGTCCAGGCCCTGACGGTCCAGGAAGGTGGCCACGGTGGAGGTGTCTTCGCGCGTGTTGCAGAAGATGATGGTCGAGCCGGGGGTCTCCTGGTCGATCACCGCGAGCAGGGCCCGCACCTTGTGGAAACCAGGGCTGGTCTCGTACAGGATGTGGTCGATGCCCTCGACCTTGTCCTGGTCGGTGCTCAGCAGGACCTCGACCGGGTCCTTGAGGTGGCGCTGGATCAGGCGCTTGACCTCGGGGGCCACGGTGGCCGAGAAGAGCAGGGTCTGCGCCTCGGCGGGGCACTTCTTGAGGATGCCGGTGACGTCCTTGTAGAAGCCCATCGAGAGCATCTCGTCGGCCTCGTCCAGGCAGTTCACCTTGACCTTGGACAGGTCCAGGTTGCCGCGGCGGATGTGGTCCGCGACGCGCCCGGGGGTGCCCACCACGATCTCGACGCCCTCCTTGAGGGCCTCTTCCTGGGGGCCCATGGAGACGCCGCCGTAGATGGCCATCACGCGCACGTCCTTGTGCTTGACGATGGCCCCCAGCTCCTTGGCGATCTGGTTGGCGAGCTCTCGGGTGGGGGAGAGGATGATGCCCTGGGTCACCCGGGCGCCGCTCTCGACGAGCTCGCAGATGGGGAGGCCGAAGGCGGTGGTCTTTCCGGTGCCGGTCTTGGCCCGGACGAGCATGTCCCGACCCGCCAGAGCCGGATCGATGCTCTCGGCCTGCACGGGGGTGGCCATGGTGTAGCCCATCTCGTTGAGGCCCTGGAGGAGCTGCTCGGAGATGGGGAAGGAGTCGAAGCTGCGGCCGGAGTTGTAGTCCTTGCCCTTCCGGCCCGGGGATGCGGGCTGCGCTTCGGCCTGGTTGTCGTTGTTCGCGGCTGTCTCGCCGCTGTCGGCCGACTGCTCGGCCTCGTTCTCGGAGCGATTCTCGCTCATTGATTTTTCTCCGCTTTCGCGATGGTGCGCGCTCGGCGCTCTAAACAGGGGCTCTTCCTATCCCTTGGAGCCCCTGAGCACCACAGGCGGCGGCGGGTGCGGGCCCCTGGACCTCTGGTTAGAGCCGCCACCTTCAGGCAGGAGCCACTGGTGGAGCAGCGCGCGCAAGACCTCGCCCAGATGCTGGAGGGTGCCCAGCGGGTGCTCTTGACCGGCCCCGTCGATCCGGACGGCGACTCCATCGGGGCCTGTCTGGCCCTGTCCCAGATGGTCCAACAGCGCTTCCCGACGGTGCAGGTCCAGGTCGCTGGAGACCCCGGGTTCCGCTACGCCAGGCTGCCCGGCGCGGACGGCATGATCCCTGACGCACAGGTTGGGCTGGACCACGATCTGGTGGTGGTGATGGACGGCGACAAGGATCGCCTGCACCCCCAGGTGGAGGCGGCGTTCAAGGCCGCTGGGGCTCGCGTGATCGTGGACCACCACCGGACGACGGGCACCGACGGCTACGACCTGGCCATCCTGGAGCCCCAGGCCGAGAGCACCTGCGGCATGGTCCTGCGCATCCTGGACGCCTGGGGGTTGTCCCTGGACGCCGCGATCGCCGCGAACCTCTACACCGGGCTGATCTTCGACACCGGCGGCTTCCGCTACACCAACACCAGCGCGCAGACCCTGCGGGACGCCGCCCGGATGCTGGAGACCGGCATCGATCACGCCCAGCTCTCCATCAACACCCTGATGGAGCGTCGGGCGCAGGGGATGCGGCTGAACGCCCGGGTGCTGGATACCGCGGAGTTCTCGCTGGGCGGGGAGCTGCTCTGCGGGGTTGTGACCCAGGCGCTGCTCAGCGAGCTCGGGGCCACACGCGCCGACGTGGAGGGCATCGTGGATGCGATGGTCTACGTGGCGGGCGTCCAGGTCGCGGTCCTGTTCATCGAGCGCGGGCCGGGGGCGATCAAGCTGTCCTTCCGGAGCCGGGGTCGCGTGGACGTCGCCGCGGTGGCCCGCAGCCTCACCGAGCGGGGAGGGGGGCACGCCAAGGCCGCCGGGGCCTCGATGGAGGGAGGCATGGACCAGGTGCGGGCGCAGACGGTCGCTGCGCTGGAGGCTGCGCTGCGGGGCTGAACCCTTCGCCCTCAGTGCTGCTCGTCGAAGCCCACGCTCCCGCCAACCGGGAGCAGGCAGGGCTCGTGTCCGCAGCTTCGGATCTCGCCCAGGAAGCCGGGCAGATCCACGCCGGGGAGACAGCGGGTGGGCTTGGACAGGGGGCCAAAGAACCAGTCCCAGTGGCAGGGGACCACCAGCTTGGGCTTGAGTGCCGCCAGGATCTCCTGCGTGTAGCCGGGGCGGTACTTGCGGCCGATGGCGCAGAGGCACACCACATCGGCCTCCAGGCCCTGCAGCAGCTCGGTGCGGTAGTCGGCGGAGTCCACGTGGACCACCTTGAGGCCGCCCCAGTTCACCCACCAGGTGTAGACCGCGCCGTGGCGCAGATCCGTGGTCCTGGGCGGCCAGCGGACGGGCTTGGGGATGTCCCCGGCCAGGCTGACCCGGTTGAAGTAGACCCGCCCGTGCTGGCTGGGGAGCGCCCTGGCGATGCCACCCGACAGCTCGATGTCCTCGTTCTCGGGCACGATGCGGATCTGGTGTTCGGGCAGCCCATAGCCCCGGGCGATGTTGGCGGTGTCGACGCTGCCCCACAGAGTCGCTCCCGTCTGCTCACAGAGAGCGGGGGCATCCAGGGCGTGATCGTAGTGGGAGTGGCCCACGAGCACGTCGTCCGCGCGGGGGATCTCGCGGCGCAGGGTCGCCTTGTCCACGGGGAGGGGGAGCAGGGCGGTCCGCAGCAGGCCGGGACGGCTGATGAAGGGGTCGAACACCAGGGTCTTCTGGCCGGACTCCAGGGTGAACCCCGCCGTGCCCAGCCAACGCAGGGTGTGGTGGCCCTTGAAGGGGCCCTGCCAGTACCCCTCGGTGGGGGCGGGCCGCGTGGCCAGGCGCCGGATCATTCGGCGTCGGCGGGGGGCTCGACCGTGGCCTGCTCGCCGCCCTTGGGGGTGATCTCCAGGCCGTCGCCCTCCTGCACCAGGCCCACCTGGGAGAGGTCCAGCACGCAGGCGCGCTCGGCCATGCCGACGACCTTGGTCCCGGGTTCGATGGCGACCACGCGCTGGCTGACGCCGGCGTCGATGAAGCCGGTGGTGCACTGGGGGGGCGTGCAGCCGGCCACGTACTCTTCGCCCTTGAGGGTCATCTTGGCGGAGCAGGCGGTCTCGTACGTGGAGCCGATGCCCTGGGTCATGGACATGGACTCGGCGCAGCCGCTGAGCAGGCCGAGGCCCACCAGGGCGAACAGAGCGGACGGGAGGGTGTGTGCACGCATGCCCAGGGTCTAACCAAGGCATCGGAGGCTGGCCCGAGACTCCTCTCCCAGAGGGCGCGAGAGGGGGTTAGTCGGCGGCCCATGCAGCTCACACCCTCCGAAGACGAGAGCCTCGACCAGCTTGTCGGGGACTGGCGGATCTTCCAACTCCGCCGCGGCCACCGCTTCTCCACCGACGACCTGCTGACGGCCTGGAAGGCCTCCCAGGTGCGTCCCCAGGCCAGGCGCTACTGCGATCTGGGCTCGGGCATCGGCTCGGTGGGCCTGATGACCCTGTGGAACCTCCCCCGGGACGCCCACATGACCACGGTGGAGGTCCAGGAGGTCTCCTACAAGCTCGCCCAGCGCAGCATGGCCATCAACGGCCTGCAGGACCGCACGCGGCTGCTGCACGGAGACATGCGCGAGACCGACGCTGGCGGCCCCTACGAGCTGGTCACCGGCTCGCCGCCCTACATCCCCCTGGGCAAGGGCGTGGTCAGCCCGCACCCCCAGCGCGCTGGCTGCCGCATGGAGCTCAAGGGCAGCGTGTTCGACTACTGCGAGGCCGCCGCCCGCATCCTGGAGCCGGGCGGGCGCTTCGTGTTCTGCCACAGCGGCGTGGACCCCCGGCCCGAGCAGGCGATCCCCGCGGCGGGGCTGACGCTGCTGGAGCGCCAGGACGTCTACTTCCGCGTGGGCAAGCCCCCGACCATCGCGCTGTTCGTGTGCGCCTGGGAGGGCGAGCGGCAGGACGCCGAGCCGCTGGTGATCCGGGACGAGGCCGGCCAGTTCACCGCCGCCTACCGCAAGGCGCAGGCGGAGATGGGGAACGCCGGCAAGGGCTGAGCGCTCAGGCCGCCTGCTTGAGGCTCCGCGCCGGCAGCGTGAAGGTGAAGCAGGTTCCAGCGCCCGCCGCGCTCCGCACGGTGACCTGGCCCTCCAGGCGCTCCAGCGCGGCCTTGACGGAGGCGGTCCCGACGCCGCGGCCCGAGAGCTCACTGACCTCCTCGCGGGTGCTCAGGCCGTCGCTGAACATCGCCGCGACCCGATCTGAGTGGGTGGAGAAGGGGAGCCCGGCCGCCCTCGCCTTCACCTCCAGCTTCTCCCACTGGATGCCCCGGCCATCGTCCTCGACCTCCAGGTGAAGGCCGTCGGGGCGCTGGAGGAGCCGGAGACCCACCCGCGCCGTAGGGGGCTTGCCCAGGGCGGCGCGCTCCTCGGGCGGCTCGATGCCGTGGTCGACGCTGTTGCGCAGCAGGTGGACCAGGGTGGACAGGAAGCGGCTCCACTCCGGGCTGCCCACGCGCACGTCGTCGGCCTCCACCCGGCACTCCAGCGGCTTGCCGACCCGCGCACCCAGGGCCTCGGCGCTGCGGGCCAGTCGCTCCAGGCTTCGGCTCGCGGGCTCGTGGCGAAGAGATGCCAGGGCCTCGCTGAGGGCGTCGTAGGGTACACGCGCTCGCACCTGGGCCTCGAGCCGCTGCAGATCCTCCTCCCGGATGTCCAGGCCGTTGTCCCCCAGCCAGCCCTGGATCGGCGCGATGGCCTCGTTCCAGAGGCCCTCCAGGTGCCGGTGCTCCTCTTCGGTGGGGCAACGATTCAGCTCCAAGCAGAGGTCCTCCAGCCGGTGAGCGGCCTCGGCCACGCGCGTGAGCCCGTAGAGCCCAACGCTCCCCTTGAGGGTGTGGAGCGCCCGCATGGCCTCGACGCGAGATCCCGGCGCCTTCAGGGCCTGGAGAAGCGCCTCCATCTCCTCGACGAAGGACACGACGCCACCCCGGTCCTGCCGCAGGTGGTGGATCAGCTCGGCGGTCTGGAGCTGGGCGGCCTCCGCGTCGGCGCGGGCCACCTCGTCGCTGCGGTCGCTCAGGATCGCGAGCCAGCGTCCGTCCTCCATCGGCTCCAGGGCGAGCCCCAGGGTGCGCTCTCCGCAGCGGATCGCCTTGGGGAGCTGCTGCATGGCGACCTCCTGCGGCAGCAGCCCTTCGGAGAGGCTCTCAAGCGCGAGGTCCAGCCAGTCTCCGGCCAGAGGATCCTGCTGGGCCACCCAGTCCGCCAGGTGGCCTGACGCCGGGCGCTCCCCCAACCAGGCCTCGAACTTGGCGGAGGTCTCCCGGCCAACGCGGCCATCCCGGAGCACGGCTGCGAACCCCTGCGAGGCTGCATCCACCAGCATCCGGGTCTCCGCTCGGCGGGTCTCCAGGGCCTCCAGGGCTCTCAGTCGTGCGGACTCGAAGAGCGCCGCGAGGCCCCAGGCCAGCAGGTTGACGATGACCCGGCTGACCGCGAACACCTCGGGGGGATCCAGCTCCGCAGGCCAGCTCGCGGGATCCACCTGGAGGGTGAGGCCGACCACCAGCAGGATGTCGATCAGGAGCCAGGCGAGCGACTGCCGGTTGCCCATCAGCAGGACCGCCATGAAGGGCCCCAGCGGGATCCAGCCGGCGGGGGAGGAGAGCAGGCCCCCCTTCTGCTGGCACGCGATCACGATGCCCGCAGTGGTCGCCGCCAGCAGCAGGTGTGGGGTGAGCTTCCAGGCCTGGGTCTGGGCCAACAGGGGGATGCCCAGCAGGATCGAGAGGCCAAAGGCGAGCGACACCAGGCTCGCGGTGGGGTTGCTGCTGAGCCCGACCAGCGCGAACACCGCGGCCATCGCCCCGGTCACCAGCGCGAACCCGATGGTCAGGCTCACCCGATGGCGGGCGTGACGGGGGAGCCCCGCTGGCAGCAGTCGGGTCCAGAGCGCTTGGAACATATGCACCTTCCAAGCGGCCTATCGGAATCGCCAGCGGCTACCGTGAGCGCTCAGCCCCTCAGGGCGCCCAGTCCACCGGCACCGGCGCGTGCAACAGGCCCGCCGCGAAGGCGCGCTCGTAGAGCACCCGCAGTCCCTCGCGGGCGCGGTCGGAGTAGCTCAAGGTGTCCGCGTTGGCGTACATGTCCAGATATTGGGACACCCGATCCGCGGTGGGCAGAGCCCCTCCTCGCTCCAGCAGCCAGTTGATGGCTTCTTCCCGGTTGTCCAGGGCGTGGGCGATGGACTGGCGCATGATCTCGGAGGCCTGCGCGATGCGCTCGGGGCCCAGATCGCGGCGGATGACGTTCCCGCCCAGAGGCAGGGGCAGGCCGGTCTGCTGCATCCACCACTCCCCGATGTCGGCGACGCGGTGGAACCCCTCGGTCTCGTAGGTCAGGCGCCCCTCGTGGATGACCAGGCCCGCGTCGATCTCGCCGGAGCGCAGGGCGTCGAAGATGGCCGTGTAGGGTGTGATCGGGACGACGGTGGGGACCAGGTCGGGCACCATGAGTCGGAGCACCATCCAGGCCGTTGTCGTCTCTCCAGGGATGGCCACCCGCTTGCCGGCGAGGTCACCAAGGCCCATGGGCTGGGGTGAGATGACCACCGGGCCGTAGCCGTCACCGACGCTGCCGCCGTGGGGCAGGAGCTGCCACTTGTCCGCGATGCGCGGGTAGTAGCCGATGCTCACTGCGCTCACGTGGGGCGGGTCGGAGCTGGCGATGCGGTTGAGGGCGTCGGTGTCCCGGGTGTCGATGTCCCACCCAAAGGGCCCGGGGTCGATCAGCCCCAGCATCAGGGCGCGGAACATGAACAGGTCGTCGGCGTCCGGGCTGCAGAGCACCTTGAGGCGGGTGGTCATTGGCTGCGCTCCGCGAGCTGGGAGGTGGTCTCGCGCAGGCGCGTGGACACGGTGCCCAGCAGCTTCCAGAGGATGCGGGTGCCCAGCTCGGGCTCGCGGCGGGTGAAGTCCTCCAGGGCCTGGCGCTCGATGGTGATCAGGCTGCCAAAGCCGGTGCTGGTGACCGTGGCGCTGCGGGGCTGGGCGTCAACCAGGGACTGCTCGCCGAAGTGGTCACCGGGCCCCAGGGTCGCCACCGTGACGCCGTCCACGCTGACCTCCAGGTTGCCCTGTACGACCACGTAGAGCTTGCGGCCCACGTCGCCCTGGGCGACCACGATCTCGTCGGGGCCGACGAACACCTCGTTGACCATGCGGCCCACGCGGGCGCGGGCGTTGAAGGGCAGGTCCTCGAAGAGGAAGAGGCGGGACATCACGTCCGCCCGGGCGGCAGCGGCTTCGGCCCGCGGGGAGGCATCGGGGTCCACCACCAGCACGGTCACGTTGTCCGGACCGCCGTTGTCCAGGGCTTGCTGAACGAGGCGCTGTGCGGCGTTGTCCGGAGCGCCGTCGCCCAGGTGGCGGGCGATCTCCAGGGGGCCCACGGGGTCGCTCAGGCCGTCGGAGCAGAGCAGCAGGCGGTCGCCGGGCAGCACCTCGATCGCGGCGGTGTCGGGCTGAACGCCGGGCTGCAGGCCGATGGCGCGGGTGATGACGTTCCGGTAGCGGCTTCGGCGGGCCTCCTCGTAGGTCATCTGGCCAGTGCGCACGAGCTCGTTGACCATGGAGTGGTCGTCGGAGAGCTGCAGCAGCTCACCCTCCCGCAGCAGGTAGGCGCGGGAGTCGCCCACGTGGGCCAGGAAGATGGCGCCGCCTCCGACCACGGCCACGACCAGGGTGGTGGTCATGCCGCGGCGGGCCTCGGACTCGGCCTCTTCGTAGACGCGGCGCGAGGCGGTCTGGCAGGCGTGGTCCAGGGCCTCGAGCACGCCGTTGCGGGTGCGGCGGCCGGGCTGGGCGGTGTAGGCCTGGACCGCAGCGTCGATGCGCGGGGCCAGCTCACCGAAGGTCTGCACGGTCAGGGCGCTCGCGACCTCGCCGCAGGCGCGCCCACCGACACCATCGGCCACCAGGTAGAGCCCGTGATCCGGCATCGCCAGCAGGGCGTCTTCGTTGTGGTCGCGCTTGCGACCTTCGTCGGTGATGCCGAAATAGCGCTTCATTCCTGCTCCCAGCGGGCGGGTGCTCTATCCCCCCGTCCCGCCGAGCGCACGACCCGCCCTCAGTGCATGGCCAGGGGGATGCGCTGGGTGTGCAGCAGCGTGCGGTCGCCCTGGGGGCCCTCCTCCAGCAGGCGGATCTCCAGCGCACCCTGGCCGCCCTCGGCCTTCTGCTCCGGGCTGAGGCTGAACTCCACCGCCCGGGTCTCACCCGCCTTCAGGCGCGTGTCGGGCCCGGTGGGGGCGAAGGGCGGCTCCGCGGCGATCGGGCGCTCCAGGCGCAGCTCGAAGGGCTCGCCCGTGTCCTGCCCTTCGGCGTCCACGGCGACCACCTGGACCACCACCAGGGTGAAGGGCGAGCCCGTGGGGAAGCTGTGTCCGGCGCCCGTGTTCATGAGCGTCAGGGTGCCCGTGAGGGTCTCACCGCGGGTGAGCCCGCCCGGGGGGATGTCGGCCAGCATCGTCACCGCCCGCGCCGGATCCGCGGTCACGCCGTGGTCCCGGTGAGCGGCGAAGTCCCCGGCGGTGATCAGGCCAGATCGGGGAGGCATGTGGCAGTCCTGACACTGCACGCCGGCGGCGGGGTAGGGGCTGCGGCTCCACTCGCCGTAGGTGTCATACAGCGGCGCTTCGGCGCCCTCCCAGTCGAGCTGGTGGCAGCTCGCGCAGAACTCCGAGCTCCCCAGCTCCTCGCTGACGGCGACGGGGTGGGGGGCGCCGCTCGCAGGCCGGCTCCCGACCACGGTCTCGCCCCGGACGTGACAGGCCGCGCAGGTGACCCCTTCGGCGCTCAGGGAGGCGTCCCAGCTCTCGTTCGGCTCCACCAGCGCGCTGCCCAGCGGACCCCCGCTGTACTCGCGGACCAGGGCGGGCTGTTGGTTGACCAGCGGGGTGTGGCAGCTCGTGCAGAGCGGGCTGTTGCCCGTGGCCGCCATGGCCGCCTGGAAGGCCTCGTTGCCCAGGGCGTCGGCGTGGGCCGAGTCCGCCCAGCTATCGTGGATCTCGTAGTGGCAGCCGTTGCAGCTCTGGGCCGAGAGGCTGGCGACCCCGGGGGGCAGGGCCTGGTGGGCCACGGGCAGGCCCTCGGGGAAGAGCTTGGGGGCCTTGGCGGCCTTGGGCTCGGCCTCGGCGGGGGTCTCATCGGGCGAGGGGTCCGCGACCGGGGGCGGCGCGGTCTGCTGGCCCTTGTTCTTGCGCGCGGCGAAGGCCAGCGGCAGGGCGAGCAGCAGCAGCGGGAGCAGGCGGGCGTACATCAGAAATCAATGACCTCGGGCTTGTCCTCTCCGCCGCGGCGGGGGACGTGCACCACGGCGCCGTCGGGCGCGTAGAGCGTTGTGTAGACGGCGTAGTTCTCGCTGACCTTCTTCACGTAGGTGCGCGGCTCCCGCAGCGGGATCTGCTCCACCCAGTCGTCCAGGTCGATCTTGCCCTTCCAGGGGCGGTACCAGGAGCTCACGTTGACCGGCCCGGCGTTGTAGCTCGCCACCGCCATGGGCCAGCAGCCCTCGAAGCGGTCCAGGAGCTGGCTCAGGTAGAACACGCCGTACTGGATGTTCGTGGCGGGGTCCTCCAGCACGGCGGGGGTGTAGCTCTCCACGCCCAGCAGCCAGGCGACCTTGGAGCCGGTGTGGGGCATGATCTGCATGACCCCGATGGCCCCTGCGTGGCTCAGCGCGGTGCTCCGGTACAGGCTCTCGCGCCGCATCAGCCCAAAGGCCAGCAGCGGGTCGACGTTGTACTCGCGGGACCAGCGCTCGACGTGCTCGCGGTGGGCGGTGGGGTAGCCCAGCCTCCAGGCGAGCAGCCTGTCCTCGCTGGTGGGCGCAGACTTCTCCAGGCCCAGGGAGAAGCGGGTGCTGTGGTGGTGGTCCTGCGCATAGACGAACGCCGACCGCCACTCCCCCTTGGTGATCGAGACCGCGCGCACCTGCTTCTGGCGCTCGCTGCGGCGGGACGCGCTGGCCTCGTACTCGTCGTAGATGTCCGCGAGGATCTCGCCGCTGAGCTCGTAGACGCCCACGCTGGCCAGGTCGTAGGCGGCCGGGAAGAGGGGCCAGACCTCGGCGTTGCGGTCCGCGATGCGCTTGAAGGTGGGGCCGTAGGAGGCGGGATCGACGTAGCGGCCCTCGACATAGGCGTCGTCCACCGCTGGCAGGGCCGTGGCCTTCGGGAAGCGGATGGGGATCGGCTCCACCGGCGAGGTCACCTCGGCCGGCTCCGACCACTGCGGGGCGCCCCAGGCCAGCGCGCCCCAGTCGAAGGCCTCCGGCTCGGGATCCTGCGTCTGTCCGGCGACGCGAGCCGGGACCGCGCTCCCCACCGGGCTCGCGGGCGGCTGCACCACCTGCGCGGCGGGGGGAGGCCCCGGGTTTCGACCCTGGCGGAGCTGCTCGGCGCTCATCTCGGCCAGGCCCGTGCGCCAGCGGGACTCCAGCATCAGCGCGTACCAGGTGTGCTCGGCGTTCTTGCGGATCCAGTTGTAGTCGGCGGCCGCCTTGCTGCGCTCGCCCAGCTTGGACCAGCTCTTCCCGCGGTAGTAGCGCGCGCTCAGGCCGGTCTCGCCGCCCTTGGCCACGATGGGGTCCAGCCGCGCGATGGCCTCCTTGTGCTCGCCCATCATGTAGGTGTCGTAGGCGGCGAACCACTCGGCCGCTCGGGCCAGCCCGCCCCCGCCCTTGGACAGCGCGTCCCAGTGCTCCCGCGCCGCCTCGTAGTTCCCGGCCATCTGCTGGGTGTGGGCGACCACGTCCCGCGCGTAGCGGAAGCGCCGGCTGCTGCCGTGGTTCTTGAGGCCCAGCTCGCCGTACTTGGCGGACTCCTCGAAGTAGCCGCCGCGGAAGTAGGCGCGGAACGCGTACCAGCAGTCCTCCGTGTTGGGGGCCTTCTCGTACTGCTGGGCGAAGGAGTCCCCCAGCGCCCGATACTGCTTGGTCCGCCAGGCGAAGGTGCTCCAGTTGGCCTGCTGCCAGGCCTTGACCGCCTCGTCGTCGGGGTTCTGGGCGCCGATGTCCTGGTACAGCGCCCAGGCCTCCTCCTTGAGGCCGCAGTCCCGCAGGCTGACGGCGCGGAGCTGGGCCTCGCGGACTGCGCCCATGTCGGGCTCGGCCAGGTCTTCGACCTCCATCAGAGCGTCCAGCGCGCCCTGCGCGGCCACGGCGGTGCAGGGATACTCGAAGCTGAGGGTCATCCCCTTGAGGAGCTGCGCGCCCTTGGCGGGGCTGGCGTTCGCCTCCGCCAGCGCCATACCCAGCTTGAGCTCTTCGGCCCGCGGGGTGTTCGGGTGCAGGTCCAGGTACTCCTGGTAGGCGTCGATCGCGGGCTTTCGGCTCCCGGCGGCCACCAGGGCATCCCCCCGCAACACCAGGCACTCGTCCGCGTGGGGACCATCCGGCCACTTGGTCCGGTAGGTCGCGCACTCGCTGGCGGCGACGCTGTGGCGCCCGCGCATGTGGTCCGAGAAGGCCTCGTACCAGGCACCGTAGGGGGAGAGCGGGCCGTTGCTCAGGCGCACGGCGGTGAACTGGGCCGAGGCCAGGTTCCAGCGCCCCTGGTCCATGTAGAGCCAGCCCAGCAGGAAGCGTCCGGCGGCTCGGGGGCGGCCGTAGGGACCCTCACCAGAGGCCAGCCAGGCCTCCAAGGTCGCGATGGCCTGCGTGTCGTCCCCTCGCTTGTGCGCAGCCACCCCCTCCTCCAGGGTGGAGGCCACGATGGGGACCGAGCCAGGGGCGACCGGCGGGGCCTCTGGCAGGCGGGCGCCCCCGAGCAGCGCGAGGCCCAGGCAGAGAGAGGTCAGCATGGGGGAAGAAGCTCCGCTGTGCCCAGAGCTTTAGTGCACAACCCCTTGACCTGCCAAGAGCGCCCCCTGCGGGGGATCCCGCAGCCATCTCCCCCCAAGCGAGGTCATCAGGGCCGAAGCTGGTCCTCGGGCACGCCCAGCAGGAACTCGCTGCCGTCCTCGCTCATCAGCAGGTCGTAGGTGGGCCCATCGTGTACGGCCTGCACCACGCCTCGCCGCCCGTCGGTCAGCTCGATGGGGTCCCCCAGGTGCCGGGCGCCCTCCACAGTGGGGCACGGGACCTGGGGCTCGTCGTACTCCACCCACTCGGCCCAGCCGCCCACCAGCACGCGCGCGCGGGTCCAGCCCTGCTCGCGCAGCCAGCCCGCCAGGGACTCGGCCTCCTGCTCCATGGTCGCGTCGTAGACGGCGATCCAGTGGTCCTTGGGGGGCAGCAGATCGGTGCGGTGCTTGAGCTGCACGCCGGGCAGCAGCAGGGCCTTGGGCATGACGCCGACGATCCACTCCGCGGGAGGGCGCACGTCCACCAGGGTCACGCCTTCGTCGCCGATCACCTGGGCCGCCAGGTAGGTGCGGCCGATGCGCTCCTTGTGGTTGGGGCCGGGCGTGTCGCCGTCGCCGTCCACCAGCTTGGGGATCTTCGTGGCGTCGTAGCTGCCCTTGGTGCCCTTGGTCTTGCGGGAGGTGCGGGCCTCGGCGTCGCGCTCCATCCCGAAGGCCTTCAGGGCGATCTTGCGTGCTGCGTTCTTGAGGCGGTCGCGGATCATGTGGTCGGCACTCCAGGCCTCCATGCTGCCACAGGGCGCCGTGGCTTGGGGCTGGGCGGGGGTGACGGTGGCCGCTGCAGCACGTAGAATCCCAATCCGGAGGTCCCCCCATGCTGCTGGCGCTGCTGCTCGCCTGTCCGCCCCCCATCATCGTGATGGAGGACACCACCACGACGGACTCGCCCCAGGACAGCGAACCGCAAGACACCGACCCCGTCGACTTCGACGGAGACGGCTACCCCGAGGGCGTGGACTGCGATGACCTGGACAGCTCGGTGAACCCGGGCGCCACAGAGATCTGGTACGACGGCCGGGATCAGGACTGCGACGGGAACGACTGCGACCAGGACAACGACGGGGTCCTGTTCGACTTCGCGATCTGCGGGGGCACCGACTGCGACGACAAGAACGCCGCCATCCGCCCTGACGCGACCGAAGTCTGGTACGACGGCGTGGACCAGAACTGCGATGCCTGGTGTGACTGGGACGCCGACATGGACGGCTTCGCGGTGGACGGCAAGACCGGGACCGACTGCGTCGAGGTGCCGCTGGGGGACTGCGATGACGCGGTCGCGAGCACCAACCCCGACGCCTTGGAGTACGTCGACGGTCTGGACAGCGACTGCGACGGGGTCGAGGACGACCTGGAGACCCTGGACGCGGTCACCAGCCTCCAGGGCAACGGCGGCGACTTCGGGCTCTGGATGACCACTGGCGATGCCGACGGCGACGCCTACCCCGAGATCTGGGTCAGCAGCCCCGCTGCCAACAGCGGCGCGGGACGGGTCGCCCGCTACAACGGCCTGGAGATCGACGCGGACGTCGGCGGGACCCTGGCCTGGACCCGCGCGGAGACCGCCATCGGCCCCAACGGCGCGAGCGGCGGGATCGGCGCGCCGATGTGGCGCCTGGACCTGGACGACCCCGGGCAGGGGCGCCTGGCCATCGGGGACCCCGGCTCCGGTCAGGTGCTGCGCTTCAACGAGCCCACCGCCTTGAGCACCGTGGCCACCTCGGACGCGAGCGTCGCCTACTTCTCGAGCTCCTACACCGTCTCCGGGGGCGCGATGGGCGTCGTCCGGGCCGGCGCCGACCAGGACGCGCTGATCTTCCTGGGGACCCCGCTCGGCAGCAGCAGCTCCACCCAGGGCGCGCTGTGGCTCTACCCCACCGACCAGGCCATGCCGGCCTCCAAGGAGATCAGCAGCCTCCCTGGGACCCGGCTCTACCTGTCCGGCAACGTGTCCGACCAGCTCGGGGCCTCGGCGGTCGCGGTGGATCTGGATGGGGACGGCAAGCAGGAGCTCCTCGTAGGCATGCCAACCGCAGACAAGTCCGACGGCACCCCGGAGGTCGGCGGTGTGGTCATCGTGGACAGCACCACGCTCTCTGACATCATCCTGGGCCACGCGGGCAGCCAGAAGGATCTCAGCGACATGGCCCAGATCAAGGGCGACAAGGCGGGCAACCAGTTCGGCCAGCAGCTCTTCGCGGTGGGCGATGTGGACGGGGACGGGGTCGACGACCTGATCGCGAGCTCTCTGGTCTCCGGCAAGGCACGCCTGCACCTGGTCTCCGGCGCGACTGCTGGGAGCAAGTCCGCCAGCCTGCTCCCCCGCATCGACGTGGGGCGCAGCTCCGACCTCACCGCCAACTACGTCGCGGCCGCCGACCTCAACGGCGACGGCGTGAACGACCTGGCCATCGGTGACGGGGACTCCCAGCAGGTCCTGATCTTCCTGGGGCCCCTGAGCGCCGCCAGCTACACCGCGGCCGACGCCGATGCGGTCGTGAACAGCAGCGCCGCGGGCTTTGGCAGCTCCCTGATGTTCGTGGACAGCCTGGATGCGGATGGCGTGGTGGAGCTCTGGGTCTCGGCTCCGGAGGCGGTGGTTGACGGGAGCGTCGAGGGCGCGGTCTACCTGCTCCCGCTCGCGTTCTGAGCTCCGGGTCGCTGGGGCCCGGCTCTCGGTGGCCGCGCTCGCTTGGGCCGGCCCTCTGGACGCAGCTTTGGCGCACGCCACCGGCCTCCGTGGGATAGTGGAGCGCGCAGCACGCTGAGGGAGCCCATGGCACTGTGGAAGGACATCGTCTTTGGCCGACCTGACGGCATCCGCCAGTCCATGTACCGGCGGCTGATGGGCAAGCAGGACCAGGTCGAGTCCGCGGCAGCCCCCACCCCCGAGCCCGTGGTCGACTCCGCAGAGAAGGCGTTGAACCTGGGGATCGAGGCCCCCAAGGACGTCACCCCACCGGACGGCTACGAGGTGGTCCTCCACCGCGACGCTCTGCCCGCCGGCGAGGTCATCGAGGTGATCATCGCAGGCAACGCCATCGCGCTCGCCCACGCCGCCGATGGCTGGTTCGCCCTGGACAACGCCTGCCCCCGCGGCGCCTGCGCCCTGGGCGAGGGGAGCCTGAGCGGCCACGATCTGACCTGCCCCACCCACGGCTGGGTGTTTGACGTCCGCGACGGGAGCTGCGCGATCAGCCCCAAGGACAAGGTCCAGACCTTCCCCGTCCAGGTGGAGGGCGAGGGCGTCTGCGTCGCCATCTGAGGGCGCTGCATCCTCAGGGGGCGAATCTGAGCGCGCCGAATCTGGAGGCGCCCTGGAGTCCAGCGCGCGCCGCTATTCCCAGGACTCCAGCTCCGGGACAGCCGGCCCCAGCCCGGGCGGGTCCGGCACGGGCCAGGTGTCGCCCCAGAGGTCCTTCCCGCCCTCGACCGCCCAGGTCTGGCCGGTCACGTAGTCGCCGGCCGGACTGGCCAGGTAGGCCACCAGCCACGCGATCTCCTCACGCCTGGCCAGGCGCTTGACCGGGACGATGCGGGGCATCTGGTCCAGGACCCCCAGGGACTTGGGGTAGTTGTTCAGGCCGGCGCTGGCGACCAGCCCGGGGGCCACGCTGTTGATCCGCACGCCACGCTGGGCCCACTCCACCGCGAGGCTGCGGGTCATGGCCTCGACCCCGGCGCGCGCGGCGACGCTGTGGGCCATGCCGGGGAAGCCCCTCTGGCTGAGCATGGTGATGTTGATGATGCGGCCGCCGCGCTGGAGCATGCAGGCCTTGGCGACGGCCTGGGTCACCCGCCAGGTGCCCGACAGGTTGGTGTCCACCACCGCCTGGAAGCCCTTCTCGGTGATGGTCTCCGCCGGCGCCAGGAACTGACCGCCCCCGTTGTTGACCAGGATGTCGATGGGGCCGTAGCGCTCGACGATCTGTGCGATCACCGCCTGGACCTGCTCCCCATCCCGGATGTTCATGACCACCGGGTGCACCGAGGTCCCCAGCTCGGCCGACAGGGCGCTCGCCGCGGCCTCCAGCCGCTCCTGTTTGCGGGCCGCGATGACCACGGTGGCCCCCAGGCTGGCGAGCTCGCGGGTGATGGCGGCCCCGATGCCGCTGCCGCCACCGGTCACCAGGGCGAGCTTGCCGTCCAGCAGGCCGTCACGAAAGATGGAGGAGGCCATGGGTCAGTCCTTTTCCCTGCCGAGCAGGAAGTTCCAGGTGGGGTCGATCAGGGTGTCCAGCGGGGGCCGGGGGGTGGTCTCCAGCCGGTGCTCGGTGGCCTTTCGCCAGGCGGGGCCGTCCAGGTTCGGGGTGACGTGGGGCGCCGGGGGGCGCAGCCACCAGATGACGACGGACCCGTGGTCCTCGCCGGCACCCAGAGCTGCTTCCAGGGCGTTGACCCGCCGGTTGGCGCGGTTGCGGTGCATCACGGATCCGGGGAGCGCATCGAGCGCGATGGCCCCCACCCCCTGAGCGGCCAGAGCCTCCACGGCGCCTGGGGGGAGGGGACCCGGGTCCTGGCCGCCCTCCAGCACGCGGATCCAGTCCAGCAGGGGCTGGGCCCGCATCCAGTCATCCCAGCCTTGGGGCTTGGGGGCGCCCGGCGGCAGCAGCAAGGGGTTCACCACCGGCTTGCGGTGGTAGCGCTGGTGGCGACCGACCTGGGGCATGCTCAGACCGTCCCGCTTGAGGGGCAGCTCCAGCACGGCGCCCTGGCTGGCCTCCAGCACGCGCCAGGCCTGCTCGTACTGGAGGTCCTGGGTCTGGACGGGGAGGTTGGCGGAGAGCAGCAGCGCTTCGGCCAGCAGGGCCGGCACCCAGAGTCCAGGGCGGGGGAGACGCAGCGCAGCGGCCGCCAAGAGCCCCAGGGGGAGGACCATGCCCCAGCGCTCCGGCCAGGTCAGGCGGTCCAGGAAGGGGTGGAGCTGGCCGAGCCAGTGGAAGGGCAGGGACAGGGCGCTGCCGCCGACCAGCACCAGGTCTTCGCCCCGCTTGAGGAAGGGGCCCAGGACCATGACCGCGCCCAGGGCCGCCATGGCCAGCCAGGGGAGCATCTGGCGGGCTCTCTGGGCGCGCAGGGAGAGCGCAGCGGAGAGGGCCACGGCCCCCAGAAGCACCCACGAGATGCGGTTGCTGCGGTCCATGTAGCTGGACCACAGAAGCTCCAGCGGGGCGGCCCCGTGCGCGGCCTCGAAGCGCTGATGGGCTGGCAAGGCGGAGAGGTCCGCCGCGATGTCCAGGGGCATGGGCGCGGACTCTGGCGAGGTCACCGGCAGGGAGTCCCAGGACAGGGCGAAGGGCAGCAGAGCGGGCAGGGCCCCGAGCAAGGTGACCCCCACCGCCAGACCAAAACGCAGCCAGGCCTGCCTGTCGAGCTTGCGGGCGCCAGCGAGCAGCAGCGGGAGGCTCCCCAGGGCCGCGAACAGGGCCAGGTACCAGTAGGACAGCGCGGCGCCGAGCATGAACAGGCCGGCGGCGATGGCGTGTCGGACGCGCCCTTGGGGCTCCAGGGCCTGGGCGAAGGCCGCCAGGTAGAGCGGGATCCAGAAGGCCATGGTCTGGGGGGCGTGGTGGAGGTTCAGCTCCCGGAGCAGGGGCTCGCTGCAGACCCAGCCCACACCCAGCAGCCAGCCAGCGCCCTCCCGCTCCAGGGGCGCGCGGGAGCGGGTGAGGGTCCGGCCCAGGTGGTGGGCGGACAGTCCATTGGCCAGCAGGCAGCCCAGCCAGAACACGTTGTCGCTGAGGGGGAAGGGGAGCAGGGCCGCCAGCATCCCGCCCAGCGCGTGGTCCATCAAGTTGGGGGTGAGCAGCAGCACCGGGTAGCCCTGAGGCCAGAACACCGCGTCGGTGCTGGGCCACTGGCCTGGGGAGGCGAGCAGCGGTGGGACCAAGCCCCGGAGCCAGAGGGTGTCGGCGGCGTCCACATTGGGGAAGCCGGGGAGGCTGCTGTTCAGGTGCAGGGCCAGAGGCCAGGTCAGGAGCACGCCGAGCAGCAGGTAGCCCACCACTCGGAGACCCCAGGCCCCCGCGCCCCGCGTCAGGCGCTCAGATGTCGAGGCCATCGACCTGGGCTGCGCGCTCCATGATGAAGCTGTACCGGGGGGCGGCGTCCTTGCCCATCAGGTCGGAGATCACCTGGTCGGTCTGGAGCTGGGCATCGTCTGGGATGGTGACCCGCAGCAGCCGGCGCCGACGGGGGCACAGGGTGGTCGCATACAGGGTCTTGGGCATCATCTCGCCCAGACCCTTGAAGCGGCTGATCTCCGGCTTGTAGCGGGCGGGCAGCCTGGACAGGATGCGCTCCTTTTCGTCGTCGTCGGCCGCCCAGTGGCTCTCCTTGCCGACCTCGATCCGGTACAGGGGCGGCTGGGCGATGTAGACGTGGCCGCCCTGGATCAGCCCGGGCAGGTGCCGGTAGAAGAAGGTGAGCAGCAGAGTGGCGATGTGGTGGCCGTCGACGTCGGCGTCCATGAGCAGGACGACCCGGTCGTAGCGCAGCGCCGACAGGTTGAAGTCCTTGCCCATCCCGCAGCCCAGCGCCTTGACGATGTCGCCCAGCTCCTGGTTGCGCAGCACCTGGCTCATGCTCGCGGACTCGGTGTTCAGGACCTTGCCGCGCAGAGGGAGCACGGCCTGGTTGGCGCGGTCGCGCCCCTGCTTGGCGGAGCCGCCTGCGGAGTCGCCCTCGACGATGAACAGCTCGCACTCGTTGGGGTCCGAAGAGCTGCAGTCCGCGAGCTTGCCGGGGAGGTTGAGCTTGCGGGAGACCGCGCTCTTGCGGCGCACCTTCTTGGCGGCCTCGCGGGAGGCCATGCGGGCACGGGCGGCCTGGACAGCGCGGAGCACGATGCCCTCGCCCCAGGCTTTGTGCTCGTGCAGCCACTGCTCAAAGGCCGGGCGCAGGCTGCTGTCCACCTGGGCGCGGGCGTCGGGGTTGTTGAGCTTGTCCTTGGTCTGGCCCTGGAACTGGGGATCCACGTGGTAGAGGCTCACGATGGCGACCACGCCCTCGCGGATGTCCTCGGCCGAGAGCTTGACCCCGCGGGGCTCCAGTTGGTGGGCGTCGATGAAGGCGCGCAGGCCCTTGACGATGCTCTCCTTGAGCCCCTGGACGTGGGTGCCGCCGTCGCGGGTGGGGATGCCGTTCACGAAGGAGAGCAGCTGCTCCCGGGGGGAGTCGGTCCAGGTGAACACGACCTCCATCCGGGGGTCCTCGGTCTCCAGGACAAAGGGCTCGGGCGCGGTGGGGCGCTTCTCACCCTTCTTCATCAGGGCGCCCAGGTAGTCCAGGACGCCGCCGTCGTGCTTGAACTCCAGGCGGGAGCCGGAGCCGCGATCGGTGAAGACGATGCGCAGGCCCTTGTTCAGGTAGCTCTTGACCTCCAGTCGCTCGCGGATCAGCTCGGGGTCGAAGCGCACCTCGCCGAAGATCTCGGGGTCCGGGGTGAAGGTGATGGTGGTGCCGGTCCCGCGGGCGGGGCCCACCTCTTCGACCGGCCCCCGGGGCTTGCCGCGGCGGTAGCGCTGGCGATGGAGCTTGCCGTCGCGCTTGACCTCGGCCGTCATGGACGTGCTCAGGGCGTTGACCGCCTTGGTGCCCACGCCGTGCAGACCGCCCGAGGTGTTGTAGGCCTTGGAGTCGAACTTGCCGCCGGTGTGGAGGTTGCACAGGATGAGCTCCAGGGCGGAGACCTTGTGCTTTTTGTGGATGTCCACCGGGATGCCGCGGCCGTTGTCCGCCACGCTGATGGTCCGGCCGTCTTCGCTCAGGGTGACCTGGATGGTGGTGCAGTAGCCACCGATGGCCTCGTCGACGGAGTTGTCCACCACCTCCCAGATCAGGTGGTGGAGGCCATCCTTGCCGGTGCCTCCGATGTACATGGCCGGGCGGCGACGGATGCCCTCCAGGCCCTCGAGCATCTGGACGGAAGAGGAGTCGTAGCGGCTCACTTGCTGCCCTCCGTCTCACCGAGGGCCAGGTCGATCTTGCGCTCCCAGCTCGCGAAGTGTCCGCGACGCAGCACCACGCTGCCCTTGTCGGCCCGCTTGCCCAGGTGCTTGCTGGCCCGGGCGGTCTCGTCCCGCCCCTGGGAGGTCTTGACGTCCACCCCCTGGAACTTGTCCGTGGTCAGCTCAAAGCCCAGCACGGTGTCTCCCTTGTTGAGCTTGATGGCCGTGACGCCCTTTCCGGCGCTCTTGACGGTGTTGATCTCGGTCACGGGGTAGACCAGCATGCGCCCCTTGTGGGTGGCGATGGAGGCCCACTCGGTGGCGTTGGAGCCATAGGCCGCCACCACGGAGTCGCTCCCCGAGACGCGACAGAAGCGGCGCCCGTTCTTGGTGGAGGGCTCCGCGAAGTTCTCCAGGGCGGCGCGCAGCCCGCGGCCCTCGTTGGTGATGCACACCACGTGGGGTGGCGGGACCTCCACCCCCAGCTCCAGTTGCTCGGACTCCAGCTTGGGGCGGCTGCGCTTGTCGTGGCTGGCCATGCCCACCACGCGCTCACCGGCGCTGAACTTGAAGTGCGCCTGTACGGGCTCGCCATACCCCGTGGTCGCGGGGACATCGGCCACCCGCATGGTGTACGCGCTGCCCAGCGAGGTGAACAGGGTCACGGTGCTCTTGGTGTTGCACAGGGCGATCCAGCCCACGCTGTCGCCGTCCTTGACCCGGATCTTGTCGACCTCGGAGAAGCGGCCCTGGCGCTTGATCCAGCCCTCGCGGGTGAGGATGACGAAGGCGTCCTCGCTCACGATGTAGGCGGCCTCGTCGTACTCGCGCTCCTCGACCTCCTCCAGGACCATGGTGCGCCGGCGCTGCTTGTACTGGAGCTTGACCTCCTCCAGCTCCTCGCGGACGACGTTCCAGAGCTCCTCCTCGCTGGAGAGGATGGCCTCGATGCGCGCTGCCTCGGCCCGCTTCTCCTCGAGCTCGGTGCGGATGGCCAGGATCTCGAGGCGAGCCAGCTTGTAGAGGCGCAGCTCCAGGATGGCCTCGGTCTGGACGTCGTCCAGGTCGAAGCGGTCCATGAGCTTCTCGGCCGCATCCCGCTTGCCTTCAGAGGCGCGGATGATGGCCACCGCCTCGTCCAGGGCGTCGAAGACGATCTCGAAGCCCTCCAGGATGTGGATGCGCTCCAGGAGCTTGCGCAGCTCGAACTGGAAGCGGCGGCGCACCGTCTCCAGGCGGAAGTCCAGCCAGTGGCGCAGCAGGGTGCGCAGATCGAGCTTGGCCGGGGTGGCCAGCTCCGGGTTCTCCGGGTCGGGCACCAGGCAGGTCAGGTTGACGTGGAAGTTCTGCTGCAGCGGGGTGTGCTTGTAGAGGTAGGCCAGCGCGGGGCCCACGTCCTCTCGGCTGCGCAGCTCCAGGACGATGCGCACCTGGTCGGTTGACTCATCCCGGACGTCCGTGAGCTGGGGGAGCTTCTTGTCGGCGACCAGCCCGCCGATGCGCTCGACCAGGGAGGCCTTGTTCTGGGCGTAGGGAACCGAGTCGATGATGATGTAGTGCTTGCGCCCCACCTTCTCGGTGGTGTGGGTGCCCCGGATGACCACCTTGCCGCCGCCGGTCTCGTAGAGCGCGACCAGCTCGTCCCGCCCGGTGATGATCTCACCGCCGGTGGGGAAGTCGGGGCCCTTGATGCTGCGGCAGAGCTGCCGGACCGAGGCCTCGGGGTTGTTGATGAGCTGCACGGCGGCGGAGATGACCTCCCCCAGGTTGTGCGGCGGGATCTTGGTCGCCATGCCCACGGCGATGCCCTCGGTCCCGTTGACCAGGAGCTGGGGAAAGCGGGCGGGGAGCACCACGGGCTCGAAGGCCTGGCCGTCGTAGTTGGGCCGGAAGGCGACGGTCTGCTTGCCGAGCTCCTCCAGCAGCTCCATGGCCAGGGGGCGGAGCTTGGCCTCGGTGTAGCGCATCGCGGCCGCGCCATCGCCGTCCATGGAGCCGAAGTTGCCCTGCCCGTCCACCAAGGGGTGCAGCAGCGAGAAGGGCTGCGCCATGCGGACCATGGCGTCGTAGATGCTCTGGTCGCCGTGGGGGTGGTACTTGGCCATGACCTCGCCCACGACGGCCGCCGACTTGCGGTAGCGGCCCTCCGGCCGGAGGCGAAGGTTGTTGTGCATCGCGTAGAGGATGCGGCGCTGAACCGGCTTGAGTCCGTCGCGGACGTCGGGCAGGGCCCGGGAGGTGATGACGGAGAGCGCGTAGCTCAGGTAGCGGCGGCGGGTCGCCTCGTGGAGAGCGACCGGCTGGATGTTCGAGGGCATGTACGTGAGGGGTGTGGAGGAGGGGGCCGAGGTGGCCGATATGGCGCATGGGGAGGGGATCCCCGCCGAAGGAATGCCTTATAACACAGCAAGGAGACCAAAAACTGTCCGGGCAGGCGAGGACAGGCGGGTTGAGGGCGATCCCGTCGCCCAACCCGGCTTGGCGGCCGATGACCGAGGCGTTCAGCCCATCCGGCCCGCGGCCTCGGGGCTGGCGCCCAGGATGCCGGTCTCTCCGAAGGAGATCCACTGCTTCCCGGGGAGGCTGCGCAGCACCCGGATCTCGCGCCCGTCCAGGTCCCGCTCCAGCAGCCCGCCCGCCTTGGTGGGCTCAAGGAGCAGGCCGGCCTCGACGTCCACCGTGGTCCCGGGGTGCAGGTCGGTCAGTTCGGCGATGACCTGCGCCTCGGCGGGGTCGACCACCAGGATGGTGCAGCGCTCGCCCTCCGGCATGCGGAGCACGGCCTCGCCGCTGGTCACGCCCCACATGGCGTCGATGGGCTCGTTGAAGGTGAGCACGTCGCGGCCTTCGGCAGGCTGGCCGCTGCGAGCGGTCTCGGAGAGGTCGTAGTGCCCCAGCACGCCGTCTTCGTCCAGCACGAGCAGCTCGGGCCGCCGGTTCACGAAGGCCAGCCGGGTGATGGGGACATCGGCCAGGGGCTGGGGCGGGGGCAGGGCGTCCGTGCCGCTGCGCGGGTCCAGGATGCGGACCGCGCCGCGGGGGGTGACGACCCCCATCCAGGTCCCGCTGCCGGAGAGGGCCAGCGCCTGGGGCCAGGCCAGCTCCAGGGCGATGTTCGCCGCGAGGTCCCACCAGCGCACGCCGCCGCGGGGCATGCGGAGGGCCACCACCGTGCCGCCCACGTGGACCTCCGGGCTGCCCTGGGTCTCGCGGCCCGCGTCGAAGAGCTTGCGGCCGTCGCGGGCGGAGTGGATGGCGACCGGGCCGGCCTCGGGGCGCAGAGCGATGAGGCGCCCGTCGCGATCGATCTCGGCCTCGGCGAGGTCGGCGCCGGCCTTGATGATGCCCACGCGGTCGTCCCCTGCCCAGAGGGCCACGCGGTCGCGGTGCACGGCCAGGCGGAAGTGTCCGGAGCCGCTGGCGGCGTGAACCGGAGGCAGCCCGGCGCCGCTGCTGCCATCGTGCATCAAGCCGTCGCCGCCGCCGACCCGGACACCGGTGGAGAGCCAGCAGGCCGCGCCCTGGGTGTCGGGGGCTCCGTGCTGGGTGCTGCCAGCGGGCGTGAGGCTGGGGAGCTCGAAGCGGTGCAGGCTGCGGGCGGTGATGGCGGCGACCTGCCGGCCATCCGGGCTCACCACCAGGTTCTGGATGCCGCTGCCGCCCCGGGTCGCGAAGCTGTTGCAGAGCACGCCGTCGACCACTCGGAGCAGGGAGATACCGCTGGGGCCCGCGCACACGATGTAGGTGTTGTCGGGGGTGAACCAGGCCCGCTCCGCCGGCATCTGCAGGCGGTCCATCGGGAGCCCCTCGCGGTTGCGGAGGTCGATCAGCCGCACCTGTCCCTCCGCGTCCACGCAGAGCAGGCGCTCCCCGCGCGCGTCGAAGGCGACGGAGAGGCCGCCGAAGCCCTGCCAAGCGACCTCGCGCTCCCCGCGCTGCAGATCCCAGACGCGGACCAGGCCGTCCTTGGCGATCGCGGCGAGTCGGCGGCCTTCTGGGCTCAGGGCCAGGCCCCGCATGGCCCGGACGCGCCCGCGCTGCCCCTGGCGGAGCTCCTTGAAGACCTCGGCGCCGTTGTCGGTGCGGTACACCCCCACGCTGCCAGCCTCGTCGCCGACCGCGACCAGCTTGCCGCCCTGGATCAAGGCCAGCGCGCCGTTGATGGAGTCGCCCGGCTGGAACACGAGCCCGGGCGCGCGCTCCCGCGATCGGGTCACGGCCACCACCCCGCGGGCGTCCGCTGTGGCGTAGACGGCGCTCACCGGATCCGCGCACGCGGCGGTGATCGCGGCCTCATGGGCGTTGGGGCAGAACTGGTCGGCCAGGGAGGGCATTCTGGGGCTCTTGCTGGGGTGCGTCCGTCGGGTGACGCATCATCGCACGGGCTTGTATCTGCCCAGGAGGTCTCGTGTCGCGCACGGAGTTGGCGCTGCTCTGGCACATGCACCAGCCGGACTACCGGGATCCCCACAGCGGGGAGCCCACGCTGCCCTTCGTGCGCTTGCACGGCCTGCGGGGCTACCGCGATGTCCTCGTGTGGATGGAGGAGCAGGGGCTGCCCTTCTGCATCAACCTGGTCCCCAGCCTGCTGGAGCAGCTTGAGTGGTACGCCCAGGGCGGCGAGGATCCCCAGCTCAGGCTCGCCCGCGCCCAGCCCGGGAGCCTCTCGGCGAGCGCTCTGCGCGACCTCATCTCCGGGCACCCGCGGATGTGGACCCACCCCCACGCCGCCCAGCTCCGGGCCAAGGTCGAGTCCGGAGCGCCCCTCAGCCACCAGGAGCGCCTGGATCTCCAGGTCTGGAGCGTGCTCGCCTGGGTGGGGTGGAGCGGGCTGCGCGACCACCCGGAGCTGGCCGGGCTCAAGGCCCGCGGTCGGGACTTCAGTCTCGCGGATCGCGACCAGCTTCACCTCGTCTGCGCCGGGATCCTGCGCGAGTTGTTGGTGCGCTACCAAGGCCTGGCGGTGGGGGAGCTGTCCACGACACCCCTGTGCCACCCCATCCTCCCCCTGCTGGTGGACAACCGCCACGCGAGCCGCTGCCTGCCGGACTTCCCCGAGCAGCAGGTCGACTTCCGCTGGCCCCAGGACGCGCGCGCGCAGCTCACTCTGGGCAAGGCCCGCGCCGAGGCCATCCTGGGCCGTCCGATCCACGGACTCTGGCCGTCGGAGGGCTCGGTCTCCCCGGAGATCCTCCCCATGGTCCGTGAGGCCGGGTTCACCTGGCTGGCCACCGATCAGGGCGTGCTGGAGCGCTCGCAGCGGGAGCCCGGGGATCACCACCAGGTCTGGGATCTCGGAGGCGTCCACGGCCTCTTCCGGGACCACGGGCTCTCCGATTTTCTGGGCTTCGAGGCCGCCGGCGCGGATCCCAAGGCCGCCGCGGAGCGCTTCGTCGAGGCCTGCGCCCAGCGTTCGGGGCAGCTCCTGATCGCCCTGGACGGCGAGAACCCCTGGGAGGCCTTCGAGGACGCCGGTCAGGCCTTCCAGCTCGCCCTGGGAGGGGCCCTGAGAGCGCGCTTGAGCCTCAAGACCCCCTCCGAGCTGGTGCAGGCCGCCCAGCAGCCCCCCAAGGTGCACGCGCTCCACTCCGGGAGCTGGATCCACGCGGACTTCGCCATCTGGATCGGCGACGAGCAGGACCGGGCCGCCTGGCGCCTGCTGGGCAACGCGCGCGAGGCCGTCCACGCCGCCGGAGACCCGCCCGAGGCCCTGGCCCACATCTACGCGGCCGAGGGCAGCGACTGGTTCTGGTGGTACGGCCCGGAGTTCTCCACGCCCTTCGCGCCGGCCTTCGATCGCCTCTTCCGCGCCCACCTGCGCGCCGCCTGGTGCGCCATCGGCCTGCCCGCGCCCGCTGAGCTGGATCACCCCGTCGTGGGGGAGGGGGCCCACCCGCCGTTGGGGCCTCTGGGGGAGCTTCCGGTGTTCTGGCCACTGCGCGCGGGGCGTCTCTCTCTCGCGGCGGGGGCGGCCATGCACAGCGACACCGCTGGGGTGCGCGGGCTCCGCTATGGGCAGCGGGAGGCGGGGATCTGGATTCGCCTGGACGGCCGACCCGACCTCCCGGCCCGCGTGGAGCACGACGGCACCTTGTTCGATCTCGACGCCGGCGAGGTCACGCTTCCGCACGCCAGCCTGCCCGCGCAGATCGCGCTCTTGGTGGGCGACCGGCGCTTTCCGGCTCAGGGTACGCTGACGCTGCAGCCGCCACAGGACTGGTGGCTGTGACCGCGACGGGGGGGAGCGTGCGACACTGGAGGGGCCCTGTGTCTGGATGCCTGTGAGTTCCTTGTGGAGCCAGCTTGAGTTTGTGCCCGTGCTGCACATGCACGTGCCCGCGGGGCTGGGGTCGGACGCCCTCAAGCGGGCCTGGTCCCGGCAGCTCCGCCCTCTGCTCAAGGCGCTCTGGGAGCACCAGGACGTCCAGGTCGGCCTGCACCTGAGCGGCGCGGTCCTGCACGGCATGGCCCGGCATTTGGGAGAGGGCCTGGTGGCCCTGGAGCAGCTCGTGGACGCCGGGCGCATCGAACTGCTCGCGGGGGGCTGGTCGCACCCCTTCCTGAGCGGCCTCCCGGAGCAGGACGCCGTCTCGCAGCTCGGCCTGCAGTCGCGGCTCTTGGAGATGCGCACAGGGCAGCGCCCGCTGGGCTGCTACCTGACTGAGGGCGTCTGGGACCCCGACATCCCGCGGGTGATGGACCGGGCCGGTCTGCGCTACGCGCTGGTTCGGGGGGAGTTGCTGCTGGCGGCGGGCCTCAAGGTCTCCCAGGTCGCTGGCCTCCACCACACCGAGCGCGGGGGCAAGGTCCTGCAGGTCCTGGCGACCGACCCCGCGCTGGACCGCCTGATGGTCCGCCCCATGGGGCCGGAGGCGCTCGGGCTCCTGGAGCAGCGGCGCTCGATGGGGGTGCGCAGTGTGCTGTGGGTGGGCTCGATGAACCACCTGGACACCCTGCCGGGCGGCTTCTCCCGCTGGCTGGAGCTGTGGCTGGAGGCCCTGGACCAGAACGGCCACTGGATGCGCACCGCGCTGCCTCGGGAGGTCGCGGTGCGGGTGGACCAGGGCAAGGGCCTGCTCTACCTGCCGAGCTGGGTGCCCGCGAACATCGCCGAGGCCATGACGGGGGTGTCTGAAGCCGAGCTCCGCTCACGCGGCGGCCACTACCTGCGGGCGGGGCGCTGGGAAGGGTTGATGGTGCGCTACACGGAGTCCAACCGGCTGCACAAGCGCATGCTGCTGGCCTCCGAGCAGCTCCAGCGCCTGCGCAAGAAGATCCAGCGGGGGCAGCGCGTGGAGCTGGATCGCCTGCTGGATGCGGCGGCGCTGGCGCTCTACCGGGCGCAGGGCTCCGACGTGCTGTGGCCCGCGCCAGGCGGCGGGTTCTACGACCAGAAGCTGCGGATGAGCGCCTGGCGGGACCTGGTCGAGGTCGAGCAGCTCACCCACCGGGCCTTCGGCGAGCACAAGAAGCTGCGCAGCCTCAAGACGGATCTGCTGTGCAGCGGCCAGGACGAGATCCTGGTGTTCGGGCCCCACGTCCACGCCGCGCTCCAGCCCTCCGGTGGGGGCGCGCTGACGGAGTTCACGGTGCCTGGGGTCGGGAACATCGTGGACGTGCCCACGCGGCGCGAGGAGGCCTGGCACCAAGAGCTGCTGGCCCACGCCCGCCTGCCCGCGCTGGTCGACGACGATGGCGTGGTCCACCTGGATGACACGGGGACCGCACCCCTGGCGGAGTTCGAGCTGGAGGATGAGGACAGCGTGTCCTCGGAGGTGGATGACAGCGCAGAGATGGAGCGGCTGGCTGGGGTGTTGGCGGTGGACCGGGATCGCCGGGCGGCCTTCACCGACCGCTTCCTCGGACCGGGAGTCACCTCCGAGAACCTGCGCCGGGGCCAGTACCCCGAGGTCGGCGATTTCGTCGGCGCCACCTACAACATGCTGCACGTGGAGCAGGACAGCGAGCGGGGCGTCCTGGAGATCTCCCTGTCCCGGGAGGGCAAGGTCCAGGTGGGGCGGGAGAGTCGGCTGGTCCAGGTGCGCAAGCACTACAGCTTTCACCGGGGCGATGGCGGCATGCGCGTGCTGCACGAGCTGGTCAACCGCACCTCGGAGCCGGTGGAGACCACCTTCGGGCTGGAGCTTCCGCTGGCGCTGGGCCCCCTGGCCACCCTGGATCTGCCAGGGGCGGGCCACCAGCGGCTGGATCAGCTCCGCACCCTGGAGCACATGGATCAGCTCACGCTGCACGATCCTGTGACGGACGCGCGCATCCACCTGCACTTCTCGCCGGCCTGTAGGGTGGTCTTGTTCCCGGTGGTCTGCGTGGTGCGCGGGGAGCGCGGCGGGCTCAAGGAAGCGCAGCAGGGCGTGTGCCTGATTCCCCACTGGCCGGTCAAGCTGTGGGGCGAAGAGAAGGTCCGGATGGAGAGCCGGCTCGTCGTCGAACGCTGAGGTGCTTCCATGTCCAAAGGCAGCTTCTGCCTGGTGCTCCACGGGCACCTCCCCTACGTCCTTCACCAGGGCAACTGGCCTCACGGCGAGGAGTGGCTCTTCGAGGCCGCCGCCGAGACCTGGCTGCCCCTGCTCTCCGCGATCGCCGAGGTCCACGAGCAGGGCGGGCACACGGGCCTGAGCCTGGGGCTGACCCCGGTGCTCCTGGAGCAGCTCAGCGCCGACCACTTCAAGCGCCGCTTCCCCCAGTGGCTGGCCGATCGCCGCAAGCAGGCCGAGGCCGACCGGGCGGAGTTCAAGGCCTGGGGTGACGGACACCTGCAGTACCTGGCCGAGCAGTGGATCCTGCACTTCGGGGGGCTGCTGGAGCGCTTCGAGGCCATCGGGCGGGACATCCCCGGCGCCTTCGCCGCCCACTGGAAGGCCGAGCGGATCGAGATCCTCAGCAGCAACGCCACCCACGGCTACCTGCCCCTGCTGCGCAGCGACGACAGCGCCCGCGCCCAGATCCGCACCGGCCTGCGCACCTCCGAGCGCATCCTGGGTCGCCGCCCCACCGGCTTCTGGATGCCCGAGTGCGCCTACCGACCCGCCGGGAGCTGGTCCGCGCCCGTGCTGGATGGCAGCCCCATCAACCGCCGCGGGGTCGAAGAGCTGCTGGCCGAAGAGGGCGTTCGCTGGGTCGTCGTGGACGCCCACCTGCTCCGGGGCGCGCGCTCCGAGGGCATCCGCACCCCCCACGGCTACCAGAAGGTGGGCTGGGACCAGGCGAGCTGGGACAAGGAGCGGCCCTGGCGCAGCGTCCTGGAGCCCCACATCATCGGCAGCACCGGCCAGGACTCCGGCGTCGTGGCCGTGGCCCGGCATCCCGAGGTCAGCGAGCAGGTGTGGTCCGGCAAGGTCGGCTACCCCGGCGACGGGCGCTACCTGGAGTTCCACAAGAAGCACGGACAGCAGGGCCTGCGCTACTGGCGGGTGACCTCGCCGCGCACGGATCTCGGCGAGAAGGAGCGCTACCAGCCCGACCAGGTCTCCGGGGCGGTCTACTCCCACGCTCAGCACTTCCAGGCCGTCCTCAAGGGCATCCTGCAGGGCCAGCTCGACCAGAACCCCCAGCACGGACCGGGCATGGTCTGCGCGCCCTTCGACGCGGAGCTCTTTGGCCACTGGTGGCACGAAGGCCCCCGCTTCCTGCGGGACCTCTGGCTCACCCTCAGCGCCGACCCGGACATCGAGCTGCAGACCGTCTCCCAGCGCCTGGACGCCCGGCCGCCCCAGTGTGTGGCCTGGCTCCCCGAGGGGAGCTGGGGCGAGGGCGGCGACCACCGCGTGTGGCTGAACGAGCCCCTGCGCTGGACCTGGGAGGTCGTGCACCGCGCCGAGTCGCGCATCAAGGAGCTCATCTCCCTGGTCGACCACCAGGGCAACGCCGAGCTGCGCACCGCCCTGAGCGCCGCCGCCCGAGAGGCCCTGCTCATGCAAGCCAGCGACTGGCAGTTCGTCATCCACACCCAGGGCGCCGTCGACTACGGCATCAAGCGCTTCGCCGGCCACGCCTCGGCCTTCGACCGCCTCTGTGACCTCACTTGGGCCATCCACACCGGTCAGGACCCCGATCCCGCCCTGCGCAGCGCCCTGGAGCTCCACCAGGCCCAGAACCCCGGGGTCTTCGAGGACCTGGACCTGCAGGACTGGCAGTGATCGAGCGCCGGATCTGCCCCGTCCGCGGGCGGGAGGTCCTGCTCGACACCAGCCGCGTCCGCCTGCCGCGCGCGTGGCCGACCCCCGAGCAGCAGCCGCCAGAGTGGGCAGGCCAGCAGCCCATCACGACCATCGGCCCCGTGCAGGTCCACGCCAACGGCCGCCCCCTGCTCATCCTGGAGGCCAGCGATCCCTCGGGCGGGCTGGGCGCCAACGAGGTCCTCTTCCACGCTGACGCCTCCTGGGCCCAGGTCCTCCGGGCCGTGAACAGCCGCGTCCACTCGCTGCGGCGGGATGCCCGTCTCCGCCACTTTGTCTGGGCCTGCGATCTCGGAAGCGCCCGCAGCGAGCAGCCCCACAGCCTGCTCCTGGCCAGCCCCAGCCCGCTCCCCGCCACCCGCGAGCTCCAGCTCCGCGTGCTCCCCGAGCAGGTGCGTCACGCCCGCAGTGAGGGCCGGGTCTTGTGGGAGGGGGAGGGGGCTTGTGTGCTGCTCCCACACGCTCCGCTCACCCCCTTTGAGTGCTGGGTGCTCCACATCGACGGCACCGCGCCCGCAGGCGAGGACACCGGGTCCCTTGGCCAGGCCCTCGCGCGCTGCGTGGCCCTGCTGGGCGGCGCGCTGGCCGCGCCCCTGGCCCTGAGTCTGGCTGTCCGGGACGACGGCTGGCTCCTTGTCGTGCAGCCCCGCCTGCACCCGCCCACCGCCATGGAGCTCGCGACGGGCATCGCCATGCACGGCGTACCCTCCGAGCGGGCCGCGAGCGTCCTCCGCGCCTAAAGGCCCAGGCCCATCTGGAGCAGCCCGACCTCGCTGGCGGGATCTGTGGCGAGGAGCTCGTCCACCCCGTCGCCGTCGAGGTCGGCCACGGACCACGCGGCGCCCACCCCCTCTTCGATCAGCAGCTCCCACTCTCCGGAAGCATGCCTGTAGAGCGCGCCCTGGTGGTGGATCAGCAGCTCCGGGCCCTCGCCGGCGTCCCAGGCCAGCACGCCGGTCGACGGGGTGCCCAGATCCTGCCAGCTCCCCCCGGCGAACACCCAGGTGCCCCCGTAGGGCTCCGAGGCCGCCAGGTCGTCCAGCCCGTCGCCGTCCCAGTCGCCCAGGGCCGCGATCTGCCACGCGAAGCGCCCGCCCTCCACCGCGCTGGGCTGGTGCCAACTCTGGGTGTCTCCCTGAACCCACCAGAGTCCGTCGGCCAGAGGCGCGCCCGCCGCCCACTCCTGCACGCCGTCGCCGTCGCTGTCGCCGATCCAGGCCAGGCTCAGGCCCGTCGCGGAGCCGGCGCTGCCCACCAGCACCGGGTCGCTCAGGGGCGTGGCCTCCGCCTCCAGATCCAGCAGGTAGACCGCCCCGCGGTTGTCGTCGTGCCCGTAAGCGCCGACCAGGCCCTCCTGAACGCCGTCGCCGTCCACGTCCGCGGCCAGCAGGGTCGAGCCCGCCCAGGCCTTGAGCTCCTGGCCGATCCACAAGGACGTGGCCTCGCCGGTGAGCAGGCGTCCCTGGGCCAGGTCCTGCGCGGTGAACAGCGCGACCGCCCCCGCAGCGTAGGCGCCCCGCTCGTCTCCGGGGACACCCACGAGCAGGTCCGCCAGGCCGTCTCCGTCCACGTCTCCCGGGGCCGCGAGCGCCCAGCCGCCCAGGTCCGCGCTGCCCTCCGCCGTGAAGGTCGCCGCCAGACTGTGCGCGTCGGCGCTGCCCAGGGTGTCGGAGTACAGCAGCGCGACCCCGCCGGCCTTGGGGCGAGGCGTCCCCCAGTAGGGCAGCCCGATCGCGAGCTCAGCCCCACCATCACCGTCCATGTCGCCCACCCAGGCGGCCCCCTGACCCAGGTAGGCCTCCTCCTTGGCGTCCAGGGCGATCTGCGCCCGGGGCTCGCTGGGCTCGGTCTCCAGCTCCAGCGCCGCGTCCGACACCACGCAGCTCCGGAGCCCATCGCGGGACTGGGGCCAGAGCAGGGGACCTTCGCTGCGGAAGTCCGCGCCCTCCCAGTGGAAGGAGCCAGGGTCCTGGGCCTGCACGCCGCAGGTGGCTCGGCACAGCAGCGCCCCCCCGATGTCCTCGACGGCGAGGTCCAGCGTCCGAGCCTGCGCGGGGGACCGGGTCCCCGAAGAGTGGGCCACCCCGTTCAGGGTCACCGTACAAGCCACCTCGTCCGCGCACTGCAGCGCCGTGGGGGCCGCATCGACCAGCGCACCGTTCACCGTCCAGGTCACCGGCAGGTCCAACGCCGGGGTCTGGATGCACGCCGCCGAGTAGGGGCCGGGAGAGGTGCTCGGGGTGATCTCCAGGCTCAGGCTCACCGTCTCCACACCTGTATCGCCCGTCTCCTCGACACTGTCAGGCATCGGCGAGGTGCAGCTCAGCCAAAGCAGGATCATCGGGCCTCCACGCTCAGTCCCTTCTCCTCCAAGGCTGCCTGGAAGGCGGCGGGGTCTGTGGTGGCGAAGAGCTGGTAGGTGGCGGCGGGGGTCTCCAGGGGCGCCAGCCCGACGCGCAGCAGCCACTGGCCCTGGTCCAGGGGCAGATTCAGCGTGCGCAGGCTGTGGAGGGGGTCTTCAGAGCCGGCGTGGGGCGCGCCGTCGCAGCGGTGCAGGTCCAGCGTGGTGCCGCCCTCGGGGGAGAAGAGCGCGACCTTGAGGGTGCCCGCCCGGGGGAGCTCCACCAGCCAGGCGTCCGGGTAGGGGCCGTCAAAGCGCACGCGGGAGCGCGTCCAGGTGTCCAGGGGCAGGGGGCTGGGGGCGTCCGGGACGGCGCTGAACTCCTGGATCTGCAGGCGCAGCTCGCTGTCGTCCACGTTCAGGGTGCGCGCCCCGGGGCCCAGCGCGACGTCGGTCTTGGAGGTGAGCTTCTGGCGGACCACCAGATCCTGGTCCCGCAGGCGCACGCTGCTGTCCTGGGCCAGGGGGCGGGGGGCCCAGGCGGCGCTTCCGGTCGGCATCTGGGTGCACACGCCGGCCTGCACGCACAGCTCCAGCCGCAGCTCGATCTCGCCCTCGAAGCCAAGGACGTTCGCCCGCTTCCGCGCCTGGGGGCTCAGGCTCGCGTCGGTGAACAGGATGCGCCAGTTGGGGGCCTCGGCGGCCAGCTCCACGGGGGCGTCGCTGCGGGGAACGCTCACCCGCATGCGCTGCCAGATCCCCAGGGGGCCGGCGCGGTAGCGGACCAGCACAGACGACAGGCCGGGCTCTTGCGCGGGGAGCCGGAGCTGGAGCTCGCGCCCCTGATGCCGGGCGGGGATGTCGCCCTCCAGCACCTCCAGCTCGCGGACGTCCAGGTCGGGGAGGGTGGCGCTGACCTGGGTGTTCAGGCACGCCGGGGTGCTGGGCAGGGTCAGCTCTCCCTGGCGCTGCAGCGCACACCCCAGCAGCAGGAGCAGCACTCAGCCGCCGTTCGCGGGGGTCTCGGGGGCGCCATCTGCGGCGGGCTCGGCCGGCTCGACGGGCTCTGGGGGCGCAGGCCAGTCCACCAGGCGCATGTGCTGGGCGATCTCGGCGGCGATGCGGGGCTGCTCGCCGGCGAAGTCCTGGGTCTCGCCGGGGTCCAGGGCGATGTTGTAGAGGTGCAGGCTGTCGCTGTCCGCGCGCCACACCGCCTTCCACTCCAGGCGCTGGACGCTGGTGCCGCTCAGGTCGGGCATCTCCGCGAGCGCGATGGAGGGCTCCGCGGGGGCCGGCCGGTGGAAGACCTCGAACAGGACCTCGCCGTCGGTGCCGGTGAGCATGTTGGTCTCCAGGACGTCCAGCATGGTGGGGAGCAGGTCCGCGGTCTGCACCCGACGTACGACGGTCGCGGGGTGGTTGTTTCGGGGGCGCCGGATGATCAGCGGCACCGCCAGATCCTCCTCCCAGAGGCCCTTCCCGGCCACGCGCTGCCCGCCGCCGGGGTGCTCACCCAGGGAGAGGCCGTGGCTCCCGGCGACGACGATCCACGCGTCCTGGGGCGCGGCCTCCACCAGCCGGCCGAGCTGTCGGTCCAGCTCCTGCAGGTCCTCCTGGTAGCTGCGGGGAGACGGGCCGAGCAGGTCGCTGTAGTGGACCATCAGCAGCCAGCCTTCGGGGCCTCGCTGGGCGATGAACTCCTGGGCGCGGTCGGTGATGCGCTCGGAGCCGGCCTGGTGGCGGTCCCGGATCAGCGGCAGGCGCAGCAGGTCCAGCGTGGGCAGCAGCACCGGCGTGTGGCCCATCCCCACAAAGAGCTCGTAGTAGCCAAAGCCCTGCTCCAGCCCGCGCCCGGGACCATAGGCGGCCTTGGAGATGACCGCGCCGGTGACGTAGCCCAGGTCCTGCGCGTAGTCCGCCAGGGTGCGGTGGTCGTTGGTCAGGCGCCTCAGGTCCACGCCGGCCCGGTGGGTGCTGGGGTACTGGCCGGTCAGCAGGGTGCCCAGGGCGGACATGCCCCCGGGAGCGCCCGCGGTCGCGGTGTAGGCGAAGCTCTCCACGGCCAGGGCGTCCAGCTCGGGGGTGAGGCTGGGCTGCGCGCCGGAGAGGTGGGAGACGTGGTCCGCCCGCAGGCCATCGACCACAACGAGCAACACCGCGGGCCCCTGGCCATCCTTGCCCTTGGGCAGGTTCCGCGAGGTCGGGCTGGGCAGGAAGGCCCGCAGCGGCCAGACGAGTGCGGCCAGCAGCAGCGCCATCGCGGCGACGCGGGGGCTGCGGTCCCCCAGGGCCTTTCCGACCGCGCCCACCAGGGCGCCCGCCATCACCAACAACGCGAGGTTCACGCCGACGCCCAGCCCGCTGGCCACCGGGAAGATGCCCGAGCTGTTCAGCACCGACGAGAACAGCAGCCACGCATTGCCCGCCGCGACCGCCGCCCAGCGGTAGGCGTCCGGTTGGTTTCGCGTGATGTAGAGCACGCCGATGACGACCACGGGCGGCAGGATCACCCCCAGCACGCCACCCACGATGCCCGCGCCCGCGGCGCCCACGCCCAGCATCACGGCCATGCTCAACGCGGCCGTCAGCCACAGCGCGCCCGCGACCCCGCGGAAGCCGATGGCGCCCAAGACCAGACCCGCGAGCCCAGGCAGCAGCAGGTAGAAGGGGAGCACCTGGAGGATTTGCAGCGGCTGCAGGTGGGGCTGGCCCAGGGCCAGGTGCAGCAGCTCCTCTGCCCCGAAGAAGGCCAGACCCATGGCTGCGCCGGTCCCCGCGAGAGGTAGTGCGTCTTTCAGGCGCGACATCGCGACTCGCTCCAAGCTCCAGGTCCTCTATCGTCCCGATGTCCTGGGGTCGAACATCGCCAGGGTGGGCTACGTACAAGGAGCATGCTTTCCCTCCTGCTTCTCGCGCTGAGCCCTTGGTGGCAGAGCCCCCCCGTCGCTCCCGGCACCCAGCAGGCGCGCGGGGTGCCCTACGCGTTCACCCGCACCGGGGACTGCACCCAGCACAAGCAGACCGTGGCGTGCTTTCAGGACCAGGGCCTCCGCCTGTTGGCCCGCCCCCACAGCGACCCCGTCCCGGAGAGCGCTCCCCGGGTCTGGCTGCGGGTCTCTGGCCTTGAGTGGCAGGCCTTCCACGCCCAGCCCATCGGGGAGGCGGATCTGGGCGGTCAGCGCGTCCCGGTACACCGCCTGGGACACCCCCACGCACCCCACGCCGGCTGGGAGCTCGCCCGCATCGACGAGGACACCGGTCCCCAGGGCGAGCGCGTGAAGGCGGTCTCGCTGGAGCACGCCGCGGGCTTGGTGCAGCCCAAGCTGGCCGGCCAGGCGGCGCTGGGCTGCCCGCTGGTCCCCCTGGAGGACGCGCCCATCGCCCTGCTCTACGACGACAGCGGCGCCCTCCGGATGCTGCGCCTGCAGGGCCTCCCGTCCGCGGGCCTGGGCGCCCTCGATGACCTCGCTTGTGTCGCAGAGGCCCTCTCGGGGGCGAAGGTCAAGCCGGGTGTGAAGGTGGTGGAGGCCGCATTGACGCTGCGCTGATCCGCCCCTCCTTTCAGCGCCAGAGCCGCCTCCAGGGGCGCTCCTTCTGGGGTTCGGGGCTCTCGTCTCCAGGGGCGCCGGGGGTCTGGGGGCCGGAGGCGTTCGGGTTGCGGCGGGACTCGATGAGGGCCTCGATGGCGTCCAGAGGGGCCGTCAGGGGCTGCGCGCAGCCGAACACCGGGGCCTGTCCCTTGGTGAACAGCTCGGTGCCGCACTCGGTGCAGCCGGAGAGGTCCCACTCCTGGGACACGCAGAAGGCGGCCTCGACGACCTGGCGTGAGCTGGGGAAGCTGCCCCCGCCCGTCCCCGAGCCACCCATGAAACGGGACCAGCTCGGGAGCGCCGCCTTGGACCCGGAGAGCCCCGCGCTGCCGCCCGCGTCGAAGCCGACCCAGACGGCCACGGACAGCTCGGAGGAGAAGCCCACGAACCACGCGTCGCGGTAGCCATCGGTCGTGCCGGTCTTGCCGCCCAGCTTGCCCTTGGCCCCGAAGCGGCTGGCCCGCGCGCCCGTGCCCTCGGAGACCACGGACTCCAGGACCGAGGTGGCCAGCACCGCGGCCCGCTCGCTCGCGACCCGCTTGGAGCGCTCGGGGCGGCTCAGCAGGGTGGCGCCGGTCTCGTCCCGGACCTCGACCAGCAGGCGAGGGGAGTGGTACACGCCGCCGGCCGGGAAGGTGGTGTACGCGCCCGCGAGCTGCAGCGGGGTGCCCTCGAAGCCGCCCAGGCTCACGGAGGGGAGGTCGGTGGCGTCCTCGAGCCCCACGCTCACCAGGGAGGCCTTGAGCTCGCGGTAGCCCAGCTCTTCGGCCAGCAGCACGGCGGGGATGTTGCGGCTGTCGGAGATCGCCTCGCGCAGGGTGATCTCGCCGCGGTAGCTGCCGTCGTAGTTCTGCGGGCGCCAGACCTTGCCGTCCACGCGGCGCTCGATCTCCTCGTCCAGCAGCAGCGTCGCCGGCCCCAGCGCGGGGTCCTGGTCGAAGGCCGCCAGCATGGTCAGGGGCTTCACGGTGCTGCCCACCTGCCGCTCGGCCAGCAGCGCCCGGTTGTACTGGCTCTCGCCGTAGTCCCGCCCGCCGACCATCGCGACCACCGCGCCATCCGAGACCCGCACCGCGACCATCGCGGCCTGCACGCCGGTCGCCTTGGGGTAGGCCGCCTCCAGCTTGTCCATGGACAGGGCCAGCATCTCTTCGGCCAGGCGCTGCAGCGGGGGGTGGATGGTGCTGTGGACCTGCAGGCCCTGCGCAGCGATGGCGCCCTGACCCAGTGCGGTCTCGACCTCATCGACCAGCGCGTCCACGGCGTAGGGGGCCCGGCGCCCGCGCACGCCCGGCTGGATCTTGAGCTCCTTGGCCTTGGCCCCGTCGGCCTGGGCCTGCTCCAGCCAGAACTCGTCGACCATGCGCTGCAGGGCCAGATCCCGCCGCTCCTGGGCCCGCTCGGGGTGTCGCAGCGGCGAGTAGGTGTTGGGGCTGGAGATGATGCCCGCCAGGGTCGCGGACTCCCCCAGGCTCAGGCGGTCCACGGGCTTGCCGAAGTAGGCCTGAGCCGCCGCGTCCGCGCCACAGATCGCCGCGCCGCCGGCCTGGCCCCAGTAGATCTCGTTGAGGTAGAGCGCCAGGATCTCGTCCTTGGACAGGCTGCGCTCCAGCGCCAGGGCCAACAGCAGCTCGTGCCCCTTGCGGGAGAGCGTGCGCTCCTGGGTCAGGAAGAGGTTCTTGGCGAGCTGCTGGGTGAGTGTGGAGCCGCCCTGCCGGGTCTCGCCGGAGATCAGGTTGACCACCAGCGCCCGAGCGATGCCCAGCACCGAGACACCGGGGTGCTCGTAGAAGCGCGCGTCCTCCATGGCCAGCACCGCGTGGCGCAGGTCCTCGGGGAAGTCCTCCAGCTTGCGCGGCGTGCGCTGCTCGTTGTCCGCGCCTCGCACTCCCGCCAGCACCGTGGGGGGCAGGACGGCTGTCTTTGGGGAGAGGGAGGAGATCCGCCCGTCCGAGAACTTGACCCGCACCTCCTGCGCCGGGATGGAGTAGCCGGGCCCCTCTTCGGCCCGCAGCCTGACGACGAGGGACTGCGATCCGACCTCAAAGTCGCCGGGCTCGGAGGCTCGCTCCACCCGGGCGTAGCCTGCCCCCTGCAGATCGAGCGCCAGGTCTTCGGGGCTGGTCTCCAGGCCTCGCCACAGGGGGATCGGACCGGAGAGCACCTCGCCGGGGAGCTCCCAGAGCTGGGACTCCAGCTTGGCCTCCACCTGCTTTGCGGCCTGTCGATAGAGCGCGCCGGTGACCACGGCGACACCCAGTCCGAGCGCGCCCACGGCGGCCGCGCTGCTCCACAACAGCCGGCGGAGGATGCCGCGCCAGTCGACCCCGCCCTTGCCCTTGGCCTTGCTTGGGCCCTTGGACGCCCGGGGCGCCTTGGGCTTGGTGGCCCGCTTGGTGCCCTTGCTCCGGGGGCTGCCCTTGCTCCCTGAGCGGCCCTTCCTGGGGCCGCCTCCGCGCTTGTCTCCTCTGCTGGCCACGGTCGTCCTGGGTGGTGGGGGTGCACTGCGATATACCCCGCAGCCGGAGAAAGTCATGCCCCTGGACCCCGACGCCATCAGCGCCTCCCTCGCCTCCATGGCCCAGAGCGATGTCGCCCGCAAGCGCGGCAAGCACCTCAAGCCCTTCCGAGGCCTGCGCGGCACCCCGATCCCCGCCACCACGCGCCTTCTGGCCAGCCTGTGGCGCAAGGACCTCAGCTTCGAGCAGGACGGAGAGGCCCTCCACGCCCTCTTCTGCACCGCCCACGAGGACGGCCTGGTCGCCATCGGCCTCACCGCCGCCCTGGTCCCGGACGACGCCATGGGCGCGCTGGAGATGGTGGACCGCTGGCAGGAGATGATCGACGACACCGAGACGGCGGACTTCCTGGGCTGGATGGTCCTGGGCCCTGCCCTGATGGCCTCCGGTGAGCCCGTGGCCCAGAGCCTCGCCGCCTACCGGGACGACGAGAACTGGGGCGCCCGCCGCATGGCCCTGATGGCCGGCCTGGCCCTGATGCCCATCGCGCTCCAGGGGGCCTGCGCCGCCGCGCTCCGTCAGCGCATGGGGATCCCCCGCCTGCAGTTCGTGGCGGAGCCCCAGGGCCCGGCCATCGAGGGCCTCCTGGACGCCTACGTGCGCGACGACAACCCCCGGGTCCGCAAGGCCTTCATCCGGGTCGCCCGGAGCTGGGCCGAGTACGAGCCCCTGGCCTGCGAGGCCTGGATCGGCACGGTCAAGGGGGGCATGCCCAAGCGCCTGCGCGAAGAGCTGGAGCGGGGCATCCGAAAGGGCAAGCGAAACGCCCGTCGGGCGGCCGAGGCTGCGCTGCTGGAGCAGGCCGAGAGCGCCCAGGACGAGGCCTCGAGCTGAGTCCAGGGCTGGCCTCTGGGGCCTTCGCCTCAAGGCCTGATCAAAAACAATGTGTGACATCGCACGCCGCTTGCCGGGGGGCGATAGGGGCACATGTCAATCCTGAAAAGGCCACATCCAAGCTGGAGCGCAGCATGTACGCCGTGAAGAAGATCCTGGTTCCCATTGATTTCTCGGACACCTCCCGCGCCGCCCTCTCCGCGGCCCTGCAGATCGCTTCCCTGAACGAGGGCGCTGAGCTCTTCGTGCTCCACGTCGAGGGTGGCATGGAGGACGACGTCGACCAGGGCTCCTCCGAGGCCGCCGACGCCCTCCAGCAGATCGAGACCGACGAGGCCGCCATCCTGGAGGCCGTTGAGCTCGAGCGCTCCCGCTGCGCCGAAGGTGGCCGCACCCTGCCCAAGATCTCCGTGACCCCCCGCGTCGCCGGCGGTGAGTGGAAGGAGGTCGCCACCCAGATGGTGGACGAGCTCCAGATCGACCTCATCGTGACCGCCACCCACGGACCCAAGGGCCTCAAGGAGCGCATCCTGGGCGCCGACTCCCAGCGCCTGCTGGGCATGGTCACCTGCTCCGTGATGGTCGTGAAGCCCAAGGGCTACCCCTACCTGCGCGACTGATCGGTGGCCCTCGGAGCGCGTCGACTGCGCGCGGTCCAGGCTGGCCTGGAGCAGCTCTACGCCCAGACCGACTTCGGCGCGCGGCTGCTCCAGGACCCCGTCGCGGCGGTACACCGCTACCAGGATCCCCTGGACCAGGAGCTGGCCGGGTTCATCTCGGCCTGCTTTGCCTACGGGCGCGTGAGCGCCTTCCAGCCCGTGGTCGCCCGGATCCTGGACTGGCTGGACACCCAAGGGGGACCTCGCCTGGCCCTGGAGCGGCTGGATCTGGAGCAGGCCCATCAAGCCCTGGGCGGTGTGGGCTATCGCTTCTCGAAGGGGCCAGATCTGATCCTCCTCCTCTTGGCTCTGCACCGCACGCTCGATCGGTGGGGGAGCCTCTGTGCACTCGCTGGCGCCGGCGAGGCCAGGCTGGTGCTGTCCAAGCTGGTCGACGGGCTGCGCTGGGCAGCCCTGGATCAGGCCCCCAGGCTGCACATCCAGGCGCAGGCCGCCGCGGAGCTCCCTGCTGGCTTACGCTACTGGATGAACCACCCGGAGAGCGGGTCGGCCTGCAAGCGCTTGAACATGTTCCTGCGCTGGATGGTGCGGCCTCCCACCGAGGGGCTGGACCTGGGCATCTGGACCCAGGTGGACCCGGCCGCGCTGGTCATCCCCGTGGACACCCACGTGCTGCGCACCGCGCGCTTTCTGGGCCTGCACAGCGGCAAGAGCGGGAACTGGCGGGCGGCCGAGAGCATCACGGCGCAGCTCCGCCGCATGGACCCGGTGGACCCCGTCCGCTATGACTTTGCCATCGCGCACCTGGGGATCTCGGGCGCCTGCAAGGGCAAGCGAGACCCGGAGCTCTGCCCCGTCTGCCCCCTGAACCGAGTCTGCAAGCCCCAATGAAGAAGCGCATCCTGGACCGCCTCCGCAAGCTCTCCGGCGCACCGGAGGCAGCGGGCGGCGCCTGGACGCCGCGGCTGCAGGAGCTCTGGCCCGAGCTGGAACCCCAGGCAGGGGGCCAGGGCGAGCTGCTGGCCGCGGCAGTCACCGCCACCTGGGAGGTGGGGCTGGCCGACCTGGGCCGCGCACTGCGCGCCAAGCACCCGGACCACGCCAAGGCCGTGGTGGAGCGCACCAGCGACGCGCTGGTCCCGCTGCTCACCCCCGTCCAGGCTCTGAGCACGGAGCTGGAGGCGTGCATCCGCCAAGGCGGGACCCAGGCGCAGCAGAGCGGCCAGCTCCTGGACGCCGCAGCGCCGACGGTGGCGCTGCTGCGGGACATTGGACCTCGCCTGCACCAAGGGTGGACGCAGTTGGTGGACTACCTGGAGTTGCCAGTGGGTGAGAGCGCCCGGTCCGGACTCCACGCCATCGGTCCTCTCCTGGAGCAGGAGGCCGACGCGTTGGCGGTGGCCTTTCACCGGGACTGCGCCCGGCTCCCCCAGGAGGAGCTCCCGGAGCTGGCGCTGATGGGCGCTCTGGACACCTGGCGGCGGGCTCAGGCACGCTCGCTGGAGATGAACCTCTACCAGGCCCGGACGCTGCTGCTCGCGGCGCTCTGAGCGCGACATTGTGCTCGGCGCTCAGGTCGGGGGCTGGAGGCTGAGCAGGTAGTCGAGCAGGGCCTCTCGCTGCTCGGGGGCCAGCAGCTCGTCAAAGGGCAGGTCGTGGCGCGTGCCGATGGCCGCGTCCAGCTCAGCTCGCGTACCGCCGCCGACAAGCCACTCTCCATCATCCAGCGCGGGGGCCATCCCGCCGCTGCCCAGGGGACCATGGCAGTCCGCGCAGAGCTGCTGGTAGCTGCCCTCGCCCAGGGGCATGGCCTGGAGCTGCACCTGGGGCAGGGGAGGGCGAAGCGCCACGATGACCACCGTGGCCAACACCGCAGCGGGCAGGCCGACCATCAAGACCCGGGGGACCTTGAGGCCGGCCCACTGGGCCATCAACACGATGAGGCCCACGCCCAGGCCCAGCCGTCCCGCGCCCAGGGCAGCGCGGGTCTGCTGCCGCAGGTCGAAGAGCCCCAGCTCGGGCGCGGCCTGCAGGACGCTGAGGGCCAGGATGCCAGACACCAGGGCCAGCGCTGGCCAGAAGCGCTTCAAATGAAGCTCTCCAGGACGGTGGGGTCCCGGGTCACGAGCAGCACCCCCTTGCAGACGCGGCAAGAGAAGGTGAGCTTGATGGGCGCGGTGCTGACCCCCATGAAGAGGGACCAGAAGGTGCCCCACCCGTTGTAGGTGGGCTCTGGGCTGACCATGACGTGGTCTACAGAGTGACCACAGCGGCAGGTTTTGCCTGCCGCTGCGTCGATGACCTTCGCCATGGCGTCCTTTCTGAGGGAAGCCATGTGGGGGACTCTACTTGACGGTCTTGATGTACTCGATGAGGGCGTCAGCGTCCTCTTCGGTCACACCAGCGACGACCATGGAGGGCGGGTAGTCCTTCACGATCTTGGCCATGGGCTCCAGGATGGACTCCTTGAGGTACTCCTCGTTGACCTCGACGGTGGAACCGTCTTCCAGGTTCTCCGTCTTGCCGTACAGACCCTGGAAGGTGGGCCCGACGAGCTTGGAGCCGTCCAGGCTGTGGCAGCCCGCGCAGCCCTTGGAGGTGTAGAGGGCCGCGCCGAGCTCGGCTCCGGACAGGTTGGCCTGCTCCTCTTCGGTGGCCATCTGGGCGATGGCCGCGTCCATGCGCTGCTCGAAGTTGCCCGTCACGCCCAGCACCCGGTCGCGGGAGCTCAGGTCCACCATCGTGAAGATGAAGAACACGGCCATGAACCAGAAGCTGGCGCCGAACATGAAGATGTTGAACTTGCGGTCATACTTGAGGTGCATGAACCAGGTGGCGACCAGGGTGGCCTTGACCAAGGCCACGGCCATGGCGGCCACGATGGAGAGGACAGGGGGCAGGCCCAGCTGGGACACCGCCACGGTCACCACCGTCAGGACCAAGAGGCTGCCGTAGACAGCGAAGTAGGTCTTGAGGGGCATGATGTGATGCTCGTGCGCGCTCATCACTTCACCAGGTAGAGGAGGGGGAAGAGGACGATCCAGATGAGATCGACGAGGTGCCAGTAGAGGCCGACGTTCTCAACGAAGCCGTAGTTCTGCTCGTTGAAGTCGTCCTTCATGGCGCGCCAGGTGAGGTAGCCGATGAGCCCCACACCGATGAGCACGTGCAGTCCGTGGACGCCGGTCATCATGAAGTAGACCGAGAAGAAGACCTGGGGCGCGTTGTGCACGGCCTCGATGGGGTCCAGGGTCTGGTAGCTGTACAGCGCACCAGGCACCAGGCCCTCGTGGATCTTGTGGTTGTACTCGGTGAACTTGATGGCCATGAACACCAGCGCGAGCACGTTGGTGATGACCAGCATCTGGATGAGCAGCTTCTTGTTGCTGGTCTGCGCAGCCCGCACGGCCAGGGCCATGGTGAGGCTGGAGGTCAGCAGCGCCACGGTGTTCACCGCGCCCAGCTTCCAGTCCAGGTGGAGGTAGGCCTCCTGGAAGGTGTCCGGGTAGAAGAAGCGCATGGAGATGTAGGCCATGAACAGGCCGCCGAAGAACAGGAGCTCCTGAACCAGGAAGAGCCACATGCCCATCTTGACGGCGTCATCCTGCTGGAACTTGTCCAGGAAGTGATGGGCCAGGTAGGGATTGCGCTCAGCGTGTGCTGCAGCGCCACCTTCGTTCTGATGCATTTGTTGTCTGCCTCTAGAGGGCGATGAGAGGGGAGGGGGGCTCAGGCCGAAGCCTCAAGCCTCCACATCGATCTCGTCGAAGTCGTAGGGGCCACGCTCGCAGACGGGCAGGCCGTGGAAGTTGTGCTCGATGGGCGGAGTGGCCGCCTCCCACTCGAGGCTCACAGCGTTCCAAGGGTTGTGCGGGGCCTTCTCGCCCTTCACGAGGCTGTGAATCAAGTAGAAGAGGATGATGAACAGGGCCAGGCCGAAGATGAACGAGCCGATGGTGGAGGCCTGCATCCAGACCTCGAACTCGGGCACGTACTGGTGGTAGCGGCGGGGCATGCCCTGGGTACCGGCGACGAACTGGGGGAAGAAGGTCAGGTTGTAGCCGATGAAGGCCAGCCAGAAGGTGGCCTTGCCGATGGTCTCGTTGAACATCTTGCCGGTCATCTTGGGCCACCAGTGGTGCATGGCCGTGATGAGGGCGAAGAGGGTTCCACCCATCATGACGTAGTGGAAGTGAGCGACCACGAAGTAGGTGTCGTGGAGGTGCACGTCCGTCGCCATGGTGGCCAGGAACAGACCCGTGAGGCCGCCGATCAGGAAGATCCAGATGAAGCCCAGGGTGTACATCATGACCGTGTTCCACCGGATGGAGCCCTTCCAGAGGGTCGCGATCCAGGAGAAGTTCTTGATGGCGGTGGGGATGGCCACGCCGAAGGTCAGGAAGGAGAAGATCGCGCCCTGCAGCTCAGACTGGCCGGACACGAACATGTGGTGGCCCCAGATGAGGAAGCCGACGGCCGCGATGGCGACCGAGGAGCCCGCGATGGCCATGTAGCCAAAGATGTGCTTGCGGCTGTGCACCGAGACGGTCTCGGAGATGACGCCGAAGGCGGGGAGCACCATCACGTACACGACGGGGTGGCTGTAGAACCAGAAGAAGTGCTGGAAGAGCACGGGGTCGCCGCCCAGGGCGGGGTCGAAGATGCCGATGCCCAGAGCCTTCTCGAACATGAGGAGGAAGAGGGTGATGGCGATGACCGGGGTGGCGAGGACCTGGATGACCGAGGTCGCGTAGAGCGCCCACAGCATCAGGGGCATCTTCCGCCAGGTCTGACCGGGGGCACGCATCTTGTGGATGGTGACGATGAAGTTCAGGCCGGTCAGGATGGAGGAGAAGCCCAGGATGAACGCACCCGTGAGGGTGGTCACCACGGAGCCGCTGGCGTGGTCGCTGGAGTAGGGGGTGTAGAAGGTCCAGCCGGTGTCCACGCCGCCCGTGATGAGGGTGAAGACCAGGAAGGCTGCGCCCAGCACGTAGATCCAGAAGCTCGCGAGGTTGAGCTTGGGGAAGGCCACGTCCTTCTGTCCCAGCATCAGCGGCAACACGAAGTTGCCGATGGAGGCGGGGATGGCGGGCACCAGCACGAGGAAGACCATGATGGCCCCGTGCAGGGTGAACAGCTTGTTGTAGGTGTTGGCGGTGAACAGGTCACCCGCGGGGGTGAACAGCTCGGCGCGGATCATGAGGGCGATGATGCCGCCCGCCATGAAGAACGTCAGGATGGTGCCCAGGTACATCACCCCGATCCGCTTGTGATCGAGGGTGAGCAGCCAACTCTTGAGGCCCTTGGTGGCGTTCAGGTAGTTGACCTCTGGGGTGAGATCGTTCTCAGGATGCGCGTAGGTGTTTGCGGTCTGGGGCTTCACAATCAAACCTCAGTTCAGGGTCTTGAGGTAGTCGATGAGGGCGTTGACTTCTTCGTCGCTGAGCTGCCCCTCGAAGGGAGGCATGGAGGGCGCGAAGCCGTCGACGACCTTGGTCGCCGGAGCGAGGATGGACTCCCGCAGGTAGTTCTCGTCGACCGTGATGGTCTCACCGGTGCTGAGCTTCTCCTCGCGGCCCATGACACCCTTGAGGGTGGGGCCGACCAGGGGGGAGCCGTCGACGCTGTGGCAGCCGTTGCAGGCCTTCTTCTCGAAGAGGTGCTCGCCCAGGGCCACGCCGGTCAGGCTGCCGGCGGCCTCGGCCTCGGCCTTCTGGCCATCGACCCAGGCGTCGAACTCGGCGGGGGGGACCACCTTGACGGTGTTCAGCATCACGCTGTGGCCGTCACCGCAGTACTCGGTGCAGAAGATGTGGTGCTCGCCGGGCTCGGGAGCGTTGAACCACACCACGGAGTAGCGGCCGGGGATGACGTCCTTCTTGACCCGGAAGTCGGGCACGTAGAAGGAGTGCAGCACGTCCTTGGAGTTCATGGTCAGCCGGACGTTGGTGCCGGCGGGGACCACGAGCTCGGAGCCGGTGATGCCCTCGTGGGGGTACTCGAAGTTCCACTTCCACTTCTCGCCGACGACGCGGATGTCGTAGCTGTCAGCGGGGGGGATGGCGCCCTCAACATACACCCGGAAGCCGGTCACGAAGATCGCGACGGCCAGGATGGTGGGGACGACGGCCCAGACCAGCTCGAGGCTGTGGCTGCCCCGGGAGGGGTGGGTCTTCTCGCCTTCCTGCTTCTGCTTGTACTTGAAGGCGAAGAAGATGACCGCGCCCATCATCAACACGAAGAAGACGATGTCGATGTAGTAGATGAAGTAGAAGACCTTGTCCACGTCTGCGGCGACGGTGGAGGCCTGAGGGGGCATCCAGAAGGTGCCCCCTTCGGCTGCAGCGGCCATGCCTGCGCCCAGGAGTGGGAGGAGGAGGGAGTTCATGCGCGTGCGCTCCGAGATTCGTCTTGACGGCTGTCTCGCCGCTTCCGCTCGCGACGCCAGAGCACCGCTCCCAGACTGCCCATCGCAATCAGGGTGGCGACGCCCCCCAGGCGCATCACGCCCAGGGCTGCCGGGGTGTACTCGCCGGTGCTGTCGTCGTAGCGGAAGCAGCTCAAGATGAGCTTGTCCACTGGTGAACCCGTGCGTCCCTGGCTCGCCTCCATGAGGGCGAACTTGAGGTCACGGGAGGGGTAGGTGATTCCGTAGAGGTAGCGGGCCACGTAGCCCTCGGGGGCCAGGAAGGTCAGCACCGCAGGGTGCGCCCACTGTCCCGAGGTCTCGTCGTAGGCGTAGGAGAAGCCCACGGAGCTGGCCAGCGCCTGGATCTGGTCCTCTTCCCCGGTGAGGAAGTGCCACTCGATGTCGCCCTTACCGAGGCTGGACAGGTAGCTGGCGCGCTTGTTGGCGGCCAGCTCCGGTCCCTCCGAGGGGTCGATGGAGACGGTGACGATGCGGAACTCCTGTCCCGCGGTCCAGTCCAGATCCCGCAGACCCGCCAGCAGCCCGTTGAGTTGGGTGCTGCAGAGGGTCTCGCAGGTGTAGTAGTTCAGGGTCAGCAGGACGGGCTTGCCGTCCGCGAAGTAGTCCCCCATGGTCACAGCCTTGCCGGTGTGGTCCATGAAGCGGAGCTCCGGATCCACGCTCTGGCTGAGCTGCTCCACCACCGTGGAGGCGGCGTAGCCGTCGGGGACGTTTGCGTTTTCAGCGCGCGCACCACCAGACATCCCGGCCACGGCCAGGGTGCTGAAGAGGAGTGCGGGCAGAAGACGCATCATCGGGGGACTGCACCCTCGATGCGCTCGCTGTAGCCCTTGGAGATCATCTCCTGGTCGACGATGTGGTCGAAGTAGAAGACGGTGAAGCCGACCATGTGGATGACCACGAAGGTCAACGCGGCGGCCAGGCCGACCAGCATCTTCACGGGCACGTCGTCCGGCTCGTAGCCCTGACCGACGTCCGCAGAGGGGGCGTGGTTGTCACTCATGTCCGGGAATCCTGGGCTGGGTCAGCCGCGTGCGACGAATCGTCGCATCCACGGCTGGCGGGGAGTGTAGCTAATGAAGTGGGAAGGGGGGTTCAACGCTGCCAAGCCGGGCGCTGGGCTCAGATCAGGGCAACGTCGAGGAGCATCAGGCCAAACAGGCCCATCAGGTACAGGTTCGACGCCATGAAGAAGCGACGATCCACCGCGTAGTCCTGGGCACGCAGGACGCCGACGCAGCGGTAGAGGAACCACAGCCCGAAGGCCAGGGCGCCCACCCCGTAGATCCAGCCCAGGTAGCCGATGGCGACCGGCGCGAGGCTGATTGGGAGCAGCGCGATGGTGTAGCCGAGCATGCGCCAGCGGGTGGGCTGGTCGCCGACGACGTTGGGCATCATGGGGATGCCGGCGGCGGCGTACTCGTCCTTCCGGAACAGCGCGATGGCCCAGAAGTGCGGGGGCGTCCAGAAGAAGATGATGGCGAAGAGCATCAGGCTGCCCCACCCGATGCTCCCCGTGAGGGCGGCGTCGGCGATGAGGGGCGTGGTCGCGCCGGCGGCGCCACCGATCACGATGTTCTGCGGGGTGCGGGGCTTGAGCCAGAGGGTGTAGACCAGGACGTAGAACGCAATGCTGCCCGCGCCGACGGCGGCAGCGACCCAGCCACCGGTGAGCCAGAGCACGAGGGTGGAGGCCACGGAGAGCAGCAGCCCGTAGAAGACCGCGTGGCCGGGGGCCACCTGGGCGACAGGGATGGGGCGGGCCATGGTCCTGGCCATCCGGGCGTCCGTCTCCCGCTCGACGTAGGCGTTGAGCACGGAGCAAGCAGCGCCCGCCAGGGCCGTTCCAAAGAGCACCCACATGCTCTTGGAGAGGGTGGGCAGGCCCGTCTGGTTCATCGCGAAGACGGGGAGCCCGGTGAACAGCACGAGCGCGAGCACGCGCGGACGCGTCATCGCGACGTAGAGGTCCAGGACCTGCCGGGTGTTGCGCTTTGGTGGGGTGGCGTTCATGCGGAGGTGGCTGCCTCTGGGGCGGCGGTGGGGGAGTGTACACCCGGTCGGCGCGAAAAGATGTCCTGGATCATCAAGCCTGTGACAAGACACAGGCTGGCCGCCACCGCGGAGTGCCCCGCAGTGACCTCGACGGGGAGCTGCCAGAGGACGTTGGCCACGCCCAGGGCGACCTGGACCAAGACCAGGCCCAGCAGGATCCGGGCCTTGGTGCCCAGGCTGTCCTGATCCCAGGCCAGCGCGGCGATGATCGTGTAGAGCACGGCCAGCGCATACGCGGTGCTGCGGTGCATGAGGTGCAGGCCGACCGGGCCTTCCCAGGTGGGGAACCACAGGGTGCCGACGCACTGGGGCCAGGTGACGCAGGCCAGGCCGGCGTGGCCCGAGGAGACCAGTCCGCCCAGGGCCATCTGGGCGACCAGGAGCACGCCGGCGAGGGGCGCGAGCAGCCGCAGCACACCGCGCTGCAGGGCGGGCCGAGGGGCTGGGTCGTGGCCGCGCCAGAGCAGCGCGGCGAGGAGGCCCAGGCTCAAGGCGAAGGTGTTCCCGACCAGCAGGTGGGAGGTGACGGTCCACTGCGCGAGCAGCTCGAGGACGGTCAGGCCTCCGAGGATGATCTGAACCAGAAGGATGATCCAGGTCACGATCAGCCACTTGCCGATGAGCTGGCGCTCCGGCTTCTCCTTGAGCGCCCAGACGCTGACCCCCAGCAGCAGCAGGCTGATGCTGCCGGCGAGTGCTCGGTGGCCCCACTCGAAGAACACCCCGAAGTCCAGAGCGGGGACGAGCTGGCCGAAACACAGGGGCCAATCCGGGCATGCAAGCCCGGCGCCCTGGGCGCGCACGATCGCGCCGAAGACCACCAGGAGGTAGGTCAGGACGCTGAGGACGATGAAGGCCCGGGCCAGTCGGCGGGTGCGAGGCAAGCTCTCTCCGAAGGGGCGCGCATTTATGGCTTCGAGGGGTCCCGGGCAAGCCCTGTGCTCAGGAGTGACCCCAGAGGAGCAGGGACTCGCCGGGTTGCAACTGAACTGTGACCTTACGGCCGACCACTTGCAGGCGGCCCTCCGCAGCCATGCGCAGGCACATGGGGTAGAGCGCGTGCTCCATGGCCAGGATCCGGGCCTGGAGTGTGTCGCGGTCGTCCCCAGGCAGGACGGGGACCGCGGCCTGCGCGATGATGGGGCCGGTGTCGGTCCCAGAATCGACGAAATGCACGGTGGCACCGGCGATCCGGACGCCGTAATCCATGGCCTGTCCCTGCCCATCGACGCCGGGGAAGGCGGGCAACAGCGCGGGGTGGATGTTCAACACCCGCTGGGGCCAGGCGTCCAGAAAGGTGGGGGAGAGGATGCGCATGAACCCAGCGCACAGGACCCAGTCCACGGCGGCTTCGCGCAAGGCCTGGCTCAGCCTGTCCTCGTAGGCGGACCGAGAGCCCCAGCCGCGGTGAGGGATATGCATGGCCGGGAGGTTGGCCATCCGTGCCCGCTCCAGCCCATAAGCCTCCTCCTTGTTGGAGATGACCAGGGCGATCTCGGCCGGGAAGTCGGGCTCCGCGCAGGCGTCGATGAGGGCCTGCAGGTTGGTCCCGGACCCGGAGAGCAGGACCCCGATGCGGGTCACTTGAGCACCACGCCTTCGCTCTCGGTCACGCGGCCGATGGGCACCGCGCCGGGGAGCTCGACGCCGGGGGAGGTCACGCCGATGAGGCCCACGCCCATGTTGAAGGTGCGGTAGAGGTCGCGGGTCGAGAGCCCACCCAGCCGCTCCAGCAGGCCGAAGATGGGGGGGATCTCCCAGCTCCCCAGGCGGATCTCGGCGCCGAGGCCCTGGGGGAGGATGCGGGGGATGTTCTCGTAGAAGCCGCCGCCGGTGACGTGGACCCAGCCCTTGACCTGTGCGCGCAGGGCCAGCATCTCGCGGACGTAGATGCGGGTGGGGGCGAGCAGCACGTCGGCCAGCGGGGCGCCCAGGCCGTGCTCCTGATCCCAGTCCAGGTCGTCGACGAGGCGGCGCACGAGGGAGTAGCCGTTGGAGTGGATGCCGGAGGAGGAGAAGCCCCACAGGATGTCCCCGGCTTGGATGCTGTCACCGCTGAGGATCTGGGCCTTCTCCACGACCCCCACCGCGAACCCAGCGAGGTCATAGTGGCCCGGACCGTACATGCCCGGCATCTCGGCGGTCTCGCCACCGATGAGCGCGCAGCCCGCCTGGCGGCAGCCCTCGGCGATGCCCTCCACCACCTGGACGGTGGTCTCGGGGGTGAGCTTGCCGGTGGCGAAGTAGTCCAGGAAGAAGAGGGGCTCGGCGCCGCAGACGGCGATGTCGTTGACGCACATGGCGACCAGGTCGACGCCGATGGTCTGGTGCTTGCCGACGCGCTGAGCGACCAGCAGCTTGGTCCCGACGCCGTCGGTCCCGCTGACGAGCACGGGCTCGCTGTAGTCCCCCTTGAGGGCGAAGAGCCCACCGAAGCCACCCAGGCCGGTCAGGACCTCGGGGCGGCGCGTGCTGGCGACGGCGGGGCCGATGCCTCGGACCACCTCCTCTCCAGCGTCGATGTCGACTCCAGCCTGCTTGTACGCGTCGGACACGGGGACCTCCAGGGCCCCAGCAGTATCGCTCCCACCTCAGCGCGCCCGAAACGGTCCGGCGACACTACTCGCTGTCGCCGTCGCTGCCGTCGGACTTGGGGGTCACGCCGGTGGCGGTGAGGACGTTGGAGACCTCGCCCTCGGAGTCCGTGATGCGGATGGCGAAGTCGTAGGGGGTGTTGGTGGGGATGGCGCCGCCCACCTGCAGGTTCAGGGCGATGGTGGCCGGGCTGTCCGCGGTGTCGAACACGGAGCACTCCGAGTCGCTCATCAGGGTCCAGGTCTTCTCGGAGTCCGGCGCGCCGCTGGTGTCCACGCTGCCGTCCGCGTCGCCCTCCCACCAGATCTCGAGGGTGATGGCGTCCAGGTTGCCGTCCTCGTCGGTGGCGTCGGCCTGGAGCTGGATGGTGGGGGCCTCGGTGCCGTCGAAGTCCACCATGCCGCCGTTGGCCAGCTCGAAGCGGGTCAGGACAGGGTCGTGGCCCTTGCAGACCGCGGTGTCCTCGGAGCGGATGGGCGGGGTCTCGCCGGTGTCTTCGCCGTTGTCCTTGCAGGCCAGGGTCGCGAGCAGCCAGAGCATGGGGGTCTCCTTGTGCGGGCAAGGTAGCACCGCGATGGATAGAGTGGCGCACCGGAGGGCCAGTGATGTCCAGCTCAGGCGCGCCCACCCGCTTCTACCGATACCTGCGCGGACAGCTCGGCTCTCTGCGCGAGGTCTACGGCCAAGGCAACCAGATCGTCCGTCGCGGCGACCTGGGGAGCAAGGAGGACACGGTCCTGCTGCTGCACGGCTTCATGCAGACCCGGGCGGTCTGGCAGGTGATGGAGGACCGGCTGCGCTACGACGGCTTCGGGGTGTTCTCCTTTGACCTGGGCGGGCTGCTCTATCGCTTCAACACCAAGCCCATCCCCGAGCTGGCGGCGCACATCCACGACAAGCTGGAGCGCATCTGTGACCGCTATGGCCTGGAGAGCTTCCACGTCGTGGGGCACTCCAAGGGGGGGCTGATCGCTCGGCACTACATCCAGCACCTGGAGGGTCACCGCCGGGTGCGCTCGCTGGTGACGCTGGGCACGCCCCACCACGGGACCCCCACGGCGGTGCTGGGCGTGGCGCTGTTCGGGGGCGGCCTGCTCTCCCGCAGCCCCTGGCAGATGCTCCCGGGCTCCGAGACGGTGAAGCGGCTGGCTGAAGACACCTTCCCCGGGCACGTGCCCTTCACGTCGATCTACTCGCGCTCGGATCTGGTGTGCCCCTACTGGTCCTCGCACCTGAACCCCAGGGCGGGGGAGACCTCGATGCGGAACGTCGAGCTGTCCGGGGTGGGGCACACGGCGCTCTGCTACGACCCGGGGGTGTACCGGCATGTAAAAAGCGCGCTCCTGGAGGGGAGCGCGCTCTGGAAGGAGAGGCGGGGCTGAGGGGCCAATCAGGACTCAGCCAAGCGGCCGAGGACTCAAGGGTCCTTGCAACACCGGAAGGTCATCGTGGCCTCGGCGTAGCCCTTGTCCTCGTCGACGCCGAAGGCGCAGCGGGTGCCGCGCTCGTAGTTGCCGCGCTGACCGCCCTTGACGACCTTGCGGGAGTCGTTGGACTCCTTGGCGGTGCCGGTCCACTCGCGGAAGCCACCGCTCATGTCGTACACGCCGTAGCCGCTCAGGCAGTTCTCGCGGTCCCCCACGCGGTAGGGCTCGTCCATGGCCTCGCCGCAGAAGCTGGGGTCGGGGGTGTCGCCGTAGGAGTAGATGAAGTTCTCGGGGCCCTTGCAGGCCTTCTCCCACTCATCCGAGGTGCACAGGCGCTTGCCGACCTCCTCGCAGGCGCGGGTGGCGTCCGCCCAGCTCACGTTCCCCACGGGCTGCTCGCCCTTGCGGTTGGGGAACTCGTAGCGGTCGATGTAGAAGCTCTCGGAGGCGGTCACCTGGGCCAGCTTCTCGGAGGCCGATGCCATGGTGCCGTCTTCGTGGCGCAGGCGGCCCTTGACGAAGTCGCCACCAGGAACCCAGACCATGTCCGGCTCGGCCTCGAGCATCTTCTTGATGATGGCCTCGTCCGGCAGCGGGTTGGCGCGCTGGATCTCCTTGCGCAGGAGCTCGTCCTGGACCTTGGCGTCCTGCTCGGGGGGCGGGGTCTCGCGCTGGGAGAAGTAGAGGCCGACGACCAGCAGTAGCGCCACACCGGCGGCGAGTCCGAGCAGCACGTTGCGGTAGCTGGTCTTCTGGGGGCCGTCCTGCATCTCCAGGTTGAAGGCGCGCTGCAGGTCCGAGACCATGTCGCGGGCGCTGGGGTAGCGGTCCGAGGGGTCGGGGGAGACGGCCAGCTCGATGACGGCGTCGATGTGCTCGGGCAGGTCCTCCCGCACCTGGGTGGGGGAGAGGAAGGTGCCCTGGGGCACCTGGCCACAGAGCAGCTCGTAGAGCATCACGCCCACGGAGTAGACGTCCGCGGAGGCGGAGCCGGGGCTGGTGAAGCCGGCGAGCTCGGGGGCCAGGTAGGGGCTGTCGAGTTCGTTGGCGTCGTAGCGGTCGCCGACCTGCGCGTTCTCCATCATGTCCACGACGCCGAGGTCGGTGACCTTGATGGTGCGGACGACGTTCTTGCCGCCGGGGCCGCTGCGCTGGGTGTGGACCAGCACGTTCTCGGGCTTGAGGTCGCGGTGGAAGAGGCCAGCGTCGTGGCCGACCTGCAGGGCCTCCAGCACCTTGATGGTGATCTGGCAGGCGTCCTGGAGGGTGAAGGCCTGGCCGCCAGCGACGTACTCGTCCATCACCTGCCGCAGGGATTGGGACTTGAAGTACTCCTGGGTGATGTAGAGGGTGCCGTTGTGGTCGTTGATCTCGCCGTAGCGGATCAGCGCGGGGTGCCGGACCTTCTTGGCCGTGACGAAGCGCTCCCGCAGCGCCTCTTCGGCGCCGGGCTTGGCCAGCATGTCGGGGCGCAGGAACTTGATCGTGACGTGGCGCCCGCTGGCGATGTGTCGCGCCAGGTAGGTGCTCCCGAACACGCCTTCGCCCAGGTGGTTCTCGACCTCGTACTTGCGCGAGACCACATCCCCACGGGCAAATGTCAGACTCGAATCCGCCACAACATCTCCAGCTACAGGCTGCCCGCTGATCGGATGAACAGAGGGCTCTTGCGGTCTTGAGCCGCAGTCATACTCGTCGCCAAGCTACCACGCGCGCGGGGCAGGTGACAAAGCGCGACAAAGGTGAGAGCCGGGCGCTCTAAGCGCTCCCGCGGAAGAAGCGCCAGATCTGGCCACCCCGGCGCTTGAGGGTGGCCAGCGAGAGCTGGCGTCCCAGCAGGGTGTGGGCCAGCAGCACGCCGAAGACGCTCGCGGCGGCGATCAGCGCGAGCAGGCCCAGGGTCCCGGTGGCGTAGGGGAGCCCTGGGATCGTGGAGGCGGAGCTCACGAGCAGCGCGCCGGCCACCAGCATCGCGGCGCCGGTGAGCGCCAGGCTCAAACGGAAGCTGGCGGTGCTGATCTCCTCGCGCAGCGCCTGGCCGTCGGTGGGCTCGACGACCACCCGCAGTTGGCCGCGCTCTACATCCAGCAGGAGCTGATTGAGCTGGGTGGGGAGCTGGCGGAAGCCGCCCTGGGCCTGGACGAAGAGCCGCATCGCGTCCGAGCCCATGCGCTCCGGGCTGAGGCGGTCGGTCATGAGGCGGCGGGCGTGCGGCCGCACCAGCTCGACGGGGTCGGTCTCGGGGACGCGGGAGCGCAGGATGCCGTCGATGATGGAGCCGGCGCGGGCCAGCAGCGCGTACTCCGGGGTCAGGCGGATCTGGAAGCGGGAGGCCGCCTCGATGAACTCGACCAGGGAGGCCTGGGTGCTCAGGTCGGCCAGGGAGGCGCCGTGGTACTTCTGCAGCAGCCGCTCGATCTCGCCCTTGAAGGCCCGCAGGTCCACCCGGCCGTTGATGGCTCCGGCGTGGTAGAGGCTCAGCGCCAGGGTCTCGGCGTCCTGGAAGACCAGAGCGACCAGCACGGTCACCAGGGTCTCCCGCATCTGCGCGGTCAGGCTCCCGCAGAGGCCGAAGTCCAGGAAGGCGAGCTGCCCCCGGTCGGTGACGATGAGGTTGCCGGGGTGAGGGTCGGCGTGGAAGAAGCCGTGGTCGAACACCTGCGAGACGGTGCTCTCAACCAACTGCTGGACCACGCCCTGCATGCGCTTGTCGTGCTGGTCCAGGTGGGACAGCGGGGTGCCGTGGACGCGCTCCATGACCATCATGCGGGAGCTGGTGAAGCGGCGGTAGATGCGCGGGACGATGACGTCCGGCTCCTCCAGGAAGCACTCGCGGAAGCGCTCGGCGTTTCGGGCTTCGTGGGTGAAGTCCAGCTCGGAGTTGATCGCGCTCTCGAACTCCTTGACGATGGCCCGGGGGGTGTAGACGCCCGGGAGGTCCAGCCGGCCCTCGACCAGGGCGGCCATCGTGTAGAGGATGTGGACGTCCGAGCGGATCAGCTTGTGGATCCCGGGGCGCTGGACCTTGATGGCGACCTCGCGGCCATCCTTGAGGGTCGCGAAGTGGACCTGCGCCATGGAGGCGGAGGCCACCGGGGTCTCCTGGATCTGGGTGAAGACCTGGTCCAGGGGGCCATCGAGCTCCTCCTCGATGACCTGGCGGGCCTGCTCCCAAGAGACCGGCGGGACCGTGTCCTGGAGCTTGGAGAGCTCAACGATGAGGCCCTGGGGCACGATGTCGGGCCGAACGGAGAGGACCTGTCCCAGCTTGACGAAGGTGGGGCCCAACTCCACCAAGACCCGGCGCAGCCGCACGGCGTAGTCGGAGCCGTCGTCCTGGTGGTCGCCGGCTTGCACATACGAGGACAACCCGGCGGCCGCCAAGAGGCTGCCGAAGCCATGGCGGGCGAGCACCGTCGTGATGGTGGTCACCCGCCCCAGGTCGCGGACGTCGATGTGGGCCATGAGAGGGACTATGCCAACAGCGAGGCCCTGACGACATCAGGGTGACCTCGCTTGTGGGCTCGATCGCCGATCAGTAGGCGCGCGCGAAGATGGCCAGGTGGGTGGCCGGCTTGCCCGAGTAGAAACAGACCGCTCCCTCCGGGATCTCCTGCTCTCCGATGGGGTAGCAGCGCACGGTCGCCTTGGTCTCCTGCTTGATGGCCTGCTCGGCGTCCTCGTCGGCGTGCCAGTAGACCTTGTACCAGCCGCCCTGCTCCTTGAGCTGGGTCTTGAACTGCTCGTAGGTGTCGACGCGGTGGGTGCGGGACTCGCGCAGCTCGGTGGCCTTGGCGAGCAGCTCGGTCTGGATGTCGTCCAGGATGGCGCGGACGGTCTGGCCGGCGCCCTCCAGCGCGATACCGAACTTGTCGCCGCCGGTGCGCTTCTTGGAGAAGGCGGTGCCGCCCTTGACGTCGCGGGGACCGATCTCCATGCGCAGGCAGACGCCCTTGCGCTCCCACTCCCAGTACTTGGCCCCGGGCTTCATCTTGTCGCGGTCGTCGACCTTGACGCGGATCCCGGCGGCGCGGAGCTCGGCGTTCATCTTGTCGGCGAAGGCGAGCACCTCCTCCTTCTCGTGGTCCTTGCGCCAGATCGGGATGATGACGACCTGGATGGGGGCGAGGGTGGGGGGGAGGACCAGGCCGACGTCGTCGGAGTGGGTCATGATCACGGCGCCGACCAGGCGGGTGGACACGCCCCAGGAGGTGGCCCAGACGTGCTCGCGGGTGCCCTCGGCGGACTGGAAGGTCACGTCGAAGGCCTTGGCGAAGTTCTGGCCCAGGAAGTGCGAGGTGCCGGACTGCAGGGCCCAGCCGTTCTGCATCATGGCCTCGATGGTGTAGGTCTCCTCCGCGCCGGCGAAGCGCTCACCGGCGGACTTGAGGCCCGGGACCACGGGGATGGCCAGGAAGTCGCGGGCGAAGTCGGTGTAGACGTTCAGCATCCGCTCCGCCTCTTCGACCGCCTCGGGCTCGGTGGCGTGGGCGGTGTGGCCCTCCTGCCAGAGGAACTCGGCGGTGCGCAGGAAGGGCCGGGTCTTGAGCTCCCAGCGCACGACGTTGGCCCACTGGTTGATGAGCAGGGGGAGGTCGCGGTGGGAGTCGATCCACTTGCCGTACATGTGCCAGATGATGGTCTCGCTGGTGGGGCGGACGATCAGGGGCTCTTCGAGCTTGGCGGCGGGATCGGGCTCGACGGAGGCCTTGCCGCTGGCGTCGGTGGTGGAGCGCAGGCGGTGGTGGGTGATGACCGCGCACTCCTTGGCGAAGCCTTCCACATGCTGGGCCTCCCGGCTGAGGAACTCCATGGGGATGAACATGGGGAAGTAGGCGTTGACGTGGCCGGTCTCCTTGAAGCGCCGATCCAGGTCCTCCTTGATGGCGTCCCAGAGCGCGAAGCCGTGCGGGCGCAGGACCATGCAGCCCTTCACGGGGCTGTAGTCGGCAAGCTGTCCTTCCCGGATCACGTCCAGGTACCACTGGCTGTAGTCTTGCTCGCGCGGCTTGATGCCGGTGTCCTTGGCCATTGTTTTCCTCGCTGTGGGGGGCGGGTCTAACCGCGGTGGGCGGTGGGGAAAAGTGCGAGGCGGTGGACCCCCGCCACTTTGCCGAATCGACGCATGACCTCCCCGGGAGACCCGTTAGCCAGTGCGCCACCGAGAGGAGCTGCGATGAGCACCGAGATCGACCGTCTGGCCGTCAACACCATCAAGGGCCTGACCATGGACGCTGTCCAGAAGGCCAACTCCGGGCACCCGGGCATGCCGATGGGCATGGCGGACGCCGCGATGGTGCTGTGGACCCGGCACCTCAAGTACGACCCGGCCGACCCCACCTGGCCGGACCGCGATCGCTTCGTGCTCAGCGCGGGCCACGGATCGATGCTCCTGTACTCCCTGATCCACCTCACCGGCATCAAGGACCCCGACACCGGCGAGGCCGCGCTCACCGTCGAGGACATCCGTCAGTTCCGCCAGTGGGGCTCCAAGACCCCCGGCCACCCCGAGTACGGCCACACTTGGGGGGTGGAGTGCACCACCGGCCCGCTGGGGCAGGGCATCTCGATGGCGGTGGGCATGGCCCTGGCTGAGCGCCAGATCGCCGCGCGCTTCGGGGACGAGGTGAGCGACCACCGCACCTGGGTCATCGCGGGTGACGGCGACCTGATGGAGGGCGTCGCGCAGGAGGCCTGCTCCCTGGCGGGCGTCTGGAAGCTGGGCAAGCTCAACGTGCTCTACGACGACAACTCCATCACCATCGACGGCAGCACCGATCTCGCGTTCACCGAGGACACCCCGGCCCGCTTCGAGGCGCTGGGTTGGCACGTGATCCGGGACGTGGACGGGCACGACCACGCGGCCGTGGACAAGGCGCTGACGGAGGCCGCTGCGGTCACCGACAAGCCCAGCCTGATCTGCTGCAAGACCATCATCGGCAAGGACTCCCCGGCCAAGCAGGGCAAGTCCTCCTCCCACGGCTCGCCCCTGGGCGCCGAGGAGATCGCCATCGTGAAGGGCATCCTGGGCATGGACCCCGAGGCCGACTTTGTGGTCCCGGAGCAGGTCCTGGCCCACTTCCGCGCCAAGGACGCCGAGCGCGCCAAGGCCCACCACGACTGGGCCGAGCGGCTGAGGGCCCACCCCGAGAGCCAGGAGTGGCTGCGCTGGCACTCGGTGCCCGACCTGGACGCCGTCCAGTGGCCCAGCTTCGAGCCCGGCAGCAAGGTGGCGACCCGCAAGGCCTCCCACAAGGTGCTCAACGCGGTGGCCGCTGCGGTGCCCAACCTGATCGGCGGCAGCGCTGACCTGGCCGGCTCCAACGGCACGATGATCTCCGGCGCCGACGCCATGAGCGCGGAGAACTACGGCGGCCGCAACATGTACTTCGGCGTGCGCGAGCACGGCATGGCCGCCATCGGCAACGGCGTGGCCCTGCACGGCGGAATCCGCCCCTACAACGCGACCTTCCTGGTCTTCCACGACTACCATCGGCCCAGCGTTCGCCTGAGCGCTCTGATGGAGCAGCCGGTCATCTACATCTACACCCACGACTCGATCTACCTGGGTGAGGACGGCCCCACTCACCAGCCCGTGGAGCACCTGATGGCGATGCGCCTGATCCCCAACAACCGGGTGATCCGCCCCGCCGACGCGAACGAGACCGTCGAGGCGTGGAAGGCCGCGATGGAGCACCTGGACGGCCCCACCTGCCTGGTGTTCACCCGCCAGGGCCTGCCCACCCTGGACCAGGAGGTCTACGGCAGCGCCGAGGGCCTGCACCAGGGCGCCTACGTGCTGGCCGAGGCCGACGGGGAGCACCACTTCACGCTGCTCGCCAGCGGCTCCGAGGTCGAGCTGGCCCTGCGCGCCCGCGACAGCCTGCAGGACGACGGCTTCGGCACCCGCGTGGTCTCCGTGCCCTGCATGGAGCTCTTCGAGGAGCAGGACGAGCTCACCCAGCTCACCGTCCTGGGCGGCGCCCCGCGCATCGCCATCGAGGCCGGCCGCACCCTGGGCTGGGAGCGCTACGCCGACGCAGTCGTTGGCCACGACGACTTTGGCGCCTCCGCCCCCGCCGAGGTGCTGATGGAGGAGCTGGACTTCACGGTCGAGCGGATCCGCGCCGCCGCTGCGCTGCTGTTGGACTGAGGTCGGGTGGCCGAGACTCCCCGGGGAGGCCTTGACTGGCTGCTGGCGACGCTCTGTGTCGCCTTCCCCGTGGGGGTCGCGGTGGCCTGGAGCGCCCGGGATCCCGGCGCCTGCTTCCTGGGGCCCGACGTGGAGTTCTGGGGGGCCGCGGTCAGCGCGCTCTTGAGGGGGGAGTTGGGGGCCGTCGCCGAGCTGGGGCGTTCACCGCTGTACCCCTTGGTGTCCGCGCTTCTCTCCAGCATCGGCCTCCCCGTCGAGGTCAGTCTGGTGCTGGTCAGCGCGCTTGGCCTCGGCTGCACCGGGGGGCTCTCCTATTGGTGGGCATCCAGCCGGTGGGGGCGGTGGGCCGGGGTGCTCGCAGCCTTCCCGATCCTCGCCCAGCCCTTCATCATCGGCCACGCCATCCACGGCAGCGCGGAGGGCTTGTTCGTCCTGACGCTGCTGGCCGCTGTGCTCGCCCTGGTGCGCCTGGACCGGTCGCAGGGCTGGGGGTGGGCGCTGCTGGCTGGGCTTGCGCTGGGGATGGCGAGCCAGACCAAACCGCAGGCTGTGCTCATCGCGCCCCTGGCCCTGGCGTTGCCGTGGTTTCCGGGGGCCCGTCCGCGTCGGGGATGGCTCTCGGCGCTGGTGCTGGTGGGGTTCGCGCTGCCGCACCTGGGGTGGTTGGTGATCGCGGACAACAACGCGCTGGGCACACACCTGGGAATCCTGGGGCGGGACGCCTTCGACGCGCCGCGGCCGGGGGGGCCAGAGGCTTCGCTGGGCTGGGCGCGGCACCTGGAGCAGGACGGTCTGGACACCTCCTGGTTCCGGAGCTCGCCCCTGCCGGCTCCCCTCAAGATGGTGCTGGTCAACCTGCGGCGTCTGGTGGGCATGCTCCTGGGCGCGCTGATCTGGCTGTGGTGGGTCCCGGTGGGGGTGGTCGCGGCGCTGCGGGACCCGGATCGACGCAAGGCCCGTGACGCCGCGATCGTCCTGCTGGCGGTGGGCAGCTTCCTGCTCTCACTGCCGGTGTACTGGCAGCAGCGCCACATGGTGCCCTTCCTGGTGCCGCTGGCGATGCTGGGCGGCGCGGGGATCTGGCGCCTGTTGGACCGACCGCGCTGGGGCAGGCCGCTGCTTGGAGCCGTCGCGCTGAGCGCGGTGGTGGGGAGCGCTGTGGGGCTCTGGCGGGCCACCCAGAGCTACGACGAGCACCGGCGCTACCACCGCTGTGATGACGGCTCGCACGAGGCGATCATGGCGGTCGCCCCTCGGCTCGGGAGGCGGCCGGGCTTCTGGGTGCACGACCACGACAACCTCCTGGTCAACGGCGCGGCGCTGCGTCCCATGCCGGTGGTCGGCTACAACCCCTACCTGGCCCCCCTGGGCCCGGAGCAGGACTGGCCCTTTGGCGGGGCGGCCGACTTCTACCTGGTGCTCTACCCCTATCTGCGGGACTCACCCAGCCTGTGGAAGGCCGTGGACGCCCAGGGGATGGACGCCCGCGCCGAGCTTGTCTGGGAGGGGCCGGTGCCCAGCGCGCAGGGGACCGGGCCGATGCGGGTGTACCGCTTGAGCCTGGACGCCGAGACCGCGCGGCGACCCCGGCAGGCCCAGTGGCCGGAGATGGGGCACTTCGAGCTCCCGGAGGATGTGCCGCCGGAGCGCCGCTGAGCGGAGAGCTGCTGCGCTCAGGCCCCGTAGCCCAACAAGCGCGCGATCCCCAAGCCGATGCCCAGCAGCCAGCCGGGCAGCCAGAAGATGTGCCCGCCGCCGCTGGGGAGCACCAGGTTGGCGACGCCGCCGCTCTCGGGATCGTCCTCGTCGCCGGCGACGTTGGCCAGGCGCCAGAGCCCGTCGATGATGGCCCAGGAGAAGAGGGTGATGACCTGGAGCCACTTGTTGGCGTCCCCGTCGACGGCCCAGGCGATGCCGTAGGCGATCCCCCCGGGGATCAGGGCGAGGATGAGCTGGCCGACGGCGGGCCAGTTGAAGACGATCATGGGGGCTCCTGGGGCTGTGGACCCGACTGGGTGTGTGTCGGGTCCAGGACGCAGGTGACCGGTGGTCACTTACACTCGCGGGTGCACCAATGCAGGCCGCTTGCCGGCGGGTACGTGGGCGAGATGGCCGTGCGCGCCCGCGCCAGCCCGACCGCCTCAGTCGTCGAGTTCGTCCCAGGTCATCGAGTGGCGTTCGGTCTGCCCGCCGGCAGTCACGCTGATCTGAAACCCGGTTCCGTTCATGCTGATCTTCAAGTCACCGTCGACCTCGCCGATGGGCTCCCCAATGGGCTTGCAGTCCCCCTCCAGGAACTCGGCGCTCATCGTCGCGAACAGGAAGACGAAGTTGTCCCGGCTGATACCGGTGCTGGGGGCAGCCTCCGCGCTGAGACGAATCTGCTTGGCCCCCTTCGAGGTCTTGCACAGCTCGATGGATGTCGCGGTCATGGTGCCGTCCTCGGCGACGGTGACCAGGTCCTCGGCCAGTGCGGCCTTGGTTGTGCCGGCGGCGACAGCGGCGCTGAGAATCATGGCGAGCAGCATGCTCTCCCCTTTTTTGGATCTGCGGCGTCCCCGTAGCGCGACCCACGCGGCGTTGGGATTTCGCTGCGTTACACCAGGACCCGTGTTGCGGAGCCGCAGGCCACGGGGGGCCCTGGTCGGCGTTGTGCCCTCCCGACTGGTTAGCTCTCAAGCATGGAGCTGTCCGAGATCCGCGCCCTGGCCCCCAGCCCCGTCGCCTGGGACCGCGCCCAGCAGATGGCCGCTGACACCCACCGCCAGTCCGGGATGGGGCAGGGCGGCGCGCTGATCTGGGGCCAGTTCCAGGGCAGCACCCCCTACCTGGCGCAGGTCGATCAGGAGCGCTGGGGCTTCAAGTGCACCTGCCCCTCGCGGCAGCAGCCCTGCAAGCACGTCCTGGCCCTGCTGCTGGTCCAGCACCATGCCCCCGACAGCCTCCCGGAGCATCCCGTCCCCGAGCCCATCCAGCAGTGGGTGGAGCGCCGGCGGGCCAGCGCGAAGGCCCAGCAGACCCGGGCGCAGGCGCAGGGTCCGGTGGACACGGAGGCCCAGCAGCGGCGCCGCGACAAGCGCGAGGCCAACGTCGATCAGGGCCTGGAGCAGCTCCAGCGCTGGATGGAGGATCTGGCCCAGGCGGGGCTGGGCTCCCTGCGCTCCGGGGAGGCCTTCGAGCAGCAGGCGCGCCGCATGGTCGACGCCCAGGCCGGGGGCATCGCCAGCCGCCTCCGAAGCATCGGCGACGACGTCGGCATCGGCACCCAGTGGCCGCAGCGGGTCGCCCAACAGCTCGGCGTCCTGGCGCTGCTCGTCGAGGCCTGGCGCAACCAGGACGCCCTCTCTCCCGAGCTGCGCGCCAGCGTCCGCGAGAAGGTGGGTTTCCGGGTGCGGCAGGCGGACCTGAACACCCCAGTCGAGCGGGCCCGCTGGCAGATCCTGGGCCAGTCCCTGCGCGAGGAGGAGCGCGGCAACCTCCGCCAGAGCTGGCTGCACGCGGACGGGGAGCTGCGCATGCTCATGGAGTTCGCCCCCAGCGTGATGGGGGGCCGCTTCCAGACCCAGCTCCCGGTCGGCCATGTCCTCGACTGCACCCTGCAGCCCTTTCCGGGCGCGGTGGCCGAGCGCGCCGCGTTGGTGGAGGAGCACGGTGTTCCGGTGCCCATGACCGCTCCTCCCCAGGGCCTCCCCGACCTGGACGCTCTGCTTGAGCTGCGCGCGCGGACGCTCTCCCGGGACCCCTTCGCCCGCCGGGTGCTCGCCGTCGTGGAGGGGCTGATCCCCGCAGTGGTCGACGGCCAGGCGCTGCTGATCGACCGCCACGGCCAGAGCCTGCCTTTGCTGGACCTGCCCTGGTGGGAGTGGGTGGCGCTCTGCGGGGGGCGGCCGCACACGCTGCTCGTACAGCTCGGGGCCGAGGCCATCTTGCGGGGGGGCTGGGTCGAGGGGCGGTGGCGCGCAGGGAGGACTCTGTGACCCACCTTGAACAGCTCTTGCTGCTCGGACTGGATCAGGCACCCTCGCCCGCCAGCGAGGACACGCTGGGCCTGAGCGCGCCCAACGCGCCGTGGTCCCTGTGGCTTCGGGTGGGCGCGGAGGCCACCGAGCAGTTGGCCGGTAAGGTGAGCGCGCCGGTCGAGGGGGCCCCCCAAGCACCTGTGGACCCTCGCCCGGTGATCCCAGGGAGCCTGGCCGACGTGATCCCGCTGGCCATCCAGCGCAAGCTGCCCTGGCTGCTCTCCGAGCTGGCCGAGGCCTTGGGCAAGCGCGGGGCTCGGGTCTCCGCCGGCAGCCTGCCGACCCTGCTCAACGCCTCCGAGGCGCTGCGAGAGGGGGTGCGCCCCCTGCTGGGGCCGGTCGGGGAGTGGCTGGCGGCCCAGAACCCTCGCTGGGGGTGGGCGGTGGGCGCTGCGGATGACGGGTGGGTGCGCGAGCTGGAGGAGGAGAGCGGCGCGGCCCGCGCGCAGGCCCTGGAGCGGGGACGGCGGCTTGACCGGGAGCTGGCCACAGAGATGCTGCTGCAGACCCTGGCCAAGGAGAGCGCGGCGGAGCGGGAGCGGTTGGTGAGGGCCTGCGCGGGCAGCCTGTCCTCGCTGGACACCGGGTGGCTGGAGGAGCTGGCGAGCACCGACCGGTCCAAGAAGGTGCGGGCGCAGTGCCGGAGCATGCTGGTCCTCCTCCCCCAGAGCCCCACGGCCCAGGGCTACCGGGAGCTGGCGGAGACCTGCCTGAGCCTGGAGAAGCAGGAGCGCAGCCTGGGTGCCCGGTTGATGCGACGCACCGAGGCGCTGCGTTTGAGCGCGGAGGTCCCCCCGGAGCAGGAGGGGCTGGAGCCCGAGAAGCACTGGGGTCTGGGCCCACAGCAGGGGAGGCTGGCGGCGCTGCTGGCGATGGTGAACCCGCGGATCTGGCCGGAGCTCTGGGGCGTCGAGCCCGGTCGGCTGGTGCTGGCGGTGGACCCGAGCGACGACATCGCGGTGCTGATCGGCTGGACCGAGGCCGCGATCCGCTTCGGCGCCAGCGAGTGGGCCGGGCCCCTGCACCGCCTCTGGAGTGAGCGGCCCTCGCGTCTCGGTCAGGCCCTCCAGGCGCGGCTGCCGGCGGTGATGTCCGCGGAGGATCTGGAGTCGCGCTGTCTGGAGCTGCTCCAGAGCCACGGTCGGCGGGACCCCGGAGACCTGGACGCGCTGCTGCGGCCGCTCCCGACGCCCTGGAGTCCCCGACTGGGCGCTGCCTGGCTGGCGCGCGTGCGGCCTCTGCACAGCATCCACCAGCTCCCGCAGCTCCTGCACCCGACCCTGGAGCTGGCCGCCCGCGGCATCCCGGCAGCTCAGCTCCCGGCCCAGCCCCTGCTGCCCGGGACCTCGGCCGCGGTGGTGTTGCGCATGGCGACCCTGATGGAGGCCCGCCGGCGCATCCACGCCTTCTCCCTGGGCTGAGTCGGCGGGCGGAGTCGGTGGGGGCATTCAGCGGGGGAGGGGATTGCCCGGCCAGGGAGGCGGCAGCCAGGGCTCCAGTCCGGCCTCTTCCGCGGTGACACAGGAGCCGTCGGGTGTCGCGAGGCAAGCGCCGCGCTCCTTGCACTCGGGGGTCGCCAGGCAGGAGTAGGCCCGCGCGCTGTCCTGGGCGTCTGGGTTCACGCAGCGCCCCCAGTCCAGGGTGCAGCGTCCGAAGGCCTGACACTCCAGGCTCGCCTCGCAGCCCGCCTGGGTGACCGCGCACAGGTGCCCGCTCTTCTCGCAGCGGCCGCTCAGGGTGCACTCCAGGGCGCCTTCGCAGTCGGTCTGGCTCCCCGGTTGGCAATAGGCGTCCTCGTAGCTGCAGCGGCCAGACGCCCAGCAGGCCTCGTCACAGACCCCGACCGCGTCATCGCACCAGTCGGCGGGGCCGGACTCGGCGTCTCCTCCGACCGAACACCAGCCATTCAGCGCGCACATGGAGCTGTCCTGGCAGCCGGCCTCCGTCGCCACGCAGCGGCCTTGAGTGAGCCCGCAACGCCCCCGGCCTTTGCAATGGGCGCTCGCCGCGCAGTCCTGCTCCGTGCCCGCCACGCAGACGCCGTCCACCAAGTCGCAGCGGCCCTCGATCCGGCAGGGCATCTCGCAGTCGGTGGGGCCCTCCAGCACGCAGCCCTCGGCGTGCTTGTAGTTGCAGAGGCCCAGCTCTTGGCAGGCATCCGCCTGGGCGCAGCCCGAGGGCAGGGTGATGCAGCGCCGGCCGCTCAGGTCCACCGTACAGGCCCCTTTCGTCGCGCAGCGCTCCGAGGCTTGGCAGTCCAGATCCGTCAGGGCCACGCAGGCATCGCTGGAGTCAGGGAGCAGGTGGCCGCGTCCCTCCACCGTGCAGGCCTCGGACTGGCGGCAGTCGGCGCTGTCCCGCACGTAGGTTCGCGCCATCGCGTCGCCGCTGGCGTAGGTCCGCACGCCACATCGTCCTTCCTCGCGGCAGTCCTTGTTGCGGTCCGGAACCAGCCCGCCACCGCAGGCCAGCAGCAGGAAGGAGAGGAGGAGGGCGAGCTGGCGCATGGCCCATCTTGGCACACCATTTGGGGTGCGCCGGCGCCCCCAGCGTGCCAAGGAACACCCCTCCACCGTCGAGGTCACCATGTCCGTCCTCCGCCAGCACGCGGAACACCAGTTCGCCGCCGAGCTCCAGGTCCTCGCCGACACCGACGAGCGCCCCAGGCCGGATGGCTGGGCCCTCAGCCCCCAGGCGGTGAGGGACTATGTGTTGGGCACCACGCTCCCCGACCGGACCGAGATCACCCCCAAGTACATCGGTCAGCAGCGCCTGGTCGAGGTCTGCATCGCGACCCTGGCCAGCTCCCGCGCCCTGCTGCTCCAGGGCGTCCCCGGCACCGGCAAGTCCTGGCTCAGCGAGCACCTGGCGGCCGCCATCTCGGGGGACTCCACGCTGCTGGTCCAGGGCACCGCGGGGATGGACGAGAGCCACCTGCGCTACGGCTGGGACTACGCACGCCTGCTGGCCCAGGGCCCCTCCCGCGAGGCCATGGTCCCCAGTCCCGTCATGCGCGCGATGGCCGAGGGCAAGACCGCCCGCGTCGAGGAGCTCACCCGCATCCCCTCCGAGGTGCAGGACGCCCTCATCACCCTGCTCTCCGAGAAGACCCTGCCCATCCCGGAGCTCTCCGACGAGGTCCAGGCGGTGCCCGGCTTCAACGTCATCGCGACCGCGAATGACCGCGACAAGGGCGTCTCGGAGCTGTCTGCCGCGCTGCTCCGCCGCTTCAACACGGTGGTGCTGCCCAGCCCGGAGACCCTTGAGGAGGAGCTGCGCATCGTGTCCCAGCGCGTGGGCGCCATGCAGGCCGGCATGAAGCTCCCGGTCGAGGTCCCCGCGATGGAGCAGATGGAGCGGGTGGTGCGGATCTTCCGCGAGCTCAGAGCGGGGCTCACCGAGGACGGCCAGACCCGCCTCAAGCAGCCCAGCGGCACCCTGTCCACCGCCGAGGCCATCTCGGTGGTCGAGTCGGGGATGCTCATGGCCGCCAGCTTCGGCGACGGGCAGCTCAAGGCCAGCGACATCGCGGCCTCGCTCACGGGCTGCGTGCTGCGGGACCCCGAGCAGGACCTGGTGCCCTGGAGCGAGTACCTCAAGACCGTCGTGCGCGAGCGCAGCGACTGGAAGGACCTGTACCGCGCCTGCAAGGGAGCGCTCTGAGTGCGGAGCATCCTGGGCATCCGGCACCACGGGCCGGGCAGCGGACGCAGCGTGGAGCGGGCTCTGGAGGCTCTGCAACCCGACGCCGTCTGCATCGAGGGGCCCCCGGAGGCCGACGCCCTGATCCCGCTGTGTACGGACCCCGGCATGCGGCCGCCCGTGGCCCTGCTGGTCTACGCCAAGGCAGACCCCAGCAGCGCGAGCTTCTACCCCTTCTGCGACTGGTCGCCGGAGTGGCGGGCCATGCGCTGGGCGGTGGAGAACGGCCGCCCGGTGCGCTTTGTGGACCTGCCGCGGGTTTGGGCGCTCAAGGCCGAGAACGGGCTGGCCCGCACTGAGGCTCCCGTGGATGCGCTGGGCCTGCTGGCCGCCACCGAGGGCCACCCCGACGGCGACGGCTGGTGGGAGGCCCAGGTCGAGCTTCGGGGCGATGACACCGCGCTCTTCGAGGCCGTGCTGCTCGCCATGGGCGCTGTGCGGGAGGCCGAGGACGGCTGCCGCCCCACAGACCCCTATGAGGCCCGGCGAGAGGCCTACATGCGCGTGGAGCTCAGCAAGGACGAGCGCGCCCACGGCCACGTCGCGATGGTCTGCGGGGCCTGGCACGCCCCCGCCCTGCTCCCTGAGTCCTGCCCACCGCTCAAGGACGACCGGGCCCTGCTCAAGGGCTTCAAGAAGGAGCGCATCGAGGTCACCTGGGTCCCCTGGGCGGCCAGCCGCTTGAGCCTGGAGTCCGGCTACGGCGCGGGCATGGCGGCCCCGGCCTGGTACCAGGCGATCTGGGAGGCCGGCGTCCCCGAGCTGGGCGGGCGGCGTGAGCTCCCGGAGCGCTGGCTCTCGCGCACCGCTGGGCTGCTCCGGGCGCGCGGGCATGACGTCTCTTCGGCGCACGTCATCGAGGCCACGCGGCTGGCGGAGTCGCTGGCCGCGCTGCGGGGGGCGCCGCAGGTGGGGCTGGCCGAGCTACGCGAGTCCTCGCTGGCGGTCTTTGGTCTCCCCCAAGCCCTGGCGTCCATCCGAGGGGCCCTGGAGGTGGGCCACGATCTGGGGCAGGTCCCGGACAGCGCCCCCATCCTCCCGCTCCAGGCCGACATCGAGCGCCTGCTCAAGAAGGGTCGCCTCTCCCAGAGCACCGCGCCCCAGCAGATCGAGCTCGACGTGCGCAAGCCCAGCCACAAGCTGCGCAGCCAGACCCTGCGGCGCCTGGGCGTGCTCGGCATCCCATTCGGCAAGCGCTCGGGGGACAGTCGGGGGGACGGCTCCTTCCGGGAGACCTGGGACCTGCAGTGGGACCCGGGCTTTGCCGTGCAGATCGTGACGGCCTCCAGCCTGGGAAACACCCTGGAGAGCGCCGCCGCCGGGATGCTCCGCCAGCGCGCCCAGAAGCTGCAGACCGTCTGGCAGCTCGCCGCCCTGCTGGAAGACGGGCTGATGGCCGAGCTCCCCGCCGAGCCCGCCCTCAAGGCTCTGGACGAGCGCGCGGCGGTGGCCCAGGACATCCAGACCCTGATGGAGGGCCTGCCCCCCCTGGCGCGCCTGCTGCGCTACGGCAGCACCCTGGACATCGACACCGCGCCCATCGCGCCGGTGCTCCAGCGCCTCTATGAGCGCGTCGTCGTGGGGCTTCCGCGGGCCTGCACCGGCATCGACGAGACCCTGGCCAGCGCGCTGGGCAAGGCCCTGGAGGACTGCCACCGCGCCCTCGCCCTGCTGGAAGACCCCGACCTCAGCGACGACTGGACCGAGCTGCTCTTCACCCTGAGCGAGCGCGAGACCATCCACCCCCAGATCCGCGGCAAGGCCCTGCGCAAGCTGCTCTCCGCCCAGCTCGTCACCCCCGAAGCGCTCCAGGAGCGCGCGCGCCAGGCCCTCAACCAGGTGGTGGAGCCGCTGCACGCCGCCCAGTGGTTGGAGGGGCTGATCGGCGGCTCGGGGCTGCTCTTGATTCACCAACAGGCCCTCTGGGAGGTCCTGGACACCTGGCTGGGCGGGCTCGCCAGCGAGGACTTCCAGGCGCTGCTTCCGCTGCTTCGGCGCGCCTTCTCGGGCTTCTCCAAGTCCGAGCGCCGCCAGATGGGCCAGCGCCTCTCCGCCAGCGATGCCAAGCAGGCAGAGGAGGGGTTGGATGTTGAACGCGCATCCTGGGTTCACCCCGTCCTGCGCCGTATCGTCGGGAGCACCCCATGACCGATCCCACCAGCGAGGAGCTGCGTAGGCGCTGGCGCCTGGTGCTCGGAGGCGGCGATGCCGATGGCACGGGGCAGCCGCTCAGCGCCCAGGACGTCGGCATGGACCGCGTGCTGGAGGCCCTCTACGACAGCGATCGGCGCGGCGGCCTGGGCTCCAGCTCGCCCCGGGTCAACGCCTGGCTGGGCGACATCCGGCGCTATTTCCCGCGGCGCACCGTCGAGCTGCTCCAGCGCGACGCCCTGGACCGCCTGGGCTTGGAGAAGATGCTCCTGCAGCCGGAGCTCTTGGAGCAGGTGCAGCCCGACGTGAACCTGGTGGCCACCCTCTTGACCCTCAAGGGCAGCCTGCCCGCCAAGGCCCGCGACACCGCCCGCGCCGTGGTCCGCCAGGTCGCCGACGAAGTGGAGCGCCGCCTGGCCCAGCGCTTGCGCGAGGCCGTCCGAGGCGCCCTGGACCGCAGCCGCCGGACTCGCCGGCCGCGTCACAACGAGATCGACTGGGACCGCACCATCCGGGCCAACCTGCGGCGCTACGACCCGCAATCCGGCGTGCTGATCCCCGAGCGCCTGGTCGGCCACGCCCGCAAGGGCAGCAGCCTGCGCCGCGTCATCCTGGCCGTCGACCAGAGCGGCTCCATGGCCAGCTCCGTGGTCTACGCCGGCATCTTTGGCGCCGTGCTCGCCACCGTCCGCAGCCTCAGCCTGCGCATGTGCGTGTTCGACACAGAGGTCGCCGACCTCTCCGAGCACCTGAGCGACCCCGTCAGCCTGCTCTTTGCCACCCAGCTTGGCGGCGGCACCGAGATCCACCGCGCCCTGGGCTGGGCCGAGCAGCAGCTCGAGCGCCCCCAGGACAGCATCGTCGTGCTGATCACCGACCTCTTCGAGGGCGGCGACCGGGAGCTGATGTTCGAGCGCGCCCGCCGCATCACCGCCAGCGGCGCCACCTGCATCTGCCTCTTGGCCCTCAGCGACGACGGCAAGCCCGTCTACGACCGCGACAACGCCGCCTCCATGCAGGCCCTGGGGTGGGCGACCTTCGGGTGTACGCCGGACGCCTTCCCCGAGCTGCTGGCGCGGGCGATCGAGGGGCGGAAGCTGAAGGCTTGAAGGGGAGGGGGGCTGTGCGGGCCGGGGGTCAGGTCTCAGGCCGGGGGTCAGGTCTCAGGTATCAGGTCTCAGGCATCACGTCGTCGGGGGTGTCAGCGCCGGGGTCTACCGTCAGCCACCCACCCCGTGCGCCGCTCCTGGGCGCTGCCTTTGACCCAATCCCGGAACACCCTCCGGGCCCAGACCCGTGGGCCGGACGAAGTACCGGCCCCTCCCCACCGCGCCCCCCCAAGTCGGCTGCCACGACGCCCCGAACCCGGCCCCCACGCCATCGCCGGTCCCCGGTCCCCGGTCGCCAGTCGCCGGCGAGCCGCCACAGAGACCTGACCTCCGATACCCGATACCCGGCTCCAGTCCGAGAGGTC
>JAZAMN010000004.1:0-179901 GCA_036229005.1 Myxococcota bacterium
TGGCCGGAATGCTGACCGGCTGCAGCGACTTCGAGCTCATCGAGGCCGACAACAACGTCGGCGGTGTCGATGACACCACCGTCTGCGTCCTGTCCGCCGAGCCCGGCTCCGTGGAGTTCGGGGAGTTCATCGTCGCTGACATCACCGCGCCCATCGAGCAGGAGGTCCTGCTCAACAACGACGGTGACGGCGACTGCCAGATCCTGGGCCTGTCCCTGGCCGAAGAGGGCACCGCCTTCGACGTCGGCGCCCTGGGCTCCGTGCTGATCCCCCCCGGCGGCCAGACCACCTTCGTGGCCTCCTACCTGCCGGAGACCGCCTCCACCGACGCCGCGACCGCGGTGGTGGACTCCAACGACCCCTCCACCCCCCAGCTTGAGATCCCGCTGTCCGGTGGTGGCCAGGCCCCCGTCATCGACGTGAGCCCCGCGGAGTTCGACTTCGGCAGCATGTACATCGGCTGCGAGGCCTCCCAGATCCTGACCATCTCCAACGTCGGCAACGCCGATCTGGTGGTCGACGGCTTCCAGTTCAACACCGCGGGCGAGGACCTGGCCTTCTTCGAGGACGCCGACGGCCTCAACGGTGAGCTGCCCTGGACCCTGACCCCCGGCGAGACCCGCGAGGTGTGGGTCGACTACGCCCCCCTCGATGAGTACCAGGACACCGCGTACCTGTACGTCAACAGCAACGACCCCGCCGTGCCCAGCTACCTGACCACCCAGGTCGGCAACGCGGAGCTCTACGGCCTGAACCTGGACGTCTTCGAGCAGCCCATCAACGGCGCCACCGACATCCTGTTCGCCCTGGACTGGTCCTGCTCCATGTACGACGACCTCGCGAACGTCGAGAGCAACTTCTCCACCTTCGTGACCACCCTGGCCTCCATGGACGCCGACTACCACGTCGCCGCCGTCGTGGCCGATGACGGCTGCATCCTGGGCTCCCAGCCCTACGTCGACAACACCATGTCCCTGTCCGACCAGGAGAGCCTCTTCGAGACGCACACCTGCTTCGACACCGGCACCACGAGCTGCCCCTCCTACGGCTCCAACACCGAGCGCGCCTTCATGCTGCTGGAGTCCGCCCTGAGCAACTCCAACATCAAGACCGGCGGCTGCAACGAGGGCTTCTACCGCGAGGACGCGACCCTCTCCCTCATCGGTGTCTCCGACGAGCCCGAGCAGAGCGTCAACCCCTACACCTACTACGTCTCCCTCTTCCAGGGCATGAAGGCCGACACCAACGACGTCGTCATGCACGCCATCGGCGGTGACTACCCCTCCGGCTGCGGCGGAAACCAGGCCTACACCGGCTTCTACGAGGCCACCGTGGCCACCGGCGGCCTCTTCCTCAGCATCTGCGCCACCGACTTCGGCTCCCACCTCGAGAGCCTGGCCGAGGGCTCCGCTGCGGACCTCACCGCCTTCGAGCTCACCGACTACCCCGTCCCCGAGACCATCATCGTCACGGTCGACGGCGTCACCGAGAACCTGGGCTGGACCTACGTCGCCTCCACCAACACCGTGGACTTCGAAGAGGACTACGTCCCCGAGGGTGGCTCCACCATCGAGATCGAGTACGCGCTCTACGGTGACTGCGAGCAGTAAACGTCGATTCCGAGCGTGACTCCAAACGGAGTCACGCTCGAATCTGACGAGCGTCGATTCACAGCGTGACTCCAAAATGGAGTCACGCTTGAATCTGACGAGCGTCGGCTGGCGAACGCGGGTCGGTCCTTCGGGGCCGGCCCGCTGTGCTCTGGGCTCAAGCGGCCCGCCGGCTCAGGCCACCCGGAGCTGAGGCGCCTGCTGGGCCAGCGCCTCCTGGATCGCGTCGGTGTCCAGCTCCTGCGTGGGGAGGCTGGCGTCGCTGTGGAGGGTGAGCAGCAGCTCGCCCTTGGCGTAGCTCAGGTGGAAGCGGGAGGGGAGCGCTGCGGTGCACTGCGTCCGCCCGACAGCCACGGAGAGCCGCGGGCCGAAGCGGCTCATGAGCGCGCCCAGCAGCCGCTCGGGCCGGGCGTGGTAGGGGCTGGTCATCACGACGCGGCCCCCGCTGAGCTGGCGGGTCTTGATGTGCATGTCTCACCTATCGGACGCCGCAGGCCCAGCATCAGTCAAAGGGAGATAGAGGCCTGTCATGATCTGGGTCGGCTACACCACCCGCTACCGCGACGGCGGCGCCCAGATGGCCCGGGCCGCGCGCACGTTGGCCGCCGAGCGCCAGCGCGCCCACCCCGAGCTGCGCGTGGTCTGCGAGGCCGTGGAGTCCAAGGCCGCGTTCATCGCCGCGCTGCAGTCCGACACCCTCCACGAGCTGCACCTGGTGGCGCACTCAGGCATGTACGGCCCCATGTTCGGGACCACGGACTGGCCCGAGCAGCTCTCGCCCCACGAGTGGCGCACCCTGGCGCTGGACTTCGCCCCGGGGGCCCAGGCCTGGTTCTTGTCCTGCCGCTCGGCGCGCTGGTTCGCGCCCTTCTTTGCGAACCTCTTTGGCGTGCCCACCCACGGCTTCCACTGGTACACCAGCTACTCGGCGCGCCCCGACCGCTTCGCGTGGGAGGGGCCGCGCAGCGACCCCGAGGCCCCCCTCTGGGTCATGGGCACCCCCGGCCGCAAGTCCCACGGGCTGCCGGGCTCCGTGCTCAAGTACGGCCTGGGGCGGCGCGAGCTCCCCAAGCGCTTCGAGCCCCAGCGCGCCGGCGAGGGCAGCTATGACCCGGTCGCGGCGCTCTACGACCAGGCCTTCGACGACATCCGGGTGCGCCAGGACGAGTGGCGCTGGCTGGAGCCCCGGGTGCCCCAGGGGGCGCGGGTGCTGGACCTGGGCTGCGGGAACGGGGCGCTGTTGCAGCAACTCGCACCTCGCTTGCGGACGGGGCTTGGCGTGGACTCGAGCGCCGGCCAGCTCCAGATGGCAGAGACCCGATGCGCGGCGCACCCCAACCTCTCCTTCTCCCGAATCGAGGGCCCCCAGCTCCCGCTGCCCGATGACAGCGTCGATCTGGCCATCTCCCTGCTCTCCTTCCGCTACCTGGACTGGGATCCGCTGATGCAGGAGCTCCAGCGCGTGCTCACCCCCCAGGGGCGCCTGCTGGTCGTGGACATGGCCGCCGCGCCGCTCCAGAGCCGCGAGCTCCCCCGGGCCGCATTCGACACCCTGCGCTCCCGCTGGCAGCGCCGCGCCTTCCCCCAGGCCGGACAGGCCCTGCGCCGCCTGGTCGGGGACGACGCCTGGCAGCAGATGCTGGACCACAACCCCATCCGCGGCGAGCACGAGTACCGCTGGTACCTGGAGTCCCGCTTCCCCGGTCGAAAGATGGAGCTGCTCAACCTGGGCTGGCACGCGCGGGTGATGGCCTTCGACTCCGGCCCCTTCTCCCAGGCCACCCTCAGCCCCATGGCCTACCCGTGACGCTGGGCATGCTGGACTGGGGCATCGGCGGGCTGTCGGTGCTGCGCGCGCTCCAGGCCCAGGGCGTCGCGGCGCGGGTGCACTACCTGTCGGATGCAGGCGTGACCCCCTACGGCAAGCTCCCCCCGGACCAGCTCGCCGCCCGGGTGGAGGACCGCTGTCGCCTGCTCCAGTCGCTGGGGGCCGAGCGGATCGTGGTCGCCTGCAACGCCGCCTCCACCGTCCTGGACCGGGTGGGCGCGCCCACCGTCGGGGTGATCCAGGCGGGCATCCAGGCCGTCCGCGACTCGGGCCTGCAGCGGGTGGCCGTGCTGGGTGGGCAGCGCACGGTGGACAGCCACCTCTACGCGCAGGGGCTCCCCCAGGTGCAGGTCATCGAGCGCTGCGCCCAGCCATTGAGCGCTCTGGTCGAGGCGGGCGAGCTCACGGGACCCCACGTCGAGGCCGCAGTCCAGGCTGTGCTGGAGCCGGTAGGAGAGGTGGCTGGGATCGTCCTGGCCTGCACGCACTACCCCGCTCTGGCGCCTGTGTTCCGGTCGCTGCGCCCCGAGGCTCTGCTGCTCGACCCGGGCATCGAGGCGGCAGCGCAGCTCGCAAAGGCACTGGATCCCGGCGCAGTCGAGGTCACCTTTGCCACTTCGGGAGACCCCCAAGCCATGCGGGCAGCGGCCCTGGCTGCATTCGGGGTAGAGATCCCCTCGCTCCGGAGCCTCCCTTGATCCTTCTGCTCATCGCCTGTCTGGGCCGCAGCGAGACCCTGGACACCGGCCCCTTCGATGACGACGGAGACGGCGTCCCCAACCCTGAGGACTGCGCTCCGGACGACCCCGCCATCGGCCCCGGCCCCGAGCTCTGCGACGGCATCGACAACGACTGCGACGGCCTGGAGGACGAGGGCTTCGACCTGGACGAGGACGGCATCGCCGACTGCCTGGAGCCCTGCCCGATCTGGGTCGCCCCCCAGGGCAGCGCGCAGCCCGACGGCAGCGAGGAGGCCCCCTACGGCAGCATCACCCGGGCCATCGCCAGCACGGGCAGCACCTGCCGCGAGGTCCGCGTCGCCGCGGGGAGCTACACGGAGAACGTCGACTTCGGGGAGAGCGAGGCCCAGGTGATCGGCGCCGGGGCTGGCCTCTCCATCCTGGAGCCCGCCCAGGCCGGCAGCGTCGTCACCATCGCGGGCGCCCAGAGCAGCGACACCCTGCTGCAGGGCTTCACCATCCGCGGGGGCCAGGGCACCAACGGCGACGGCGATCGCCTGCCCGCGCACTACCGCCACGGCGGCGGCCTGCTGGTGATGGACGCCAACCCCACCCTGGTCGCGCTTGAGCTCGTGGACAACGTCGTGACCGGCCGCGGCGGCGGCGCGCTGCTCTACAACTGGGACGGCAGCCTCACGGACTCCACCTTCCAGGGCAACGCCAGCACCGACTACCCCGAGTACGCGGGCGGCGGGCTCTACCTCTACCGCTCCGAGGGGCGCGTCAGCGGCTGCACCTTCACCGACAACCACGTCCAGGGCCCCGAGTCCGATGGCGGCGGAATCATGTCCTGGCGCGGTCGCCCGGAGATCGACGGCAACCGCTTCTTCGGCAACACCGCGACCGCCAGCGGCGGGGCCCTGCGCAGCGCGGACGCCCAGGTGTTCGTGGTGAACAACCTGGCCGTCGACTCCGCGCCGGACGGCATGCGCTTCTCCTACGACGACCTGGGGCTGGTCGCGAACAACACCGTCATCGGCTCTCAGACCGACGGCATGCGCACCCAGACCAGCGGCGAGTACGAGGGCCCCGGCCCCCAGCTTGAGATGGCCAACAACCTGCTGCTGGACAACGGCGGCTACGGCCTGCAGCTCACGGGCAGCTACAGCGTGGACTGGCATCACAACCTGATCTTCGGCTCGACCCTGGGCGCCTACGCCGCCGAGGACTGGACCCCAGGCGAGGCCAACGTCAGCGGCGATCCCCTGCTGGACGTCAGCTACACGCCCCAGCCCGGCTCGGCGGCCATCGACGCAGGCGACAACCTGGGCGCCGGCGTGGGCGATGACCTGGTCGGGACGGCTCGGCCGCAGGGCGCGGCGTGGGACATTGGGGCGCTGGAGGCGGTGGAGTAGGGGGGCAGGCGGCCCCGGCGCCGCGCAAGTCCCTCCGAACGCAACACGGCGCCGCGCAAGTCCCTGCGAACGCAACACGGGGCCGCGCAAGTCCCTGCGAACGCAACACGGCGCCGCGCAAGTCCCCGCGAACGCAACAGTCTCCCTGAATCCAAGGAGCAGAAGGGCCCTCAAGCCGCTCTCTGCGCACGCTTTTGTTGCGTTCACCCTGACTTGCGCACACCTGTGTTGCGTTCACCCCGACCTGCGCAGGACGCTGTTGCGTTCACCCCCGCTTGCGCCCAGCGTTGTTGCGTTCACCCCCGCTTGCGCTCACTCAAGGTCCGCCGCCCCCGCCAACCCCGAGGCCACCGGGTGCAGGTTCACCCGCGCGCACCAGGTCTCGTCCGCGCGCCCGTCATGGAGCGGCGCGTACAGGGTCATGGTCAGCACGCTGCCGTCAGGCTGGTGCCTGGCGAAGGAGGCGTCGTGGCCCAGCTCCACGAAGCTGCAGTCCGCCAGCTCCTGAGCGCAGCCCACGAAGCCCTCCTTGGTCGGCTGATCCACGCAGGGAGCGCAGGCCGCGGTCCACCCCTCCCAGGCCGCCCGGCAGGCCTCGATGGGTCCCTCCAGCACCAGCTCCACGCCCGGGGCGTCGATCATCGGGCTCGCCACTGCGCTGCGGATCTCCAGGTCTGGAGCGGGCAGGGTGGCCTTCGCGCTGCCGAGCTCCACCTCCAGCACACCGCGATCCACCCGCGCTCGCCCATCGATCGTCTCCATCGACGAGGACAGGCTGCCCGCGAGCTCCAACTCCGCGCTGATGTGCAGCTCCGCGAGTCCATTGTCCTGAGGGCGCAGGTCCAGGGAGAGCTGCGTCCGACCCACCCGCTGCTTGCTGCTCAGGCCCTGGCCTCCGGGCGCGTGCACCGGGGTGTCCCAGTCCCCGCCGATAGCCGTCCGCCAGGCCTCCGGCTTGAGCCCGCAGTCCACCCAGGCGTCCAGGCTGCGGTGGCCCTCCCAGGCCTCGACGTCCAGCTTGGTCACGGCGCAGGGGGACGCGATGCCCTCGACCTGCCAGAGCGCGCGGCGCTCCCCGCGCACTGCGTCCACCAGCGCCAGGGTCCAGCCCGCCGGCTCGGTTCGCAGATCCAGCATCAGCTCGGGCGGGGCCACAAACGCGGGGCTTGGGGACGCCACGATCCACGGGGTCTCCATGGCCACCGGGGCGTCGACCGCGGGGGGCTCAACCGGGGCCTGACGCCCGGCGCAGGCCAGGATCCACATCCAGCTCATGGGCTCTCCTTTCGTCGCCTGCGGCGCAGTAGCGCCCAGGCCTCCCGCAGGGTCTCCTGGTCGCGCTCGCTCAGCCCGATGGCCCCCAGCACGCGGGGGTCCCGCTGGGCCAGGACCCGCTCGGGATCGGGCTCATCACGCAGCAAGAGGTCTGCAGGCGGAACGTCAAGATCCAGGTTCAAGCTCGGAAGACGGGCGATCTCGCTGGGCACCAGCTCCAGCACCCCGCCGCCGTAGTGGCGACCATGCAGCTCCGTGCCCAGCGCTGTCAGGCTGTTCACGAAGCTCGCCACCAGGCCCGGCGCGGACTCCCCCTCGAAGGGGCGCAGGCGGTAGGCCGTGTCCGTCTGGTAGGCCCCCGCCTGGTTCCACACCAGCCGGTGCAGGCTGTGGCTGCGCTTGAGCATCGCGACCGGCGCCACCCAGGCCGAAGGCAGGCTCCACCAGGGCTTGCGAATCCGGCACTTGTAGCGCTGGTGCAGGCCCTTGGCCTCACCCTCCGCGAGCCATCGCCGCGCCCCCGGACCCAGCGGCTCGGAGAAGTGCAGCATCCACGCAGGCTTGCCGGCCGCCACGTTGCGCTGGTGCTGAGCGGCGTCAAAGAGCGCGCCCGGGGCCTGCTCGCTGCGACCAAAGGCCGGCTTGGCCCAGGGCTCCAGCGCGTACTCCTGGACCACCGCTTGGGGCACCAGGAAGAATGCGTTCGCGCCCGTCACCATGCCCACCTCGGCGCGGGCACGCTGACCCAGGGGCCGCACGGCGGGGTGCGCCTGGAGCTGATCCCACAGGCTCCGGGCCCCCGGGGGGAGCAGCGCCGGCATCCACTTTGCGCCCAGCAGGTCCTCGCCGGTGGACGAGGGCGTCGGCAGGTCCCGGTGCAGGAAGGCGTCCCCGGGGCAGGCCTGGATCTGCAGGCGGGCAGGTCCCTTCCCCTTCTCGGCGATCAGGAGCACGGTGCCCTGCAGGGCTTCGGGGAACCACAGGCGTTCGGTGTCCAGCACCACCACCTGGCTGCACTCCCGCAGCAGGTGGTCGCGCAGACCCTGGCTGTGCAGGACGTGGAGCAGCTCGGCGGGCAGCACCATCGCGAGCTGGCCGCCGGGACGGAGCAGGCGCAAGCTGGCGACGACGATGGGCACCCACGCGTTCGTGTGGCGCGTGAAGGGCAGCCCGGCGCGGCGGAACTCGGCCTGGGCGCGGTCCTGCTGCTGGGGGCTCAGGTACTGGTAGCGGATGTAGGGCGGGTTTCCGATGGCCGCGTCATACCGCCCGGGCTCCTGGGCGCTGGCCCACTCCAAGAAGTCCCCGGTGTGCACGAGGTGACCGGATGCGCGGGCCTTCTCCGCCTCCTGGGGCTCGAGCTCGACGCCCTGGATCTGCAGCCCGCTGGGCGCGCGGTGCAGGAACACGCCGTCGCCGCAGCTCGGCTCGAGCACGCTGTGGACGCCGGGGCGGGCCACCTGTCGCCACAGGAAATCGACCAGCGCCGGAGGCGTGTACCAGGCACCCCGCAGGCTGCGGGGGTCGGCGGCGGCGGGGTCCTTCACGCCGCGGGGCTCAGAGGGACTGCTGCAGGGTCAGCGCGCGCCCGACGACGACCTGGATCCGAGCGCTGCCCGGGGGCGGGGTGAACTCCCGGGTGCGCTCCTGGACCAGCAGGCGGCCTTGGGCGTCGTAGGCGCTCCACTCGCGCAGCGGCTCGCCCTCATCCCAGCCCTGCGCGGGGGCGGTCCAGGCCTGGCCTCGGGGAGCGAGCGCGGCTTGGAGCTCCGGCAGGGCGGCGGGCCTCTGCTCACCGCTGACGGGCGCGGGGTCGTAGAACTCCACGTCCAGCGGGTGGTTGCGCCAGTCGCAGTGCACGTGGGTCTCGTAGTAGCCCACGTAGTCGGCGTCGGCGTCGTCGCAGGCGCTGCCCAGGCTGTCCAGGCTCACGCTCACCGGGTCCAGGTCCACGGCGTCACCGTACTGGTGACGGCTGTAGGTCACGCCGCCAACGCCGGCGTTGTATGCCGGGTTTCGGTAGCCGCTGTTGACCGCCAGGGGGCCAAGGTCGTCGCGCAGGCCCTGCAGGGTGACGACCAGGTGCGGCTGGAACAGCGCATAGCGCCCCTTCCACTCCTGCATGAACTCGTCCAGGACGAAGTTCGGCGCCAGGGCCTGGTCGGGGTCGGGGACCTTGGACAGGTCGATGTAGCGGGCCGGCGCGGCGTACTGCGCGCTGCCCCCCAGCGGGTCGGGGTAGTCGTAGTCCGAGCCCCACGCGCTCTGGTAGGGCACCAGCGGGTAGCAGACGCTCCAGTCCTGCGCTGGGCCGGGGTAGCAGACCTGCTCGGTGGAGCCGCCGCTGTCCTGGGGCTCGCCGGTGTCGCCGCTGTCCTGGGGGGCTCCGGTGTCCGAGGGGGCTGTGTCCTGGGGCTCCACGTTCGGGTCCAACTCCTGGGGACCCTCCCGCACGGGCAGCTCGCTCTCCTGAGCGCAAGCGAGGACCAGCGTCCACAGCATCACTGCGCGCTCCCGGCGGGCTGGCCCAGCACCTGCTGCGGGGTGAGCCGCCTGTCGCCCTGGAACGCGCCGGTCTCCAGATCCCAGGCGCTGACCTGCCCGGTCTCGGAGGAGACGTAGAGCTGCTGGCCGGACACCGCGAGGTCATGGACCGCGCCGCCGTCGCTGGCCAGCACGCGCTGCAGCGTCTGCCCCTGGGCGTCCAGCACCAGGGTCTCGCCGCTGGCGTGCCCCACCAGGATGTGGGCGTCGGTGCACTCCAGGGCGGTGATCCCAGCCGGGAAGTGGGCGTCCAGAGGGACGACCTTGCCGCTGACCACGCGCGCGATCCGCGCGGGGCTGCCCCAGTCCTGGTCCACCGCGACGACGCCGGTGCCGTCCGGGCAGGCGCTGACCGGCCCAGAGAGCCCGCTGCGCAGGGAGCCCTTGAGGCTGGCCTCCGACTCGGCGGCGCCCAGCTCCGGGTAGATGGAGACGCCCTGGTAGCTGGCCACGCTCAGGGCGATGCCCTGGGGGCTGACGTCCACGCCGTTTGCCGCCCAGGCGCCCAGCACGCTGCTGCCCGAGAGGTCCAGGGGGACCCAGCCCAGCCCGCCGTCGTCGTGGCGAACGGCCACGCCGGCCGGGCCGGGCGCGAGCTCGACGATGGGGGCGTCGTGGATCTGCAGGCGCTCGCCGAAGCGCTCGCCGTCCCAGAGCTGCAGGCCGCCGGCGGTGTCGCCCACGAGCAGGCTGCCGTCGGCCAGAAAGACCGCCGCGCTGGGGGTCTGTTCGGGCTTGAGCTTGCGGCTCTGGTCGCCCTCGTGGAGGACCAGCACGCCAGCGGTGACCTGGACCAGCTTGTCGCCCTGGGCGTCAATCACGCTGCCGCCCCGCAGGGTGTCGCCCAGGTGGGTCACGGCGTCGCCCAGGAAGTCGAGCTGGAGCACGCTGCCGTCATCCAGGGCGATCAGGGCGCGGGGGTGCTGGGGGTGGACCGCGGCGTGGGTGATGTAGCGCCCGGCGGGCAGGGGGACGCTGCCGGTGTGGAGCAGGTTGCCGTCCAGGTCGTGCAGCTTGGCGTGGCCCTCGTTGTCGACCAGCAGGGCGTGCTCGCCGCGGATGTCGGCGGCGCTGACCCAGAAGTCGCCGGCCTCGGCCAGGGTCTCGGCCTCGGAGGCGGGGTCCAGGTCCCAGCGCAGCAGGTCGCCGTTGGTGTCGATGAACCAGACGGCCGGGGGCTCGAAGCTGGGCTCGGTGCGCATCACGACCACGGGGTCTGGGCGCTCGCTGTCCGAGCCTGTTTGGCCCTCGATCTCTGGGGGCGAGGTGTCCGATGGGCGGTCGGTCGGCGCCCCGGTGTCCTCGCTGGTGGGAGGATCTGCCGGGGTGTCTGTGGGGATCGCGGGGGGAGCGGTGGGCCGCGCGATGAGCTGGGCCGTGAGCACCCCCATCTCCACCTGGAGACCGGGCGTGGAGACACCGGTGGCGACGTCCTGGAGGACCAGGTTGGTCTCGCCCCGGAGCTGGAGCAGGGTGGTGCCGCCGGGGCCCAACCAGGCGGTCTCGCTGGTGGCGGGGCTGGAGCCGGTGGGCTGGCCCTGGGGGTCGAAGGCGTGCAGCCAGCCGCTGCTGAGCACCGCGTAGCTGCCGTCGCTGTTGGAGAGCACCAGGCCCTCGTCCCGGTTGCCGGGGTAGGGGCCCGCGAGCTGGGCGCCGGTCCAGGCGTCGACCCGCTGCGCTGCGCCCTGGGTGCTGATCATCAGCAGCTCGCCGTCCGGCAGGAAGGTGGCGTTGGGGTCGTAGCGCATGGGGATGGACAGCGACGCGGAGGCCTGTCGCTGCCCCTGTGGATCCCAGCCCTCGAGCTGGCCGTCCCAGCGCAGGATCAGGGCCAGGTCCCCCTGGAAGCCCAGGAGGTTGACCGGGGTGAGCTCGGGCACGGGGCGCTGAATGCTCAGGTCGAAGACCCGGACGATTCCGGCGCCCGAGACCGCGAGGCGCCCGCCGTCGGGGGAGAAGGCCAGGAAGGGGCTGGTCTCCAGCGAGGGGATCACCCGCAAGGTCCGACCGCTCTCCAACTCCACGACGTGGATGCGCTGGGTCGAGGCCTCCTGGTAGGCCAGCAGGCGGCCGTCGGGGCTGAGGGCGAGCTGGGCGGTGGGGGGCAGATCCAGAGGGCGGAGCTCACCGCTCTCCAGGTCCAGGACCTGAACGCCGGAGGCCCAGGAGGGGAGGAGCGCCAGGGACTCCGAGCCCATGATGTCGTAGGCGTTGGCGCCGGCGGCCCAGGACTCCACGCCGCCGTCGGGGCGCACGCGGTGGACCTGGCCGTAGCCCACCACCAGCAGGTCCTCTCCGCTGCGGCTGAGGGACATGCCGTCGAAGTCGGCTTCCAGCGTCCCCAGGGGCTCGCCGTCCTGGACGCGCACCCACTCCAGGCCCATGTAGCTGGTGCGCAGCACGCGCCCGCCTTGGTGGTCCAGGGCGATGGGGTTCTCGCTCCAGCTCGCCTTGAAGCCCTGGAGCTTGTCCCCGCTGGCGGTCTCCCAGACGCGGGCGCGGCGGCCCACGGTGAGCATGGTGGCGCCGTCACCGCTCAGGCTGACCGAGGGGTTCCAGGTCCACAGGTGCTGCTGGCGCACCAGGTCCAGGGAGTCGGTGGCGTAGAGGTAGGCCTGGTCGGAGTCAGCGACCAGCAGGTGCTCCCCCTGCCACTGCAGCTCCCAGATGTACCCCTGGTCGCTGTCCATGACGATGACCTGATCTTGCGCGTGGGCCAGCAGGCCCCCCAGTGCTGCCAGCCACATGGATCAGACCGCCTTGATCGAGCCGGCGTAGAAGCCGTCCAGGATGTCCTTGTACTGCTTCTCCACGACCTTGCGCTTGACCTTGAGGGAGGCGGTGAGCTCGCCATCTTCGACCGTGAAGTCCTTGGGCAGGACCGCGAACTTCTTGATGGTCTCGTAGCTGGGCAGCCCGGCGTTCATCTGGTCGATGGCCTGCTGGATCATGGCCTTGACCTTGTCTTCGCGGGTGAGCTGCTCGTAGCTCTTCCCCTCCAGACCGTTGTCGCGGGCCCAGCCCACCATGGCCTCTGCGTCCAGGGTCACCAGGGCGGAGCAGAAGTTGCGGTTGTTGCCGTGCACCAGCACCTGGCTCAGGTAGGGGCAGGTGGCCTTGAGGCTGCTCTCCAGGTGGCTGGGGGCCACGTACTTGCCGCCCGAGGTCTTGATCAGGTTCTTCTTGCGGTCGGTGATGCGCAGGCGGCCGGCGGGGTCCAGCTCGCCGATGTCACCGGTGCGCAGCCAGCCGTCCTCGGTCAGGGTCTCGGCCGTGACGTCGGGCAGGTTGTGGTAGCCGCGCATGATGCCGCGGCCGCGCAGCAGGATCTCGCCGTCGGAGGGCTCGATCTTGATCTCCACGCCCGGCAGGGCGGGACCCACGGTGCCGAAGGCGAAGTTGTCCGGCAGGTTCACGAAGCTCGCGGCGCTGGACTCGGTAAGGCCGTAGCCCTCCAGGATCAGGATGCCGCAGGCGTGGAAGAACTCGGCCATCTCCCGGGACAGAGGCGCCGACCCGGAGATGAAGTAGCGGACCCGGCCGCCGAAGCGGTCGCGCAGCTTGGAGAACACCAGCTTGTCGGCGACGCGGTTCTTGAGCGCCAGCAGACCGGAGGGCTCCTGACCCTTCTGGCGCAGCGCGCTGACCTGCTTGCCCACACCCACGGCCCAGCGGAAGATCTTGAGGGTGACGCCGCCCTTCTCCTGGGCGCCGGTCACGACCTTGTTGTAGACCTTCTCGAAGATGCGGGGGGCGGCGGCCATGATGGTGGGCCGCACGATGGGCAGGTTCTCGATGATCTTGGGCACGCGGCCGTCGATCGCGGTGGGCACGTTGGCCCAGATGACCGAGACGATCAGCACCTTGCCGAAGCTGTGGGACAGGGGCAGCCACAGGAAGTGCTTGTCTTCGGGGACCAGGACCTCCTTGCGGTAGACGGCCTGGGCCTCGAAGATCCACGCGTCGTGCAGCAGCTCGACCCCCTTGGGGGTGCCGGTGGTGCCCGAGGTGTAGATCAGGGTGGCCAGGTGCTGCGGGGTGAGCTGGTCGACGCGGGCCTGGTAGGCCTCGGGGTTGTCGGCGTCGTAGGCGGCGCCCTCCTTCTCCAGGTCCTCCAGCGTGATCACCCAGCCGTCGGCGCTGGGGGTGCCCTTGAACACCACGACGAGCTCCACGTTGGGGAGCTTGTCACGCACCTCCTTGAGCTTGGCGACCTGGTCGTCGTTCTCGGCGAACACGACGCGGGTGTCGGAGTCCACCAGGATGTAGCGGCACTCTTCGGGCGTGTTGGAGGGGTAGATGGTCGTGGTCGCGCCGCCGGCGCAGAGGGTGCCCATGTCGGCGAGCACCCACTCGATGCTGGTGATGCCCAGGATGGAGCAGCGCTGCTCGATCTCCAGGCCGCGCCCCAGCAGGCCGCAGGCCACGTTGCGGACGCGCGCACCGAAGGCCTTCCACTTGAGGGTCTGCCAGGACTCGTTGGCGTCCGGGTAGTAGAAGGCGTCGCCGTCCGGGGTCTCCGCCAGGCGGTAGTGCAGCATGTCGGGGACGGAGCGGATGTTGTCCTTGGTCACCTTGTGGGCCACGAGCTCTCCAGTGCAATGGTGACAAGGGTGTATCACGGTTCCGGGCCTTGTCAGGGGCCTCCGGGAGCCCTATCGGGGGGCCATGAAGCTCCTCTTTTCAGACCCCGACTGGCTGGTCGTGGACAAGCCCGCCGGCTGGCTCACCGTCCCGGGTCGCCCCAGCCCCCAGAGCCCCCCCGTGCTGCGCGCCCGCGTGGAGGCCGAGCACGGCCCCGTCTGGGTGGTGCACCGCCTGGATCGCCAGGTCGGAGGCCTGATCCTGTTCGCGCGCACTCCCCAGGCACACCGCCGCGCCTCGCTGGCGTTCGAGAGCCGCGAGGTGTCCAAGACCTACCAGGCCAAGACGGTGGGCCAGGCGCCCAAGCAGGCCAAGCAGCGCTTCCTCGACCGACTCAAGCGCGGGAAGAAGCGGGTCTATCCCCACGCGCAGGGCAAGGATTGCGAGACGCGAGCGCGCTGTCTGGGCCCAGTGGACGGCGGGCTGGGCTGGGAGCTGAACCCTGTCACCGGCCGCAACCACCAGCTCCGCGTGCAGCTCGCGCAGCGGGGGTGGCCGATCCTGGGCGATGTGCTCTACGGAGGCCCGGAGTCGGAGGGGGAGGGGATCGCGCTGCGTTCGGTCGCCTTGAGCACACCATTCGGGGACTTCTCCGCACCCCCACTGCTCTGAGCTCCCGTCCGCCAGCGAGGTGCGGCGATCTGCGCCCTAATCGCTGCGCGGTCCCCAGCCAGCCACCGTGCCCCAGCCGCCTCGCAACTGGATGCGGTCCTGAACGTGGAAGAGGCGCCCGCGACCCTGGGGGAGGCGCTGCAGCTTGCGCCGCTGACCCAGGGCCTCGACCATCGCGATGAGGTCCTGGGACTGGGCGGCGTCGTGCTCGCCGAAGGGCATCTGGAAGCTGTCGAACACAAAGAGGCGCTCGGCGTCCGGCGGCAGCTCCAGGCGCGCGAGCAGGGCCCCGGGGCTGAGGAAGGCGCGCTCGGGGGGCAGGTTCCACATCAGGGCCTCGCTGGGGCCCAGGTGGCCCTCCAGCTCGGGGGGCAGGCGCAGGGGGAGGTCCAGCAGCTCGCCGTCCAGGGAGATCTCGGCGCTGCGCCGGGGGTGGTCCCAGGGGGTGTGCTGGAGCTGCCAGCCGCCGTCCCACTGGAGCACGACGCCGGTGCTGTGGAGCTCCAGGCGGTCGCCGTCGGCGGTGGACAGGGCGGCGTCCGAGAGCAGCTCGCGGCCCTGCTCGAAGCAGTAGCGGGCCTGGCGGGGGCCAAAGTGGGGGCCGTAGCCGTGGATCTCCACGCGCACGCCGTCGTCGACCAGGCCGGTGACCAGGGACTCGAAGATCAGGGCGTCCCCGCTGGCGTGGGCGAAGCCGGAGACCCGGATCGCGGCGGTGAAGAAGCCCGCGTGGTCCCAGAAGGGCCGGATGCCCTCGCGGAAGGCGCGGTTGAGGGTGGGCAGGGTCAGCGGCGGGCCGTAGGGCACGTGGCTGAGGGGGGCCTGGCGCACCAGGGCCTGGAGCTGCGGGCTGGGGCGGTCGGAGGGCAGCTCCAGCTCCTCGAACCAGCGCTGGGTCTGCTGGGCGCCAAAGCGCGTGGAGAGCATCTGGAAGCTGGCGCCGGGGGCGCGGGAGACCAGGTCACGCAGCAGGGCATGCAGGCGGCGATCCCCCTGGCGGGCGCCGCGCACGAGCAGGGCGAGGCCAGTGCGGGGGTAGCGGGCGGTCCAGTCCATCAGGCCGGGGGCGGCCAGCTCGGGGGGGGACTCGGCGGGGTGCTCGGGGGCGTGGTGGATGCCGCGCACCGGGGTGAGCAGGTGGAAGGCTGCCTCGGTGGGGGAGGCCATCAGGCAGGCGCCCACGCAGTTGGGGAGGTTCTGCAGCCAGCCCCGGGGGCTCACGAAGCGGGCCAGCCAGGGCAGGATGTCGTCGCCGTAGCGGAACAGGGGCGCGGTGTTGTTGGGGCCGGGGACGTCCTCCAGCCAGCGGATGCGCGTGGCGTGGGCGACGAATTCGTCGGCGTCCTCCAGGCTGAGCAGCGCGGCCCAGAGGCGAGCGCCCTCGGTCGCGGGGCGGCCATCGGCCAGGCGGATGGCCATGCCCTCGCGGTAGACCTCGGCGGCCTCCACCAGCGCGCGCGCCTGCTCCAGAGGCATCAGGCCGCGCTCGTCCGGGGCGGGCACGGCGGCGGAGATGGCGGCGTCGAGATCGCGCATGGGGAGAGCCTACCCCGGCTCAGCGCCCGCAGAGGCCCAGACGGAGAAAGCGCACCAGCTCCCGGGCAAAGCGCTCCTGCTGCTCGGGGCCGAAGGCGGCCAGGACCTCGGGGCGCTCGGGCCACTGGATCATCGGGACGCCCACCCGCTGGGGCAGGATGTCCATCACCGCATGGCGGAAGAAGCTGGAGACCATCGCCGCGCCCATGTCCAGGTCCAGGTCTTCCCGAAGCTGGCCCTTGGAGCGGGCCTCCAGCAGCAGCATGCGCATCCAGCGCACCGAGGTCTCGGAGGCCTCCTGCTGCATCTCCAGGAGCTGGGGGTCGCTGGTGGCGTCCCAGAGTCGGGCGCCCAGGGACGCGATGCGCGGGCGGGCCAGCGCCCAGGCCTGGCCCTGTCTCAGTTGGGCTTCGAGGTTGTCCAGGAAGCTGGCCTGGGGGTCGTAGGCGTGCTCCCGGAAGTGCTGCAGCTTGAGCTGGCTGATGTACTCGAAGATCAGCCAGCGGTACAGGTCCAGCTTGTTGTCGAAGTACTGGTAGATGCTGCCTTTCGAGATCCCGCAGCGGGACACGATCGCGGAGAGCGAGGCCTGGGCGTAGGGCTGCGTGGAGAACTCCAGCACAGCCTGCTCCAGGATCCGCTCCCGCTTGGGCTCCGGCAGGTTGAAGAAGGTCTGCTTGGGCATGCAGGCCCCCTATCCCGCCGGAGCGGACGCCTGGGTGGGGCGCCTACTCGGGCTCGTGGAACTCGTACTCGTCGGGCAGGGCCTCGTCGATCAGCGACATGGCCTCGCTGTAGTTGTCGGTGGCCATGACGACCGCGCCCGGCGCCAGCAGCGTGAAGCTGGGGATGCCGCTGTCCTGCCGGAAGCGGTTCTCCCACTCCCAGTTGGGGTCCGCGATCACCGGGATGGTCTGCCCGTAGGTGTCGGCCCAGCCGGCCAGCTCCTCGGCGGTGGGGGTGCCGCCGCTGTTGTTCTCACCGTGCGCCTGAACGACCATCAGGCCCTCTTCCTTCCTCTCCTGGTACAGGGCTTCCAGCCCCGCGGCTTCCGCCTGACAGGCGCCTCACCAGAAGGCGGCCGAGACGACAAGGATCGCTCGGTCGCAGAAGTCGTGCAGGTTGACGGTGTCGCCGAACTGGTCGGTGCCCGAGGTGCCGGCGGTGACGTCGCCGACGGCGTTTCCGGTGACCTCGAGGTCCTCGTTGCAGGACGTCGCGATCTCCCAGCCGCCGCCTTCGTAGAAGACGTGCTCGGGCGTGGGCTCGCCGCCGATGACCGCGCCGTCTTCGTCCAGCGAGACGTCCACGTCCACCGGCGCGCAGGCGACCAAGGAGGCCGTCCCCAGCGCGAGGGGGAGGAGTTTCTTCATGGGGGGATCCTCATTTCTCCGGCACAGCATCGCCCATTGTGGGGGCCCGTGGCTGTCAATTCTGCCTGGAGGCCTCAAAAAGTGAGCCAGGCCCCGGTGTCCTCGCAGGACTCCACCCACACCACGGCGTTGGGATCCAGGAGGAGGGAGGGGGTGGGCCCGGATCGATCCAGGTCCACCGTCTCCACCTCTTCCCCATCCAGCCGGGTGGCCACCGGGGCGCCAGCGAGGTCAAGCTGGGCCACAACGGACACCTCCAGGTCGTGCGCGGCCTGGGCCCAGGCCTCGGCGGCGGCGGCGAACGCGGCATCCAGGCTGTCGTCCCGGCTGTCCCCGGCCTCCATGTCCGCGAGCAGGGCGTCGGTCTCGTCGCCGTAGGCGGCCTCCAGCGCAGCGGTGGTGGTCTGGTCCAGCAGCACCTCGCTGGCGGCGACGATGGGATCGGGGCTGTGGCGCCACAGGAGCACAGCGGTGCACCCAGCAGTCCTGCCGGCCACCCCCTCCACCTCCTCCTGCTCGGACGACAGAGGCTGGATCTCTCCGTCCTGGAGGGCGCGCATCGCGGCGTGGACGTGGGTGACGGGCTTGGGCTGTCCGCCGTATTGGAGCAGGCCGTAGCCGGCGTTGTCCCGGTGCTCGGAGAAGTCCTCCCAGGCGGCCATGTAGCGCTGCTGCCACCCCTGGCGGCGCATCTCGGCCTGGATGGCGGCGAAGGAGGCGGGCTGGCTGTCGCTGCCGCGGAAGGTGGAGGTGTCGTTCCACTCGGTGATCCAGACGGGGAGGTCCGGGCGACCGGCGTCGGCCTTCCAGGCGTCCACCTGCTGGGCGAAGCGGCGCACGCTGGCGGGGTGGTCACCGAAGTAGTGGACGGAGACGAAGTCCAGCGGCAAATCGTGGGCCTGGACGTGGTCGAGCAGCGCGGGGACAAGGGGCCCCTCGCCGACGCCGCCGTCGGGCTGGTTGGTGCCGAAGCCGCCCACGAGCGCGGTCTCGTCGCCCCGCAGGATGGCCGCGCTGGTGACGGTGTAGAGCTCCAGGAGCTCGGCCTGGCTGCCGGTCCAGTAGATGTCGGGCTCGTTCCAGACCTCGAAGGCGAGCTGGGTGTCGGGGTACTCGGCCTTGAGGGCGCGCACGCTGCGCTCGACCAGCAGGGCCCAGGTGTCCATGTCCGCGGGGGGCCGCGTGTTGGCGACGGTCCAGGTGTCCCACTCGGAGTGCAGGCTGAGGTCGTCGCTGGAGGACAGCCAGTGGGGCATCTTGGCGATGGGGAAGAGCAGGGTCTGGTGGCCGGCCAGCAGCGGCAGGTTGGGGCGGGTGGCCTCCAGGTAGGCGTCGACGCCGGCCAGGGCGTCCTCCAGGTCGACGGCGTCCGGCCGGGTGTTGAGGGCGGACTCCATGATCGTCAGGCGGGCCTGGCTGCCGGGGTGGATCTGCGCGACGTAGGCGTCCAGCGCCTCCTGGGTCTTGGGCACCAGGAAGAAGTCGGTGGGCAGCGGCGCGGCGGAGGGGGCCTCCCAGGCCCCGGCGTCGGTGGGCAGGGAGACCTCTCCGTCGACGGGGAGGGCGCAGGCGGCCAGCAGCAGCAGCAGCATCGGGACTCCGGGCTCGGGAGCTTGGACCCGCCAGCAGGCTGCGGCCGAAACTCAGATCTGGTCGTAGCGGGTCTGGCGGCGCAGCAGGGTGCCCTCGGAGCCGGTGCCCACCAGCACGCCGGTGGCGCCGCGCTCGATCTGGGCGGCGTTGGCCTCGTCGGTGTCGATGTGCATCTCCAGCTTGTAGCTGTCCTTCACGCGGATCATGACGTCGCCGAAGGTCAGGTCGCGGCCGTCGCTGGGGATGCGCACGTCCACGATGTCGCCGTGCTTGACGCCGTAGCGCTCGGCGTCGGCGGGGGTCATGTGGATGTGCCGCCAGGCGCAGATCAGGCCCTCCTGGAGGGTGAGCGTGCCGGCGGGGCCCTTGAGGGTGATGCCGGGGGTGTTGGCGACGTCGCCGCTGGCCCGGATGGGGGCGTCGATGCCCAGGAAGAACTCGTCGGTGCGGCTGACCTCGACCTGGCACTTGGGGCGCACGGGACCGAGCACGCGCACGCCCTCGATGTTGCGCTTGGGGCCCACCAGGGTGAGCTTCTCTTCGCAGGCGAACTGTCCGGGCTGGGACAGCGGGGAGCGGGGGGTGAGGGTGTGGCCGGGGCCAAACAGGAGCTCCACGGCCTCCTGGGTCAGGTGGATGTGCCGGGCGCTGACGCCGATGGGGATGGGCGGCGCGGGCTCGAGCTTGTCCATCTCCTGGGCGATGCGGGCGGTGTCGCGGGCGATCGCGCGGGCCTCGTCGGTCTTGGCGACCAGCAGGCGCACCCGGCCTCCGGGCTGGCAGATCTCGACCACGGGGTTGTCCCGGTCGACCTTGGCGTCGCGGTTGCGGTCTTCGTCCAGGCGGGCGCCCAGGAAGTCCAGGCGCTGCAGGACGCGGTGGCGCACCAGGGCGGAGTTCTCGCCGATTCCAGCGGTGAACACGATGGCGTCGACCCCGCCCATGACCGCCGCGTAGGCGCCGATGTACTTGCGCAGGCGGTGGGCGAGGACCTGGATCGCCAGGCGGGCCTGCTCGTCGCCCTGGGCCGCCCGCTCCTCGATGTCGCGCATGTCGTTGCCGGCGCCGGAGAGGCCCTGTAGACCGGACTGGCGGTTCAGCAGGTGGTCCACCTCCTCGACGCTCTTGCCCTGCCGCAGCAGGTCCAGGATCACGCCCGGGTCGAGGTCACCGGAGCGCGTCCCCATGACCAGCCCCTCCAGGGGGGTGTGGCCCATGGAGGTCTCCACGGAGCGCCCGTACTCGATGGCCGCGACGCTGGCGCCGTTGCCCAGGTGGCAGGTGATCAGCCGCAGCTCCCGCAGGGGGAAGTCCATGAACTCGGCTGCGCGCATGGCCACGTAGTGGTGGCTGGGGCCGTGGAAGCCGTAGCGGCGGTAGCCCAGCTCCTGGGGGATCGCGTAGGCCTGCGCGCGGCGGGGCAGGGTGTTGTGGAAGGCCGTGTCGAACACGGCGATGTGGGGGATGTCCGGGAGCAGGCGCAGGGCCCCGCGGATGCCGGCCAGGTTGGCGGGGATGTGCAGAGGCGCGAGGTCCGAGAGGGCGGCGATCTGCTCGACGATCGTGGCGTCGATGCGCACAGGCCGGGTGAAGTCCGGGCCGCCGTGGACGACCCGGTGGCCGACGGCGTCGATCTCGTGGACGGCGAGCTTGGGGAGGGCGGCCTCCAGCACGGCGGCGTGATCGGCCCCGGGCATCTCGACCACCTGGCCGTCCAGGCTGTACTGGGCGCCGTCGGTGCAGAGGCGCTCTGCGCTGAGCTTGGCCTTGCGGTCCCCCGTCCTGGGGTCCAGCAGGTCGATCTTGAGGCTGGAGCTGCCAGCGTTGAGGACCAGGATCTGCATGGGTCGATCTCCCGTGGATGCTGTCTCCTCTAACGCTCGCGGGACCCCGGCCCAGGCGATGGTGGACAAGGACTCAAGTCTGTCGCGTTGGTGGCGATGATCCTCCCAGAACGGAGGACTGCGCATGTCGATCGCAGCGGAGCCGCAGACAGCAGTGGACGGTCTGACTCAAGCCAAGCGCTTCCGGGCGGCGGGGAAGCCCCAACAGGCGCTCGAAGCGATCGAGGTCTTCCTGCAGGGCGAGCCCGAGCACCTGGAGGGCCTGTGTGTGCGCAGCCTGTCCAAGTGTGATCTGGGGCGCGTGGACGAGGCGGTGGATGAGCTCTACGACGCCATGTTCATCGACGGCGAAGACCCCGGCGTGCTGGGCGCGCTGGCCGACTGCATGCGCGCCCGCGCGGAGCCGGACACGGCCATCTGCTACTACGATCAGGCGCTGGACGGCAGCCCCGATGACGCGGCGCTCAAGTGGCGGCGGGCCCTGTGCCTGTTGACCGACAACCAGATCCAGCAGGGGATGGCGGCTCTGGCGGACGGCTGGGTGCAGATGTTCACCGAGCGGGGTGGGGTCCTGGCCGACATGCCGAGCTGGACCGGTGGCCCTGTCGAGGACAAGCGGGTGCTGATCCACCCGGACCCCTACATCGGCAACACCCTCCAGTTCCTGCGCTTTGTCCGCGATCTCAAGGCGGCCGGCGCGACCGCGTGCATGGCCCCCAGCCCGGACCTGGAGCTGCTGGTGGCCGACCTGGGGGTCGAGTTCAGCACCCAGGCGGACCTGCAGGTCTCCCTGATGGCCATCCCCGGCCTGCTCGGCCTCAGCGAGTCGGATCTGGGCTCCGAGCCCTACCTGCGCGCCGAGGTCAAGGGCCTGATCTCCGGAGAGGGCCGCCACATCGGCATCTCCTGGCGGGGCAGCCCCGAGGAGCCCGCCGACACCTTCAAGGCCCCGCCGCTCTCGGAGTTTGGGCCGATCGCCGGCCTGGAGGGGATCTCGTTGTGGCGGATGCAGCCCCAAGGGGACCCCGAAGAGCTCGAAGCGGCCGGCTTCGCACCCAAGGCGCCCCCTGTGGACCTGCGCGCGAAGGAGGCTCCGCTGGCCGCCATCGCGAGCATGGTGCAGGAGCTGGACGCCGTGGTGACCGCCGACACCGAGCTGGCCCACCTGGCCGGTGCGCTGGGGGTGCGCGCGCTGCTGGTGCTGCCCGCATCCTGTAGCTGGCGCTGGATGTACTGGCGCGAGGACAGCCCCTGGTACCCCTCGGTGACGCTGGTGCGCCAGAACGTCGCCGGCGAGTGGTCCCCGGTGTTCAAGAAGGTGGCCGAGCTGCTGCAGAGCTGAGCGCTCCGCCCGGGGTTCAGAAGATGCCACCCCCGCTGTCCTTGCGGGGGACGCTCGTGCTGGGCGCTGCCGGCCGGATGGGATCCTCCCGCCGCTGGTTTGCGGCCTTGGGCATCTCGTAGCGCTCGAAGCCCAGGTTCTGCCCGGCGATAAGCTCGGTGGGCAGCACGCCGTCGATCACGCTCATGTGCATCTCCTTGATGTCCTCGAGCGCGCCGTCCACCGCCAGCTCCCGCTGCTGGGTGAGCTCGGTGCGGTGCAGGCTGTCCACGTCGTCGCCGCGCAGGCCCAGGGCCTCGGAGATGTTGAGCAGCTCCTTCTCGGCCTCCTCGTGCTCCAGGGCCAGGGTGCCTGTGCGCGCGGCCAGCAGGTCGCTGGCAAAGAGCACGCGGGCCAGGCCCACGTAGGGCGTGGGGTCCCGCAGGGGCGCCAGCCCGTCCAGCGACTCCTGGGTGATGTCCTTGCGCGTGCCGCCGCTGAACTGCAGGGGCAGCAGGGTGGTCAGGTTGGCGTAGAGCTCCTCGCCGCTGCGCTGCCGCACGACCAGCCCGGGGTCGGCGCCCTGGATGGTCAAGGGCTGCTCGGCCAGCATGTAGACCACGTTGCGGGGGCCTTCGCCGTTGAACACCGAGAGCCGCATCGGCACCACGGGGTCCTCGCTGGTGAACCGAAAGCCCATCCCCTGTACGTGCCCGTCAAAGCTGGAGCCTGCGGGGCGCTCCATCGGGGCGCTCCGCATGCCGGGGTGGGGCACGGCACCCTGGTTGCCCCCCACCTTCGCCTTCACCGCGACAAAGCACCACTTGTCCTGCACGTAGTCGCCCACCACGTCGTCCATGCCGTCCGGGTAGCGGTAGCCGTTGTCCTCCATCCACCGGGCCAGAGCCTTGGGCGAGCCGGCCTCGAGCACGGCCACCTGGTACATGCCGACGGCCTCCTCCTTGACCACGTTGACCTCGTTTATGGCCAGGCCCTCTTCGGCCTCAGAGCGCGCCATGGGCATGCTGGGCAGCACCATGTCGTCGAACTCCTGGTAGAGCATGTAGGGGTCGTAGATGTGGACCTGGACCTGGGGTGGGTCGATGGCCGCCTCGATCTGGGCGAAGGTGTCGTCGTCGATCTTGCGGATGGCCGGCACGCTGGGGAAGGGGATGAGCATGCCGAAGTGCTCGACGTCCCCGACAAACCCGGGGCGCAGGACCATGGTCTCCACGCCGCGGCTGTGCATGACATAGGTGCGCTGGGCGCCGTCCCGCTGGAGCTGGCTGCCCATGTCCAGGTTCAGCGGGGGCACCATGCCGCAGGGGTCGGCGGTGACGGGCGCGATCAGCGAGAGCAGCAGGGCAAGGGGTGTCATCAGCGACCTCGGTTGCGGTAGAGCACCACGCGCGGTGCCTGGGGGCGGATCTCGTCCATGCGCTCTTCGTTGCGCTGGGCGGGCATGGTGTAGGCGGAGAAGCCCAGGTTCTGGCTCTGGAGCAGGGCGTGGGGGAACACGCCGTCCAGCACGGTCATGTGCATCTCCTTCACGTCATCCAGGGCGCCATCCACAGCTCGGGCGCGGGCGTCGGCCAACCCCTGTCCGTGCAGGGCGTCGATCTCGGGGCCGCGCAGGTTCAGGGCCTCGGAGATGTTGAGCAGCTCCTTCTCGGCCTCTTCGTGGGCCAGGGCCAGCTCCCCGGTACGCACGGCGAGCAGGTCGCTGGCGAACAGGTCCCGCGCGATGCCGTTGTAGAGCGCCGGGTCCCGCTGGGGCTCCAGGGCGGGGAGCTGCTCCTGCACGTCCTTGGCCTCGCCGCCCATGAAGCGCTGGGGGATGGGCTGGGTCAGGTGCCCGTAGAGCTCTTGGCCAGGGACCTGCCGCACGACCAGGTCGGTGGGGGCGCCGTCGATCCGCACGGGCTGCTCGGTGAGCATGTAGACCACGTTCCGCGGCTCCTTCCCGTTGAACACCGACAGGCGCATGGGGACCACGGGCTCGGGGGTCTCGAAGCGGAAGCCCATGCCCTGCACGAAGCCCTCGAAGCTGGAGCCCTGGGGGCGGTCGTGCTGCACGCTGCGCTGCCCGGGGTGGGGGGAGACGCCGGGGGCCTGGCCCACCTTGGCCTTGACCGCCACGAAGCACCAGCGGCTGTCCACGTAGTCCTGGACCACCGCGTCCATGCCCTCGGGGTAGCGGTAGCCGTTGTCCTCCATCCAGCGCGCCAGGGCCTTGGGGGAGCCGGCCTCCAGGACGGCCACCTGGTACATGCCCATGGCCTCCTCCTTCACCACGTTGACCTCGTTGTAGGCCAGCGGTGCCTCCTCCATCTCGGGGGCCGCGGTGCTCTTGGTTGCAGCCGGGAAGCGCCCCCCACCCCGGGCCATCTCCAGCACCATCGGATCCAGGATCTGGATGTCCATCGTGGGCGGGTCCACGGCGGCCTCGATGTGGGCGAAGGTCTGGTCGTCGATCTTGCGGATCGCCGGCACGCTGGGGAAGGGGATCAGCATGCCGAAGTCGTCCACGCTCCCCGTGAAGCCCGGCCGCAGCGCCAGGGTCTGGATCCCGCGGCTGTGCATGACGTAGGTGCGCTGGGCGCCGTCCCGCTGGAGCACGCCTGGGCCCACGTCCACGTTGAGCGGGGGCACCATGCCGCAGGGGTCGGCGTCGGCCAGCGAGGCCAGCAAGAGAAGGGCTGCAATCATGGGGTGCCTCCGGTCTCCGCGGGCCATTCCTGCTCCGCGAACTTGATTCGGATCTGCAGCAGGCCGGGGCCGCTGCTCTGTCCATCGCTCAGCCAGACCTCGCCGTAGTCGGTCCAGCCATCCACTCCAGGTTCAAGGACCGCGAACCACGGTCCGGCAACAAAGTGCACGCCCTCCAGTCACCACCGGGTCCAGAGGTGGGCCAGCCCGACGCGCTTGGCCTTGCCTCCGGTCTCCAGGTGGCCCAGGCTGGTGGTGCCCTTGAAGCTCAGGTGCTGCTTCTCCCACAGCGGGAACTCCGTCGCCGGCAGCCAGGTGCGCACCGAGCCGTCCTCGGCCAGCAGGCGCATCTCCATGGTCACGCGGTCGCGGCCCAGCTCCTGGTGCAGAAAGCGCGCGTGCTCCTGGTCCAGCCCCGGAGTCCCGTGCTCGGCGACAAAGTCCCGCGTGTCGTGCAGGTAGAACAGCAGGGTCTCGATCTCCTCGGTCGCCTGGCCCACCGGCTGGGTGTTCCACTCCGCCATCAGGTGCGGGATCAGCTCCGCCTCCAGGCTGTGGTGGTCCGCGGGATCCGGCGCCGAGCAGCTCGCCGCGCACGCGATCCGGCCGGCGTTGGTGTCTTTGGGGGAGGAGATGAGGATGGGGAGCGGGTCCCCGGGTGTGTACGCGTCGGGGTCCCAATCCTCCAGGTGGACGATTGGCGGGAGCTCCTCTGCACCCCTTGGCGCCGGCGAGGTCACCGGTGCCGCAACCGACGGGTCCGCCTGCAGGCACCCCAGCAGCAGGGGGAGCAGGCTCATCGCAGCCCCTTCACCTGGCCCAGCAGGCTCTGGTACTTGTCCTCGTCCTTGACGCCCTGCTCGGCCAGGATGCGCTCCAGCGCCTGCTTGCCGGCCGCGTTGCCGTACTGGACCAGCAGCGCGTTGGTGTCCTGGTTGGGCCAGTCCATGCCGGCGGGGCGGTGCAGGTTGATGGACTGCAGGTTGTTGTAGATCTGCTGCTTCTCCTGCACCAGGCCCATGCGGTCGCAGTACAGGTGCCAGGCCACCAGGTGGCCCACCAGCACCTGGGCCTCCTTCTTCTGCCACTGGAGGCTGGGCACGTAGAGCGCGCCGCCCTGCCACAGGACCTTGTCGGCGCCCGGGGTGTAGGCGTAGGCCTTGGCGATCTCCATGTGCAGAGAGTCGTCCTGCCCCAGGGTGCCCAGGAAGCCGGCCGCCATGCGCCGCGCGTTGTTGTCGGCGTGGTGGAACATCACGTCCAGCAGAGGGGCGGGCCCGCCGGCCAGCACCACGGGGGCCAGGGGCTCGGTCAGGTCCGGGTTCTGGGACATGGCCACCAGGGCGGCGCCGATGTCCTGGAGGCTGTCGCTGCGCGCCTCCACCTGCAGGCGGATGGGGCGCTTGAGTGCCGGGTACTGCTGGGCCATGGAGGCCTTGCCCATCACGCAGTCCAGATCCGCGCAGCGGTTGATGATCGCGGCGCCTGCCCAGGTGCGGACCAGCTCCGGCGCGGCCCCGTACTGGTAGATGCCATCCAGCGCGGTGTCGGCTTCGGCGCCGGGGATCTGCTGGAGCGCGGTGATCGCCCAGCCCCGCGCACCGATGTCCTCGCCGTGCAGGGCGATGTCCCGCAGAGTGGGGACCGCCGCGGGGCCCATGGCGGTGAGCTTGGATGCTGCAGCCTCCGCGGTCTCCGCCTCCTCCAGCGCGCTGACCAGACCCTGCAGATCCTCGGGGACGCTCACCACCTCGACCAGCGGCCGGGGCGGGGGAGGGGGCGGGTCCTTCTGGGTGAGCTCCGGGAGCGCCGTGCGCTGGGCCTGGGTGTCCTGGATCACATCGGTGCTCGCCTTGGTGCAGGCGAATCCGATCATCAGGGAGAGCAGCATGGGGACTCCTGTGTGCGCGTCGTTGGGAGGAACGCGCCGACTGCCCGCGAGCTTACAACCCGAGGCCGGCAAGATACGCAGGGGGCATGTGGATCTTCACCGCGAGCCTGTTCACGGGCCTGTTGAGCGCCTGCACGACCCCCGAGCCGGCGGGCGCCGACCATGACCTCTTCGGCGCCGGGCAGGCAAGCGCCCTGGTCACCGCGCCCGCTGGGGGAGGCGGCTTGGGCAGCGCCTGGGTCGTGGGCACCGGCGCGCTGCAGCCCCTGACCCTGGAAGGAGGCATCCAGGACCTCTTCTGGGCCGGCGACGTGGACCGCGACGGGCGCTGGGAGCTCCTGGTCCAGAGCCAGGACCGGCTGCACCTGGCCCGGGTCGGTGCGCAGGGCCTGGAGCTCATTGGCCCCGCCGCCCCCGGCAGCCACGCGGTGTACGGAGACGTCGACGGGGACGGGCACAGCGACCAGCTCTTCCTGGCCCCCGGCGGCCTGATGTTCGCGCGCTCCGGGGCCGTGGATCAGGCGGTCCCGGTGGAGGCCCCCAGCGGCCTGATGGCCATGGAGCTGGGCGATCTGGACGGCGACGGCCGCGCCGAGTGGGTGGGGCTGGAGCTCCAGCAGGGCCCCGCGGGGGTTCAGGCCGTGCTGCTCACCCGGGCGGGCACCCGGTCTGGCCTGGGCGATCTGCGCGAGCACCCGCTCCCCACCGCGCAGGTCCCTGCGTGGATGCACCTGATGACCCTGGACGGCCAGCCCCGGGTGGTCTTCGGCATGCCCGATGGGCCCCTGGCCTTCTCCTTCCGGGAGGGCAAGCTGCGCCCCGAGCCCGCCACCGGCCTGCCCCCCGTGGCCACCCGCGAGCTGCTGATCTGGCAGGGACAGCCCCTGAGCTGGCGCGAGGACGGCGTCTATCTGGGCGAGACCCGCCTGGAGGGCCCCACCCCCGACAGCGGCCTGGTCGTGCGGGATCTGCGGGGTGATGGCCAGCCCATCCTGGTCTGGAGCTCTCGCTCTCGCGGTCAGGTCGGCGCCCTCGACCCCAGCGGCAAGCTCATCACCGTCGACGCGCCCCCCGAGCCCGCCCCCTTCCCACCGGGGCGCTTGATCCTGGACGCGCAGGGGCAGCCCTACGTGCAGTGGCGGGAGCGGCTCTTCTCCTTGAGCGGGGAGCTGGAGTGGGAGGGGGCGCCCGTGGCCCGCCTGGACTCTGGGCCCAACCCCCGACACCTGGAGACCGAGTGGGGATCTCTGGACTGGACCCCCGCCGGCGAGGTCACCTGGACCGACACCAGCGGCCAGACCCAGGAGGTGCTCCAGGGCACCGGGGGCGCCATGGACATCGCCGTGCAGGGGAACCAGGGCGTGGCGCTCGGCGTCGCGCAGGGGCGCCTGACCTGGTTCCGCTTCTCGCTGGGGCCCGAGGGCCCCGGGCTGGCCCAGGAGCAGCCCCCGCCTCTTGGGGGGCTGTCCTTCTTTGGAGCCAGCCTCAGGTAGAGGCCACCCCGCTCAGTGGTGGTGGGTGCCGTCGGGGCCGTGGGGGTGGCCGTGGGCCAGCTCCTCACCGGTGGGCTCGCGCACGGACTCGATGCGCCCCTCGAAGGTCAGGGAGCGGCCGGCCAGGGGGTGGTTGGCGTCCAGGTGGATCAGGTCGCCCTCCACCTTGGTCACGAACACGGGGCCCTCGTTGCCGTTGTTGTCGGTGACCAGGAAGCTCATGCCCTCGAAGATCTGTGCGTCCGGCGGGAACATGCTGCGGGGGTAGGGGGTGGGCTCCTCGCCGTTGTGGGGGCCGTAGGCCTGCTCGGGAGCCAGGGTCACGGAGAAGGTGTCGCCCATGGACTTGCCGGCGATCACGGCCTCCAGGCCGGGCATGATGTTGTGGTGCCCGTGCAGGTAGGGCATGGGCGCGCGATCGCTGGTGTCCTCCAGGAGCTCGCCGCTCTCGGCGTCCTTGAGCTTGAAGTGGATGAGGACGACCTTTCCGTTCTCGGCGATGGACATTCGCTTTCCTTTCTTGGGTGTGCCCGCCCACGCAGGGGCCGAGCGTAAGAAAGCCGAGGCGTCGAAATGAAGCCTCGGCCGTCTGGGTTCTTCAGGGGGATGAGACGCTATTCGTCGTCCCAGTCCCACTGGCGGTTGTTGGAGCCGCCGCGCTGCTTCCGGTTCTTGCCGCGGTTGGCGGCGGCGGCAGCGTTGCCACCCCCGTCATCCCAGCCGCCGCGGTCCCTGCGCTTGCTCTTCTTCTTGGGCTCCTTGCGGGTGCGCTGCGGGTCCTTGCCCCAGCCATCCTCTTCGGGGGTCGCGGCGTTGTTGCCGCCACCGAAGCCGCCGCCGCCAAAGCCGCCGCCGCCGGAGTAGCCGCCGCCACCGGAGTAGCCGCCACGACCACCGCCGCCGCCACCGGAGTAGCCGCCACGACCGCCGCCGCCGCCACCGGAGTAGCCGCCACGACCGCCGCCGCCGCCACCGGAGTAGCCACCGCGACCGCCGCCGCCGCCACCGGAGTAGCCACCACGACCGCCGCCGCCGCCGGAGTAGCCGCCGCCGCCGCCGCTGGAGTAGCCGCCGCCGCCGCCGCTGGAGTAGCCGCCGCCGCCGCCGGAGTAGCCACCGCGACCGCCGCCATCACGGCCGCCGCCGGAGTAGCCACCGCGTCCGCCGCCATCACGACCGCCACCGGAGTAGCCACCGCGTCCGCCGCCGTCCCGACCGCCACCGGAGTAGCCGCCGCGTCCGCCGCCGCCACCGGAGTAGCCGCCGCGTCCGCCGCCACCGGAGTAGCCGCCGCGCCCGCCTCCGCCACCGCGGGGTGCGCCACGGCCGCCACCACCGCTGCGTTCTTCTGCCTCACGAACACGAACGCTGCGCCCCTTGATGTCGGCGCCATCCATCTTCTGCACGGCTTCGGCGGCTTCCTCGTCACTGGACATTGTGACGAAGCCGAACCCGCGCGACTTTCCAGTCTCTCGATCGGTGATGACCCGTGCCTCGGCGACTGTGCCGAAAGGCTCAAAGGCCGCTGCCAGATCCCGGTCGTCTGCACCCCAGGGCAGGCCACCGACGAACAGCTTCTTTCCCATTTTCTCGAATCTCGTTGTGTCGTGAACGTAGGCAACAGGCCTGACGTGAGGCAGTCATAGCATCGGTGGCCGACGATCTCCCGTCAAATCCGACGACAATCGAAAACCGGTCCGCCTTGTCACAGCAGGGTCAGAATGGAATCCGGGCCTCCGGGCGTAGCAGGCGTGACCCTCACCGGAGCTTCCCCATGGAGTACGCCCTCGCCATCACCCTCGGTCTCGTGCTCGCCGCCAGCGCGGGTCTGCGCGCCTTTCTGCCCCTGCTCGTGGTCTCAGGCCTGGCCTTCGCCGGGCAGATCGAGCTGGCCGACAGCCTGGCCTGGATGGGCAGCCCGGTCACGCTGCTGGCCCTGCTGGTCGGTGTGCTCGGCGAGGTGCTCGCCGACAAGATCCCCGCGATCGATCACCTGATGGACACGGTGGGCACCCTGGCGCGCCCGACCGCGGGTGCCCTCGCCGGAGCCAGCTTGTTGGCGGGCGCGGATCCCCTGATCGTCATGGTGATGGGCGTCGCAGCCGGCGGCGCTGTCGCTGGCGCAACCCACATCGGCAAGGCCAGCGTGCGCGCGGGCAGTTCGGCGACCACCTTGGGCATGGCCAACCCCGTGATCTCCGGCGTCGAGGACCTGATCGCCCTGGCCCTGGGTTCCGGTGCAGCGGTGGCTGCGGTGGCGATGGCCTGAGCGCCCGCGGGCCCCTCCGGCTATGGTCCCCCTGCCATTTTCGGCGGGGGGACCCGCCAATGAGGAGGTCGCGTGCGCGCACTGCTGTTGCTCGGGTCGGGTCTTCTGGGGTGTGCGCAGCAAGCGCCCGTCCCCCAGGTCTCCCTTCAGAAGGCCGAAGGCCCCACGCCGCCGCCCATCAACACCCTGGAGGACCGCCCCCAGGAGCTGCTCTCCCCCAGCGGAATCGAGGGCTGGAACTATGGCGCGAGTGTCGTCGGGATCGGCGATGTGGACGGCGACGGCTACGATGACTTCGCGGTCGGCGCGCCCGGGGCGGACGACGTCCATGACGACGCCGGCGCGGTCTTTGTCTACATGGGCAGCAGCGCGGGCGTGGACACCTCCAGCCCGGTGCGCTTGGAGGCCGACAACGCCTACGAGGACTTCAGCTTTGGCTACCGGCTGGCCGGCGCGGACCTGAACGGGGACGGCTACGCCGATCTGGTGGCCTCCGCGTACAAGGGGCAGGCCTACGACACCGCGGCCATCCACGTGTTCTACGGGAGCGAGAGCGGCCTCTCCACCGACAACCAGGACCGCATCGAGTCCCCGGACGGGGTGGGCAACACTGGCTTTGGGTACGGCCTGACCGTGCTCGAGGACATGGACGGTGACGGCTACCCCGAGGTCGCGGTGGGCTCATGGCTGGCGCGCGACCAGCTCGGGATCGTCTACGTCTACCGCGGGGGCGCTGGTGGGCTGGAGAGCACCCCTTGGCACAGCGTCACCGCCTTTGACGACAGCGCCTATACCTCCCGCAGCTTTGGTTTCTCCCTGAGCTCGGGGGATCTGAACGGCGATGGGATGGGGGACCTGATCGTCGCGGACTACCGGGTCAAGTCGGTCTACCTGTACTACGGCAGCCCCACCGGCCTGGACGAGACCGAGCGCAACCGCATCCAGACCTCGGACTCGGTCTATTCCTTCGGTGAGAAGGCGGTGTCCGGCGGGGACTTCAACGGGGACGGCTACGACGACCTGCTCATCAACGCAGCGGGCCTGGATGCCGGGCATGGCTGGGTCTACTTCTTCTACGGCGGCGAGGACGGCCCGGACATCGCCAACCCCGAGGTCTTCTCGACCAGCAGCAGCTTCGCCGAGGACTTTGGGTCGAGCATCGCTCTGGTTGAAGACCTCAACGGGGATGGGCTCGATGAGCTGGCCATCGCCGATCCGGGGTACTTCAGCTACCGAGGCGTGATCCACCTGCGCTACGGGCACGAGGACGGCCCCGAGGCCGCCGAGCGCAGTGAGAGCCTCAACCCGCTGGACACCTCGGACACGGGCGCGGGCTTTGGCGTGGCGCTGGGCTTCGCCGGCGATGTGGATGGGGACGGCTACGGCGACCTGATCGTCGGCGCTCCAGAGTGGTGGCAGGACTGGGTCGGCCACGCGGTGCTCTTCTACGGCCGCTGCGATGACTACGACGGCGACGGCGTCTGCGTGGCGGAAGACTGCGACGACGAGGATGCTGGCGAGACGGTCGTGGTGCCCTGGTACCGGGACGTCGACAAGGACGGCTACGGCAACGACGCCCAGATGCTCGAGGGCTGCGGCCAGCCCCTGGGCTACGTGGCCCAGGGCGGCGACTGCAACGACGGGGTGGCCAGCGTCTCGCCCGGCTCCACGGAGATCCCGGGCGACCAGGTCGACCAGGACTGCGACGGCGTCGAGCTCTGCTACCTGGACTGGGACGACGACGGCTTCCGCCCCAACGCGGACGACACCCGCGCCGGCAAGGACCTGAGCTGCACCGAGCCTGGGGAGGCCCTGTCCACCGAGCCGCTGGGGGACTGCGATGACGAGAACGAGCTGGTGAATCCCGGCTTCCCCGAGCGCTGCAACGGCATCGACGATGACTGCGACGGCGAGATCGACGGCCCCAACGCCATCGACGTCAAGCGCTTCCTGCTGGACAGCGACGGCGACGGCTTCGGCGTCGCGACCGACACCGTCACCGCTTGCGAGGCCCCCGAGGGCTACGTGCCCGAGTCCGAGCGCCTGGACTGCAACGACGGCAACCCCAACATCTTCCCGGGGGCCGTGGAGCGCCGAGGCGACGAGATCGACCAGGACTGCGACGGCGAAGCGCAGCCCAGTCGTGGCTGCTCGACCGCGGCGGGGAGCGCGCCGGGCGCCCTGCTCATGGGGCTGCTCGTGGTGCTGGGCCTGGGCCGTCGACGCCGGGACTAAGACAAATCTGCGTCACTCCGCCCCCCACCCCGTCCATGGGTCACACTGCAAAGGAGTGACCCATGCGACTGCACCTTCACCTGCGCTGCCAGGATCTGGCCGCCTCCGAGACCTTCTACCGGGCCCTGCTCGGTGAGCCCGACAAGCGCGCCCAGGGCTTTGTGCGCTTCCAGCCCCAGGATCTGGGCATCTCGCTGTCCCTGATGGAGGGCGCCCCCGCGCCTCTGCACGCTCCCGAACACCTGGGCATGAAGGTGGGCAGCGTCCCCGAGCTGGGGGCCCTCTGGGAGCGCCTGGATCGCGCCGGCCTCAAGCCCCGGCTGCAAGAGGACAACACCGCCTGCTGCGCCGGGATCCAGAGCAAGCGCTGGTATGTGGATCCGGATGGTCGCGCCTGGGAGGTCTACACCGTCCTGGACGACTCGGTGCCCGCCGACTGGTCGGTGCCCCGATTCGCAGGCGAGGACACCAGGGCCCGCTCTTGCAGCTCGGCCCCGAAGGCTCCAAGCCTCGGCTGCTGCGGATGAGCCCGGGGGCCCAGGAGATCGCCGCGCTCGACCGGCGCATCCGGGCCCCCCTGCGGGCCTGGCTGGCCCGCTCCCTGCCGCACCAGGAGGCCGAGGACATCGCCCAGGAGGCCTTCGTGCGGACCCTGGAAGCCTTTCCTCGCTTGCGGGATCCAGCCAAAGCGGAGTCGCTGCTGTGGACCATCGCCCGGAACTTGAGGACCGATGCCCTGCGCAGACGCAGCCCCTCCTCCCTGGACCCCGACGAGATCGCGCACGAGCCGCAGCTCCCGGACGCCGCCACCCAGATGGTGGCGCGCTGGCTGCCGGCCTTTGTCCAGACCCTGGACGAGCCCTACCGGACGGCGCTGCAGCGCGTGGACCTGGATGGCATAACCCAGGCAGAGCTGGCGTTGGAGCTTGGGATTTCCCCGTCCGGGGCGCGCTCGCGGGTGCAGCGGGGCAGAGCGCTGTTGCAGGCCCAGCTCCTGGCGTGTTGCCAGGTGGGCTTTGAGGGCGGGGAGGTCAGCGAGGTGCGCCGCAATGGCACCGGACAGGGGAGCTGCGGAGGCTGCTGAGCTCCCCGGGGGTACTCAGACGGCCATGCCGTAGAGCCCGTAGAGCAGCATCTTGGGCGAGAGCGTCCGGAGCTGCACGAGCTGCTTTTTGATCTGCGTGGGCCGCAGGTAGAAGCGGCGCAGGGCGTAGCTCTGCATCTTGATCAGCTCTTCGGGGTCGTAGCCGTGGGGGTGGTAGATGAGCCGGTCGGGGTCGGGGTTGAAGGTCGTGTAGTTGTCCCAGTCGTCCCGGAACAGGTCCTTCTGCCAGCGGTCGTCAAAGAGCTTGGAGCCGGGAAAGGGGACCGTGATGGCGAACTTGGCGAAGTCCAGGTCCAGGTCCACGGCGAACTCGATGGTCTCGCGGGTGAGCTCGGGGGTCTCGCCGGGCAGGCCGATCATGAAGAGGCCGACGGTCTGGATGCCGGCGTTGCGGGCGTTGTCGACGCCCTCGCGCACTTTTTGGGTGGTGAGGGTCTTGTTGACGTTGCCCAGGAGCATGTCGACGCCGGACTCGATGCCCATGAGCACCCGGCGGCAGCCGCCGTGGTACATCAGCTCGCAGGTCTCCTGATCCAGGCGGTCGGCGCGGGTCTCGGAGAGCCAGACGCACTTCTTGTCCAGGCCGCGCTTGGAGATCTCGTCGCAGATGGGGCGGAGATCCTTCTTGACCAGGGGGAAGATGGGGTCGATGAAGCCGATCTGCTTCACGCCGTAGCGGTCGACCAGGTACTCGTACTCGTCCACGACCTTGATGGGGTCGCGGCGGCGGAAGGTCTTGCCGCCGGTGTGGATGAGCGAGCAGTAGTCGCAGCGGTAGGGGCAGCCGCGGGAGGCGGCCATGGTCAGGATGGGCTTGGCGATGTCCGCGAAGGGGAGCAGGCCGTAGCGGTGGTAGGGGAAGAGGTGCCAGGCCGGGTAGGGCAGGCTGTCCAGGTCCCGGTTCAGGGCGCGGGCGCGATTGGTGACGGCTTCCCCGTCGGTGGTGCGCCAGGTGATGCCGTCCACGTCCGAGAAGTCGGTCTCGTTGCGGGCCAGGGCGTCGACCAGCTCGCAGATGGTGATCTCGCCGTCGTAGTGGACGGCGAAGTCCACGCCGAGATCGCGGCAGATCTCCTTGGCGAACACGTCGGCGTGCACGCCACCCCAGACGAACTTTGCCTCCGGCAGGCGGCGCTTGAGCAGGCGGGTGAGCACCTCGCACACAGGGGCGGAGGGCGTCAGCACGGTCATGCCGATCAGGTCGGGCTTGAACTCCTCGGCGCGGTCGACGACGTCTTGGGGGCTCAGAGCCTCGGCGAACATGTCGATGGCCCGGACGTGGACCCCGTGGGCCTCCAGGGAGCCGGCGATGTAGGCCAGCCCGGTGGGGGGCATGGGCTCAAGGAGCGCGGCGAAGCGGCCGAGCTTCTCGAGGTTCATGGAGGGGTTGATCAGTAGAACGCGCACGGGGGCCTCGCTGGCTGGTCGGCGGAGCTCAGAGAGCCACGCAGTTCCGCATCGTAGCGTCCCCTTTGGTCGGTCTCAAGGCCGGTCTTGCTGGATTCTTGACAGGCTCCCCCAGCCAGCGCCCCCAGCGGTCTGCACGCGCACGCGGTCGCACGGGGCCAGCTCGGTGGCCTGCCCGTCCCAGGGGACCCAGGCGCCCTGGTGGTGCAGCTCCAGGCAGCGGGGGGTGGCGGCCTGCCCACCCTCAAGGCCGGCGCGGGGCGGGTCGGCGATTCCCAGGAGCGCCGCGGTCCCGCCCTCCAGCAGCTCGAGCTCACGCAGCAGTCCTTGGCCGCCGGAATGGCGCCCAGCGCCGCCCGAGCCAGGCCGCAGCCCGAAGCGGTGGACCCGGAGGGGGAGGCGGGTCTCCAGCACCTCGACGTCGGTGATCCGGGTGTTGGTCATGTGGGTCTGACGGCCGCTTCGCCCGGGGCCCTTTGGGGAGGCGCCGACACCGCCGCCGATGGTCTCGTAGAGGGACCAGCCGGGGCCGCCCATGGATAGGTTGTTCATAGTGCCCAGGCTGGGGGAGCGGGCCTGCAGCGCGGAGAGCAGCAGGTCGACGACGCGCTGGCTGGTCTCGACGTTTCCGCCGACCACCGCGGCGCCCGGGGGCGGGGAGAGCAGGCTGGGGCTGGGCAGGCGGAGCTGGACGTGACGGAGGGCACCTTCGTTCAAGGGCAGCGCGGTCCCGGCGAGGCAACGGAGCACATAGAGCAGCGCGGCACGCACGACGGCGGGGGGCGCGTTCAGGTTGCCGCTGTGGGGACCCTCGGTGCCGGCGAAGTCCACGATGAGGCCCTGGGCGGGGTCGGTGGAGATGGACACGTGGACGGGGATGCCACGGATGACCTCGCTGGCGGATCCGGCGCGCAGGCGCCGGTGCAGAGCCCGGCTGGACTGGTCGGCCAGGTCGAAGAGGTGGGCCATCCAGGTGCGCAGCAGATCGGCCTCTCCCAGCTCCCGGAGCCCCTTGGCGGCGTGGTGGTTGGAGGCGACCTGGGCGCGCAGATCGGCGAGCACGGTCTGGGGCTGGCGGCAGCCGGGGAGCTCGGGCGGCAGGAAGCGACCGTCGCGGGAGAGCAGGGGGACGCGGCGGAAGACCAGGCCTTCGTCGGCGAGGCGCGTGGAGTGGGGGGGCATGGAGCCCGGGGTGAGGCCGCCCACGTCGGCGTGGTGACCGCGGCTGGCGACCCAGAAGCGGCGCCCCTGGTGCTCGACGGCGGAGACGACGGTGAGGTCGGGGAGGTGGCTGCCGCCGGCCTGGGGGTCGTTGGAGAGCCAGGCCTGGGCGGCGTCGAGGTCGGCGTGCTGGAGGACGTCGCGGACGGTCTCGCCCATGGCGCCCAGGTGGACGGGGATGTGGGGGGCGTTGGCGACCAGGCGGCCGGCCTCGTCGAACACGGCGCAGGAGAAGTCCAGGCGCTCGCGGATGTTGACGCTGCGGGCGGTGCGGCGGAGGACCTCGCCGGCCTGCTCGGCGACGGCCATGAAGCGGGCGCCCCAGAGGGCGGCGCCGTAGGGGGTGTTCTCGGTCGAGGTGGATCGGGGTGCGCGAGAGATTCGGTCCAACCTCAGGAGTCCGTTGGTGTTGTGCGCCTCCCAGCCGCTGGGGACCCACAGCGAGGTGCTGCTGCAGCGGAGCACGGTGGGGCCCTGGACCCGCGCGCTGCCCAGCCCGAAGGGGTCGGCCTGGACGCGGGGCATGGGGGGCTTGGGACCCAGGGCGCGGACGCTGACGTTGACGACCTCCAGGGGGCCTTCGGGGAGGTGGCCGTAGCGGCGTTGGTGCTCGCTGCGGAAGCGCGCGTCCAGCTCGGGGCCGGCGCTCAGCTCCAGGTGGTGGTCGCTGCCCTGGACGCGCAGGCTGACGCTGCGTTCGAGCGCGCCCAGATCGGGGAGGGAGGCGGAGAGCTGGACCCACTGGGCCTCCAGGTCCACCTCCTCCAGCGGCTGCCACAGGGACACCAGCGCGCGCTCCTGTCTGCGCGCGAGGCACTGGCCGTAGGCGCTGAGGACGGACGCGCAGGGGTGGACGAGCACGGTGTCGATACCCAGGCGCTCGGCGACCCCGGCGGCGTGCTGTCCGGCGGCGCCTCCGTAGGCCACCAGGGCGTGGTCGCGCAGGTCCACCCCCCGGGCGGCGGCCAGTCGGCGGGCGGCCTGGGCCATGAGCTCGCGGGCCAGCTCCAGGAAGTCGTTGGGGTCGCCGGGCAGAGCGATGCGGCTGGCATCCAGGGGGGGATCGAAGGCCTCGGGATCGACGAGTCCGGCGAGCAGCGCGGCGTCCGTGAGGGTGGGGGGCCCGCCGCGGCCGTAGCAGGCGGGGCCGGGGTGGGCGCCCGCGGAGTCCGGGCCCACGCTGAGGCGGTGCCCGTCGCTGCGCAGGATGGAGCCCCCGCCGGCGGCGATGGTCTCGACCTCCAGCATGGGGCGGCGCAGGCGGAGGCCGGCCACGCGGACCTCGCCCTCGCGGTGGGGGAGGGCGCCGGCTTCGACGCGGCAGAGGTCGGTGCTGGTGCCGCCCATGTCCAGGCCCACGGCCCGCTCGAATCCCGCTTGCTGGGCGACCGCGGCGACGGCGAGCACACCGCCGGCGGGGCCGCTGAGGACGGCCTCGGGCGCGTGGAGCTGGGGGGCTGGGCAGAGGCTGCCGTCGGAGCGCATGGCCTGGGCGCCGGCGGGGATCTGGTCGCGGGCCATCGCGGCGTGGAGCACGGGGGTGATGGCGGCGTCGATCAGGGTGGTCTCGATGCGGGCGAGCAGGCCGAGCTCGGGGTCGACGCGGTGTCCGAGCGAGACGTGTAGACCTCGCTTGCGCAGAGCGGCCTCCAACGCGAGCTCGTGGGCCGGGTTCTTTGGGGCGTGGGCCAGGACGATGGCGACGGCCTGGATCCCCTCCTCGACCCCGGAGAGATCGGGGAGCACCAGGGGGCTGAGGACGCGGCCTTGGGCGTCCAGGCGCTCGTCGACCTCCAGGACCTGGGTGCAGAGGGGGGCGGGCCACTCGGCGTCGGGGTCGAAGAGCTCGGGGCGGGCCATGTCGCCGATGCGGACCAGGTCGCCCAGGCCTCGGGTGACCAGGAGCAGGGTGGGGACGCCGGTGCGCTCGAGCAGGGCGTTGGTGGCGACGGTGGTGCCGAAGACCAGGGGGTTGCCGGCGGCGAGTTGGCCCACGATGGCGCGATCGCTGGGGACCTTGCGGAGCTCGGCCTGGCCGTCGGGGTGCAGGGTGACCACGTCCGTGAAGGTGCCGCCGCGGTCGACGAAGATGCGGGGTCCAGTGGGCATCCGGGTGACCTCGCAGGCGAAATCGACAGAAACAGTAGGCTGGGACCCAAGGCCCTAACTTGGGTGGGCAACGGAGCCCCGCATGCTTCTCTTCCTCTCCCTCCTGGCCTGTAGAGGGCAAGACGAAAGCGCCCTGGATCCCACCGCCGACCCGGACGGCGATGGCCTGACGACCCAGCAGGAGCTGGACGGCTTCGCGATCACGGTCGACGAGACGGCGCTGCCGGACGCCCGGACGGCGCGGGTGGCGTACTCGGACCCGCTGGTGGCGGATACGGACGGGGACGGCCTGGATGACGCCCAGGAGCGGGCCGCGGGCACGGACCCGGAGCGCGCGGACACCGACGGCGACGGGCTGAGCGACCTGGACGAGCTGGAGCGCTGGTCCACGAGCCCCACGAGCGTGGACACGGATGGCGACTCGGCTGGCGGGCTGAGCGACGGCAGCGGGGTGCCTCTGGCCCGCCTCTTTGACGGGGCGGAGCTGGCGCTGGACGCCGACGGCAACGCGAGCCCCACCGCGACGAGCCCCATCCAGGCGGACACGGACGGGGACGGGGCCAGCGACCACCTGGAGCTGCTCTCGCCGACGCGGGACGCCATCGTGGCGGAGCGGCCCAGCTTCGTGGTGTCGATGACGCCGGGCAGCGACGTCCGGATGTCGCTGAACACGACCTTGGGGGCCTCAAACGAGAACAGCGAGAAGTACGAGACGCTGCAGAGCAGCCAGACCTACAGCTCGTGGAGCACCGAGGACACCAACACCGAGGGCTTCTCCGCGTTCATGAGCGAGAGCCTGGAGGTCACGGGGAAGCTCTCCCTGTCGGCCAGCAGCAGCGCTGTGGGGCTGGGCGTGGAGGGCTCGCTGACCGAGAGCGTCAGCATCGGGGTGGGCCAGAACTGGGGCGGGACCTACCAGGTCAACAACGACTGGAAGGTCGCGGCGCGGTCCATGTGGAACGAGTACCAGACCGCCTCGCAGACCCAGAGCCAGACCATCGACGGGGGCACCCTGCAGGTCTCGATGGACGTGGTCAATACCGGAGAGCGCAGCTTCTCCCTGTCCAACCTGTCGATGGTCGTGAGCACCTATGACCTGCTGGAGGGCGGCCTCAAGCCCCTGGCGACCCTGCGCACCGACCAGGACGTGCTGTCCCTGTCGCGGGGGGAGAGCGCGACGCTGATCTTCTCGGTCGACGACATCGACAGCGACCGGATGATGGCGCTGCTGGTGAACCCCGGCTCCCTGCACTTCGCCCCCGCGACCTACCAGCTCGAGGGCAGCGAGGGGGTGGACCTGGACTTCCAGCTCGAGGACATCCAGCAGCGCGCGGCCACCCTGGTCATCGACGGCGGGGACGGGGACCTGCGCCGCATCGAGGTCGCCGCGAACGTGGGGCGAGACGGGGCCGGTGACCCCGTGGGGCGCAGCGTGTCCGAGATCCTGGACCACGTCGGCGTCTCCCACAGCGCCGCGCCTTTCGACGGGGACGGGCTGCTGCTCTACACCATCGACGGGGTGCCCACGGTCACCTTCGAGTCGGACCCCAGCCTCTTCGAGGGCCTGGACGCGCCCGGCTACAGCTACACGGACGGACCGGGGGACGCCTGGCTGGAGCAGGCCTGGTTCGCCTTCCTGGAGCGGGAGGCCGAGCCCTACGACGGCGACCTGCTGCAGGCGCCGCTGGAGGCCGGGGATCAGGCCCTGCTGATCTACACCGAGGACCTGGACCACGACGGCATCACCGACCACGAGGAGCGCCTGCGCGGGAGCTCCGACGACAGCCTGGACAGCGACGGGGACGGCCTCAGCGACTTCTGGGAGGCCCGCGAGGGCTGGGAGGTGCAGGTCACCGGCGGGACCGCCTACCGCGTGCTGCCCCACCCCGGCAGCGCGGACCTGGATGAGGACGGCCTGAGCGACCCCGAGGAGCAGGCCTTGGGGCTGGACCCCTTGGACCCGGACACCGACCACGACGGGCTCAGCGACAGCTACGAGCTGGAGTACGACGGCCCCCTGGCGCTCGACCCGCTCACCTTCAACAGCTTCTCGGCGCCCGTGATCACGGGGTGCAGCGTGGTCTACGTGGACTACGAGTTCTGGAACGGCCTCTTCTACGAGCAGCGCTACGACGTCCCCGAGATCACCGTCACCGTCACCGACGCGGACGGAGACGCGGTCAAGGTCCAGGAGGTCGTCGGCTTCGGATACGCCCCGGCCGTTTTCTTCGATCCGACCGCCGAGGCCTCCGCCTTCTTCGATCGAAGCATGCTCGCCGACTACAGCTGGGCCCAGGTCGAGATTCCCCGCACCACCGAGTTTCTCTTCTTCGCCCATGACTCCTGGGGCCTGCAGTCCGAGACCTTCACCTGCTACGGCGCTTGAGGTGCCCATGTTCCTGCTCCTGCTCGCCTGCACCCCCGAGTCTCCAGAAGAGGTGGAGCTGCGCTCTGACTCCGACGGGGATGGGCTCACCTACCAGGAAGAGGTGGCCGGCTGGACCATCTCACTGAACACCACGGGGTACAGCGAGGACACCGTCAGCGTGACCGTCAGCTCGGACCCCACGGTGGCCGACAGCGACGGCGACGGCCTGGACGACCAGGAGGAGCTCTGGTACCGCTGCGACCCCATGGCCGCAGACACCGACGGCGACGGCCTCTCCGACTACGACGAGGTCATGCGCTGGGGGACCAGCCCCTCCCACGTGGACAGCGACGCGGACAGCCGCGGCTCGGACCCCGACTTCCCGGCGCCTCCCCTGAGCTCCCTCTTTGACGGCGCGGAGCTGGATCTGGACGCGGACGGGGTCCCCGGGGACGGCGCGACCTCCCCCAGCCTCAGCGACAGCGACGGCGACGGGCTCTCCGACTACGAGGAGCTGCAGTCGACCAGCCGCCTGGCCCACGTGGCCGAGATGCCCACCTTCGCCATGTCCCTGACCCCGGACGCGACCGTGGATCTGAGCCTGGACGTGGTCTACGCCAGCAGCGAGGGCGTCACGACCTTCCACAAGGCCAGCCTCAGCTCGGACTCCGGCTCCGAGGGCGGCAAGTCCTCTCTGTTCGCGTGGGAGGCCAGCATCGACTTCTCCACCACCTACAGCAGCACGCAGGAGATCAACGCCTCCTGCTGCGGGACCGACCTGGGGGGCGGCTCGGTGAGCCTCACGGCCGCCCTGGAGAGCAGCCAGCGCTCCAGCGCCAACGAGACCATGGGCGTCAGCGAGGGCGCCTGGCAGGAGAGCACCCAGGCCTACCAGGACTACAGCGAGCGCAGCAGCAGCGAGTCCTACAGCGTGCAGGGCGCCCGCGTGCAGGTGCTCGTGGACCTGGAGAACACCAGCGAGAGGGCCTACGTGCTCTCCGACTACGGCCTGCTGGTCTACACCTACAGCGCCGGCCTGCTCATGCCCCTGGGCACCCTGCGGCCCGAGTTCGACTTCGTGACCCTGGGCCCCGGGGAGTCCGTGTCCGGACTCATCCTCTCCACCGAGGGCGCGGATCCCACGGCCGTGGCCCAGGCCATGTCCAACCCCCGGACCCTGGTCTTCCGCACCGCCAGCTACGCCATGTCGGACGAGGACGGCGTGGACTTCGACTACCAGTTCGAGGAGGTCTACCAGAACACCGCCCGCCTGACCCTGGACTTCGGGGAGGGGGAGGTCGAGCACATCGATCTCGCCGCCAGCGTCGACCGCGAGCCCTACGGGGACTACGCCGGCGTCCCGCTCTCCCGCGCCCTGGACAGCCTGGAGATCGCCTGGTCCCTGGACACCCACACCAGCCCCCACACCGGCGGACAGGAGCAGCTGCTCTCCGTGGACGGCCGCGACACGCTGGTCTGGGAGGGCGACCCCGATCCCTGGGAGGGCCTGGACGCGCCCGGCTACTCCGAGACCGAGGGCCCCGGCCTGCGCTACATGGCCGCCGGCTGGGTGGGCTTCGTGGTCCGCGAGGACGCCGCCAGCCCCGTCGACTACGACAACATCCTGGACGTCCCGCTCTTTCCCGGCGACCAGTTCACCTTGGTCTACACCCAGGACAAGGACCGCGACGGCATCTCCGCCCGGGAGGAGGCCCTCAACGGCTCTCTGGACGGCCAGATCGACTCCGACGCCCAGGGCGACGGCACCACCGACGGGCTCAGCGACTTCTGGGAGCTCCGGGAGGGCTGGATCGTGCAGGTCGCCGGCCAGGAGCCCTACCGCGCCTTCAGCAGCCCGGCCCACCTGGACCTGGACGGGGACGGTCTCCGCGACGATCAGGAGCTGGCTCTGGGAACCGATCCCAACCGCGCGGACACTGATGGGGATGGAAGCCCAGACGATCAGGACCCCGCCCCGCTCACCCGATAGAGGGCCCGGGGCGCCCCGCCCCGGAGGACCCCCGCGTGAAGAAACTCAGTGCCCTGATGGGTGTGTTGGCCCTCTCCCTGGTCATGTTCTTCCTGTGGATGACCCGGAGCTGGCCCTTCGACGCCCTGCCCGACGCCCCCGTCACCGCCTGGGAGGACGCCAGCGTCGAGGCCGACGCCCTCACCGTCACCGGCACCGCCCAGTACGAGCTGCGCGTGAGCATCACCCGCGGGGCCGCCCTGGGCCGCGAGGAGCAGACGCTGTACCTCTTCCCGCTGATGAAGCCTGGGGACATCAACGCCAAGGAGATCCGCATCATGGTGGCCTCGCCGGTGGAGCCCGATCGCTTCACCACCTACGAGGACCTCACCGTGTCGGGGTGGGCCCTCCCGCCCGCGGCCGCCATGACCTATCAGCTCGAAGACTCCTTCATGGAGCGCGGCTATAGCTTCACCGACGACTACTTCGTGTTGGAGGTCTTCCCCCCGCAGGAGGGTCAACAAACACCCCCTGAGTGAGGAGGGGGGTGGATCCTGAATCACCCAGGGCCCACCAAAGCCCCCGTTGACCGCCCAAAAACCTGGCACGACTCCTGCAGCAGTCGAGGACACGCGGAGACGAAGGACGTCGCCGCAGAGCATGGGCTGCAGTCCAGCCAGGAGCGCGCTCCCGGACGCGGATTGCTCGGTGTTCTGTCTCTACGATTCTCTGCTGTGGCGGCGTCCTTCGGCTCTTTGACGTCGATTCGCACCCCTCGACCGAAGGTCGGAGGGGTCGAATCTGACGCTACGTCGATTCGCAGTCCACGACCGCAGGTCGGAGGGGTCGAATCTGACGCTACGTCGATTCGCAGTCCACGACCGCAGGTCGGGGGCTCGAATCTGACGCCCCGTCGATTCGGCTGAGCCCGCAGGGCGTGCTGAATCTGACGCCCGTCGAGCCTAGAGACTCGGCTCCCACTCCAGCACCCCGATCCACCCCATCCCCTCGGCGGCCCCGCTGCACGGCGCCTTCGGGTGGCCGACCGCGAGCTCCTGTTGGCCGTCGCCGTCGAAGTCCCCCGTGGCGATGCGGTGCTCGCTGACCTCGACCGAGGACTCGCAGGGGAGCAGCAGGCTGTCCAGCTTCTGCCAGCCGCTGCGGGTTGTGGGGGCGCGCACACGGATCAGCGAGTCGCGGTCCAGGGCGACCAAGGCCCGCTGCTCCGGCCAGGCGGCCTGCTGGGTGAAGGAGTTGTTGCCCGTCTGCAGGGTGGTGATCCAGGCGAGCTCCGGGCCCTCGAACACCCCGAGCTGGGTCGCCGAAGCCTGCTCGGCCGGGGTGCCTGGCCAGCCGGGCAGTGCGAACTCCCCCACGCCGTCGCCGTCCGTATCGCTCAGGGCGACCAGGCCCATGTGCCCCGGGGTCACCGAGATCTGCGCCGGCGTGTCGCCCCAGTCCACCTTCTGCTCGCGGCCGGCGGCGGGCAGCAGCTTGCTGCTCAGGAGCATCGCCCCCGCCTGGCTGCCGCCGTCGCAGGCCGGCGCCAGGGCCAGGATGTCGGGCAGGCCGTCGCCGTCCATGTCGCTGTTCACCTGCACCCGGTCGCCCAGGTACGCGCCGTCCGAGTCCATCTGGAAGCGCGCCCCCAGGGTGTCGGCGCGGTGGAAGCCGCTGCCCGTGGCGGCCAGGTCCGCGCCGAAGAAGATCCAGACCTCCCCAGCGCGGGCGGGCATGCCGGTGAGTGGGGCGCCCACGACCAGGTCCATCAAGCCGTCGCCGTCCAGATCCCCGGCGTCCAGGTCCAGCCCCAGGCGCCAGGCGTTCTCCCGGCCGCCGATCTGCAGCGCGGCCTGCTCGAAGGCCAGGGCGCCCTCCTGCGCGAGCTGCGCGCCGGTGAAGATGTGCACCAGCCCGTGCTCGGTGTCCGGCTGGGAGATGGCCAGCTCGCCCAGCCCGTCGCCGTCGAGATCCCCCAGGGCCTGCACCGCGCTGTGCCCCGGCGTGAAGGGCTCCGCGCAGGAGCCCAGGGGGACGAGCCACTCTCCCAGCGCGCCCAGCTCGATTCGGCGCGTGGACTCGCTCAGGGAGGTCTCGTGGCCGGTGAGGATGTGGAGCACCGGGCGCCCACCGTTCTCGCCGGTCTCGGTGGCCACCCCCAGGTTGTCGATCCCGTCGCCGTCGAGGTCACCGAGGTTGAACACGGCCTCGCCACTCCTGTCCTCGCCGGTGCCGAGGATCTCCCACTGGGTGTGGGCCTCCACCGAGGCGTCGTCAGGTTGGGCCGAGAGGCACCCAATGGTCAGCAGTGTCGTCAGCATCCGTCCCTACCCTAGCGCACGCATCCCGGATCCGCGGGCGCGCCCCCGCATCTCTTCTGCGTTAACGCGGCGAATGGCCTTCACCTCCCGGGATCACGTCCGAGCTGCGCTGCTGGCGCTCGTGCTGGCCGTCCACGGCTACCTGGCGCTGCCGATCCCGGGCAAGGTCTCCGAGGCCAGCTTCAAGCACCCCATCGCGGACGAGGAGCTGGCGCGCTGGTCCGGCATCCTCTCCGGCGTGGGGATCGAGCGCACCCCGGACGAGCTCAAGGCCGAGCTGATCGAGCGCTTCGGCGGCCTGGCGGAGGCCCGCAAGGAGTCCATAAAGCCCATCCGGCCCCTGCTGCGGCTCACCGGGACCGGGCAGGCCTGGGGGCTGTTCACCTACCCGAACTCCTTCCCGCACACCATGCACATCCAGCTCCAGGTGGATGGCCAGTGGCGGCCGCTCTACCTGCCCCTGGATCCCGAGCACGACTGGAACAAGCGCCTGTTCGTGTTCCGCCGCATCCGCGGGGTCTACGACGACAACGCGAACAACGCCCGGCAGAGCTACGACAACTTCGTGGACTGGGTGGCGCTGATGGCCCTGCGCGAGCACCCCGAGGCCAGCGCGGTGCAGGTCCACTACGTGCGCGGCCACGTCACGCTCCCCGGTGAGCCCAAGGACCCGAGCACCAAGGAGAAGCACAAGCGCGTGCGCACCCGGGCGGGCTTTGAGCAGGAGGGCCGGCTGTGAAGGCCCTCTGGCAGCGCTGGGTGGGGCTGTGGTCTCTGCGGGAGCTCCCCACGATGCTGGCGCTGATCCGCATCTTCGTGGGGCTGGTGCTGCTCTGGGACTTTGCCGAGATCGGGCTGCACGGCATCGCCGACGAGCTCTGGTCCCCCGAAGAGTACGGCGGCCTGCCCTCCCGCGTGCTGCAGCGGGCCAAGCCCCCGGAGATCTTCGGCTTCTTCGACCCGGGACCGGAGCTTGCCTGGGGTCTGTGGGGCTTCATCCTGCTGATGCTGGTGCTCTGGACCCTGGGCGTCGCCCCCGCGGTGGTCGGCGTGCTGCTGGTGCTGGCCTACGCCCAGACCGCGCTGATCCTGCCCCTGGGCGACCGCGGCATCGACCTGGCCCTGCGCAACGTCATGCTCATCCTGGTCTTCTCCCGCTGCGGGGACACCCTGAGCCTGCCCGCGCGCCTCAAGACCGGCTCGTGGCTGGGAGACGGCAGCCTGGCTCCAGCCTGGCCCCGCCACCTGATCATCATCCAGCTCGTGCTCATCTACTTTCTGGCCGGCGTGCAGAAGACCGCGCTGACCTGGACCCCGCTGGGGGGCTACAACGCGCTCTACGTGGTGCTCCACGACCCGCACATCGCGCGCTTTGACTGGGCGGGCATGGGCTGGCTGGACGGCATGGTGTGGCCGCTGCGCATCGGCACCGCCGCCACCAAGCTCTTCGAGTGGGGGGCGCCCCTGTTCCTGCTGGCCTACTGGTTCCGGCTCACCGCGGAGCGTGGGGGTCGACTCCGGAGCTTCTTCCTGCGCTTTGATGTGCGTCTCTGGCTGGTCGCGGTCGGCGCCATCCTGCACCTGGGCATCGCCCTGACCATGCAGCTTGGCATCTTCCCCTGGGCCATGCTGGCGCTCTACCCGGCCTTCTTCCACCCCGATGAGCTGCAAGCCCTGCTGGCCCGGATCCGAGGCCGGCGCACGGAGTAGAGTGGGGGCATGATTCTGCTCCTCACGCACCTCGCCTACGCCACCTGTCCTCAGACGCTCTACGCGCCCACCGAGTCTTTCGGTGATGCCCGCGGTGAGGTCAGCCCAGAGCTCAGCTCCCAGCTCGACACGCTGCTGTTCCCCGAGCGGCTGCCGGATCGGGCCGGGATCCGCACGGACCAGCTCGCGATCTTCCACCAGGGGGCGCTGATCTACGAGCGCGCGGCGGCGGGCTATACGCCGGAGTCCAAGCACCTGTACTGGTCGGCGAGCAAGTCCTTCACGGCGGTGCTGGCGGGTATCGCGGAGCACCGGGGGCTGCTGGACCCCACCCTGAGCGTCTGCGAGTACGTGGAGACGGAGTCCGCCGACACCTGCCAGGTCACGGTGCACCAGCTCATGGAGTTCTCCAGCGGCATCGCGTGGCGCGAGACCTACGAGGGGGAGTCGCCCACGGCCTCGGCGGTGCTCGCCATGCTCTACGGGGCGGGCCGCTACGACATGAGCCGCTTCGTGGGCAGCCTGAACCTGCAGGACCCACCGGGCAGCACCTACCAGTACAGCTCCGGCGACACCAACCTGCTCTCGGCGGTGGTGCGCTCGGTGCTGGAGCCCCACTTTGGCCGGGACTACGCCTGGACCCTGCTCTTCGACCCCATCGGCATCGAGTCGGCGACCTGGGAGCGGGACGCCAGCGGCACACCGGTGGGCAGCTCCTATTTGTACCTGACCCCCCACGACGCGGCGCGCTTTGGGCACCTGCTGCTCAACGACGGCTGCTGGGAGGGCCCGGGAGGAGCGACCGAGCGGCATGTTCCAGAGGGTTGGCTCACCGCCGCGACCACCTTGAACCCCGCCGCCGCTGGGGGATCCAACCGCGAGCGAGGACCGGGTGAGAACCAGGGCCGGCAGTTCTGGGTGAACTGGCCCAACCCCGCCGAGGGCGAGGGCCCGCGCTGGTCGGATGTCCCCATGAACGCCTTCGCCGCCCAGGGGCACTGGCACCAGCGCATCTTTGTGCTGCCGGACCAGGAGCTCGTGGCGGTGATGACCGCGGACGACCGCGACCACAGCATCGACGACAACCAGTGGCTGCCGATGGCGATGGCGCTGGCCGAGTCCCGCGGGGAGAGCGCCACCAGCCCGCCGGCCTCTGCCCCCGACGGTGCGCGGCTGCTGGGGACCCTGGGGGGCTCGGGCGAGGACGTGTTCGCCGACGTGCTCGCCGACCCCGCCGGCCTGGAGGCTGCCCTCGAAAGCGTCGAGGGCGTCTCGGTCGCCACCCCCGAGCAGGTGACCGTCGCGCTGCCAGAGCCCCCCGAGGGCTTCGTCTCCACGCCGCCCCCCGAGACCTACGACAACGCCCTGCTGATGCTGGCCACCGGTTTCGCCGCGAAAGAAGGGTGTAGCTGCATCTTCGTGACCGGCAGGGACGAGGAGACCTGCAAGGCCTACCTCAAGGTCAGCCCCGACGTGGCCAAGATCCGCGTGGACTACGAGGCCAAGCGGGTGACCTCACGGGCGCTGGGCATGTCCCCGTCTCGTGCGCGGTGGGTGAGCGAGCGAGACGGGTGCGTACTGGAGTAGGCCCCTGAGTGATGCGCCTGGGGTGGCTACGGCCCCTGAATGACGCAGTGGGGGAGGCTACGGCCCTCGAGTGAGCGCTCTGCTGAGGCTACGCCCCACCGGTGAGCGCTCTGGCCACCGAACCGGCCCAGAATCACCCGGATTCGCCGGATCTTGAGCCGTTTTGGCCGTCTGAGGGGCGATTCGGTCACCAGATCGCTCACTGAGTGCCCGTAGCCTCGGGGAAGCGCTCATCCGCACCCCGTAGCCACCAACCCTCGCTCATTCAGACCCCGTAGCCGCCACTGAGTGCGGCTCGGCCCTGAGTCCCCAGCGCTCAGCGACGCAGCGCGCCGGCGCCCAGGTAGCGCGCGCCCTCACCCAGCTCCTCTTCGATGCGGAGGAGCTGGTTGTACTTGGCGATGCGGTCGGTGCGGCACAGCGAGCCGGTCTTGATCTGCCCGCAGTTCACGGCCACCGCCAGGTCGGCGATGGTGGTGTCCTCGGTCTCGCCGGAGCGGTGGCTCATCACGCTGGTGTAGCCGTGGGAGGTGGCCAGGGCGATGGTGTCCAGGGTCTCGGTGAGGGTGCCGATCTGGTTGACCTTGATCAGGATGGAGTTGGCGATCCCGCGATCCAGGCCCATCTGCAGGCGCTCGGTGTTGGTGACGAACAAGTCGTCGCCCACGAGCTGCACGCTGTCGCCCAGGCGCTCGGTCAGAGCCTTCCAGCCGTCCCAGTCGTTCTCGTCCAGGCCGTCCTCGATGCTGGCCAGCGGGTAGCGCTTGGCCCAGTCGGCGTAGACGCCCACCAGCTCCTGGGCGCTGAGCTTGTCGCCGCCGAAGCTGTACTTGCCGCCGCTGTGGAGCTCGCTGGCGGCCACGTCCAGGGCGAAGCGCACCTGATCGCCCAGCGAGTAGCCGGCCTTCTCGACCGCCTCGGACATCAGCTTCAGGGCTTCTTCATTGGAGCCCAGGTTGGGGGCGAAGCCGCCCTCGTCACCCACGGCGGTGTTCAGGTTGCGGGCCTTGAGCACCTTCTTGAGGGTGTGGAAGATCTCGGCGCCGCAGCGCAGGGCGTCCGAGAAGCGCTCGAAGCCCACGGGCATCACCATGAACTCCTGCACGTCCACGTTGTTGTCGGCGTGGGCGCCGCCGTTGACGATGTTCATCATCGGGACGGGGAGCACGCGGGCGTTGGTGCCGCCGATGTAGCGGTACAGGGGCAGGTCCTGAGAGAGGGCCGCGGCGCGGGCCACTGCGAGGCTCACCCCCAGCAGCGCGTTGGCCCCCAGCTTGCTCTTGTTGGGGGTCCCGTCCAAGGCGAGGAGGAGCTGGTCGATCACCACCTGATCGGTGGCGTCGTAGCCGACCAGGTGGCGGCTGAGGACCTGGTTGACGCTGCGGACGGCGCCGGAGACGCCCTTGCCCATCCAGGCGTCGCCGCCGTCGCGGAGCTCCACAGCCTCGTGCTCTCCGGTGGAGGCGCCGCTGGGGACGATGGCGCGCCCGACGGAGCCGTCCTCGAGGGAGACCTCGACCTCCACAGTGGGGTTGCCGCGGGAGTCCAGGACCTGGCGTCCGTGCACTTCGAAGATGGCCGACATGGGGAGCTCCTGATGGGCGGGCGATGGCCCTCTGGGGTGAGCCTCCGTTAGCATGTGGGCCCGCCGAGGGCACCCCCTGGCGAACCCTGGCCCCTTTGTTGGGGCGCGTGCATGTGCCACCCGGGTGTCGCCGGGCTAATGGGCCCCTCTCTCTGGAGTACCCCGATGCAGAACCTGCTTCTCACCCTGATGCTGGCCTCTCCTCTGGCCGCTGCCCAGGACGACTACAGCATCAAGGAGAACCTGCCCAAGGGCAAGCTCAAGTACGAGAAGTACGAGTACGCGCCCGGCACCGTGGAGCTGTCCGGCACCGTCGAGGTCCCCCTCTACAGCGACTTCCGCGGCGATCCCGCCCCCAAGCTGGCGGTGACCCTGCCCGAGAGCGAGGCCTTCCACGCCTTCTCGGTGGACCTCAACAGCCAGGGCATCTGGGTGACCGAGGGCTTCGCCGCCGCGGCGGGCGCCAAGGTCAAGGAGAATCAGGGCGGCAAGGTCGCCGTGATCCCCGAGATGCACATCGGTGAGCTGGTCCTGCGGGACGTGAACGTGCGCATCGGCGGCAACAAGCTGGGCCTGCACGCCTTCTCCGAGCTGGCGGTGGCGCTGCTCCCCTCCGAGGGTGTGGCCCGCTTCGCGCTGGCTGGCGCCGAGGGCGAGGCGCTGGTCGCTGCGGTCGGTGAGGCCGTGCCCTACAGCAGCATGGGCGGCACCTACTTCAAGTACATGCGCGAGAAGCAGTACCTGAGCACCGACGCGATCGTGATCAACGGTCAGGTCAACGGCCAGGATGCGCTGGTGTACCTGGGCGGCCCCAGCGTCATGGTGGACGACGACATGGTGGAGGGCGAGCCCCTGACCACCTTCGGTCTGAACCGCTACTACCTCTCCCAGGTCAGCGTGGGCGGCGCGTCGCTGCTGCTGATGGCCCAGGGCTACAACAACCCGCCGTACTACCCCGATTTTGGGGGCGTGACCCTGGACAGCAGCGTGACCGCCGGCTGGGATCTGGCCTACGACCCCGCGTCCATGACCGTGGCCTTCAAGCCGGCGGAGACCCTGGCCTACGTGTCCACCTGGGACATCGAGCTCGCCGAGGCCCTGGCCGATCTGGAGGCTCCGGCCCCCGCCGAGGGTGAGGAGCCCGCAGAGGCCCCCGACCTGAGCGGCGCCCACAGGGCCGTGGCCAACCTCTACCTGCAGAACGACATGGGCACCGAGGCCCTGGAGCACGCGGAGAAGGTGGTCGAGGCCAAGCCCGAGTCCTGCAGCGCCCACCTGCTGCTGGGCGACGCCCAGTTCGCCGCGGGCAAGAACAAGGCCGCGATGGCCAGCTACCAGACCGCTGGGGATCTCTACTCGGCCTGGGCCGACAAGCCCCTGGTCGAGCGCGACGCTCTGGCCGAGGCCTCCGAGGAGGACCCCAGCCTGGCCGACAAGATCCAGACCCATAGCTGCCACGTGGCCTGGGGCAACCAGGCCGAGGTCGCCCTGTCCATGGGCGACTTCGACAAGGCGCTGGCGGTGTTCGACGAGCACATGGACCTGGACGCGAACCTCGCCATGGTGGCCGCGCAGGCCTACCTGGCCCAGGAGCGCTACGACGACGCCCTGGCCGCGATGTACCAGGCCCGCCTGATCAACCAGAACCTGGACGCGCAGGGCGCCCTGACCCTGGCCGTCGCACAGCACGCCAGCGGCAACGCCGGCGCGCTGGCCAACTACCGCTACGCCGCTGACTTCGGCGGCCTGGCCGAGGCCCGCGCCTACGCCAGCGCCCTGGTCGACCTCCAGGGTGCCGAGGGCGCCCTGGCCCTCAAGGAGGGCGCCCGGGTGGACGCCAACTGGTCCCTGGCCCTCGCAGAGGCGCTGGACGCTGGCTACCAGGACAGCGCCAAGGCTTGGAAGGACGCCGTCAAGGCCTACGAGCGCGAGCAGGTGCTCCGCGCTGGCGACGCCGACTTCTGGGCCGGCTACGGCATCGCCCTGCTGAACGCGGGCGACCAGGCTGGCGCCGCCGAGGCCCTCAAGGCCGGTATGGAGCTGGACGCCAGCTCCGCGCAGGTGCTGATGCTGGCTGGTGACCTGGCCGCCGCCAAGGGCGACTACGACAAGGCGCGCAAGCTCTACGAGAAGGCCGCCAAGGGCACCCCCATGGTCGCCACCTACGCCGGGCTGCTCGCCTCCAAGTGATGCCCCAGTGAGCCGAGCGCCCGGGGGGGCGCTCAGCCTGCCGCGCTCCAGCGCTCCAGCAGGGCGCGGTAGAAGCCCGAGTTGAGCAGCCAGAGCTGCAGCACAAAGCCCGCCGCGCAGAGCCCCAGGCCCCCCAGGGCCAGCTTGCGCAGGCGGACCAGCTCGCCGGACAGAGCCAGGGGGAGCTGTCCCTGGCGGACGCGCTCCCGCTCGGCCTCGATGCGCTGAAGCGCGAGCAGCGTCAGGACCAGCCCGGGGACGCCGGTGCAGGTCAAGAGCCCCAGCAGGTCCAGGGGCAGGCCGATGCCCAGGAGCACGCGGATCCCTCGCCGGCGGAAGGGCACGCCCCCACCGCCAAAGAGGCGGTCGACCCGGCGGTCTCCCTTGGCCATCAGGCCCTCACAGGCCGTGCAGCCGGCTCTCGTCGCCGACGTCGCCGATGCGGAGCAGGGTGCGCAGCAGGTGGATGGCCTCCCGGCCCCGCTCGGGGTGCAGGGCCAGGCTGTTGTTCTCCTGGGGGACCAGGGCGCCCATCTGCTGGAGCTGCCTGAGGGCGTTGCGCAGGTTGACTGCGTTCAGGGCCTCCGGGCGGCGCAGGTCCTGGACGGCCAGGAACTGGGCACCCACCCGCTGCAGCTCCTTGACCTGCTCCTTGCTGCCTCCCTGGAGCTGCCCGGCCGCGCGGAGCACCAGGTAGTAGGACTCCAGGAAGTTGGTGGTGAGCTCCGCCAGCTCGCCCACCCGGGGCTTCTCCAGCACGGTCCAGCGGCCCTGCTCGTCGGGGGCCTGGATCGCCCCCACGTGCTCGAGCTGCGCCAGCCCGCTGCCCAGCAGGTCGGTGTCCACGGTCTCGGGGTCCAGGATGAACTCCTGGCGCAGCAGCTCGCGCTGGAAGGCCAGCAGGGGCAGCAGCTCCGGGGTGGTGAAGCGCTCCTGGCCGCGGGCGCGGATGACCGCGGCCACCAGGCTGCCCGGGAGCAGCAGGTGCATCACCGAGTTCTTGTAGTATTCCAGGGTGATGCGGTGCTTGGGCACCGGCTGGATCACCACGTCGTCGGCGCCCGACAGTTCCTCGACCATGCCTTCTCGGGCAAAGCGGGCGAGGGCTTCTTGACGGGCCCAAGAGGGGTGGACCAGGGAGCGAGAGAGCTCCGCACCCGCCTCGATCAGGAGCTGCCGGAAGCGCTCGATCCGAGCGGCCAGGACCCGACCGGGGACCGCAGGCACGGCCTGGGCGAGCAGAGCCAGGGCCACCAGTCCGGTGGGGAGGACCACCGCCTCGTTGTTGATTCGGTCGACCAGGCGCTCGCCCAGGTGCTGCAGGCGGGCCTTGCGCTCGTCGAGCTCCAGGTGGGCCCAGTCGGCGCGGTCCTCGGCGGGAGGACAGACCTCGGAGAGCTTGATGGGGTCGCCGATGCGCAGGTAGACCCGGCCGTAGCGCTTGAAGAGGGCGCGGCTGGCGCGGAGCAGGCCGCCCACGGACTCCGCCTCTTTCTCGCCGCCGCTCAGCTCGCGGGCGTAGGGCTTCTCCTCGGCCACCTGCTCGTAGGTGATGTTGATGGGGAGCCAGCTCACCTCGGAGTCGGGTCGGCTCTCGCGCACCTCCAGGCCGGACTCCAGGGTGTAGCCCAGGATGCCCAGCTTGGGGGGCAGGCACTTGCCCGTGCGGGAGCGCCCGCCCTCGATGAAGAACTCCACGGTACTGCCCTGGCGGAACAGGTGCGTGAGGTAGGCCGAGAGCAGCGTGGGGAAGAGCCGCTCTCCGGAGAAGCTGCGCTTGATGAAGATCGCGCCGAAGCTGCGGAAGAAGGGGCCCAGCGGCCAGAAGCTCAGGTTCTCCCCGGCGATCACGTGGGGGATCATCACCTGGTTGTCGTGCAGCACGCTGGTCATGAGCACGTAGTCCAGGTGGCTGCGGTGGCTGGGGACCAGCACGGCCACGCCCTCGCGCTTGGCGGCGCGCACCTTCTCGATGTCCTCGGGCTTGACGTCGATGCCCTGGAACAGGCTCTTCCACAGCCAGTCCACCGCCCGCTCGGCCCAGCGGATGCCCCGGAAGGACATGCGGGCGGCCATCTTCTCGTACTCGCGCAGCAGCTCCTTCTGGATGGAGCGCACCGGGCGGCTCTGGGCCTGGGACTCCTGCACGATCAGCGACTGGATGCGCGGGCTGGTGAGCACCTGGCGGCGGGTCCAGCTCGCGGGCATCAGCTTGGGGCCGGTCAGGACCCGCTGCTCCTGGGAGATGTGGCGGCGCAGCAGGCGGCGGAGTCGGCGGGCCTGGCGCTTGGAGTCGTCGCCCCGGAAGCGGTCCTGGTACTCCTCCAGGTCCACCGGCGAGCCCACCTGGACCACCGCGGAGCGCTGCCCAAAGGCCGCACCCAGCAGCTTGTTGAAGGAGCCCCAGCTCTCCTCGGCGGCGGCCAGGGCGCGGAAGGTCAGGCCCCCCGCCTTCTCGGGGGCGCGCTGCCACTGGAGCACCACGGGGAGGAGCTGAATGGGGCGCTCCGAGCGCTCCTGGGCCTGGAGCAGCGCCGGCACTGGGTCGGGCCAGCTCTCCTCTTCGAAGAGGGTGGACAGCGAGGGTGCGCGCCGCAGGAACACCGCCGCGTGCTGTCCTCGGGCCACGCTCTGGGTGAGCCAGCCCACGTCCACTGGGTTGGGCAGGCGCCCGTGGCGGAAGAACCACAGCAGCTTGTCGCGCCCCACGGCCAGGGCGTCCAGCAGGGGAGACCACAGCGTCGTGGACACGCCCGTGCCGTAGTTGGCCAGGGGCAGGCGCCGGCGCTTGAGCACAAAGTTCAGCGCCAGGTAGTCCACCGGCGAGCGCGTGTGCATCACGTAGACCACCGGGCCCTTCGCGGCGGCCTGGCGCACGGTCTCGGCGCTCTCCTCGCTCATCTGCAGCTTGCGCATGAGCAGGCCCAGGCCCGCCAGGTGGAACAGGGCCCCAAAGCGCCGCAGCATGGCGCTGTGGTAGAGCGAGGTCGGGATGGCCGGGACGGCCTCCGGGGGCTGCAGGTCCTGGCTCAATCCAACCCCACGATCAGCAAGGTGCGGGCGTTGTCGCCGTCCAGATCCAGGCGCATGGCCCCGGTGTGCAGCCGCAGCCCGTCCAGCTCGGTCCAGGCCATCGGCCCCAGCACGGCGCTCTGCTCACCCTGGGTCGCCAGCACGCCCAGGTCCCGCCCCCGCTGGCTGTCGTCGTCCCAAGGGCAGGTCTCCGTTGCGTCCTCCAGGCTCAGGGTGCCAAAGAGCGGCACCCCCTCCAGCCCCACCGCCGTCATCAGGTCGGCCGAGGGCTCGTAGGCCCCCGCGCTGTCCACCCAGCCAAGCTGCAGCGCGTAGCCGGCGTCGTACACCGCGGCCCAGCGCTGCTCGCCCTCGCCAAAGAGCAGCACGCCGAGCTGGGCGTCGGCCTCCAGCGCCGGGATCAGCGCGTAGGCATCGTTCAGGCTCAGGGTCAAAGTCGCCGGGGTCTCGGGCGTGGTCGCCGCGCCGGTCTCGTCCTCCCCGTAGGCCGCCTGGGACGCGCAGCTCAGGGCCAGAGCCGAGCGGTCGCCGTCCTGACAGCCCGCATCCACCGTGCAGCCCAGCAGCAGCGCATAGCGCCAAAGCTCAGGCGCCTCGTAGCCCAGATGGGGCGCCGTCAGTGGGTCGGGGCACTCCGGAAACTCGGCGTTCGAGAAGCTGTTTGAGGAGTCGTCTGCCTCCCCAGCGTCCGCGCACAGGGTGCTGTCCCCGCAGTCGTCGGTCAGCGTCGGGTCGCTGTCATCGCAGTCCCCGGCCTCCGTCACCGCGCCCGAGGGCTGCTCGCAGGCGATGATCTTCTGGGTCTCATCGCCCAGGCCGTCCCCGTCCGCGTCCACGTAGAAGAGGCTGCGCTGCTCGCAGTCCCGAGGCGCCGCCGTGTCCTCCAGTTGCTGGAGGTAACAGCCGGTCAGGGCGGAGAGGAGGAGGAGCTGCATGGCCTTCAGGGTATCCGCCCCCACCCCCTCAGGCGAGACCTTGCAGCGCCTCGCGCACCACCTGTGTCCACGGCCGCAGCATCCTGGCCGCTCGGCGACCTCTCCAGGACTCCACCCCATCGGCGAGGTCATGCTGGCCCACGACAGCGCCCCCTTCGCCAATCCAGGCGCGCAGATCCCCCACGTCCGTGGCCACCACCGGGGTCCCCTGCGCGCGGTAGGCCCACAGCTTGAGGGGGCAGAACCAGGGGGGCGCGTCTGCGGGGTAGGGGAGCAGGCCCACGTCCATGGCCGCGATGTGGTCGGCCACCCCCTGCTCGTCCAGGCGGCCGGTGCAGTGGACGCCGGGGGGCGGGGCCACCGGGCCGTCGCCCACCACGAGCCCGCGGGCCCCGGGGACCGCGGCCACCAGCTCCGGCAGGCGCTCCGCGCCGTGCCAGGGCTTCATGGAGCCCACGAAGCCAAGCACCAGTGTGTCCTCGTCTGCGCCGAGGAGCTTGCGGGTGTTCGGGCGGTCCCCGGTCAGAGGGGGGGTGCCGTTGGGCACCAGGCGGATCCGCGCCTCTTCGACCCCCTGGTCCTCCAGCCAGTTGGCGAGCCAAGGGGAGACGACCACGAAGCGGTCTGCGTGGCGGAGGGCGACGGCCTGGCAGCGGGCGGCGTAGGCGGGGTCGCGGAGCTCCTCGAAGCGGGCGCGCTCCTGGGCGATGGGGGCGTTGATCTCCAGTACCCAGGGGACACGCAGACGGCGCTGACAGTCACGGCCGGCCAGGGAGAAGAGGCTCCAGCGCTCGTAGACCAGCTCGGGGCGGGGGCCGCGCTGGACCTGCCGGGCGACGCGCTTGCCGATCCAGGTCTCGCGGCGCTCCCGGTAGCGGGGCAGCCAGCTCGGCCAGCCTTGGTTGCCGACGGTTTCGATGGGGACGGGGACCTGGCCGTGGACGCCGCGGCGGTCCTGCTCCAGGGAGGCCACGATGCGCAGGGAGTGCCCCAGGTCCACCATGGCCTGGGCGACCCCGCGCAGGTGGGCCGACGCGCCTGAAGGCCCCAGCACCGGGATGCCGGGGGCCGGGGCCAGCAGGGCGATGCGCAAGTCGGCTCAGGCCTGGACGGCCTGGATGGCCTGCTCCAGGTCAGCGATCAGGTCGTCCACGTGCTCGATGCCCACGCTGGCGCGGACCAGGCCGTCGGCGATGCCGATCTTCTGGCGAACGTCGGGGGGGATGGAGGCGTGGGTCATGGCCGCGGGCAGCTCGATCAGGGACTCGACGCCGCCCAGGGACTCGGCCAGGGTGAACACCTTGGTGGCCGCGCAGAAGCGCTCGGCGGCGGCCAGGTCCATGTCCAGCTCGAAGGAGATCATGCCGCCAAAGCCGCTCATCTGGCGGGTGGCCAGGGCGTGCTGGGGGTGGCTCTCGTCGGTGGGGTAGTAGACGCGGGTGACCTTGGGGTGGGCCTTGAGCCAGGTGACCAGGGCCTTGGCGTTCTCCTGGTGGCGGGCCATGCGGATGGCCAGGGTCTTGATGCCGCGCAGGGTGAGCCAGCAGTCCCAGATGCCGGGGACGCCGCCGGTGCCGTTCTGGACGAAGCGGATCCGCTCGAACAGGGCGGTGTCGGTGGTGATGACCGCGCCGCCGACCACGTCGGAGTGGCCGTTGATGTACTTGGTGGTGCTGTGGACCACGATGTGCGCGCCCAGCGCCAGGGGCTGCTGGAAGATGGGGGTGGCGAAGGTGTTGTCCACCACGCAGATGGCGCCGACCTCGCGGGCCCGGGCGGCCAGGGCGGCGATGTCCGAGACCTTGAGCAGCGGGTTGGTGGGCGACTCCAGCCACACCAGCTTGGTGCCGGCGGGGATGGCCTGCTCCGGGGTGACGCTGGTGAAGTCGACGAACGAGAACTCCAGGCCCTGGCGGGAGAAGATCTTGGTGAACTGGCGGTAGGTGCCGCCGTACACGTCGTCGCCGCAGACCACGTGGTCGCCGGCGGACAGCAGGTGCATCACCGCCGCAGTGGCCGCGCTCCCGCTGCCAAAGGCCGCGCAGTGGGCGGGCTCGGACACGCCCCGGCCCTCCAGGGAGGCGATGGCGGCCTCCAGCTTCTCGCGGGTGGGGTTCTGGGAGCGGCTGTACTCGTAGCCGTTCAGGGGCTTGCCGACGGCCGGCTGCGCGTAGGTGCTGGTCTGGAAGACCGGGGGCATCACCGCGCCGGTGGTGGGCTCGGGGGCCTGGCCGCCGTGGATGGCCAGGGTCTCGGGCTTGGTGGACTCGGTGCTCACTTGCGGCCTCCGTTGCGGGCGGCGATGTAGTCGATCAGGTCGATCTTGGTGATGATGTCGTGGACCTTGTGGCTGTTGCCCTTGGAGCTGACCACGAACGCGACCTTGTAGCGACGGAACAGGTCGGTGAGCACCTCGACGGACTCGGCGTCCTCGATGGTGCAGTAGTCCATCTGGATCAGGTCCTGGACCTTGGAGTTCTCGCCGCCGCTCTTGAGGCTGTGCTCCAGCAGCGCGGTCTCGCTCAGGATGCCGACGATCTGGCCGTCGTCCAGCACGGGGACCTGGGACACGCCCTTCATCTTCATCAGGCCGATGACCTCGGCGGCCGTCGCATCGGGGCCCACCGAGACGAGCTTGCGGGTGCCCATGTGCTTGACCAGGTCACGCACGCGGCCCATCGAGGACTTGGCGTCCAGGAAGCCCTGCTCACGCATCCAGGAGTCGTTGAAGATCTTGGACATGTAGCGGGAGCCGGAGTCCGGCAGGATGACCAGCACCTTGAGGTCGGGCTTGTCGTTGCGCTCGATCCACTTGAGCGCGCCAGCCACCACGGAGCCGCCGGAGCCGCCGCAGAAGATGCCCTCCTCCTGGACGATGCGCCGGGTCATCTGGAAGGACTCGACGTCGTTGACGCGGACCACGTCGTCGATGAACTCCCACTGCACGGTCGAGGGCATGAAGTCCTCGCCGATGCCCTCGACCACGTAGGTGTAGGGCTGGGTCATCTGGCCGGTGTGGAAGTAGTCGAAGTAGACCGAACCCACGGGGTCCACACCGATGATCTGGACCTTGGGGTTGGTCTTCTTGAAGTACTCGCCGATCCCGGAGATCGTGCCGCCGGTGCCCAGGCCGCAGATGATCGCGTCCAGCTCTTCGCCCATCTGGTCCCAGATCTCTGGGCCGGTGGACAGCAGGTGGGTCCGGGGGTTGGAGGGGTTGTGGTACTGGTTCGCGTAGAACGCGCCGGGCTCTCCGGCCAGCTTCTTGGACACGCTGTAGTAGCTGCGCTCGTCCTCCGGCTCGACGGCGGTGGGCGTGATGACCACCTTGGACCCGTAGGCGCGCAGCGCGGCGCGCTTCTCCTCGGACTGCTTGTCAGGCATCACGAAGGTGCAGGTGTAGCCCTTGACCGCGGCGACCATGGCCAGGCCCGCGCCGGTGTTGCCAGAGGTGCCCTCCACGATCTTGCCGCCCGGCTTGAGGGTGCCATCCGCTTCGGCGTCGGCGACGATCTGCAGGGCCAGGCGGTCCTTGATGGACCCGGCCGGGTTGAGCATCTCCAGCTTGGCGTAGAGCTTGCCCTGGATCCCCTTGGTGACGCTGTTCAGGCGGACGATCGGCGTATCGCCCACGGCCTCCAGGACGTTGTTGTAGACCTTGCGCACGGTGGCTCCTTGTCGGTGCGGGAACGGGGGAGGGCTATAATCCGACAACGCAATCCTGGAGCGCCGGCTTGGACGACATCCGCGACCGCCTTGTACGCAAGGGCGACTACGTGTACGGCTCCTTCATCCGGCCTGAGCAGGTTGACGGGTACATCAACGGGGTCAACCCCGGTGACCGCTCCGACGTGCTGGGACGCTTCGCCTTCTCGGAGGCCAGCGTCGACGACGCCGTGGAGCACGCCCGGATCAGCGCCCGCATCTGGCGGCGCGTGGGGATCACCGATCGGACCTCGGCCGTGCGCCGCTTCCGCCAGGCCGTCGCCAAGGGCCGCGAGCGCTTGGTCATCATGGCCACCCGGGAGACCGGCAAGCCCGTCTGGGAGGCCCGCGCCGAGGTCATCGACACCCTCAAGACCCTGGATCAGCTCCTGGAGGGCGGCCACGCCATCCTCGATCCGGCCGTGGCCGAAGAGCTCTCTGGTCGCAACGACCACGTCCCCCGCGGCGTCGTCGCCATGCTCTGCCCCTTCAACCTGCCGATCCTGGTCACCGCCGTCAACACGGCCGCTGCGGTCCTGGCGGGCAACACGGTGGTCTACAAGCCCTCCAAGTTCACCCCCGGCTGCGGCCAGCTCATCGCCGAGCTCTGGGACCAGTGCCGGCTGCCGCGCGGCGTGGTGAACATGATCCAGGGCTCCGGCTCCGCCTCGGGCAAGCGCCTGAGCATGCACCCCGACATCGACGCCCTGCTGATGTCCGGCTCCTTCTCCACCGCCATGGACATCCGGCGTCAGATCTTCGACCGGCCCGAGCTCCCCGTGCTCTACCAGACCGGCGGCAAGGCCCTCTCGGTCGTCCTGGACGGCGCCGATCTGGAGCGCGCCGTGTACGAGGTCATGGTCGGCGCCTTCGTCTCCGCCGGCCAGCGCCACGACTCCACCGCCCGCGTCATCGTGGAGTCCGGCACCTACGAGGCCTTCATCAGCAGCCTGGTCCGCCACACCAAGCGCCTCTCGGTCGGCTACGGCTTCGACAACGACATCTTCATGGGCCCGCTGATCTCCGAGCACTCCCGCTCGCAGTTCCGCCGCTACGGCCGCGCCCTGGTCGCCAAGGGACACCAGCCGCTGCTGGAGGGCAGCTCCCTGACCAAGACCCGCCTGCGGGGCTTCTACGTCTCCCCCGCGATCTACGAGGTGGATTGGCGCAACGGGGCCCCCTTCCTCAACGAAGAACCCCCTGGGCCCACGCTGCTGGTCTACCGGGTCGAGTCCCCGGACGAGGCCATCGCGCTGCACAACCAGGCCTACTACCGGCTGGCCTGCGGCCTCTTCCCCGGCCCCAGCCACGACGTCGCCGACATCGTCGACCGCCTGCGCACCGGCCGCGTGCACGTCAACCGCGCCACCACCTCGCGCACCGTGCCGCTGCTCTCCTCCGGGCTGGGCCGCAGCTCCTCGGGGCAGGCCGGCGGCCTTGGGCTGCTGCGCTTTCTGACCTACCCCCGCGCCCACGTGCAGGAGATGCGGGACTTCGACGACACCTACACCCTGCCGGGCACCCACTGGAACGCGGAGCCCAGCGACCCCCTCATCGAGCTGGACACCAGCGAGGTCGAGGAGCTCCCCTCCCTGGAGATCCAGGCGGTGGAGGTCGAAGAGGACCTGGGCGCCATGCTGGAGCCTGAGCCCACCGCCGAGGTCGACCTCCCCGAGCAGAGCTGATGGACTTCCTGCACGACTACGACCGCGCCTGCGCAGAGTCCGGGCCCCCCTCGGTGTTCCTGCTCACCCACGAGGGCCTCTGGCGCGTCATGCCCGACCTGACCCGGGACGGCTGGGTGCGCCTGGATCGAGCGCCCGAGCGCGACCCCGCCCACGGCCTCATGCGCGACCGGGCCACCGGGTTCGTCACCCGCGTCTACACCACCAGCCGCGCCCTCTTTGACGCGCACCCCCGGGTCGACTGCACCTGGTATGAGAGCGAGGCCGAGGCGCTCGCCGCCTACACCGCGCTGGGCCGGCCGCCTCTGTTGGACCCACCCAGCCGCACCTCGTCGTGACCTGGATCCTTGTCGGCGCAGCCGTGGCCGGCACCTCGGAGCTCTGGGGGGTGAGCGGAGAGCTCTGGGAGCCAAGCGGCCGCCTCCCTGACTTCTCCTCCGCCGGATACCGCGCCGGACAGGAGCCTCCCTCCGAGCCAGTCTCGGCGTCTGTCCTGGATTTTGGGGCCATCCCAGACGACGGGCAGGACGACTCCGCCGCCTTCCAGGCCGCCATCGACGCCACCACCGGCGTGCTCGAGATCCCCGCCGGCACCTACGTGATCGACGCGGTCCTCCACATCAACCACGGCGACCTGGTCCTCCGCGGCTCGGGCCCCGAGCAGACCACCCTCAGCTTCCCCAGCGCCCTCACCGACCTGGAGGGCGCGGCCGCCCAGTGGAGCTGGAACGGCGGCCTCATCTGGATCGCCCCCCCCGAGACCGGCAGCGCGCTCACCACCGTCGAGCCCGCCCTGCGCGGCGACACCCGGCTCAGCGTCGGCGACACCACCGGCCTGCAGGACGGCCAGCTCGTCGAGCTCCGCCTGGACGACGACGAGGACCGCAGCCTGGGCTGGCACCTGCACAACGACCAGGAGGCGCCCGGCGACTGCGACTACCAGGTCCCCCTGTCCATGGACTGGCCCGTCCGCATCGCCCGCGTCATCGACGCCCAGACCGTCGAGCTCCAGCAGCCCCTGCGCCTGGACATCCGCGCCGAGTGGAGCCCCCAGCTCTACAGCCTGCCCGCCCTCTCGGAGATCGGCGTCGAGGGCCTCACCCTGGCCTTCCCCCCCGACCAGGAGTACCCCGGCCACCTGGACGAGCGCGGCTACAACGGCATCTTCCTGGACGGCGGCGTGGTCGACGCCTGGTTCCAGGATCTGGTCTTCCGGGACGCGGACAACGGCCTGCTGGTGGACCAGCGCTCCAAGCACATCACCGCCCGGCGCCTGCGCTTCGAGGGCCGCATGGGGCACCACGGCTTCAACGTCGCCCACGCCCACGATGGCTTGTTCGCCGACGTCCACTACGCCGCCGACTACTTCCACTCCGTCACCGTCGACCACCGCGCCAGCGGCAACGTCTTCATGCGCTTCTCCGCCGAGCCCGGCCTGGAGCTGGAGCTCGACCACCACCGCGACAGCCCCTTCGAGAACCTCTGGACCGCCTTCTCAGCGCCGCACAACCTGGTCAACGGCGGCAACTTCTGCGCGGGGTCTCCCGGGGGCGCGAGGAACACGGTGTGGGGCATGGCTGGGCCCACCATCCCGCCCTACTGGGACCACGTACAGACCAACGTCATCGGCCTCATCGACGAGGACACCCTATCGCTGACCGCCGACCAGGAGTGGCTCGAGCCCGTAGAAGACCTGCGTCCGCGCAACCTCTACCTCGCGCAGCGCGCCCTCCAGGCCGGAGAGCCCTACGTCGACACCGGCCTCCAGGACACGGGCACCCCGACGGCGCCGGATCCCCAGGGCTGCGGTGGCTGTGGGGGGAGCGCTCCGCTGCCCGGCGTGCTGGCCCTCTTGCTGGGGCTGGTGGCCCTCCGGCGCGCGACCCCTGCCGACTGAGGCCGCGCGCAGCCCCTGCTTTTCGATCCCACCCCGCCCGCGGGTCCAAGGAACAGGAGGACCCATGCTGCTGCTCACCCTCGCCTGCGCTTCGGCCATCCAGTACGACACCCCCATCCCCGCCGAGTACCCGTGGGAGCGGGCCGAGCCCACCGTCGCGCAGGCCGATGCCATCGCTGCCGCCCAGGCCTACGCCGAGTCCGAGGGCTGCTTCTCGATCCTGGTCATCGAGGGCGAGCAGATCCTCCACGAGGCCTACTTCGGCGGCCACAGCGCGCAGACCCCCTGGCCCATGTACAGCGCCACCAAGACCTTCTCCTGCCCGCTGGCCTGGGAGGCGATCGACCAGGGCCTGCTCTCCATGGACGAGCCCGCCGCCGACACCCTCACCGAGTGGCAGGGGCTCGAGCACAAGCAGGACATCCGCGTCGAGCACCTGCTGCGCTTCACCAGCGGCCTGGAGAGCGACTTCCGCGAGATGACCCTCGACGGCCTCCGCGACCCCGACGAGCAGCGCATCGCCGACAAGTACGCCTACGCCCTGGAGCTGCCCTCCGAGGCCCCGCCCGGCGAGCAATACGTCTACGGCAGCGCCCACCTGACCGCCTTCGGGGCGCTCATGTCCCGCAAGCTGGACGGCAGCCCCGTCGCCTGGCTCCAGGACCAGGTCCTGGACGTCATCGGCATGCGCTTCTCCGGCTGGAACCACGACGCCGTCGGCAACCCCATGCTGTCCTACGGCGCCTGGACCTCCACCCCCGAGATGGCCCGCTTCGGCGTCTTCCTCCGGGACGACGGCGCCTGGGAGGGCGAGCAGGTCGTCGCCCCCGGCCTGCTGGACTTCTGCATGAGCCCCACCCCTCAGAACCCCGCCTATGGGGTCGCGAGCTGGATCAATGGCCCCATGGGCGAGACGGCCCAATTCCCGGGTGAGCTGGGGTATGCGGACGGCCCCATCATGACCCCCGACGGCGAGGACATGCTGGTGGCCGGCGGCGCCCGCGGTCAGCGCATCTACGTGATGCCCGAGCGGGACTGGGTGGTCGTGCAGCAGTGCGACTCGCGCAGCTTCCGGGACACCGAGTACCTCCAGCGCCTCCTTGATTGGTAGGAGCCAGCGACTAAGGGACTCCCGCAACCACACATCGGGAGTCCCCATGTCCACCATCGCAGTCCTCGGAACCGGCCTGTTGGGCGCCGGCTTCGCCTACAAGGCCATGGACAACGGCCACAGCGTCCGCGTCTGGAACCGCACCGCCGCCAAGGCCGCCCCCATCGCGGAGGCTGGCGCACACCACGCCCAGTCCCCCGCCGAGGCCGCCCAGGGCGCCGACCGCGTCCACCTGGTGCTCAGCTCCGACGACGCCGTCGAGTCCGTCATCTCCCAGCTCCGCGAGGGCCTGGGCCAGGGCGTGTGGATCATCGATCACTCCACCAACCTCCCCGCCCGCGTGGCCGAGCGCTGCGAGCGCCTGAGCGCCGAGGGCGTCAACTACCTGCACTGCCCCGTGTTCATGGGCCCCTCCAACAGCCGCAACGCCACCGGCTCCATGCTGATCTCCGGCGGGGAGGACCTCATCGCCCAGCACCGCGCCGCCCTGGAGGAGATGACCGGCGAGCTCATCGTGGTCGGCCCTCGGCCCCAGGACGCCGCCGTCCGCAAGATCATCGGCAACGGCCTCATCATCGGCCTGGCCGGCCTGGGCGGTGACCTGCTGCAGCTCGGCAAGGAGGCCGGCTGGAGCGTGGAGCAGACCCTCGATGCCATCGGCGCCTTCTCCCCCATGGGCAAGGGCATGGCCAAGCGCGCTGCCGCCTACGGCACCCGCCCCGCCAGCTTCGAGCTCTCCATGGCCCGCAAGGACATCGGCCTGATGATCGAGACCGCCGGCGCGGACAAGTGCTGCATCCTGCCCGGCCTGGCGCAGTCCATGGACGCGCTGATCCAGGACGGCCAGGGGCAGGAGGACTTCACCGCCGTGGCCGCCCTCAAGTAGCGCAGTGGGGGAGGGGAGCTCCGCTGGAGGAGCCCCCTCAGACCTCAGACCTCAGACCTCAGACCTCAGACCTCGTCGTCCCGGCGGCGACGGCGCAGCAGGAGCAGGCCGGCCAGGGGCACCAGCCAGGCCAGATCCGTGGGGGCGGGCTGGCTGCTGCAGCCGCACACACCGACCTCGGCGGGGATGGTCTCCATCGTGCCGCCGGTGTCCTCGTCTTCGGACCAGCCGCTGCCGTAGAGGGGGATCTCAAAGGCCAGCTTGGTGGGGTCGGAGGTGTTGAGGATCAGCACTGCCTCCTGGTCCCCAGCCACCGTCGGGGCGAAGGTGACCACCAGGCCGTCCTCGGCGCCCGCGTTGGCGTAGATGGTGCCCGGGAACACGGTGAACTCGCCCGCGCCCTGGATGCCCGAGAGCGCCTCGACGGGCAGCTCGCCCAGGTTCATGACCTTGACCTCGCAGGTGGCGATCTCGCCGACCTCGACCTCGCCAAAGTCGCACTCCGTGGTGAGCGCCTCGATCTGCGGCAGCGGGTGGTAGATGTCCACCGGCATGAAGTCCTTCTCGACCTCGGTGTCCACCATCGGCAGCTCGATGTCGAAGGCCCCCACCTCCGTGCAGCCGATGATCGGGATGCACACCCCAAAAGAGGGAGTGAACACCAGGTCCACCGCGGCCCCGTAGAGCCCCGTGAACACCGCCTTCTCCTCCAGCGCGCCCGTGGTGGGCACCGGGATGATCTCGAAGCCGCCCTCCTCGTCGATCACGCTGGGGCCTGTGGCGATCTGGATGCCCTGGAAGCTGGCGACGATGTCCGAGCGCCAGTCCATCTGCACGTAGAGCTCGACCCCCGTGAACACCGACTGCTTGTAGTCAAAGAGCCGGTCCTTCTTTCCGGGGGACAGGATCTCGGCCACCTGCGGGTCGCCGTTGGGCAGCAGCCAGGGGTCGAAGGTCGTCTCGCCGCCGTACACATCGGACGAGCTGTACAGGTTCTGTCCCCAGGTGTACCCGCCGATGTCGAACTGCAGGTCCGCGGAGATCCCCAGCTCCGTGTCCAGCAGGAAGATGCCCGTGCCCGGCGCGGGCTCGTAGCCGTGGGTCAGCGGGTCGGGCCACTCCAGCCAGGAGTCGCCCTCCATCTCCACCAGCGCGCCGCCGGCCGAGGTGTTCTCGATCTTGACCTGGATCGGCGACCCGGAGGGCACCCAGCCCGTCGACGACGTCGCGCCCTCGTAGATGTTCGTGAAGTCATCGAACACCACCTCGGACGGGGTGGACTCGAAGGCCAGCGCGGGCGCGCTCAGCAGGGCAAGAAGCAGCGGCATGGGGGACCTCAGCGGTGCGCCAGTATCCACCGGGTTGTCCTCGCCTGCAAGCGTAGATGACTCAGAGTCACCTTCCCGCTACGGCAGCGTAGGTTTTGAACCATTCCGCGTCGAGCGCCGACCGGCCTATCTGGACCAGGGCCCGTCAAAGTCGTTCTGGGAGCGGCTCTCTGGGGGGGCCTTGCGCGCCTGCTGCGGGGGGAGGCAGCACTTTGTGGGGGCAGCCCTTGCCCGGCACCAGGCCTGTGAATAAGCTGGGGTGTCGCGCAAGCGGCATGCTCACTGAGAGTCAGGCATCCAGCGTCGCCAGCGGTGTTGGATGCGGTCGCACCGCCCCTGTGAAGTTGGGGAGCGGGTGGCCACATAGGAACGTGGGGGCGCACCGGTTTCGACGGGGCCGCGGTAGGTTGAGGCCGCATGCCGAGAGTGTCATGACCTCTCGTAAAATCACATGACGCAGAATGTACAACTGCCAACAACAACAACAACTTCGCTCTCGCAGCCTAAACCGCTGCTGAGCTGTCCGGCTGAACCGTTCTCCAAGGGCCTCAGCTGGGCATGTCACGACTTGGATAGTCCTGAGCGTCGCGTAGCGTAGGCGCAGGGGACGATAAATAACCACACTCAAATCGCTGCCACCCCACTGCGGGATGGGCCTCTGGGTCCTGCTTGGGGTTGTATCCAGAGGATAAGCATGTAGACGTTGAGACTGAGTGGTCACGGACGCGGGTTCGACTCCCGCCGCCTCCACCATTCCAGGGCCCCAGGCCCGCAGAGACGCCACCTTGGCCTTGTGTCAGGGTGGCGTCTCCTGCTCTGGGGGCCGTCCTGCCCCGCCCGCATCCCCGCCGCGGGGGCCGCTGAAATCCAGTGAAAAGCGAGGTCCTCGGCGTCTGTCGCATGCCCTGGCCCACCTCCCCGGGCTGCGCCCTTGCGGCCTTATGCGCAACCCTGGCAGCATCGTCGCCCGCAAGCGAGGACACCCTTGGCCCAACTGACCCTCCCCGAGCTCGAGCGCCACCTCTGGGGCGCCGCCGACATCCTCCGGGGCTCCATCGACTCCAGCGACTACAAGCACTACATCTTCGGGCTGCTCTTCTACAAGCGCCTGAACGACGTGTGGCTCGAGGAGTACGAGCAGCGCCTGGCCGAGTTCGAAGACGACGCCCTGGCCCGCGACCCCGACGAGCACCGCTTCCACATCCCCCAGGGGGACTTCTGGTCCGACGTCCGCAAGCACAGCACCGACATCGGCACCCACCTGAACATGTCCTTCCGCTCCATCGAGGACGCCAACCCCCGGCTCAAGGGCGTGTTCCAGGACGTGGACTTTGCCAACCGGCAGCGCTTCCCCGACCACCTGCTCGACGCCCTGCTCCAGCACTTTGAGAAGCACCGCATGCGCAAGGCCGACGTGCCCTCCACCATGCTGGGCGACGCCTACGAATACCTCATCGCACAGTTCGCCGACGACGCCGGCAAGAAGGGCGGGGAGTTCTACACCCCCAAGCAGGTCGTCAAGCTCATGGTCGAGATCCTCCAGCCCCAGGAGGGCCAGACCGTCTACGACCCCACCTGTGGCTCTGGCGGCATGCTGCTGGAGGCCACCCACTACATGGAGCGGAACGGGCTCAACCCCCGGGCGCTCACCCTCTACGGCCAGGAGAAGAACCTCAACACCTGGGCCATCTGCAAGATGTCGCTGTTCCTGCACGACATCGACGACGCCTTCATCGAGCGCGGCGACACCCTGGCCGACCCCAAGCACCTGGACAGCGACAAGACCGTCAAGCGCTTCGACCTGGTGCTCGCCAATCCGCCGTTTTCCCTCAAGAAGTGGGGCCACGCCGTCTGGAGCAAGGGCGACCCCTACTCCCGAGACACCTACGGCTGTCCCCCCAAGTCCTACGGCGATCTCGCTTTTGTGCAGCACATGGTGGCCTCCCTCAAGCCCGGCGGCCGCATGGCGGTTGTCTGTCCGCACGGCGTGCTCTTTCGCGGGGGAGCCGAGGGCAGGATCCGCAAGGGTTTGCTCCAGGACGATCTGGTCGAAGCGGTGGTTGGTTTGGGAGAGAACCTGTTTTACGGGACGGGGATCCCCGCTGCGGTGCTGTTCATCCACCGGGACAAGCCGGAGGACCGGAAGGGCAAGGTCCTCATCGTCAACGGCGACAAGGACTTCATTTCCGGCACCAACCAGAACACTCTGTCGGAAGAGAATGTATCCAGGCTCGCACAGTCGGTTCACCACTTTCGGGATCAGGACCTCTTCTGCCGGGTCGTGGATCTGGGTGAGATCGAGGACAACGACTTCAACCTGAACCTCACCCGCTACGTACAGACCGATCCGCCCCCGCCGCCGATTGACGTGAAGGCCGAGGTGGCGACGCTTCACGAGTTGATGACGAAGCGGGACGAGGCCGAGGGCCGGATGCTCGGGTTCTTGAAGGAGCTTGGCTATGTCGAGTAGTCTCCCACTTGGTTGGAGCCGCCGGCCCATCGGCTCCTTCGCCCAGAAGGTCCGGAGGATGAACTCCGATGCCGAGGACCTGGAGCCGCTTTCAATCACCAAGGATCAAGGGGTTGTCCTTCAGCGTCTGAAGTACAAGAAGCGGATTGCCACTGATCCGCGAAAGTACCAGATTGGGATGGACGGTGACTTTGCGTTTGATCCGATGTCTCTCTACTATGGTGCGATTGGGCGTATTCAGGATCTGGGGCGTGGATTGATTAGTCCGGACTATGTGACCTTCACCGTGGATCGAAGCGTCGACCACGACTTCTTGGAGGCGCTTCTTCGTTGGTCACACATGCACAAGGAGTACGAGTACCTCTCCGAAACGTCGAATTCACGAGGCAAACGACGGCGGCTCTACTGGTCCGTACTCATTGATCTCCCCATTCTGCTCCCACCCCTCCCCGAACAGAAGAAGATCGCCGCCATCCTCTCCTCCGTGGACGAGGCCATCCAGGCGACACAGGCGGTCATCGAGCAGACCCGGCGGGTAAAGGAAGGGCTGCTCCAGGACCTGCTGACCCGAGGCATCGGACACACGCGGTTCAAGCAAACGGAGATCGGGGAGATTCCCGAGTCGTGGGAGATCCGTCGAGTTGACCAACTCTGCCAAGTGACCAGCGGAGCAACCCCGCTGCGTAGCAACCAAGCCTATTTCGACTCTGGGGATGTCCCCTGGGTCAAGACGATGGACTTGAACGGCGGCGTCGTTTCAACCACCGACGAGTCGATCACACCGTTGGCTCTTGCCGAGACCTCCTGCAAGGTCCTGCCCGTAGGCACAGTGATGTGTGCAATGTACGGCGGTTTCCGGCAGATCGGTCGGACCGGCGTGCTTGCGATGGAGGCTGCCACCAACCAGGCCATTTCTTCGATGGTGTTGAAACCGAAGGCGAAGCTGTTGCCAGAGTTCCTGAACTACTTCTTCGTCGCCCATCGTCCACGTTGGAAAGGCATTGCAGCGAGCAGTCGGAAAGACCCCAACATCACCAGGCAGGACGTGTGTGGGTTCAAGGTCGCCGTGCCCCCCGTGGCTGAACAACACGCGATCGTTGACCGGGTGGATGCCCTGACTGCTGCTATCGGTGAGGGAGAGGTCGCGTTGGCCGCCCACCGCCGAGTGAAGGCAGGTCTCCTCCAAGACCTCCTCACCGGCAAGGTCCGAGTGTCCGTGTGACCACCCCCAACGAACTCTCCCTCGTCGAAAAGCCCATCCTCCACTTCATGGAGTCCATGGGCTACCGCGTCATCGGCCCCGACCAGCACCCCAGCCTCCGCGCCCGCGAGAACGAGGTCCTCTTCAAGCCCCTGCTGGTCAAGGCCCTCGGCGAACTCAACGACATCGACGAGGCCACGGCCCTCGCCATCTACAACGAACTGGCTGGCCTCTCCGACAACAAGCGCTGGGTCGACATCCTGCGAGGCAACTACTCCCGAAAGGTGGCCGGGGAACAAACCCACCGCACCATCCGCCTGGTGGACTTCAAAGACCCCCAGAAGAACCACTGGGCCGTCACCAGCCAGCTGCGCGTCCAGGGCGAGGTCGTCCGCAAGCCCGATGTGGTCGTCTACCTCAACGGCATCCCCGTGGTGGTCATCGAGGCCAAGAGCCCCGTCAACCCCAGCCAGAACAGCTTCGACGCCATCGAACAGATCCGCATGTACGAGTCCGACGTGCCTCGGCTCTTTGCGCCCAACCTGTTCAACATCGCGACCAACGACGTCACCTTCCTCTACGGCGCCACCGGCGCCCCCAGTGAGTTCTGGAGCCGCTGGCGAGACCCCTGGCCTCGCTCACCTGACGCGTTCTCCGACGAGACCGAGAAGGGCCTTTACAGCCTGCTGGAGCCCGCCCGGCTGCTGGACATCCTGGCCCACTTCATCGTGTTCGAGACCCGCGACGGCAAGACCATCAAGAAGGTCTGTCGCTACCAGCAATACCGGGCCGTCAACAAGATGGTCCAGCGCGTCATCGACGGGGAGCACCGCGCCGGCCTCATCTGGCACACCCAGGGCTCCGGCAAGAGCCTGACCATGGTGTTCGCGGCCCTCAAGCTCAAGTTCCACCGGGGCCTCTCAAGCCAGCGCCTACAGAACCCCAACCTGCTGATCATCACAGATCGCATCGACCTGCACGACCAGATCAGCGCCACCTTTGTCGCCTGCGGTCTCCCCAACCCAGTGGACGCCGACAGCATCGACAAGCTGCAGCAGAACCTGGTCCCTGGCGTCTCGGGTCGCACAGTCCTGTCCACCATCTTCAAGTTCAACTGGGAGGACGAGCGCCTCAAGTCGCAGGTCCACGCCCAGCGCCTCGCCGCCTTGCGGGACCTCGAGGTCGCCGGCTCCGAGAACTGGATCCTCATGGTCGATGAGTGCCACCGCACCCAGGAGAAAGACCTGGGCGCCTACCTGCGCGCCATCCTGCCCAAGGCCACCCGTTTTGGCTTCACCGGAACCCCCGTCAAGAAGAACGACCACGACACCTTCACCAACTTTGGGGCCAAGGGGGAGCGCTACCTGGACAAGTACGGGATCGACGACGCCGTCGCGGATGGAGCCACCGTGCCCATCCTCTACCAGGGCCGCATGACCGAGTGGCACCTGCACGCCAAGGAGCTCGACGTCGTCTTTGACCAGTGGTTCGTCGACGAGCCCGACGGGAAGATCGAGGAGCTCAAGCGCCGCGGCGTCACCAAGGGCGACCTCGCCCGCTTTGAGCCGCGCATCCAGCTCATCGCCCTGGATCTGTGGACCCACTTCCAGAAGAGCGTCCAGCCCGATGGCTTCAAGGCACAGATCGTCGCCATCGATCGCCTGGCCTGCGTCGCCTACAAAAAGGCCCTGGACAGCGTCATCGCCAACACCCTGGTCAAGACCCACAAGCTCTCGCCAGAGGACGCCCAGGCCCGCGCCACGGCCATGTCCAAGTGTGTCTACAGCCCTGCCCAGCACGACCAGCAGAAGCACCCGGAGCTCGTCGAGTTCCAGCTGGACGACCAGCAGACCAAGGACGCCATCAGCGACTTTGTGGACCCCGCCTCTGACCTCAAGTTCCTGATCGTCTGCAACAAGCTGCTCACGGGCTTTGACGCCCCCATCGAGCAGGCCATGTACCTGGACAACCCCCTCACGGATCACAACCTGCTCCAGGCTATCGCGCGCACCAACCGGCGCTACGGGACAGCAAAGGCGCACGGCCTCATCGTCGACTACATCGGCGTCTCCAAGAAGCTCTCCGAGGCCCTCTCTGCCTACCGGAAGGAGGACGTCGCCTCCGCCATGAAGGACCACGACGTCCTGGCCGACAAGCTCAAGCTCGCCCACCGCGAGGTCATGGATCTGGTCAAGCAGGTCCCTCGCACAGACGATCCCGACGCCAACGTCAAGGCCGTCATCGCACACCTGGCCACCGAAGACCGCTGGTACATCTTCCGCTCCAAGGCCGATGCATTCCTCAAGGCCTATCAGGCCCTCACCCCCGACCCTCGGGTCCTGCCCTACCAGGTCGATCTCAAACACATCGCCTCCTGCATTCCCTACGGTCTGCTGCGCTTTGAGAACAAGGAGGAGACCGACTGGAAGAAGTACAGCCAGAAGGTCCGGCAGATGCTCGACGAGCACCTGGAGGTCACCGGCCTCAAGACCGTGTGCAAGCTGCGCAGCCTCACCGACCCCAAGTTCTGGGATGACTTCGAGAGCCCCCAGGACATCGAGGAGGCCGCCGTCCGCAAGCTCTCCGAGCTCAAGAAGGAGACCACCGAGCGCGCCGCCAAGAACCCTGCTCGCTACGAGAAGTTCTCTGACCGCATCAAGGAGCTCATCGACAAGTTCAACCAGGGCCTGCTGGAAGCCCAGCAGACCCTCGACTTCTCCAAGCAGGTCGCCCAGGCCCTCACCACAGAGGACCAGGCCCACCAGGGCACCGGCCTGAGCGAGCGGGCCTTCTCCATCCACGCAATCCTGGAGAGCTTCGCCATCCAGCACACCGTGGACCCCCAGGGAGACGGCTACAAGGCCGGCGACACCAAGCCCACCGAGCCCAAGCTCTCCGCCCTCCAGAAGGCCGCCTTGGACATCGATGCCCTCTACGCCTCCGACGAGTCCGCCCCTCCCCACTGGCAGGACAAGTCCCAGCTCCGCAAGGAGCTCCGCGGCCAGGTCCGGCGCCTGGTCAAGGGCCTCGGCCTGGACGGCTGGGCCAAGGAGGTCCCCAGCTCCGTGGAGCACTACGCGCTCCAGCACTACCGCAAGCCCCCGGGGTCTTGATGTCTGAGCCTGCAGAGCTGATTCACCCTAATGGGCGCACAACCGTTGTCCAGCCAGTGGACGGCCAGCGTTTCACCACGCAGGAACTGGAAGGCCTGGTTGGGCTGGGCTGTGAGATCCGCAGAGGACCGGCTGGATACGTCATCGTCTGCAAGTTCGGCGATGACCGCCCACCGAATCAGGGGATGCCCGGGTTCCGCGGCCCCGTGGTCATTCTCCCGTCCTCAGCCATGCTCCATCAACTCCCCAGAGACTTCTGAGATGCCCAGGCTCACCGTCGGCAACACCCAGATTCCCTATGCGGTTCGCTACAGCGATCGCGCAAAGCGCAAGCGCGTTCAGGTGACCCCCGAAGGGGTCTTGGTCATTGCCCCAGTGGGCACCCCTGACGCTGGCGCGCAGGGGTTGGATGCCTTCCTGCGCACCAAGCGACGTTGGGTCTTCGACGCCGTGCGCCAGGTCGAGCAGGAGCACCAGAAGCTGCTCTCGCAGCGCTACGACTCCGGCGCCAAGCTCCAGTACCGTGGGCGTTGGCTCATGCTGGACGTCAGCTCAGGCGCTGTCGAGCAGGTCCAGATCACCTGCCGCTCCAAGTTCCACGTCCTCGTGCCTGAGGGGCTCAGCGGGCTGGACCGCTTGGGGTCCATTCGAGCCGCCTTCGACGCTTGGCTCCGCGAGCGGGCCCAGCGGGACATTCGGCGCTTCGGCAACAGACACCAGACCGCCCTCGGCGTCCAGGCCAAGTCCTTTCAGATCTCCGACGCCAAGGCCCGCTGGGGTTCCCTCGGCCGCGACGGCACCGTGCGGGTTCACTGGCGTCTCGTCCAGGCCCCCGTCGCCGCCTTGGAATACGTCGTCGCCCACGAACTCACTCACCTCCTGCACCGGAACCACAGCCCCGAGTTCTGGGCCGCTTTGGCCCGCACCCTTCCAGACTGGCCGGAGCGCAAAGCGATGCTGGAGCGGTGGGAGACGGAGCATCGGGCCGTGTGATAATGCAGATTGGAGCAGAACCTTGCCTGTATTCGGTAAAGTTGAACTGAACTTTGGAAGCGAGCCGGGGGGTGAGAGCCTCAGCTTTCAACCCGGCGTTCTGACGCTTGTTGTAGGGCCGAACAACTCGGGGAAGAGCCTCTTTCTACGTGAGTTGGCGGGGGTGAATCCCCGGGCCGGCAGCCACCTCCTCCGCGACACCCGTTGGTTGGATGAGTTGCGAGTTGTCGCAGATGTGGAGTGGAGTCCACTTGTGGCTGAGGATATCCGGAAGGAGATTCTATCGGAGCAGGAGCACTCGCGGATCCGGCTTTTCGGCGACTGGACCGAGACGGGGGCCTTCTTGGACTGGGCGGGCAGCGAGCTATTGGCTGCATGGTCTCCGGTTGTTGAAACCCTCCTACGGATGCGGGGTGGGCCGAACGCAGCTCTGATTAATTATGTCATTCCGGAGCCTCTGGGTCTACCGTTGGCGGAGAACTGGGCCAAGGTGGTCGTCCTTGCCTTCTATGTTCTCTCCCATCAAGACGAAGAGTTCGTCGTTACCGAGTTCCGGCAGGAGTTGTTTGAGCGTGTCTCTATCGCCTGGGAGGGGAGTCTCGAAGTGGCAGAGAAGGCGGGTCTTGAACTGGAGAAGGATGATCTCAAGCATTTGTGCACTTCAAAAGTGCTTGTCCGCTTCTTCTCCAGCCATATTGCCGCCCTTGGGATTGCCGCTTTCTTTGCGGAACTCGGTAAGAAAATGGGAAAACCGGTACCTGCTGTTGGGCCAAACCCAGCCGGCTTCATCGAACGGATGGAGGCATTGGCAGCACTGTCAGATGACTGGAGGAAGCTTGTCGAGCAGCCTTTAGAGATGGTCCGAGTAGAGGAGAAGTACCGTTGGTTGCGTTGGCGAAAGAACGGTGGGATCGAGTCAAAGTTGGTGGTTCGATATCTTGATGGTGGAAATCGGCTGGAGTTGACAACGACACAATCGCTTCAGGCGTACTCGGCCAAGGCAAACGTCCTTTCGCGTCTTCTGTACGATACCTCTCGTCGTGAGCTTCTGAGGCGTCTGGTTTGGGAGACCCTGGGTGAGCACCTATACATCGATGCAGTCTCAGAGCCGTCCAGGGCAACTTGGGTTCTCTCCAAAGAAGAGACTTCCTTTGAAGGTAGACACTCGCACGAGGCCCTTGAATTCTTTTCGAACACGCTGCCACTTGCATCCCGGTCCGACGGCGTCCACGCCTACGTTGGACTACTCGCTGAGGTCGTCGCAGCGCCACAGAATGTCATCTTCATCGATGAACCGGAAGCATTTCTCCACCCCCCACTGGCGCGCACACTCGTACGCCAGCTCTGTGAAGTCGCCCGTCAACACGACAAGCAACTCTTCGTCTCCACCCACAGCCAGGAAGTGCTCACGGCGGCCGTACGCTCCGGCGTGGAGTTGAGCATCCTCCGCTTGACCTACGATGGTACTCATGGGACCGCTCGAACCCTACCTCCGAGAGTCCTCGCCAAAGTCGCGGTAGACCCGCTCCTGCGCTCCGAACGCACATTGTCAGCCCTGTTTCACACGGGTGCTATCGTCTGTGAGGCGGATGCTGACCGTGTGTTCTATGAGCAGATAAACGAGGTGTTGCTGAGAGAGCAAGAGGGCGGCTTGGACTCTCTGGTCTTCATGAATGCGCAAAACTGGTCTACGGTTCGGCGAATGGTGGGGCCGTTGCGCAAGATGGGGGTGCCGGCCGCTGCGATCATTGATCTGGATTGTCTGTTTGAAAAGGAAATGAAGCAGCTCTTCCAGGCCGCGAGAGTTCCGCGAGGTACCCAGGATGGCTGGAATCAAACGCGACAGGAGCTCAAGAAGAGCTCCTCAGGACGATTGAAGTCGTCGAACCTCTCGGAACTGTCTCGTGAACAGCACCAGTCACTTGAAGGGCTGCTTGAGAGCATGGCAAGGTACGGAGTGTTCGTTGTTCCAGTCGGAGAGCTTGAAGATTGGTACGGCCCGGAGGTGGTGGGGAACCGACAGAAGACACCCTGGGTACAGAACGTCCTCGGGCGGCTGTCCGAGGACTACGAAGGGCAAGATCGACTCGGGTTCGACGACAGTCCCATCTGGGACTTCATGCGCCGCGTCACAGCGTGGATCGAGAACCCCCGATGGGGGATCGATTGACGGTGTCTGTTCGAGCGAGTTCCTGTTGAATTGGAGCCCCCCATGCCCCTCACCGACTGCCCCACCCACGGCGAATCCGGAGCGGTGGAGATGTGTCAGCACCTCCACCGGTCCCTCCAGGCCGGGGTGTACCGGACCTTCACCGTGCTCCCGGTCTTCCCGGTCCGGATCTGCGCGGACTGCGCGCAGGCCTATGGGGTGCCCGAGCTGCTGGCTGCTGCAATGGTGTCTGCCGAACAGCTACGCGAGCAGCGCGCCAATGACCCCGGCCTCCGTGCCATTGCACCGGACCACGTGGTGCACCGTGAGCTCCTGACTGAGCGGCATCCAGAACTCCTGACACGGATCGAGTCCATCTACGACGCGGTCAACGCGCGCAGTCGGATGATGTGCTGCGGCTGCATCGACGCGGTTCAGGTCAGCCACGCGCGGGCGACGGGGGCCTCGCTTCCCTGTGAACCCTTCGACCAGACCATCGTCAATGGGAGTGACCCCCGGCTCTTCGCGCTGGCTGAGCTGGTGCGCGCGCACCTGAGCCCCCGGGGGAACCACGAGGGGCGCTTCTACGGCTGCCAGGTGTTCGCGGGGACGGCGCTGCGGCCGCTGCGGGTGCGCGTCTTTGGGGTGGTGGACGAGGCGGAGCGGGCCGCCATGACGCGGCGCATCGACGCGTTCTTTGAGGGGGCCGAGCGCTTCCAGAGGGAGGTCCAGTACTTCGAGGCGATGGCCTGGGATGAGCGGGTGGTGGAGGGGAGCGTGACCCGGACCCGGAGGCCTCTGGTGCTGGTGGCCGAGACGCTGGTGCGCAGGGAGTAGGCCCGCCGGCGGATTGGGCGGCCCCATCGGGGCCGGCGGTCCGCCCCAGACGCAAAGAAGCCCCACCAGGCGGCAGGGCTCCTTGCAGGTTCTCGCGGAGGCTCAGGCCTCGACGGGCTCGTCGATGGCGTAGCCGGCTTCGCCGTGCTCGATGAGGTCGAGGCCGGTGCGCTCGTGGTGCTCGGGGACACGAAGGCCCATGAAGCGGTCGAGGGCCCAGCTCAGGGCGTAGGTGACGCCGAAGGTGTAGGCGGCGGTGGCCAGGATGCTGATGACCTGGATGCCGACGATCTCGAAGTTGCCCTCGATGAGGCCGGAGGCGCCGCCGACGGCGCTGACGGCGAAGATGCCGGTGGCCAAGGCACCCCAGGCGCCGCCCAGGCCGTGAACGCCGAAGGCGTCCAGGCTGTCGTCGTAGCCGAAGCGCTCCTTGAGCAACACGCCCAGGTAGCAGAGAATGCCGGCGCCAGCGCCGATGGCGAGGGCGCCCCCCAGACCGACGAAGGCGCAGGCGGGGGTGATGGCGACGAGGCCGGCGACGGCGCCGGACGCGACGCCGAGGGCGCTGGTGTGCTTGCGGTGGAAGGTCTCCACGCCAGCCCAGGTGATGGCGCCGGTGGCGGCGGCCACGTGGGTCACCATGAAGGCCCAGCCGGCGTCGCCGTTGGCGGCCAGGGCGCTGCCGGCGTTGAAGCCGAACCAGCCGAACCACAGCAGGCCAGCACCCAGCAGGGTGAGGGCCAGGTTGTGGGGCCGGATGGAGGCCTTCTGCCAGTCGATGCGGCGGCCCAGGACCAGGATCATGGCCAGGGCGGCGACGCCGCTGTTGACGTGGACGACGGTGCCGCCGGCGAAGTCCAGGGCGCCGAGCTCGCCCAGCCAACCACCGGGACCCCACACCCAGTGACAGACGGGGGCGTAGACCAGCAGCGACCAGACCAGGGTGAACACGACGTAGGCGCGGAAGCGGATGCGCTCGGCGAAGGCGCCGCTGATGAGCGCTGGGGTGATGATGGCGAACATCATCTGGAAGGCGACGAACACGATGTGGGGGATGTCGTCGGCGAAGGGACCGGGCTCGGTGCCGACGCCCTGGAGGAAGGCGTACTCGAAGCCGCCGATGAAGCGGTTGCCTTGGCCAAAGGCCAGGCTGTAGCCCAGGGTGACCCAGGCCAGGGTGGCCAGGCCCATGGCGAAGAAGCTGTGCAGCAAGGTGCTGAGCACGTTCTTGGCCCGCACCATGCCCCCGTAGAAGATGGCAAGCCCCGGGGTCATGAGCAGCACCAGCGCGCAGCTCATCAACATCCAGGCAGTGTTCCCGCTGTCGATCATTCAGGTCTCCCTGCGCCCTGGGACCGTCCAGGGAGCAGCGCCGATTCTCCACGGATCCGCCAGCAGTGAGTGGTTTCAGGGTGTTACGAGTGCGTTCCGGGCCGTTGCAATCGCCGCAAGTGGGCGTCGGAGCGGGGTTTGTGTGTGTCAGAGGTGAACGAGCGTTCGTTCGCTCTTGCGCATCTGAGCAAGTTGAAGGATCTCCAGGCGCAGGGCATGGCGTACTCTGGGGGCATGATTCAGCTCCTCGTTGTCCTCGCCTGCACCAGGAATCCTTCTGAGACGTCTGTTTTGGACGACACGTCCGAGACGGTGGGGACCGATGACACGCAGGACACCCAGTCCTCCTCCTCTCCCTCCTGGGAAGAGGTCCGACCCATCTTCCAGGGGCACTGCAGCCGCTGCCACAGCGCGAACCGGCTCTCGACCTACAAGCGGCTGGAGACGCTGGAGGACATCCGTGGGCTGCGCACCAACATCCTGGACAAGCTGGAGACGGAGCCGCCGCGGGGGCTGCGGATGCCGGTGGCGTCGAACCACTCGGGGGGCTGCACGCCCGAGCACCCGGCCATCAACGACAAGCGCTTGAGCGAGCAGGAGCTGGAGACGGTGCGGGCCTTCCTGCAGCGAGAGGACCTCCGGGATGAGGTCGACAGCTTCCCGGCCCTGGAGCCGCCGGTGGTGCCGGAGCTGGAGGATGCGGTGACGTACACCTCGTCGGAGTTCGGGGTGCTCAACGACGGCTTCCTGGAGGACCCGAACGGGGACACCGGGGGGTACATGGACGAGAAGGACTACGACCAGCGCGAGTACGACCAGATGGAGGACGACTGGTTCTGCATCCGCTTCAACCCGGGGCGCAGCGAGGCGGGGTACCTGACGGGCGTGCAGGCGGAGACGGCGAGCGGGCAGATCCACCTGAACGCGCAGCTTGTGATCGACACGACGGGGGCCAGCGCGGACGCTCAGGCGGCGGCAGAGGAGCGGGGGAGTGACTGGTACCGCTGCGATGCGGGGCTGGGCTTCTCGGACGCGATCCCGCTGTGGCGGACGGTGCCGGGGGGCCAGGCGGTGGAGCTGCCGGAGGCCACGGGGCTGCGCTTCGACCCGAGTTGGACCTTTGTGCTGCGGGCGGACTTCCACACGCACTACGACGCGGAGGAGTTCAACCGCCTCTCACAGAACGGCGTGATCGACCGCGAGGCGGGGACGATGACCTGGTACAATCAGGCGACCCTGCGGGCGCAATGGGCGGCGCCGGAGGACATCGAGCGGGAGCTCCAGTGGGTGATGGTGGAGCCCAGCACCAGCCAGGAGCGGGAGAGCTTCGCGGTGGTTCCGGGGGCCAGCACGTTGAGCTACCAGGCGGGGCTGCCTACGGACGCGGAGCGCTACGCGGTGTTCTCGGCCGAGGTGGGGATGGGCAAGAACGGGCACACGGCGAGCCTTCTCGACACGGGGAGCTCGAGCTGCCTTGCCAGCAACGGGGACTTCAACCCGAATTGGATCGAGCAGGCGGTCTACGCCGAGGGCGCCGCGCCGGTGCTGGACGGCGGCAGCACGCTGGAGATCCGCTGCGACTACGAGAACAAGAGCGAGGAGACCGTGACCTGGGGCCCCGAGGGCGAGGCCGCGGTCTGGGGGCGCAAGGAGCGCTGCAGCGGGGTGGTGTTCTTCTACGAGGAGTAGGCCCCGCTGCAGGGCGCGCTGGCGTCAGGAGGACAGGCCCGCGACCCGGTCTGCCTCGACCCGCAGAGCGCCACCCACGCCGGGCTCGGAGTCGGAGTGGCCGTTGCCGTCCACGAACCAGAGGCGGCTGTCGACGCCCTCGGCCAGCAGGGCCTTGTGCAGGCGCCACGCGGCGGTGGGGCGGCAGACCTGGTCGCAGCGGCCGTGCACGGTGGAGACCGTCATGCCGCGCAGGCGCCGGAGCTGCTCGGGCTCCAGGAGCTGACCGGGCCGCAGGAAGCCCTCGGCGAGCATGTAGTGCACCTCCAGGCTGGCGAAGGGGATCAGTTTGGAGGGGGTGGAGAGGGATGCGGCGATGGCCTCGGGATCCTTGTGGACCTTGGACAGCGAGAGCTCGTAGGCCACGAAGGCGCGGGCGGCGTCGTCGCGGGTGGCCGGGTCGGCCAGGAGCTGCCGGTAGCCCTCCAGGATGTCGGCGGGCGGGTTGCCTCCGAAGGCGGCGTGGTCGCGGATGAAGCCCTCGTAGGCCTCCCAGACCTCCGGGTAGTTGACCGCCGTGGAGCCGTCGCGGAAGAGGGCGTCGACCTCGTCCAGCAGGAAGGTGAAGATGCCGCGCAGGATGAGGTGGGCCATGCGCTCGGGGTGGGCCTCGGCGTAGGCCAGGGCCAGGGTGGAGCCCCAGGAGCCGCCCAGCACCAGGTGCCACTTGTCGATGCCCAGGTGGGCGCGGAGCTGCTCCAGGTCGTCCACCAGGTGGGGGGTGCTGTTGTCGGCGAGGGCGGCTTGGTAGTCGTCGGCCACGTTGGGCTGGCTCTGGCCGGCGCCTCGCTGGTCCAGCAGGATGATGCGGTAGACCTGGGGATCGAAGAACTGCCGCACGCCGGGTCGGGTGCCGCCGCCGGGGCCACCGTGCAGGAAGAGGGCGGGCTTGCCCGCGGGGTTGCCGGACTCCTCCCAGTAGAGGTGGTGCGTGGCGTCTGCGCTGCCGACCTGCAACATGCCGGTCTGGTTGGGCTCGATGGGGGGGTGGAGCTCGGTGGGGGCGGGGTCGATGCGGAGCTGGGTCAAGGTGGCCTCCAGGGGATTCCAGGGCAGGGGAGGGGGCGCCCGGTGCTCCTGGCTTAACGACCTGCTCCCAGGGGGCGAGGGGCCCCGCTGTCGGCGGCGCCACCGTCTTGCCCAGCCCCCCCCGCCGAAGTAATCGAGAGGGCAACAACCCCGTGGAAACCCACCCCCTCTCAGCACCTGAGGCGTCCCATGAGCCTGTACACAGCCTACCTTGAAGAGATCGAGCAGCGGAAGGCGGAGGGCCTGCACCCCAAGCCCATCGAAGACGCCGACATGGTCGAGGTCCTGATCGCCCAGATCCTGGACGCCGATCACGAGCACCGCGCCCAGTCCCTGGACTTCTTCATCTACAACACGCTGCCCGGCACCACGAGCGCGGCGGGCGTGAAGGCCGAGTTCCTCAAGGGCGTCATCCTGGGCGAGCATCAGGTCGCTGAGATCACCCCCGAGTTCGCCTTCGAGCTGCTCTCCCACATGAAGGGCGGCCCCTCCGTCCGCGTCCTGCTGGACCTGGCCCTGGGCGAGGATCTGACCCTGGCTGCGCAGGCGGCCGAGGTGCTCAAGACCCAGGTGTTCCTCTACGACGCGGACACCGACCGCCTCAAGGAGGCCTACGAGGCCGGCAGCGCCATTGCCACCGACATCCTGCAGAGCTACGCCGAGGCGGAGTTCTTCACCAAGCTGCCCGAGGTCGAGGAGACCCTGCAGGTCGTGACCTACGTGGTCGCCGTGGGTGATGTGTCCACCGACCTGCTCTCCCCCGGCAGCGACGCGCACTCCCGCTCCGACCGCGAGCTGCACGGGCAGTGCATGTTCGAGCACGACAAGGCCAAGCAGCAGCGCCTGCTGGACCTCAAGGCCGAGCACCCCGACAAGCGCGTGATGCTGGTCGCCGAGAAGGGGACCATGGGCGTGGGCTCCTCCCGCATGTCCGGCGTGAACAACGTCGCGCTGTGGACCGGCGTGCAGGCCAGCCCCTACGTGCCCTTCATCAACATCGCCCCCATCGTGGGCGGCACCAACGGCCTGGCCCCCATCTTCCAGACCACCGTGGGCGTGACCGGCGGCATCGGCATCGATCTGAAGAACTGGGTCAAGAAGCTGGACGCCGACGGCAACCCCATCGTGGACGCCGACGGCGAGTTCGTGCTGGAGGAGGTCTTCTCCATCGACACCGGCACGGTGCTCACCATCAACACCAAGACCAAGAAGCTCTACAACGCCGACGGCTCCCAGGAGCTGGCGGACATCAGCTCCGCGCTGACCCCGCAGAAGCAGGAGTTCATCCGCGCAAAGGGCAGCTACGCTGTGGTCTTTGGCAAGAAGCTCCAGACCACCGCGGCGGCCATCCTGGGCGTGGAGGCCCCCCAGGTCTACGCCTCCTCCAAGGAGATCTCCCACCCCGGCCAGGGCCTGACGGCGGTCGAGAAGATCTTCAACAAGAACGCCGTGGGCGTGACCCCGGGCACCGTGCTGCACGCCGGCTCCGACGTGCGCGTCCAGGTCAACATCGTCGGCTCCCAGGACACCACCGGCCTGATGACCTCCCAGGAGCTGGAGATGATGGCCGCGACCGTGGTCTCCCCCAGCCTGGATGGCTCCTACCAGTCCGGCTGCCACACCGCGTCCGTTTGGAACGCCAAGGCCCGGCGGAACATCCCCAAGCTGATGGGCTTCATGAACCGCTTCGGCCTGGTGACCGCCCGCTCCCCCGAGAAGGCCTACAAGCCCCTCACCGACGTGATCCACAAGGTGCTCAACGACATCACCGTGGACGACTGGGCCGTGATCATCGGCGGCGACTCCCACACCCGCATGTCCAAGGGCGTGGCCTTCGGCGCTGACTCCGGGACCGTGGCCCTGGCCCTGGCCACCGGTGAGGCGACCATGCCCATCCCCGAGTCCGTCAAGGTGACCTTCAAGGGCAGCCTCAAGGACCACATGGACTTCCGCGACGTGGTCCACGCCACCCAGGCCCAGATGCTGGAGCACTTCGAGGGCAACAACGTCTTCCAGGGCCGCGTCATCGAGGTCCACATCGGCACGCTGCTGGCCGACCAGGCCTTCACGTTCACCGACTGGACCGCCGAGATGAAGGCCAAGGCCTCCATCTGCATCTCCGAGCCCGAGACCCTCATCGAGTCCCTGGAGCTGGCCAAGAGCCGCATCCAGCTCATGATCGACCGCGGCATGGAGAACGAGGCCGGGATGCTGCGGGGCCTGATCAACAAGGCCGACGCACGCATCGAGGAGCTGCGCACCGGCACCAAGCCCGCGCTGATGCCCGACGACAACGCCAAGTACTTCGCCGAGTTCACGGTGGACCTGGACAAGATCGCCGAGCCCATGATCGCCGACCCGGACGTCGACAACGACGACCCCTCCAAGCGCTACACCCACGACACCATCCGCCCCATCTCCTTCTACGGCGGCGACAAGAAGGTGGACCTGGGCTTTGTGGGCTCCTGCATGGTCCACAAGGGCGACATGCAGATCATCGCCCAGATGCTCCGCAACATCGAGGCCGACCAGGGCAAGGTCGAGTTCAAGGCCCCCCTGGTCGTGGCACCGCCCACCTACAACATCGTCAACGAGCTCAAGGCCGAGGGCGACTGGGACGTGCTCCAGAAGTACGCGGGCTTTGAGTTCGACGACTCCGCCCCCAAGACCGAGGCGCGCACCAAGTACCAGAACACGATGTACCTGGAGCGCCCCGGCTGCAACCTGTGCATGGGCAACCAGGAGAAGGCCGAGAAGGGTGACACCGTCATGGCCACGTCGACCCGGTTGTTCCAGGGCCGCGTGGTCGCCGACAGCGACGAGAAGAAGGGCGAGTCCCTCTTGGCCTCCACCCCCGTCGTGGTGCTCTCCACCATCCTGGGCCGCACGCCCACGATCCAGGAGTACACCGCCGCGGTCAAGGGCATCAAGCTGACCAACTACGCGCCCCCCACGCGCTGAGGCCGGTCACTCCAGGACGTAGCCTCCAGCCAGGATCTGCAGGACCTCCTTTGCGAAGGTCGTCAGGTCCTGGCTGCGGGTGTCCCAGAGAGCGGTCCAGGGATCGGCGTCGATGACCGCTTGCTGATCCTCCTCGGGGACATCGGTCAGGTCTGGATCGACCATCGTGTCGCCCTTCTCCCGTACGATCCGCTCGAACTCGGGGCCATCTCCGGCCTCGAGCGCTTCGATGACCTCATCGGGCAGCTCGGTGTGCACCACGAAGGTGTTGCCGGCGTCGATGCCGCCTTCGATGAACGCGTCGTTGACGGCCTCGGTCCACTTGCTGGCCTTGAGCACTCCCAGGGCCTCTTTGCCCCGGGCGTCGGCGATGGGGAAGGTGTTGGACTTGCGGCCGATGTTCAGGTGCCGCCTGTGCTTGACGCCATCGGCGGCCTCTGGCGGCGCTTCGTCGGCCTCGTCGTCCACGCCATAGCGACCGCGCAGGTACTGAACGCTCGCTTCGAGCGCCTCCTCTTCCCGGGTCACAGAGCCCAGCTTGGTCATCTTGCTCTCGGACTTCATGAGCTTGTTGTGGTACGCCCGCTGGGCGGGGTGGATGGTCGCCCAGAGCTCCTCAGCGGTCTTGATGTGGATGTTCTGGTTGACCAGGACGCTGACAAGGCGGCTGTCCCTGGCCTCGTCGTAGCCGGGCATGCCCTGGATCGCTTTCAGGGCGTCGGTCCGCCACTGCTTCTTGGTCTTGTGGGCCTCGCCCGTGACGTAGTCGACGTCCCCGAAGCGGATGAGCTGAACAGCCCCGGCGCTTGAGCCGCTCGAGTCGCCGCCCTGGTCCAGCAGCGACTCCGCGCTCTCACCCGCGACGACCTTGTCTGCCACTGCGTCCGCGTGGCGCTCGTAGCTGTCCCCGGCCTGCCCTGTCGCCCCCTTGAGCTGCACGCCCTGGCGTTGTTGGACTGTGTGGGCCGCCTCATGGGCCGCGGTGTGAAGGTCTGGGGAGGCACCGAAGCCGACGCTGTTCCCGGAGGCATAGGCGTGTGCTCCCAGCGCGGTCGCGGCCTCGGCCGTGGCCCCGCCGATGCTTGCCTTGACGTCCGTGACGTCGTGGCGCCCAAAGCTCTCTTGGATCCGGTCCAGGTGTGGCAGCGGGCTGCTTGCCCCCTGGGTCCCGCGCGCTGCGATGGCGCTCGCATCGGCCAGGTGGTCGCTGCCCAGGGGGTCGCTGAGGGCGTCGGGGGCGCTGGAGGCGGTGCCAAGCTCTCGGCGCTGCACAGGGGGGCGGGTATCGAGCATGCGGTCTTCCCAGTCAGGAGATCAACTTACGCTGAATCCCCGCATTCCGGGATTGCGGAGCATTTCGGCCGCCGCCGAAACAGTCAGGGGACCACGACCTCCACGCCCCGGCTCTCCACCCCGGCCTTGTTCGCCGCGCTGATGGCCCAGTGGCCGCTGGTCAGGGGCAGGGTGTCCTCGCTGGCGGGGTGGATGGAGACCAGTGTCCAGGCGTTCCCGTCGGCTCGATAGGTGAGCCACCAGCGCGCGGTGGGATGATCCACCTCGACCCCCGCATCGGTCTGTGTGAGGGTCGGGACCCGGACCTTGGTGTCCGCCTGGTCGAACACGGCAGGGGGCAGCGCCGGGGTGGCGTAGAGCTCCTGGCTGAACACATCGCGGATGCCATCTGTGTTCTGTACCAAGGGGTCGATGTGGTAGTAGATGGACCCCGTGCCGCCGGCCTCGCGGGTCAGGCGCACCTGCTCCCGGATCTCGTCGACGTCCCAACTGCTGCTGCTCCCGAGCTGATACAGAGCGTGTCCGGAGAAGGTGTGTCGGCCCGCTTGGGGCAGGTTGGCCCACCACTGTACAAGGGGGCCAAACGCTTGCGCGCTCTGTGAGCTTGGCCAGTACAGTTGAGGTGCGAGGTAGTCGACCCACCCCTCTGCTTTCCACAGCACGGGGTCGGCGTAGAGGGACTCGTATTGGTCCAGGCCGCTGATGCCTTCGGGCTGGCCGGGGCGGTAGATGCCAAAGGGGCTGATGCCGAAGCGCACCTGGGGGTCGATCTCTGCGACGGTCTGTGCGACCCGCTCCATCATCCGGTTGACGTTGTCCCGCCGCCAGTCCGCCAGGCTCATGCCGCCGCCGTAGGCCGCGTAGGTGGCGTCGTCGGGGAAGTCCGAGCCGTCGGGGTAGGGGTAGAAGTAGTCGTCAAAGTGCACGCCGTCGACGTCGTAGCGGGTGACCAGGTCCCGGATGACGGCCTCCAGGTGGTCCTGCACGGCGGGCGCGCCCGGGTCCAGCCACAGGGTGCTGCCATAGGTGTAGGCGTACTGGCTGTTGACCACGCTCTGGTGGTTGCTGGCCGCGGAGGCGCTGGCGCTGGCCTTGGCGCGGTAGGGGTTGAGCCACGCGTGCACCTCGAGCCCGCGGGCGTGGCCCTCGTCCAACACAAACTGCAGAGGGTCCCAGCCGGGGTCCTGGCCCTGGGTGCCCGTCAGGTAGCGGCTCCAGGGGTCCAGCTCGGAGGCGTAGAGGGCGTCGGCCTCGGGGCGCACCTGGAAGAACACGGCGTTCAGCCCGCTGGCCTGGGCGGTGTCGAGCAGGGTGAGCAGCTCGGCTTGGGAGGCGCTGGCGCTCAGGCCGCTCTCGCTGGGCCAGTTGATGTTCCAGACCGTCGCGATCCAGACGCCGCGCAGCTCCCGCTCGTGCGACACGAGGACGCCGCTCTCCTGGGCGCCGGTGTCGTCAAAGCGGGTGATGGGGTTGTCCGGCGTGGTCCAGGAGCCGGTGCAGGCGAGCAGGGCGAGGGGGAGCAAGGGGGCCTCCGAGGGGACATCCTATCGCCGCCGTGGGCGCTGTACAGGCGCCGGTGCGCTGGTCGATGGCCGGGAACGCTGTGTGCCGGATCTGGGCGCTTGCCTTGGGGCTGGCCGTGGGCAGCTTGCCGACCCCAGATTGGAGATCCCCGTGTTCCTCAAGAACCTGAACTGGCGCTACGCAACCAAGAAGATGGACCCCAGCAAGGCGGTCCCCGCCGACAAGGTCGAGCAGATCGTGGAGGCCGTGCGCCTGGCCCCCACCTCGTCCGGGCTGCAGCCCTTCGAGCTCTTTGTCATCACAAACGACGCCGTGCGCGAGCAGATCCGTCCGGTGGCCTGGAACCAGTCTGTGATCACCGAGGGCTCCCACCTGCTCGTGTTCGCCGCCTGGGACAACTACACCGCCGAGCGCATCGACGAGGTCGTGGACCTGATGGTCGAGAAGCGCGGGCACACCCCCATGCTCGAGGCCTACTACACCAAGCTCAAGGCCGCCTACGTCGAGCGCGACCCCGAGCTGAACTACGCGCACGCCGCCCGGCAGGCCTACATCGCCCTGGGCTTCGCCATGGCCGCCGCCGCGGAGCTCCAGGTGGACTGCACCCCCATCGAGGGCTTCTCCCCGGAGAAGGTGGACGAGATCCTGGGGCTGCGCGAAAAGGGCCTGCGATCTGTGGTGCTCCTGCCGCTGGGCTACCGCGCGGAAGAGGGCGACTGGCTGCTGCCGATGGCCAAGGTCCGCAAGCCCGTCGAGAAGATGGTCAGCGTGATTGACTGATTGAAATCTGGCTTTTGGGCTATGCTCCGCGGCATGCCCTACTTAGCCGAAGACTTCCGCTCGCTCCTCCCGGAACAACAACTCCGGGAGCTTCAGCTCAGCGGGAGCGTGGTCGTGGGGCTCCGGGCGGACAACACAGTGGGGTTCACCAACGCAGCGTGGGCCCGCTTCGCCAAGCAGAACAACGGGGGGGGCGCAGTCGAGGACTGGCGGGGCAGCTTGATCGAGGCCGTCTCGCCGGAGCTCAGGGGCTTCTACCTGAAGCTCTTTGAGACCGCGCGCGCCACGGGAGAGCCCCAGGATCATCGATATCAATGCTCCGACAAGGAAAAATACCGGGAGTTCATGCTGCGGGTGCTGCCGCTGCCCAGCGGCGCGCTGATCCTCATCCACCACAAGGTCCTGGAGACCCCCCACGGATGGGAGCGCGGCACAGTGGGGGACCAGTACCGGAACGCGGACGGATTTGTCGTCCAGTGCTCTCACTGTCGCCGCACCCGCCGGGCGGATGATCCGCTCACCTGGGACTGGGTGCCGGCCTACCTGGAGCGCCAGGCAGGCATCAGCCACGGTCTGTGTGGGCACTGCTTTCGGCACTACTACGAGGAGTTCGAGGGCGCGCCGGAGGAAGGCCAGCTCTGAGCGCTCGGAGCCTTGTCCCTGTTGCACAGCCCCCCGGGCCGGCGATAACGAATCGCAGACCTCCAGCCTGGGCAATCCATGAGCGGGCTCCTCGCCCTCCTTGACGACGTCGCCGCCATCGCCAAAGTCGCCGCCTCCAGCATCGACGATGTCGCCTCCGCGGCGGCCGAGGCCAGCAGCAAGACCGCCGGCGTGGTGATCGACGACGCCGCTGTCGCCCCCAAGTACGTCCAGGGCTTCCAGCCGGAGCGGGAGCTGCCCATCATCTGGCAGATCGCCAAGGGCTCCCTGCTGAACAAGCTCGTGGTGCTGCTGCCCGCCGCCATGCTGCTCAACCGCTTCGCGCCCGGCGCCATCACCCCGCTGCTCATGCTGGGCGGCAGCTACCTGTGCTTCGAGGGCGCCGAGAAGATCCTCCACGCCGTGATGCCCCACGACGACGCGCCCGGAGAGGCGGAGGAGGCCTACGACTCCCCCGAGGCCCTGGAGCAGGCCAAGGTCAAGGGCGCGGTCAAGACCGACTTCATCCTGTCCGCGGAGATCATGGCCATCTCCCTGTCCGCCATCCCCGAGAGCACGCTGATGATCGAGGCCGGCGCCCTGGCGATGGTCGGCACGGGCGTCACCCTGGGCGTCTACGGCGTCGTCGGCCTGATCATCAAGATGGACGACGTGGGCTTGCACCTGGCCGCCAAGGGCCAAAGCCGCGCGGTCCAGGCCTTCGGGCGCGGGCTGGTGCGCGGCATGCCCATCCTGCTCAAGGTGCTCTCCGTGGTCGGCACCGCCGCCATGCTGTGGGTGGGCGGGAACATCGTCATCCACGGCCTGCACGAGCTCGGCGTCCACCACCCCTACCAAGAGATCCACCACATCGCCGAAGCCGCCGGGCACGCCATGCCCCAAGCGCTCACCGGCGCTGTGTCCTGGGTGGTCACTGCGGCCTGTGACGGCGTGCTGGGGCTGCTCTACGGCCTGCTGCTCATCCCCCTGGTCACCAAGGTGCTCTCGCCGGTGTTCGGCAAGCTCAAGGGCCTGTGGCCCCGCAAGGCCGAGGCCGCTCCGGAGTGAAGCGCCGGACCTTCCTCATCGCAGGCTCCGCCGTCGCCGGACTGGGTCTGGTGGGAGGGGCTGTTGGGCTCAAGCGCATCCAGGCCCACCGCCAGAGCCTCCCGCCCGTGGGCACCGGAACAGCAGATCGGGTCACCGGCGAGGTCAGGGTGGCGGTGATCGGCGGCGGCCTGGCCGGGATGGCAGCGGCGGCGACCCTGGCGGAGCGCGGCTACCGGGTGACGCTGCTGGAGGCCGCCTCGCAGCTCGGCGGCAAGCTGGCGGGCTGGCCCATCCAGGTGCAGGGCGAGACGGTGCCCATGGAGCACGGTTTCCACGGCTTCTTCTCGCAGTACTACAACCTGCGACAGTTCCTGCATCAGGCGGGGGCCGACCAGCACTTCGTGCCGCAGCAGGCCTACACGGTGCTGTTCGCGGACGGCCACGAAGAGGCCTTCGGGGGCGGCGAGCAGCAGCCCTTCCCCCTGGACCTGCTGCAGGTGCTCAAGGAGTCGCCCACCCTGGGCTTCTTCGACGTCGCCGGGGACCGGCCGGGCATGCAGGCGCTGCTCAGCTACCACCCCGAGCACACCTTCGCGCGCTGGGACGGGCTGGACGCCGAGCGCTTCGTCACCCAGGGCAAGCTGGAGGGTCCCTTCTCCGAGCTGGTGCTGCGCCCCTTTGGGCAGGCCTCCATGAACAGCCTGGAGCACTTCTCCGCCGCGGAGCTGATCCGCTTCTTCCACTTCTACATGCTGGGAAACCCCGAGGGCCTGGGCTTCGACGCTCTGGGGCTGGGCTGCCACCTGTCCATCCTGGCGCCCCTGCAGGCCCACCTGGAGGCCCTGGGAGTGGACATCCGCCTGAGCACGCCAGCCCGCAAGGTGGAGCTCCAGGACGGGCGCGCGACGGGCGTGCGGGTGGGCAGCGGGACCCAGACGCTGAGCGTCCCGCTGTCGCAGATTCCTGAGCAGGGGTGGGTCGCTGTGGGGCCCGCGTTTGTGCGACAGGTCCCCGGGGGCTTCGAGGCCCTGGACGGGCGCTGCACCCACATGGGCTGTCCGGTGGGGCTGTCGCAGACTGGGGGCTTTGTGTGTCCGTGTCACGCGGGCCGCTACGACGAGCGCGGACAGAACATCGGCGGGCCGCCCCCGCGGCCCCTGCAGCCCATCCAGGTGGAGCAGGTGGGAGATGTGCTTCAGCTTGTCCTCGCCGGCGCTGATGAGCTCCTGGAGGTGGAGCAGGTCATCCTGGCGACGGAGGTGGGGGGCCTGCAGGCTCTGGCTGATACATCTTCCTTCTCCTCCCTGGCCCCCGGGCTGCATGAGGCCGCCCACGCGGTGACGATGGCCGAGCCCTATGCGGTGTGTCGCTTCTGGTTTGATACACCTGTGCGGGCCGGACGCACGGACTTCTACACCGTCGCGGGCTTTGACTGGACCGACTCGCTGGCCATCTACTCGCAGTTCCAGCACCCCTTCATCGAGTGGGCCGAGCGCACGGGTGGGTGTGTCATCGAGTCCCACGCCTACGCCATCCCCCCCGAGCTGGAGGGCAGCGTCCAGGACCACGAGGCCGCCCTGCTCGCGGAGCTGCGGCAGGCCTTCCCCGAGCTCGCGGACGCCAAGGTGCTGCACGCGGAGTCGATGACCCAGCGGAACTTCACGGGTTTTGCGCCTGGGGCCTGGGACAAGCGCAGCGGCGTGCAGACGGAGATCCCCAACCTGTGGCTGGCGGGGGATCACGTCAAGCTGGACTTCCCCGCCTTCTTGATGGAGGCCGCGGTCTCCAGCGGGCGCCTGGCGGCGGCCCACATCTGCGCAGGGGACGGGGTGCGGGAGCCCGAGCTGCACGCGGTGGAGCTGCAGGGCCGGCTGGCTGGGGTTCTGCCGAGCTGAGCGCGGGCGGTGCGTCTCTCAGGGCTGCCCGGGCGCCTGCAGGTGACGCTCCATCCACGCCTTCGCGAAGGCCACCCCCTGGGCCGCGGGGATGCAGTGGCTCGGTGCGTTCCCGACTCGTCCTTGGCTGGCCAACCCGGCCGCGAGCAGCTCTCTGAGGATGAGGGAGAAGTAGTCCGGGCCCTCCCAGGGACGGATCCCCACCTCGTCGTCCAGGCAGCGCACACAGATCTCGCGGCACCCTCCCGCCGGCGAGGTCACCCGCACCCGGTGCTCGGTCCGCCGCTTGTCGCTGACCTCCGCCAGGTACTCCGCGTGGTGGAACAGGGTCGTGGTGTCCTCGTCGGCGCCCATCCGCAGCACCTTGCCGCCGACCGCCACCAGGCGCTCAAGCGGTGAGCCCGGGCCGTAGTAGTCATCCAGCGGTGGCTCCTCCACGAGCGCCTCAGCCCGGGCCCCCCAGGCGCCCATCCTGGTGATGGGGTGCGCGTTCAGGATCACCCCGGGCCGGGTGCGGAAGACCTCGGAGAGCACGCCCAGCTCATCCCAGGCGGGGCTGGTCTGGGGGTGAAAGGGAGGCTCCTCGGGGGCGCAGATGAGCATCAGCAGGCTGCCTTTGGGCCCGATGGTCTGCTGCAGTGCGTCCAGGAGTTCGTCTGCGCGGCACCCCACCGCGCGCATGGAGGCGTGGAGCATCAGGGTGTCGCCGGGGACGACGCCGAGGGCGCGGAGCTGGGCGGGAAGAGGCATGGGGCCAAGGATGCGGTGAGCGGAGGGTTGTTTCAGCCTGTCAAGGCAGCGCCACAGGATCCTGGCATGGATCGTGCGCGCACCTGCGTGCGGACGAGGTATGGAGGGCCCCCACGAGAGGTTCCCCATGCTGCTCCTGCTCTCCCTGCTCGCTTGCAAGGACGCCACCCAAGACACCGCCCCGCTGTTCGCTGACGCGGATCAGGACGGCTTCAACGCCGCGGACGACTGCGACGACGACAACGCGTCGGTCTACCCCGGGGCCAGCGAGGTCTGCGACGGCCTGGACAACGACTGCGATGGGACGGCCGACAACGGCGCCAGCGACGCGGTGGTCTGGTACCAGGACGCCGACGGCGATGGCTTCGGCGACACAGACGCCACCCTGGAGGCCTGCACGGTGCCCGCCGGCTACTCGGCCGTGGCTGGGGACTGCGATGACAGCAGCATCTACATCAACCCCGGCGCGGTGGAGGACGACTGCACCGACCCCGTGGACTACAACTGTGATGGGTCAGTGGGCTACGCGGACGCCGACGGCGACGGAGTCCCCGCGTGTGAGGACTGCGACGACAGCGACGCGGCGCGGCTCCCCGGTGGGGTCGAGATCTGTGATGAGTTGGACAACGACTGCGACGGGCAGGTCGACAACGACGCCAGCGACGCTTCGACCTGGTACATCGACCACGACACCGATGGCTTCGGCTCCAGCGACTACACCCTGGCCGCCTGCGCCCAGCCCTTGGGCTACGTGGACAACGACCAGGACTGCGACGACAACGCGGAGCAGGCCTTCCCCGGCGGGGTCGAGGTTTGTGATGGCTTGGACAACGACTGCGACGGGAACATCGACCCGGCCAGCGCCTCCGACGCGGCCACCTGGTACGCGGACAACGACAGCGATGGCTTCGGCGACCCCAGCACCACACAGATCGCCTGCGAGGAGCCCACCGGCTATTCGGCCGACGCCTCGGACTGCGACGACAGCGACGCGGACGTGAACCCGGACGGGACGGAGCTCTGCGACGGTCAGGACAACGACTGTGATGGGGACACGGATGAGGACAGCGCGGCGGACGCCAGCACCTGGTACATCGACTACGACTCCGATGGCTACGGCAGCAGCAGCTACAGCTTGAGGGGCTGCGAGGCCCCCAGCGGCTATGTGTCCACCACCACAGACTGTGATGACACCGACAGCTCGGTGAACCCTGTCGCCAGCGAGGTCTGTGATGGCGTGGACAACGACTGTGACGGGGTGACCGACCCGACCAGCGCCGTGGACGCCGGGACCTGGTACCTGGACGCGGATCTGGACGGCTACGGGGACGCGGGCACCAGCTACACCGGCTGCGAGCAGCCCAGCGGCTACCTGGAGGACGACTCGGACTGCGATGACGCCGACAGCGCCGTGAGCCCGGACGCCGAGGAGGTCTGCGACAGCGTGGACAACAACTGTGATGGGACCGTGGACGAGGACAGCGCCACGGACGCGTCGACCTGGTACCTGGACAGCGACGGGGACGGCTACGGCGACGCCAGCGCCACGACCGCAGCCTGCGACCAGCCCAGCGGCTACGTCTCGGATGACACGGACTGTGACGACAGCGACAGCAGCGTGGGGAACTGCTACGACTGCGACGTGACGGCGCTGGGCTCGCCCAGCTACCAGACCAGCCGGAGCCTCACCTACGGTCAGTGGATGCAGGATCCCCTGGAGACCCTGGGCAGCGGGATCGTGTGGGAGATGTCCCACTACACGGGCTCGACGGTGACGGAGTACCCCAGCCTGGCGGACTTCCAGGCGCAGACCAGCGGCACGACGACCACGCTGCCCTACGCGTTCAACGGCACCGGCGCCACCGTGTATGACGGCTATCTGTACTACAACGCCGAGAACAGCAACACGCTGGTCGAGGTCGACCTGGCCACCGGGGCGGTGAACAGCACCCTGACCCTGACGGGCGCGGGCTACCGCAACACCTACCACTACCAGTGGGGCGGCTGGTCGGACATCGACTTCGCGGTGGACGAGAACGGCCTGTGGGTGATCTACGCGACCGCCGCAAACAGCGGCCGCATCGTGGTCTCCAGCCTGGACACCCAGCCCCTGTCGGTGGTGGACACCTGGAACACGAACTCGGACACCAAGACCAGCGTCGGCAACGCGTTCATGGTCTGTGGCGTGCTCTACGCGTCGGACCGGTACAACGGCTCCAGCACCACGCTGGACTACAAGTACGACACCGCGGACTCCACGGACAGCGCCATCAGCATCTCCTTCTCCCAGAACGGCTACAACAGCCACATGGAGTACAACCCGGCCACGGGGGAGATCCGGAGCTGGGACAACCGGCAGCTCTACACCTACGCCGTCAGCTACTGAGGGCGGCCGGTACCGAGCAGTGACATGGGGGGGCAGCTCGGGGCCCCGGTTTGCGCGCCGGGGGCCAGGATGTGATGTGGCCGAACGATTTGGAGGCTTGCTTTGTCACTCTTGGATCCCCCCTTGGAGCACTGGCTCACCGCGAACGGGGATCACCGTCAGCTCCTGGACCCCGAGACGGGGCTGACCCGCTACCGCACCTCGAACGCCCCCAGGCCGGGCATCCCCCTGGGCTCCTGCACGGCGTCCTGGCCCTCGGAGCGCGGCTTCGCGATGGGGCAGTCGGTCCTGCAGCGCATGCGCGGGCTGCCGGATGGCCACCAGGCTGTGGAGGGGGAGTGCCGTCGCCTGCGCCCCCGTCTGCGGCGGGTCTTCGAGATGGATGAGGGCCCGGCGATGGTCCTGGCCCCCTCCGGCACCGATGCGATCTACATGGTCAGCGCGGTGCTGCTGGCGCGGCCTGGGATCGACAGCGTGCACCACATCGTCGTCGGCGCCTCGGAGCTGGGGAGCGGGACCGTCCGGGCGTCTCGCGGGCTGACCTTCTCCACCCACACGCCCTTTGGGGGAGAGGTGGCTGTGGGGCACCCGGTGGCTGGGCTTGCACCCCGCTGCACCGCGGAGCCCGCATACCTTCGAGAGGAGGACGGAGACGAGGTCACCCTGGAGCAGATCGACGCCCAGGTCGGCGCGCGCGCCCGCGAGGTGGTCGCCCAGGGCCGCGCGGTGCTGGTCCACCTGGTCGCGCACTCCAAGACCGGGCTGCGGGCGCCCTCCCTGCAGGCCATGGTGGCGCTCAAGCAGGAGCTGGGGGAGCGCTTCCACGTCATGGTGGACGCCGCCCAGGGGCGCATCAACCCCGCGGACCTGCGCTTGGCGCTCGCCCAGGACTTCATGGTGCTGTGGACCGGGTCCAAGTTCTACGGCGGCCCGCCTTTCTCGGGCCTGCTGGTGCTCCCGCCGGCGCTCGCGTCGGACCCCGGACCGCTCCCGCCGGGGATGGCCGCCTGGTTCTCCCGCGCCGACCTGCCGGCCCACTGGAGCAGCGCCCGCGCCAGCCTGCCCACCGAGTCCAACCCCGGACTGCTGCTGCGCTGGATCCTGGCCCTGGCCGAGATGGAGGCCTACCACGAGGTCCCGGTGGTGCGCCGCAGCCGCGTCTACCACACCTTCGCGGGGGCGGTGGTCGAGTGCTTCGGGGCCACCCCGGTGCTCCGGCTGAACCTGCAGCGGCCCCCCGGACACCGGCTCGCGGGCGGCCTGGGGGCCTACCCCAGCGTGTTCTCCTTCGCGGTGCTGGGTCCTCAGGGGCGCCTGGACAGCCAGCAGCTCCGGGCGCTCTACGTGGACCTGGATCGGGACCTCTCCGGGCGGGACCCGCGCCTGCGCACCCGCTTCCACCTGGGACAGCCGGTCTCGCTGGGGCCGCCCGATGTGGACAACGCCTCGGTGCTGCGGGTGGCGCTGGGAGCGCGCCTGGTCACCGAGCACCACGCTGAGCCCGACGCCGGCGCGGCCTGGTTCCGCCACCGCTTCACCGAGCTGCGCACGCAGATCGAGCTGCTGGTGGAGGGCGTATGAGCTGGGGTGAGCCGGTCTCGCTGGAGCGCGTGCAGCAGGGGCTGGAGCTGGCCCGCAGCCTGGGGTGGTGGGGGCCTGAGCACCGCCGCCTGCTCTTCCACGACCTGCAGCGGGTGACCGCGCACATCGGGGAGTTGCGCGCCGCCTTCCCGGACGACGCGGTGCACGGCGTCGCCATCAAGGCCAACCCCCTGGTGGAGCTCCTGCGCGTGATGGTGGAGGCGGGCGCCGGCCTGGAGGCCGCCTCCTGGGAGGAGGTCCAGTGCGCCGTGGCGGCGGGCTGCCCCGGGGACCGCATCATCTTCGACTCCCCCGCCAAGTCCACCGCCGAGCTGGAGCAGGCGCTGGAGCTGGGCGTGTGGCTGAACACCGACAACGAGGCCGAGCTGCAGCGGGTGGCGGCGTTGGGCCCCAGGTCGGCGCGGATCGGCCTGCGGGTGAACCCCCAGATCGGGGCGGGCCGAATCGGCATCACCTCCACCGTGGGCAAGGGCTCCAAGTTCGGGGAGCCGCTGCAGCGCGCGGGTGAGCTGGCTCAGCGCTATCCATTCCTCACTGGGCTGCACGTGCACACGGGGTCGCAGGGCTGCGGGTTGGAGTTGTTGGGCAAGGCAGCCCAGGCCACCGACCAAGCCGTCTCGGACCTGGGCCTGCAGTGGCTGGACGTGGGTGGCGGGCTCCCCGTTCGCTACACGGCGGCGGATCCGGAGCCCCCGACGGTGCAGGACTGGGCGGATGCGCTCAGCGGGCTGGACTCCTGGGGCAAGCGACCCATCCTGACGGAGCTGGGGCGCTCGCTGCAGGCGGGCTCGGGCTGGGCGGTCTCCCGCATCGAGGCGGTCAAGGAGGTCGCCGGGCGCCCGCTCTATGTGGTGCACCTGGGCGCGGACTTCCTGCTGCGGCGGGTCTACCGGCCGGACGACTGGGATCACCGGATGGTGGTGCTGGATCCCCAGGGCCGCCCCAAGTCCGGGCGCGTCCAGGCCGACGTGGGCGGGCCGCTGTGCTTCTCCGGTGACCTGCTGGCGCGGGATCGGAGCCTGGCCCCCGCCGAGCCGGGCGACCTGCTGCTGATCCGCGACACCGGCGCCTACACGCTGTCCATGTGGTCTCGGCACTGCAGCCGCGCCCAGCCCCCCGTGTTGGGTCTGTGGTCGGACCGCGCGCAGCCGCTCTTTGCCGGAGAGAGCGTCCAGGACGTGGTGCGGGCGTGGTCACTGCAGCCGGGGACGCCCGCTCCCTGATCAGGGCTCCAGGGCGACAAATCCCTCCCGGGTGGTCTCCAGGGCCAGGGTGCGCATCCAGCGGTGGCCCGGGTCCCGGTGGCTGCGCTCGTGCCAGATCATGCGGATGGGCAGCATCGGGAGGGGCAAGGGGGGCGGGAGGGCCACCAGCCCGGGGACCTGCGCGGCCGCCCACTGGGCCAGGGAGCCGCTCATGAGCATGACCAGGTCCGAGCGCGCGATGATGTGGGGGGCCGCCAGGAAGTGCCCCACCCGGACGGCGATGCGGCGCTCCAGCCCCAGCTCTCTGAGGTGGAGGTCGATGGGGTTCGGTCCGTGCTCGCCGGTGCTCACCACCATGTGTCGGGACCGCACCCACACCCCGAAGGGATCCTCGGCATCGACGAGGTCATGCTGGCGGGAACAGAGCAGCCCCCAGGGCTCCTGACCCACCAGCCGCGTCCGGTAGCCGGCCTGCGCGGGGAGCTGCGGGCCGCCCACCCAGAGGTCCAGAGCGCCCGTGGCCAGGTCCTGGAGGTTCTGCTCGGTGCGGAGGCCGGGGCGGTGGAAGCTGATCTGGAGTCCGGGGGCCTGCTCCTGCACCCGGGCCATCAGGTGGGGGAGCACAAAGAGCTCGCCCATGTCGACGCTGGCCACCCGAAAGTGGCGCTGGGTCTGGGCGGGGACGAACTCCTGGCCCACCAGCAGGGCCTGCTCGAGCTGCTCCAGGGCGGTGCGCAGCGGCGTCTGCAGGGCCCGGGCGCGCTCCGAGAGGTCCAGGCCGCCGCCCGCGGGGACCAGGAGCGGGTCCCCCAGGGTGTCCCGCAGCTTCTTGAGGCGCTGGCTCATGGCCGACTGGGAGACGTGCTGCTCGCGGGCGGCGGCGGTGACGCTCTTGAGGCGCAGCAGGGCCTCCAGGCTGGGGAGCAGGGCGGGGTCGACCTTCATGGTGGGGCCTGGGGTGCGAGGGGGTATCAGCAAGGCTGATGTTGAAGTGTAGATGAAGTAGTAGCGCTTTTTGTGCTGGGCGGGTTCCAATGGGATGCGAGCTGGAGAGAGCGTGCCCATCTGGATCCTGACGGCCTGCCTGGGGCAACAGAAGCCCCGTGAGAGCGCGCCTTTCGAGCGTATGGCGCCGGCCTGCGAGGCGGGGGTGGTGACCCAGGTGCTGGACGCCGGGAGCTATCGCTACCTGGCCTACGAGACCCCGGCTGGAGAGGCGCGCTGGATCGCCACCCTGGCGCTGGGGGCCGAGCCCGCGCTGGGCAGCGCCCATGACTTTGTGCGCTACGGCCAGGAGCAGGGGTTCCACTCCGCTCGCCTGGACCGGAGCTTCAACCTGCTGTTCTTCGGATTCTCCGGAGACTGTGAGACCCTGGAGGGATGAGATGAGAGCGACCCTTGGCCTGCTGGCCCTGAGCACCCTGAGCGCCTGCGCGTACACCGAGGACGGCTGGGTCTTCCAGCCCTTCCAGGGCCCCGGATACACCCTGGAGGAGGGCCTGGTCCTGGAGACCGACGCCGACACCACCTACATCGCGGCGGCCACCTACCTGCCCGTGGCGCGCGACCAGCTCTCCCTCTTCGATGACCGCATGGCGCCCATCATCGACGAGATGGAGGCCGGCCCCGAGGGGCTGGTGGGCTACAGCCTGGGGCAGAAGATGGTGGGCAAGGAGTACCGCACCCTCACGGTCTGGGAGGACGAGGAGGCGATGGTCCAGTGGGCCATGAGCGAGCACCACCTGGCCGCCATCGGCGACGCGGGGCGGATCCGGGACCCGGACAAGACGCCGCTGATCGTGGTCTGGGAGGTCTCGCCGGATGCGCTGCCCGTGGACTGGGCGGAGGTCATGGAGCGCACCGACAGCGACGGCGAGTCCCGGGGCTACTGAGGGGCTCGGCTACTCCACCCGCTCGCGCTCGGGGGTCGGGGCCAGGCCCTCCCGCGCTCGCCATGCCGCCTGGATCTGCTCGGTGGTCTGGCGGGAGCCGTCGTGGGACCAGCCGGGGGGGCCGAACACGTAGCCCAGGCGCTGGCCCAGGCTCAGGCCAGGCTGCAGGGCGTCCTGGGTGAGGGCGATGAGCTCGTGGAAGGCGATGCGCAGCGGGTTGTAGGTCGCGATGTTCTTGACCAGCCCGTAGCGCACCGGCTCGCTGTCTTGCTCGGCCACGAAGGTGCCCAGCAGGCGGTCCCAGATGATGAAGGTGCCGCCGTAGTTGGCGTCCAGGTAGCGGGGGTTGGCCCCGTGGTGGACGCGGTGGTGGCTGGGGGTGTTGAAGATGAACTCGATGGGGGCGGGCAGCCGGCGGATGGTCTCGGTGTGGATCCAGTACTGGTAGACCAGGTTGATGCCGCCCAGGAACACCAGCATGGTGGGGTGCATGCCAAAGAGCAGCACCAGGGGGGCGCGCAGCAGGAAGGAGCCGTTGAAGGGGCCGTTCCACTCCTGGCGCAGGGCGGTGCTCAGGTTGTAGTGCTGGCTGGAGTGGTGCGTGACGTGGCCCCACCACCACCAGCGCATGCGGTGGGCCATGCGGTGGAAGATGTAGTAGCGGAGGTCGTCGATCACAAAGGCCAGCGCGAACCAGGGCCAGCTCCAGCCCCAGTCCATCAGGCGGTAGGGGTAGAGCGCGACCAGCACGCCGTAGGAGATGAACCCGAACCCGATGCCGATGGCCAGGTTGCCCGCGCCCATGGCCAGGGAGGCGGCGGTGTCCCGGGTGTCGTAGCGGGCGCGGCCAGTGCGCACGCCGACCAGGATCTCCAGGGCCATGCTCAGGATGAAGAAGGGGACGGCCAGCGCGACGACGTCGGGGAGCTCAGGCGGCATGGCGGCCTCCGAGCTGCTGGAGGCGGGCGTGCCAGGGGGCGAGGGTCTCCGGGGGAGCGGTGATCTGTCGGGGGGCCCAGGCGGGGTCCTGCATGCGGATCGTCAGGGTGTCGCCGGCCAGCTCCAGGCGGGCCAGGGGACCGAGCTCCCGGGCGGCGGCGTGGCGCTCCATGGACCAGGCGATGCCCAGGCTGCCGTCCTGGAAGCGCAGCAGCGCGGTGTGGCGGTCGGCGGAGATCAGGGACTCGGCCAGCGCCTTGCCGGGGAGCTGCTCGGCCAGGGTGTGGTCCAGGGTGGGATCGTCCAGGGTGACCTGCGCGCTGCCGCCGTGGAGGTGGGCCAGCAGGATGGCGAGCGGCACACCAGTGGCCACAAGTCCCAGCAACCACTCCAGGGGCATCTCCAGGGCCACGCCGCACCTCGCCTGCGGACCCAGTGTAGCGGGGGGAAGGGGCTATCGTGTCCGAGAGGTGAACCATGTTGCTGCTGCTGGCCTGCTCTTCTGCTCCTGTCCCGCCCCCTGTCGTAGCCCCAGCGCCGGTTCTGGAGGTCGAGGCCGGTGGGTTCCAGGAGCTCATGGCCTTCTCCACCTCCGTCAAGGACAATGACGCGACGGAGCTCTTGAAGGCGGGGCTCGCGAGCGAGGACACCAGCGGCTGGAAGCTGCGGCTCAACCACGAGCCCATCGCGCCGCTGCTGGAGCTGTCGGGGGTGCAGGCGCCGGTGCTGGCCTTCGACGAGCTGGGCCCGGATTGGAGCGGGCTGGTGGACTACGCGACCTATGCGGCGATGCGCAGTCGGCTGCTGCGCTCGGAGGGGCAGGGGGAGCAGGCGGCGGAGCTGCTGGAGGGGGCGCTGCACCTGGGGCTGCTGATGCAGTACGCGGGGGGCGGCGTGCTCAACGAGATGGTGGGCATCGCGATGCAGGAGCTGGTGCTCACGGAGCTGGCCGAGGGGGACAAGTACGGGCCCCTGGGGCTGGAGGCGGAGCAGCGCATCCGGGCGACGCTGGTGGAGCAGAACGCGCTGCCGATGTCTTCGCCGGGGGCGGTGTACGGGGAGTGCGAGAGCCTGGAGGCGGTGCTGGACAGCCCGGAGCTGGAGGCCTTCCTCTACGACCAGGAGGAGACCGTGGCGGTGCACTGGGCGCTCTGCGCGGACGTGATCACCCAGGCGGCGCTGCCCCCCGGAGCCCGGGAGTTCGCGGACCCGCTGGCGCTGATGGACGAGCAGCTCGGCCTGTTGAATCCCATCGGCCGGGAGGTGCTGGAGCTGGGCGGGCCGGACTACCGCAGCTTCGTGGACAAGGAGGACGCGCTGCGGGCGCGTCGGCAGGAGGTGATCCAGGCGCTGGAGGCCCGGATCCTGGCGGCGACGGGGCCGCAGTAGGCGCGCTGCGGTCTGGGGGGGGCAGCTCTGGCGGACTCAGCTCTGGGTGGCTGCGACCGAGGCGAGCTGGGCGGTGGCGAAGGCGGCCTGGAAGTTGAAGCCGCCGATGGGGCCGGTGAGGTCCAGCAGCTCGCCGACCACGAAGAGGCCGGGGTGGGCGTGCACCTGCATGCTGCGGCGGTCGAGCTGGTCCAGGCCCAGGCCGCCGGCGCTGACCTCGGCCTTGGAGAAGCCCAGGGTGCCGGAGATGGGGATGCGCCAGCCCTTGACGTTCTCGACCAGGCGGTTGCGGGCCTTGCGGGAGATCTGGTTGAGCTGGGGGTTGTCGTCGGGCAGGCCGGACTGCTGGGCCAAGGTGGCCAGCACGCGCTTGGGCAGGGGGAGCAGGGTGCGCAGGCGGGGGCTGCCGGGGGCGCTGGCGCCGTCGATGAGCTGGGCGCGCAGGGTCTCCATGGGGAGCTCGGGGAGCAGGTCCAGGCGGGCCTCGTCGGCCAGGCGGCGGGCGAAGGGCTCGGACAGGTCCATGGCCCCGGGCCCGGAGAGGCCCTTGTGGGTGAACAGGACCGGGCGGCGGCGGCGCAGCTTGCCCACCCGCAGCTCCCCGTCGATGGCGATGCCCGAGAGCGCGTGGACCCAGGGCGCGGGGGACTCCAGGGGCACCAGGGCGGGGACGGGGTCGACGACGTGCAGGCCCAGGGCGCGCAGCCACACCCAGCCGTCGCCGGTGGTGCCGGTCTTGGGGTAGGACTTGCCGCCGGTGGCCAGGATCAGGCGCCGGCAGTGGACCCGGCGGTTGCCGCAGTGGACCGTCCAGCCGGCCGCGGTCGGCTCCAGGGAGGTCACGGGCTGGGAGAGCAGGAACTGGGCGCCGGCCTGGCGGGCGTGGCGCTCCAGGGCGTTGCGCACCTGCAGGGCGGAGTCGGAGGCGGGGAAGACCTTGTCGAAGTCGGCCTCGGTCTTGGTCTTCACGCCGATGCGCTCGAAGTGGGCGCGCACCATCTGGGGGCTCAGGGCCTGCAGCGCGGGGCGGATGAAGTCGTGGCCCTGACCGAAGGCGCGGGCGGTGTCGCGCGCGTCCAGGGTGGTGGTCAGGTTGCAGCGCGTGCCCCCGCTGGAGAGCACCTTGGTGCCCGTGCGGCGGGTCTTCTCCAGGACCAGGACGCTGGCCCCGCGGCGGGCACACTCGGCGGCGGCCCACAGGCCCGCGGCGCCGGCGCCGACGATGCAGATCTCGGTCTGCGGCTCTTGTTCACTCATGCCGGGGGCTTATCGTGGTGCTCCCAGACAGGACGGCCCCTTGAGCGACTTCATGCACAGCACCCTCCTCGGCAAGCGCGTCCACCGCATGGGCATCAGCACGCACTTTGGGCTGGGGCCCGACGGGGTGCAGGCAGCGATGGACCGCGGGCTCAACTACTTCTGGTACGTGAAGTCCAACATGGAGGCGATGACCGCCCCTCTGAGGCAGCGGGCTCAGACGGATCGGGACAGCCTGTTCATCGCCGGTGGGCCCAGCTTCGGGTTCACCGGGGGGCAGGTCAAGCGGGGCGCCGAGCGCATGCTCAAGCAGCTCGGGACCGACCACCTGGACCTGCTGCAGATCTTCTGGGTGGGCAAGATGTCCCGCGCCAGCGACGGGGTGCTGCGCGCGATGGAGGATCTCAAGGCCGAGGGCAAGTGCCGGGGCATCGGCTGCAGCATCCACGACCGCGAGCTGGCGGGGGAGCTGGCTCGGGAGAGGAAGGTGGACGTCCTCATGGTCCGGTACAACGCCGGACACCCTGGGGCCGAAGCGGACATCTTCCCGCACCTGGGCACCGGCGAGGACAAGGTGGGCGTCGTGACCTACACCTCGACCCGGTGGGGCACGCTGCTGCAGGCCCCGAAGGGCTGGGACGACCGCCCGGCCAAGGCCTCGGAGTGCTACCGCTTCGCGCTCACCCGCCCCGAGGTGGACGTGGTGCTCACCGGCCCGGCGTCGGTGGCCGAGCTGGACGAGAACCTGCAGGACATGGCGCAGGGGGCGCTGGACGGGCAGCGGCAGGAGTGGATGCGCGGGCTGGGACGCCAGGCGCGGCAGAGCAAGGCGCTTCAGGCGTTCGCGTTTGACGGGTTTTGAGGTCCTCTGGGTGGCTACGCCCCCTGAATGAGCACTCCCCCGTGGCTACGGCCTCCCAGTGAGCGCCTCTTTGAGGCTACGGGGACTCAGTGAGCGGGGGGCGGACCGGAACGGTGCTCGGTTCGACAGAATTGGGTCTGATTTTGCTCAGGTGTGGACCAGTACGGGGTCGGGGTGTTGCCTGAGCCCAAAGCCGCAACAATGCTCCGCCGATCGGTGGCCCAAGCGCTCACTGAGTGCCCGTAGCCTCTCAGGACCGCTCATTCAGGCGCGCTAGCCTCCGCCGGCGGCTGTGTCTGAGGCTCTCGCATGGCGCGGGCGCAACAGTTCCTCGCCTGCGGAGGGCAGTGTTCCAGAATCTGACCGGAGCTTCCCAGCCCAAGGCGGTGAGCCGGGAATAGAGTGGTGCCATGACCAAGCTCGCTTCCCCCGTCCTCAAGACCGTGCCTCTCCGGATGCACTGGCCCACCCTCGACCCCTTCCTGTTCTGCGCGCACCACCGGGACGCCTACCCGGCCGGTGACGAGAAGATGGGGGTCACCGTGCCCCTGACCGGCCGCAACGTCGGCTCGGACTTCTCGGGGCTGAACGGCTTCTCGATGTACCACGGCGACCACGTGCCGGGCTTCCCGCAGCACCCCCACCGCGGCTTCGAGACCATCACCCTGGCGCGCAGCGGCTACATCGACCACAGCGACTCGATGGGCGCCACCGCGCGCTTTGGCAACGGCGACCTGCAGTGGATGACCGCGGGCAAGGGCATCGTGCACGCCGAGATGTTCCCCCTGGTCCACCAGGACCAGGACAACCCGGCCGAGCTCTTCCAGATCTGGCTGAACCTGCCGGCGGCCTCCAAGATGGTGGAGCCCTACTTCTCCATGTTCTGGTCGGACGAGATCCCGCGCCTCAAGGCCCCGGGCTTCGAGCTGATCCAGTACGTCGGCCCCCTGGAGGGACAAGCCCCCGCGCCGCCGCCGGACTCCTGGGCCTCCAACCCGCAGGCGGACATCGTCGTGTGGCGCGGGCTGATGGAGCCGGGCGCCAAGTGGACCCTGCCGGCGGGACCGGGCGGCGTGCACCGCGTGCTGTACTTCTACCAGGGCGACACCCTGCGCGTGGCCGACGGTGTGCTCCCCGTGCAGCACGGCGCGCAGCTCGACCCCACCCAGTCCGTGGAGTTGGAGGCCGGCGCCGAGCCCGTGGAGTGGGTGCTCCTGCAGGGGCGGCCCATCGGTGAGCCGGTGGTGCAGCACGGCCCCTTCGTCATGAACAGCCGGCTGGAGATCCAGCAGACCATGATGGAGTACCGGCAGACCCGCTTTGGCGGCTGGCCCTGGGACCGCGACGACCCGGTGCACCCGCGGGAGCAGGGGCGCTTCGCCATCCACGCCGACGGCCGCCGCGAGACGCCCAAGGTGGGCTGAGGCCGCGCGCCACAGAGCAGGTAGGATGCGGCCATGATCTGGCTGCTCCTGTCCTGCTCCACCCCCGCCGACCCCAGCCCCACGTCCGCGTGTGAGGGGCTCTACGGGGACCCCAACGAGAACACCGGCCTCAGCGACGCGGAGTGCTGGCCCAGCGTGGGGGAGGGGGAGGGGGACTGGTCACCTCGCCGATGGGACGATGCGTCACTGCGTGCGCTCGAGCGCTGGTCTCTGGAGGTGGACCCAGAGCCCCTGAGCACCGATCCCTACCTCTCCGACCCGCCGGCGGCCGAGGGCGTGGTCTGCGCTCTGAGCTTCGGCGAGGACACCTACAGCATGGCCAGCTACCCGAGCGTCGCGGCGGCCCATGAGGCGGGGGCGGTGATCACCCACGGGGGCGCGTGCGGGCTGTGCTCCAGCCTGGAGGACCTGGCGGTGTACGCGGGCACGCCCGACCTGACCCAGCCGGTGCGGCAGTGCGGCCTGCAGTCGATGGCCGACGGCGTGGAGGCGGGGCAGGCCTGCCTGGAGGGGCTGGGCTTCACCCCGGCCTGCGCGAGCATCTGGGCGTACAACGTGGAGCACACCCGGCAGGAGTGCCAGGACATCTGCCTGTCGCTGCTCTCGGACCCCTACCACCAGGAGGACGGGAGCCTGAACGCCTGCCTGCAGTGCGACGAGGACGAGTCGGGGCCTGTGTTCAAGGCGGTCGCGGGGCGCACGCGGCGGAACTCGGGGCTGGCCAGCGCGCTGTGCCGACCCTGTGACACAGTGTGGAGGATCGACCACGACTATCCGGAGCTCTGAGGGGAGGGGGATCGGGGTCCTCAAAAACCTATACAAAGCTTGCACAAGCTGTGTTCGGGGTGTACAACCCTCAGCATGCTCCCCCTGCTGCTCAGCGCTGCATTCGCCCAGGAGGCCCCCGCCGATCGGAGCCGCCTGCCCAGCGTGGCCGTCGCGGTCCAGCCGGTGCATCCGGCCCAGGCGCTGGAGCAGGGGATCTCCTCGCAGGTGCTGCTGGCGCTGCAGATCGACGCCACTGGGCGGGTGCTGGCGGCGGAGGTCGTGGAGTCCGGGGGCCCTGACTTCGACGACGCGGCCGTGCAGGCGCTGCTGGCCACCACCTTTGTGCCCGCGCTGGACGCCCAGGGGGAGCCGGCGGCTGCGGCGATCTACTACCGGGTGGTGTTCGACGTGCAGGCCGCCCCGCCGCTGAGGATGCAGGGGCAGGCCACGCTGGGGCAGCTCCCCTTGAGCGGCGTGCGGATCCGCGGGGTGGGGCCGGAGGGCGCGCAGGCGCGGGCGGTCACGGACTCGGAGGGCCGCTACGCGCTGGTGGGCCTGGAGCCGGGCCCCTGGGTGCTGTTGGTCGAGGCCGAGGGTATGGAGCCCATCGTGCGCCAGGTGGAGATCGACGCCGAGTCGGTGGTGGCGCTGGATCTGGCCTTTCAGCCGCAGCTCGCCGCGGAGCTGGGGGACGAGCCCGGCGAGGTGCTGGTGGTGCAAGCGGCCCGGCTGACCCCGGACATCACGGAGCGGCGGCTCAGCGCCGAGGAGATCGCCTACCTGCCGGGCAGCTCGGGGGACGTGGTCAAGGCGGTCCAGAACCTGCCGGGCATCGCGCGGGCGCCCCTGGGCATCGGGCAGCTCATCGTGCGCGGGAACGACGCGGGGGACACGACCTACACGCTGGACGGCTCGCCGATCCCGCTGGTGTTCCACTTCGCGGGGCTGACCTCGGTGGTGCCGGGCCAAGCGCTGGACGAGGTCGCCTACCTGCCCGGCAACTACGGCGTGCGCTACGGCCGCACCCTGGGCGGCGTGGTGGACCTGCGCACGACCCGGCAGCTCCCGCTGGAGCCCAACCGCAGCATCAGCGTGGACCTGTACCAGTCCGCCGCGTTCATCCAGCAGCCCATCGGGGACCGCGCCGCCGTGACCGTGGCCGCCCGGCGCTCCTACGCCGACGCCGTGCTCGGCCCGCTGCTGAACAACGTGGACGGCCTCAAGGTCCAGGCCCCCCGCTACTACGACGCCCAGCTCCGCTTCCAGTACCAGGGGGACGAGGGCGACTGGGACGTGCTGCTCTTCGCCTCCGACGACCGCTTCCGCTTCCTGGGCCTGAGCGAGGAGGAGGAGGACGAGCTCACCCTGGCGGCCTTCGCGGACCAGTTCCAGCGGGTGCGGGTGCGCCACCTGTCCACCGTGCGCGGCTGGGAGCTGGAGAACACCGTGGCCTTCGGGCCCGAGAAGCGCTTCTTCGAGTTCGGCGAGGACTCCGACGCGCTGGAGGAGCGGCTCACCGTCTCCGCCCGCCAGGAGTGGGTGCGCCCGCTGACCCCCGACCGCAGCCTGGGCGCGCGCGTGGGCCTGGATCTCTTGGGCGGCCAGGAGGGCTTCAACTTCTACGTCCAGGACTTCGGCCCCCGGGAGAAGGACAGCGCCCGCTTCGTCGCCCCCGCGCTCTACGGGGAGCTGAGCTGGCGCGTGGGCCCGCTGACCCTCATCCCCGGCCTGCGCGCGGACCTGCTGGCCTACGACTCCGGCTACACCGCGACCGCGATCGACCCCCGGATCGCCGCCCGCGTGCGCATCAGCGACGGCGCCGCCCTCAAGGCCAGCTACGGCCGCTACTCCGCCTTCCCCACCCTGCGCGAGGTCTCCGGGCGCGCCGACGGGAACCCCGAGCTGGGCCCCCAGCAGTCTCTGCAGGCTTCAGTGGGTTGGGAGCAGCAGCTCCCCTGGGACCTCACCCTCGAGACCACCTTGTTCTACAACCAGCTCAGCCAGCTCGTGGTCGGCCGCGAGGACAGGCTGGAGTTCTTCACCGGCCCGCCCCCCGTGGGCCCCTTCGACACGGACGCCTACGCCAACGACGGCGTGGGCCTGGCCTGCGGCGCCGAGCTCATGCTGCGCTACGACGGCCCCAAGACCGTGGGCCTGCTCACCGGCACCTTCTCCCACAGCCAGCGCCAGGACCGCCCGGACGAGGAGGTCGAGCTCTTCGCCTTCGACCAGCCCATCGTGCTCAACGCCCTGGTCTCCCGCCAGCTCCCCCGCGGTTGGCGCCTGGGCGCCCGCTACCGCTTCGGCTCGGGCAACCCCTACACCCCCGTGGTCAACCGCTACTACGACGCCAGCTTCCGGGCCTACATCCCCGTCTATGGCGAGCGCAGCAGCGGCCGGCTCCCCTACTTCACCAGCCTGGATCTGCGGGTGGACAAGGAGTTCACCCTGCGCACGGTTCAGATGACTGCCTTCCTGGAGCTGCAGAACGCCACCAACCGCGCGAACGTCGAGGTCGTGGGCTGGAACGCCGACTACTCCGCCCAGGACAACATCACCGGCTACCCCACGCTGCCGGTCTTTGGCTTCAAGGGGGCCTGGTGATGCTGCTGTGGCTGCTGGCCTGTGGCGGGATGGGCGACCCCGCGACCACCCTGCGGGACGTGCAGGTTCTGACCATCGCGTCGGACCCGGGCGTGCTGGGGCCCGGCTCGGTGGGGACCCTGGACACCTTCGTCGCGGATCCGGTGGGCGAGGGGATCGAGCTGCTCCAGTGGCCCTGCACCCCAACGTCTGACGGGGAGTGCGCCGAGCACGCCGCCATCCTGGACGGCACCAGCGAGGACTGGCTGGGCCTGACCCGCAGCGACCAGACCACCCTGTCCGTGGACATCGCCACCCCCGCTGCGCTGCAGCCCCTGCTGGGCCCCGATCCGCTGCCCCTCTGGTCGGTGTGGACGTTGGCCTGTGCCCCCGGCCTGTGCCCCCTGATGGAGGCCCAAGGGGACACCCTGGTGGAGGGGCTCGCGGACCCCACGGAGCTGCTGGTGGACCTGCCCATCGACGGCGTGAGCCTCACGCGCGGCTGGGTGTACGGCGCCGCGGAGTCCTCGCCGGCACCCGGGGTGTCGTGCAGTGCGCCGGAGACCGCAGCCCCAGAGGGTGAGGTCCTGGTGTCGTGCACCCTGGATGCCCTCCTCGACGACGACTCCGCGCTCTACGGCTACGCGACGGCCGGCGGCTGGGAGGCCCCCTTCGTGGAGACGGGCCTGAGCGGGCCGGTGGAGTACGCCTGGTACGCCCCGGAGGACCCCGGGACCGTGACGCTCTACGTGGTGGTGGTCGATGCGCGGGGCGGGCAGGGGATCTGGAGCGGCAGCCTGCGCGTCGAGTAGGGGCTCAGGGCCAGGGGAGGGTGGCGCTGAGGGTGGTGCCCACGCCGCGCTCGGACTCCAGGTGGAGCACACCGCCCAGCTCGTGGATCGCCGCGCCCAGGGCCGCCATGCCGACGCCGCGGCCGGAGGTGTGGGTGATCTCCTCGCGGGTGGAGAAGCCGTCGCTGAGCAGCAGGGCCTCCAGCTCCTCGGGGGTCTCCGCCGGCAGCCCGTGGGCCTGGGCCTTGGTCCGCACGCGCTCCCAGTCCACGCCGGCGCCGTCGTCGCGTACCCAGATCCGCAGGGCGCCGGGCTGCCGCGCGACCCCCAGCTCCAGGGTGGGGGGGCCCTTGTCGCCGCGATCCTGGGGCAGCTCGATGCCGTGGTCGACGGCGTTTCGGATGGCGTGGGACCAGGCGCTCCAGAAGCGCCCCAGGCGGGCGGGGTCGACGCGCAGGCTGTCGCCCTGGGTCTGGAGCTTCAGCGCGCCCTTGCCCAGGCGGTGGGCCAGGCTCTGGGCCTGCCTTCCCATGCGCTCCAGGCGGCTGCGCAGCGGCTCGTGCTCCCAGGTGTCCAGCAGGGCCAGCAGGGTGTCCGCGGAGGCGCCGGACTGGAGCTGGGCGCGCAGGGCCTGGACGTCGGCCGGGGAGACCTGGAGGCGGCGTTGGCTGGAGTTGACCAGCGGCTGCACGCGCTCGCTCAGGCGCTCCAGGTGGGTGAGGGCGTCGCTGAGCTCCTGGGCGCTGGGGGCCTCGCCGCTGGCGTCGATGAAGCTCTCCAGTTCGTGCAGGTGGTGGGCCAGCACCCCGCAGCCCATCAGCCCGGCGCTGCCCTTGAGGGTGTGCAGGTCCCGCCGCAGGGTGGGCAGGTCGGGCGGTGCCTGGATGGCGGCGCTGAGGCGCTCGGCCTCGTCCAGGAAGTCCAGCACGCCGCTGCGGTCGCTCAGGACGTGGTCGACCAGGGCCAGCACCTCCTCCTGGAGGGCCTTGGCGGCGCGGGCCTGCTCGGCGTCGGTCACGTCGGTCACGACGACCAGCATGCGCTCCCAGTCCTCCCCGCCGATGGGCTGCCAGGCGAACTCCAGGCTGCGGCCGCGCACCTGGGCGCGCTTGGGGAGCTGCTCCAGCGCGAGCTCCAGGGGCAGCCAGCCGTCGCAGAGGTTCTCCCAGCCCAGCTCCAGCGCGACGCTGAACGCGGGGTCCTGGTCGCTGAGCCACTCGGGCAGGCGGGTGTCCTCGCTGGGGACCCCCAGCAGCGCATCGGTGGAGACGGACCGGGCTCCGGTGATCTGGGCGGATCGGTCCAGGGTGAACAGCCCCTGCTCCACCTTGCTCAGGATGCGGGACATCTCCTGGTGGGAGCGGGCCAGGTGGCGCTCGGCCTTCCGCTGCTCGCTGACGTCCATCAGGTAGGTGTAGAGCACGGGGCGGCCGCTGATGGGGATCGGGACCATCGAGGCCACGAAGTCGCCGACGCTGCCGTCAAAGCGCCGCACCCGCAGGGGGTACTCGTGCACGTAGCCTTGCTCCCGGATCTTCATGAGCAGGGCCGTCCGGTCCTCGGGGTGCTCATAGAAGTCCAGGGCGGCCTCGCCCTCCATGTTCTCGCCGCCGCCAAAGACCTGATCCGTCGCGTCGTTGGTGAAGATGACGTGGCTGGTGCTCAGGTCGGTCAGCAGGACGGGGATCGGCGCCTTCACCGCCAGGGTGCGGTACAGCAGCAGCTCGTCGGGCTCGGGGGGCAGGGCGCGGGCGGCGTTGGACATGGGATGGCACTCCTCCTGGCCTCCCCAATCGGAACGAACGCGCCAGAGCGTGAATCCTGTTCACCTGGGCAGGCTGGCGCTGCGCCGCTCAACACGGTAACCGATCGGTCACTGAACCTTCCTTCCCCGGAATCCCGGTGCCCCGCAGCCCTGCCGACAACGCCCGCATGCGGGCCCAGACCCGCCGCGCCCTCTTGGATGCAGCGCTCGAGGTGGCCGCCGAGCGGGGCTTCCACGGCGCCAGCATCGCGCGCATCGCGGAGCGGGCGGGGGTCTCCAAGGCCCTGGTCTTCAAGCACTTCGCCAGCAAGGACAAGCTGCTGGAGGCGCTGCTGGAGGCCGGACTCCAGGGGGTGGGCCAAGCCTTCTCCAGCGCCCAACAGGCCACCTCTCCCCAGCAGCGGCTGCGGGCGCTGATCGCCCCGGGCTTTGCGTTCGTGCGGGAGCACCCCCGCTTCTGGCGGCTGATCTCCCAGCTCCGCATGCAGGACGGGGTCCAGCGGGGACTCGGGGCGGCGCTGCCGGCCACCACGCAGGGCATCACCCGCCAGATCGAGGCGGAGCTGCGGGCCCTGGGCACCCCGGACCCGGAGCTGGACGCGCGGGTGCTCTGGGCCGCCATCGACGGCGCCACCCAGCACTACCTGCTGGACCCCCAGGGCTACCCCCTGGAGGCCGTCCAGGAGCGCCTGATCGCCATGTACCTGGAGCTGGGCTCCACAGGAGGGACGCAGTGAAGCCGATCATCGTCGTCGGAGGGGGAATCGGGGGACTGAGCGCCGCGCTGGCGCTGCACCAGGCCGGGCTGCCCGTGCGGGTCTTCGAGCGCACCGCGGAGCTGCGGGAGGTGGGCGCCGGCCTGGGCGTCTGGATGAACGCCATGCGCGTGCTGGACCGCCTGGGGGTGGGCGCGCGGGTCCGGGAGCTGGCCCGGCCGCTGCAGATCGCCGAGTTCGCCTCGTCCACCGGGCGCGTGATCTCGCGCACCAGCATCCAGGAGGCCGTCGGGGACCCCCACGCCGCGAACTTCATCCTGCACCGGGCCGACCTGCACCGCGTGCTGTTGGAGGCCCTGCCGCTGGGCACCCTCCAGCTCGACGCCCCCTGCGAGTCGGTGGAGCAGGACAACGAGGGCGTGACCCTGAAGCTCTCCGGCGGCCGGCGGGTCTGGGGCAGCCTCTGCATCGGCGCGGACGGCCTGCACTCCGTGGTCCGCCGCCAGCTCTTCGGCCCCGAGCCCCTGCGCTACTCCGGCCAGACCTGCTACCGCGGCATCTCGCCCATCGCGCCCCCCGACCCCCAGCTCATCCGCGAGATCCAGGGCCCCGGCCTGCGCGCCGCCATCTGCCCCATGGACGACCACCGCGTCTACTGGTGGGCCGCCATCAACGCGCCCCAGGGGGAGCAGGAGGCCGAGGAGCAGCGCCGGGATCGCCTGCTCACCACCTTCGCGGACTGGCCCTTCTCCCTCCCCAACGTCATCGGCGCCAGCGAGGGCAGGATCCTGCGGAACGATCTGGTGGACCGCAGCCCCCGCAGCCAATGGGGGAGGGGCCGGGTGAGCCTGCTGGGGGACGCCGCGCACCCCATGCTGCCCAACCTGGGTCAGGGGGCCTGCAGCGCCATCGAGGACGCCCAGGTCCTGGCCCGCTGCCTGCTCCAGGGGGGCGTGAACGCCACCGCCCTGCGGCGCTACGAGGCCGAGCGGGCGCCGCGGGCCAACGATTTTGTCCGCAAGTCCTGGGCCTTCGGGATCCCCGTGCGCTGGCGCCGTCCGGGGGCCGTGTGGCTGCGGGAGGCCCTGATGGGGGCGCTGCCCAAGGCCGCGCTGCACCGACAGATCCGCGACCAGACCGACTTCGACGTGGGCCCGCTGCGCCCGGAGTGAGTGGGGCGCTCAGCCCGCCTGGGACCCGGTTAGGGGGCCTCGACCGGAGGCTCCCATGATCACCTGCACCCGCCGTCTCGAGTGGGACGCCATGCACCGCATCCCCCTGCACGAGTCCAAGTGCCGGGCCTTCCACGGGCACCGCTACGTGGCCGAGATCTCCTGCCTGGCCGAGTCCCTGGACCACCTGGGCCGCGTGGTCGACTTTGGCGTGATCAGGGAGAAGGTGGGCGGCTGGATCGACCAGCACTGGGACCACACCGCCATCCTGATGGAGGGCGACCCCGAGGCCGGCCCAATCGCTGACGCCAACCTGCGCCTGGGCCGCCCGGTCTACTGGATGAAGACCCACCCCACCGCCGAGAACATCGTCCAGGAGCTGGCCGTCAAGGCCCAGGAGCTGCTGGCCGACACCGGCGTCGAGGTCGTGTCCATCCGCCTCTGGGAGACCCCAAACGGCTCCGCTGAGTGGCGCAAGCCCGGCGTTTGAGGCTGGGTTTGCTTTTGATTGTGTTCGCTGGGGCCGCGCTCAGCGGGCCAGGCTCAGCAGGCGCCGCAGGGTCTTGTGCAGCGCCCAGGCGGGCCGCGGGCTGAAGCTCTGCAGGTCGCCGTGGTCCAGCAGGGGCGTCACGCACAGGTGGCTGTCCGGCCAGGCCTGGTGCAGCGAGCGCGACTGCTCCCAGGGGATCACGCGGTCCCCGGCGCCGTGGAGCAGCAGCACCGGGCAGTCCGGCCGGGCGTGATCCAGGTCCAGCGCGTCCATGTGCAAGCCGTCGTCGGCCTGGATGCGCTCGGACCAGTGTCGGGAGGGGGCGCAGGTGAGGGCTGCGTAGCGCGCGCGCTGCCCGGGGCTCAACGCCTGGAGTGCCTGGTGGAGCTGCGGCCTGCGCTGCAACCCCTCGTCCATCAGCGAGGTCAACAGGGCGGTCATCAGCAGGGTGTCCTCGCCGGTGGAGCGCAGGTGGTTCACCAGCAGCACGCGGCGCCCATAGCTGTCGGCGGTGGGGTCCTCCATGAGGAAGCGGGCGACCTCCCTCACCCGATGAAAGCCCCCGATGGAGACCGCGCAGGCCAGGGTGTTCGGGGTGCGGGCGGCGGCCTGGAGGGCCAGGCCCCCTGAGAAGGACACGGACATCAGCGCGCGCGGGCGCAGGGCCCGGAGCCAGGCGGCCATGCGGTCCACGCTGCGGGGGTGGATGTGGAAGGCGGCGATGTCGGGCAGGTGGGGCAGCCAGACCTGTAGGCCCTGGGCGGCCAGGGCGCGGGCCAGGTCCAGCATCCGGGGGTCCTGGTGGGCGCGGGGGGACATGCCGTGGAAGAGCAGCAGGCGCGGCCCCTGACCGAGCCTGAGCGCGGGGCCCAGGGGGTGGGCGACCGGCGTGGGGGTGCCCGCCGGGGGGCGGGGCAGGTCGAGCATCAGCTTGGTGGCGGCGCGGTGCGTCATGTGTGCATCTACCCGCGCGCGCGTGACGCCCCGGTGGCTGCAGTGGGACCTTCGACGCCGATGTCCTCGCTGTCGTCGCGGCGTCAACGCGGTGTTTCAGGGCGGGGTGATGACGGGGGTGAACCCGCCGCTGGAGCTGTGCCATGAAGCCCATCGCCTCCCCTGTCCCCCCCTCCCTCATCCAAGACGAGCTGGCGCGGCTGCGCCCCGACCAGATCCTGCTCGAGGACGGCCCGCGGGTCGTCGCCTCCTTCAAGGGCACCGAGCTCCCGCAGCTCATGTACGCCATCGGGCGCATGCGGGAGATCTGCTTCCGCGCGGTCGGCGAGGGCAGCGGAGAGAGCCTGGACGTGGACCGCTTCGACGCCAGCTACGCGCAGATCGCGGGCTTTGACCGGGAGACCGGCGCGCTGATCGGCGGCTACCGGGCCGGCAAGGCGGACGAGCAGATCTCTCGGCACGGGCTGGAGGGGCTCTACACGCACAGCCTCTTCGAGTTCTCGCCGCACTTTGCGCCCACGCTGCTGCCGAGCGTGGAGCTGGGGCGCAGTTTCGTGGCCCCGGAGTACCAGCGCAGCCTGCACGGCCTGCCGATGCTGTGGCGGGCGCTGGGCACCTGGTGGGGGCGGCAGCGGGGCTACGGCGGCCTGATGGGGCCGGTGTCGATCGACCGCGGCTACAGCGACGAGAGCATCGAGATGATCCTGGGCTTTCTGTGGGCCCGCCACCGGCTCCCTGGCGCGGAGACCATGGTGAAGCCGCGCACCCCTTTTGTCCCGCGGGGCGGGCCCTTCCTGGTGGGCGGCAACATGCCGGACCTGCGCACCCTGGAGAAGCACCTCAAGGCCACCGAGGGGCGGGGCATGCCCGTGCTGCTGCGGCAGTACCTCAAGCTGGGGGCCCGGGTGCTGGCGTTCAACGTGGATCCGGACTTCCAGGACTGCGTGGACGCGCTGATCCTGGTGGAGATGGACCGCATCCACCCCACCCGCCGGGCGCGCTTTGCGCCCAGCTACAGCGAGCAGCAGGCGATGTTCTGAGGGGGCGCTCGGGGCTCAGGCCTCGAGCTGCTCGACCGCCAGGCGCACCAGGTCGGTGGCGCTGAGCATGCCCACCAGCTCGCCGTCGGGGTCGACGACGGGCAGGGCGCCCACGCGCAGCTCGAGCAGCTTGCGGGCGGCCTTGGACAGCTCCTGGGCGGAGTCCACGGTGATGACGTTGGGCGTCATGAACCAGTCGACGCTGCCCTCGAGCTGCCGGGGATCGATGTCCTCGACCCGCATGGAGCGGGCGTCGGGGCCCAGGGCCATCTTGATGTCCCGATCGGTGAGGATGCCGGCCAGGCTGCCGTCCTCCAGCACGGGGAGCTCGCGGAAGCCGTGCCGAGACATCAGCTCGACGGCCTGCTCGAGGGTGGCATCGCTCGCGATGGAGACGGGGTTCTCGCTCATGAGATCGCGGACCAGCATGGGGGCCTCCTGTTTGAGGGAAACGTATTGCGGGCGGGGGCGGGAGGCGACCGGAGGAGGGCCCGGGGGTATCCGAGGTCGGGTATCAGGTCTCGGTCGTCAGGCTGGGGCGGGGTCCGGCGGGGTCTCTGGGGCGATCGTGGAGCTGCATTTGGATGCCCGGAGGCTCCGCGGCCCGGCCGCAGGCCTGGGCCCTCCCCGAGGCGCTTCCCCAAGTCGGCTGCCACCACCGCCGGCCCCAACTCCTACGTCATCGGCGGTCGCCGGTCGCCGGTGGCCGGTCGCCGCGCCCACCCCGATACCCGATACCTGACTCCTGATACCCCCGCGGCCTCCGAGCCCGGAGCCGGGGCGGGGTGTCAGGTATCGGGTATCAGGTCTCAGTCATCGCGCTGGTGCGGGCTCCGGTGGGGTCTCTGGGGCGAGCCTGGAGCTGCATTTGGATGCCCGGAGCCGCGTGGCCCGGCCGCAGGCCTGGGCCCTCCCCGAGGCGCCTCCCCGAGTCGGGTGCCACCACCGCCGGCACCCACGCCTACGTTATCGGCGGTCGCCGGTCGCCTGTGGCCGGCCGCCGCGCCCACCCCGATACCCGCTACCGGACTCCGGATACCCCCCCCGGCCCCCGAGCCCGGAGCCGGGGCGGGGTGTCAGGTCTCGGGTATCAGGTCTCGGTCATCACGCTGGTGCGGGCTCCGGCGGGGTCACCCGGGCGCTCCGTGGCCCGGCCGTAGGCCTGGGCCCTCCCCGAGGCGTCTCCCCAAGTCGGCTGCCACCACCGCCGGCCCCCACGCCTACGTCATCGGCGGTCGCCGGTCGCCGGTGGCCGGTCGCCGCGCCCACCCCAATACCCGATACCTGACTCCTGATACCCCCCGCGGCCTCCGAGTCCGGAGCCGGGGCGGGGTGTCAGGTATCGGGTATCAGGTCTCAGTCCTCACGCTGGTGCGGGCTCCGGCGGGGTCTCTGGGGCGAGCCTGGAGCTGCATTTGGATGCTCCGGGGGCCGCGTGGCCCGGCCGCAGGCCTGGGCCCTCCCCGAGGCGCCTCCCCAAGTCGGCCGCCACCACCGCCGACCCCAACGCCTACGTCATCGCCGGTCGCCGGTCGCCGGTGGCCGGTCGCCGCGCCCACCCCGATACCTGACTCCTGATACCCCCGCGGCCTTGGAGCCCGGAGCCGGGGCGGGGTGTCAGGTATCGGGTCTCAGGTCTCGGTCATCACGCTGGTGCGGGCTCCGGCGGTGGCTTTGGGGCGAGCCTGGAGCTGCATTTGGACACCCGCAGGCTCCGTGGCCCGGCCGCAGGCCTGGGCCCTCCCCGAGGCGCCTCCCCAAGTCGGCTGCCACCACCGCCGGCCCCCACGGCTACGTCATCGGCGGTCGCCGGTCGCCGGTGGCCGGTCGCCGCCCCCACCCCGATACCCGATACCTGACTCCTGATACCCCCGCGGCGTTCGAGCCCGGAGCCGGGGCGCCCCTCCCCGAGGCGCCTCCCCAAGTCGGCTGCCACCACCGCCGGCACCCACTCAGACGTCATCGGCGGTCGCCGGTCGCCGGTCGCCGCGCCCACCCCGATACCCGATACCCGATACCCGACCTCCGATACCCGGCCTCGCTACTCCGCCTGCGTCTGAAGCTGATGCACCTGTCCTCGCTCGCGGGCCAGGTTGATCTGCTTCTGTCGCTCACGGAAGGAGGCGCGTTGGTGATCCGACAAGCTCCGAGCGCAGTGGGCGCAGCTCACCCCCTCCTCGTAGTCCGGGTGCAGACGGTCCTGGGCGCCCAGCGGCCAGCGACAGCCACCGCAGAGGCACCAGTCACCGGGCTCCAGGTCGTGGTTCAGGGCGATGCGCCGGTCAAAGACGAAGCACTCGCCCTCCCAGTTGCTCTGTTGGGCCGGGGTCTGCTCCAGGTAGCGCAGGATGCCGCCCTCCAGGTGGAACACCTTCTCGAAGCCCTGGGCCTTCATCCAGGCGGTCGCGCGCTCGCAGCGGATGCCGCCGGTGCAGAACATGGCGATGTTCTTGCCCTCGAGCTGCTCGCGGTGGTCCTGGATCCACTGGGGGAAGGCGCGGAAGCTCTCGATGTCCGGGTCGATTGCGCCCTTGAAGGTGCCGATGGCGACCTCGTAGTCGTTGCGCGTGTCGATCAGCACGGTGTCGGGGTCGGCCAGCAGGGCGTCCCACTCCCGCGGCGGCAGGTAGGTGCCCACGCCCTGGAGCGGGTCGGCGTCGGGCACGCCCATGGTCACGATCTCCTGCTTGATGCGCACCTTCATGCGGGCAAAGGGGGCCTGGTGTGCGTGGCTCTCCTTGTGCTGCAGGTCGGCGAACCCGGGGATCGCGCGCAGCCAGTCCAGCACGGCCTGGATCCCCTCTGGCGGACCGGAGATGGTGCCGTTGAGGCCCTCGCGCGCGAGCAGGAGGATCCCCCGCACGCCCTGCGCCTGACAGTGCGCCAGCAAGGGCGCCCGCAGGGCCTCGGGGTCGGGGATGGGGTGGAACTTGTAGAGGGCGGCGACCAGATGCGACATGCTCGCGGGATAAACGGATCCCATGCCTCCGACCACACCCGATGGCGACGATCGCGCCTACACAGATGCCGTGGACTTCCCCGAGTCCGTGACCCTGCACCCGGTGGCCGTGGTGCGCTCGCCCTTCGCCCAGCGCCACGGGACCCCGCGCCAGCCCGGCTTTGACGGCCCCAAGGAGTTCGGCGAGGGCCTGGGCCAGGTGGAGCTGCTCCCCAGCGTGAACCCCCTGGTGCTGCAGGATCTCGCCGGCTTCGACCGCATCTGGCTGCTGACCTGGCTGCACCTGAACGGCCCCGGCGGCCGCCCCCTGGTGCGCCCCCCTCGCGGTGGCCCCAAGCGCGGCCTCTTCGCCACCCGAGCGCCCCACCGCCCCAACCCCCTGGCCCTGTCCTGCGTCGAGCTGCTCGGCGTCGAGGGCCGCATCCTGCAGGTCCGCGGCCTGGACCTGCTCGACGGGACCCCGGTGCTGGACATCAAGCCCTACATCCCCACGTTCGACGCCCACCCCGACGCGAGCTCCGGCTGGCTCGCGGACTCGCTGGAGGACTGAGTGCGCGCCCAAGCCAAGGCCCAGACCCGCGCCCGCATCCTGGCCCATGCCCGCAGCCTCTTCGCCGAGCGTGGCTTCCAGGGCACCACCATCTCGGCCATCGCCAAGGCCGCGCAGGTGTCGGTGGGCAGCGTGCACGCCCACTTCGAGGACAAGGACACCCTGCTGGCCTTCGCCTTCCACGCCGACCTGGACGAGCGGATCGCCCAGGGCTGGCTGCGGGCAGAGGACCTCGCCGACCCCATCGAGCGGCTGCTGGCTCCGGTCACCGCGCTGCTGGAGTGGTATGCCCAGGACCCCGAGCTGGCCCGGGATCTCGTCTCCCGGAGCCTCTTCGTGAAGGGGGAGGCGCGGGCCGCGTTCGACGCGCAGATCGCCGGGTTCACCGCCCGGGTCGCGGGGGAGCTCCACACCGCGCAGGACTGCGGCCACATCGGCGAGGACATCCCGGTGCAGCTCGCCGCCCACGGCTTCATGGCCGACTACTTCGCCACGCTGCTGGGCGGACTCCGCGAGGATGAGCTCCTGGTCCAAGAGCTCGTGGGCCAGCTCCGGGCGCTCACCCGGCTGCGCTGCGGGCTGCGCTAGGGCCCCAGACAGGGTTTCGGGGGGCGGCGCCTTGATGGGGAGGGGAGCTCGGATTAGAAAATGAATGTATTCATTGAATAGATTCAAGAGGGAGCCATCATGCACGCCTTGGTCTCAGGAGCCGGCATCGCCGGACTCAGCTTCGCCGCCGCCATGCTTCGTCTGGGCCACCGGGTCACGCTGGTGGAGCAGGCCCCGGAGCTCCGGGCGGTGGGGGCGGGGATCGTGCTGGCGGCCAACGCGACCGCTTGCCTCTCCTGGGCGGGGATCCCGCTGGAGGGCCTGGGACGGCCGGTCGGGGGCTTCCGGATCCAGGACCTGCAGGGCCGCAGCCTGGGGGAGACGCTGGAGCTGCCGGGCGGGCACCCGACGCTCTCGGTGGACCGGGGCGTGCTGCTCGCGCACCTGGCGGCCCACGCAGCGGGTGCAGAGCTGCGCTTTGGACAGCGGATCGTGGACCTCGCTGGGGCCCAGGTGACGCTGGAGGATGGGAGCACCCTGACGCCGGATGTTGTGGTCGGCGCGGACGGACTGCGCTCCGGCCTCCGCTCCCTGGTCCTGCCCCCGGGGACGGGCCCGCAGGTGGTGGACTCGGGGCAGGTCTGTTGGCGCGGGCTCTTCCCCACGCAGCCCTCCACGCCGCCGGATCCGGTCGAGTACTGGGGGCGGGGCTCCCGGGCCGGGCTGGTCCCGCTGGGCCAGGGGCGGGGCTACCTCTACCTGGTCGAGAACGGCGACGGGGAGGGGATGGACGGCCGATTTGGCGACTACCCTGTGGCCGTGCGGGAGGCCATCGCGGCGGTCTCCAGCTTCCACAAGGACGCGCTGATGGCCGTCGAGCCCCACTGCTTTGTGCGCGACGGGGTGTTCTTCCTGGGGGACGCGGCCCACGCCCTGACGCCGAACATGGGCCAGGGGGCCTGCATGGCGATCGAGGACGCGGTGCTGCTCGCGGCGCTCCTGGACCAAGACGCCACGACGGCTGCGCAGCGCTACCCCAGCCTACGGCGGGAGCGGGTGCGCTGGGTGGCGGACAGCTCGGAACGCATCGGGCGGGTGGGGCAGTGGGAGGGCGGGCTGGCTTGTGGGCTGCGGGACCTGGTCATGCGCACGACGCCCAAGCGGGTGGGGCAGCAGGTAGCGGCGCGGCTGTGGACCGGCTCGCCGGTAGCCAAGGGGGAGCTGGGCTCATAGGATCCGGGCGTTGACCTTGGAGTCTTGGATGAGTGAGCAGCCTTCCTTTGAGCACCTGGAGCGCCACCAGCGCGACCTGGACGCGTACCGCAGCAACGTCCGGAACAGCGCGGAGGTCCGCTTCGGCCCCGGCTGGTGGGGCCCCTGGGACCAGTACGTCGACCTGCCCGAGGGCGGCCACATCGTCGATCTGGGCTGCGGCCCGGGCACCCTGTTGGGCCGGCTGCGCGCCCGAAACCCCAAGGCCCGGCTCACGGGCGTGGAGCTCCACCCCGCGCTGCTGGAGGAGGCCCAGCAGCACCTCGCCGACGCCCAGGTCAGCTTGATCCAGGGCGATCTGGCGGTCCCGGTGGTGATCCCCGATGCCTCGGTGGACGTGGTGGTCTCCTCCCTCTCCTTCCACGAGCTCCCGCACCCCCCGCACCTGCTGGAGAACGCCGCGCGCATCCTCAAGCCGGGCGGCACGCTGGTGCTCTTCGACATCGTGAAGTGGCCGCTGTCCGCGTACATGCAGGGCAAGGAGCTCACCCCGGACACGTTGGACCACTACCGCGAGCACTGCCTGTTCTCGCCCGAAGATCTGGCCTGGCTGGTGCAGGCCCACGGGCTGGAGGTGCAGGAGGTGTTCACGCGGCACTCGGGCAGGTTCGCCTACCTCTTCGCCCAGAAGCCCGCGTAGATCCCGGCCCACCGTCCATCGACGAGGACAGGCTGAGCGCGCTCACCCGAAGCGCGCCCGGGCGCCCGCCCACAGGGTCTCGAGCTGGCTGCGGTACATGGGCCCGATGGCCTGGGGGCTGCTCTGGGCCAGCAGCAGGGGCACCCCAAAGAAGATGGACGCGGCCGCCAAGGTCAGCTCCATCACGGGGGTGTCCGGGGGGAGCTCGCCGGCCTGGATGGCCTGGGTGATCCACAGGGGGAGCAGCTCGCCGAGGCCCTGGTCGGACACGGTGGCGGCCTTGGGGTGGTCGTCCAGCCAGAGCAGGCGCTCGACCAGCTCTACGGGGGGCGTCTGCGTGCCCTGGGTCCACCGGGCCTGGTGGGCGATCAGGCTGAGCATGACGCGCGGGTGCTCCTGGACCTGCTCGGCGCTGGCCGCGTAGAAGGCGTGGATGCTCTCCAGGGGCCCGAGCTGGGCGCTCTGGAGGGCCACGACCCCCATGCGCAGGCTCCAGAGCTGCACAAAGTGTGTGAGCAGGTCCGGCTTGGTGGGGAAGTAGTTGAAGAAGGTGGGCTGGGAGATCTCGGCGGCCTCGCAGAGCTCGCGGACGGGGATGTCCTCCAGCTCGCGCTCGCTCAGGCGGGGCACCAGGGCCTCCACCAGAGCGACGCGGGTCTTGGCGCGGTTTCGGTCGCGGAGGCCGTGGTCCATGAATCGCATTCCGGCAATGTAGGGCTCAGAGCCAGAGGGTGCACCCCACCCCGAAGAACATCGGGGCGGTCCGGCTCCCGCCGCGCCAGGGGGTGTCCAGTCCGGCCCGGGCGCTGAGCTCCACGCCGTCGCTGACCCGGCGCGCGCCCTGCACGGCCACGGACGCGAGGCCCCCGCTGGGCCCGTACCAGGCGGCGCTGGCGTCCGGGTGGTCCCGCACCCAGGCCTCCTGCGGGCGGAGCTGGCTGACCAGGTTGGCCGAGCCGCCCAGCTCCAGGGCCACAAAGCCCCGCTCCCACCGCGCCCCGGCGATGGCCTGGGCGTGCAGCGAGAGGGTCTCCCCGGCGATCAGCGTCCCCGACAGGTGCTGCTCCCGAGCGGCCACGCGCCCGTCCACAAAGAAGCGCTCGCCCCGGGCGATGGGGGTGCGCGCGGACAGCTCCAGGCGGTGGTCGGCGCCCTCCAGCAGGAACACGGGCACCGTGAGGGTGGCGCCCAGGCTCAGGGGCCGGCTGGGCAGGCTGCGGGTGTGCAGGACGCCCGCGCTGGCGGTGGCCAGCGGCTCGCCGCCGACGCTGAGCAGGGCGCGGGTTCCGGGGTCGGTGGGCGGAAGGGTGACCTCGACGGCGGAGGCCATTGCGACCAGGGCGAGCCACATCACAGCACCCCCAGGAGGTGAGCCACGACGGCGTCGGCGGCCACCCAGACCGCATCGTGCCCGACCCCCTCCAGCGTGAGGACCTGCGGGTCCGAGAAGGGGGCGGCCTGCTCGGCGCGATAGTCGGCGTCCATGATCTCGTTGTCGTCGCCCCAGATCAGGTGGACGGGGGCGGGCAGCGTGTCCAGGCCCTCGCGGAAGTCCCAGCCGCTGGCCTGCGCGGCGCCGATGGTGTCGACGTAGCCCTGGTAGCCCATGCGCACGAAGGGCATGGGGTCGTCGGGAGAGAAGTTGTAGCCGGGGAGCTGGTCGCTCATGAGCTGGGCGAAGTTGAGGTCCAGGTGGGCGTGCCGGTCCGGGGTCAGCATCTGCTCCTGCCAGAACAGGGAGTTGAGGTGATCGGAGCGCATGTCGATCTCGGTCAACCCCATGGTCATGAACAGGGCGTCCGTGAACGGGCCGGGATCGAGCAGCACCAGCGAGGACACCGTGTCCGGGTGGGCCTGGGCGCTGGCGACGGCGAGCTGACCACCCCAGGAGTGGCCGATCAGCACGGCCTGGCCATCGGGGCTGTACGCCGCGATGAGGTCCTGGAGGTCCTGCACGTGGAGCTCGGCGTCCACGCTGCCGGCGTCGTGGCGCTCGGACAGGCCGGCCCCGCGCTGGTCGTAGATCAGGACCTGGAAGCCGTGCTCGCTCAGGGCGCCCAGGCGCGCCATCCCGAACTGGTCCATGCCGGGACCGCCGTGGAGCAGCACGACCAGCGGGTCGGCGGGGTCGCCCAGGAGCTGGCCGTGGAGGGTGGTGTCGGCGAGGGTCAGGCGGGGGAGGGTGGGGTCCTCTGCGACGGTGGGCGGGACCAGGGTCTGGGTGCTTGTGCAGGCCATCAGGAGCAGCATGGTGAGAATCCTTGGGTGGACTCTAAATATAGTGAGCATAAAAAATATAGCAAGGTACAAAATTGGGAGAGATCGGGGCGCAAGTGGGGGCGAACGCACGCGCTCGCTGCGCAAGTGGGGTCGAACGCACACACTCGCTGCGCAAGTGGGCGCCAACGCACACACTCGCTGCGCAAGTGAGCTCCAACGCAACAGAGCGACCCCCAAAGCTGCGTGGAAGGGGCGGCGCTGTTGCGTTCAGCCCAACTTGCGCGCGGCGCTGTTGCGTTCAGCCCGACTTGCGCACGGGCCTGTTGCGTTCAGCCCGACTTGCGCGCGGGTCTGTTGCGTTCAGCCTGACTTGCGCGCGGCCTCCCCCCAAAGGGAGCTCAGAAGCGCAGCTTGTACCGAAGCTGGGCGCCCCAGTTGTCGCGCCCCCCGGCCCGCTCTTCACCGAATGCCTCGATGTTCCAGGAGCCGCCGTCGCTCTCGTTGCCGAAGCTGGTGCCTGCGGTGGCGCGCCAGGTGTCGTCCGAGTTGTACTGGCCGGTGGCGTAGTAGGAGGCGTTGCCGCCGTCGCCGTACTTGCCGCGCACCTCGGCGCCCAGGGAGTTCAGGGTCTTGTCGTCCTCCGTGACGCTCTGGCCAAAGAGCCGGGCGCTCAGGGAGTCGTTCTGGTAGGTCGCGGCCAGGGCGGCGGCGGTGCGCTCGTCGGAGTGGCTGTAGCTGCCCTCCAGGCCGTAGATCCCGCTGTCGGCGGTGTGCCTGATGTTGCCGTCCACCGAGTAGCTGCCGTCATCGACCGTGTAGGCGCCGTTGAGGGCCGCGGTCGTGTTGCCGCCCTGGTATCGGTAGCCCGCGGTGACCTCGCGGACGGCGATGTCCAGGGTGCTGCCCAGGTCCAGGCCGGCCAGGATCGCGTGGCCTCCGCCCAGCCCCATCTTGTGCTCGACGGTGGGGATGTCCTGGTTGGTCAGGATGTAGGTGGCCACGCCCGCCAGGGCGGCCGCCAGCATGGAGTAGGGGGACCCCATGGCGTAGTCGGAGATCGCGTCGGTCACGCCGGTGTCGGCGATCAGCTCGTTGACGCGAGGCTCCAGGGCCTGCTTGAGGGCGTCGCCGAACTGCCTGGCGATCGCCTGCTCGGAGGGCTCGGCCTGGGAGACCAGCCAGTCGCGCACGGAGCCGAAGGCGTCGTCGACCGCGCCCTGGGCCAGCTTCTCCAGCTTGTCGCGAGAGAGCTCCTTGTTGACCACCTTGAAGAGCTCGCCGCCCAGGAAGCTGCCCAGGGCCTGCTCGTAGGTCTGCTTGGCGCTCTGCAGCTTGAGCTGCTCGGCGTTGAAGGCGTTGTCACCCACCTGCGTGGGGGTGGCGGTCTCCACCACGGGCGTGGCGGTGGCCTGGGTTGTGCTCTGGCGCTGGGTCTGGGCGGGCATGCGCGTTCCCTTCGGTGCTTCGCCCTAATATAGCGGCCCGGAGCCCCCTGCCGAGCAGGGAATCTGCCCGAGGCCCTTTCGGGGGCCTCTCACATCTGGGTTTCATTCAGCCGTAGGGGGTGGGCTCCGGCTCCGCCTGGCGCGCGCGGTGGGCGCTCAGGACCTCCTGCACGTCGGAGCCCTCGGGCACGAACACCACCGCGTACCCGTTGACGCAGTGGCGCGTCCCGGTGGGCGTCTGCGGGGCGTCCTGGAAGATGTGGCCCAGGTGTCCGTCGCAGCGGCTGCAGCGCATCTCCGTGCGGATCCGGCCGTGGCTGGTGTCGCGGTAGGTGCGGACCGCGCCCGGGGTGACCTCGTCGAAGAAGCTGGGCCAGCCGCAGCCCGAGTGGAACTTGTGCTGGGCGGTGTAGAGCGCCTGCCCGCAGCCGGCGCAGTGGTACATCCCGGCCTCCTCGTTGTCCAGGTAGCGGCCGGTCCCGGCGGGCTCCGTCGCGGCGTGGCGCAGGATGCGGTACTCGGTGGGGCTCAGAAGCTGCTGCCAGGTGGCGTCCTGGATGGCGGTGGCGTCGAGCTTGGGGTCCTGGGCGGGATCTTGGGCCATGCAAACACTCCTGCGAATGTGGGCCATGAGCGCTTCGGGTTTGCGCCGGGCGGTCTCAACGATAGCCCCGATGCAGCGCCTGGAGCCGCCCATGCCCGAGATCGTCCTTCACCACCTGGAATACTCCCGCTCGACCCGCATCCTCTGGCTGCTGGAGGAGCTGGGGCTGGACTACACAATCCAGCGCTACGAGCGCGACGCGAACTTCCGGGCCGATCCCGCCCTCAAGCAGGTCCACCCCCTGGGCAAGGCCCCCGTGCTGGTGGTCGACGGCCTGGCCTTGGCCGAGTCGGGCGCCATCATGGAGTACGTCACCGCGCACCTGGCCGACGGTCGCCTGCGCCCCAGCGACCCCGTGGCCCTCCACCAGTTCCACTACTGGCTGCACTTTGCCGAGGGCACGCTGATGCCCACCCTGCTCATGAGCTTGGTGCACACCAAGGCCCTGGGGGCCGTGCCCTTCTTCATCAAGTCGGTCGCCAAGGCCGTGCTCGGGGCCATCGGCAAGAACTTCTCGGACCCCGAGATCCGCAAGAACATGGGCTTCCTGGATCAGACCCTGGCCCAGGGGGGCCCTTGGATCCTGGGGGAGGAGCTGACCGCGGCCGACATGCAGCTCTGCTATCCCGCCGAGGCCGGCCTCTCCCGTGCACCACGGGGCAGCAGCTTCCCCGCGGTCGAGGACTGGCTGGGCCGAATCCGCGCCCGCCCCGCCTACCAGCGCGCCCTCGAGAAGGGCGGCCCCACCATGCCGGGCTAGGCGGGGCCGCGGTCCTCAGACCCAGGGCCTCAGATCAGGCCCTTGAGCACCGCCAGCACCTGGTCGATGTCGGCCTCGGTGTGGGCGGCGTTGATCTGGAAGCGGATGCACTGATCGCCCTGGGGCACCACCGGGAAGTTCAGGCCCACCACCAGCACGCCGCCGTCCGTGAAGCCTTGGACCATGGCCCGGGTCTTCTCGGTGTCGCGCACCATCAGGGGCACCACGGGGTGCTCGCCGGGGATGCTCTCCAGGCCCAGGTCGGCCAGCCCCTGACGGAACTGGGCGATGCGGGCCTGCACGTTCTCCAGCCGCTCGATGCCCTCGGGCGAGTCCGCGATGTCCACGGCGGCCTTGGCGGCGGCGCAGTCGGCCACGGACAGGGGGTTGGTGTAGATGTAGGTGTCGGCCTTCTGGCGCACGGCCTCGACCACGGCCTCGCTGGCGGCCACGAAGCCGCCGTTCACGCCGAAGGCCTTGCCGAAGGTGCCGACCACGATGTCCACCTGCTCGCCGCAGATCTCCTCGGTGCCGCGGCCGGTGGCCCCGTAGGCGCCGATGCCGTGGGAGTCGTCGACCACGGTGACCAGGCCCTCGGCGAAGCGCTCGCGGTGGGGGGCCAGGATGCGGTTGATCTCCGCGATGGGGGCGTGGTCGCCGCGCATGGAGAACACGCCGTCAAAGATGACGACCACGCGCTCGATGCCCTCGGGCACGGACTCGATGGCGGCCTTCAGCTCGGCCATGTCGTTGTGCTTGAAGATGGCCTTGTTGGCCCGGGGCACGCCGGCGATGCGCATCGCGCGGATGATGCAGTTGTGGTTCAGCTCGTCCCCGATCCAGAAGGTCTTCTTGTTCTGGAGGGCCAGGGCCAGCCCCAGGTTGGTCGTGTACGCCGAGTTGAAGATCTTGGCGGCGGGCCTCCCGCAGAAGGCCGCGATGCGGTCCTCCAGCTCCACGTGCGCGGAGAAGGTGCCGTCGATGAAGCGCACCGCGCCGGGGCCTGCCCCGAACTTGTGGGTCGCGTCGTCTGCAGCCCGGGTCACCTGGGGGTGGTGGCTCAGGGAGAGGTAGGAGTTGGAGTTCATGCGGATGAACTCCTGGTCGTACCCGGCCAGCTTGTAGCGGGGGCCGAAGGCGCCCTGGGGGGGCTTGTAGTCCACGATGACCCGCTCGGGGGCCTTGGCGCGGCCCTCCTCTTGAAGGCGGGCGACTTCCTTGCGCAGACCGGCGTCCAGCAGCTCGATGCTCATGCGGCTCTCCTGTGCTCGATGGGAGCGAAGCCTATCGGGTTGGCCTGGGTGTGTGGGGCGGCCCTGGCGGATATGCACAGGGCATGGACAAGTCGGAGCTGATCGCGGCCTGGAAGCAGGTCCTGGAAGAGCGCCTGGCGCGCGCGGAGCGTGGACAGGCAGAGGCCACCGCGGGCACTCGGGTGGACGGATCTCACCGGCCCGCCAACCGGGGCGAGCGAGGCGCGGTCACGGCCCAGGGCTACCTGGCGCATGGTCTGGGCCAGCGGGCGCTGGAGCTGGCCGAGGCCCTGCGCATCCTGGACGAGGTGGGCAGCGAGCCCCGCGAGCGCGTCGTGGTCGGCGCCCTGGTGGAGCTGGCTGAAGACGACCAGCCCTTCTGGATCGCCGTGCTCCCTGGGGGGGACGCGAGCGAGGTGGCTCTGGGTGCCCACAGCATCAAGGTCCTCAGCGCCCAGGCGCCGCTTGTACGCGCCTTGTCTGGACGGGAGCCCGACGACGAGGTCACCCTGGCGCTGACCGGCCGGCAGCGCGTGCTGGAGATCCTGCAGGTGCTCTGAGCCCTGGGCACTGGGCGCTGAGCCGTGGGGACTGGGCGCGGGGGACTGGGTCCCCGAGCGCTCAGTCCCGGCGGCGCCGGATCTCGACCACCGTGGGGGTGGAGGCCTTGTTGCGGGGCTTGCGCCTCCGGCGCTGCTTGGGTGGGCTGCTGTTGTCCTCGCTGGCGCTGCGGGGCTTGCGGGTGCTCTGGCGGGGTTTGGATGCCGAGGCGGTGGGCCCCGAAGTGTCCGGACGGCCACCGCTCCGCTTCTTCCGCCGACCCTCGCTGGTGCGTTCATTGCGCCCCTGATTGGGGCTGTCGCTGCGCCGGTCGTCGTGGGTGTCGTTGCCGCGCCGCTTGCGCTGCTGACCCTGGGACTGGGCGGCCTGATCCTCGGAGCGGGGGCCCCGACGCTTGCGATTTCGGCTGCGCTTGTTGTTGTCGCCCTGGCGCTCGGAGCGGGGCTTGGCGTCGCCGCCAGAGCTGTCTTTGCCGGGGGCGGACTTCTGCTGGCTGCGCTTGTCGCTGCGGCGCTTGAAGCGGGCCACCTGGGCCTGACGCTCGCGCTCGTCATCGTCGGGCTCTTCGAGGCCCAGAGCGACGCGGCGCTGGAAGTCGGCGCGGGCGGCCGCCGCGATCTCGTCGAGCACGGACTGGACGTTGGCCTTGTGGTCGCTGCCGCGGAACTTGCCGGTGAGCTCGGTGTACGGGGTGAGGTCGTTCTTCTCGTAGAGGTCCCACATCTCTTCGGCGTAGCGGGTCTTGCGCAGGCGCGGCTCCCAGCGGGAGAGGAAGAGGGTGAGGTTCTTGACGTCCCGGATCAGCAGCTTCTTGGCGTTCCGGTTGTGGGCCGGGTCCACCGCCTGGGGGAAGTCGATGATGACGGGCTCTTCGGGGCTGAGCAGGACGTTGAAGTCCGAGAGGTCCCCGTGCACCACGCCAGCGCAGAGCATGCGCTGCACATCCTTGAGCAGGATGTGGAAGAGCTCGCGGGCCTGCTTCTTGGAGAGCTCCACGTCGCAGAGTCGCGGCGCGGGGCCACCATCGGCGCCCTTGATGAGCTCCATGATGAGCACGCCCTCCACAAAGTCGTAGGGCTCGGGGACGCGCACGCCGGCGGCGTTCAGGCGGTAGATGGTGTCGACCTCGGCGTTGCGCCAGGCCTCCTCCTCCTGCTCGCGGCCGAACCTGGAGCGCCGGCTCATGGCCCGTTGGCTGCGGGTGTTCCGAGTCTTTCGGCCCTCGGTGTATTCAGCCCGGTGTTTGAAGCTGCGGTGGTTGGCGCTCTTGTAGAGCTTGGCCACGCGCAGCTCATCGTCGGAGACGACCAGGTAGACCTCGGCCTCTTTGCCGGCCATCAGGGGGCGGACCACCTCTTGGATGGCTCCCTGGTCCAGCAGCAGCCCGAGCCGCTCATTTGCCCGCATTCAGCGTCCTCTCCCGGTGGGGGGTTTGCTCAGGGGATCGGACCCAGGGTGATGGTCCCTTGATCCTGGGGTTCACTACTAACCAGAGCGTAGGTGCCTGCGCCCGCGCCAAGGAGCGCGAGGCCACCGACGCCCGCCCACAGACCCCAGCGGGGGCCCTCCTTGGACACCGAGGGGCCGGTCTCCTGGGGCGTGGTCGCGACCGCGGCTGCGGAGGGGGTCAGGAGCATCTCGCTGAGCAGCGCGTTGTCGTTGGGGGCCAGGGCCGGCACGTCGAAGGCCACGCGATCGGGGCGGATGTCGCCGGTGCCGGTGACGTAGCTGCCCATGGCGGGGACCAGGCTCTGGAGCGCCAGCACGGGGTCTTCGCCGGCGGGGGCGCTCAGGGACTGTGAGAAGTTGCCCGAGCGGCTGCTGTAGAGCGCGAGCACGACCTGATCGCCGACCTGACCGCCCAGGAAGACCAGGGGGGTCTGCGCGTAGGCGCCCACGGCCCGGTAGAGGCTGTCGGTCTGGCGCATGTGCAGGTTGGCGTCGTCGCTGGCCTCCGCGAGGCTCATGCCCAGCTTGACGTTGACGGTGGTGGAGCGGCCGGCGCTGACCTCGGTCGCTTCGACGTAGCGAGCGCCTTCGGTGCCCTCGACGTAGACGTAGTGGCGCCCGGGGGGGAGCCCGGTGACCATCTCCGCGTCTGCGGGGAGGCCATCCACGAGCACCTTGCTGCCCTTGGGGGCGCGGATGGCCAGAGTGCCGGTGCCCGCCTCGACCTGTGCGGCCTTGGCGGCCTCGAAGGCCTCGATCACGTCGGGGGGGTAGGTCAGGGTGTCGAGCTCGCGGCGGGGGGCCAGCACGGCGGCCTTGGCGAGCGCCTCCTGGGCCTGGGCGGTCTCCCCCAGGCCGGAGAGGGCGAGCCCCAAGGTCAGGTAGGCCTCGACCAGCTCGCTGGGATCGCCGGAGATGGAGGCGCCCCCCTCCAGGACCTCGACCGCGCCCTGGAGCATGCCCAAGGCGGCGTCGGGATCGGCGTTGGCGTAGAGCACGCGGCCCTGGTCAAGCAGATCGCGCCCCTCGCTCAGGGCGAAGGCCTCCAGGACGAGATCCTCACGACCGGCCAGGCGGGTGGAGATGGTGTCCGGGCCGACGCCCTCCATGTTCCCGGTCGCGCTCAGGGCCTGGGCGAGATCGACGCTGACCTCACGGGACGCGGCTGCGTCCAGACCGGGGATGTGGAGGCCGACGACCGCGACCTCGGGAGATGCGAAGGCGGCAGGCGCCAACAAGAGCCACATAGAGCCCCTCCATTGCGCTCAGTGTAGCTCGGACGACGGGGTGGACGGAAGCGAGCTTCTGGAAGGCTTGCGCAGGGGAGGGGTTATCTGGTGTCGATGAAGCTCTTGTTGCTGTTGGCCTCGCTGGCCTGGTCCGCCGATCCCGAGCAGCTCATGCGCGAAGGACGCCCCGTCCAGGCGCTGGAGGCTGCCCAGGCGCAGGTTCGCGAGACCCCCGACGATGTCGAGGACCACGAGCTGCTGATCGACCTGATGTTCTCGCTGGGGCTGGGGATCCAGGGGGAGCTCGCCTACCTGCAGTTCGCGGACGACAACCCAGGCAACCCCATGGCCTGGTACCTGCTCGGGCGCGCCGCGCTGGATCCGGTGCGGGCGAACACGGCGTACGCAAAGGCCCTGAGCCTGGACCCGACCTATGCGCGGGCGATGATGGGGCTCGCGGCCCTCCAGCGGGCGCAGGGGAACACCGCCGATGCCGAGAAGCTGTACCGACAGGCGCTGGAGCTGGACAAGTCCCTGAGCGAGGCCTGGTCGGGCCTGGGGGCCTGTCTGGTGCAGCAGGAGCGCCACGCGGAGGCTCTGGACAACGCGCTCGCGGCGATGGCGGCGATCCCCTACGATCGCGAGGGCTACCTGGCGGCCGCTGTGCTGGAGCCCGACATGGCCCTGCAGCACCTGCAGCGGGGCGTGAAGGCCAACCCCAATGACCCCGAGCTGCTGGCGGCGCTGGGCAAGCTGCAGATCGGCGCGGGTGAATACAAGGCGGCCCGCGAGAGCCTGGACAAGGCCCTGGCTGCCAGCCCCGCGGACCCGCAAGCGAACTACGACCGAGCGGTCGTGGGGGAGCTGGAGAGGGGCACCCTGGACGCCGCGGGACTCTCCCGCCTGATGCGCGCGCGGGCCCTGGGGGAGAAGGCCCCCGTCGCCGCGCAGATCGAGGTCGACGCCCTGATCCAGGACTACCCCGACTGCTACCTGGTCTTCCTGCTCGACGGGATGATGAAGGTGGAGGCCGGCCGCAAGACGGAGGCCCTGGACTCCCTCAACAAGGCGCTGGAGCTGGCCCCGGAGAGCCCGGATGTGCTGGGCACGATGGGGCTGCTGCTGCTGGCGCTGAACGACCCCCAGCGGGCCTATCCCTTGCTGGACAAGGCCTACAAGGCGCGGTCCTGGGACGTCGAGCTGGGGGTCTCCGCCGGGATGGCGGCCGCCGGGGCGCTCGGGGCCAACGCCGGGGTGACCTACCTGGGGCAGGTCGCCGAGGCGCACCCCACCGAGCTCTCCCCGATCATGGCGCTGGTGAGCCTGCTCACGCAGGTGGGCCGGACGGACGCCGCGTACCATGTGCTGGCGCGCGCCACCGAGCGCTTCCCGCACCCCACGCTGCTGCTCTCCAAGGCGGCGGCGGCTCAGGATCTGGGCAGGCGGGAGGAGGCGGCCGCCATCCTCGAGGAGCTCTTCCAGTTGACCGGCGATCCCAAGTACGAGCAGATGGCCCAGGAGCTGCGGGCTCAGTGAGCGCCGACTCCGACTGTGCGCTGCGGCTGATGGAGGTGGTGGTCCCCTGCGTCCGCTACCGCAGCACCCGCTTCTTCTACGAGCACGTGTTGGGGCTGGAGCCCGCCAGCGAGGGCCGGAACCACGTGTTCTTTGCCTGCGGCGGCGCCCAGCTCGCCCTGGTCAACGCCTCCGGGGGAGACCCCATGGTCAAGCCTAGCGGCCACGGGATCTACCTGGACCTTGAGGCCCGGGACCTGCAGAGCCTCAAGCGGCGCTGTCAGCGGGAGGGCATCCAGCTCCTGGATGAGCGCCGGGACGAGCACGGTCGGGCCATCACGCTGCGGGACCCGGAGGGCAACCTGCTCAACGTCTTCCAGGCCGGCACGGTGGGCGCGTGAGCTCCCTGGCGCTGGCCCTGGTCCTCTCGGGTCTGTCCCGGGCGGACACCGGCCTGGCCCCGGACCCGCCCACCGACCCGCTGCCCATCCACGGTGAGGACAGCGACGACGACGGCTGGATCGACGACGTCGACTGCAACCCCCTGAACGCCTCGATCTACCCAGGCGCGCCCGAGGTCTGCAACGGCCACGACTCCGACTGCAACGGCTTGGTCGACGACATCGACGAGGTCTGCGGGGACCGCTCCGACAACGACTGCGACGCCCAGGTCGACGAGGGCTGCGGGCTCTGCAACGCGCCGCCAGACACCGGGCTGCAGTCCGGAGTTGGCTGGATCTTCGCCGTGCTGCTGATCTCCGGCGCATTGAGCCGCCGTTCGGTGGCTCGCCGCGGGCCGCCGCTATACTGAACAGGCCTCCATGTTGGTCTTGGGTATCGATCCTGGCTCCACGGTCACCGGCTACGGGCTGGTGCGGCGGGAGCGTGGGCGCTACCGGCTGGTGCACGCTGGCGCGGTGAAGACCCGCAGCAAGGACCCCATCCCCCAGCGCCTGCACGAGATCCACGGGGAGCTGGTCGCTGTGATCCAGGCCTGGAGCCCCGACACCGTGGCCATCGAGGCCATCTTCCGGCACAAGTCCAGCGAGTCCGCGCTGCGCCTGGGGCAGGCCCGCGGGGTCGCCCTGCTCGCCGCCGCCTCCGCCCAGCGACCCATCTTCGAGTACAACGCCATGACAGTGAAGAAGTCGGTGACCGGCTCCGGTCGGGCTGACAAGAAGCAGATCCGCCGGGTGGTGGGGATGCTCACCGGGGCCGACTTCAGCGGGCTGCCCGACGACGCCGCGGACGCGGTGGCCATCGCCATCACGCACCTCGCGCATGCCCCCCACCACGCTGCTGTAGAGAGGCTGCGATGATCGCGATGTTGAGAGGCGAGGTTGTCGAGAAGGACGAGAGCCTCCTCATCCTGGACGTCTCCGGTGTGGGCTACGCGGTGTCCGTGGGCAGCGCCATGGCCGCTCGAACGGGGCTCGGGGAGACTCTCACCTTCTCGATCAGCACCCAGGTCCGCGAGGACTCCATCACCCTCTACGGCTTCGAGGACAGCCACGGCCGGCGCCTCTTCGAGCAGCTCCTGAGCGTGTCCGGCGTCGGGCCCAAGATGGGCATGGCGCTCATCGACACCCTGGGCTTCAAGGGCCTGATCCGCGCCCTCCAGGAGGAGGACGCCCGCGCCCTCACCGCGGTCTCCGGTGTCGGCAAGAAGACCGCCCAGCGCCTGCTGCTGGAGATGCGCGGCAAGGTCAGCATGCCCTTCATCCCGGGCCCCGCTGCGGGCGTCACCACCGCCCCGGCTGCCGCTGAAGACCCCCTGCGCCTGGCGCTGGCCCGCCTGGGCTACCGCAAGTCCGAGATCGACCGCGCCGTCTCCGGGGTGGAAGAGGCCGGCGAAGGCAACCACAACCTGCAGGCCCGCCTCTCCGCGGCGCTGCGCGTCCTCTCGGGGAGGACCTGATGAGTCGACTGGTGGACCCCAGCGAGGCCGCCTACGGCGACGAGTCGGCCTTCGACCCCGCCCTGCGCCCCCGCTCGCTCGAAGAGTACGTCGGCCAGGAGCGCATCAAGGCCAACCTGCGCGTCTACATCCGCGCGGCCCTCCAGCGCGGCGAGGCCCTGGACCACGTCCTGTTCGCGGGGCCTCCCGGCCTGGGCAAGACCTCGCTGGCCTACATCCTGGGCGAGGAGCTCGGCGTCGAGGTGCGCACCACCTCGGGCCCGGTCATCGAGCGGGGAGGGGACCTGGCCGCCCTGCTCAACAACCTCCAGGAGCGGGAGATCCTCTTCATCGACGAGATCCACCGCCTCAACCGCGCGGTCGAGGAGGTCCTCTACCCGGCCATGGAGGACTACGAGATCGACGTCGTGCTCGGCACCGGCCCCGGCGCCCAGTCCGTCAAGCTGCCCCTGCAGCGCTTCACCCTGGTCGGCGCCACCACCCGCGCCGGGCTGCTGACCTCGCCCCTGCGCGCCCGCTTCGGCATCCAGTGCAGCATGGACTTCTACACCCCCCAGGAGCTCGTGCGCATCGTCAAGCGCAGCGCCAGCCGCCTGGAGGTGGAGATCACCGATGAGGGCGCCGACGAGCTGGGCTCCCGCTGCCGAGGCACCCCGCGCGTGGCCAACCGGCTGCTCAAGCGCGTGCGGGACTTCGCCCAGGTCGAGGGCAGCGGCGTGATCGACCGGCCCCTGGCCAAGCTCGCGCTGGAGCGCCTCGGCGTGGACCCCGTGGGCCTGGACGAGATGGACCGCCGCATCCTGGGCACCATCGCCGACAAGTTCGACGGGGGGCCCGTGGGCCTCACCAACCTCGCCGCCGCCATCGGCGAAGAGGCCGACACCATCGAGACCGTCTACGAGCCCTTCCTCATCCAGCAGGGCCTGCTGCAGCGCACCCCTCGGGGCCGCGTGCTGACCCGCCACGGATGGGGGCACCTTGGGCACACCCCTCCCGCCAACGCGCGGGAGCAGGAGGAGCTGTTCTGATGATCTGGACCCTGCTGTCCCTGGCCTGCGGCGCCAAGAAGTCCACCCTGCCCACCCAGGAGATCCAGGTCGCCGAGCTCGAGATCGAGGTCGAGATCGCCGACGATCCCGCCGAGCGCCACCAGGGCCTCATGTACCGCCAGAAGCTCGACAAGGACGCCGGCATGCTCTTTGTCTACCCCGAGGCCTCGCCGCGCAGCTTCTGGATGGAGAACACCTCGATCCCCCTGTCCATCGCGTTCATGGACGAGACCGGGCGGGTCCTCAACATCGAGGACATGACCCCCTACGACCGCAGCTCGGTGCCCTCCGCCGGCCCGGCCATGTACGCCCTGGAGATGAACCAGGGCTGGTTCAAGGCGCACCAGGTGGGCGTCGGCTCCGTCGTGGTCGGCCTCCCCGGTCCCTCGGAGAGCTGAGTGCCGCTCCAGGCCACCCTGGCCGAGCCCGTCGACATCGAGGGCGTGGGCCTCCACTCCGGCCAGCCCGCGCGCCTGCGCCTGCTCCCTGCCCCGGCCGGACACGGGCGCCGCTTCCAGCGCATGGATCTCCCCGGCCAGCCCGAGATCCCCGCCCACATCGACCAGGTGCGAGACACCTTCCTGGCCACCACCCTCGGCCAGGGCCCGGCCAGCGTCTCCACCGTCGAACACCTGCTGGCCGCCTGCGTCATCTGCGGCGTGGACAACCTCCAGGTCCAGGTCTGGGGGAGCGAGCTGCCGGTGCTGGACGGGAGCGCGGCTCCCTTCATGGACAGGTTCACCTCGCTGACACCCCAGAGTGCTGCGCCGGTGTTGGAGATCCTGGCCCCCGTCGAGGTGCGGCTGGATGCGCGCGCGGCCCGGATCCTCCCCTCCCCGGAGCTGCGCCTGGAGCTGGCGATCGACTTTGAGCACCCCGCCATCGGCCGGCAGTCCCTGAGCCTGGGGCCTCAAGACTTCGCGTCGGTGGCGACGGCCCGCACCTTTGGGTTCGCGGAGCAGATCCAGGCGCTGCATCAGGCCGGCAGGGCGCTGGGGGGCAGCCTGGACAACGCGCTGGTCTTTGACGCCGCTGGACCGGTCAACGCGCCGCGCATGGCCGATGAGCCGGTGCGCCACAAGGCCTTGGATCTGCTGGGGGATCTCGCCTTGGTGGGCGCGCGCCTGCAGGGGAGGGTGGTGACCGAGCGGCCGGGGCACGCGCTGACGCAGGCGCTGCTGACCGAGCTGATGCGGCGGCCGGAGTGCTGGCGGCTCAACACGCCCTGAGCGGTGGGCCCAACGGTGGGCTCAGCGGGCGCGGAGCCAGGCCCCGAAAAGAAGAAACCCGCCGTCCCATGATTGGGCTGGCGGGCTCTTGCAAAGGTTGAAAACGGCTCAGCCCTACTTCTTGGGACCGGGCTTGGGGCGGGGGGAAGGACGCCACTTCATGATTGCCTCCAGAGCGATAGGTTCCCTGGGCTGGCCCAGGCATCGTCAAGATTGCTCGTTTCCTCCGGTCGTGTCAAGTGCTTTGGCAACTCAGGAGTGTTCTTTGGCCCTCGCCGATGCCTGGATCCCCGGTGGAGACACCCCCGCCCTGCCCAAGGGCCCCCCCTACGCCGCCACCGAGCTCACGGAGTGGGCGGGCGCGGCCTTCGAGATGCCGCCTGGAGACCCGATCCTCGCGGACATCCACGTCGGCGGGCCGGCGCCAGAGGGGCCGCTGTGCAACCTGGTCGGGCTGGTGAAGGCCTGGGACGACCACCCCGAGTGGCTGGACTTCCTGGACCCCAGCGCCCCCAGCCACGTCCAGAAGATGCTGGAGCGGGGGATCTACGAGCACCACTGGGGCGAGCTGCTGCCCGAACGCGGGCGCGTGCTGGATCTGGGCGGGGGCTGCGGTCGCTTCGCCGCCTGGCTGCTGGACCGGGGCCTGGACGTCGAGGTCGTGGATCCCGATCTGCGCTCGCTGTGGCGCTGTCTGCAGCACGCCGCGGGCCGCCCGGGGCGCGTGGATCTCCACTGGAGCACCGGCGAGCACCTGCCCGATCTGGCGCCCGTCGACGCGGTGATCATGCCGGAGGTCCTCAACTATGTGAGCGACCCCGATCGCATCCTGGACGGCGTGGCGCGCATCCTCAAGCCAGGGGGCAAGCTCTTTGTCTCGGTGGAGGCGCGCTGGGGCTGGGCCGCCGCCCTGGATGTGCCGCCCGGGACCCTGCAGGCGCTGCTGGAGGACGGAGAGGTCCACAAGCCCGGGGACGTCTGGGTCCACACCTACGAGGGCGATGAGCTGCGCGAGCTCCTCTCCAATCACTTTGCCGTCGAGGTGCTGCTGCCCACGCACTACATCCCCTCGGGTCCCTTCGAGCTGGCCGCCGGAGAGGTGGACCTGCCGGAGGTGCTGGAGCTGGAGGCCCAGCTTCGGGAGCACCCCCGGACCGCGCACCTCAATCGCGCCTGGATGGCCGTCGCGACCCGCAAGTAGGCGGGGACTTCTCGCGCCTTTTCTCGCACGGCGGGGCAAGACGCGGCACACTAAGGGAGATCAGCCTTGGAGTCTTCATGCGGGTGATGCTCGTCCAGCCGCCGCGCCGCTACTGGCCCTACACCTCGGAAGGGGACAACTTCCTGCTCCAGCAGGCGCTCCCCGCGCTGGCCGCCGTGGCCATCGAGGAGGGACACGAGGTCGAGGTGGTCGACTGCATGCCGGCCCACATCGGCTGGCGCAGCCTCCACGACAAGGTCCGGGACTTCAAGCCCCACGTCATCGGCTGCGGTGAGAACCACGCGCTCTACTCCAAGGAGGCCATGCGCTTCTTCCGGCTGTGTCGGGAGGCGGCCCCCGAGGCCGTGACCGTCGCGGGCGGTGGCCACTTCACCAACCTGGCTGAGCGCTACGCTGCGCACCCCGACATCGACCTGATCGTCGTGGGCGAGGGCGAGCTCACCTTCGCCCAGGTCCTGCGCGAGATCGACGGCGGCCGGCACCCCAACGACGGGGACTGGGACGACGTCGACGGCATCGCCTTCGGGCGCGACGGCGGGGCCGTGAAGACCAAGCCCGCCCGCCTGGTCAAGCACCTGGATGACCTGCCCATCCCGGCCTACGACCGCATGCCCATGCACCTGTATGGGACCAGCCGCTACCTGTTCTCGCCCGGCGGCAGCACCCTGCACCACTCCCGCGGCTGCGTGTCCAAGTGCAGCTTCTGCGCCTGGTGGACCACCATGGCCGACCGCCGGGTGGACAAGGACGGCAACGAGCGCCTCAGCCCCCGCTGGCGCTCCAAGTCGGCCGACCGCATGATGGAGGAGGTCGAGCTCCTCTACTACAAGTTCGGCAAGCGCAGCTTTGTCTGGGTGGACGAGAGCTGGAACATCGACCCCCGCTTCAACCACGAGTTCAGCACCAAGATGCTGGAGTCGGGCATGAAGACCAAGTGGATGACCTTCATGCGCGCCGACTGCATCGTGCGCGACCACGAGAAGGGCATCCTGGAGGAGCAGGTCCGGGCCGGCCTCTCCCACATCCTGATCGGCGTCGAGCGGGCCGAAGACGACAACCTCACCGAGCTCGACAAGCGCTTCTACACCGGCGGCATCGCCGAGCGCGCCATCGCCATCTTCAAGGAGCACTACCCGGAGGTCTTCATCCAGGCGACCTTCATCGTGGGCGTGAAGAACGAGAACCAGGAGAGCCTCAAGCGCCAGGTCGAGCTCGCCCAGCGCCTGGACGTGGACTTCCCGGCCTTCCACCCCATCACCCCGGTCCCCGGGACGCCCATCTTCGATGACGCGCTCAAGAACGGGCACATCACGATGGACGACTTCGACGACTTCGACTGGCTGTCTCCGGTGCTGGACACCGACTACATGACCCGCCACGAGATCGCCGAAGAGATCTACAAGATGAACAAGAAGTTCGTGAACCCCAAGTGGATCCTGCGAGGCCTGACCTCAAAGGTCGACTACAAGCGGGACATGTACATCTGGTTCGCCAAGGTCTCCGCGATGATGGCCGCCGGCACCATCAAGGAGAAGCTCAACCCCTTTGATGTGGGCCACTACCAGGCGCTGGTCAAGCCGCACTGGTACGACGGCTGATCCACAGCTCAGGGGGCACCACGGCCTGCAGCGCTCGGGTGAGCTCAGCGGGCTGCAGGGGCTTGCTCAGGTGGCCGTCCATCCCGGCCTGCTCCCCGGCCTCCACGTCCTCGGGCAGCACGGAGGCCGTGACGCCGATGATGGGCAGGGTGAAGCCTCGCGCGCGGGCCTGCAGGGTGGCCTCCAGGCCGCCCATCGCGGGCATGTGGTGGTCCATGAGGACCGCGGTGAAGCGGACCCCTGACTCCAGCGCCGCCAGGGCCTCCAGGCCGTCTTTTGCGATCACCACCTGCAGCCCCAGCGCCTCGCACATGCGCCGGATGACCACCTGATTGACGGGGTTGTCCTCGGCCAGGAGGATGGGGGCGAGCGTGTTGGACACCATGAGCCTGGACTCACAGCGCTCTGGCTCGGTGAGCTCCGCGCGCTCCACGGGGGCCCGGATCACGAAGGCCGAGCCGCCCTGGGGCCGGCGTGAGGCGCTCAGGGTGCCCGCCATGGAGGACACGATCTGCTTGGAGATGGCCAGCCCCAGGCCTGTGCCTCCGAAGCGCCGGGTCACCGAGCCGTCGCCCTGTTGGAAGGGGTCGAACAGCCGCGCGCTGTCCTCCGGGATCCCGATGCCGGTGTCCAGCACGGAGAGCTCCAGCGCCCCATCCCAGCGCGCGCGGACCAGGACCTGCCCCTCGCTGGTGAACTTGAGCGCGTTGCCCACCAGGTTGAACAAGAGCTGCCGCATGCGGGAGGGATCGAGCATGAGGCCCTCGGGCACCTGCTCCCCAACCTCCAGCCTCAGGGCCACTCCAGGTTGCGCCCGGCTCCGCATTGTGTCGAGGACATCGACGAGCAGAGCGCGCAGGTCGCAAGGGATGGGGTCCATGGGCAGCCGGGTCTGCTCGCCGCGGGAGAAGTCCAGCACGTCGTTGACCAGCGCCAGCAGGAGCTGGCCGGAGCTGCGGGCGGTCTTGAGGCTGCGGGTCTGCTCCGGGGTGAGCGGGCCGTCGCCTTCGATGAGCGCCAGCATGCCCAGCACACCGTTGAGCGGCGTGCGGATCTCGTGGGACATGCGGGCCAGGAACTCCCGACGCACCTGCGCCGCCTCGGCCGCTCGCTCCGCCGCTGTGGCCGCCGCTGTCGCCGCCGCGGTGGCCTGCTCACTGCGCTGGGACAGGCCCAGGTTGGCCTGCCACAGGCCCCGCTGTCCCGCCAGCCGCATGTGGACCAGCAGCGCGGCCACGATGAGCGCGACGCCGACGGACACGGCCTGGTCGGTCGTGACGGGGTGCTCTCCGCCCTGCAGCCACAGCAGGGTCTGGAGCGCGTGCGCAGTGACGATCCCGTAGGCCAGCCGGGGAGAGAAGGGGAAGGAGGTCAGCGCCATCATCACCAGGATGCTCAGGAGCAGCGAGCGCGCCTCTCCAAAGAGCGGCACGTTCACCCACAGCACCATGGTGCCGGCCATCACCGCCGCCGCTGCGAGCAGAGCTTCCCGAAGCCTGGGGGTCTGCATGTGCGCCAGGATGTAGAGCAGCAGGGGGCCGACCAGCTCAAGGGTGCGCTCCGGCCAGGGGACCCCGGCCAGACCGACGCGGGCGATGTCCGCCCCCACGGCCACGAGCACGGTCGCGCAGTAGGCCGCGGCCACGGCCCTCCCGGTCTGCGACTGGACCTCGCGGAGGTATTCACCGAAGCCGTGGAGGCTCATGTGCTGACCTGCTCGGGGCTGGCGCCGAGCGCCCGGATCCGCGTCCTGAACAGGCTGCTTCCGGCGGGCTTGCGGGGGCCGCGGACGTACTGGCGCACCCTGGAGGCCAGGCTCTGCTGCAGGCTCGGGCGAGGGACAGCGCTCACCCCCCCTGTATCGGAATCGCCTAGTCCTTCTTGACCCGCAGGCGCGTGTGGATGCCGCACTCCGTCTTGCCACCGGCGAAGATCCGGCCGGCCCGCTCGTCCTCTCCGGCCTTGAGCTTCCGGGTGCAGGGGGCGCAGCCCACCGACCCGTATCCCTGCTCAAGCAGCGGGTTGAAGGGGATGCCGTTCTCCCGCATGTAGGCGTTCACCCAGGCGCGGTCCTTCCGGGCCAGGGGGTTGATCTTGACGAAGCCGTCCTCGTCTCGCTGGATGTGCGCGAGGCCGGCCCGCATGCCGCCCTGATCTCCGCGTCGGGCGTTGACCCAGGCGCGCTTGCCCTCGAGCGCCGCGGCCAGCGGTGCGACCTTGCGGTGGTCACAGCAGGCCAGCCGGTCCTCTCGCCAGGTGGGACCGAAGGGCTCGGGGTGGAAGGGGGTGATCTCCACGTCCAGGAAGGCGGCGACGTCCTGCGCGTACTGCAGGGTCTCGGGGAAGTGGAAGCCGGTGTCCAGGAAGATGCAGCGCACCTTCGCGCTGTGCTTGCGGGCCATGTGCAGCAGGATGATGCCGCCCGGCCCGAGGCCGGTGGTGAAGGCGAGGTCGTCGCCGTAGACATCCATGGCCCAGTGCAACAGGGGCTCGGGCTCGAGATCGGGGCGGCCCAGGGGGCGGGCGAGTGCAGCGCTCATTGAGGCCGCATAACGCGCGCACTCAGCGCAGGGGGGCCAGGACCTTGGCGGTCTCCCCGGCCTTGACCTGCACGCTGCTGCTGTAGTCCAGCCCGATCTGCTCGTTGACCACGCGCACGGTGTGGGGGCCAGCGGGCAGCTCGTAGTTGAACTTGGGGGTGCGGCCGATGTTCTTGCCGTCCACGAAGACGTTGCCCCAGCCCTTGCCGCCGCTGATGTTGATGCTCAGCTTGCCCGTCTTCACGGCCTCGGGCTCCGGAGTGGGATCGGGCTTGGGAGCCGGCGTCGCCTGGGGCTTGGGGGTGGGCTCAGGCTCCGGGGTGGTGTCGCGGCCCTGGGCGCTCGGTCGGCTGGGCTCAGGCTCAGGCTCGGGCTCGGGCTCGGCCTCCAGGCGCAGGGACATCACGACGCGCTCGCCGGCGACGATGTCGACGATCTCCTCCAGGGGGAGGTGTCCATCGGCTTCGATCCGCAGGGCCAGGTCGCCGGGGGACAGGTGCTCCAGAGCCACTTGGGTGCCCTCGCCCAGGAGCTTCTCGCCCTGGTAGACCTTGGCGGGCACGTTCAGGCGGAGCTGGAGCGCGCCCTCGGTGGGGAGGACCTTGACCTCTTCGATCACCACCTCTGGGGCGGGCTTGTCGCGGGTCAGCAGCACGCCGACCACGCCCAGGAGCAGGAGCACGGAGACCAGCGCCACCACCAGGGGCAGGCGGCTTGGGGGGGCGCTGTCCTGCTGCATGGTGGTGCCGGAGCCGGGGCCCTCCTCCCAGTCGGGGGAGAGGGTCAGGTCGGGCTCGGCCTTGTGGAGCTCCTCGGCGATCCGGGAGCCGTAGGCCAGGCGGTCCCGCTCTTCGGCGCGCTCCTCGGCGAAGAGCTCGCTGATGAAGGCGGACAGGGAGCGCTGCACAGCGGAGGCGGGCTGCGGGTACAGGTACTCGATCAGCGCCTGCTGGAACTCCGCGGCGTCCTGGTAGCGCTCGTCGAGATCCGCGCAGAGCGCCTTCATGACGACCGCGTCCAGGCGCTTGTCGATCAGGGAGTTCACCGAGCTGGGGGGCCCGATGTCGACGCTCTTGATCTTCTCCAGGGTCTTGAGCTCGGAGTCCGTCTTGAACAGGCGCCGGCCGGTCAGCATCTCGTAGAGGATGATGCCCACGGAGAAGATGTCGGACTGCTGGGAGAGGTCCTTTCCGTGCGCCTGCTCGGGGCTCATGTACTCGAACTTGCCCTTGAGCACACCGTCCTTGGTGTTGTACTGGGACATCTCCGCCTTGGCGATGCCAAAGTCCGCGACCTTGACCTCGCCCTCGAAGCTGACCAGCACGTTGCTGGGGCTCATGTCGCGGTGGATGATGTTCAGGCTCTCGCCGTGCAGGGTCTTCTTGCAGTGGGCGAAGTGCAGGCCCTTGCAGGCCTCGTGGGCGATGTAGACCGCGAACTCCTCTGGCAGGAGCTTGCGGCGCTTGGCCAGCTTGCGCAGGATCTGCTTGACGTCCTTGCCGTCGACCCACTCCATCGAGATGAAGTAGTTGTCGCGGATCTTGCCGAAGTCGTAGATCTGCACGATGTTGGCGTGCTGCAGGGACACGGAGATCTTGGCTTCGTCGATGAACATGTCGACGAACTCTTCGTTGTCCGAGAGGTGCGCCAGGATCCGCTTGATGACCTGGAGCTTCTCGAAGCCCGCGGTGGAGTAGCTCTTGGCCTTGAAGATCTCGGCCATGCCGCCCGTCGCGATGCGGTCGATCAAGTAGTACTTGCCGAAGACTTCGGGCTCGAAATGGGCCAAGGGCGACTCGTCGTTGAACTCAGGCGGGAAGCTTACCCGATGTTGACGCGGAATTGGGGGCTACTCCAGCCCCATGTAGCGCGCAGCGTCTTCGCAGGTCCACTCCGCCTGGATGGTCTCCAGGTCCCCGTTCTCCGCGCAGACCTGGCGCTGGTCACGGGTGGTGCTGCGCCGGTTGTGGTCGGAGATGCAGGTCTTGGTGGCGTCAGCCGGCACGGTGTAGCCGCACTCGGTGGCGTAGTCCTCGAGCTCCACGCAGATCTGCTGACAGCTATTGCGGCAGCCGGTCGCGGCCAGAGCGAGCAGCGCGGCGGCGGTGAGGGCCCGGGTCATTTGCGCTCCTGTGGGTTGTGCACCCGCTCAGGCTAACCTGTGGCCCAGCGGATGGCCCCATGGACCGACTCCCCCAGCACATGGGGGTGCTGCAGATCGAACTCACCGATCTCTGCAACCTGAGCTGCAGCATGTGTGCCCCTCACCACGAGGGGTGGGCCACCGTGCACGGGATCCCGAAAGGCAAGATGGACTTCGCCGTCTACGAGGCGATCGTGGGGCGTCTGGCCGCCGAGGACTGTCGCTTCGACCACATCATCTTCCAGTGGCTGGGGGATCCCTCGCTGCACAGCCGGCTGGAGGACATGCTGGCCCTGGCCCAGGAGCGGCTGGGGGACCGGGTGGGCTACCTGCGGGTGGACACCAACGCCATCACCCTGACGCCCGCCCGGATGGATCGGCTGGTGGAGCTCTACGCCCGGCACCCCCAGGTCCCGCTGCTGCTGGTGTTCACCCTGGACGCGGCGACGCCGGAGACCTACCGCCGCGTGAAGGGGCAGGATGCGCTGGAGCGGGTGCGCCGCAACGTCCGCCGCCTCCTGATGCAGCGCGCCCGCCTGGACCTTGAGGACGTGCGCCTGAACGTGGAGCTGCAGTTCGTCCTGCAGGAGGGGAACGCCCATGAGCTGGGGCAGTTCGTCCGCTACTGGGAGCGCACGCTGGCTTGCTACGGGGGCAAGGGGCACAGCGATCTGATGATCAAGCGCCTGTCGGTGGGGGCAGGGGGTGCGGGGCAGCAGGCCGCCGACGCGCTCTATCAGCGCCGGGTGGCCGAAGAGGGGCTCCGAGCCTTCCGCTCCGACCACCTGGAGCTCAAGCTCTGGGAGTCCTCCCCCTGGGAGAAGGCGGAGCCGGGCCCCCGGCAGGCCTGTCCGGGGCTCTGGCTCACGCCGGTGATCCGCCACGACGGGCACCTGTTGATGTGCTGCGCCGACCTGTCCTCGCAGATGGACCTGGGGCCGGTACACGAGTCCGGGTTCCGCGCTCTCTGGGAAGGTGAGCAAGCCGATGGATACCGGACAGCGCACCTCCAAGGCCGCTTCGAGGAGCTTGAGGCCTGCCGCGACTGTGGCGGAATTCAGTGGTATGACCTGCCCATGACCCTTGTGGACGCGACCCTGGAGCGGACGGGAGCCTGAGTTGCCTTGGCTGACCCTGGGAGTCCTGGCCGCCTGCACGGACCCTGTCGCCGGGGAGTCCGGGGACAGCGCGCTCGACCCGAGGCTCGAACTGGGCCCGGTTCAGCGCTGTGAGCAGCCGGGGGAGCTCGCCTATGCCGAGGTCGGACAGGCGCAGGGATTGGTGCCGCCGGGTGTGGTGCCCGAGCACATGGAGGACGCCGGCACGCTGCTGTTGACCGACCTGGACGGGGATGGGCACCCGGAGCTGCTGCACGGCTGGTTCGACGAGTTCCTGCTTGTGCATGGGCTGGGCGGGCCGGAGCCATGGAGCGAGCGGCTGCCCTTTGGAGTGGCCGGGCTGGTGGTGCTGCCGGAGACCGGACACCTGGCCTTCCTCTCGGAGGGGCTGTTCATGGTGGATCCCGGTTCGTGGACCGTGAAGGGGCTCGTGGAGGGCGAGATCGACGGGCGGCTGCGCAGCCCCTCGGTGGGCGACTTCGATGGGGACGGGGTGCCGGACCTCTTTGTCCCCCGGGGTCACCCCGAGGACCCGGCGCAGCGCACCGATCTGGTGTTGTGGGGGCGCGGCGGCGATGCGTTCGTGCTGGAGGAGCTGCCTGTGAGCCTGAGCGGAGAGGCCTTCGACAGCCAGGCGCTGGACTGGAACGGTGACGGCCTGCTGGACGTCTACGTGGACAACGATCGCGGGGAGACCCGGGGGCACAACCAGCTCTTTGTGGGCGGCGCGCACGGTCTGGAGGCGGCGACCGACCAGTGCGGCGCCTGCAACCTGGCGCACAGCGGGATGGGGGCCCACGCGGGGGACGTGAACGGCGACGGCGCCCCCGATCTGCTGTTGGCGGGCACGCGCTACGCCGAGCTGCTGCTCAGCACCGGGCCTGGCGCTCCGCTCGTGCAGCAGCCCTCCAGTGTGCTGCCGGACCTGGGCTCCGCCGGCATGTATTGGGGGGGCGTCATCACCGACGTGGACAACGATGGGCGCCCCGACCTCTGGCTGGCCACGGGCCCGCAGAGCTACCCCGAGTTGGGGACCGGGGTGGTGGTCGGCGACCCTACGCCCCCGGTCCTGGCCCTCCAACAGGCCGACGGTGGGTTCGTGGACGCGGCCGCCAGCTTGGGGCTCGCCGAGCCGGGGGTGTGGCGCGCCACCCTCGCCTGGGACCTGAACGGGGACGGGGTGCTCGACCTGCTGCTGGGCTCAGCCACCGAGCGGCCGCTGCTGTTCATGAGTCAGGGCTGCACGGAGAACGCCTGGCTCCAGGTCGACGGCCCCGAGGGCACCCGGGTCGAGGTGGAGACCGCGGCCGGCGTACAGGTGGGCTGGGTGAGCGCCGAGCAGGGCTATGAGTCCCGCGCTCCGGCGCGGCTGCACCTGGGCCTGGGCCCGCACGAGGAGATCCTCTCTCTGCGCGTGCGGGTCCCTGGAGAGGCCCAGAGCCACAGCGCCGGCCCCCTGGAGGCCCGGCGCGTGATCACGGTGCAGACGGACTGAGCGTTGTATGACCTCCACCAGGGCCAGGAACGTCTCCTGACCCTCACCATGGAGGTCTCCAGGAGAGTCGGGCCGAGCGAGCGCAAGCGAGCGAGGCCCTCCTCGACCGATGGCGTACCCTGCTGGGCATGGTCATCAGGAGAGGGTCGCCGCGACTGAGCGAGGGCGTTGTGCCCGTTTCTGAGATTGGCGCCTTCGACCTGGCGATGAGAGCTCGGACGGTATCTCGGGGCCCGCGACGTGCGCGGTGTCCCCGCATGCACAAGTGCGGGTGCTCGCCAGTCGTCGAGGCTCCTGGAGGCTTCCTTCGGAGGACGTGATGAAGCACTACGCCGGCATCGATGTGGGCAAGGGCAAGCACTGGCTTGCCATCGTCGACGAGGACGACAAGGTCGTCTTCAAGTCCAAGGGCTTCCCGGAGACGCGGGAGGGCTTTGAAGCCATGAACGAGGTGCTGGAGCAGCATTCAATTGCGCTCCTCGCGCTCGAGGCCACCGGTCACTACTGGAAGAACCTCTTCGTCGAGCTGGTGGCCGTCGCGGGCTTGCAGGTCGCCTTGGTCAACCCTCGGCGCACGGCGGCCTTCGCCAAGGAGGAGCAGACACGCGTCAAGACGGACGCGGCGGACGCACTCGCCATCGCCCGCTTCTGCCGTCAGAAGCGTCCTGAGGCGACCGGCCTCGGTGACCTGGCCCTGGAGACCCTGCGCGAGCTCGTCCGCCTGCGGGATCGACTCGTCCAGGACCGCAGCGACCGTCTCCGGCAGCTCCATCGCGCCATGGATCTCGCCTTCCCGGAGTTCCCCAAGCTGGTCACCCTCGACAGCCAGCTCGCCTGGACGCTGCTGCAGAAGTGGCCGACTGCGCTCGCCTTCCAAAAGGCAAAGCGCGCAAGGATCTCCGCGACCGTCTACGACGGCCGGCACCACGTCGGGCGCGAGCGCGCCGAGGCCATCCAGAGAGCGGCCAAGCGCACCGTCGGCGCCCACCAGGGCGAGGTCTGGGCGATGCAGATCCGCATGTATGCCGAAGACCTGGAGCTCTTCACCAAGCGCATCCGGCAGCTGGATCAGGACATCGAGACCTTCCTGGATGGCCACGACGTGGGCAAGCGCATCACCACAATTCCAGGTCTGGGGCCAAACAGCGCAGCCCGCATCCTGGCGGCCGCTGACCCGACGCAGTTCCGCAGCGCGAAAGCCTTCACCGCCTACTTCGGCGTCACGCCCTATACCCGCAAGAGCGGCTCTTCCAAGACCTCCGACCGGGCCGCCATCTCACGCATCGGCAACGCTGAGCTCCGACGCAAGCTCTGGATGCCGACCCTGACCGCCATTCAGAAGAACCCCGCCATCAAGCCCTTCTACGAGCGGCTCCGGGAGCGGGGCAAGCCACCCAAGGTCGCCTTGGTGGCCTCCATGCGGAAGCTGCTCACCGTCGTCTACGCAGTCGCGAACCAGGGTCATGGTTTCGTCGTGAGATCAGAAACCGGTTGACTGGACCAGCCGGTATCTCAGAATCGCCCGAAGTCCAGGTCGTCCAGGCGGATGACCGAGTTGCTCCCGTTGTCACCGACCGCGCGCTTCATGGGGACCTCCGCCTCTTCGCCGCCGCCCGCGGCCAGGTAGGCCTTGATGGCGTTGAGCATCTCCGGGTCCAGGGTGCTGGGGTCGAAGCCCTGGCCCTGCACCTCGGGGGGCTTGAGCGTGAAGCGCTTGAGGGTCTGCCGCAGGCGGTCGGTCTGTGCGGACAACTGCTCGCTCGAGGCCGCCCGCTCCTCGGCGCTCGCGGTGTTCCGCTGGGTCACGCCGTCCACCTGGCGCAGGCCGGCCTCGATCTGGGCGATGCCCTGGGCCTGCTCGTTCGACGCCACGCTGATCTCCGCGACCAGCTCGCCGACCTTGCCGACGCTCTCGACGATCTCGGCCAGCGCCTTTGCGGTCTCCCGGGCGATCGAGGTGCCCTGGTCCACGCGCTTGATGCTGCCCTCGATCATCTCGGTGGTCTCCCGGGCAGCCTTGGCGCTGCGAGCGGCCAGGTTCCGGACCTCCTCGGCGACCACCGCGAAGCCCTTGCCGTGCACACCGGCGCGCGCGGCCTCGACCGCGGCGTTCAGGGCCAGCAGGTTGGTCTGGAAGGCGATCTCGTCGATGACCTTGATGATCTTGGAGATGTTGTTGCTGGCCTCTTCGATGGAGCCCATCGCGCTGACCATGGCGTTCATGCGCTCGTCGCCGGTCGAGGCCAGATCGCCCGCCAGCGAAGCCAGCTCATTGGCCATGCTCGCGTTGCCGGCGCTCTGCTTGGTCTGCTGCGCGATCTCGGAGACCGACGCGGTGATCTCCTCCACCGCGGCCGCCTGCTGCGCTGCGCCATCGGAGAGCGCCACGGAGCTGGCCGCCACCTCCATCGCGCCGCCAGCGATCTCGTCCACCGCGACGGAGACCTGGCTGAGGATCTCGTTCAGTCCGTCCAGGCTCCCGTTCAGCCCGTCGGCCAGCGCCGCGTGGTCTCCCTCGTACTCCTGGTCGATGTACGCCGTCAGGTCCCCCTCGGCGACGCGGCCCAGCTTCTCGCGCAGGTCGTGGATGGGCTGGATGCAGGTGTCCAGGATCTGGTTCACCTGGTCCATCATCACGCGCGCTTCGCCCTCCAGGACCGAGCTGTCCCCGCGCACGGAGAGGTCGCCGACCGAAGCCGCGTGGTGCACCCGCTCCAACTGGCCCTTGAAGCCCGACAGGAGGTTCAGATCCTCCCACTCGACCACGTTCCCGGCGTAGTTGCCGTCGGCGTCCCAGACCATCTGCACGTGCAGCCCAAAGCGCAGCTCACCCACCGGGACGGCCGCCTTCCAGGGCATTTGCGAGGCGTCGGAGAGGATGGCCTGCTGCTTGTGGCTCTGCTTGTGGAACACCGCCACCGGCTTGCCGACGATGTCCTCCGGGGAGAAGTCCGGGAACATGCTCCGCAGGTAGTCCGCGTAGCGATGGAACATCTCCAGCATCGCGGGCGAGGCGTAGGTGATCACCTGATCGGCGTCGCAGATGAGCATGCAGCTACTGGAGTGCTCCAGAGCGGCCAAGTAAGGGCTGGGGGATGCCACGGGACCTCCTGTGCAAGGGAACAACGGCACCGGAATCCCAAGGTTGAGCCAAAGTCTTTCAGCCTGATCCCCGTCCTCCGCGGATGCTCCGCGCGAGCGCATCCAGCCGCGCCCCAAGTCCACTGGCCCGCAGCTCGGCCTCCTGGGCCCGCAGCTCCGCCTCCGCCAGCAGCCCCCGAAGCTGATCCCGATCACGGTCCCCCGCGCGCAGCTCCGCGTTCTTCTTGGCCAGCTCCGCCCGCGCCTCGGCCAGCAGCCGCTCCAGGCCCTGGACCTCCCTCGCTAGCCCCTGCCCCTGCGCACCCATCACCGCGATGGCCTCGCGCTTGAACCCAGCCACCTCCTCCAGTCCGCGGGCCATGTCCGCGATCGTGGTGGTCAGCTCAGCCACTTGCGCGCTCAGCCCCTCGACCTCCTGGCGCTTCTGGACCACCTCGCGCTCCGCCCGACCCTGGGCCGCCGCCGCTGCCTCCAGCTTTCCGAGGAGGGATCCCACCTGTACGGACAGCTCGGCTGCACCTCCCAGAGCCGGAGCCCCCTTCTCCCGGGGCCTGGGATCCTGGGCCCAAGCGAGGAGACCCGCAGCCACCCGGTCCCAGGCCATCTCCCCGGCCAGCGCCCGCGCCGCCTCCGAGCGCGCCTGCAGCTCCGGACCGCCCTCCAGCACCGCGTCCAGCGCGTCCTCGAGCGAGCCACCCACCCAGCCTGCGCCCGCCGCGTCCACCCGAGCGCTCAGGGGGTGGAAGTCGCCTGTGATCAGCGGAAGACCGCACCCCAGGCTGTCCACGTGCCGGAAGGCCAGCGCCAGCTCCCGCTCAAAGTGCGGCTGCATCCAGTCCAGCGCCGCCCAGCCCTGGCTGTAGCGCGCCAGGAGCTGGTGGTAGGGCAGGCGGGCGTCCTCGATGACCAGGCGCTTGCTCTGGGGCAGCCGGGGGGCGTCCACCCCGTGCCCCACGCCGGGCTGACCGCCCAGCACCACGATCCGCCCCTTGCGCCGCTTCTCCAGGTGCGCCACGGCGCGCTCCAGCCCGGGGAGGGGGTCGATCCACGGCCAGGCCACCCCGCCCATCAGGATCTCGGGGTGTCGGCTGCGCTTGCCGGGGGCCACCTGCGGCGCGGCCAGAGGGACCACCGCACCCAGCGCCGGGTCCATGCCGGCGAGCACCATCAAGCCCAGGTTGAACCAGCGCTGTCGCTCGTTGGAGAAGAGCACGAAGTCGGCCGCGTGTAGGGCCGTCAGGGTGTGCTCAGCGGCCTTGGCGGTCGCCCCCTGAAAGTGCGCCTCCAGCAGCCGCGGCGCGTAGAGATCCACGCACAGCGGCGCGATCCCGGCGAGCGCGTGGGCCTCCTCGGGCTGCACGCACAGGATGGCCCCCGGCTGGATCGCCTGCGCCATGCGCCGGAGCTGGTCGGCGTCCTGGAAGCCCGGCGGGTCCCCCGGCAGCGTGTCCTGCGCCCGGGTCAGCGGGATCACCTGATGCCCGGCGGCCTCCAGGGCCCGCTTGTGGTTCCCCGCCCGGATCGCCCCGCCGGAGCCCGGTCGCGTGGAGGCCGGGCCCTGCTCGGCGGGCAGGACGCCATGAAACACCATCAGGATGCGCATGGGGCAAGGGTACAGCACCCGCGCGCGGGCTACCCTGCCAGCGTGTCCTCGCCTTCACCACCGGTGCAACAGAGTGCTGCGCGCCGCGAGCTTTCGCGGAATGTGCGCATGTATCTGTCGCGGGCCCTCAACCGCTCTCTCGCCCCCCCTGACTGGCTCAGCGTCAACCTGACCCTGCGCTGCAACCTGTCCTGCACCATGTGCACGACCTGCTACGACGTGCCCGACGAGCTGAGCACGCGCGAGATCAAGGACCTGATCGACCAGGCCCAGGCCATGGGCGTGCAGGTCTTCAACCCCCTGGGCGGCGAGCTCTTCATGCGCGGCGACCTGGAGGAGATCCTGGCCCACGCCGCGGGCGCCGGCTTCTACGTGACCATCACGACCAACGGCACGCTGATCAACACGCGCCGCGCCGAGATGCTGGCCACCATCCCTCCCAGCCGCCTGCACCTGAACATCAGCCTGGACGGGCCGGAGGCCATCCACGACAGCATCCGCGGCGAGGGTATGTACCGCCGCGCGCTCAAGGGCTACCACCGCCTGCGCGAGGCCGACCAGACCGCCGGGAACCCCCACCGCAAGGTGCTCGCCAACACCATCGTCCACCGGCGCAACCTGGAGCAGCTCCCGGAGTTTCTGGACCATTTGGCGGACATCGGCTTTGACGGCGTGCAGCTCCTCAACCTCTTCCGCCACGGAAAGGACACGCCCAAAGAGGGCCGCGACCTGTGGATCCGGCCAGAAGACCTGCCGCGCCTGGAGCCCCTGGTGGAGACCCTGGTGGGCCGCCTCAACGCGCCCCGTCCGGGCTTCGTCATCTTGAATACAGAGCAGGATCTTCGCCTGATCTCCCGCTACTACACCCAGGACCTGAGCCCGCTGGAGGCCCCCTGCTGGGCCGGCTGGAAGGAGCTCTACATCAACGCCGACGGTCAGGCCGTGATGTGCGATGGGAACCTGGACTTCCTCAGCGGCGCCTTCGGGAGCGTGCGCCAGCGGACCCTGCGCGAGCTGTGGGACTCGCCGGCCTTGCGCGAGCGCCGTCAGGTGGTGAAGACCTGCACCACCCCTTGCATCCAGAGCTGCTACTTGCGCCGCGACTCCGACGATCCCCAGTCCCTGGCCCGCACCGCCCTGTCCCTGGCCGCCAAGGCCGCCCGAAAGCGCGCGGAGAAGGTGGTCCAGCGCCTGCGCCCCCGAGCCACCGAGCGCGTCGACGGCGGTGTGCTCACCCTGGAGCTCTCGGACCTGGCCCCCTGGGAGAGCCCCTGGGATCCCAACACCTTGCAGCGCTGGCGCGCCTTCTCCGCCGGCTGCCCCACCCCCATCGAGCAGGCCTGGACCGACGAGCCCGCCTGGGATGGACTGCGCGACCGCGGCTACCTGGACTTCGGCCGCGGCTTCATGGGGCGCGAGCTGGTGCAGGCCATCCTCGACGACCTGCGCAGCGCCCGCCTGGTCTTCCCGACCCTCCAGCTCTCCTGGCGCGGTGAGCCCCTGCTGCACCCCGAGCGCGAGCCCATCCTGCGCGCGGTGCTCTCCGCCATCGCCGACGACGGGGTGTTCGAGCGCCTCCAGGTGGTGACCGACGGGCGGCTCTTGGGCGAATCGCTCCAGCATGTCCTCGCCGACTACGCGCATGTCCCTCAGACGTGGATCCTGCACGGCAATGGCATGGGGTTGGAGGAGGATGTGTGTAGGGAGCACTTCCTCGCTCACCTCTCCCAAGACCGGCCCGCGACCCAGCTCCTCGCCGCCTGGACCGCAGACGAGGACATCGATCCCTTCTCCGTGGTCGAGCCCTGGCTGGAGCGCGGCTTTGACGCTCCGGTGGTCATCGGCAGGCAGCCCAGCGCGGGCAACGCCATCTGGATCCGGCCGCCCCAGACCGGCCACTTCGAGCAGGACACGGTGGCCCGCGAGCGCCTGCTGGAGTGGGCGGAGCTGCTGGACGTGACCCCCGACCTGGCCCCCCTCAGCCCACCGGACTTCTCTCGGCGGCGCCCCCTCACGCCCACGGTCACCTGGGACGGCAAGCTGGTCGGCAGCCTGGCCGACGTCACCCTGCGCGGCCGCCTGGGCGAGGTCACGCACCAGCCCCTCTCCGAGATCTGGCGCGGGCTGCCCTGAGCGCGTATGAGCGCCCCGATGACCGCCTCCAAGACGCCCAGTCCGAAGATGCCCTGTCCCAAGATGACCGTCGCGCCCATGATGGAGCGCACGGACCGGCACTTCCGCACGCTGATCCGCCTGCTCAGCCGGCGCACGCTGCTGGTCACGGAGATGGTGACCACCCACGCGCTGATCCACGGCGACGTGCCGCACCACCTGTACTTCGGCGCGCAGGAGCACCCCCTGAGCCTGCAGCTCGGCGGCGATGACCCCCAGGAGCTCGCCCACTGCGTCCGCCTGGCCCACGAGTGGGGCTACGACGAGGTGGATCTGAACGTGGGCTGCCCCAGCTCCCGGGTGCAGCGCGGCAGCTTCGGCGTGGTGCTCATGGGCCGGCCTGAGCGGGTGAGGGACTGTGTGGTGGCCATGCGCGAGGCCTCACCGCTCCCGGTGACTGTGAAGCACCGCATCGGCTTTGACGACCGCGACGCCTACGAGGACATGCTGAACTTTGTCGACGTGGTCTCCGAAGCGCAGCCCGCGCGCTTTCAGGTCCACGCCCGCAAGGCCTGGCTGCAGGGGCTCTCTCCCAAGGAGAACCGGAACGTCCCGCCCTTGCGCTACGCCGAGGTCCGGCGCCTCAAGGCCGAGCGGCCGGAGCTGGACATCGTCATCAACGGCGGCATCAAGACCCTGGCCGAGTGCCAGGCGCACCTGGAGCACGTCGACGGCGTCAGCCTGGGGCGCGCGGCCTGGGATACGCCCTATCTGTACGCCGGGGTCGACGCGGCGCTGTACGGGGATGATTGGACGGCACCCACCCGCCACGAGCTGGTGCGCCAGATGGCCGAATACGCGGAAGGCGAGCTGACCCGCAGCCCCCGCACGCGGCTGGGCCACATCGCCAAGGGGATGCTGAACCTCTTCCACGGGATCCCCGGGGGTCGGCGTTGGCGGCGGATCCTGACGGAGAAGGGGCACCTCCCGGGGGCCGGTCCGGGGCTGTTGCTGGAGGCGCTGGAGGCCATCCCCGAGGGGTCAGTGTAGGACCGCTGTAGGGTCCCGAGCCCGCTAGCATGGGGCATCTACAGGCTCTGATTGGAGACCTTGATGCTCGCGCTCGTCGCCCTCTTTGCCTGCACCTCTGACCCTGCGGTCGATGACACCTCGACCGCCGACACCTCGACCGCCGACACGGGCGATGAGGTCCTGGAGGTCTGCGAGCAGGCCCAGCGCTTCTACGCCGGCTGTGAGGGCAGCTCCGTGGACAGCCGGGGCATCAGCGGGACCTACCGCTACGACGACCAGGGGCGCCTTGTGGAGTACAACTCCCAGGGCCTTGGGTTCGTCTACAGCTACGGCGAGCACGGCATCAGCGAGCTCCGGACCAGCCAGGACGGCGTGCAGACCGGCGTCAGCACCTACGTCTACGAAGACGGCCTGCTGGTGGAGATCCAGGGCGACTTTGGCGAGTACCAGGAGCTGCAGACCCGCGCCTACGACGACCAGCGGCGCCTGGTGCGCACCGAATGGGACTATGACCACGACGGCAGCGTCGAGCTGGTCGTGGAGCGCGCCTACGTGGAGGGCGGCTACATCGACACCAGCAGCCACGGACCCGTCACCGAGTTCACCCTGCACGACAGCTTCCCCGACCGCGTGGTCAAGCAGGTCGTCACCATCGACGACGTGGTCCACACCACCACCACCACCGAGTGGCGCGAGGACTGCCAGCGCGGCAGCGTCCGCGGCGAGCACAAGGACCCGCGCAGCGACTACACCCTGTACTTCGACTATGACGCCGCCAGCCGCGTGGAGCTGGAGGACGGGGTCTCCGAGAACCCCTGGTCGACGTCCTGGACGTGGAGCTGCGAGTAGGGGCCTCGGGGAGGGGGGGCCTGGGCGCGCAAGTGGGGGTGAACGCAACGACTCGGCGCGCAAGTAGGGGTGAACGCAACGGCTGGGCGCGCAAGTTGGGGTGAACGCAACGGCTGGGCGCGCAAGTTGGGGTGAACGCAACGGCTGGGCGCGCAGGTTGGGGTGAACGCAACGGCTGGGCACGGAAGGACCCGCGATCTCGCTGGAGATGTTGCATTCGGGGGGACTTGCGCCGGCGCTTGTTGCGTTCGCGGGGACTTACGCAGCCCTGGCGGGTACAGTCTGCCCATGCTCCTGCTCGTCGCCCCCGCCATCGCCGGATTCTCGTGGTCCATCGAGGGCAACCCCGACTCCATGACCCCCGAGACCTTTCAGGCCGAGGTCGCTGCCGGCGTCGCCATGTGGACCTTGCCCGACAGCGCGTGTGGCAGCGTCCCCTTCTTCGACCCCGAGCCCAGCGACGGCGGCCAGCTCCAGGTGCGCGTGGTCGACGCCCCCACCACCACCCGCTGTGATGACGCCGGCTGCGTGTTGGAGCTCAGCGCCGAGCAGCCCTGGGGCACCTTGCAGCAGGCCGTCGCCACCGAGTGCCTCGACGTCCTGCCCACCAGCATCGTCGTCGGCCGCGCTGCCGGCCTGACCTTGGGACTCGAGCCATTCGGAGAGGGCGAGCTGCTCACCGACCCAGACCTCCTGAGCGCGCTCATGTACTGGGTGCCCCCTTGCAGTGAAGACGTCACCGCCGGCGCCCACGACCTGGAGCGCCTGGGCTACCAGCAGCTCCTGCCCACCCTCAGCGTGCCCGGCCGCACCATCGCTCTGGAGGAGGGGGAGACCTTGGCCCTCAGCGTCGTCGGCCCACCCCTTCACAGCGTCGCCTGGTACGCCAACTCCGAGCTTCTCGGCACCAGCGAGGACATGCTGCTGGGGCCCCTCCACGGCCAGGACCTGGAGCTGCGCGTGGAGACCACCTACGAGCACGCCCTCTGCGGCCCACTGGACACCGAACTGGAGACCCGCCTGGTACAGCGGGACGCGCCTGCCGAGACCACCGACACGGGGCAGGCCCAGGGGCGGGGGTGTTCGACGGTGTCGGGGGGAGGGGTGGTGGTGGTGGTGGTGCTGTTGGTGTTCTGGAGGAGAACCCGCCGTCACTCGGGTTGCGTAGCTGGGAGGGGAGGGACGCCGACGCTGTGGCGTTGAGCCTTCGCAGGTCCTCGCTGGCGCCGAGGTGGACCCTTGGTGGTGTGGGTTGCAAGGATCCGGGAGGTGGGGGGATCGGCGCTGATCCCCACCAGCCGCACCTCCTTTGACCCTTGGCGCCTGCGGAATCTTGGAGCCGCCTCCACCGGCGAGGACACTGAGGGCACAACTCAAGCCCCTGGGGGGAGACATGGATCGGATGCAGATGGAGGCGAAGGCGCGGGGAAGGCGCGTGCAGTACATGGTGCTGCAGTTCCTCCTTGGGGTGCTCGGTGTTCTGGCGCTGTGCGCGGGGATTTGGACGGCGAGCACGGCTCTTGAGGAGGAGCTCGGCGTGAGGAGCCTGGCCTTTGCCTTGGCGTACGGGGCGGTGCCTTGGGCGCTGGCGGCGACCTTTCTGGCGCCGGTGGTGGGCATTCAGCTCCGGGCGGCGTGGGGCTGGAACGCGGCGCTGGTGGTCAGCATCCTGCTGGTGACGGTGGCGATTCCGATCGGCTTGTTGGGCCTGATGCTGGTGATGATGGGCGGAGGAAAGGCCGGCTACCTGAAGATGTGGGAGGTGCTCGGGGGCGGCATGGTTCCCTCGGGCCCCATCAAGCCCATGAAGCCGGCACAGCGACAGGGGCTGTACCAAGGCGTGGCCGTGGTGGTCGGTCTGGGCATGCTGCTTGGCTGCACCTCGGCCTTTCAGGCGCTGGTCGACCACGGCTGGCCGACCGATGAGCTGGGCTACATCTACTGGGGCCTGGTGACGCTCACCTGGGGGCTGTTCGAGGGGGCCTGCGCGGCCTTGGTGGTGGTGCTGCTCCGGCGCTGGGGCTGGGGGCTGGGGGTGGCCCTGAGCGGGCTGATGCTGCTGGTGATCGTCGCCGCTCCGCTGGGGATCCTGGGGCTGTGGGCGCTGCTGGGGAACGGGGGGCGAGAGGGCTTTGAGGGGAAGCTGGACCTGCCGCCCTCACCTCCTGAGATCGACGCGCCCACGCAGATCCTTCGACCCTTCTCCGCAGCCGAGGCCCCCACGGAGCGCTTTGACGCCGCTCGCCACGCCGCCGTGCTGGAGGCCACCCAGAAGCCCGCCCCGGAGCCGACCGCTGACCCCCCAGCCGCTACGGAGAGCCCGGACGGCCTGGACCGGGCGGCTGTGGGACTGATGATCGCGCAGGCGGTCTTCGCTGGGTTGTTCGTCCTGGTGGGGCTGTTGGGCATGGGAGTCGGCTTTGTGGCGGACCGGATCGGTTCTGGGTTCCAGTGGCAGGGCTTCGGGGGCCTGGCGTTGGTCGCTCTCCTGGGCGCAGCGCTCTTTGGGGGGCTGGCCAGGGGCATGAAGCGTCGCAAGGGCTGGGCCTGGACGGCGGGGATGGTACTGCTGCTGCCGCAGCTCCTGGTGGGAAACCTGCTGGTCGCGGTCCCGCTGGTTCACCTGCTCCGCCCCAAGGGGCGCAAGGAGTACGGGGTGGATTGGGAGGCGCCCGCCTGGTTCGACCACGCGCTGAGCTGAACTCAGCGGGGGGGCAGCTCGATTGTGAGCAGCCCCTCTTGGTCCTCCAGGCTGGCCAGCAGGCTGCCGTTCGGGCCCCAGACGGCGCTGCGGCCGGCGCAGACAAAGTCCTCGGTGGGGCCGACCGCGTTGACCGCGAGCACGAAGATCCCTCCCCGTTGAGCCAACTCCGCGTAGTGAGCCCAGGCACGCTCCATGCCCGCGCGGTCCTTGGCGAGGCTGACCAGCAAGACGCTGGCGCCGCGGTCGAGCGCGGCCTGGTTGTGGTCGGGCTGCATGGACTCGAAGCAGATCGCGGGGGCCAGGTGGTGTCCGCCAAGGACCAGGTCCAAGCTCCGCTCTCCGGGGACGAAGCGCGCGCTCTCGTCGGCGTGCAGGAGCTGCTTGGCGTAGCTGCGGGGCGGCGTGTTTGGGGAGAGCAGCACCTGGGCGATCTCGACGCCGGCTGGGGCCTGGAGGGGGACCCCGACGCTCAGGTGCATGTCGGCGCCGTCGGCGGCGAGCTGGAGCACGCCGAGGCCCCGGTGTTCCAGGGGCATGGGGTGCGCGCTGGCGTAGCGGGGGTTGTAGCCGCAGAAGGAGAGCTCGGGGAAGAGCAGCAGGTCGGCGTCCACGGCCTCGGCGCTGCGGAACATGGAGATGTGCCGCAGGGCACCGGCTCTGGGCGCGCAGCGGAGCTGGCCCAGGGCGATGCGCAGGCCGCGCTCAGAGATCGAGCACCTGGGCCATGGTGTAGGTGCCGGGCTCTTGGTCGGCGAGCCAGCGGGCTGCGCGCACGGCTCCCTTGGCAAAGGCCATGCGGCTGGTGGCCAGGTGTCCGAGCTGGACGCGCTCGCCGGGCCCCGCCAGGTAGACGGTGTGCTCGCCGGCTACGTCTCCTCCGCGCAGGGCGTGCATGCCGATCTCCTGGGCGGTGCGAGTGCCAGTGTGGCCCTGGCGGCCGTGCCGGATCTGCTGCTCCAGCTCCACGCCTCGGGCCTTTGCGGCGTACTCCGCGAGGGAGATGGCGCTGCCGGAGGGGGCGTCCTTCTTGAAGCCGTGGTGCATCTCCACGACCTCCAGGTGGTAGTCGGGCAGGGCTCGGGCGGCCTGGGCGACCAGGTCGAAGAGCAGGTTCATCCCCGAGGAGAAGTTGCTGGCGTGCAAGAGGGGCCCGCGGGTGCCCCAGGCGCGAAGTGCACGGAGCTGCTGGGCGTCCAGGCCGGTGCTGCCGGTGACCAGGGCCTGGCCGGGCTGCAGGTGCTCGACGAGGCAGACCGGCCCTGGGGGTAGGGAGAAGTCGATGACCACCTGGGCGTCGGGGTGCGCCGGGGTGTCTTCGCGGTCGGTGGTGCTGACCAGGGTGAGGTCGTCGGCTTCGCGAACCAGCCCGCACACCAGGGTGCCCATGCGGCCGCGGGCGCCGTGCACGCCGATGCGGAGGCTCACTGAGCGATCTCCAGCAGCTCGGCGCTGGGGGGTGTGGTGTGGGGGACCAGGGGCAGCCGAACGCGGTTGGCGATGTGGCCCTGGGCGGCCACGAAGGCCTTTGCCGGCTGGGGGTTCGACGAGGAGAACAGGTAGTGCACGATGGGCATGAGCTCATGGTGCAGCGCCCGCGCCTTGGTGAGGTCCCCAGCGGCGACGGCGTTGGCCAGGGCCACGGTCTTGCGGGGGGCCACGTTGCTGAGCACGGAGATCACGCCGTGGGCGCCACAGGCCATCAGGGGGAAGAAGGTGAAGTCATCGCCGGAGAGCACGTTGACGCCGGGGGCCCGGGTCAGCAGCTCGGAGCCGTAGTGCACGTCACCGGTGGCCTCCTTGCAGGCGATGATGCCCTCGACGGAGGTGCAGAGCTCGGCGAGCTGCTGCACGGGCAGGTGCTGGGCGGTGCGGCCGGGCACGTGGTAGGCCACGACGGGCAGCCCTGGCTTGCAGGCGGCCTGCAGGTTGCGCAGGTGTCCCTCTGGCGAGGGCTTGTTGTAGTAGGGCAGCACCACCAGGGCGGCGTCGGCGCCGAGCTCGATGGCCTGCTCGATCAGGTGGACGGTCTTGGCGGTGTTGTTGGTGCCGCAGCCTGCGGTCACAGGGACGCGGCCGCCAGCGACCTCTACAGCGGTGGCGACCACGGCGGCCCACTCGTCCGCGTTGAGCGTGGCGGCCTCACCGGTGGTGCCGCAAGGGACGAGGCCGCTGACGCCCGCCTGGATCTGGGCCTCGCAGAAGGCCTCGAAGGCGGGAAGATCCAGCTCCCCGTCGCGCATGGGGGTGACCAGGGCGGTGTGAACGCCGGTGAGCTGCAGGGACATCAGAACTCCGCGACCAGGTAGAGTCGACCGCCAAAGGCGGGGGCGTTGAAGCCGGCCTCGAGGGCCGAGCTGCCGTAGTTCGAGTAGTAGGTTCCGGGGAGCAGGATCGCGCCGGTGCCCTTGAGGTAGAAGTGCTCCACCGGGCTGTAGGTGACGTCCGCGTCGATCTCCCAGCCGTAGCCGGTGCGGTCGTCGTCAGGGGCGGCGAAGGTGCGGGCGCCGATCAGGCTGAGCTGGCCGTGCAGGTCGGGGCGCAGGTGGTAGCCGATGGTGGGCTTCATGAAGAGGGCGTTGGAGACGCCCTCGCCGGTGAGCACGGAGCTGTTGTCGCGGCCCAGGTTCTCGCTGTTGCGCACTGCGGGCGCGGTCAGGGGAAGGGGCTCTTCGAAGAGCATCAGGGCGATGTTCTTGTCGCGGTCCATGGTGAAGACGCGGTCGGTGCTGTCGCCGGTCTCGCCGTCGCCGCTGGCCATGCCCAGGTCCAGGCCGGCGGTGAGGTTCATGGGCAGGTCGGCCTCGGCGCTCAGGATGCCGCCGAAGGAGACCAGCGAGACGTCGTTGGTCTGGCTGTCCAGGTCGCCGGCGCCGAAGTTTCCGGCCAGCTCCATCTCGATGCGGGCGGGGCCCAGCTCGGTGAAGCCCCAGAGGCTGCCGGTGTAGGCCTGGAAGGTGGGGGAGAACTGGCGGCGGTAGCGGTTGTAGAGCCCCACGCCCATGGTCTCGCCCAGGTAGGCGATGGCGACGTCGGCGGCCATGCCGTCGTCCCGGTCATCGCCCTCCTCCCAGTAGCCCTCGTAGAGCTGCTCGTAGGCGGCCATCACGTAGACGGGGCCGGCCTGGGTGGTGAATTGGATGCGGTCCGCGGTGTCGCCGAACTCGGACTCGGAGGTCAGGCCGTCGTTGAACAGGATGCCGGCGCCCCAGTGTTGCGGCATGCGGCCCATGCTCAGGCGGCCGTAGGGCAGGTAGACGTCGGCCCATGCGCGCGTCAGGCTGATGTTGCCCAGGTTGCCCATGTTGTTGTTCGTGATGTCGGCGGCCACACCGTGCGCGTAGGCGGCGGGGAGCACCGAGCCGTCTGCGAGCGTGTAGGTGTTGATGTTGTCGCCGAATGCAGTCAGGTTCAGCAGGTCGAGCTGAGCGTGCACGCTGACCCGGGAGCTGGCGTGGAAGGTCGGCTGCAGCCGCATCCGGTGGTCGATGTAGGTGGTCGGAGCCAAGGCGCTCTGGTTGGTGTCCGAGAGGCTCAGTCCGCTGTAGGCCAGCACGCGGCTGCGGTAGTGGCCGTGCCACTCGACCTCCGCGGCGGAGGCGGTCTGAGACAGGGCGAGGGCAGCGATCAGCGTCAGCAAGGCAGGCTCCGGCGTCGGGCCCCGGATGAGGGGCCCAGGGGGTCTAATCTTGGAGCCCTACGCTCGCCATTGCGGGGATGTTTCGGTCTTCTATATGGGGGGCTCGCGACCCCCCTGAGGCCCAGTCAAGCTGGGCCCACCCCCCGCGGGGAGTTCGGTCGGACGGGTGCGAGGCGGATGGGCCTTCGCGTCGGCGCGGCTTCGCCGCTTCTTTGGCTTGACCCAAGCGCCTCGGCCGCCCGAACTCCCGGCTGCGCGCGCAGGTTTGCGCGCAGCATCCCCGGCCGTGGAGAGATGAGGCTGGGTGGGTGGTCCGCTCGGCCATCGAGCGGGGATTGGGCCGCAGGAAGTGCCGGCCGCTCTCCAACGCGCTCCTCCAGGTCGGCTGCCGCCAGCGCCCCCAGTCGGCAGTGCGTCGTCGGTGGTCCCCGGTTCACGGTCGCCGTGAGGGACATCATCAGGGGTCGGGATTCAGGTCTCGGGCATCACCTCGCCCCACTCCGAAGTGCTGTCTCCAATCCGAGCCTTGAGACCCATCCCAGACTCCCGCCCCGTGTGCCGCACGCAGTGCCGGTCGCGGCTTCCTGTACACCCCGCTGTTCGACTACAGCGACCAGAACCTGCACACCCTGCACACGCACCCCAGACCTGCGTGGGCCTGAGCGACGGCCGGCGTCAATGCGGCGCGATCTGCGACGGCAGCATGCCCAGCTTCCGCCCCGGGACCGCAGTCGCGGCGACCAAGTCGAGCTTGCCGAGTCGTCCGCCGCCAGACCAGCCAGACCGCCGAGCTCTTTGGCCTGAATGACCGCGGCCGCGTCGCGGTCGGCCACAAGGCCGACCTGAACGTCATCGACCACGACCAGCTCAAGCTGCGCTCCCCCGAGCTGGTGTTGCACCTGCCCAGCGCCGACCACGGCCTGATCCAAGAGGCCGACGGCTACAAGATGACGGTCTTCAGCGGGCAGATCCTCATGCAGGACGGCGTGCCCGCGGGGGCGCTGCCCGGGCGCTTGATTCGCGGGGCCAAGGCGGGGCCGCGGGGTCGGCGTGCCGGTCAGCGCTGAGTGTGCTGGGCCGCGCAACGCGGGTCGAACGCAAAAGCGCGCCGCGCAACCTGGGTCGAACGCAACAGCGCGCCGCGCAACCTGGGTCGAACGCAACGGCGCGCCGCGCAACCTGGGTCGAACGCAACAAAGGGCACGCTGACACCCCGAGTTCAGGGGGGGAGTGTTGCGTTCAGCGCTACTTGCGCGCCGGGTCGTTGCGTTCAGCGGTACTTGCGCGCCGGGTCGTTGCGTTCAGCGGCACTTGCGCGCCGGGTCGTTGCGTTCAGCGGCACTTGCGCGCCGGGTCGTTGCGTTCAGCGGCACTTGCGCATGGGCCTGCACATCGGCGCGGCTTCGCCGCTTCTTTGGCTTGACCCAAGCGTGTCGGTCGCCCGGACTCCCGGCGGCGCGCAGCGGCCCGGGTGCAGAGGGAAGAACATCACCGCTCTGTTTTCGCTCGGCCGGCGAAGGTGCCGGCGAGGAGCAAGTGGGCCGTGCGTAGCGCCGGCCCTCGCCAGGTCGGCCGCCATCAAGCGCTGGCGCCTGGCGGCAGTCTCACCAGCAAACACGGTCGCCGCGGCGGGAAGTCTGCTGCGGCTTGTGTCTGGCGTGATGTTGAGGAGGGGCTGTGCCTTCGGGCCACCCTGGCGATGGGCTTGGCGGGTGAGTTGGGCTGTCGGCCTCTGAGTGCGCGGCTTTGCCGCTTCTTTGGCTTGGACCGACCGCCTTGGCCGCCCGCACTCCCGGCCGCGCGCGAAGGTTTGCGCGCAGCAGCGGGTGTTCTTGTGTGGGGCCTCGCGACCCCTGAACCCCCGTGCTCCCGGCGCACGAGGCCAAGGCGGCACCGCAGGCCGAGCGCGCCGCTCAGCGCTGAGTGTGCTGGGCTGGGGGCGCGCAACGCGGGTCGAGCGCAACGGCGCGCCGCGCAACCTGGGTCGAACGCAACGGCGCGCCGCGCAACCTGGGTCGAACGCAACATAGGGCACGCTGACACCCCGAGTTCAGGGGGGGAGTGTTGCGTTCAGCGCTACTTGCGCGCCGGGTCGTTGCGTTCAGCGGTACTTGCGCGCCGGGGCGTTGCGTTCAGCGGCACTTGCGCGCCGGGGCGTTGCGTTCAGCGGTACTTGCGCGCCGGGTCGTTGCGTTCAGCGGCACTTGCGCGCCGGGTCGTTGCGTTCAGCGGTACCTGCGCGCGGGCGGCTCGCAAATAGGCCTCCCAAGTCGGTCTCCACCAGCGCCCCGACCCGGCACCGCGTCACCGAAGACCCCCGAACCCCCGGTCGCCGCGAACCCTCAACCCCGCCCCCGATACCTGACCCCCCGATACCCGATACCCGATACCTGACCCCCGATCCCCCGTCAGAACATCCGCTGCGCCTTCTCCATATCGAAGCGCCCGTCCTCTTTGGCCTCCCAGTAGCTCTCCGCCTCGGGGTCGATCTCCGGCGGGCTCACCAGCCGCTTGCCGATGAGCTTGAACACCACCGCGACCGGCGCCACCGCGAAGATGTAGACCGCCGCCATCAGGATGGCGTTCTGCGCGCTGATCAGCTTGTGGGAGAAGCCCTTCCAGGCCTTCCAGATGACTTTGTGGAGCGCCAGCATCGGCTACATCAACGTGTAGACGAAGGGCAGCACCGGGCTGGACTCCGCGAACAGGATGAAGGCCACCATCGCCAGCAACACCAGCACGATGGGGGTCATCCACCAGGCCTTCTCGTGCTTGATGAAGGCCCAGAACTCGGCCAGCAGGCCGCGCTGTTCGGTGGGAAGCTGAGGACGGTCGCTCATGGCTCGCTCGCAGGGTGGGCCCAAGCCTATCACCGCCCCCGGGGGACACGCACCACGAAGCGCCCCAAGGGCCCAGCGTCCACAGGCTCCCCAGGTTGACCCGGCCGCCAGTCCACGATCAGGCCGGGGGCTGCGGTCTGCGACCCAATGACCTCGCGTTCGGACTCCGACCGGCGAAGTGCGACAGCCAGGTGGGCGCTCCAGGGGTGGGTGGTCTGGACCTCGCAGGGGATCGATCCCTCCCCCAAGACCAGGACGGGACCCTCGGGGGCCCGGCGCGCGGCCTCGACCACGGCGCTGAGGCCCCAGTCGGAGGGCTCGGGCGGACGCAGCCAGACCTGGGGACAGCCGTGGAGCAGCGCAGAGTTGGGCGCAGGGGCGCGCGACATGGGACTGGGCAGGACGGAGAGCCACGCGGTCCAGGCGGCCAGCAGCGGGGTGCCCCAAGCCAGGCGCGGCGCCCACTGGAGGGCCGCGGTGACGAGCAGGCCCGTGGCCGGAAGCAGCGGCAGCATCAGGCGCTCGTACTTGTTGGGGAGCAGGAGGAGGAGCAGGATCCCGCTGGCCCAGATCCCGGCCACAACCCCCAGCCGCCGCTGCCCTCGGAACGCGGCCACGATCCCGACCCCAGCGAGGACAAGCTGAAGCGGCCCCAGCGCCGGAGCCCACAGGGCCCGCGGGTAGAAGGCGAGGTGCGCGAGCAGCCCGGCGTCGCCCTGGTGGGTGGCCGAGCTGAGCAGGTAGCCGCCTTGACCGTCCAGGTTGTTCACGACCCAGGGCAGGGCCAGCAGCAGGCCCACGGGCAGGGCCAACAGCTCCTTGCGCCAGCGCACCAGGCCCAGCACGGGGGCGGCCAGATAGAGCGCGGCGCTCTGCTTGACCAAGAAGGCGAAGGCCAGGGACAGGCCCAGCAGGGCGGCGCTCGCCCAGGTGCCGCGCTGCCGTTGGTGGAGGGCGGCCAGGATGGCGAGGGCGACGGCGAAGGCGAGCATCCCCTCGGGCATGAAGTGCCGGGAGAGGCCGGTGTTCAGAGGCAGCCACAGGGTCGCAGCGGCCCCCAGCGCAGCGGCCCCAGGATCTGCGCCCAGCCGGCGCGCGATGGCGCCCACACACACAGCGGCGCCCAGAGCAAAGAGAAGGTTGATGCTCCGGACTTTTGGGTCCGAGGGGTGCCCGCCCAGGGCCCACCACCAGAGCCCGACGCTTGCTGCATAGGCGGGCGGATAGTCGCCCATCTCCCCCGACCAGAGGCGCTGCAGAGCCTGCGCGGGTTGGCCCTGCTCCAGGTCGTAGCGGTAGAGCTCGGCGGCGCCGATGTGGCCCATCTCATCGCCATCCACGGGCAGGCGGTCTACGCTCAGCCACCACCCCGAGAGGGCCAGCCAGGCCGCCGCCAGCAGCCCCGCCAGCGCCAGCCGCAGCTTCACGGGCGGCCCCAGACCACGAAGGCGAGGGCGGCCAGGACCGCGGCGCCGCTGAGGCCCCAGCGCAGGGGCTTGCTGGGGAGCGCGCTGGTGTTGCAGGCGATCGAGACGCCGGAGAGCGCCAGCAGCGGCAGGAAGTAGTGGGTGGGGAAGTGGTCGATGGTGCACAGCAGCAGGCTGTAGAGGCCCGCCGCGCCGAGCACCCAGCGGCCCTCGCGGGAGGCCAGGGGGAGCGCCGCCAGCAGGCCGAAGCCGGTGTAGCGCAGCCAGGTCCAGTAGAAGGCCGGGGGGCGGGCCCAGATCGCGGCGGCCTCGCCGTTGTTGTCGTAGTGCTCGGGGACGGTCTCGAACCAGAGGATGAAGAGCCAGTCGCCCAGCGCGCCGGAGAGCAGGGCCACAACCCCGAACACCCCGGCCAGCGCGAGCACCGCGACGCCCAGATCCCGCAGGCGAGGCCAGAGGCGGCCCTGGGGCCAGAACCAGTGGTGGAGCGCCACGCCCAGGACCACCGCCACCACGCCGGGGTAGCGCAGCAGGCCCGCGAGCAGGGTGAGCAGCACGAAGCGCCCGCGTCCCGCGCCCCCGCCCGGCATGGCGAAGGCCGACAGCGCCCCCACCAGCGCCGCGGCGTAGAGGCTGTCCGGGAAGTTCACCGAGCCGGGCTGCAGCATGAGCTCGGCGTGGACCAGGACCATCGCCGGGGGGAGCAGCCAGGCGGGGAGAGGCGCGCGCGGGGAGAGCTGCTCGACCAGGCGCAGCGCCTGGGCACCCAAGAGCAGCAGCACCCACGCAAAGAGCAGCCCCGCGCCGGGCATGTCCGCGCTCAAGGTCGCCGACGCCACGGCCAGCACGAAGGACCACAGCGGGGGCTGGTTGACGGTCAGCAGGCGCTCGCCGGCCAGCAGCTCCTGGGCCCAGATCTGGTTCTCCACCAGGTTCAGGAGCTGGTAGTAGTGGGCGAAGCGCACCACGCCGGCCTCGTCGAGGGACCACGGCGCCGCCTGACCCGGCAGCAGGTAGAGCTCGACGGGCCCGGTGGCCTCGAGCTTGATGTCCAGGGTGCCCGGCCGCACGCTCAGGGGCAGCGCGATGACGCCGCGCTCCAGGTAGCGGCGCACCTCGCCCTCTTCGGACTGCACCTGGACCGAGGCGGCGACCTTCTCCGCGGGGGCCCACTGCCCAGCCTGTCCTGCCTGCACCAGGGAGCCGATGGGGCCGCGCAGCAACAGCATGACCTCGCCGGCGGTCTGGATCTCCAGGGTGCCGCCGTCGAGCTCGGGGTCCAGGAGGTGGGCCGCGCCAGCCTCGGGCCACCCGATCCGCTCCACCTCGAAGCCCTGCCCCTCGGCCCACTCCACGGGGGGCTCGGAGAGGGTCTCGGTGTGCTGCGACCACCACCAGGCGTCCAGAGGGCGCAGGAGCTCGTCGGCGCGCAGACCGGTCCAGAGCACGACGGCCACGAGCAGAGCGCCCAGGCCGGCCAGCACGCGGGGGCGCAGTCCGGGGAGGGGATCGGCGTTCCAGCCCAGCCAGACGCCGGGGAGCGCCCAGGCCACGCTCAGGCCCCAGAGCGTCCAGGGGTTCGCGCCGAGTCGGGCGCCGATCAGGACCGTGGGGACGGCCATCACGAGGCTCAGCCAGGCGCCGTCCAGGGCGATCTGCAGGGCGCTGTGCTGGCGGCGGTTCAGCCAGCGGGCGTAGCCGAGTCCGGGGGCCAGGAGCAGGCCGGGCAGCACGAGCAGGGCCTTGAGGGCCAGAGGCGGATCCACCGCGAGGCCGAGGGCTGCCAGCAGCAAGAGGGCGAGGGCGATCACGCGGCACGCTCGGCGTCGATGCAGGCGCGCAGGCCGGCGTCCAGGTCGATCCGGGGCTGGTAGCCCAAGAGGGAGGCGCAGAGGCTGGGGTCCCCGCAGAAGCGCGCGACCTCACCGCTCCGGGTGGGGAGGGCGCCGGGCATGATGAGGGAGCGGTCGGCGCCAGCGAGGTCGAAGATGCGCTGGACGATCTGGAGGACGGGCAGCTCGGGCCCGCCGCAGAGGTTGAGGGTGTGGCCCCACAGCCCGGACTCCGCGGCCATGGCGATGCCGCGGGCCAGGTCCTGGACGTGGTTGAGCTCGCGGGTCTGGGCGCCGGCGGTCATGGGGAAGGGCTCCCGGCGCACGGCGGCTCGGACGGCGGCGGGCACCAGTCCGCGGCGCTCCTGGTGGGGGCCGTAGGCCAGAAATGGGCGGAGAATGAGCGCTCTGAGGCCCTGGGTGCGGGCGAGGGTGGAGACCCAGAGCTCGGCGGCGGCCTTGGCGGCGGAGTAGGGCGACACGGGCTGGGGGCGCTGGGACTCGTGAAAGGGGGCGGGGCCGTCCCCGTAGACCTCGCAGGTGGACACGAGCACCAGGGGGGTGTCGGTGGCTGCGCAGGCCCGGGCGATGTGGGCGGTGGTCTGGAGCACCCCGGTCTGCATCTCCTCCCAGAGCGCGGGGTCCCGCGCCGGGTTCACGGGGCTGCCCAGGTGGAGGACGCGCGCGGGGCGGCTCTCGTGGATCCAGGCGGCCAGCTCGGGGCCGTTGTCGGGGACGGCGGGCAGGAGGAGGGGCTGGACTCCGGGCGGCACAGGGCGGGTACGCTGCACCCCCACGACAGCGTGGCCCGCGTCAGTGAGCAGGGGACAGAGGGCGCGGCCGAGGAAACCGCTGGCGCCGGTGACGAGGGTGGGCACGGGGGGAGGGTACCGCGCCCGGGGCGCTCAGATCTCCAGGCGGGAGTCTTCGGTCACGGCGAACACGCCGTCGAGCACCAGGGAGCGGTCGGCTACGCGGATGCGGCCGGAGACCTCGCCGTAGTACTGGTTGAAGTCGCCCTGGGCGAGCACTCCCTGCCGCTGCTCGCGACGCTGGAATCGGGGGTGGAAGCGCAGGTCCATCCAGTCGTCGCCGGGGGCGTCGGAGACGATGCGCCAGGGGGTGGTGCGGCGGGTCTCGGGGTCGAGCACCTGGTAGTCGAAGCGGGCGGAGGGGATCTTGTAGAGGCCCTCCTCCAGCCAGACGGCGTACTTCTGGGAGTTCACGATGGGGACGGCGTCGGGGCGGTCCTTGGCGACCTGGAGGCCGAAGCGCACGCGCTGCTTGCGGCCCCGGTCCCAGGCGCTGCCCGCGCAGGCGATCCAGTTCCAGTTCTGCAGGCCGCGCTGGTGGCCGATGGTGCGGTCGACGGTGCCCAGGCTGCCCGCGGGGATGACGAAGAGGCGGTCGCCGATGGTGAGGGCGCCGTGCTCGACCTCCAGGTTGCCATAGAACTGGAGGCTGCCGCGGCCGCGGTGGAAGCGGGTGGACTGGACGAGATCGGGGCCCAGGCAGCGCCGGGCGATGACCTGCAGGTGCAGGTGGTCGACGTGGAGGCTGATCTCGTAGCGCTGGCCGTCCGGGCTGACGCGGATGAAGGAGTGGGTGTCGGGGTCGTGAAAGCAGCGGGCGTCGTCCGAGACCTGGACGTGGACGTTGGGGTAGAGCCGCGTGCGGGTGGCGTGCTCGAAGGCGCCGCTGGGCTTGTGGGCGACGAGCAGGGCGACGTTGGCGGCGCGGGTGAGGTTGGCGAGGTTGCAGACGATGAAGTGGTCGCCGGCGTCGATGCTGATGTGGAACCAGCGCTGCAGGGCGATGCCCAGGGCCGCGGAGTCGTCCAGGTTGAGCGCGCCGTTGAACTCGGTGAACCAGCCGGGCACGTAGCGGCCGTCGCTGCCGATGATTGCGGGCGGGCCGGGGCGGCGACGGAGGTAGTCCACCGTCTCCACGGTCTCCGGCGCGCGGCCGGCGGCGAGTTCGAGGCGATCGAGGATTCTCGGCATGGACTCAGGGTATCCCTTTGCTTCACTGGGATCGGATACTGGATTGCATGCGCACAGATTTCCTGAACCAGTCCGCGGTCGATCAAGGCCTGCAGCTCCCGAGCGACACCCTGGGCCATGAGGCCACGGCCACGCGCCTTCTGGCCTGGAGCGCGCAGCTCCCGGCGGGTGCGGTGATCGCGGTGCAGGGCGACTGGGGGCGGGGCAAGACGGACGTGCTGGCGCGGGTGGCCGCCCAGACGGTGCGCAACCCGGGGCCCGCGGGGTCGGCGCTCTGGCTGAACCCCTGGCAGTACGGGACGCCGGATCTGCTCACGCCGCTGGTGCAGGCGCTGCAGGAGCGGGCCGGGGTCCACGACAACGCCAGGCTCCGCGCGGCGGCCTCGCGGCTGGTGAAGGCGGGGGTGAACTTTGGGCTCAAGGCAGCGGGGGAGGCCATCCCGGGGGGGCAGCTCCTCGAGATCGCCTCGCCGGCGGTGCAGAGCCTGCTGGAGGGGGAGTCGGAGAGCGGGTCCCAGAAGGTGGACCCGGTGATGGAGATGGCCCAGGACTTCCGCGAGCTGACCCTGGCGGCGCTGGGCGACTACGCGGACGTGGGGACGCGGCTGATCGTCTGCGTGGACGACCTGGACCGCTGCCTGCCCGGCCGACAGGTGGCGCTGCTGCAGGGGCTGCGCTTTCTGGTGGCGGCGGGGGCGCCGGTGACGCTGCTGATCGCGCTGGATCCGGTGCTCGCGCACGCGGGGGTGCGGCTGCACTACGGCGCGCAGGAGATCGACGCGGACCGCTACCTGGACAAGATCTTCGACCTGCGCTTGAGCCTGCCGGGGCTGGACCCGCTGGCGGTGGCGGCCTTCTTCTCGTCGCGGCTGCAGCAGCCGGTGCGCACCGAGCGCGGCGACTTCCCCCTGGCCGAGCAGCTCTCGCTCCCTTGGCTTGAGGTGCACGCCGGGGCGATCGCACCGGTGCAGAGCCTGCGGAATCCGCGGGTGCTGGCGCGGCTCTGCGACAAGCTGCGGGTGCTCGCAGCGACAGGGGACCTGCCGGCTCCGCCCACCCAGGCGCACGCGGAGAGCCTGCTCCTGTGGCTGGCATTTGGGGAGCGCTGGCCGCGGCATCGGGCGCTGGTGCAGGCGGCGCCGGACTTCGCGGTGCGCCTGAGTGCGCTGGCGCGGCAGGTGGGCGGGCACCCCGGACAGGCCTATGACCCCGCCCCCGAGGTGCAGGCGCTGGCGCGAGACCCGCAGCTTGGTGTGGTGCTGGATCGCCTGCTGGAGAGCGATCTGGGCTGGCTGGCCAAGGAGAGCCGGGCGCTGGGGGCGCTGGGGATCTGAGCGCTGCGCGGTGCTGCTACGCTCGGGGGGATGCGTGCCCGTCTCCCCGAGCTGCTGGCCGTCGCGGTGGCCCTGGCGGTGGTGCTCCTGAACCTTGACGCCCCGCTGGTGGACGACAGCCTGTTCTGGTGGGTCCCCAAGGCGCTGTCGGTGGCCGAGTCCGGGCCTGCGGTGGTGCTCGACACCCTGCCTCAGGCCGCCGCTGTAGGACCGACGCCGCCGCAGTGGGCGCAGGGGCTCCCGGACTACGCGCACCCGCCGCTGTGGTTCTGGTACCTGGGGCTGTGGCTCAAGCTGCCGCTGGCGCCGCATGTGGCGGTGCACCTGGCGGCGCTGCCGCTGGCGATCGCGCTGGTGACCGGGACCGCTGCCTTGCTGAGGCGCGCTGGCGGTCCCCGAGCGGCCTTCGCGGCGGCGGCCATCCCGCTGCTCCCGCCCATCGCCGCGCAGCTCCTGCGGGCGGACACGGATCTGCCTCTGCTGGCGCTCACGCCCTGGGCGTTGGTGGCCCTGATGGACCGACGCTCGCTGGGCTTCGCCGTGTTGGCCGCGCTGGCCACCTGGTGCAAGGAGCCCGGGGTGCTGCTGGCGGCCCCGGCGGCCGGGGTGATGCTGCTGGACCGCCGGCTGGACTGGGCCTGGCTGGCGCCGCTGGCTGCCCTCGGGGCCTGGGCGGGGCTGCACCTGGCGCTCACCGGAGCCGGGCTGGCTGGGGCGGAGCGGCTGCCCGAGTCGCTGGGGGCGTGGGTCCGCGATCTGGGGCAGGTGCTCTGGCTGAGCTGCGGCGCGCAGGGACGCATCCTGTTGTGGCCGGGGGTGGCCTTTGCGCTGTGGCGGGGCGCTCGGCGGCGGCCCTGGGCGCTGCTGGCCCTGCATCTGGGCGTGCAGGTGCTGTTCTTTGGGACGCTCAACTTCCTGGGCGGGGTCGAGCGCCTGGATGCCCACACCCACGTCCGCTACCTGCTGCCCGCCATGCTCAGCGCCTTCGCGTTGGGGGCCGCGGCGCTGCCGGAGTCCAGCCTCGCGGTGGGGCTGCTCTCGCTGCTGCAGCTCTGGCGCCCCCACCCTTCGGGCCCCGAGGCCAGCCTCTACCAGCTCGACGTGGCCCGCGCGCTCCGCGAGCTGCCGCTGCCCGAAGAGCGCCCGCTCTGGGTGGGGAGCTACGCCGCGACCCAGCTCACGCGGCCCTATGCGGGGCTGGTGTCCTCGCCGGTGGGCGAGGTGTCGATCTATGGGCCGGAGACTGTGCCGGCGGAGGTGGTGGGCCACCTGGTGGAGTCCGCCACGGGAGAGCCTCTGGGCCGCCTGCAGGAGCTGGAGCTGGAGCTGGTGGAGGAGCAGCGCGTGCGCTCGGGCTGGGCGCGCCTGTACCGGGTCAAGGGGATGCGCAGCGACGTGGCGCCGGGGCGCTGATCAGGGATCCAGCAGGGGGAGCTCCAGGCCCAGGGACTCCAGGCGGAGGGCGCTGCCGTCCAGGAGCAGGATGTCCCCGCGGACGATCCACCGCAGGCCCCAGGACAGAGGCGGCTCCCGGCGCTCGGGGTGCTGAGCGAGGTCCAGGAGCAGGGCGCGGTCGGCGGTGGAGGCGCGCTGCGCGAGCACCAGGGCGAGGCTGCGCCACAGGGGATCGGCCTGGAGCTGCTGGAGGCGCTGATCCAGGTCGTTTGGGAGGCCCAGGCGCTCTCGGCAGGCGGCCCGCATCAGGGCGACGGCGCCCCCAAGGTGGGCGGGGGTCTCGGTGCGCGCCAGCACGCCCCAGGTGTCCGCGGGCAGGAAGGGGGGCAGGCAGTCGGGCTCGGAGAGGGCGGTGGCCCAGGCCCAGGACTCGGCGGCCAGGTAGGTGCCGTGGTCGTCCAGAAAGCCGCTCCAGACGCGGTCCAGGGCCCGGGCCCAGCGCTCCCGGTCGCGGCTCTGCACGGGGATCCGGGCGGCGTCGACGAGCTGCTCTCTGGAGGCGCCGAGCAGGGCGAGCTGCTGGAGACGGCGGGACAGGGCGACGCGGGGGCTGGGCCAGGCCGCGAGCAGGGCCAACTCCCAGGGGCTGCCAGGCCAGAGGGGGGAGCCCGCGGAGAGCACGCGCCCGGTGGCGATGGAGGGGCTGGTGTCGCAGGAGCCCTGGATGGCCCGGAGGAAGGCGCCGGTGGGGGTGTCCGCGGCGGGGCGGGGGAGCTCGGGCAGCTCGGCGTCCAGGGAGAGGGCGTGCAGGCGCAGCCAGTGGGCCCAGTGGGCTTGGGCCGCGTGTGCGCGGAGGGCCTGGGAGAGGGCGGATCTCTGCGCGTCGGAGACCAGTCCAGACCACATGGACAGCACGGGCGCCCAGCTACTGGTGTGGGCCAGCTCGCAGAAGCGAGGAACGGGGTCCGGGTACTGCCGCGTCAGGCGCTGGGCGGCCAGGTACTCCCCGACGCTGCGGTGCACAAAGGTCAGGCGGCTGCCGCGGCGCTCCAGCAGGCCGGAGTCGCGCTCGGCCCACTGCAGGAAGGCGCGGCGCTCCGCCAGGGTCCAGCTCTCGGGCAGGGAGCTGGCGTAGAGGCCGTCGGCCCGCTGCTCCCAGAGCTGCAGGGCGAGCTCTTCAAGCTGGTGGCGGCGCAGGCCTTGGGGGTCCCGGGCCTCCAGGAGCACCTGGAAGCTCTGGCGGTAGAGCTGGGCGGTGGAGCGCGGCAGGGGCTTGGGGTGGCGCAGCAGCATCATCTGCAGCAGCAGGGGGCGGCGGGCGAGGCTGCGGGCGTGGGGGTGGTCCGCGAGCTGGTCCAGGAAGTCCTGGGCCAGGGACTCCGCGTCGCGCTCCGGCTCCAGCAGCTCCAGGATGCGGCGGCTCAGGATGGACAGGCCCTGGTCGCTGAGGGGGGCCAAGCGGTGGACACGCATGTCCTCGCCGTCGCCAGGGAGCGCCAGGGCGCCAGGCCGGGCCGTGAGGACCAGCCCCAGGCGGGGGTAGGTGGTGAGCAGCCCCATCAGCAGGTCGCGCAGCTCGGGGCCTCGGTCCCCCAGCTCGTCCCAGCCGTCCAGGATCAGCAGCACCCTTGGACCCGAGGAGGCCCGCAGCAGCGGGTCCAGGAAGCCCGCGGGGAGGGAGGGCATCCGGCGCCGGATCCAGGACTCCAGGACGGCGTCCAGGCTCTGGTCGGAGCCCAGCCGCAGCTCGCGCAGGGGGAGCGCCAGGGGCAGGGCCTGGTGCTCGGGGGCCAGCAGGGCGCCCGCGAGCCAGGCGGAGAAGGTGGACTTGCCCATCCCAGCGGCGCCGATGATCACGCTGCGCTCGCTCAGGAGCTGGGTGGGAGAGGCCGGGCGGCGCTCGCCTTGCGCGTCGACCAAGGAGAAGGGCACCAGCATCCGCGCCAAGGTCACGCTGGCGTGGGGCTGCAGCAGGCGGCTCTCCCAGCGGGAGTAGCTGTGGGCCAGGCGCTCCCTCCAGAGGCGCGCGATGTGCTCAAGGTGAATCACGCAGGGAGCGTAGCGCGGGGGGCGGACGATTTCTGTCCGGGGGATCTCATCCCCGCTGGCCAAGCTCCAACAGCATGCGCACGGCCCGCAGTCGGGCCTGGCAGCTCAGCCAGCGGCACAGATCCCGGGCCTGCTGGTCCTGGCTGCCCAGAGACTGTTGGACCTGGGCGCGGCGCTGCTCGTCGCCCGTCTTTCGGGAGGCCCACGCACGCAGCAGGGCCCGACTGGCCACGGGGTCCAGGCCTTGCTCGGCGGACCAGACCCGGGGCATGAAGCGCGCTGGCACGCCCGCGACGGGGCCACCCTTGATCACGCCGCCGCGGGACTCGGCGACCACCAGCACCTTGTCGCGTCCTGCGCGCAGGCAGAAGCTCCCCTCGGGCGGGGGCAGGGCGCTCCCCAGGCGCGCGACGGACTCCAACAGGCGCTGTTCTCGGTCGCGGCGGGCCTGGTCGCGGGCCCGCAAGGTGATCTCGTGTCGGCGCTCCGCCAGAGCCTCGGAGAGGGTGCGCGCGAGCAGCGCCCGGGCCATGTCCACGCTGGGCGGTGGGTCGCTGATCATCGCGCGGGCCAGGTCTCCGACGGGATCGATCTCCTTGGGGTCCAGCCAGCTCACCGCCGCGCCCAGATCCCGCAGGTCATCCTGTGGGCTCCCTGGCCGAGCGAGGACAGGGTCCAGCCACAGGAGCTGGAAGCCGTCGCCCCTGCGGATCAGGTGCCGGGGGCTGACGTGTCCGTGCACCAGGCCCTCGTGGTGGAGCGCCTCCAGGCCCGTCAGCCCGGCCTCCAGGGCGGCCGCGATCATGCGGGTGTCGGGGTGATCCTCGGCCGGGAGGAGCTGCGAGAGGGAGGGCCCCTCCAGGGGCAGCTCCAAGAAGGGCCAGGGCCCGGGGTGCAGCAGCAGATGGGGCAAGGGGGCGGGCAGGGGAGCGCGTGCACTGCGCTGGAGACGGCGCAGCCACACGGGGTCCTGCCGCAGGGCCGGCCGCAGGGCCCGCACGAGCACCCGCTGGTCCCGCCGCCAGCCGTCGAAGGTCACGCTGATGGCGTCCTGCTCCCAGACGCTGCCGCGGCGCACGCCGGAGAGCTCCGTGGGCAGGTTGGTCTCGGCGGCCTCCAGGGCGCGGGCGGCCAGCAGCAGCGGATCCAGGGTCTGCCGGCGGGCCGGGGTGGTCCCCGCGTCCTCCAGGGCCTTGCGCCGAGCGCTCCAGCCCTGGGGCAGGTGGCCGAGCTCGCGCAGGAGGGCGTCCTCCAGGGCGTGCAGGGGCAGGGTGCGGGGATCAACAGCAGGCATCTGCGCCCCCTAACCCACCTGGAGCCGGAACCTGAGGGCTATTCTGCTGTCAGGAGGAGGCGTGGACCTCAACACCCTGGCATGGCTGATCTCAGTGCCGCTCATCGCGGTCCTGCACGAGCTCGGCCACGCGCTGGCGGCGCGCCCTGCCGGCTACCGGGTGACCTCCTTCGGGATCGGCCACGGCAAGCCCTTGCTGCACTGGGAGACCCGCCGCGGCGTCATCGTCTACCTGGGCCGCTGGCTGGTCTCCGGCGGCATGTGCGTGGCGATCCCCGTCGAGCCGCTACCCTCGCGCCGCTGGCTCTACCACTCCGGCGGCCTGCTGATGCAGGGTGTCCTCGCTCTGGCCCTGTGGCCCCTCTCCCAGCGCTTCCCGGCCCTGGAAGGCGCGATGGTGTTCAACCTGTTGGTGCTCGCCTGGAACCTCCTCCCCCTGCGTTTGGGCGGCTACGCGACCGACGGCTGGCACCTGGTCGCCCCGTGGCTGGGGGGCTCTCGCGCCGGGCAGTTCTACGCGCAGCGCGCCCACGTCGAGCGGGTCCTGCGTCTGGAGGAGGCCAACCACTCGGCCCTGGGGGTGCACTGGTGCCGCCTGATGCTGGAGTGGATGGACACCGTGACCGGCCAGGAGCCCCAGGACTGGGAGCCCGAGGAGCTCATCCTGATGTCCGAGCCCCAGCTCGAGGGCCTCATCACCTACATCCGCGCGGAGCAGGAGCGCATGGAGGGGGCTTCGCTGGGCGCTCTGCAGCGAATCCAGGCCCACCGCCGCGACATGGCCGGTGCCCTCCCGGGGCGCGTGCGCGACATGCTCGCCCTCTCCGAGGCCCGCGCGTGGAACGCCCAAGGCAGCCCCAAGAAGGCCCGCGAGCTGCTCTCCCAGGTCGCCGGGGTGGGGGGCGCGCTGGGGCGTGAGGCGCTGGTGGTCCAGCTCGAGGCCGCGCTGCAGGAGGGGGAGCCCGCCTTGATCGCCGCCGCGTGCGAGCGCCTGCGGGCCAGCACCGAGGGCGCCTTCCTGGACCTCCCAGCCGCCGCGATCGCCCTCTATGAGGGGGCCCAGGAGCTCAAGGAACAGGGGCAGCTCCAGGCCGCAGAGACCACCGCTCTGGCCGCCCGGGCCGCCGCCAATCGGGCACTGGCCGCCGCCCTCCCCGAGGACAGGCTGCCTCTCGCTGCGCGGCTGGGTGCCGTGGCGGGGGTGGAGATCGTGCCGGAGCGCCCCCGGCTCTGGCGCCGGAAGCAGTAGCCGCCCGGAGCTACTCGATGTAGCCGAGCTGCCGGAGCTGCTCGAGCACCGCCTCGTCCTCGGAGGTGGTCTGGCTGGCCTTGCCGCTGCCCCGGGCGCCGTAGCTCTCGACGGTCTTGAGGGGGTGCGCGGCGCGGAACTCGGCCGTGTAGAGCTGCTGGTAGGCGCTGCCCTTCATGTCGTCGGCCACGGCCAGCCCCATCCCGTAGAGCAGGGTGGGGGTGATGTCGTGGATGGAGATGCCCTCGACCTTGGCGTCGGGGTCGATGTCCGGACCGGCGGCGATGAAGATGCCCGGGGGGTCCCCGGCGTGGCCGCCCGAGTTCTCCACCATGCCCTTGATGATGCCCTTGGTCTCCTTGCCGTCGATCAGCAGGGTCTTGGTGGCGCCGTCCTGCAGGCTGATGACCACAAAGTCACCACCCCGCTCCTGGTCCGTCTGGTTGGCCATGTCCAGCTCGAATGCCGGCTGTCCCGAGGAGTAGGTCACCGTGGCCAGGCGGGCCTCAAGCTCCTTGCGCAGCGCCTCGGCCTGCTCGGGGGTGAGCTTGCCGCCGGGGTCCCGGCCCTCCAGGGAGAAGCGCACGCGCTTGCGGCGCTCGTTGAGGGCGGAGCTCCAGGTGAACATCTGGCTGTCCTCGACGATGGCCGTCCCGTCCGGCGCCAGGGTGGCGTACCCCAGCTCCGCGAGCAGCTTGTCGAAGTTGTAGGTCACCTTGAGCGTGACCTCGTCCAGGGGGCGGAAGCCGTGGTCGCTGACGATGATGACGTTCACGTCGTCCGCGGCCTGCTCCAGCACCCGCCCGATGACCTCGTCCGCGGAGCGGTAGGCCTTGGGGATCTTGGTCCCCCACTGGTCGATGCCCTCCTGGGGGACGCTGCCAGCGGGGAAGTCCTGGGGCCGGTAGTAGCGCCAGAACTTGTGGCTGTTGGGGTCGGTGCCGTGGATGTACATGGCCATGAAGTCAAAGGGCGTGGCGGCCAGCACGGGCGCCCACTCGGTGACCACGCGGTCTTCTGGCGCGAAGTGCTGGGGCCCCGGCCAGAGCTTGTTGTGCTCCTGGTTGGCCTTCTCCAACGAGGCTCGGACCTGCGTCTGGGCGGACCCGGGGGTGGCGCAGCGGTCCAGGTCTCCGTTGCAGCGCTCGGTGATGTTCATCCCGCTGATGTCCTCGGCGGGCCAGCTCCCCCACCAACCCAGCAGGTGCGTGCGCATCCCGGCGCTGCTGGTCATGTTCCAGATGGCGGGCACCTTGCGCAGGTCGGAGGAGACCGGCACGTCGCCCTGGGGGGTGGCCACCACGAAGCCGGTGATGCCGTGCACATCCGGGCCCTGGCCTGTGGCCACGGTGGTCCAGATCACCGGGGACCAGCCGTAGTCGGTGACCAGGTCCGCGCGGACGCCCCGGTCCACCAGGCCCTTCACGTTCTTCATCTGGCCCTGCTTCCACTGGTCCTCGATCACGTCCCACTCGCCGCCGTCCATGCCGATGAGCAGGAAGGGGTGCCCCGAGGGGGTCTTGGCGGCCATGGCGACGCTCCACAAGCCCACCGCGCCAAAGACCAGAGCGGTGATTCCAAGTCCACGTCCAAGCTGCTTGAGCACAAGGCCTCCGTTTGGGACATCCCCGTATCCCGTCGGATTCAAACCCTCAGCCCTTGACAGACTTCCCCGAGCCCTCGGAGGAGGCGTGCTCAAAGTTTGAGCACGATGCACAACCCCTCCCGATCTTCAACCCTTTGTGACCATCCCCACATGCGGGTCCACAGCTTGTCCATAGGGAGTCCCAAGCCGTCCCCAGCGGACGCTGTTCTGCAAGTGCCAAGAATCAGGTGGATCTGCTCAGCCCTTGACCTGTCAATTCACCCCTTCAAGCCACGGTCGAGGGGATCCTATGGACAAGCGCCGCGCTGCTGTCTCGCCGCCGCCTCGCTGCTGTCTGGCCGCTGCCCGGTAGCGTCCCAGGAAGTGGTGTAGCAGCCCCCTCAGGTTGAAGAGGCGGTGGGGTTCTCCATAGACGTTGACTTGTCAACAACAACAACCTGGAGACCCACCGCTCATGGCCGACGTAGAAGATTTGACCGCACTCAGCA
>JAZAMN010000005.1:0-45694 GCA_036229005.1 Myxococcota bacterium
GATGAACTGGAGCCGCCGGATCGTCTCGGGGCCATACTGGCGGTAGCCCGAATCGGAACGGGCGGGCTCGGCGATGAGCCCCTGGCGCTCGTAGAAGCGGACCGTCTCGACTCCGAGGCCGGCGGCTTTTGCGACTTTTCCAATCGTCAGCGTGGTCATCGTTCCGGCCTCCTCGGTACAAGCCTAAACCATGTAGTAAGGTACAGGGTCAAGAGCGTTCACCCAATGGTGCACAAGAAGGCCGTTGGGCAGAAGGACCGCACGCTCTCGGAGTACATCGACTGGGCCGTCGACCAGGCCCGACGCATGAACGAGATCGACATGCAGGTCGAGGGCGACACCGACGACGAGAAGGCGAAGTCGCTCGTGCGGGCGATGCTGGAGGCGGGGTTGGCCGAGCGGCTCTGACCCGTCATTCGCCGACCCGCACCTCTGTCATCATCCCCGACTCGGCGTGTTCGAGGATGTGGCAGTGCATCATCCACCGGCCCCAGTCGATCGGCACCATGCCCACGTCGATGGTCTCGCGCCCACGGAGCAACACGGTGTCGCGGAAGTAGGGTGCGTCCACGGGCTGCCCGTTGCGCGCAATGACCTTGAAGAACTGCCCGTGGATGTGCATCGGGTGGAGCCTCGCCGAGTCGTTCTGGAAGCGGACGCGGACCCAGCGTCCGCCTTCGAGCTCGGTCACCTCGTGTTCGCCCCAGGGGCGCCCATTGATCGTCCACTGGATCCCGTGCTCGCCCCCACGCTGCGCGTTCAACACGTAGGTCACGTCCACTGGGCGCTCGATGGCGCCGTCCCATCCCGGGACGTTCGGGTTCGATGGTGCCTCGAACGTGGGCGTGGACACGGGCTCACCGTCGACTCGGATGGTCGCCAGCGTGAACGGTCGTCGGGTGAAGCGGTCGGTGATCGCGTAGCTCCGGCCGGATCCATCGGCGGGGATGGCGATGTCGAGGTCAAGTCGGTTGCCCGGCGCGAGCTCGAAGCCGTCAAGCGGGAGAGGACGGGCTGTGTACATGCCGTCCACGGCGATGACACGGGGCTCGAGGCTGCCGAAGTCCGGGCGATAGACGCGGCCGTTCGAGGTGTTCACCAGACGCAGCCGGATTCGCTCCCCGGGCCGAACGGTGAGCTGCTGCGCAGCGTCACCGTTCACCGTGACCCTCTGCCCCCAGCGACCATCGTGCGCGAGGTCGTGCCGGGTCACGAAACGGGGATCGACCTGCCCATCCGAGCCCAACCGCCAGTCGTCGAGCACCCAGACCTCGTCGCGGCTGTAGGGCAGCGTCTCGGCGTCATCGACGATCAGGACGCCATAGAGCCCCCGCTCGACCTGCTCGGCGCCGCGGACATGCGGATGGAACCAGAACGTCCCCGCGTCCTTGGGGACGAAGCGGTAGGTGAAGGAACCGCCCGGCGGGATCGGGTCCTGGGTCACGCCGGGGACGCCGTCCATCGCGTTGGGGACGCGCACACCGTGCCAGTGGATCGTCGTGGGCTGTGGGAGGTCGTTCTGAAGGCGCACAACGACCTCTTCGCCGAGGCGAACGCGCAGGACGGGCCCTGGCACCTGGCCGTTGTAGGCCCAGACATCGAGCAGCCGCCCGTCGAACTGCTGGGTCGTCCCGGGCGCAGCGCGCAGCTCGAACTCGCGCGTCGAGGTCGGCTCGGGCGCGTCGACCGGGTATGCCGCCGACAGTTCTCGCTCCAACCTCTGTAGAACCGAGTCGGACGGCTCTTCCGGAGGGACCTCTTGTTGAGTTGCCGACGCCGTGGCTGGGGAGGACTGAACGGATGAGCTGCTCTCCCCCTGGTCTGAGCGACAGCCGCCAGCAAGCAGCACGACCAGCAAGACGGAGAAAAGGGTCGCGCGAAAGGAAGTTGGAGACATCGCCTCAAGAGTCATGGTTTTCACCGTGGTGGTGGGCGTGGCCGTCCTCGGATCCCTGGCCTCGAACGCGCCGCAAGAAGAACCGTTCGAACGCGAACACGACAGCGATGCCACCGAGGCTCACGCCCACGATCAATGGATCGGATGAACCTTTGACGATGAGGAACGCGGCGAGGGCGAGGGCGTCGAGCACGATTGCAGTGACCAGCACGGGGGCACTCGCCTCGACCTCGGCGCGGAGATGACGCAGCACGCCCCAGTGAATCGCCATGTCCATCACGAGGTAGAAGATCGCCCCCATCGACGCGATCCTGGACAGGTCGAAGAGCGCGGCCAGCGCGGCGGCGATGACCACGGTGTACACCAGTGTGTGTTTCTGAATGTCACCAGGCATCCCGAAGTGGCTGTGCGGGATGAGATTCATGTCAGTCAACATCGCGAGCATCCGGGAGACTGCGAAGACGCTGGCCAGAAGCCCCGACGCGGTCGCGATGATCGCGATGATGACGGTGAAGGTGGTCCCGTACCCGCCGATGGCGGGACGCGCAGCCTCAGCGAGGGCGTAGTCCTTCGCCCGGATCAACTCCTCAAGGGACAGGCTGGAGGCGACGGCGAAACAGACCGCCAGATACACGACCAGGCAGATCGCGAGCGAGATGACGATGGCTCGACCGATGTTCTTCTCGGGCTCGACGATCTCGTCTCCGCTGTTGGTAATGGTCGTGAAGCCTTTGAACGCCAGGATGGCGAGTGCGATCGCGCCGATGAAGTCGGGCGCCGCCGGATCGCCGGATGGTGGCCATGGCTGGATCTGAAGATCGACGCCGGAGGCTGCGACCGCGATTGCGGCGAACATGAGCAACCCACCGATCTTCAAGACCGCGCTCACGTTGGAGACGGTCCCGATGACCTTGTTCCCCGCGACGTTCACGGCGAACGCGACAGCGATGAGGCCCACCGCGAGCACGGGCACCCAGAAGTCCGGAGCTTCGCCTGGGAAGAGCCGAAGCGTGTAGGCGCCGAAGGTCCGGGCGACGAGACTCTCGTTGATGACCATGGACAGGGCCATCAGCAACGAGGCCGCCCCTGTCACCGTCGAGGGCCCGTAGGCCTTCTTCAGGATCATGGCGATGCCGCCGGCCGACGGATAGGCGCCCGCCACCTTGATGTAGCTGTAGGCACTGAAGCCGCTAATGATCGCGGCGATGATGAACGCTGCGGGGAAGAGCCCGCCGGCGAGCTCGGCCACTTGCCCGGTCAGCGCAAAGATCCCCGCGCCGATCATCACGCCGGTGCCCATAGCGACCGTTGCGATGAGGCTAAGGCTCCCCTTGTCGTACTTGGCGGATCGGTCGGTCATACCCGGCCTTCCCTAGTGTTCATGGTCCCCGTGGTCGTGATGGTGGTCGGTCTGGGTAGGCGCAGCCGGGGGAGGCACGTCGCGTGGCTGTGGCGCGTCCTGTTCTGAGCTGCCCTCGGCTGCCGCGCCCGAGACCGAAGGTGCTGGCGCGGCCTCATGAGCGACGTCTTCGGAGCCAGGCGCGTCTCCTCGCTCGGTCGGATGAGGGTGGTCCGCCGGCTGCGCGTCGTGACCGTGGGGCTCAGCCTCGTGGTCGCCGTGTGAGTGGTCGTGACCGTCGGAGTGGGGAGGGGCCTCGCCGGCCACTCCGATCCCGTAGCGGAACACGAGCTCCGCGCCGCGATCGGCGCCAATCGTCATCAGGCCGAGAAGAACCAGGGAACCGAGCGTCAACCCGACCCTCCATGGTCGAGTGGCATCTCGGCGCCACCACGCCAGGGCCGTAATCACGAGGGCGATGCCGCTGACCACGAGCATCAGGTCCCGATGAACGTGTACGAGGTCGTGCCCCGGTGTGTCGTGGCCCATCTTCTCGGTCGCCCAGAATCCGAACCCGACGGCAACCACGGCACCGAGCATCCCGAGGAGGTGAAGCCATCGACCGACGCGCCACGCGTCGTCGTGCTTGCGCACCACGGCCCACGACCAGGCCCCAGTGGCCGCGACCCAGAAGGCGATGGGGAAATGCACCACCATTGGGTGCAGGTTGGGAGCTGAGGTCAGCCCGGGAAGAAGCTGTTCCATGTCGTCGTCCGATTCCAGGTCAAAACCAAAACCTCACGCCTGCCACGCCTTGAACGTCGCTCGCTGAGCCGCCCGCATCTCGCCTGAGATCAGCGGTCTCCGCGAAGGCCTGCTTCCACGAAACGCCGATGTAGGGCGCGAACTCACGGGCGAACTGGTAGCCGAGGCGGAGGCCGAGTTCGATGTCGTTGAAGCCAGCTCCCACGCCGAACTCAGGGACCGCCTGAACGGCGATGTTCGTCTCGAAGCTCGGATGCGCGACGAGGCGCTGCGTGATGTACAAGTCGTAGGTGGCGCGTAGCCGAAATGAGACGTCACCGCGGTGACTGATGAACACCGCTGGCTCGATCTCGAACCAGTACGGCGCCATCCCCTCGAGCCCGAGAACCAGGTGCCCCCTTGCGTCCGCGGGCTGCCCCTCCGCAGCGACCAGATCGCCTCGGACGCCAACCTGGAACTCCCAGAAGGGCGCGATCAGGCGGCTGTACAGCAACTGCGCTTCACCCTCGACCTCGGGGTCGACCGTCGCCGTTTCGCCCTCGACCTTCAACCAGACCCGGTTCCAGTCCCCGCCGAACCACGAGGTCGAATCCCAGCTCACCGGATTGTCGCGGTCGTTGAACCCGTACTCCAGCTCCTCGAACTGTATGAAGTGGTTGAACGGCTCCTCGCCCATCTGCGCGTGTGCGGGAGCACTCCACAGGATGCACACCAACGCGAGGAGCCAAGCTCCTGCAGCGGATCTCACGAAGTCGCTTGGTGGAAGCCTCATGCCCTCACCTCCACCACGCGGAACATGCCCGACTCCATGTGATAGAGGATGTGGCAGTGAAAGGCCCACCGGCCGACCTCCTGCGCGGTCACCACAAAGGACGTGCGCTCAGCAGGCTGGACGTTGACCGTATGCTTCAGCGGGTTGTGCTCGCACGCGCCCACATCGAGTTCGAAGAACATGCCGTGCAGGTGAATCGGGTGGGCCATCATCGTGTCGTTGATGAGCACGAACCGCACGCGCTCTCCGTGGTGGAGTACGATGTCTGGCATGTCGTGGCGGTACTGCTCTCCGTCGAACGACCACATGTAGCGCTCCATGTTGCCGGTCAGGTGGAGCTCGATCGTTCTGGTCACTGGCGCGCCGCCCTCACCGGGCGTGGCGCGCCGCAACTGCGAGTAGGTGAGGACACGCCACCCATCCTGGCCGAGGCCAACCCCGGGTTCGCTGACTCGAGATCGCGCTGTCTCGGCGACCATCGCGTTTCCAGCCCCATGACGATCATCGTCGTGGCGCGCGACCACGTCGAGATTCTCGCGGCACGCTGGGTCGAGCTCACCCGAGGCCTGGCCGTGCTGGGTGCTGTGCATGCCGCCGTGATCCATGCCCGGCATGCCGCCGTGATCCATGCCCGGCACTGCGCCCTGGTCAGAGCCGCCGTGGTCCGAGCCCGACGGGTCCCCGTGGTCCATGCCCGACATGTCGCCGTGGTCCATGCCCATGTCTGCCATCGTGAGGAGTGGCCGCGGCCGCCGACTGGGCACCGGCGCCGTCGCCTCTGGCCCTGTCGCGAGCGTCCCTCGAGCGTGGCCGCTGCGATCCATCGCCTCGGCGAAGATGGTGTGCGCAGCCCCGGTGGGCTCGACGATGACATCCAGCGTCTCTGCGATGGCCAGCCGAAACTCATCGGTCTCGACCGGAACCACAGGCATCCCGTCTGCCTGGATGACCTGCATCGGTAGGCCAGGGATTCTGACGTCGAAGTACGTCGCGGCTGATGCGTTGATGAAACGCAGCCGAAGGCGCTCGCCAGGCTCGAACAAGCCGCGCCAGTTCTCGTCTGGCGAAAGACCGTTCATCAGGAAGGTGTAGGTGGCGCCCGTGACATCCGAGATGTCGGACGCGTCCATGCGCATTCGCGCCCAGCTCAACCGATCGGCCAGCGCTCCAGGTCCCTCGTCGCCGAGATTCGCCAGGGTCCTCCGCTGAAAGTTGTAGTAGCCGCCGTACCGCTTCAGGTTCGCAAGCACGCGATGTGGGTTTTCGAACGTCCAGTCCGAGAGCACGATGGTGAACTCCCGCTGGTAGTCGTAGGGCTCGGGCTCTCGCGGCTCGATGATGAGCGGCCCATAGATGCCCGTCTGCTCCTGAAACCCGCTGTGACTGTGGTACCAGTAGGTCCCGCTCTGGCGCACAGGGAAGCGATACTCGAAGGTCGTTGCCGGCGGGATGCCTGGGAAGCTCACTCCGGGCACGCCGTCCATCTCCGGCGGCACGAGGAGGCCGTGCCAGTGGATGGAGGTGTCCTCTTCGAGCGCGTTCGAGACTCGAAGCGTGATGTCCTGTCCTTCGCCGAGGCGGATCTCGGGCCCCGGAATTCCGCCGTTGACTGTCGTGGCGATCGCAGATTGGCCGGCGACAGCCAGCCGTGTCTCCGCGATCTGCAGATCGATGGTTCGGCCATCGACGACGCTGAGCGTCCGACGCGGTGGTGCCAGCACACCCGTCGTGGCGCACCCCGTCACAAAGCGGCCAAGCAGGACGGCCCCAGCGGCCTTGCCCGTGTTGGCCAGGAAGGTCCGCCGGGTGAGGCCTCGTGGGTCGTGGTCGTAGCGGCTTCTGCTCATAGGTCGCTGCTCCGCAGCCGCAGGGCGTTGCCGATCACGGACACAGAGCTCAAGCTCATCGCAGCGGCGGCGAACATCGGCGAGAGCAGGATCCCGAAGAACGGGTAGAGCACCCCGGCGGCGATGGGCACGCCGGCCGTGTTGTAGGCGAAGGCGAAGAAGAGATTCTGGCGGATGTTCGCCATCGTCTGTCGAGACAGCTTTCGGGCGCGTACGATGCCGCGGAGGTCGCCCTTGACCAGCGTCACGCCCGCGCTCTCCATCGCGACGTCTGTGCCGGTGCCCATCGCGATGCCCACGTCGGCGCGCGCGAGCGCCGGCGCGTCGTTGATCCCGTCGCCGGCCATGGCGACGACCCGGCCCTCACCCTGCAGCGACTCGACCTTGGCCGCCTTTTCGTCGGGCAGCACACCCGCGATGACCTCATCGATGCCCAGCTTGGCGGCGACCGCGCGGGCCGTCGTCTCGCTGTCGCCGGTGAGCATGACCACATGGAGACCCTCCTCGTGGAGCGCCGCGATGGCCTCCGGCGTGCTCTCCTTGATGGGATCGGCCACGCCGATGATTCCGGCGAGCGAGGCGTCGATGGCGACGAACATCACGGTCTGCCCCTCACCTCGCAGAGCCTCGGCACGCTGCGACAGCGGCCCGGGGTCCACCCCGACTTCAGCCATCATCGCGAGGTTGCCGAGCGCGACGTCGCGTCCTTCGACCGAGCCGCGGACACCCTTGCCCGTCACCGAACCGAAGTCGCTGGCCTTGGGGAGCTCGTGGCCTCGCTCCTCCGCGCCTCTGACGATCGCCTCGGCGAGGGGATGCTCGCTGCCTCGCTCGAGGGCGGCAGCCAGGCGCAGCAGCTCGTCTTCGGCCATGCCCTCCGCAGGTTCGACCGCGACCAGCGCGGGCCGGCCCTCGGTCAGCGTGCCCGTCTTGTCGACGACCAGCGTGTCGACCTTCCGCAGCACCTCGATCGCCTCGGCGTTCTTGAAGAGCACCCCGAGCGAGGCCCCCTTGCCAGTGGCCACCATGATTGACATGGGTGTGGCCAGACCGAGGGCGCAGGGGCACGCGATGATGAGCACCGCCACGGCGTTGATGAGGGCGTAGGCCATCGGGGGCTCCGGCCCAACCAGCGCCCACACGATGAAGGTCACGATCGCCGTGATGATGACCGCGGGAACGAAGTAGGACGACACGACGTCGGCGAGCTTCTGGATGGGCGCGCGGCTCCGCTGCGCCTCGGCGACCATGGTCACGATGCGAGAGAGCAAGGTCTCGGAGCCAACCCTCTCGGCGCGCATCACGAGGCCTCCAGTGCCGTTGACCGTGGCCCCGATGACCTTGGCGCCGGGGCTCTTCTCGACCGGGATGGGCTCGCCGGTCACCATGGACTCGTCCACGTGGCTCGTGCCCTCGAGCACCTCGCCGTCGACGGGCACCTTCTCGCCGGGGCGGACGCGCAGGCGGTCGCCTTCGCGCACTTGGTCGAGCGGGACGTCCACCTCGCTGCCGTCGTCGCGAATGAGCCGAGCCGTCTTCGCGGCCATGCCCAGCAGCTTCTTGATGGCGGCGCTGGTCTGACTTCGGGCCTTTAGCTCGAGGACCTGGCCGAGGAGGATCAGCGTCACGATGACGCCGGCCGCCTCGAAGTACACGGCGACCTCGCCGCCGTGACCGCGGAACGACTCGGGGAAGATGCCAGGAAGGAGCGTGGCGATGAGGCTGTAGCCATAGGCGACGCTCACGCCGAGCCCGATCAGCGTGAACATGTTGAGGCTCATGTTCTTCACCGAGCGGACCGCCCGCACGTAGAACGGCCACGCCGACCAGAGACAGACCGGGGTGGCGAGCGCCAGCTCGATGAACGCCCGTGTTCGTCCGGGCAGAACGCTGGAGATCGGCCGGCTCGGGAGCATGTCGATCATGACGATGGCCACGAGCGGCAGCGAGAGCGCGGCGGCGAACCAGAAGCGTCGCGTCATGTCGCGCAGCTCCGGGTTGTCCTCCTCCTCGTCGAGGGTCACCGTGCGCGGCTCGAGGGCCATGCCGCAGATCGGGCAGTCGCCCGGCTCGTCCCGAACGATCTCGGGGTGCATCGGGCAGGTCCACTCGGTCTTGGTCGCGAGCGCCGGCACGCCCTTGGGCTCGAGCGCCATGCCGCACTTGGGGCAGTCGCCCGGGCCGATCTGCTCGATCTCGGGGTGCATCGGGCAGGTGAACACGGTGCCCGCAGGTGCCTCGTGAGCCTCGTGGTCCTCAGGGTTGAGGTAGCGGTCGGGGTCGGACGCGAACTTCTCTCGGCAGCTCCCCGAGCAGAAGCGGTAGGTCTCGCCGTCGTGCTCGTGTCGGTGCCTGCTGGCCTCGGTGACCTTCATCCCGCAGACGGGATCTCGGAGCGCAGCGCCGTAATCGTCGCCGTGCTCGTGGTGGCAGCCGCCGTGTTCGTGTTCGTGATGGTGTTCGTGTTCGTGACTCATGGTGTCCTCGTCAGCAGCTGCAGTTCTTCTCGAACACCCGAACGAGCTCCGCGATCTTCGCTGCCCGGTCGTCCTCGTCGTCGCTCTCGAACGCGCCGGTGACGCAGGTCTGAATGTGGGACTCGAGCAGCATCTTGCTGACCTTCGCCAGGGCGGCGCGGGCCGCAGAGATCTGCATCAGCACGTCGACGCAGTAGCGGTCGTCCTCGACCATCTTCTGGATGCCGGACATCTGCCCGGCGACCCGCTTGAGGCGGGCTTCGACCTTCTCTTTCGTGTCAGGGCTCATCATGGGGCGTTTCCTCGGCAGCGCATAGTACCCATACCCGGGCAGGGGTATATTGGGCACAAAGGATGCCCGCGTCAAGGAGGCATTTTGTGGCCTCCGGCTGTCCCACTCTCACCGGGCTAACCATCGGCTCTCTGGTGTGAACCGGCTTTTCGGCGTCTGGAGGCGTCTCTGAGGCCCAAGAGCACTCAGAGAGCACCGTTCTCGGACCGACGACGAGCAGAGGTACTCTGGCGCCGTCCGACCAGAGAGCACCCGCGTCGACGAGCGACCGCCCGCAAACCCGCGCCAGCAGGGCAGATACGACAAGACCCCCGCCGGCGACGCCGACGAGGGTCCTGTTAAGAGAAAGGCCCAGGCTGACTAGCCTGGGCCTTATGAAGCTCCCGCTACTGGACTCGAACCAGTGACCCTCTGATTAACAGTCAGATGCTCTAACCAACTGAGCTAAGCGGGAATGTCGTGCCTCTCTCAAGGCGCCCCGTAGGTAGCCCCCTGGCGCTTTGGCGTCAAGGGATGAATCGAGTGCGATCGCCCCCTCATGTGGGGCGGGCTCCGTTCCGCTTCCCGGGAGCGAAGGGAGATGCAGTGTTTCTCGCGCTCGCCATGGGGCTGACCAGCCCAGCAGATGCCTACGAGGTGATGACCAAGGAGTCCGGCGCCCTGATGCGCTGGCCTGCCTGGCCGCTGGAGTACGCGGTGGCGACAGACAACCCGCTGGGGTTGGACGAGAACGGCACGGCGGTGGCGACGCAGCGCGCGGCGCAGGCCTGGGAAGGGATGGGCACGTCCGTGAAGACGAGCTTCGTGGGCACGACCGACAACACGGTGACGGGCCACGACGGGCTGAACACGGTGTACCTGACCGAAGACTGGCCCTGGGAGCCGACGCTGCTGGCGATGACCTCATCGTTCTCCGACTCGGAGGGGAACTTCGTGGGCTTCGACATCGCAGTCAACGCGAAGGACCACGAGTGGTCCCTGGCCGGCGACTCGGATCGCATCGACCTGCAGAACACGCTGGCCCACGAGTGGGGACACGTGCTGGGCATGGGCCACTCGGACGCCGACGCCTGGGCGACGATGCACGCCTCCGCAGCCCCGGGCGAGACGCACAAGCGCGACCTGTCGCAAGACGACGTGGACGGGCTCTACTTCCTCTACAACGAAGACGGCGAGGCCCCCCGAGTGGTGGGCTGCCAGAGCGCGCCAGGCGCTCAGAGCCTGGCCTGGCTGGGCGCGATCGCGACAGCCCTGACGCTGGGACTGCGCAGGAGACGGTCATGAGCTGGTTGTGGGCATCCCTGGCGCTCGGCGCATCGTTCTCCACCGCCCTGGACCTGCCGGAGCTGGCCAACCGCGCTGAGCGGGTGTTCGCCGGCGAGGTCACCAGCATGCAGCAGGAGACCGGACCAGACGGCCTGCCCTGGACGGTCGCGACGGTCGAGGTGGAGAGCACGTTCAGAGGACCGGTGTCCTCGACGGTGGAGCTGAGCTGGCCAGGTGGGATGCTGGACGATGAGATCGAGATGAGGGTCAGCGGGACGCCGCGCGTGAGCGAGGGGGACCGCCTCCTCATCTTCGAGCGCGGTGGGCAACCGGTCGCCCTGAGCCAAGGAGTCCTCCACTTCCAGGACGACCAACACCTGTGGACCGCCACACACCTGGAGTTCGCCGACCACAGCGAACCGCCCGCGTTCTACGCGCTGGACGAGGTGCTGCAGGCGCTGGACCCAGACTGATGCTTCCCAGGGGAGAGCGAGCGCGGATCACCCCTTCCGTCAACCGCCATTCAGACGCGATCGGCCTCGCTCTCCCCTCTCCGGAAGATCCCCTCAGCGGGCCAGGGTGTGCGCCCCACCCCACGGATCCTCGACGACAAAGCCGTCCCCTTCCGGGCGCAGGTAGAGGGGCCCGATGGGCACCTTGCCGTGGCCACCTGGGATGTCGAGGATGTAGGTTGGAAGCGCGATTCCACTGATCCGACCTCGCAGCTCGCGCAGGATCTGCTGGCCCCGCTCGATGGGCACGCGGAAGTGACCGGTGCCGGGCGCCAGATCGCCCTGGTGCAGGTAGTAGGGCTTGACGCGCAGGCGCAGCAGGCGCCGGAAGAGGGCCTCCAGGGTGTCCGCGCTGTCGTTGATGCCGGCGAGCAGGACGCTCTGGGAGAGCAAGGGGATGCCGGCGTCGACCAGGCGACCGATGGCCTCGCTGGCGGCGGGATCCAGCTCGTCGGGGTGGTTGACGTGGACGACGAGCCAGGGGGTGAGCCCAGGCTGTCCGCGCAGGATGGCAGCCAGCTCGCTCGTGACCCGCTCGGGCTGGACCACCGGGATGCGGGTGTGGACGCGCACAAGCTCCAGGTGCTCGATGCGGCCCAGGCGCGCCAGGATGGGGGCCAGGCGCCCGTCGCTGAGGACCAGGGGGTCGCCGCCAGACAGGATGACCTCGCGCAGGCCAGGCTGGCCCTCGATCCAGTCCAGGGCGGCCGCGAGCTGCTGTTGGTGCAGGACCTCGCCTTCAGGGCCCACCTGCTCCCTCCGGAAACAGAAGCGGCAGTAGACCGGGCAGACGTGCACGGGCTTGAGGAGCGCGCGGTCGGGGTAGCGCCGCACGACGCCGGGCAGAGGGCTGTGGGGGCCGTCGCCGATGGGGTCGCTCAGCTCCTGGGGCTGGATCTGGAGCTCGGCGGCCTGGGGGAGGTACTGGCGGGCGATGCCCTGGCTGCCCTGGCGGATCTGCTCGACGACGGTGGGGGTGAGCCCGACGGCGAAGCGCTCCACGACCCCGAGCAGCTCGGGGACGCGCTCAGGTGGGACGAGGCCGGCGTCGACCAGGGCCTTGAGGCTGCGCAGGGACATGGGGGCCAGTTAGCACGCTGGCATGGACATTCGCTGCATCACTGTCGGGGCCTTTCAGGTCAACACCTACCTGCTGACGGACCCGGCGACGGGCCAGAGCGCCATCCTGGACACGGGCGAGAGCGACGAGCTGCCGCGGCGCCTGCAGGCCCTGGATCCGGCGCCCGACATCCAGATGATCCTGCTGACCCACGCGCACATCGACCACGCGGGGGCGCTCTCGCTGCTGCAGGAGATCTGGGACGTGCCCACCTACTGCCCGCGCATGGAGAAGCCGCTCTACGACACGCTCCCCATGCAGGGCACGATGTTCGGGATGCCGCACCTGGACCGCCCCAAGGGACGGGTGGATCACTGGGTAGAGGACGGGGCTGTGGTGGCGCTCGGAGAGAGCAGGCTCACCTTCCTGAGCACCCCGGGGCACACACCGGGTCAGGGCTGCTGGTTCACCGACGAGGACATCCTGGTCGGGGACACGCTGTTCGCCGGGAGCATCGGGCGCACGGACTTCCCCATGTCCAACCCCGCCACGGCGGTGGAGAGCCTGCGCAAGCTGATGGCGCTGCCAGGCCACCTGCGGGTGCACTCAGGTCACGGGCCGGTCACCACCCTGGACCGCGAGCTCAAGACGAACCCCTTTCTGGGCTACATCCGCCGGGAGCGCGGGCTGCCGGAGGGGCAGTCGCTGCGGTGGGCGCCGGGGACCTGATGGGGGGTGGACGCCCGCTGAGGTGGAGCATCGGGGGGTGAACGCCCGCTGAGGTGGAGCATCGGGGGGTGAACGCCCGGACTACGCAAAGGCGCGTTCTCCAAGTGACTGAAATCTGGTTCGGGCGCTCGCGGGAAAGGGAGCAGAGCCGGTCAATGGCGCCGAAATCGGGCGTTCAGACGTGGATGCCCCGACGCGCCGGGCGTTCAGACGTGGATGCCCCGACGCCGCGGGCGTTCAGACGTGGATGCCCCGACGCGGCGGGCGTTCAGACGTGGATGCCCCGGAGGGCGCCCCATCAGAGCTCGCCGACGACGCCGGTCCAGCCGTAGAACACCCACGCCGCCTGGGCGATGCCCACGAGGGTGATCAGGATGCCCACGCCGCGCAGGAAGGTGTTGGTGTTGGTGCTCCAGCGCGGGCGCTCGTTCTCGCCCTTCATCTGCGCGGCGGCCATCATGCCGGTGCCGCCGAGCATGAGCAGAAAGCCCAGGAACACAATGACCTCCTCGGGCGTAGGGAGGATGTGACCCCCGCCGCGGCTGCAGGGTATCCGACGCGCTGCCCCCGGGCGGCCGCGCGGGGCCCGGATTTGCTCTGGCGCGGCGCACAAGGGCGTGTGATCCTGGACTCCCGCCTGCTCCCGCCGACTCCCCTCCCCCGGCCCTCCATGCTCCTGTCTCTGTGCCTGCCCGCCCTCGCTGCGATCCCCTCTCCGGCCGACGGGCCCCTGGTGGCGCTGCCCCTCGACCAGCTCGAGCTGGCGCTGCCGCTGCCCCCCGCCACCCACGAGCTGCTGGCGGAGCGCTCGCACAGCCGGGCCATCTCCGCCCTGGAGTCGGTCCCCAGCTCGGAGCTGTCCGGAGCGCAGCACGCAGACCTGGCCTTCCTCCAGGCCTGGAGCCTGGTGCGCGCCGGCAAGGCGGCGGACGCGGCGGACCTGCTGGAGGCCCTGCAGAAGGCCCCCACCCCGCCCCAGGCCTACAAGGACCTGACCGCCGCGGAGATCCTGGCGGCCACGGGGCAGGAGGTGGCGGCGGCCCAGGCGCTGGAGGCCTTCGACCCCGCGCATCCGCTCTGGCCCCGCGCGATGCTGGTTCGGGCAGGCGCGCTCCGGGACGCGGGTAGAACGGCGGATGCCCGGGAGGTCTACGAGTCGCTGGCGGCTCGCCCGGACCCAGCCGAGGGCTCCGAGGTCGCGCTGCACGCCCTGGCGGTGCAGTCGGGGCTCAAGTCGGAGGCCTCCTACACCTACGACCGGCGGCTGTGGGCGGCCTACCCCCTGCATGCGGAGGGCAAGACGGCGGCCGAGCGGCTCAGCGAGTACGGCCCCTACCCCACCTGGCAGGAGACCGCGCTGCGGGCGGACCGGCTGATGGCGGCGGGCAAGTGGACCACGGCGATCGACACGGTGGTGACCAGCCGGGAGGCCATCCCGACGCCGGGCTCGGGCAGCGCCTCGCCGGAGGCCTGCATGGCCTGGTACGCCCACGGGCGGGCGCTGTTCAAGCTCAACCGGGTGACCGAGGCCAGCCGCATCCTGGGGCCCGCAGGACGCGACTGTCAGGGCCACGACGACGACCGCGGCGCCAAGGCGCTGTACCTGGCGGGCAAGAGCCTGGAGCGCAAGAAGGCCTGGGCGGCGGCGGCGGTGGAGTACGCGGCCATCGCGGAGCTCTACCCGGACAACAGCTACGCGGACGACGGCCTGGCGCTGGCCGGCATCGCCTGGCAGGAGGCCGGGGATCTGGGCCGCGCCCGGCAGCTCTGGGCGGACCAGGTGGCCCGCTACCCCGAGGGCGATCTGGCCGGCGAGGGCTACTGGCGGCTGGCCTGGGGCGCCTACCTGGACGGCGAGACGGACAAGGCGATCCAGTGGGCGGACGCCGCCTCCGAGAAGGTCCCGCTCCAGGTGGACCCGATGCACGTGCGGGCGGCGATCTACTGGTCGGCGCGCTGGCGGGCCTACCCTGACCTCGGAGACCCCACGGCGCTGAGCGGTGATGAGCAGGCGGTGGCCCAGGCGGTGGAGATCTGGCTGGAGATGTGCCGCGAGAGCCCCTTCTCCCACTACACGATGCTGGCCGCGGCCCGGCTGCAGGAGCTGGACCCAGACGCGCTGACGGCCATCCCGCGCTGGCAGCCCACCGGTCTGGAGGACCCCTGGAAGGTGCGGCAGTCCTGGCTGGAGCAGGACAGCACGCAGGAGGCGCTGGCGCTGGCCCGCCTGGGGCTGCTCAAGGACGCGCGGGTGCACTTTGGCGACCTGGACGCGATGCTCCCCAGCGAGGCGGCGGTGGTCACCGAGCTGCGCTGGGAGGCCGATGACTGGCTGATGGCGCACTACGACTTCAAGCGCTTTTTGGCCCACCACCCGCCCGAGCTGCTGGGCGAGCAGCAGGCCAAGATCCTGACCCTGGGCTTCCCGCAGCAGTACTGGGAGGAGGTGGGCAAGGCGACCGCGGACTACGACTGGGACGGGCGGCTCTTCCATGCGCTGACCCGAGAGGAGTCGACCTTCAACAAGGACATCGTGAGCTGGGCGGGGGCGATCGGCCTCTCGCAGCTCATGCCCGCGACCGCCCAGGGTCAGGCCCGGCGCATGGGGCTCTCGGTGTCCAAGTCGGACCTGCGGGATCCCTACACGAACGCCCGGATCGGGGCGAACTACTTTGACTGGCTGATGAAGCGCTTTGACGGCAACCACTGGCTCGCGCTGGCCGGCTACAACGCCGGCGAGGGCAACGTGGACAAGTGGCTCTCGCGCTTTGGGAACCTGCCCACGGACCAGTTCATCGAGTCCATCCCCTTCCGCGAGACGCGCAACTACAGCCGGCGCGTGTCCCGAAGCTGGCAGACCTACCACCTGCTCTACGACGGCGGGCCGGCCTTCCCGGACCGCAAGGCCTACAACCACGCGGTCAAGCCCGCGCCCTGATTCGGGGTACCCTTTCGCCCATGCCCATCGATCCCGCCGTCCTGGAAGACTTCGACCAGACCCAGAGGCGCGCCATCGCCTTGCTCTCCGACGTGCTCTCCGAGCTGGCCATCGGCCTCTCCGAGGTTGACGTGGACGAGCTCATCCGGGACCGCGCCCGCGATGCGGGGTTCGACCGCTGGTTCCACCCGCCCGAGATCCGCATCGGCGCCCGCGCAGCCCAGGACCGGATCCGGCCGCGCCCCAGCTCCAAGAGCCGCATCCAGTCGGGCGACCCGGTGGTGATCAGCCTGGCTCCGGCCACGGCGGACGCCTTCGGCGAGGTCGGCACGACGGTGGTGCTGGACGCCGACGAGCCCGAGCTGCTGGGCATCGCCCGGGAGTGCACCCGAGGCTGCGTGGGCTACGCGAGCCACCTCAAGACCGTGGGTGAGCTCTTTGTGTTCGCCCGCGCCTGGGCGGTGAACCACCACCTCAAGCTGGCCAACCCGCGCAGCATCGGCCACCGCCTGCTGCCCAAGGACGGCAGCCTGCGAGACCACGACTACCCGCACACCGCGCACTTTGCGACCTGGCTGCGCCGCCACCAGGTGCACTTCCTGAACCCCGCGCGGGTGGACGGGCTGTGGATGATGCGCCCCCTGCTCAGCGACGGGAGCAGCGCGGCGAGCTTCGCCGAGGTGGTCTACGTCAACGGGGATGACAAGCGCATCCTGGGCCGGGACTCGATGGAGGACATCGGCCGATTCTGAGAAGCTGTCCACTCACAGATGACAGTTCCTCGTCTGGGGAGTAGAGTGCTGGCATGTGGTGGATGCAGGTCAGCGCGAGACGGTGCAGCAGGGGGTCCGAGGGCCACCGCGCCCTCCCCTCAGAGACAGCCCTCCCCGCAGAGAAAGAAAGCCGCCGCCCCGGGTGCCTGGAGCGGCGGCTGCTCTTTGAGCGGGCGAGTGACCTGACCCGCTCATGTGGAACTTGGCACGGCGCGCGTCACCCGTCCGTTTCACGCCATTACACCAGGGCCGAAATGGGCCGCAACCGTGTCACTTTCCGGGACACTGCGTCCCATGAATCTGTTGGGAGAACGCCGTGATCCTCTGGCTGACCATCGCCTGCAGCGCCGGAATGGAGGCGCCGCAAAAAAAGCGCCCCAGCGTGCTGATCGTGACCCTGGACACCACCCGGGCCGATCACCTGGGCCCCTACGGCTACCCCTCCGCGGACACCCCCACGCTGGACCGCCTGGCCGAGCAGGGCATGGTGTTCGAGCGCGCCTACTCGTCCTGCCCGCTCACCATCCCCAGCCACTCGACCATCTTCACGGGGCGCTTCCCGCCCTCGCACGGGGTGCGCGACAACGGCGACTTTGTGCTGGGCCCCGAGCAGGTCACCCTGGCCGAGCGCCTGGATGACGCGGGCTACCAGACGGCGGCGTTCACCTCGGCGTTCCCGACCCAGGCGCGCTGGGGCTTCGACCAGGGCTTTGACGTCTACCAGGACCCGCTGAGTCGGCTGCCCACCCAGCTCGACTGGCGCGACCAGCGCACCGCGGACGAGGTCGTGGACGGCGCGCTGGCCACCCTGCAGGGCTTCTCCCAGGACGAGCCGGTGATGGTGTGGCTGCACCTCTTCGACGCGCACTGGCCCTATGCGCCCCCCGAGCCCTACGCCTCCGAGCACCCGCGCAACCCCTACGACGGCGAGATCGCGTTCGCCGACAGTCAGGTGGGCCGCCTGCTGGAGTGGTGGGACGAGACCCAGGGGCCCGACTCCATCGTCATCATCACCGCGGACCACGGCGAGGCCTTCGGCGACGGCGGCGAGCGCACCCACGGCTTCCTGCTTCACGACGGCACCCTGCGTGTCCCGATGATCGTGCGCGGCCCCGGGATCGCCCCCGGCGAGCGCAGCGACGACGTGGTCAGCCACGTGGACATCGTCCCCACCGTGCTCAACCTGGTCGACCTGCCCCTGGACGACCAGCTCCAGGGTCACGACCTGCGGGAGGGCGGCTCCGACGAGGTCTACTCCGAGGCGCTCACCGGCCAGTTCAACCTGGGCTTATCCGCCCTGCACAGCGTCACCCACGAAGGCGGCCGCTACACCGAGGGCGCCCACGGCGACTTCTACCCGGTGGTCAGCAATCGAATCCTCACCGTCCCCGACTCCACCGTCGATCTGGTCCCCGAAGAGCAGCGACTGGCCCTGCTGCGCGCCCGCCTGGACGAGGTCATCGCCCCCGGGGCCGGCCTGGACGAGCAGGCCTTCGAGCAGCTCATGGCCCTGGGCTACATGGGCGGCGACATCCTGGCCGAGTCCGGCGAGATCGACCCCCGCGACGTCATCGATCTGGTGCCCCTGACCTGGCAGGCGCGGCAGCTCATGGGCATGGGCCAGCTCGCCGCCGCCGAGCGCGTGATCGCCAAGCTCGAAGAGGGCATGCCCGGGACCTACGGCGTGGACCAGCTCCGGGCCAGCCTGCTGCGCGCCCGCGGCGACCTGTCCCAGGCCAGCGAGGTGTTCGCGGACCTCTACATCCGCTCCCCCAGCTCCACGACGGCGCTCCAGCTCGGTGGCATCTACGCCTCCATCGGCGCCTGGGAGGAGGCCGAGGGCTGGTACCAGGAGGCCCTGGAGCACCAACCCAACTCCCCCGAGGCCATGGCCGGGCTGGTCCAGTGCGCAAAGAGCAAGGGCGAGACCGAGCGCGCCCGGGAGCTCGCCTGGCGCTGGCTGGAGGTCTACCCCGACCACGCCGAGCTCATGCTGGTGCTGGCCGAGCTGCACTTGATGGACGGCCGCCCCCAAGACGCCCTGCGCGAGGCCGAGAACGCCCTGCACGCCGGCATGGCCCGCTCCCCCTGGGCGATGTCCACCCTGGCCCAGGCCCTGTGGGAGACCGGACAGGCCGACGCCGCCATCGAGGCCCTCCAGGACGCCCTGGCCATGAACCGCTACAACCTGCCCGTGCGCGTTCGCCTGACCGAGTGCCTGCTCGAGGTCGGCCGCAACGCCGAGGCCGTGCGCACCATCGCCCCCCTGGGTCGCCTGATGCCGGAGGACGCGGAGATCCAGGCCCTCTGGGAGCGCGCGCAGCAGGCGCTGGAGACCGAGCGCGCGGGCGGATAGCCCCCAGACGTGCGGCCCCCTCCCGACAACGATCCGCGGATCGCAGACAGCCTGTCCTCGCTGACCCGCGGGGTGCGCGCTGGGGACCTGCGGACGATCGCCCGAGCGGTGGTCCAAGCCCGTGACGAGCGCCTCCCCCTCGCTCCCCTCGTCCTGCACGCGGCCTGGCTGGATGCCCGCCTGGGCCTCAACACGAGCTGGGTGCTCCCCCTGGCCGGCGTGGTCCTGGAGCGCCTGGGACAGGGGCAGGAGGAGTGGCTGCTGGGCACGCTCTACGAGGGCTGCGCCCACCTGCACCGCCGGGCACCCGCCCGCAAGACCTCCTCGGAGACCGAGCCCGCAGACGAGGACACCCTGCTGCAGCTCTGCGCCGACCCCAGCGCGGTGGTCCACCTGGGCAGCGTCGGGGCGGCCTTCACCCTGCTGGACGGCTGCGGCGCGACCCCGGCCCAGCGCACCCTGATCCTGGGGGGACTCCGGCGCACCATCACGGGCGGCGCCTCGGTTCACGGCCCCTGGCACACCCGACTGGAGGCCCTGGACCTGCGCGCCCTCCAGCGCGCCGCCATCACCGGCGCCCCCGCCTGGTTCGACCGCGGCAAGCTGCTCCACAGCCTGCTGCAGAGCCCCCCCGAGGCCTGCCTGGAGGCCTGGATCCACGCCATCCAGAGCGGCGTCCCCCTCCCCGATCTGGGCGAGATCCTGGTGGTCGCCGCCAGCCAACGCATGCTGCGCTTTGACATCGCCCACGAGTTCGATCGCACCCAGCCGCTGGGCTTCGGCGCCCTGAGCCGCACCCTGGAGCTTTGCGTGGCCCTGGCCCAGCGCCTCCAGGAGCCCTGCGGACCCGTGGCCGTCCCCCTGCTGCTCGCGGCGGTCTGGCGACTCAGCCACCTGGGCGGGCTGGACGGACAGGCGGTGGGGCTGCGCGAGCCGGCCTCGGGGGGCATCCCGGCCCTGGAGCGCGCCGCCTTCACCCGGAACCCCGACCACGCCGTCGCCCTGGGCCGCGGGCTGTCGCGGGCGGAGCTGCTGGCCTTCCTGCGGCGGGAGTCCCTGGAGGAGCGGCTGGCGCTCCCTCAGAGTCGGGCCCTCAACCTCCTGGCTGTCCAGGCGGCCGAACATGGGTCGAGGCTCCTGGAGTCCGGCGAGGACAGGCTGCCGCTGCTCGCCGCGCTTCGCCTGCTGTGCTCCCCGCGGCAGGAGAGCGGGCTGGGGCGGGCGCTGGCGGCCGCGCGCGAGTGAGCGCCAGGTAGGCCCTGTAGCCCCGCGAGTCGCGGTGGCCGCGAGGCTCAGTCCCGTGTGCCCAGGAACATGCCCACGATCGCGGGGTCCACCTCGGCATGGCTGCCCCCTTCGGGGATGGGGACACCCGCGGTCCAGAGGATCCCGTTGAGCACCAGGCGGCGCTGGTGGCCTGCGTAGGGGGTCTGCTCGCTGTCGACCCAGTTCCCGTACCAGTGGCCACCGGTGAAGCCGAAGGAGCGGCCGCCGTCTCCCCGCTCGAAGCTCCAGGCCAGGGTCTCCGCCCGTCCTGGATGGGCGGCAGCCGAGCTGCTGCAGCGCTGCCCGTCTTGGGGTGTGGCCTTGAGCACCGGGCTGACCCCTGAGTCGGCGAACTGCAGGTTGAAGTACCACTCGTCGTCGATTGAGAACTCGTCGACGCCCTGATTTATCGGCGAGCCCTGGCCCTTGAGGTCGGCGGTCCAGAGGGGATTGCAGGACACCCCCTGCTCGTAGGCTCCCCCCAGCCAGCTCAGGCTCTGGGCGGACGGCGGAGAGTCGTACTCCACCGCATAGTGGAGGTTCACGAAGCCGCCCCCGCCGTCGATGTGCGCCTGGATTCGCCTGGCCCGCTCAGGCTGCAGGAAGGGGTGGTCCTCCCCGCCGTCGGCGTAGAGAACGATGGTGTCCGCATCATCCAGCACCGTGGAGTCCGCCGGCCAGCCATCGCGCACCAGGACCGGCACGACGCCAGGGTTCTGGCAGAGGGCCTGAGCCAGGATGGCCATGACCGAGACGAACTCATGCTGGCCGACGGGGTGATCGGAACTCTCGCCCGCGATCAGCACCACCCTGGCCAGCTCCGGGTCCTTGGGGGCGACCTCGAAGGGGATCACGCTCTGGTCGTAGGGGTCCGAGGGCGTGGCCCAAGGCTGGCAGATGGTCTCAGGTCCCGGAGGCCCCCCGGTGTCGGCGGTGTCCGTCTGACCGGTGTCCGTCCGACCGGTGTCCGTCTGGCCGGAGTCCGACAAATCGGTGTCCTGGGAGCGAGGGTCCGGCTCCGGCTGGGAGGCGTCGTTGACCCGGAGGCCCTTGCAGGCGAGAAAGAGCGGGAGCAAAGTCAGCATTCAAGCAGGCTACTCGGGCGAGCGCCCAGCAGGCAAGCGGCGGCTGTCCAGGCGGCCGAACATGGGGCGAGGCTCCTGGAGTCCGGCGAGGACAGGCTGCCGCTGCTCGCCGCGCTTCGCCTGCTGTGCTCCCCGCGGCAGGAGAGCGGGCTGGGGCAGGCGCTAGAGGCCGCGCGCGGCAACAGCCCCCTCAGAAGAGGGTGAGGCTCATCTCCGCGACCCCGGCGCGGGCGCGGACGGCCTGCTGGTATGCCGGCGAGTCGTACCAACGCCGCGCGGTCTCGGGGTCGTCGAAGGCGATCAGCGCCACGCGCTGCGCAGACTCGGCTCCCTCCAGGCTCTCCAGGACGGGGCCCTTGGCCAGCATTCTGCCGCCGTGCGCCTGGATGCTCGGCCCCGCGAGGCGGCGGTAGGCCTCGAAGGCGGCGGGGTCGTGGACGGTGGTGCGCACAAGAACATAGGACATCGAACACTCCTTTGCTTCTCTTTTGGAAGCGCTCCTGAATATAGAGCGCTCTCGAATCAGAAGCAAGCGCGTTAGCCTCCCTCCATGAGCAACACTCCCCGTCCTGGCGAACCCGTCCGCGGCTCCGAGACCGGCCGTCCCATCATGGCGCTCTTCGATCTGCTCGGCCGCACCTGGGCCATGGGCATCGTCTGGCAGCTTGCCGACGGCCCTCAGACCTTTCGGGGACTTCAAGCGCGCTGCGACGGCGTATCGGCCTCGCTGCTGAACCGGCGTCTCAAGGAGCTGCGGGAGAGCGCCTTGGTCACCCGGGGAGACCGGGGCTACGAGCTGACGCCGCTGGGCCTGGAGCTGTGGGGGCTGCTCAGGCCCATGGGCGACTTCTCGCAGCAGTGGGCCACCGCGCTGGGGGTCCCGGACTCCGCCGAGGAAGGGGTGTGATTCAGATGTCGTGGTTCGCCGCACCTCGCCGATGGAAGTCATTGAAATCCGTGGGTGGCACGCCAGATGCAACGGGGTAGACCACCCAGCCTGGAGACCCCATGATCCTGCTCTTCTCCCTGATTGCCTGCGAGAACATCGGCCTGCCCAAGGAGCGCCCCGAGACCGTGGGCATGCACCTGTGCCTGGGGACGGAGGACCCCGACGTGGTCTGGGACTTCGAGACCCAGGAGGTCACGCTGGAGGGCGAGCTCATCAGCGTCACCGAGCTGGCCGAGGACGAGAACCACCCGGAGTTCAACCTGGTGGCCTGCAACGCGCAGGCGGACCGCATGCTGGAGATCCAGGTGCTCGACGCGGACGAGAACCCGCAGATCTGGTTCGTGGGCGTCGGCCTGCAGGAGATGGATGTGTATGAGCCGGTGGCCTTCGTGACGCCGGAGCTGGACCTGGTGGTCGGGCAGCGGCTCACCGCGCGCTTCATGTCCGTGATGTCGTGGGGGGAGAGCCAGGCGCTGCTGATCTCCGACGAGGAGGGGCTGGTGTTCGCGGCGGACGAGGCCGCTTGGGGTGCACCGCTCGGGGACGATCCCTGGGAGGGACTGAGCCTGGCCCAGGGCAACGTCGAGGCCACCGTGGACGACGAGTGCGGCGTGCAGGACTGGCGGGAGCGCATCTTCGAGGCCGACGAGGACGTCTCCGTGGCCAACGGGCAGCAGGCCGAGATCGCGATCGACGGCGCGCCCTTCACGGCCTTGAACGCCGTGAACTACGAGTGGGCCGAGATCAACTGCACCGATCTGGGCGGCAGCGGCGCCTGGGCGGTGTGGCGGTAGCCGAGTTCACTACAGCGCGGGCCGCCAGCTCAGGCTGAGGGCGCCCTGCAGGTGCACCTGCTCGGGGTCCTGGAACACGCGCCAGGGGTCCCAGCCGACGGCGAGCTCTCCCTGCAGCCACCAGCGCTCGGAGAGCTGGACGCCAACGCCCAAGGGCACGCGGACCACGCTCAGGTGGCGCAGACCGACGCTGGGGCTGGCGGTGATCCAGACCCGCTCGCTGACCATGCCGGCCATGGGGAGGGCGGCCGCGGCCCAGGCGAAGCCCCCCTGGAGCTCGCCCCCCAGGCGGAAGCGCGGAGCGTCCACGTACCAGAGGCGCCCATAGACCCCCGCGCCGGCGCCCGAGATGTTGCCTCCGTAGACCACGCCGCCCACCTCCAGGCGCTCGCTGAGGGCCACCCGACCGGAGAGCTGGCCGGAGACCCCGCGGCAGCCCCAGAGCAGGCTGCAGCCGCCCTCGCCTTCGGGGGTGACGGGGCCGGAGCCCACCGCCGCGGCGGAGATCTCCAGAGGGGTGTCCACCGCCAGCGGGACGGGCGGGCCCATCATGGCGGCGGGGGCGCAGCCCCAGAGGGCGACGAGCAGAGCCGGCAGCAGGGAGATCAGGGCTTTCGATCCAGGCACAATGGGGGGTCCAAGGCCCTCATAGGACACCCCATGCCGCTGTTCACCCTCGTCTTGGCCTGCACCGGCCAGAATCCCGCCGTCAACCCACCCGAGGACACCCAGAGCGTCCAGGACAGCGCGCCCCAAGGGCTGGATCTGCGCGCCTGGTTCTCGGACTACGACGCCGGAGAGGGCCTGGACTACCTGGAGGATCCCGGGACGCACCTGCCCGACGGCGATCCCCGGATCACGGGGGTGCCCCACGCCTTCCACCAGGACGTGCCCTACGGCCCCCACGCGCGGACGGAACTGGATCTCTGGGTCCCAGCGGATCCCGGCGCTCTGCTGATCTACTTCCACGGCGGCGGCTTCGTGGGGGGTGATCGCTCGGATCTCGATCTGGGCGCCGTCGAGGGACTGCTGGGCGCAGACGTAGCCGTCGCGACGGTGAACTACCGCTTTGGCTACCACCACCTCAGCGACATGGAGGCCCCCGATCCCCAGGGCGAAGGGACGGACCCCAGCCTGGACGGAGCGCGCCTGGACACCATCCTGCGCGACTGCGCCCGCAGCGTGCAGTACCTGCGCTACCGCGAGGATCTGGGGGTGGACGCGCTGCCCACCATGGTGATGGGCAGCTCCGCGGGCGGGGGCTGCGCGACGTGGATCGGGGCCACGGATGACCTCGCCGATGCCGACCGGTCCGATCCGGTGCTGCGCGAGTCCACGCGGGTGCAGGCGGTGGTCCACGCGACCAGCCAGGTCACCCTGGACTTCTCCCGCTGGGCCCCCCTGCTGGAGGTGGAGGAGGCCGAGGTGCGCGCGCTGCTCGGGGACTACCCCGCGGCCCTGACCCAGTCGGACGCCGACGCGGTGTGGGAGGCCCAGCCCATCGGCGAGGTGCTGGACTACGCGGGGGCCTGGGACGCCGGGGACCCGGTGCTGTGGGTGGAGAATGGCTCGACGGTAGAGGCCTACAGCGACGACCCGCTGCACCACCCCAGCCACGCTCTCGCGCTGTATGAGGCCTGTGTGGCGGCGGGGGGCGACTGCACGCTGCGCACGGCCATCGAGCAGGAGGGCCGGGAGGGCAGCTACTGGGGCATGCTCCTGGATGTGATGGAGTAGGCGCCCACGTGGCGAGAGGGCCCAAAGCAGCGCTCAATCCTTGGTCTTGCTGTCCTTCTTGCGCCCCGCGCTGAACTGCACGACCATGCCCACGGCGGCGACGCCCCCGATGACCAGCGGGTGCCCGGGTTGGCCCACCGCGACGGAGACCAGCAGGCCGCCCAGGATGGCGGTCAGGGGGCGCAACAGGGCGTGGAAGAGCTTGGGGAAGAGCAGCAGGCCCAGGCCAGCGGCGGCGGCGGGCAGCCACCAGGGCGAGGGCTCCCCCTGGAAGAGGGGGTAGAGGGTGTAGGCCAGGCCGCCGGTGAGCACGGCGCCGAACACAGAGACCGCGGCGCGCTCGACGAAGCGGCAGAGCAGCGCGCCCAGGCCGGCGAGCACCACCGCGACCACCGCACGGATGGCGGCGTCGATGTCTCCGGGGAGCAGGGTGCCCACGAACAGGCCGAGCACGATGCCCGGCGCCAGGATGCTCAGCTTGTAGAGGCGCGCCCCTGCGAGGGCCAGCAGCCCACCCAGCAGCCCCACGATGCCGCGGAAGCCCAGGGCGGTCTGGTCCGCCGCTCCGACGATCTGGCTGCCAAGGTCGGTGGCCCACTGGGGCATGGTGCTCCTCCACTTGGGGGGCTAACACCCAGGCAGCCAAGGAGTTGCCAGTGAATCCAGCCGACATCGAAGCCGCCGCCGCCACCGAGTTCGACGACTGGGCCGCCAGCGGCCGCGGGGAGCGCATGGAGGACGGCCACTGGCCTGTCGTGCGCCCGGTGCTGGAGGACCTGGAGTTCGGCCCCGAGAGCCGCGCCCTGGACGTGGGCTGCGGGGCGGGCTGGCTGGTGCGTCGCTTGCTGGAGGCCGGCGCCGCTGAGGCCCACGGCGTGGACATCGCCCCCGCCATGATCGCGCGCGCGAAGCAGGGCCCCGGCCAGTTCCAGGTGGCCAGCGGCGCCCAGCTCCCCTACCCCGACGGCCACTTCTCCCACTTGCTGTCGGTAGAGAGCCTCTACTACTACCCCGACCCCGCCCAGGCCCTGCGGGAGTGGCTGCGGGTGACGGCCCCCGGCGGCGAGCTCGCGGTGATCATCGAGCTCTACGCGGACAGCCCCGTGGGGCGGAGCTGGTCCGACGCCCTCAAGGTGCAGGTGCACAACTGGTCCATGGCCCGCTGGATGCAGGCGCTGCAGGACACCGGCTGGTCCCAGGTGCGCGCCCACCAGATCCCCCGCCCCGAGGCCCCCAAGCCCCCCGAGGCCTTCGAGCCCAGCGCCTACTACCCCGACTACGAGACGCTGTTGGGCTACCACCGGGCCGGCGCGCTGGTGCTGCGCGCGCAGAGATCAGAAAACAGTTGACGCGTCAAGGAACGCGTGTGATCCATGGCGCATGCTGATCCTGCTTTCGCTGCTGCTGGCTTGTCATGGTGTGGACGTTCTCGGCCCGATCGGGTCCGGAGGGGCCGCCTACGCCGAGGGCATGTGGGAGGCCCGGGCGCTGACCGTCCAGGCCGGCCTGGCCGAGGCGGAGGCCCTGCACCAGCAGGGTGACCGCAGCGCCGCCCAGGCCCTGGTACGCGACGTCTACCTGGGCAGCTTCGAGCCGGAGCTGGAGGTGCTGATCCGCGAGCAGTCCAGCGCCGCGCAGGCCACCGAGCTGGAGTACCGCTTTGGTCTGCTGGAGCAGGCCATGGGCCGCAAGGACGCCGAGCGCGTGTCCGAGCTGCGCCTGGAGCTGGAGCAGCGCGTGCTGGTGCAGGCCCGCGACTTCGACAAGGCGCAGCTCATCCTGCGCTGACCCCGTGGGGCCCGTCTTGAGCGCGGGGGCCCTGCCCTACTGTCCCGGGAAGAAGGACAGACCCTGGTTCTGGTAGGCCGCGTAGACCACCACCGATGCGGTCGTGGCGCCCACCAGCATCCCGACACCTGCGCCCGCCAGCGAGGACCGGGTGCGCGTCTTGCGCGCGGTGGCCTGGTAGCCCTGGATGAAGCCGGTCTGGAAGTCCGCGGAGTAGGTCTGCCAATGGCCGGGGGGCGGCTCGGGGACCTCGCGCCAGTTCTTGTAGACGGGGTAGCCCACGCCCGCCAGGATGACGGGGCCGCCGCAGACCAGGCCGCCGCAGGCCATGCCCACCCCGGCGATGCCGGCGCCCTGCCCGGCGCTGGAGACGGCGGGCTGCAGCCAGTCGGTGAACTCCTGGGCGGCAACGACGCCCGCGGCGTAGCCCTCCTCGTAGGTGCCCTGGGGCGGGGGCGGCTCGGCGGGCGCTGGGGGCTCGGCGGCCACCTCGGGCTCGGTGGGTCCGGGCTGGACCTCGCTCTGGGCCATGGGCGCTGCGATCTCCGTGGGGAGCTCGGTCTGGGCCCCGGTGTCCTCGTCGGTGGACTCGGGTGCAGAGCTGTCGGAGGGCTCCCACGCGGCGTCGCCGGTGAGGACCTCATCCTGGGAGGCCGAGGTCTCCTCCTCCCCTTCCGCAGGGGCCGGGTCCTGGGCCAGTGCCAGGGACATGCACAGCAGCAGCATCACGCCTCCGGTCAGCACCCTATCCTCCCCAGCCCAGCAGGCGCGACCCCAGGGCCCAGGTCCCGCCGACCGCGAGCACGGTGAGGCCGCCCGAGATCAGGCTCCACTTGCGGCGCAGGGTGAGCAGCTCGTCCTGGTAGCCCAGGGTGTAGCCCTCCGCGTAGTCGCTGGGGGTGTCGGGGGGGAGCGCGGGGGGCTCCATCGGGAGCAGGTCCCAGGCCCAGGCCGCCGAAGCCAGGCCCACCGCCCCGCAGCCCACCACCGCGCAGCCCGGGCTGTCGACCCGCGGGACCGCCCCGAGCGCCGCGCCAGCCCCCGCCGAAGCACCTCCCGCGAGCACGCCCCCGGTGGCCGCCCGATAGCGCCTGAAGTCCTGCCGTGCGGCCTGCTCGCCGGCGCTGTAGCCGTCCATCCAGCCCGGGGACTGGGTCTTGGTGCCTTGGCCGAAGGCGAGCGCGCAGCAGAGAGACAGGATCGACATGCCCCGCATGTGCCATCCCCAGAGCCCGGATGCAAGCCTGCCATGCGAATCTTCGGCCCCCCTCAGCAGGGGCTTGCCTGCCTCTCTGGGGACAACTCGCCGCCCCGGCGGTTTTACGCCCGCCCAGCCGTGACTACCATCTGAGCAAGCAAGCGGGGCCTCCGGGCCCCTCCCCTCCCACACGCGAGGAAGCACATGTCATTCGAGAAGTTCACGGTCAAGGCCGTCGAGGCCATCGCAGAGTCTCAGCGCATCGCTGGGCGCATGGGCAACCCCGAGGTCCGCCCGGCCCACCTCATGCTGGCGCTGCTGGTTCAGGACGACGGCGTGGTCCCCAACATCCTGCGCCGGGTCGGCGCCGATCTGAGCGCCATCAAGGAGTCCACCGCGCAGATCGTCAACAACATCTCCAAGGTCTCCGGCTCCAACCAGGCCCGCGTCTCCCGCAGCCTGCAGGACGCCCTGGACCAGGCTGAGAAGGTCTCCAAGCGCTACAAGGACACCCACGTCCCCAGCGAGATGCTGCTGGTGGGCCTGGAGAAGGCCAAGTCCAAGACCCGGGACATGCTGCACCAGTACGGCGTGACCGAGGACCGCCTGATCTCCGCCATCGAGGCCCTGCGCGGCGGCCAGTCCGTCTCCGGCAAGGAGGCCGAGGACAACTACGAGGCCCTGTCCAAGTACACCAAGGACATGACGGCCGAGGCCTCCGAGGGCAAGCTGGACCCGGTCATCGGCCGCGACGAGGAGATCCGCCGCACCCTGCAGGTGCTCTCCCGCCGCTCCAAGAACAACCCCGTGCTGATCGGCGAGCCCGGCGTCGGCAAGACCGCCATCGTCGAAGGCATCGCCCAGCGCATCGCCACCGGGGACGTGCCCGAGTCCCTCAAGGACAAGAAGGTGCTCTCCCTGGACCTGGCCGCCCTGCTGGCCGGCGCCAAGTACCGCGGCGAGTTCGAGGAGCGCCTCAAGTCCGTGCTCTCGGACATCGAGAACTCCAACGGCGAGATCATCCTCTTCATCGACGAGCTCCACACCATGGTCGGCGCCGGCAAGGCCGAGGGCTCCATGGACGCGGGCAACATGCTCAAGCCGGCTCTGGCCCGCGGTGAGCTGCGCTGCGTGGGCGCGACCACCCTGGACGAGTACCGCAAGCACGTGGAGAAGGACAAGGCCCTGGAGCGCCGCTTCCAGCCCGTGTTCGTGGGGGAGCCCAGCCTGGAGCAGACCATCCAGATCCTCCGCGGCATCAAGGAGAAGTACGAGGTCCACCACGGCATCAAGATCACCGACGACGCCGTGGTCGCCGCCGCCAAGCTCTCCGACCGCTACATCGCGGACCGCCAGCTCCCGGACAAGGCCATCGACCTGGTGGACGAGGCCGCCTCGCGCCTCAAGATGGAGATCGAGTCCGTCCCGGCCGAGATCGACATCCTGCAGCGCACCATCGCCGGCAAGAAGATCGAGCTCACCGCCGTCTCCAAGGAGAAGGACAAGAACGCCCAGGACCGCGCCGCCGGCCTGAGCGAGGAGATCGCCAACCTGGAGGAGGAGGCCAAGTCCAAGACCGCCAAGTGGCAGGCCGAGCGCGACGCCCTGGACAAGATCCAGTCCCTCAAGGAGAAGGCCGAGCAGATGCAGTTCCGACTGGACGCGGCCACCCGCGCCGGCGACTACGAGACGGCCGGTCGCCTGCAGTACGGCGACATCCCGCAGACCAAGGACGACATCGCCAAGGCCCAGCAGACCCTCGCGGAGCTGCAGGCGGACGGCGGCGGCATCCTGCGCGAGCACGTCACCGACGACGACATCGCCTACGTGGTCTCCAAGTGGACGGGCGTGCCCGTCACCAAGCTCAAGCAGGGCGAGCAGGAGCGCCTGCTGCGCATGGAGGACAACCTCCACAACCGCGTGGTCGGCCAGCACGACGCCATCGTGGCCGTCTCCGACGCCGTGCGCCGCGCCCGGGCCGGCCTGCAGGACCCCGACCGCCCCATCGGCAGCTTCATCTTTCTGGGCCCCACCGGCGTCGGAAAGACGGAGCTCGCCCGCGCCCTGGCGGAGTTCCTGTTCGACGACCAGAACTCCATGGTGCGCATCGACATGTCCGAGTACATGGAGAAGCACTCCGTGGCCCGCCTCATCGGAGCGCCTCCCGGCTACGTCGGCTACGACGAGGGCGGCCAGCTCACCGAGGCCGTGCGCCGGCGCCCCTACTCCGTCGTCCTGCTGGACGAGATCGAGAAGGCCCACCCCGACGTCTTCAACACCCTGCTCCAGGTCCTGGACGACGGCCGCCTGACCGACTCGCGCGGCCGCACCGTGGACTTCAAGAACGTGGTGCTGATCATGACCTCGAACGTGGGCGCCCGGCACCTCTTCGAGCACAAGGACGACTTCGAGAAGGGCAAGGCCGCCGTGCTCAAGGAGCTGCAGCAGTCCTTCCGGCCCGAGTTCCTCAACCGCATCGACGACATCATCGTGTTCGACCGCCTCAAGCGCGAGGACATGAGCTCCATCCTGCGCATCCAGATGAAGCGCGTCGAGAAGCTCATGGCCGCCCGCGACCTGCAGGTCGAGCTGTCGGAGGAGGCCATCGAGGCCCTGGCCGAGGCCGGCTTCGACGAGCTCTACGGCGCCCGCCCGCTCAAGCGCGCGATCCAGAACTACCTGCTCAACCCCATGGCCAAGGCCATCGTGCGCGGGGGCTACGACCCCGGAGACACGGTCAAGGTCGGCCTGGTCAAGGAGAGCGAGGAGGACCCGGGCCGGATCAGCTTCGAGCGGGTGCCCGCACCGCCCGAGACCTGAGCGCACCCCACCTGTCCTCGCTTGCGTCCATCGACGAGGACAGGCTGAGGTGAACCGAGGGGCCCCAAGCGGAGGGCCCCTCTCTGCTCTGTCAGCCCCCCAGCTCCTTGAGCAGGGACTTGGCCTGGGTGGTGTCGTAGAGCCCAACGGAGAAGTAGCTCTCGTCGCCCTGGGACACGTAGAACACGCCCTCCTCGGTGCCGCGCTCGTCGCGGCCGCCCTTGGCGCCGCTGGGGAGCTCCCAGTCCATGAAGAGCAGGTTGGAGCCCTTGATGGCCATGATCTCGCCGTAGATGTAGCCGTCGTCCTTGGAGGTCGAGGACTCCATCACGGACCAGCCCTTGCCGGTGACGGCCTTCTCGGCGGCCGAGGTGCTCAGCTCGTGGATCTTGCCGCCCTTGGGCAGGACCAGCTCGCCGAGGGTCTGGGCGGCGCTGGCGTCGTAGATGCTGATCTCCAGGGTGCGCTTGCCGTCGCGGGCGACGGTCTCCTCGTCCTCGGCCTCCCACTTGGCGTCCTCGAGGCTCTCGTGGTCGATCACCTCCAGCTCCGCCCACAGGCTGCCCTTGCTGGCGGCGCAGCTATGGTAGACGTCGCCCTCGCTGTACTTCTCGCAGAAGTCCACGTCCCAGCCGCGCGCCTTGAGGGCCTTGGACATGTCGTCGTCGGGCGAGCTCCACTTGCCGAACGACTCGCCGGAGACAGCGGCTGCAGCGGGGGTGCCGTCAGCAGCGGGGGCTGCGGTGGAGGGGGCGGTGCTGGGATCGGCGACATCACCCCCTCCGCAGGCCAGGGCCAGGGCGGCGAAGGAAGCGAGGGCGGGGATCAGGGACTTGCGCATTTGGGAACCTCCAGCCCGAGAACCGGGCGATGCCCCGGGCACTATCGCGGCCGCGCGGCGCTGCCCCCAATTCCTGACAGGATCACAAAGGCGACAAGCTGTTGCCTTTTAGGACGCCACTCGGCTAGGCTCCCCTCCTGGAGGTCCGATGTCGGAGCTGAGCTGGGATGAAGAGGCCGACCTGGTCGTGGTCGGGAGCGGCGCGGGCGGGATGGCGGCGGCCTTGCGCGGCGCCGAGCAGGGCAAGCGGGTGGTCGTGCTGGAGCGGGAGGCTCGCTGGGGAGGCACCTCGGCGTGGTCTGGCGGCGGCATGTGGCTCCCCTGCAATCCGCTGATGGCGCGCGATGGCGAGCCGGACAGCCCCGAGGACGCGCTGCGCTACATGGACACCGTCATTGGGGACGTGGGCCCCGCCAGCAGCCCCGAGCGGCGCCGGGCCTTCGTGGAGACCGCCGCCCAGGTGGTGCCCTGGCTGGAGCAGCACGGCATGCCCGTCCTGCGCGCCAGCGAGTACCCCGACTACTACCCGGACAAACCCGGCGGACGCATCGGCCGGGGGGTGGAGCTCGACGTGTTCAACGAGCGCGATCTGGGCCCCTGGGCCGCCACCCTGAGCACGATGGACCCCACGCCCTACATCGCGATGACCACCAAGGACGTGTTCCTGCTGCCGCGCGCGCTGCGGACCTGGCGGGGCTTCGCCGCGACCAGCGGGGTGATGCTGCGGACCATCGGCTGGTTCCTCAGCCTCCGCAAGCCCCTGGGCATCGGCATGGCCCTGATGGCCCGGCTGACCCAGCGCGCCCTGGAGCTGGGCGTGGACCTGCGGCTCTCGAGCCCCCTGGTCGAGCTGGTGAGCCAGGACGGCGCGGTCGTCGGTGTGGTCTGCGAGCAGGGCGGCGTGCGCAAGCGAATCCGGGCGCTCCGGGGGGTGGTCCTGGCGGCAGGAGGCTTCGCGAAGAACGACACGCTGCGGCGCACCCACCAGCCCGTTGGGGGCGAGTACACCTCGGTCGCACCGGGTGACCAAGGCGAGGCCATCCTGCTGGGGACCGAGCTGGGCGCCGCCGTGGCGCTGATGGACGACGCCTGGTGGGGCGGCTCCTTCCTGGACGCCGACGGCAACCCCATGTTCTCGGTGACCGAGCGCTCCATGCCCCACTGCATCCTGGTCAACGAGGCCGGCCAGCGCTTCACCAACGAGTCCGCCAGCTACATCGACGTCGGCCACGCGATGCTGGCGCAGAACCCCGGCGGCCCGCCGCCCCCCTTCTGGCTCATCCTGGATGCCCGCCACCGCCGCCGCTACCTCTTCGGCATGGCGCCTCCCGGCATCACCCCCAAGTCCTGGCTGGCGTCCGAGAACCTGTTCAAGGCCCCCACCCTGGACGCGCTCGCCGTCCAGTGCGGCATCAACGGCGAGGGCCTCAAGGCGACGGTCGCGCGCTTCAACACCTTCGCCGCCGTGGGCGTGGACGAGGACTTCCAGCGCGGCCGCACCGCCTACGACAACTACTACGGCGACCCCACGGTCAAGCCGAACCCCAACCTGGGCACGATCGAGCAGGGGCCCTTCTACGCGGTGCGCATGGTCCCTGGCGACCTGGGCACCAAGGGCGGCCTGCTCACCGACGAGCACGCCCGCGTCCTGACCCCGGAGCAGCGCCCCATCCCGGGGCTCTACGCGACCGGCAACTCCACGGCCTCGGTCATGGGCCGCACCTACCCCGGGCCCGGGAGCACACTGGGGCCCGCGGTGGTGTTCGGCATGCGCGGCGTGGACCACGCCCTGGGGCAGTAGGGCCTGGGGCCCCGCGTTCTACTCGACGTACCCCATGGCCCGCAGGGCATCGAGGGTGTCTTCGTCCAGCTCGATGCTCTGCTCCTGGGCGGAGTCCACGCGCGCCTGGGCCCGGTGCTGGTCCAGCAGGGCGGTGAGCTCCGCCTGCACGCCCGCGGGCGCCTTGCCGTACAGGTTGTGGGTCTCCCCGGGGTCCTGCTGCAGGTCGTAGAGCTCCTTGGTGGTGTTGGTCTCCATGAGCTTGTAGTGACCTCGCACGACCATCCAGTCCCCACGGTTGGCGGACTGCAGCGAGGACCGGATGGCGTAGATCGGCCGCTCCGCGAGCCGCTCCGAGAGCAACCGCGCCCCCTTCTCCCCCTTGAGGATTGGGCTCAGGTCCACCCCGCCGCTCTGGCCCTGGGGCGGCGCGATGTCCACCACCCCCGCCAGGGTCGGGTAGAGGTCCACCAGCGAGACCGGGAACTCCGGCTGCAGGCCCGCCTGGATGCCCGGCCCCTTGGCCAGGAAGACCACGTCGTTCACCTCGCGGTAGAGGTGGGTGTTGGTGCCGTGCGAGTAGGCCCCGTGCTCCCCGAAGGCGTCGCCGTGGTCGCTGACGACAAAGATGTAGGTGTTGTCCGGAATCTCCAGGCTCTGCACCATCTTGGCCAGCCACGCGTCGGTGTAGCGGACCTCGCTGTCGTAGGCGTTGATCATCTCCTGCTGGGGGTCCGCGCTGTCCTGGAACCACGGAGCCCACCGGTGGTAGGGCTGGTGCGGATCCGTGAGGTGCACCCACAGAAAGAAGGGCTTGGCGCCGTGCAGCTTCTCTTTCTGGTCCTGCAGCCAGTGGGACACGCGCTCGGCGTCGACCGGGGCCTCCTTGCGGGTCTCAGGGGCCCAGTCCGTCACGTCGGTGGGGTCGGGCTCCCGGCTGCCGCTGTAGACCTCGAACTCGGGCGCGGTGTAGCGCCGGAAGGTGACAAAGCCCCGCTCAAAGCCCTGCCGCGGCATCAGCAGCAGGTTGGTGGTCACCCCGACCGTCTCGTAGCCGTTGCGCCGGAAGAGCTGCGCGATGGTGAGCAGGTCCTGGTCCATCCTGGGCAGTGGCCGGACCTCCTGCCCCGCCTCCATGGCCCGCCGCCTCGCGGGGACGGCGCCCTCCACGACCGCGTGCTGGTTGGGGTACTGCCCGGTCATCATCGTCGCCAGCGACGGGATGGTCCACGAAGAGGTGCTGTAGGCCCGGTCAAAGCGCGCCCCGTCCAGCGCCAGCTCCCGCATCCACGGGCTGACATCGGGGTCGGACGGGCTGAGCCCCAGGCGGTCCGGGCGCTGGGTGTCCAGGACGATGACCAGCACGTTGGGACGCTCGCCGGCCTGGACGGTCGGGGTCGCAGGGGTCAGGCAGGCGCTCAGGGTCAACCAGAGAGACAGCAAGGGGGGCTCCAGTGGGGGGACGAGGGAGACCTTAGTCCAACTCCACCAGGGTTGTCACCTCTCAGGTTACAAAGTCCGCCAGATCCTCCATACCAGCCTCTCGGTACAGCGAGGACAGGGTGGGCCGGAGCTCCGACCAGGGCCGCTGCTCGATGGCCCAGACGTCCATCCAGTGGGCGGCGCGGTCCAGGGGGGGCTTGCTCTCGTCCTCGGCCAGGATGCGGTAGGGGTCGGCCTTGAAAGGCGCGCTCCAACCTGCACGCTCGGCGACCTCCTCGAAGGGCATACCCAGGGTCCACAGGGGCAGGGTCAGGGCGGCGCGGGCGGCCTCCCGGGCGGGCTCCGGGCGCCCCTGCTTGGCCATCAGGCGGCTCAGGAAGGCCTGGGGACGGGCCCAGCCGGGGGCCGCCGAGCCCGAGCGCTCCGCGGTGATCGCCGCGCTCATGGTGTCGCCCTTCTCCTGGTGCCCCAGGGCGAGCTCCTCGTAGAGGTGGGGCAGGCCGCCCACGCGCATCAGCAGGTAGGCCTTGAGGGGCAGGCCGGACTCCCGCACCCAGCCGGGCTGGTAGAGGACCTCGTCCCGGTTGGCCGCCGCGAGCAGGCCGCTGCTGTCTTCGCCGTCCACGTCGCGGGTGGCGAGCTCGGCGTGCAGGAGCTGGTCGATGGAGCCGGCCCACAGGGTCATGCCCAGGGTCCCGGCGCGCACGACGGGCAGCTCCATCGAGGCGTCGGGGGTGGGCCACCGCAGCAGCCCCACCACCACGCCGCTCTTCTCCCGCGCGATGGGGATCACCAGGGGGTGCAGCTCCCCCCGTTCGGTGGGGTCCATCAGCTCGCCCTCCATGCCGGCCAGCAGGGCCAGGAAAGCGCGGAGACGGGCGGGGACCTTGGCCCCGGCAGCGGTGAGGATGTCGGCGTGTCGCATGCACTCCAAGTGACAGGATGCGCGCAGCGAGGCAAGTTGTTCGTCCAGCCCAAGCCCTGGAGACTCCGTGCTGATCGCCCTGGCCCTGCTCGCTTGCACCGGGGGCGACGCCCAAGACAGCGTCGCCGACACCACCCCCACCGAGATCACCTGGCCCAGCTCCAACCGGGTCCTGGTCTACCAGGGACACGGCGGCGTGAGCGGCGATTCGGTGGGCAACGGCGGCTGGAATCAGGTGGTCGAGGAGCTCAACGCCGCCGGCTTCGAGGCCGAGACCCGCAGCTCCATGAGCGACGCCAGCGCCTACCGCGCGGTGTTCTTCATCTCCCCCGGACAGCAGGAGGACGTGATCCTGGGCGAGAACACCGTGGCCTCGATCCAGGCGGGCCTGGAGGCCGGCACCCGCATGATCGTGCTGGCCGGCGAGGACAACTGCGACTCCCGCGCGATCTCCACCCTGCTCTCCGACCTGGGCGCGCCCATGTCCCTGACCGGCGAGAGCAGCAGCGTCCCGGTCCTGGCCCAGGCGCAGCCCGGGAACCAGCTCGCCAAGGGCATCGAAGAGGGCGTGCTGCTCTCCAACCCCTGCACCATCGACAAGGGCGACGCCGACGCCGAGCTCTCCGTCGACCGGGACCTGGTGGCCGTCTCCTGGCGGCCCGGCTGGGGCGGGGACGTCGTCTTGGTGGGCGACCACAGGTTCGCCGACGACACCGGCCGCTGGAAGAACCGGGACAACCTGCGCTTTGTCCTGAACCTGGCCGAGGTCGATCCCGAGTACTGACCTGTCGCCCTACAGGTGACAAGCCAGTCAGAGTCCGCTACCCTGAGGTGACTTCGGGGAGTGCGCTGTGCTCTGGACGATCCTGTTGGCTTGCGCCCAAGAGCCCCCGCCCCCGGCGGAGTGTCCGCTCTGGTACGCCGACCTGGACGCGGACGGCTTCGGTGACCCCAGCGATCCGGTCGCCTCCTGCGAGCCGGTCTCCGGCCGCGTCGACAACGGCAACGACTGCGACGACCGGGACGCCGCCCTGACCACCCAGGCCTCCTGCTCCCAGAGCTGCAGCCAGGCCCCCTTGGTGCGGGCGACCGAGCTGGAGGCCTGCGAGGGTGCGCTCATCCGGGTCAATGGACGCCTGGAGGGGCTGCCCGAGGGGGCCTGTGTTTGCGAGGTCAGTGAGCTGCTCCTGGCCGACGACCACACCGATCCGGCCTCCGTGGCCGCCCTGATCCGGGTGGACACCCTGGCCATCTCCGAGGACGCCGGTGATCTGTCCTTCGACAACCTGGAGGAGGTCCAGACCCTCACCGCGGTGCTCTCCCAGACCGAGCTGTCCCTGGAACGGCTGCGCAGCGCCCAGGAAATCTACATCCAGGGCGCCTCCCAGCTCCGCCTCCCCGCCTTGAAGGAGGCCGAGCGCCTGCTGCTGCTGGAGCTGGGGGCCGAGTCCCTGACCCTCCCCGCCCTGGACGAGGTCGAGTACATGGTGGTGCAGGACGCCGCGCTGCGCAGCCTCAGCCTGGGCCCCCGCGCGGATGTGGTCTGGCTGCGGATCGCCAACAGCGACGCGCTGGCGCTGATCTCCGGCGGCCGTGAGATCTCGCTGATGGAGCTGCACCGCCGCCAACAGGACGTGCAGCGCACCATCACCTCGCCCATCCGGGACCTGTGGTGGTGGGGCCAGCACCGGGCCGACGTGGTGCTCACTGCGGGCCCGGACCGGACGCTCCGCAAGGTGGGGAGCGGGACCCTCTCGGTGCAGCACAGCGAGCAATCGACCCTGTGGGTGCAGAAGGGCACGCTGATGCTCCCCACCCAGCAGGAGGCCCGCTATCTCTGGCTGGAGGGCGGTCAACTGGACGCCCCGATGCTCACCCACGTGGACACGCTCAGCGGCTCCGGCGGCTGCGATCTCCCCGCCCTGGAGACCGCCGACTACGTCTACGCCGGCAGCGACTGCGACCCGCCCAGGCTGCGCTGGGTGGGCACCCTGCGGGGAGTGGGGACGCTGAGCGCGGTGGAGTCCGTCGACACCCACAACTGGGGCAACAACGTCGTGCTCCCCTCCCTGCGCGAGGCCACCGGCGTCGGGACCATCTGGGGCGCAGAGGGCGCGCTGCCTGAGCTCAGCCTGGTGTCCGGGGACCTGCAGTTCGACGGGGCCGTGCTGCCCAAGCTCCGCCACGTGGACGGCGAGCTGGTGGTCCTAAACGGCCTGGTCGAGCTCCCCGCCCTCCAGAGCACCGACGGCCTGCAGGTCACCGGCTGGCGCGAGGTGCGCGTCGACCAGGACTGGGACTTCCCCGTCCGCGTCGAGGGCTTCGACGGCTCCCTCCAGATGGGGCGGGTCAACGCGGCCGTCGTGGTGCGCAACCAGGGCGACTCCGCCAAGCGCGCCGCCCCGCACCTCGCCTTCGACGAGATCCACGGCAATGTGACGGTCGTGGCCATCCTGTGGGAGACGGTGGACATCCGCATCGGAGAGCTGGACGGTGACCTCCTCTACTGCATCCCCAGGCTGACCCCGGAGCAGGCCCAGGCCTGGGTGGACAGCATCCCCATGACCGGCACCGCCACGGACATCTGCACATGGTGACCCTGCTGCTGCTGGCCTGCGCCCAAGAGGCCCCCTGCCCCACCTGGTACGCCGACGTGGACGCCGACGGCTACGGCGACTCAGCGGACGGTGTCCAGAGCTGCGAGCCCCTGCCCGGCCGCATCGACAACCGCGATGACTGCGACGACCGGGACGCCGACACGCACCCGGGCGCCGTGGATCTGCACGGCGACGGCAAGGACCAGGACTGCAACACCCAGCAGGACTGCGACGGCCTGCCGGAGATCAGCGCAGTGGAGCTGCAGGACTGCAGCCAGCGCGTGAACATCGCCGGCTCCCTGTCCGAGACGCCCCCCGGGGACTGCATCTGCCGCATCGACGGGGACCTGACGATCAGCGAGCGACTGGATCTCTCTCAGCTCGCCTCGCTCCAACAGGTCCAGGGCTACGTGCGCATCGGCGGTGGCCGCGAAGAGGACATCAACCTCCCCCAGCTCCGGAGCGTCGGCCGATCGCTGACCGGAGAGCCCGCCGCCCCCCTCCGCCTCTCGCTCCCGCAGCTACGCCAGGCGGGCGAGATCCTGCTCAGCGGCGTGGGGGAGCTGGACCTCTCCCGCCTGGAGCATCTGGGCGACCTGCGCCTCTCCAACCACCAGTCCACACACCTCGCTCTCCCCGCCCTCCAGTCCATCGACAGCCTGGATCTGCGGCACAGCAGCGTGCTTGAGCGCCTCTCGCTGCCCGCGGGCACCCACATTGGAGCGCTGACGATCCTGGAGATGCCCAGCCTGTCCTCGACGGTGAGTCCCAGTCCCTTCACGGTGGAGGAGGTCCGCTGGACCCAGAGCGGTGGGGAGGGGCTGCTGGTGCTGCCGAAGAGCCTCCACACCCTCGAGACCTACGGGCCCGACGCCACCCTCACGGTCCTCGGCGCCAGCGAGGTCACGCTGCTCCAACACAACGCAGGCACTCTGACCGCGCCTGACCTGGGGCGCGCGGACTCCCTGGTGAGCTACGGCGCGCTGAGCACCCCCGCGCTCACCGAGCTTGGGTCTGCGACGGTCTCGACCGGCGATAGCTGGAGCGCCCCCCTGCTGGAGGCCCTGGAGGCGGCCGACCTCTGGGCCACCGATCTGGACCTGCCGGCCCTCCGCAGCGTAGACACCGGCTTCCTGGGCGGGGCCGAGCTGCCCGCCCTGGAGCGCGTCGGCGACGTGAAGGCCTACGGCACCTACCCGGCGCTGCGAGAGGTGGCGTTTGGCCTCAGCGGCTCCCCCATCGCCCCCGCCCTGACCCACCTGGGCGCCCCCGCGAGCCTGGATGCGCCCACCGGCAGCCTGCCCGCGCTGCGCACCGTGAGCGCGCCCCTGACCCTGAGCGGCCACGCCGAGCTCCCCGCCCTGCAGAGCGCCCAGGCCCCCATCACCCTGGACGGCGTCGCCGAGTTCTACACCCCGGCCCTCACGGACATGGCCTACGTCGAGCTGGTCGGAGAGACGGCGCCCCTGCTCCCCGACCCCTTCCCCGGCGGCCTGTTGCCCACCAACTACCAGCCGCGCACCGAGCTGCGGATCCACACCCTCCAGGGCGGCCTGAGACTGTGGGACGAGAAGCACCGGGACGCCCCTTGGATCAGCGTCGACACGGTGCAGGGCAACCTGAGCCTGCGCGCGGATTGGGACAGCCTGGACGCGCTCCGCGTGGGACGGGTCGAGGGGGACCTGTCCTACTGCCTGCGCTCTGTCCCCACCACCGAACTGGACACCTGGCTCGCAAGCATCGAGCTCGTCGGCACCACCGAGGACACCTGCCCATGAACTGGCTGCCCCTGAGCTGGCTGCTCATGCTCCCGCTGGCCTGCACGGAGCCCGAGACCTGCCCCACCTGGTACGCCGACGTGGACGCCGACGGCTACGGCGACCCATTTGACGGCGTGGTGTCCTGCGCGGAGCTGACCGGTCGGGCCACCCTCTCCGGCGACTGCAACGACCACGACGCGGGCGTGCACCCAGCGGCCACGGATGTCCCAGGCGACGGGCGGGACCAGGACTGCGACGGCGAGGACGCCTGCGCGGGCGCCGAGCGCGTGACCCAAGCCAGCGCGTGCGGCGACCACCCCATCATCCTGACGGAGCTGGCCCGCAGCGTGCCCAGCGGCGGCTGCCTCTGCGCGAGCACCGCCGACCTGAGCGTGCCCAGCGACACCCCCGAATCGGACCTCGCGCAGCTCCACTCGGTGGCCGGCAGCCTGACCCTGTGGACGCGGGAGTCCGACCTGACCCTGCCCGTCCTGCAGCAGGTCGGCACCCTGGACGCCCGGATGGACGGCAACAGCCTGCGCGCCCCCGCCCTGCGAGAGGCCGACGCGGTGGTCCTACGCGACCCGGCCGACGTGGACCTCAGCGGGCTGGAGACCTGCCAGAGCGTGGAGATCAGCGCTCCGGCGGGCCACATCGACATGTCCTCGCTGGCGGAGACCGAGTCTGCCACCCTGTCGAGCGCCCTGAACCTCTTGGGGTGGGAGCTGCCGGTGGGAGCGCACTTCCAGCACCTCCTCCTCGCAAGCAGCAACGACAACGGCCTCCCCGGCGCCGGGCTGCGCGTCGACACCCTGGAGGTCCTGGCCCCCGTGGACCCGGCCTGGGACCTGGACTGGCAGGTGGAAACCCTGCAGGTGGGCGCCCTGGAGCGCGACTTCGAGATCGCCGGCCTGACAGCCCTCGCCCTGCTGGAGCCCGGCAAGCTGGGTGGCCTGAGCCTGAGCCTGCCCGACCTGCAGACCCTGGAGCAGCTCACGCAGACGGAGACCGGAACCCTGGAGCTGGATGGGCTGCTCTGGCTGGGCGCCGCCTTGATCGAGGGGACCCTGCACGCCCCAGCGCTCACCGAGGCCGGCACCATCGACCTGGACTGGTACGCCACCCTGGACGCCCCCGCGCTGCGCAGCGTGGAGCACATCCGCGGCAGCTACGAGCTCGAGCTCCCCGCCCTGGAGCAGGCCGACACCCTCAGCGCCGGCCGCGGCAGCTTCCCGGAGCTCTGGCGCGTCTCCACCCTCATCGGGGGCCTGGGCTGGGAGACCACCGCCCCCAAGCTGGTCGTGGTGGAGCGCCTGCTGGTGGGCCAGGTCCACGCCCCCTCGCTGGTCTCGCTCCCCGCGGGTCAGCTCAACGCCCGGGCCGGCGACCTGGACAGCCTGCGCTGGGTGGACGGCGAGCTGCTCCTGGAGGACCGCGCCGAGCTCCCTGCCCTGCGCGGGGTGGGCGGGGCCTTCGAGCTCAGCGACGTGCAGGCCCTGAGCGCCCCCGAGCTCCAGGCCGTGGACGCCATCCGGGTCGAGGGCAGCGCCCCCACCCAGCTCCCCGATCCAACCCCCGCCGGCGTCCGCGCCGTCGAGTTCATGCCCCGCGACCCCGTCCAGTGGGGCAGCATCCAGGGCGGCCTCTACGTCGAGTGCAGCGCCTACCGCTGCAGCCCACCGGAGCTCCAGGTCACCCAGGTCCAGGGCAACCTGAGCGTCGAGGGCGCCTCCTGGACCACCCTGGGCAGCTTCCGCGTCGGCCGGGTCGAGGGGGATCTGTCCTACTGCCTGCCCGCCGTCCCCACCACCGAGCTCGCTGCCTGGCTGGACACCATCGAGATCCACGGCACCGTCGAGGACACCTGCAAGTGAACCTGCTCCCCATCCTCTCGCTCCTGCTGGCCTGCGCCCAGGACCCCTGCCCCACCTGGTACACCGACCTGGACGCGGACGGCTACGGCGTCCCCGACTCCGGCGTCCGCTCCTGCGAACCCATGGCGGGCCGCGCGGAGCAGGCCGGCGACTGCAACGATGGCGACCCCCAGGTGAACCCGGCGGCCTGGGACATCCCGGCGGACGGCCGAGACCAGGACTGCGACGGCGAGGACCTCTGCGCGGGCGCCCTGCGGGTCACCGGAGCGACGGTCTGCGGTGACCAACCCATCGTCCTGACGCAGACCACCCACCTGGTGCCCAGCGGCGGCTGCCTCTGCGCAAGCACCGAGAGCCTGACCGTGCCCGGGGACACGCCCAACAGCGATCTGAGTCAGCTCCACTCGGTGGCGGGCGCGCTGGTGCTGTCGCTGCGCCAGGCCGACCTGGACCTGCCCGCCCTGCGCGACGTGGGCTCCCTGGAGGCCGAGATGGAGGGCTACGCGCTGAGCGCCCCCGCGCTCTCCAGCGCCGGCTCTCTGGACCTGGAGGACCCTGGCGACGTGGACCTGAGCGCTCTGGCGGAGTGCCCAGCGCTGGAGATCAACAGCCCGGTGGGCGCCCTCGACATGTCCTCGCTGGCGGAGGCCGAGTCGGTGAGGTTGATCTGGAGTCAGCAGCTACAGGGGTGGACCCTCCCGCCCGAAGCGCGCTTCGAGCAGCTCCTCATCTCCTACTCAAAGGGCGTGGGCCTGCCGGCGGATCTGCGCGTCGGGGAGCTCACCCTGAACTACCCCAACCGCCCCGAGTGGCTGCTGGACTGGGAGGTGGACAGCCTGATTTTGATCGTCACCACCGAGGCGGAAATCGAAGGCCTCAGCCACCTCTCCCGCCTGGAGATTCGGGCCCGGGGCGCCGCGAGCCTGCCCGATCTCGTGGAGCTGCAGACGCTGGAGAACGAGGCCCCCGGGACGCTGACCCTGGACGCGCTGCAGTGGCTGGAGGCGGGCGTCTGCTTGGGCCCCCTGAGCGCCGCCAGCCTGCAGGAGCTGGGGACCCTGGACCTGGGCCGGGGCGGAAGTCTGTACGCCCCCGAGCTGCGCACCCTTCAGCAGCTCAGCGGCGCCAGCGTCGTGGACCTGCCCATGCTCCAGGAGGCCGTCACCCTGGAGATCGGCGGCGGGGACCTCCCCAGCCTGCGCAGCGTGGATGTGCTGGAGACGCCGATTTGGGGCAGCAACGTCGCGAGCCTCCCCGAGCTGGAGAGCGTGGGCACCGTCCTCTTGGGTCGGGTCTACGCTCCGGCGCTGGAGACCCTCCCCCAGGGCAGCCTGATCGTCGAAGCGGGCGGGCTGGAGTCCCTCCGCCGGGTGGACGGCACCCTGACCCTGAGCGGCTCCGGCGAGCTCCCCGCCCTGCGCAGCGTCGGCGAGGTGCTGGAGCTGGACGCCGTCGACGCCCTGAACAGCCCGCTGCTCCTGGACCTGTCTGCCCTCAAGGTCAGCGGCGAGAGCCCGACCCAGCTCCCGGACCCCACGCCTTCGGGGGTGCGCGCCGTCCGCTTCATGCCCACGGAGCACGTGGACTGGGGGACCGTGGCCGGGGGCCTCTTGGTGGACTGCGACGGCGCGCGCTGCGGCCCCCCGGACCTCTACGTGGCGCAGGTACAGGGCGCGGCCGAGATCAACGGCAGCCACTGGACGGATCTGGGCGCCTTCGGCCTGGGGCGGGTCGAGGGGGACCTGAGCTACTGCCTGCCTGGCGTCCCCACCGCCGAGCTGGATGCCTGGCTCGACACCATCGAAATCCTCGGCACCGTCGAGGCCACCTGCCCATGAACTGGCTGCCCATGAACCTTCCCGCCCTGCTGCTCTCCCTGCTGGCCTGCGCCTCCTCGCCAGAGGACACGGGCCCCTGCCCCACCTGGTACGCCGACGTGGACGGCGACGGCTACGGCAGCGACGACGACGCGGTGGCCTCCTGCGAGCCCCTGGTCGGCCGCAGCCTGGAGGCCGGCGACTGCGACGACCGCGACCCCCACACCCACCCGGACGCGCCCGACCCCAGCGCGGACGGCGTCGACGCGGACTGCGACGGCCTGGACGGCTGCGAGGGCGCGGTGAGCGTGCTGGCCGAAGACCTGACGACCTGCGATGGCCAGCTCTTCGACGTGGTCGGGGACCTGATCCACCCGCCCGCGGGGGACTGCGTGTGCTCCGTCAGCGGCACGCTCACCCTCATCGACGCCGCCGACGCCGCCGAGCTGGACCGCCTGGAGAGCGTCGGCGGTCACCTGGAGGTGGACCTGCTCAGCGAGCGCCTGAGCCTGCCCCTGCTCACGCAGATCGATGTGCGTCTGCTCGTCGCCCTCCCCGACGGAAGCCTGGAGCTGCCCCGCCTCCAGTCGGTGCCCAGCGTCGACCTGGAGGGCGTCTCCGAGGTGGAGCTCGGGGCCCTGCGCGAGTGCCTCAGCTTCACCCTCCACGACAGCAGCGTGGTGTCGCTGGAGCTGCCCGAGCTGGACCGCCTCAGCACCCTGAGCATCGAGCACAACAGCGCTCTGCAGCGCGTGGTGATGGCCCCGGACGCCAGGGTCTCCATCCTCACCGTCGAGTCCAACGGCGCCCTGGCCCCCCTGCCCTTCCCCCAAGGCGTGCAGACCGGCTCGCTGTACTGGACTGGCGGGGGGGAGCGCTCCGAGCTGAGCGTGGGCGCCCTCGGGAGCCTGAGCCTGGGGGGCCACGGCGAGCTGGCCCTGCCCGGCCTGGCCTCCTACCCGCACACCCTCCGAATCGACGGCAGCCTGAGCGTCTCGCTGCCCGACCTGAGCTCCGTCGAGGCCCTGGACCTGCGCTACGGCGCCCTGGACGCCCCCGAACTGGTCCAGGTCGGCGCCATCGAGCTGACCAGCGCGACCCTGAGCGCGCCCCTGTTGACCCAGACCAGCGAGGTGATCCGCAGCGACGCCAACAGCCACCTGGACCTGCCGCGCCTGGAGGGCATCCACACCCTGGTGAGCCTGGGCAGCGCCGACCTGAGCAGTCTGCGCGAGGTCACCTACCTGACCTCGGGGCCAGGCACCCTGCCCGCCCTGGTCCAGGTCTACTCCCTGTACGGCGAGGGCGCGTACCCCAAGCTGGTGAGCGCCCACCAGCTCTTCGGGACCCCCAGCGCGCCGGCGCTCACCCAGGTCACCTGGGGCACCTTCACCGCGGCCCCCGGTCACCTCGACGGGCTGCGGAGCATCGACGGGAGCGTCTACCTGGAGGACCAGGCGGTGCTCCCTGGTCTGCGCAGCGCCTGGGCCCTCCACCTCGTCGACGTCACCGACTTCCAGGTGCCCGAGAGCGCCAGCATCGGCTTCCTGGTCCTGAGCGGTCAGACCGCCACGCCCCTGCCCGACCCGCTGCCCTGGCCCCTGCGCTTTGACAACTTCGCACCCAGCGCGCCCTTCGCCCTGGGCGAGATCGACGGCGGGGTGCACCTCCACGACGGCAAGCAGCACCAGGCCCCGCAGCTCTCCTTGGGGACCATCCACGGCAACCTGGAGCTCAACGCCACCCTCTGGACGTCCCTGACCGAGCTGTCCGTGGGCCGGGTCGAGGGGGATCTGCGGCACTGCCTGCCTGCCGTCCCCACCGCCGAGCTGGAGGCCTGGCTGGACACCGTCGAGATCCACGGCGCCAGCGAGGACACCTGCGAGGACTGAGCCTTGTATGACCTCCACCAGGGCCAGGAACGTCTCCTGACACTCACCATGGAGGTCTCCAGGAGAGTCGGGCCGAGCGAGCGCAAGCGAGCGAGGCCCTCCTCG
>JAZAMN010000006.1:0-176222 GCA_036229005.1 Myxococcota bacterium
CTCATCACCCCCCCAAAACATCCGCCGCCCTCTCCAGATACACCCGAACCGCCTCAAAGTTCGCCACAAACAAAGCCGGCGACATCCCCGCCCGCAGCGGCTGCGAGTAGCGCAGGCTCCCGCCGCGGATCTCGGCCCCGAGCGCCTGAAAGAGCTGTCCCCGGAGCTTGAGCGGCCAGCGGGCCAGCAGCGCGTAGAGCTGGGACTCGGGCAGCCCCTCGGCGTGCTGGGCGTCCACCTTCAGGGCGCTGGGCAACCCCGGGATGGGCAGCCGCAGGTGCAGCGCCTTGCCGTGCTCCAGAAGCAGCGTGCAGCGGCCGACCTGCGCGGCGTGCTCGCAGAGCGTGACCAGCTCCATCGCGTAGACCTGCCGCAGCAGCGCCTGCAGCTCCCGGCAGTCCCCCTGCACGCGCGGCAGCCCCACGAAGGCCGGGTTGATGGTGGCGAAGGCGCGCTCGGCGGCCTCCATTGCGGACGGACGGACCGAGGTCTCTGCGTTCATGGCTCCCCCCCCAGGGGTTTGAAGTTCAGGGGGAGCATGCCGTCTGGCGGGTGGTCATTGGACGGTTCACCTCGCCGATGCCGATGGGTTCAGGGATCTGTGGGGGATCCGGGTGTCGGCGAGGTGTGACTGGGCATGAGGGGGGTCGACCCGCCTTCTCTCCTGCAGCCCTCACCCCCCGAACTTCGCGAAGATCTCCGCCTCCGTCATGTCCTTGGTGTCCTGCTCAAAGCTGTACCACCCCGGGTTCTTGTCCACGAACACCTGGTGGTCCAGCACAAAGCCGCTCTGGTCCTCGAACAGCCCGGCCGCCAGCATGTGCTGCTGGTTTGCCTTGAGCCGGTAGAAGAGCGCGCTTCCGCAGGTGGGGCAGAAGGCGCGCTCGGCCCAGGCGCTGGAGGCGAACACCTTGATCTCACCTTGGACCTGCACTTCGGTGCCGCAGGCGATGGCCATGAATGGGCCGCCCACCCACTTGCGACAGGAGCCGCAGGAGCAGGCGCTGACGTTTGCTTTGGGGGTGGCGGTGATCTTGACCTGGCCGCAGAGGCAGGTGGCGCTGCGCGTGGACATTGGAGACTCCGGGGTGCCTCAGGAGCATAGCGCTGGAGCGGCGGCACAAGGCGGCCCCAATGGGATAGGGGACCCCACCAACACCCACCGACCGGGAGTCCCCCCATGTCCGTCTCCTTCCAGCTCACCGAAGAGCAGGAGCAGCTCCGCCAGCTCGCCGCCGATTTTGCCAAGGACGTCATCCGTCCCGCGGCGGCGCACCACGACCGCACCGGCGAGTACCCGCACGAGATCCTCAAGCAGGCCCACGAGCTCGGCCTGATGAACACCCACATCGAAGAGGAGTTCGGCGGTCTGGGGCTGAGCGCGATGGACGGCGTGTTGCTGGCCGAGGAGCTGGCCTGGGGCTGCTCCGGCATCAACACCGCGATGGAGGCCAACGGCCTGGCCCAGCAGCCGGTGATCCTGGGGGCCTCCGACGCCCTCAAGAAGAAGTACCTGGAGCCCATGACCGAGGAGTACAGCCTCTGCGCGTACGCGGTCACCGAGCCCGGCGCCGGCTCCGATGTGCAGTCCATGAAGACCACCGCGGTCAAGCAGGGCGACAAGTACATCCTCAACGGCAACAAGATGTGGATCACCAACTGCGGGGTCGCCGACTGGTACTTCGTGGTGGCCCTGACCGACCCCGAGAAGAAGGCCCGCGGCGGCATGTCGGCCTTCATCGTCGAGCGCGGCTGGGACGGCGTCGAGCCCGGCGGCAAGGAGGACAACATGGGCCAGCGGGCGTCCGACACACGCGCCATCTCCTTCGACAACGTCGAGGTCCCCGCCGAGAACCTCATCGGCCGCGAGGGGGACGGCTGGAAGCTGGCCATGGCCGCCTTTGACTACACCCGCCCCGCGGTCGCCGCTGCCGCCGTCGGTGTTGCCAAGGCCGCGATGGACGCCTCCATCGAGTACGCCCTGGAGCGCAAGGCCTTCGGCAAGCCCATCGCCGCCCACCAGGCCATCAGCTTCATGATCGCCGAGATGGCCATGAACATCGAGGCCGGCCGCGGGCTGGTCTGGAAGGCCGCCGCCCTCAAGGACGCGGGCATCCGCAACACCCTGGAGAGCTCCTACTCCAAGGCCTTCTGCGCGGACATGGCCATGAAGGTGACCACCGACGCGGTGCAGATCTTCGGCGGCTACGGCTACTCCAAGGAGTACCCCGTGGAGAAGCTGATGCGCGACGCCAAGATCTTCCAGATCTACGAAGGAACCTCCCAGATCCAGCGGCTGATCATCTCCCGCGAGATCCTCTTCCGCGGCAAGTAGGCGTCCATGCAGGTCTTCCTCACCGGCGGCACCGGCTTCATCGGCGCGAACCTGGTCCGGCAGCTGCTGGACCGGGGCGTGCGGGTGCGCTGCCTCACCCGAAAGAGCTCTCCGGGCCTGTGCCTGGAGGGCCTGGACGTTCAGATCGTCCAGGGAGATCTGCAGGACACCGAGCAGCTCAAGCGCCTGATGGACGGCTGCGAGCAGGTCTACCACCTGGCAGGCCTGTTCGACCCCAGCCCTGAAGGCGCCCAGCGCATGCACGAGGTCCACGTAGGCGGGACCCAGGCCCTGCTCGACGCGGGCAAGTCCGTCGGCATCCAGCGCCTGCTGCTCTGCTCCAGCTCCATCACCGTGGGCTTCGGCTCCAAGGCCTCACCGGGCACCGAAGACACCCCCCTGGACCCGGCCATCTACGGGCCCGAAGGCCCCCTGCGCGCATACTACGAGTCCAAGCTGGCCGCCGAGCGGCTGGTCGCCTCCTACCAAGGCGTGGACACCGTCACCGTGAACCCCGACTTCATCCTGGGGCGCTGGGACATCAAGCCCACCTCCGGGCAGCTCGTGCTCGCCATGATGCGTGGCTGGGTCCCCGTCTACCCCAAGGGCGGCAAGTGCTTCATGGACGCGGACGACTGCGCGCTGGGGCACATCCAGGCCATGGAGCGGGGCCGCAGCCGCACCCGCTACCTGCTGGGCAACGAGAACCACAGCTACCGGGACTTCATGGCCATGATCTCGGTGGTCGTGGGCCGCCGCGGACCGCTCTTCCCGATGCCCCGTCGCCTGGCCGATCTGGGCGGCGTGGTGGGCTCCATCGGCAGTCGCATCGACGCGCACCGCTTCGCCGGCCTGGACCGCTACGTCCTGCGCTCCATGGGCCAGGAGCGCTACCGCGACGCCTCCCGCGCCATCGAGTCCTTCAAGCTCCCGCGCACCCCGCTGGAGCTCTCCATCGAGAAGGCCGCCCGCTGGTTCACGGACCACGGGTACCTGGATTGACCCCGGGAAAGGCGCCCCCGGACTTCCTGCGCCCCGGCCAGGACTGGGAGCACAGCCGCACGCCCAGCCAGCGCAAGCTCCAGGGCCAGTGGCCGACGCCGTGGTGGCTGGTTCAGGCCGCTCTGGATCAGTGTCTGGATGAACTCCCCCGGGGCGCGACGGTGCTCGACCCGAGCTGCGGGGACGGTCGCTGGTTGGCGGCCGCCGGGCTCAGACGCCCCGATCTGCGTCTGCTCGGCTGGGATCTGGACCCCAGCGCGGTCCAAGCGGCCCAGTCTGTCCTCGCTGGGGCCGGGGTGTCTGCTGAGCTGTCGGTGCGGGACGCGCTGGAGGGGGTGGGCCAACCCATCGCGCAGCTCGTGGTCGGCAACCCTCCCTTCATCCGACCCCAGAACCTGCCCAAGGCCACCCGCGATGACTTGTGGGCGCGCTTTGACGTGCTCACCGACAAGTGCGACCTCTACGCGGCCTTCGTCGACCGCATGCTGACCCTCGGTGGCGGCCGGATCTGCGTGGTCCTGGGCGACACCTGGCTGTCCATGCGCAGCTACCAGGCCCTGCGCGACCGGGTCTGGCGGGAGCAGGTGAGGGGGATCTACAGCCTCCCCCAATCCAGCTTCACCGCCCGGGTCGGGACCGTGCTCCTGCACACCGCACCCGGATCCTCCCCCAAGCGAGGTCACCTGGGCCCGGACGGCCTGCGCATCGACGGCCCGCTCCGCATGGTCGAGGGCCTGCTCCCCCTGGAAGAGGCCCCCGAGCTCCCTGGAATCGGCACTCTGGGCGAGCGCGTGCGCTTCCGGATGGGCGTGGTCTGCGGCAGCTACAAGGAGTTCGTGCACCGCGGGCCCCCAGGCACGTTGGACCACCCCACCTGCCGCGGGAAGCAGGTCCAGCGCTTCCGGATCGACCGCGACGGCGAGTACATCCGCTACGATCCCGCTGCCATGCTCGCCGCCCGCCCCTACGTCGCCCCCAAGCACGCCGGACTCTTTGACGTCCCGGCCAAGGTGGTGATCTCCGGGGCCTCCGGGCGGACCCTGCGCGCGGCGGTCGACACCCAGCGGCTCTTCCCCCTGGACTCCTGCTACGTCTCCGAGCCGTTGCCCGGCGTTCAGGTCGATCCTTGGGCCCTGTGCGGGCTCCTCAACTCCGCGCCGGTGAACGCCTGGTACGGGGCACGTTTCCCCAAAGCCCGCGTCAAAGCTGTTGAACTTCACGGAATCCCTTGGCCGGCGGGCCCCCTGGAGGCCCTCGCAGAGGCGGCCCGGGCGGGTGACCAGGCCGCCGTCGACGCCGCTGCCCAGGAGGCCTACGCATGCTGATCCTGCTGTCCCTGTTGGGCTGTCCGGCGGAGATGTTGGGCGTCCAAATCCCCGCCGGCGGCGTGGAGTCTCTGCAGATGGAGGACTTCAACCGCGACGCCGACCGCTTCCTCCACAGCGAGCGCCGCGCGGGCATGCCCAGGCACCAGCAGGGGCGCCAGGACTTCATGGACCGGCTGGTCCAGATGCACCTGCTCCCGGTGTTCGACAAGAGCTTCATCCAGGGCACCGCCAAGGGCGAGGTCCACATCTGCGGTGAGCGCCTGGGCCAGGGCAGCGAGCGCGTTGTGGTCGCGGCGGTGGACACCGGAGTGGGGGCGCACCGGAGCGCGGCGGGGCTGGCGGCGCTGATCTCGCTGGCCAAGACCTACGACACGAACGAGCCCCCGCCGCGGGGGGTGGTGTTCTGCCGGGTGGGGGCGGGCGCGCAGGAGGCCTTCATCCAGGACGCGCCCCTGGGGAAGGTGAAGGCGGTGATCTGGCTGGAGGACCTGGGGCAGGGGGCCCTCCAGGTGACGCGGCAGGACGGCGAGCCCGAGCAGCTCCGCGTGAGCGGCGCCCGGGAGGACTGGTACGGCACCAAGAAGGACACCCTGTCCTCGCTGCACCTGGAGACCCTGCTGCAGCAGACCATGGCCCTGAGGGAGCTGGTGGACCAGGAGCTGGCGGCGCCGTGATCCCGCTCCTTCTCCTGCTGGCCGTGGCCCCCAACAAGCGCGCCCTGGCGCAGGCGGTGGACGCGTACCACACCGGCGCCCGAGACGTCCGCCCCGAGCTGCGCACCCTGCTGGCCGAGCGCCCCTGGGACGACGACGTCGCCTACTGGCTGGCCCGCGCCGAGCTGGACAACAGCCACTGTGACCGCGCCGCCGAGCTGCTCAAGGCCCGGGATGGGGTGGGGGTCCCCGCAGCGGCCTTCCGCGTTCACGAGGCGCAGGCCCACGCCTGTCTGGGGGAGCTGGAGGAGGCGGAGCGCCTGGCCCTCGAAGCGGGGGAGATCCACCGCCTGGACCCGCTCTATGCCCCACACCACGCGTTGCTGGCCTTGCTGTCCCTGCGAGGACACCGGGAGGCAGACGCGGCGCGGCACCTGGCGCTGGCGGGGGGGAGCCCGGAGGTCCTGCCGGCGGTCGTGCGGCGGGCCCTCCCCGACAAGGTCCTGGGGGTGGCGCTGGAGCAGAGCGCGCCGGGCCGCTTGAGCGTGGAGGTCTACAACCAGGCCTGGGCGCTGGATCTGGAGACGGGGCTGCTCAAGGCCATCACCAGGCCGGAGACGGACGCGCCGCCCCAGCGCTGGGTGGATGCGCCTGCGGACCGAGCGCTCGGCAGAGGCTGCGCGCTGCCCACCTGGAGCAGCCCCATGGAGCCCCTCAAGGGGGGCGCGGCGGGGATCTTCAGGCTGGAGACGCGGGAGATCGTCCTGGTGGAGCGCACCTTCCCCGGCCAGCAGCTCGGCGCGCCGGTCTGCAAGGGGGAGGAGCTCGCCTGGCTGCAGCTCTCCCTGACCCAAGCGGGGCAGCAGATGGAGCTGGTGGTCGCCGGGCAGGTCCAGCCGCTGGAGGGCGTGCCCGTGGACTTTGACTGGGGGGCGCCGGGGCTGGTCGTGCAGGAGCTGTCCGGGCGCATGGTCCTGGACGGTCAGCCGCTCTGGGACGGCCAAGGCCCGCCGCTGTCCAGCCCTAGGTGGCTCCCTTGAGCTTGCCCTTGGGGCCGTTGAGGGGGCGGCCCGAGTGCATGTCCGGGCGCAGGCGCACCATGGTGAGCACCTTGTCGCCCATCCACAGGTAGCGGCCGTCCAGGGAGAAGTCGTGGTCGGGCGGCGTGGGCTGGTCCTCGGTGGGGTCCAGGTGCAGCTCGATGTGCGCGCTCAGGTCCAGATCCAGCACCACCCGGGCCTCGTGGAAGCCGATGTAGCGGTTCAGGTGCGGGTTGAGGACCTTGTAGACGGCCTCCTTGAGGGAGAAGCGCAGCACGGTCGAGGTCCAGCGGCGCTCGGGAGGGAGCGCCTGGATCTCCGCCAGCTCCTCGGGGCGCAGGACCTTCTGGGCGATGCCCTCGCGCTCGGGGGCGAGGTCCTCCAGGTCGACGCCCAGGTCGCCGTGTCTGCTGCTCGCGACCAGGGCCACGGCCAGGGTGCGCTTGTGGGTGATCGAGCCGGCGACACCTTCCGGGAGCAGTGGCTGGCCCTGCGGCCCCGTGAGCACGGGATCTGTGGGCATGCGGAGCTGTCCGAGGGCCTGGTGCAGCGCCAGGCGCCCGCCGACGAATGAGACCTGCTTGTAGCCGCGCAGAGTGCGCGCGAGCGCCTGCTCGTCCGGGGGGAGGCGGTCCAGGACCGCGTCGGACACAGGGCTGGGGTCGTCGGGGAGGTGTACCGCCGTGAGCAGTCCAAAGCGGACCGCTCGGGTGAAGGCGGTGGAGAAGGGGGTCATTGTCGCCAGTCTATACCCGGCTGGGGGCTCAGCGGGGTGGGGCTGCCTCTCGAGCGAACGCGGCGGCGCCGCGCAGGCCGAGGTCGGGGTCACGGACGAGCATCAGGGGGATCTCGTCCAGGGCAAAGGACAGGCGACCCTTGCTGCGGAAGCCCGCGAGCAGGCCACCCTCCACCAGGGGGAGGCGGGGCGGGATGCCGCCGGCCAGCCAGACGCCACCGGCCGGCAAGGTGCTGAGGGCGAGGTTCCCCGCGTGGGCGCCCAGCATGCGGCAGAAGCGGGAGACCGCGGCCTGGCTGGAGGGGCTCTCGCTCTGGGTGACCTGGGCGGGGGTGTCCAGGGGAGCGCCGGCCAGACCCTCGACCGCGTGCATGAAGTGCTGCAGATCGCGCAGGCCGGGGCCGGAGAGCACGCGCTCGGCGCTGACGTGGCCGTGGCGCTCGTGCATCCACTGCCACAGGCGGGCCTCCACCGGGTCGTTGGGCGCGAGATCCACGTGGCCGCCCTCGGTGGCCTGGATGCTGCCGTCCGGGAGCACCAGGGCCTGTCCAAGTCCCGTGCCGGGGCCAAGCACGGCGGCCAGGTGGCCCGCCTTTGGGGCTGGACCGGAGAGGCGCTCGTAGCCAGCAGGGGGGAGCTCCGCGATGCCCTTGGCGGCGGCGGCGAAGTCATTGGCCAGCACCACCGGGAAGCCCAGGGCGTCCTGCAGGGCGTCGGCGTCGACCACCCACGGGTGGTTGGTGAGCCGGGCGACCCGATCCTGCACAGGACCGGCCAGCGCGATGCAGGCGGATCGGAAAGCGAGCCCCTTGAGCGGCCCTGAAAGGAGCTCTGAAAGGGCCGCACGCAGGCTGGGGCCAGCGGTGGGGATCCGCAGAGAGTGACGAAGGACGGCGTCCTCCCAGGCGGATACCCTGCAGTTGGTGCCGCCGATGTCCAAGGCCAAGAGCATGGGCCCTGTGTATCCTGCGCGGCGAGGGAGACGTCAATGCATTGGACCCTGTTGCTGTCGCTCTGGCTGGGCTGCAAGGACCGGGAGGCCACCTCCGACACCGCCACGCTGTCCACCGAGGACCGCGATGGCGACGGTTTCTCCGAGGCCGACGGGGACTGCAATGACGACAACCCGGGCACCTTCCCCGGGGCCACCGAGGCCTGCGACGGCTTGGATCAGGACTGCGATTCAGCGGTGGACGAGGACAACGGCCGCCTCTGGTACCTGGACGCGGATCTGGACGGCTACGGCGATCCCGAGACCTCCGCGGAGAGCTGCACCCTGGAGATCCCCGGCTACATCCTGGAGGGAGGGGACTGTGATGACCGCAACGCCGAGATCCACCCCCTGGCCACTGAGCTCTGCGACGGGATCGACCAGGACTGCGACGGCGAGGTCGACGATGGCCTGATCAGCGCCTGGTACCTGGACGCGGACGGCGACGGGTACGGCGATCCCGCCCAGAGCGTGGAGGGCTGCGAGGACCCGGGCTCGGGCTACGTCGACAACGACTTCGACTGCGACGACAGCGACCCGCTGGCCAACGATCTGGGCCTGGACGACTGCGATGGCCGGGACAACGACTGCGACGGCCTGGTGGATGAGTCCCCTGAGGTGCTCTGGTACCTGGACGCAGACGGCGACGGCTTCGGCACTCCGGGCGACTCCCTGGCGAGCTGCAGCGCCATCGAGGGCCGCAGCGCCTACGACACGGACTGCGACGACAGCGACCCCAGCGTCTCGCCCGCGGGGGTCGAGATCTGCGACGGCGTGGACAACGACTGCGACGGCGGCGTGGACGTCCAGGCGCTGAACATGAGCACCTGGTACCTGGACAGCGACGGCGACGGCTACGGGCTGGACAGCGACACCCAGCAGGCCTGCGCCCAGCCGGCCACCTACGCGGCGGAGCCCGGGGACTGTGACGATGCGGACGCCAGCGTCTCCCCGGGGGCGACCGAGTGGTGCGACGGCGTGGACAACAACTGCGACGGCGACACCGACGAAGACAGCGCCAGCGACGCCAGCGCCTGGTACCTGGACGCGGACAGCGATGGCTACGGGGACCCCTCTTTCGGGAGGAGGAGCTGCAGTCAGCCCTCCGGCTACGTGGCCAACCTCACGGACTGTGATGACTCCCGCGCCGAGAGCAACCCTGGCGCCAGCGAGGTCTGTGATCTGCGGGACAACGACTGCAACGGGTCCGTCGACGACGCCGCCTCGGACGCGAGCGACTGGTACGCGGACAGCGACGGGGATGGCTTTGGCGACAGCGCGGTGCGCACCGCCTCCTGTACGGCCCCGAGCGGCTACGTCGCTGACAGCAGCGACTGCGACGACAGCGATGGCAGCGTGGGGGAGCCGGCGACCTGGTACAGCGACAGCGACGGGGACGGCTACGGGGACAGCACCGGGGGCACCAGCAGTAGCTGCCTTGAGCCCTCCGGCTACGCGGCCACCGACGACGACTGCGACGACTCCGACAGCAGCGTCTCCCCAGGCGCGCTGGAGGTCTGCGACAACAGCGTGGACGACGACTGCAGCGGCGTGGTCGATGACGGCTGCACGATCGACCACTGCGGGGACATCACCGCCAACGAGACCTGGGAGAGCGGCGTCGACCACACCGTGAGCTGCAGGGTCGTGGTCAAGAGCAGCGCCACGCTCACCATCGAGTCCGGCGTGACGGTGGAGATCGACTCCGGGGCCGGCATCGCGGTGGGGGAGACGGAGGCCGGCGACATCGTCATCAGTGGGGGCGGCAGTGTCACCCTGACCTCCAGCGCGAGCGCGCCCGCGGCGGGGGACTGGGATGGGGTCTACCTGGGGCCCTACATCTCCAGCGCCTCGGACATCGCCGGGCTCTCCCTGGAGTACAGCGGCGGATCTGCAGCGGCCCTCACCGTGGACGGCTCCGTCATCGACCTGTCCGACCTGGACATCAGCGACTCCGGGGGGCACGGCATCCTGGTCAAGGGCGGCGCGGAGCCCGAGTTCAGCCAGATCAGCATCACCGACAGCGCCGACGATGGGATCTACTTCACCACCGGCTCAGGGATCGACACGGCCGGCGGCGCGAACTTCGAGGACGTCACCATCAGCGGCTCCGGGGCCTACCCCATCAGCATCGACCCCAGCTACGTCGAGGAGCTGGACAGCAGCACCAACAGCCTGACCGGCAACACCCAGGACTACGTGCGCCTGTGGACCGCCACCCTCAGTCAGGACACGACGCTGCCCTTGTTGGGCGTGGACTACCACTTGGCCGGGACCCTCGCGGTCGAGGGCAGCGCCTACCCGGTCCTGGAGATCCAGGACGGCGTGAGCCTGTACTTCGCCAGCGGGGCCGGTCTGCTGGTCGGTGACGGAGACCACGGTGGGCTGAACGCAGACGGCAGCACGCTGGGCATCCTGCTGACCAGCGCGGAGTCCAGCCCCGCCTATGGAGACTGGCAGGGTGTGGGGCTCATGGACTCCTACTACGCCGGCGGGAGCACCCTGGTGGGCGTGGAGATCGAGTACGCAGGCGGCAGCGGGACCGGCGGCCTGACGGTGTCCTCGACGGTGACTGGATCTGAGCTGAGCATCCACGACAACGATGGCCCGGGGGTGACAGTCGAGTCCTCGGGCTCCCTCAAGCTCTCTGACTCCTCCATCCAGGACAACCAGGAGCAGGGCGTCTACGCGGAGGGCGCGCTGGGGAGCGCAGGCAGCTTCTCGGGGAACACCATCAGCGGGAACGGCTACTGCGCGGTGGAGTGCTACCCCTCGGCGGTCGGCTCGCTGGCCTCCGATAGCAGCTACACGGGCAACGGAACCGACGCGATCTGCCTGCTCGACGGCGACATCAGCTCCGACGCCACCTGGGCGGACCTGGGGGTGCCCTACCAGCTCAACCACACGCTCAACGTGTACGCAGCGACGGCCCCGACCTGGACCCTGGAGGACGGCGTCGACATCGAGGTCGCAGCCGGGCAGCGCATCATCCTGGGCAATGGCCTCCAGGACGGCACCATGGTGGTCGACGGCACCAGCAGCGGCGTCAGCATCACCTCGGCGGCGAGTTCGCCCGCGGCGGGGGACTGGATGGGGATCTATGTGCGCCAGACCGGACCGGTCCTGGACGCCACGGGGCTCACCTTGAGCTACGCGGGCAACGGCAGCGCCTGCATCTACGTGGACAAGTACGCGACGGTGTACCTGGACTCCAGCAGCATCAGCCACTGCGACGGGGACGGGATCAGCCTCGCGGCATCCGGGACCGTCCTCCACTTGTCCTCCACCAGCGTGAGCGACGCCAGCGGCTACGCCGTCTACGCGCCGAACATCGACTACTGGGCCAGCAACACCCTCACGAGCTCGGACACGCCGCTCTACACCTACCTGGCCAACGTCCTGGAGTTGGACGACGCCAGCAGCTACTCCGGCAACACCAACGACGTGGTCGAGATCGGCGGAGGTACCCTGACTACAGCCGGCACCATCGCCGCTCTGGACGTCCCGTATGCCTTCCAGAGCACAGTCACCGTCAAGGACGCCATCACCATCGACGACGGCGCCACCTTGGGCTTCGAGACCGGCGCGAGCATGGACGTCAGCTACGGCAGCATCACCGCGGTGGGCACCAGCGGGGGCGGCATCTCCTTCACCAGCGCCCAGAGCAGCCCCGCGGCGGGCGATTGGGGCGCACTGAGCTTTGGCAACGGCAGCACGGGCGAGCTGGAGTTCGTCACCATCGAGTATGGCGGCGGGGGGGCCAACGGGACCCTCGTGCAGACCGCTGGGACGGTGAGTCTGGATACCGTCGCCATCGAGAACTCGGCCGCCTACGGCTACTACCGAACGGGTGGGACCTACAGCCTCACCAACGTCACCTACGCCTCCAACGCCTCCGGCGACACCAACTAGGACCTCCCATGCTCTGGGCACTTCTCCCCCTCCTGGGCCTCGCCTGCAAGGACCGTGACGCTGTCAGCGACACCAGCACCCTCTCCACCGAGGACCTCGATGGCGACGGCTTCTCCGAGGCCGACGGGGACTGCAACGACAGCAACCCGGACACCTACCCGGGCGCGCTCGAGGCCTGCGACGGGCTGGACCAGGACTGCGACGCCGCGGTCGACGAGGACAACGGGCGCATCTGGTACCTGGACGCCGACGGGGACGGCTACGGCGACCCGGACTCCGCTGCGGAGAGCTGCACCCTGGAGCTCGAGTCCTATGTCCTGGAGGGAGGGGACTGCTCTGACCGGGACCCCTTGATCCACCCCGACGCATCCGAGGTGTGCGACGGCGTCGACAACGACTGTGACGGCGAGGTCGACGATGGCCTGATCACCGCCTGGTACATGGACGCGGACGGCGACGGCTACGGCGACCCAGCGGTCTCCGTCCAGGGCTGCGAGGACCCCGGCGCGCCCTACGTGGACAACGACTTCGACTGCGACGACAGCGACCCGCTGGCCAACGATCTGGGCCTGGACGACTGCGACGGCCGGGACAACGACTGCGACGGCCTGGTCGACGAGTCGCCGGAGACCTACTGGTACCTGGACGCGGACGACGACGGCTTCGGAGACCCCGCCGATGCCCTGGCGAGCTGCACCCCCGTCGCGGGCCGCAGCGCCTATGACACCGACTGCGACGACAGCAACGCGCAGGTGAGCCCGGCCGTGACCGAGGTCTGTGACGGGGTGGACAACGACTGCGACGGCGGCGTCGACGTGGGCGCCGCGGACATGCCGACGTGGTTCAAGGACAGCGACGGCGACGGGCACGGCGTGGGCACGGACACCCGCCAGGCCTGCATCCAGCCCGCCACCTACAGCAGCCTGGATGATGACTGCGACGACAGCGACGCCACCATCTCACCCAGCGCCACCGAGTGGTGTGACGCGGTCGACAACGACTGCGACGGCGAGACGGACGAGGACGGCGCCGCCGACGCGAGCACCTATTACGCCGACAGCGACGAGGACGGCTACGGCGACCCCGACATCAGCCTGGCGAGCTGCACTCCCCGCCTGGGCTACGTCAGCGACAGCACGGACTGTGACGACGGGCGGGCCGAGACCTACCCCGGGGCCGACGAGATCTGTGACCTGCGGGACAACGACTGCGACGGGACCGCGGACGACTCGGCGATCGACGCTCTGGACTGGTACGCGGACACCGACGGCGATGGGGTGGGGGACTCTGCCTCCCGCCTGGCAAGCTGCACCCAGCCCAGCGGCTACGTCAGCGACGACACCGACTGCGATGACAGCGACATCAGCACCCTGGGGCCGAGCACTTGGTACAGCGACAGCGACGGGGACGGCTACGGCAGCAGCGACTCCGGCACCACCGAGAGCTGCACCCAGCCCAGCGGCTACACCGCCACGGACGAGGACTGCGACGACGTCGACTCCGGCATCAGCCCGGCGGCCTCCGAGACCTGCGATGACGGGGTGGACGACGACTGCGACGGGGAGCCCGATGATGGCTGCGCCGAGGACCACTGCGGGAACATCAACAGCGACGAGACCTGGGAGGCCGGGGTCGACCACTCCGTGAGCTGCGATGTCGTCGTGCGCAACGGCGCGGTGCTCACCATCGAAGACGGCGTCAGCGTGTACTTCGACCCGGAGACCGCCCTGCGGGTTGGCACCAGCGGCAGCGCCGGTGATCTGGTCGCCACCGGCACCACGGGTGTCACCCTGAGCTCCAACGCCACGACCCCTGCCGCTGGCGACTGGGACGGCCTGGACCTGGGCCCAGGCGTCGACGACGCGGTGACCGACATCGAGGGGCTGCTCATCGAGTACGCCGGCTTTGACGGTCAGGCCCTCTACCTCAACGGGAGCGACTTCGACCTCAAGGACGTGGAGATCGACCTCTCCGGGGGGCACGGCGTCCTGGTGGATGACGGCAGCACCCCCGAGTTCGACGGGGTGACCATCACGGACTGCGCGGACGACGGCATCTACATCAAGACCAACTCGGGCATCGACAGCGCGGGCACCAGCAACTTCATCAACAACAGCATCAGCGGCTGCGGCGGCTACCCCGTCAGCGTGGACACCGAGTACGCCGGGGAGATCGACAGCTCGAACGCCCTCTCCGGCAACGACTACGACTACGTCCGGCTCTGGGGCGGCGTCCTGTCCACGGACCTGACCCTGGCGCTGCTCGACGTGGACTTCCTGGTGGACAGCACCCTCAAGGTCCAGGACAGCACCGCGCCGGTCCTCACCATCGAAGACGGCGTCACCGTGGCCTTCGAGAGCGGCCAGGAGCTCTGGGTGGGCTACGGCTCCACCGGCGGCCTCTACATCGACGGCAGCACCACCGGCGTGACCTTCACGAGCGCAGAGAGCAGCCCCGCCGCTGGGGACTGGGGCGGCGTCTCCTTCTCGACCAACTACTTCGAGGGCGGCAGCCTGGTGACCGGCCTGGAGATCGCGTATGCGGGCGGAAATGGCTACGGCGGGCTCCACGTCAGCGGCTCGGCCGACGCCTCGGAGCTGAACATCCACGACAACGACGGTGTGGGCCTCTACGTCGCCAACAACGGCGAGTTCGCGCTCAGCGACTCCACCATCCAGGACAACACGGACGACGGCGTCTACGTCATCGGCAGCCTGGGCGGCGACGACCTCTTCACGGGCAACACCGTGACGGGCAACGGCGACTGCGCCATCTCCCTCCCCGCCGATGAGGTGGGGGACATCGCCAGCGACAACAGCATCAGCGGCAACGGCACGGACGCGGTCTGCCTCACCGACGGCGATGTGGACTACAGCGCGACCTGGGCCGACCTCGGGGTGCCCATCCAGGCCGACTACGGGCTGCGGGTCTCCAGCAGCCGCTCTCCCATCCTGACCCTCGAAGACGGCGTGGAGATCGAGTTCGGCAGCGGCCAGGAGTTCTTCGTCGGCAAGTGGACCATCGCGGAAGGGGGCAGCGTCGAGATCGAGGGCACCAGCACCGGCGTCACCCTCACCAGCAGCCAGAGCAGCCCCGCTGCCGGCGACTGGGAGGGCCTGCGGGTCTGGGGCACCGGCAACACCGGCACCATCGAGGGACTGACCGTCGAGTACGCGGGCGCTTCTGGGGCCGGCTGCCTGCGCGCCATCAGCGGCGCGGATCTCTACGTGGACGACAGCACGGTCCAGTACTGCCTGGGCAGCGGCATCTACGTGGACAGCAGCTCGGACATCTACCTCAGCGACACCACCGCCACCGACGCCGTCGAATACGCGGTCTACGCCGGCGGCATCGGCTCCTGGAGCAACAACACCCTCACCAACTCCGGCATGCCGCTGTTCACCTACTTCGGTCAGGTGGCCCGGCTGGACGCCGCCAGCAGCTACACAGGCAACACCACGGACTGGGTGGAGATCGGCGGCGGCACGATGAGCTCCGACGCCACCATCCCGCTGCTGGACGCCGACTATCTGGTCAGCGCAGATGTAGAGTTCAACGCCGACATTCAGGTCGAGGCGGGCTGCACCTTCTACCACGACACCGGCGTGCGCTGGTACTCCAACAACGACTCCATCACCGCGACCGGGACGGCCTCCGCGCCCATCACCTTCACCAGCAGCGCGAGCTCTCCGGCCCAGGGCGACTGGACCGGGTTCTACCTGCACAACTACACCTACGCCTACTGGGACTACGTCACGGTGGAGTACGCGGGGCAGGGCCAGGACGGAGCGGTCTACATCAGCAACTCCAGCCTGGAGGCGGACCATGTGACCCTCTCCGACTCCTCCAGCTACGGGTGGTACTACGTCACCGCCGCGCGGGGGACGCGGACGAACATGACCTACACAAACAACGCCTGGGGGGACCACAACTGATGGCGGCTCGCTGGGCGCTCAAGGGTTAGGGCGGCTGCATGTTGTTGCTCCTGCTGGCTTGCGCCCCCGACGCCGAGCGTCTGCTCGCCCTTCAGCTCTCGGGGGACCCAGAGGACAAATACACCCTCGCACCTCGCCGCATCGACACCTTGACCGACCCCCTGCACATGGCCGGGGAGCTCGGAGAGGTGAGGGCGGGTGGTGTGCTCCACCTCAACCTCTCCACCGTCGACATGGAATACCGCGGGGGGAGGGGGCTGGAGGTGCTCGCGACCGCTCAGGATGGCGTGCTGCACCCCCTGGACCGAGATGGCCTGGTCCTCTTCTCTTTCTACGGCCACGTCGAGGACACCTGGTCGGCGCTGGACGCGGTCGGAGTCGACATCGCGCCGCTCTTCCCCATCAACATCGCGGTGACCCCGGCGATCCCCGACATCGGGCTGGCCCTGCTGCCGGTGGAGAACGCCGCCTACGCGAGCACCGCGAACACCTTCATCCTGCTGGAGGACCTGGTCGACAAAGAAGTGCCCCTGGCCGCCAACCGGGGGGTCATCGCCCACGAGACCGGTCACGGCATCTTCCACCTGCTCACCGCGGGCGACCCCTACGCCCCGCGCCTGTTCGGGGCGGAGCACCCGGGCGTCATGGGCGTCAGCAGCCTGGACGAGGGCTTCGCGGACATGGTCGCGGCGCTGAGCACCGACGATCCGGACTTCATCAACCCCACGATGCTGCTGCCCGAGCGCGACCTCAGCGGGGAGCACGTGGCCTCGTCAGTGACCAGCCGTCCGGAGCTGGAGGTCCCCACCCTGGAGTACGACCCCTACCCGCTGGGCACGGTGTTCGCTTCGGTGGCCTGGGACCTGCGGCTCCACAGCGACGATCCCGAGTTCACCCTCCAGGCCGTCTGTCAGGCCCTGATCGAGTGGGCGGAGGCCGAGGGGGACTCAGAGGACGCTGAGGTCGTCTATCTATACCTCGATCACCTCGTGATGCAGGGAGACGCGGACTGGCAGCAGGCCGCCTGCGAGGCCATCGGGGTGCGCTTTGCGGATGTCTACAGCCCCCAGGTGTGCCCGTGAAGCTGCTGACCCTCTGGACCTTGGGCCTGACCCCTACGATCACGGCCGTCCGCTCCTCCTCGGGGGCGCACACCCTGCAGCCCGGCTTCGCCGTGAGCGGGGCCGCGCAGCGCGGCCCCCTGGCCATGGAGCTTGAGCTGGGGATGTCCTCCTGGCAGGAGTCCCAGCTCGACACCCAGGCGCGCTTGACCCTGCTGCGTCCCGCTGCGCTGGTGGGCGTCAGGGCAGGAGAGGGGCCTGCATCGGTGGGGCTCTACGCGGGGCCGGCCGCGGCGATCTTCCTGGCCGAGTCCGGCACCCTGGCGCGCCCGGCCGTGCGGGTGCGGGGAGACCTCTCCAAGGATCTCGGCGAGCGCTGGAGCCTCGGGGGCCAGGCCGGCCTGACCCAGCGGGGGCGCTCCGGGGATCTGGATCTCGGCCTGCGGGTGGGGGTGCGCTGGTGATTGCGCTCCTGCTCTTTGCCTGCACCACCCTGAGCACCCTCGACGGCGCGACCACCCTGGATCCCGGCGAGGTGCAGCTCACCGGCGCCGCGAGCGTCCAGGGTGGCAGCAACGCCGTCAGCTCCGCGACCCTGGTCCCGGTTCCCCAGGGCGACATCGCGCTCCGCGTGGGCTGGCGCCCGGACACCGACCTGGGGCTGCGCCTCTACGCCGGCGGGGTCCAGGCGGACATGCGCTACCGCTTCGTGCAGGGGGACACCTGGGACCTCGCCGTCGCTCCCGGCCTCGGCGGGCTCGGCCTCCCAGTGGGCGGCGTGCTGGACGTCCGGGCGCCGGTTCGCGCAGAGCGGGGCTTCGGCGACAAGGGCGGCCGCCTGGTCCTGGGGCTCACCCCGGTGGCCCGCAGCACCTTCGCCAACATCCAGGCCGGCAGCAGCGCCCACATCGAGCTCTACATGGGGGGCGTCGTGCGCATGCAGTTCCCGGTGGGGCCCGTGCTCCTGGGCGGCTCGCTGGATGTCTACGCCCAGCCCGCGCGGGGGCTCCCTCCCGCCTACAGCCTGGGGGTGGACGTGCAGCTCCGAAAAGGGCCCTTCACCCGGCGCAAGGGCTGACCGGGACACCAGAGTCAGGCTTTGGGGGTGTGACAGACTGCAAGTCGCTGGAATCAGGCGAAAACCAAGGGTGGCACGCCACTTGCTTCCACTTGGGATAGCCTGACCTCACCCGGAGTTCCCATGTCCATCCTGATGATCCTTGCCCTCAGCGGCTGCAACCTGCGCGACCCCCAGTACAAGCTCAAGGCCTTCAAGTCCTGCGAGGCCCTGGAGGCCTCCCTCAAGGACAACGCGGTGGAGGAGATCCGCTGGGCCCACTCCTGGGGCGGCGGCAGCTTCGGCTTCGGCCGCGAGTACGCCATGGTCGCCGAGTCGGACATGGGCGCAGCGATGGAGGACGGCGCCACCAACACCGCCTCGGCGGGAGGGGACCGCGACTACTCCGACACGAACACCCAGGTCAGCGGCGTGGACGAGGCCGACCTGATGGAGACCGACGGGACCTACATCTATGTCCTCGCTGGTGACACCCTGGTCATCACCAAGGCCTGGCCGGCAGAGGAGGCCGCGGAGGTGTCCCGCATCTCCCTCGAGGGCCGACCCAGCGGCATGTTCCTGCGCCCCGAGGATGGGGAGCTGGTCGTGCTGACCCAGCCCTCGTACCAGACCCCCGACCCCCTCTCTGGCGAGAGCTCCGTGCGGGTCCAGGGGCAGGAGAACCAGGTCAAGACCACCATCGTCGACGTCGCCGACCCGGCGGATCCCGTGGTCCTGCGCGAGGTCTACACCGAGGGCGCGCTCTATGACGCCCGCGTGGTGAACGACACCCTCTACGTCGTGTCCTACTCGGATCTGGGGACCGGGGGGTACATCTGGGGCTACGACAACAAGGAGGCCGCCATCGACGCGGTCAAGGGCACCACCCTTGCCGACTGGATGCCGGGGCGCTTCGACAACCTGCGCTCCGCCGCGGGGTCGACCTGGAGCGCGCTGGACGCGGACATCTCGGACTGCACCTCGGTCTTTGGGAGCGACCGGCCCTCGGGCAACTACATGGTCAACGTCGAGTCCCTGGACCTCTCGGACACCAGCGCGGAGTTCCTGGGGACCTCGGTGCTCAGCTCCGTCGACGCCATCTACGCCAACGGGGAGAACCTGTACGTGGTCTCCGCCGAGGCCAGCGAAGGCCCCTGGCAGACCTACGACTCCACCATCGAGACCATCATCCACCGCTTCGACATCTCCGATGGTCAGGCGGCCCCCGAGTACATGGGGTCGGGAGAGGTCCCGGGGTGGACCCTCAACCAGTTCTCCATGGACGAGCACGCCGACCACCTGCGCATCGTGACCACCTCGGCCGACAGCGAGGACACCTCGGCGGGCCTCTACGTCCTGGACATGGACCTGCAGATCGTCGGCGAGGTCGAGGACCTGGCCCCCGGCGAAGAGGTCTACGCCGTCCGCTTCGACGACGACACCGGGTACGTGGTGACCTTCGAGCAGATCGACCCCCTGTTCACCTTCGACCTCTCCGACCCGGAGACCCCCCAGGTCGTCGGTGAGCTCAAGATCACCGGCTTCTCCAACTACCTGCACCCCATGGACGACGACCACCTGCTGGCGGTCGGCATGCAGGCCACCGCGGACGGCTGGGCCACCAACCTCCAGGTCAGCCTCTTTGACGTCAGCGACCTCGCCGACCCCAAGGTGGACAGCCAGCTCGACCTGACGGACGCCTACGGCTCCGAGGCCCAGTACGAGCACCTGGCCTTCAACTACTTCGGCCCCGCCCAGACGCTGTTGATGCCCGCCTACACCGAGACCAGCACGGGCTCCGAGATGCTCATGATCCACGCTGCGGTGGGGGATGAGCTCTCCGAGAGCGGGCGCATCAACCAGGACGATCTGGTGAGCGCTTTGGCCGAAGAGTACAGTTGGTGTGCGGGCTTCCGGCGCTCCGTCGTCATCGAGAACTACGCCTACGCCATCTCCAACGCGGGCATCTCCATCGCGGACCTGGACGCCGAGGAGCCCGGGGCCTTCCACACGGTGCCCTTCACGGGCGTGGATGCCTGCGCTGGCGAGTACTACTACTGGTAGCGTCAAGTCCCGCTGGGAGCGCATCTGGAGACCCCCGGGGGCCCCTGGGGGACTCCTCGCTGAAGCGACACTGAAAGGCCTCCGTCGGCTCTTGCGAATGGCGTTCAGTTGGGACATACTCGTTCACCGCCCGGAGTCCCCCAGATGCCCGCTCTCCTGCTGATCATGCTCGCCGGCTGTCGCACCGAATACAGCACCTTCTCCAACACGCTGGAGCTGGTGCTCGAGGTGGACGACGACGCGCCCGCCGCAGGTCAAGAGGTGGTCTACAAGGCCTACATGGGGGGCGGCGGGGATCCAATCGACATCGACGAGCTGGCCCTGTCTTCGGACCTGGAGAGCCTGCTCGACTACGACGAGGACTCCCTGGTCGCGACCATCTCGGGCACCCACACCCTGGTGGCCTCGACCACGTACAAGGGGGAGCTCTACGTGACGAGCATCCCCCTGGACGTCCAGCCGGGGCCCGTCGCGGTGTTGGACCTGGAGCTGGACCTCCTGCAGATCGAGGCCGGTGAGTCCCTGGGCTACAGCGTCTACGCCTGGGACGCCTACGGGAACCCCACCGAGCCCACCAACCTGAGCGTGACGGCGGACAGCGGGGACGTGAGCGTGGGCAGCGGGGAGCTCACCTCCACCGTGCCCGGCAGCTACCTGGCGACCGCGAGCAGCGAGGGGGTGGACGACGCGGAGGAGTTCCGGGTCGTCGCTGGGCCGGCCGCCTCCCTGGTCCTGACCTTGGACAGGAGCGGCTACGAGCTCGCGGACACCGCCCGAGCGACCGTGGACATCACCGATGCCTACGGCAACCCCGTGGACGAAGGCTTCGACCTCTGGACCGACCCGGCCCAGGGCGTGAACATCGCCTACAACGCCCTGACCTTCGTGGAGGAGGGCTACTTCACCGTCTACGCTTCCACGCTGGACGGCTCGCTGTCGGACTCCGTGGGCCCCCTGCTGATCGACAGCACCGGCCCCGAGATGGACCTGCTCTTCCCGGAGCGCGGCTACGAGACCACCGACGCGGGCTTCTACGTCTCGGGCACGGCCTACGACGACCTCTCCGGCGTCGCCGGGGTGTGGGTCAACGGGGACGCTGCCACCCTCAACGGCGACGGTACATGGGAGGTCTGGCAGGACCTGGACTACTCCATGAACCTGCTCGAGACCGAGGCGATGGACGGAGACGGCAACCTGTCCAACGACCTGCGGGCCACCCTCTCCGGTGAGTTCACCGAGTACGGCTACAGCGTCGAGTCCGGCCTGGAGGCGCGGATCTCCGAGAGCGGCTTCGACTCGCTGGAGACCCTGGCTTCGGGCTTCATCGACACCTCGACCCTGGCCAGCGCCATCCCCAACCCGGTGTTCTCCGACAGCTCCAAGAGCTGCTTTGGTTGGTTCGGCTGCATCACCTGGTACAGCATCAACTTCTACCTGACCAACCCCTCCATCGGCAGCACCGAGCTGGACATCGACCCCACCAGCGGCGGCTACCTGGACACCGAAGCCAAGATCAACAACCCCTACCTGAACTGGAGCGCCAGCGGGAAGCTGGTCGGCGTGAGCTACTCGGGCAGCGGCTACGTCAAGGCCGACTGGATCAAGCTGAACATGGACATGACCCCCTATGTGTCCTCCGGGCAGCTCGGCGTCACGGTGTCCAACGCGGCGGCCAGCACGGGCAGCTTCGACTTCGACATGGACGGCTGGGTCTACGACGTCGTGGACTTCTTCGGCTTTGACATCGACGGCATCGTGGAGGGCTACCTGGTCGACGCGATGGTCGACATGGCGGAGGACGACATCCCCGACCTCTTCGCGGACGCCGTGCAGGACCTGGAGATCGGGTACAGCTTCCCCATCGAGGGCAACACCTACGACTTCGACGCTCTGCCCGACGCGGTGAGCGTGGACGATACGGGCCTCACGCTGGGCCTGGAGACCTGGTTCACCGCCCAGAGCGTGCTGACCCCGCACTACAGCCCCGGCAGCCTGACCTACCCCTACAGCAAGCCCAACTGGTCCGGCGCGACCGAGGACCTCTCCCTGGGCCTGTCCGAGGACTTCATCAACCAGGCCCTCTTCGGTCTGTGGGCGGGCGGCCTGTTGGAGTTCAGCATGGAGGGCGCCGAGCTCGGCCTGGATCTCTCCGACGTCTCCGACTTCCTGCCTGGCCTCACCGAGCTGAACATCCAGACCTCGGCCTACCTGCCGCCTGTGGTGGTCCCGGGTACGGGCACCTCGCTGCTGGACATGCAGCTCGGCGACTTCGAGGTCAGCATCTACAACGGCGAGGTCGCAGAGGAGAACCTCTTCCTGCGCACCTACGTACACCTGGTCGCTGGCCTGGACATGAGCGCCACCTCGGACGGCACCCTGTCCGCTGGTCTGGGGGACATCGACGTCCAGTTCGACCTGGTCTTCCCCAACGAGGGCGGGCGCTACGCCGCCGACACCGAGGCCTTCCTGGAGGCCTTGGTGCCCCTGCTGCTCCCCAGCCTCACCGGCGCCCTGGGCGAGATCCCCATCCCCGAGCTGGACGGCTTCGGCCTGAGCAGCATCGGCGTCTCGCTGGACGGCGCCGAGGACGGCATCGTCGTGTTGAGCGGGGATCTGTCGGTGAACTGAGCCGGAGTCAACTGCCGGGTCCCAGGCCCGGTGCTCCCAGGCCCGGTGCGCTCAGGCGAGCTGCTCCACCAGTTCGGCTCCAGCGCCCCCAAAGTGCAAGAGCTCCGGGGCTCGCGCGCTGTGTTCCTCGCTTGCGCCAGCGAACTTCTTCAGAGTGAGCTCCACCGCGGCGTCCCAGTCGGTGTTCGTGGCACCCAGGGGGCTGACCCGCTTCTCCGGCCAGAAGCCCCCCCGGGTGGTCTCCAGGCGGATGTCGATGGGCAGGCAGAAGGAGAAGTTGGAGAGGTCCACCGCGCTCAGATCCCCACCTTCTCGGGAGAGCAGGGGGAGCAACATCCGCGGATGCACCTTGGCCAAGGCGAGGAGCTCGTCCTTGCCCACGGGCACGCCGAGCTGCGGGCCGGTTGCGGCGAGGGAGCGGGCGGCAGCCTGGAGATCCTTGACGCCCAGGCCGCCCATGAGTGGGGCGAGGGTCTCGAGCAGGGAGAGGCCCGCCTGCACGGTGTAGGCCCAGTGGTGCTCGACGCGCACGGTGGCGGCGACGGTCTCGATGTCGGCCAACTCCTTGTTGAACCAGTCGGCGTTGAGCTGCTCGGGGCTGAGGGCGTGGCCGCGCCCCAGGACGCCAAAGAGGGTGGCGAGGTTCCAGGGGAGGCCGGTCAGGCCGGGGGTGGCGGCGGACTGCATGGCCCAGGTGGGCCAGCTCGCCTGGATGCGGCAAGCCACCCACTGATCGGGCCTCAGGCGCTTGTCGGCGGCGCGGATGTGGCGGTCCAGGATGGTGGTCAGGGCCTCGGTCGCGGTGCTGGCGAAGAGGCTGCCGGGCGCGGACTTGATGAGCAGAGTCTCGCTGATCCAGGCCTGGCCCAGCGCTTCCAGAGCGCCGGGGAGGGGGTGGGTGCAGCCGTGGGCCTGGAAGAAGCCCTGGGGTCGGTCCAGCAGCTCCAGATCGCCCTGGGCGCCCTGCTGGGCGAGCTCGGCGGCGGTGTAGCCACGCTCGACGGCGGCCGCGGTGGCGATGCCCCGGCCGGCCATGGTGGCGGAGAGGGGGCGTCCAGCGCTCCCCAGGGCCAGGGCGATGGCGTGGGCGAGCTGCTGGGCGTCCAGGCCGAGCAAGCGTCCAGCGGTGACCGCAGCGGCGCAGGCCTGGGTGGAGAGCCACGCGGGGCCCGAGGAGGGCGCCAGGATGCCGGCCAGTCCGACACGGCCGGCGATCTCATTGGCGGCGACGATCGCCAGATCCAGGTCCTGCGCGCTGTGCTCCCCGACGAGGGACCAGGCGACCGCGGAGGCGGCGGGGCCGGTGCTGGCCCACAGGACGACGTCGCCGAAGTCCAGGGCGCCCAAGAGCGCGCTGTGGTAGCGCAGGCTGTCGCGGCGGCTGCTGTGTCGGGTGGTGCCGACCAGGGGGGACTTGCCGCGGGTGGCGCTCCCCCGGAGCAGCGCGGAGGCCATGGGCAGGGCCGCTCCGGCGCGCAGGGCACCGGCAGAGGAGAGCTGCTGGAGGCGGGCGCGCTGGAGGACGGCGGCGGGCACCTGGTCGGCGCTCAGATCGTGGGCCCAGCGGGCCAGGCGGGTCAGGGTCATGGCCGCATTCTACCCGGTCAGCGGCGCTTGCGGCTGCGGGGGCTGTGGACCTTGATGCTGGCGCCCGCAGGCTGCTTGCTGATCCAGGCCACGGCCTTGGCGAACTCGGGCTGACCCAGCAGGCCCTCGACGGTGGACAGATCGCAGCGTTGTGCGAGCTGCTTGTTGGTGTAGAGGCGGTGGACGAACTTGTGACAGGGGCCACAGAGCCACGCGACCGCATCCGGATCGACCTTCCGGGTACGCAGGTGGTGCCGCGTCATGACCTGCTCGGGGAGCTCCCGCTGGCAGGCCTCACAGCGCATCAGGCGTAGCCGATCTCAGGGACCGGGGTCAGGGCGAGCTGGCGCAGGACCTCGACCACACCCACGGAGCTCTCGTGGGGGAGGGCCTGACGCAGGCAGGCGACCTTGCCGCTGAGGTAGGCGGTCGCCATGGAGCTGGAGCGGTAGGGCTTGCGGCCACCGGGCTCGCGCTCGACCGCGAAGCCGTGCGCCAGGAACTTGCCGGTCAGGTTGCCCCATTCCTTGCGCGGGAATCGGTGGGGCGCGAAGTAGTAGTACTTCTCCAGGGGGCAGTCCTTGTGGGAGGCCACGCCGACGGTCTCGGGCAGGTCCGCGGGGTAGGCGCGGTCACCCATGGGGTGGGCGGCGGCGAGCACCACGGAGTTGTTCTCCACGGCCAGCGCGCAGCAGTCCCGCAAGAGCAGGGCCTTGCCCATGTTGGGCGTTCCCAGGGACATGTTGATGACCTGGGCGCCGTTGCGGGTGGCGGTCTCGATCCCGGCGGCCATCAGGTCCGCGGAGGTCTTGAGGCGCGCGCCCATGATCTTGACGGCGAGCAGGCGGGCCTTCGGGGCGACCTTGTGGATCGCGACGGCGACCTCGGTGCCGTGGCCGTTCTCGTCGTGGAAGTCGGCACCGAGCAGAGCGTGTCCGGTCGCACCCAGCGAGATGTTCCAGCCCTCGATCTCCAGTCCGGAGAGGCGGGGGTCGCTGGTGTTGATGCCCGAGTCGATGACGGCGATGGTGACGCCTTCACCGTCGTACTCTTTGCCCCGAAACCGCATGATCTTCCGCTTCTGCTGCCGGGCTGGCAAGGGTTGCAACTGAGAGTCAGATAATAGGAGAGGGGCCGCCTTTCCACAAGCCGTCGGGGGGAGTCCTTAGGGTTCTCCGGCCCCGTCGCGGCGCAGCCAGACGGCGTGGACCGGGAGGCCCTTCTCGTCGAACTTGCGCTGGTAGTTGGTGCGCAGGTCCTCTTCCCACGGGGTGCCCTCGCGGCCGATGTCGCCGCTCTGACCGAGCAGCGAGAAGGGGCGTCCCTCCATGTGTTCGGTCACGGCCTCGACGTTGACCAGGTGGTCGGTCTTGAGGCGGAGCTCGGCGCCGGGCTTGAGCAGCGTCGCGACCATGTCCAGGAACTCGGGGCCCAGCAGGCGGTTCTTGGCCCAGCGGTCCTTGTTCCAGGGGTCGGGGTGGTTGATGTAGAGGCGGTCGATCTCCCCGGGCGCGAAGAGATCCGAGAGCGCGGTCGCGTTGTAGCGGCAGATGCGCGCGTGGGCCTCGGCGTCCTCGTTGCGGAGCTTCTTGGCGGTGAGGATCACGCGCTTGAAGCGGATCTCCAGGCCGACCATGTTCCACTCGGGGTGGCGGGCGGCCATGCCGGAGAAGAAGAAGCCGTTGCCGGTGCCGATCTCGACGTGGAGCGGGGCGCTGCGGTCGAACTCCTGGTGCCAGGCGCCCCGACAAGCGGCGGCCTGGTCCGCGGTGAGCACGGGGCGTCCCCAAGCGCGGTGCTGCTTGAGGTAGGGGTTCAGGTCCAGATCCCCGTAGGTCTCCAGCGGCTTGTCGTTCCAGAGCCGCTCAGGCGGCGGGATCACCTGGGCCGCGGGGTGCGCTGGGATCGTTGGGTTTCCACTGTGCGTCGCCATCGACGAAGAGCTCCTTCTTCCAGACCGGCAGGCGCTGCTTGAGCGCCTCGATCACGAAACGGCTGGCCTCGTAACACTCCCCCCGGTGGGGCGTGGCGACAGCGATGACCATGGAGCACTCTCCCAGGGCGAGGCGACCGGTGCGGTGCGCGATGGCGACTCGGCAGCCGGCGATGCGCCCCTGAATCTCGGCGGCCACCTGCGCCATGACGGGGACCGCCAGCTCTGGGTAGGCCTCGTACTCCAGGCCCCCGACGGGGCGGCCGTCGAAGTTGTCCCGCACGGTGCCCTCGAACACCAGCAGCGCGCCGCAGGAGGGGTGGGCCACGGCGTCCCGGTAGCGCTGGATGTCCAGCGGGCCGTCCACGAGCTCGAACATCAGCCGCCCCCGACGGGGGGGAGGAAGGCGACGAGATCGCCATCCTGGAGGGCGTGCTCGCTGCCCACGAGGGCGTGGTTGACCGCGAACGCGACGGGGAGGGAGCCCGCGGGGGTCGCGCCGAAGAGCTGCTGGAAGAGCGCGCCCACGGTGCTGCCGGCGGGGACGCTGAGGGTCTCCTCGTCTGCGCCCCGGAGCTCACGGAGTTGGGCAAAGCTGCGGAGGGTGATCTGCATGGGCCGACCAATATCGCGTCACCAGGGTCCTCGTCTTATCCTGGAGAGGTGCTGCTGCTCTTCCTCCAGCTCTGGGCCTGCCGCTCGTCGGATCCCGTCCTCAGCGGCGTCGGAGATGATCCGGGCGCCGGCGAGGTCACCACGGCGCCCTACGCCCTGCCCGCTGGGGTGCTGGTGGACCTGCCGCTGTTCGCCGGAGCGGAGCTGGACACGGTGCGGGGGCGGCTGAACGAGCAGATGGGCGATGTGCAGAGCAAGCAGACGCTGGGCGGTGGCCAGGGCGAGCTGCTGACGCTGGAGCGGGGCCAGGTCTGGGTGCAGGACGGGCGCATCTACCAGCTCCGCGTGGACCTGGAGCGGCCCACTCGCCGGGAGGCGGCGCTCAGCAGCCTGAACATCGATCCGCGCGTGGACCGACCGGCTGCGCTCTCCGATGAGATCCGGGTGCAGTGGCACCAGGGCTTCGAGCGCCTGCGGCTGGGGCGCGCCGAGCGCTGGTCGGAGATGGTGATCTGGGTGGAGCTGCGGGCCTTCGACCCGCGAGAGGGCGGGTGATTCAGAGGGCTACCCGAAGCGCTCGATGAGCAGCTCGGCGACCTCTTGGGCGGCCTCGGTGCGGCCCTGCTCCTTGGACGCGGTGGACATGGCCTCCAGGGCCATCTCGTTGCGCAGCAGCATGCCGATGCGCTCGATGGCGGTGGGGATGTCCAGGCCCTGCTCCACGAACACCATGACGGCCCCCAGGTGCTCCAGCCCGCGGGCGTTCTGCTCCTGGTGGTTGTCGGTGACGTTGGGGGAGGGGATGAGCACCGCGGGCTTGCCCAGGGCGGTGAGCTCGGAGAGGGTGGAGCTGCCGGCGCGGGCCAGCACCAGGTCGGCGGCGGCGTAGGCCCGACCCATCCGGGTCTCGTAGTCCACCAGCGCGACGCCTTCGGGGATCTGGCCCAGGTCGGCCATGACCTCGGCGTGGTAGCGGGGGCCGGTGATCCACAGAAGCTGCCAGGGGCGGCCGGTCATGCGGGCGGAGGCCAGGGCCATGGCGTTGAGCGTCGCGGCCCCCAGCGAGCCACCGACCACCAGGAGCACGGGCTGGTCCTCGCGCAGGCCGTAGTGGGCGCGGGCCTGAGCGCGGTTGCCCTGGAGCACCTTGGGGTTGACGGGGCAGCCCACGGTGACCTTGTCGGCGGGGCCCCCGAGGCGCGGCCCGGAGGCCTCGTAGGTGAGCAGCGCCAGGTTGGCGACCTTGGCGCAGAGGCGGTTGGCGAGGCCTGGGGCCAGGTTGGCCTCGTGGATGACTCGGGGGACGCCCAGGGTCCAGGCGGCCAGCACGGTGGGCGCGGAGATGTAGCCGCCGACGCCCAGGACCAGGTCGGCGTCCAACTCCTTGAGCTTCTTGCGGGCGCGCAGGGTGGCCCCCAGCAGGGAGAAGGCAAAGCCCAGCTTGCCCTTGATGCCGCCGCGGGGGTAGCGGGGGGCGCTCAGGGGGTGGAAGTCGTAGCCGCGCTCGGGGGCGACCCGGGCCTCGAGCCTCTCGGGATCACCGATGTAGGAGACCTTGAGGCCGTGGCCCTTGAGGGCGTCGCCCATGGCCAGGGCGGGGTAGACATGTCCGCCGGTGCCACCACCAGCCAGAATCACGTGCATCCGAGGTCCTTGCCCGCGCGGGCGGGGCTTTGCAGGTCAAGAGTCTTAGCACCCAGACCCGTCAAGGTCGATGCGTTAGGCGCCCTGGGTGTCCAAGCTGCGCTTCACTCCCCAGGCCGCAACCCGACTCCGCGAAGCCATCAAGGAGGCCGGAGGGGTCGAGGTCTTCGCGATCGGCGATGTGGATCTCTTCGGGCGGGTCTCCCACCTGGAGATCCACTGTCGGGGCACCGAGGGGGCCGTCCCCGCCTTGATGGAGCGCCCGCGGGCGGGCCAGGTGGTCATCCACAACCACCCATCGGGCGTGCTGCGCCCCTCCGACGCCGACTTCCACCTGGCCAACCGCTATGGCGACGAGGGCGTCGGCGTCATCATCGTCGACAGCGACGTCAAGCGGGACAACTGGGTGGTGGAGCCGGCCCGGAAGCAGCGCGTCCCGGTGGATCGCGGGGCGCTCAGCCACTTCTTCGAGGTGTTGCTGCCCCGCTCGATGCCGGACGCCGAGACCCGCCAGTCGCAGCGCGAGATGGCCGAGGGCGTCGCGGACGCCCTGGACGGCGGAGAGCCCCTGGTGGTCGAGGCGGGGACCGGCACCGGCAAGTCGCTGGCCTATCTGGTGCCGGCGATCCTGTGGGCGCAGGCCAACGACTCCAAGGTCGCCGTCAGCACCTACACCCGCACGCTCCAGGGGCAGCTCTGGGCCTCGGATCTCCCCTTGATTCGACGCGCCGGTCTCGAGTTCGAGGCGGCGCTGCTCAAGGGCCGCGGGAACTACCTGTGCCGGCGCAAGCTGGGGGCCGCCCTGGCCGAGCCCGGCGGTGATGAAGACGCCCTCCGGCGCCTGGCGGAGTGGGCGGAGACCGCCGAGGAGGGCTCCCAGCAGGATCTGGCCTTCGAGATCGAGGGCGAGCTCTGGGAGCGCGTGCAGTCCGACGCCGACCAGACCCTGCGTACCCGCTGCCCGCACTACAACGAGTGCTTCTACTACAAGGCCCGGCGCAAGGCCGCGGCGAGCCACCTGCTGGTGCTCAACCACGCGCTGCTGCTCTCGGATCTGCACATCAAGGGCAGCGCCGGCGGCGACGGCATCCTGCCCCGCTTCTCCCGGGTGCTCATCGACGAGGCCCACCACCTGCAGGACGCGGCCACGTCCGTCTCCTCAGCGCGCAGCACCGCCCTGGCCATCCGCCGCGCCGTCCAGCCCCTGCTGCCCCGCAAGAAGCGCGAGGGCGCCCTGGACCGCCTCGTGGGCCGCTTCGGGGACAAGATCGAGCAGACGGACGAGCTCATCGCCCGCGCCGAGCAGGCGTCCGTGGCGGCCTCCACCCTCCGGGACCAGGCGCAGCCCGCCCTGGACCACGCCGGCGCCCTCCTCCTCAAGGAACAGCCGCAGCGCCGCATCCAATACCGCGACCACCAGGGCGAGGACTGGCGCGCCGCCCGCGACGTCATCGAGGAGCTCGCCGCCGACACCCTGGACCTGCACAACCGCCTGGGCTCGCTGCTCCAGCTCCTGGAGGACCACCCCATCCCCGTGGACCAGGCCCAGCCCGTGCTGGACGTCCAGCGAGCCTCCCGCCGCCTGGGGGAGCGCCACAAGGCCCTGCGCGCCTTCCTGGAGGACAACCAGGGCGAGGTCCGCTTCGTGGACCGGGATCGCCGCCAGCAGGTCGCCCTGTGCCAGGCCCCGGTGGATGTCTCGCCCATGCTCCAGGACATCCTGTGGTCCCGCATGGAGGGGGCCGCGTGTACCTCGGCGACCCTGGCGGTGCAGAGCAGCTTCGACCACTTCTTCGAGGCCAGCGGGGTGGGCCAGGCAACCACCCTGCAGCTCCCCAGCCCCTTCTCCTACCGAGACCAGGCCCTGCTCGCGCTCCCGCGGGACCTGCCCAAGCCGGGCCACTCCGACTACCTGCGGGTGGTGGGCCAGGCCGTGGTGGATTTTGTGCGAATCAGCGGGGGAGGGGCCTTCGTGCTCTGCACCAGCTACGCCGCCGTGCGGGCCTTCGGGGAGCGCTTGGAGCGGGAATTGGGCCGCCGCCACCCCATCCTGATGCAGGGCAAGCGCGGAAAGGAGACCCTGCTGCGGCGCTTCCGTGAGAACCGCGGCGCCGTCCTGGTGGGCACCGACAGCTTCTGGGAGGGGGTGAGCGTCAAGGGCGATGATCTGCGCCTGGTCCTCATCCCCAGGCTGCCCTTCCGCGTCCCCACCGAGCCCATCGCCCAGGCCCGCCACGAGCGCGTGCTTGCCCAGGGGCGCGACCCTTTCCGCGTGCTCTCCCTGCCCCAGGCCGTGCTCAAGCTGCGCCAGGGCTTCGGGCGGCTGGTGCGCTCCAAGCGCGACCGCGGGGTCGTGGCCATCCTGGATCGCCGCATCCACGAGATGTGGTACGGCCGCGTCTTCCTCCAGGCCCTCCCGGACGCCCGCCGGTTGGTCGGCCCCATGCGGATGGTCCTCCCGCAGGTCCAGGACTTCTACCGCAGCCCCCAGCAACCAAGGTAGATTGCGCCCATGAAGGACACCCCCCAAGAGCCCCCCGTCGACGACCACGACGCCCCCGAGCGCGGAGAGCGCGGCCGTCGCCCCAGGCCCAGCCTCCGGGGAGCCGCGCGCCGGCTGGTCGAGGAGACCAAGACCAAGGACCTGCTCCACGCCGTGCTGGACAGCTCCGACAAGGTCAAGACCGAGGCGGTGCGTCAGGTCGGCCGCGAGGTCCGCACCTACCTGGAGGGCCTCGGCCTGGACGATGCCGTCCTCTACCTGCTCACGAACTACTCCCTGGAGGTCAAGGCTTCCCTGAGCCTCAAGCCCATCGGGGACGCGCTCAAGGGGGAGATGGAGGAAGAGGAGGATCACTACCAGCGCCTGCGGCGCGAGCGGGAGGCCCAACGCCGGGACGCCTTGGCCCGCCGGGAGGAGCCGGAGCTTCCGCCCGCCAGCGAGGACACGCTGGACGAGGGGTGATCCTTACAGGCCGCACTCCCCACAGTCCGGGCAGACAAGGGGGAGGGGATGGTCCCGTTCACAGCACTGATCCTCGGAGGGTGAGCTGCAGGACGCGAGCGCATCGTTCTGTTCGTGAACCAGGGCGTCGGGGGCGCCACGGTCGCGGGTGAACTCAAGACCACCGCGACTGGGCGGGTGGTCCACCTGGGCTTGGATGCAGAGCAGCGCTGGATGGGGAGCCGACATCCCAGCAGTTCCACGCCTTCCAGCGCGTCCTGGGGACTCCAACGGCGCGGGCCTGGGAGTTCATGGAGGCAGAACTTGCGCGGGGACGGGGCGGAGTCGGCCTACGAACAGGGGCAGGCCTTCCTGGACTGGGACAAGGAGTCGTGGGTCGACGCGCGCATCGACCTATCCGCCTACGGCGCCGGCCTGGAGGACGTGCGCACGGCCGCCAAGGCCCCGCGCTGCCTGGCCTTCGAGCAGGGGCAGACCGCGTTCTCAGCGATGCTGGAGGCCTTCGTCCAGGCGCACCGGCTGTGAGCCGGGCGCTACGGGCTCTGAATGCACGCCTTGTCGGTGCTACGGGGCCTGAATGCGCGCATTCTCGGAGCTACGGGGTCTCAATGCCCGCCTTCTCGGAGCTACGGGGTCTCAATGCCCGCATTCTCGAAGCTACGAGGTCTCAATGCGCGTTTTTCGGGGGCCACGGGGTCCGAATGCGCGGCAGCGACCCCAAACCCGCGCACTGAGGGGCCGTAGCTCGCCAAACCCCCGCACTGAGGGGCCGTAGCTCCCGTCGAGCGCGCACTCAGGCGCCGTAGCTCCCGTCGAGCGCGCACTCACCCCGCGTAGCTCCACCAGGGCGCGCACTCGCACGCCGTAGCTCTCCCTCGGAGCGTGAGCCCCCACGCCCGCTCAGACCTTCGCCGCCTCCAGCTCCCCAATCCCCAGCCCAAGCTCCCCATCCACCCACGCAATGAGCGGAACGAGCTGCGGCCCCACCGGCGCCGCCGGCTCCAGCGCGCCCTCCAGCGGCCCCAGGCTCAGGTAGCTGCCCATCGGTCCGGGCCCCAGGCTCAGCTTCCAGTGGGCGTCGGCCTCTTCACACCAGGCGAATCCAGTGCCCACCTTTCGCAGCCAGCGGGTCTCGGTCTCCGTCCGGGTCTGGGGCAACAAAAGCCCCGCCCGCGCGGTCCGCGGCGCGTTCTCGCGCACCAGGGTCTGAAGCTCCCCGAGCCGGAAGTCCAGGTCCAGGCCCTCGACCGCCGCAAAGTGCAGCGCCGTGATGGGGATGTCCAGGCCGCCGAAGAGCGGGAACATCGCGGCGCCCACCCGCGGGTTCAGCTCGGTGGGCCAGAAGCCGTGGGCGCCCAGCACGCCGTCCACCGTGAAGGCCCCGCGGTAGCCCAGGGTCCGGGACAGGTGGCGCCCGACCCGCTGGACCACCTCGGTCATGGCCAGGGTGTCCTCGGCTGCGGGCTCCCAGCTCGTCGCGGTGGAGCAATAGACGAACTGGCCCGAAGGGCGGCGGAGGACCAGCATCTCGCAGGGGACGAAAGCCGCCACCTCCTCCCCCACGACGAAGCCGTGCATCGAACAGGGGATGCCCTCCAGGAAAGGCATCAGGCGCACCCGCTCGCAGTCCCGGGTGAACAGCGGGAGCTCCCGGTCCAGGTCCCCAGCGGATCGCAGCCAGCGCACATAGGCGGCCCCACCGTTGAACCCCGCCTTCATGTCCCCACTCAGCACCACGCCCTGCCCGCGGTCGAGGTCACTCCAGGCATCCAGGATGGCCTGCCGCTCCGGCGCGAGCACCCGACTGGGGGCGTGGGGGATGCCGGCCTTCTGCCAGAGCGCCTCCACCTGGGTCTTGTCCTCCAGCGCCTGCCAGGCCTGGGGCCGCGCGCCAAAGGTCGGTCTCCCAGCCACCGGCTCGCCCGCCGAGAAGAAGGGGCGCCATGCCCGCGCCGAGAAGCCGGGGTCGAAGTGGTCCACCCGCGCCAGGGCCTTCTGGGGGAGGGCGTCCATGGCCCGCTCGGCCTGCCGGATGCCGGCCATCATCGAGTCCGCGGGGGGCAGGTCCAGGCAGATGTGCTGCTCGTCCGGGGGCGCGCCGGTGCCCATGGAGCCGCCCAGGATCAGGAACTCCGTCGCCCCCAGGGTGCGCAGCTCCCGGGCCACGCCGCCGCCGGCCACCACCACGTCCATCGCGATGAGCCAGGGCGTGCGGGAGATCTCCGGGACCAGGATGCGCTGCCAGTGGTTCAGCTCCGACACTCAGTCCTCCCCGCGGCGCTCGATCAGCCGCACCTTGACGCCCTCTTCCCGCATCAGCCGCTCGATCTCGGCGATGTCCAGGTCCTCGAAGTTCTCCAGCAGCCCGTCCAGCCGGGCGCTGCTGCCCTGGAGCTCCTCCAGCAGCGTGCGGGCCTCGGTCAGGGTGAGCTGGGCGTCTTCCGTGAGCTGGGGGAGCTCCGCGCTGGCGGTCTGCAGGTCCTCCACCATGGGCTCGGCCTTGTCCAGCAGCAGCTCGCCGCGGTCCACGAGCGCCTGCGCCTCCTCCATCGTGCTGCGCGCCTCCCGGCTGACCTGCCGCACCTCGGCCAGGGTCTGCCGCGACTCGGTGATCAGCTCGGGGGCCTGGGCGCTGGCCTCGTTCAGGTTGGCCAGGATGCCCTCCAGGTCTGCCCACATGCGCTGGGGGGCCTCGGGGTCCTCGCGCACGACCGCCACGATGGGGCCCAGGACCTCCTCGACCGCGTCGGGCTGCAGCTTCTCGCTCTCCTGTACGAAGGGCTTGAGCGCGGTCACCAGCTCATCGATCTCCAGCGAGCCCTTGGTGTCCGTGAGCACCGCGCCGGACTCCAGCAGGGGGGCGTCCCGCGACTGGGGCTGCAGCTCCACGTACTTCTCGCCCAGCACGCTACGCGCCCGCAGCACGACCACCACGTCCTCGCGGATGTCGGCGTCCCGCTCCAGCGCCAGGCCCACCACGGCCTTGTCGAAGTCCACGTCCAGGCTGCTCACCCGACCGACCTCGACCCCGGCCACGCGCACGCTCGCGCCCACCTGCAGCCCCGCGCTGTCCTCGAACACCGCGTCCACCTGCACCGGGTCGCCCAGGCCCCGCAGCGCGCCCACCTTGAAGGCCATGAACGCCAGCATCGCCGCAGCGCCGATGAGCAGCAGGCCGACGCCGATCTCGTGTTTGCGCGCCATGTCGCTCAGAGCTCCGGGGGGGAGGGGAGGAGGAAGTGACCGTCGGGGTCCCGGCGCAGGCTCCGGGAGAGGAAGGCCCGCACCAGGGGACTCTCGTCCTGGATGAACGCGGGGGTTGGACCATAGGCGATCAGCCCGCCGTCGTGCAGCATGCCCACCTGGTCCGCCGTGCGCATCACCCCCAGGATGTCGTGGGAGATGATCACAAAGGTCATGCCCAGCTCCCCCTTGAGTCGCAGGATCAGCTTGTCGATCGCGTCGGAGGTCACCGGGTCCAGCCCCGAGTTGGGCTCGTCGAAGAGCAGGACCTCGGGCCGGTGCACGATCGCCCGCGCCAGGCCCACCCGCTTCCGCTCGCCTCCGGAGAGGTCGGTCACGGAGCGCTCTGCGCTGGCTGGGGCCAACTCCACCTGCTCCAGAGCCCTCGCAACCCGCTGACGGATCTCGGTCTCGGCGAGGTCACCGTGATGATGACGCAGGGGGAACGCGACGTTCTCGCCCACGCTCAGGGACTGGAAGAGCGCGCCGTCCTGGAAGAGCATCCCGAAGCGCTTGCGCGTCTGCAGCAGGGTGGCCTCGCTGGCGCGCCCCATGTCCACACCGAAGCAGCGGACGCTCCCCCGGTCTGGACGGTGCAGCCCGACCAAGTGCTTGAGCAGTACGCTCTTTCCCGTCCCTGAGGGCCCGATCAGGGCCGTGCACGCCCCCATCGGGATGTCCAGGCTCACGCCGCGGAGCACGTGGGCGCTGCCAAAGGACTTGTGGACATCGCGGAGCTCGATCACCCGTACACCGCCTGGGAGATGAGGAAGTTCAAGAGGTTGCAGCCCACCGCGGAGAGCACCACTGCGCGGTTGGTGGACTCCCCCACGCCGTCGGGGCCGGGGTCGCTGTAGAAGCCGTTGTAGGTGCTGACCAGGCTGATCACCGCGCCGAAGAGGGTGCCCTTGAACACCCCCAGGAGCAGGTCGCGGGGGCTGACCACGGACTCGGCGAACTCGATGAAGGTGGAGGGGTTCAGGTCGAGCTGGAAGGTGGCCACGGCCCAGGCGGCGGTGAAGATCACCGCGGAGGTCAGGATGGTGACCGCGGGCATGGCCAGGATGATCCCCAGAAAGCGGGGCGTGACCAGGTACCAGTGGGGCTGGACGCCCATGACCTCCAGCGCGTCGATCTCCTCACGGGTACGCATGATGGCGATCTCGGAGGCCATCTGGGTGCCCGACTTGGCGGCGACCATGCTGCCCGCGATGATGGGGGCGAACTCGCGCACCCCGGTGAGCCCCACAAAGAGCCCCACCATGCGCTGGCCGCCGATGGGCGTGAACGCGGCGTGCCCCTGGACAGCCAGGTTGGTCCCGACGAAGGCGGCGATGACGATCAGCAGCGGCAGGGCAGCGACGCCCACCTCCCAGGCCTCGACCATCGCGCGCCGGAGGGGAGGGGGGTGCGTCAGCGAGGCCCGGGTGAAGCGCCCCAGGAAGATGCCGAAGCGGCCCACAGCAGCGATCGCGCGCATCACGACACCGCCCCGAAGAAGGCCGTGGACAGGAAGTAGTTGGCGACGATGAAGGCGGTGACGGTGTGCACCACGGTGTCGTTGACGGCGCGCCCGACCCCCACGGCGTCCGGGCGGGCGTGGGTCCCGTGCCAGGCGGCCAGGGCGCCGATGATGATGCCGAACACGGTGGACTTGACCAGCCCGGAGACGATGTCGATGGGGGCCGTGAAGGCCCAGAGCTCGTTGACCAGGACGCCGGCCTGCTCGTGGCGGAAGACCACCGCGGTGACCAGGCCGCCGGTGATCCCGGCGATGACCCCGACCAGGTGGAGCAGGGGAGCGGCCAGGGCCAGCCCGGCGGCGCGAGGGAGCACGTGCAGAGCCATGGGGTCCACGCCCATCACGGCCGTGGCGTCCAGCTCCTCGCGGGAGTTCATCGAGGCGAGCTGCGCGGCGACGGCCGAGCCCCCCTGAGCGGCCACCAGGACGGAGGCCAGCACGGGGCTGAGCTCCCGGAGCACCGACGCGGAGACCAGCGCGGCCAGCAGGCGGTGGGCGCCGAAGAGATCAAAGACCTCCAGGCCCTGCAGGGCGATGACCATGCCCAGCGCCATCACGACAGCGGCCACGACCCAGACGCAGCGGGAGAAGGTCCAGGCCAGGTGCTCGATGGTCCGGCGGAGGTACCAGGGCCCCCGCAGCAGGCGCAGAGCCAGCTTGCCGGCGAAGATGCCGAAACGGCCGACCTTGACCACGGGGCTGAGCAGGGCGGTGAGCACGGACGCAGCTTAGCCCGCCCGTGCGCTTCGGGAGACGCGGAGCGCCACACCCCGCGGATCCGCGCGTTATTGTCGGCTGACGCTCGGTCAAGCGCCCTCTGCCGACCCTGGAGTTGCCCCCGTGTCCCTCGCCCTCGCTCTGCTGGTCTGGATCCCCGCCGCCTTCGCCCAGGACCCCGCCGCCCCCGCGGAGGCCACCCAGGCCGAGACCCAGGAGCCCGAGACCCTCTACACCACCGGCGAGGTCGGCTTGCTGCGCTTCCCCGGCGCCGCGGGCGGTGACAACCCCGTGGTCAAGAGCGTCGCAGCCGACACCGCTGTCACCGTCGTCTACCGTGAGGGCGAGCTGGTGCGCGTCCGCAGCGGCGCTGACTTTGGCTGGGCCCAGGCCTCCATGCTGACCGACGAGGCCCCCGCGCCCGTGGGTGGTGGCCTGCTCGACGGCCTGGACCTGGGCGGTATCGGCGGTGGCCTCGGCGGAAACCCCTTCGGCGGGAGCCCCTTCGGTAGCCCCACCGGCGGCCTCCCCGGCGCGCCCACCACGCCCCCGGCCGAGTGACCCGCTCGCGCTGAACCCCTCGCTCCGAGTCCCCCTCGGGGCCCTTGGCTCCACGCCAGCCCCTCCCTCCCATCCCCCCGGGCTCCGCGCCCCACTCCCCCCACTCCTATGGTCGGCCTCTTCCGACGCGACGTGACCGTGGCTGTGCTGGCCTCGGGCTCTGGCGGCAACTGCACCTACGTGGGGGACGGCAGCGCCGGCGTGCTGATCGACTGTGGGATCAGCACCAAGCGCATCCTGCAGCGCATGGAGGATCTGGGGCTCAAGGGCGCCCCCATCGACGGCGTGCTCATCACCCACGAGCACGGCGACCACGTCGGCTCCGCGCGGGTTCTCTGCGACAAGCTGCACCGCGAGCTCGGCACCTGGGTGCCCTTCTACATGACCCCGGGGACCCGCGACGGCACGCCGCAGCGCAGCATGCCCAAGGCGCTGGAGACCATCGAGGCGGGGGAGGCCTTCCGGATCCGGCAGCTCAACATCGACCCCTTCTCGATCCCCCACGACACTCTGGACCCGGTGGCCTACCGCGTCGAGGTCGGGGGGGTGAACGCCGCCGTGGTCACCGATCTGGGCCGTCCCACCCAGCTCGTCGCCCGCCGCATGCAGGACCTGGACGTGCTGGTGCTCGAGTACAACCACGACCTCCAGCAGCTCATGGAGGGGCCCTACCCCTGGCACCTCAAGCAGCGCATCCGGGGCAACCACGGGCACCTGTCCAACCGCCAGGCCAACCAGCTCCTGCGGGACTCCATCTCGGAGCGCCTGCAGCACCTGGTGCTCGCCCACCTCTCCGAGCACAACAACACGCCCGAGAAGGCCATGAGCGCCTGCCGCAAGGCCCTGGACTGGCTGGACGTGGACCACGTGAGCGTCCAGGCCGCCCCCGCCGAGGGCCCCGCGCAGCCGCTCTCCCTGGTGGCCAACGACTGGTAGGGCATGGGGGATTCTCCCAACTCCCTGCAAACGGTGGCGGATCCGATCACTCTGTGAAACACTGTCTATTGTGAGGTGACACGTGTTTCTCATTCCTCTGCTCGCCCTCAGTGGTTGCGCTTCCCGGGTCGCCTGGGAAGTCCGCCCTGCGCCCGCAGTCGAGCTGGACAGCACTGTCGTGGCCATCGCGACCGACGACCGCGCCTGCAAGCCCGTCGCCGACTCCTTGGTACGCACCCTCTCCGCCCGCCCTGGGATGGATGTGCAGCCGCGCGCCGAGACCCGCCTGGTGGTCGAGAGCTGCGAGCAGTTCGTCTCCACCACGGTCGAGATCCAGCAGGACGCAGCGCAGGCCAGCACCCTCCACACCGACCGCCGCAAGACCACCGTCAGCGGCACCGGCGTCGCCGTGGTCGGGGTCTATGAGGGGGAGGAGCGGGTGGCCGAGATCGAAGTCTCGGTAGACCTATCGGACTCGGTGGGCTGGACGGAGTTCGACGCGGATCCGTCCTCGCCCGAGGTCAGCGAGATGAGCCGCGGCGTGGACCGCGAGCTGGCCGCCCAGATCGCCGACGAGATCGCGCCGCTGCCCCAGGACCTCAAGCGCCGCCTCTACAAGGACGCCGAGCCGGGCACGGCGCGGGCGCTGCACAATGACGCCGTGGCCGCCGAGCAGTCCGGGGATCTGGACCAGGCCCTGATGCTGGCGGAGGAGGCCTACGCGGCGCACCCCACCGCCGCGAACATGCGCTACATCGAGCAGCTTGAGCACCACGCTGAGACCGTCGGGTACGTGTTCGCCACCGAGGGCGAGTAGGGGGCTACCAGTCGTCCTCGTCGGGCGGCTCCGCCTGCACCCAACGAAACGGGGCGCTCGCCTGGACCTCCTTTCCGTCCAGCCACCAGCGGGTCTCGCCGCTCTGCGAGTTCTCCATCCAGCCCTCCAGGATGGCGGCGTCCAGGGCCTCCAGCAGCTCCAGGACAAAGTCGGTGCCCACCGAGCAGCGCGTGTCGAAGCACACCCGCACGGCGCCCTCCACGTCCTCCAGCTCGAAGCGGCCGTCGAAGCTGCTGCGGATGTCCTCGCCGTCGGCGACGTCCTCGACGAGCTCCCAGGCGGCCTCGAAGTCCTGATCGGTGAGGGCGGCGATGAAGCGGGCCAAGGGCGCCTCATCCTCCAGCAGCGCGGGGTTGAAGTACAGCGCGTAGTAGCGGGCGGACATGGGGCTCTCCTGTCTCCACAGCAGCGGCGACATCGACAGCGCTCCCGGGGGGCGGGTTCCCGCCGGGCGGCGCACAGGGTTCCCCGCAGGCACCGGGCGCTATAGACTCCGCTCAAAGGAGCCTGCATGCGCATCGGTGTACTCACGGGCGGCGGGGACGCCCCCGGCCTGAACGCGGTCATCCGCGCGGTCATCAAGCACGGCGTCGGCCAGAAGGGCTGGACCGTCGTGGGGATCGAGGACAGCTTCAACGGGCTGTTCACCTCGCCCTACCAGATCCGCGAGATGCGGATGCAGGACTGCCGGGGGCTGCTGGGCCGCGGCGGGACCGTGCTGGGCACCACCAACAAGGGCGACCCCTTCGCCTGGGGGCCCGACAAGCAGGACATGAGCCCGCAGATCCCCAAGGCCATGCAGCAGCTCCGCCTGGACGGGCTGGTGGTCATCGGGGGAGACGGCACCCAGGCCATCGCGCACCGGCTGATGACCGAGCAGGGCATCAAGTGCGTGGGCGTGCCCAAGACCATCGACAACGACCTCTCGGCCACGGACCAGACCTTCGGCTTCCAGTCCGCCGTGGACGTCGCCACCGAGGCGCTGGACCGGCTGCACACCACCGCTGAGTCCCATGACCGGGTCATCATCCTGGAGGTCATGGGGCGGGACGCCGGGCACATCGCGCTGCACGCGGGCATGGCTGGCGGCGCCGACTGCATCGTCATCCCGGAGATCCCCTACGACATCGAGCGCATCTGCGGAAAGATCGACACCCGCCGCGCGCTGGGTCGCTTCTTCACGCTCATCATCGTCGCGGAGGGCGCCAAGCCCGCGGGCGGGGAGGCCGCTGGCTACAAGCGCAAGGTCGGCAAGGGCATGGTCCGCGTCGGCGGTCCCGGTCCCGCGCTCGCTCAGGCAATCGCCGAGAAGCGCAACGTCGATGTGCGTGTCACGGTGCTCGGCCACCTCCAGCGCGGCGGCTCACCTTGTGCATTCGACCGCATCCTCAGCACCCGGCTGGGAGTCGGCGCCGTCGAGCTCATCGAGGCCGGCCGCTGGGGCGAGATCGCGGTGATGCAGAACAACCAGGTCGTCGGCGTGCCTATCGCGGACGCCATCTCCACCTACCGGCTGGTGGACCCGGAGGGTGAGCTGGTCAACGCCGCTCGGGCGGTCGGCGTGGAGTTCGGGGGCTGACGGGGCCGCGGGGAACTGTGCCACTCGGTGCACCACACTCTCCGCAAAGTGGGCGCGCATGGATGGCGCAGGGCTGACCTACAGCAGTCCAGCACCGACCGGTGCGCGGTCGGCGTCCGGGCAACACGCACTCGCCCCAGGTGCTCCATGCACACTCCCCATCTGGTCATCATCGGTGGAGGCTTCGGCGGCCTCGCCACCGCTCAGGCCCTCGCCTCCACCAAGCTCCGGGTCACCCTGGTGGATCGGCGCAACCACCACCTCTTCCAGCCGCTGCTCTACCAGGTCGCCACGGCCTCGCTGGCGCCCACCGACATCTCGGTCCCCATCCGCGCCGTGCTCTCCAAGGAGCAGCAGGTCTCCGTGCGCCTGGGCGAGGTCGAGTCCATCGACCCCCAGGCCCGCAAGGTCCACCTGCGCGGCCAGACCGGGCAGGACACCCTGGACTACGACTACCTGGTGGTCGCCACGGGCGTTCGCCACGCCTACTTCGGGCACCCCGAGTGGTCCGAGGACGCCCCCGGCCTCAAGACCGTCGCCGACGCCCTGGAGATCCGCCGCCGCGTCCTCACCGCCTTCGAGCAGGCCGAGTGGGAGCAGGATCCCAAGGCCCGCGAGCGGCTGTTGACCTTCGTGGTCGTGGGCGGAGGCCCCACCGGGGTGGAGCTGGCCGGCGCGCTGGCCGAGATCTCCGTGAACACCCTGCGCAAGGACTTCCGCAACATCGACACGCGCCAGGCCCGGGTCCTGCTGGTGGAGGCCGGGCCCAGCCTCCTGGGCGCCTTCGACCCTGAGCTTCAGGAGGAGGCGAAGACCGAGCTGTCCGCGCTGGGGGTGGAGCTCCGCTTTGGCACCCCGGTCACCCAGGTCACCTCGGCAGGGGTGCGCATCGGCGAGGACATGCTGCCGGCGGCCACCGTGCTCTGGGCAGCCGGGGTCAGCGCGGGCGCGCTCCTGGAGCCGCTGGGTGAGCGGGACCGGGCGGGCCGCGTGATGGTCGCGCCGGACTGCAGCGTGCCGGAGCACCCCAACGTGTTCGTCATCGGGGACGCCGCCCACCTCAAGCAGGCCGATGGGGTCGTGGTGCCGGGGCTCGCGCCGGCGGCGGTCCAGATGGGCCGCCACGCCGCCCGCTGCATCGAGGCGGATCTGGCCGGCAAGGAGCGGAGGGCGTTCGCCTACCGGGACAAGGGCAGCATGGCGACCATCGGGCGCAACAAGGCCGTGCTCCAGTCGGGCAAGGTCCGCATGTCCGGGCGCCTGGCCTGGCTGGCCTGGGTGTTCGTGCACCTGTGGGAGCTGGTGAACTTCCGGGACCGCGTCAGCGTCTTCCTCAAGTGGGCCTGGGCCTGGTGGACCTGGGACCGCGCCGGGCGGCTGCTCTGGGACCCCCACGAGGGGGAGGCGCCCCAGCGCACACCGGACCAGGACCAACACCGCGGCGCCGCCTGAGGGCAGCTCCGCGGGCTACTTGGCCGCGCTCAGGTGGTCGTCCCCGCGGATCTGCGCGAAGTCCTTGAGGTGCCCGTAGATCGCCTTGACCCCGCGGGTCATGTAGTCCAGGTCTTCGGGCCCGCGCATGGTCTTGAGCTGGTGCATCAGAAAGCGCGGGTGCAGGTAGAGCTTGTAGAACTGGCCGGCCATCTGGACGACCTCTTCCTGGTCCATGTCCGTGAGCTCGCAGACGGGCTCGGTCATGTCGTAGCGCTCGTAGGCGGTCTCGGGGAAGCGGATCCAGCCGTTGCGGTTGCACAGCTCGAACAGGGGGGTGCCGGGGTAGGGCATCACGACGGTGGCCTGGAGCATGTGGGCGTAGCCGGAGAGCATCAGCTCGCGGGCCAGCTTGAGGGTCTCGTAGGCGTCCTCGCGGGTCTCCCAGGGGTAGCCGACCATCAGGGTCAGGTGGGGCTCCAGGCCGGCCATGGAGGCCATCTTGCAGCCCTCGATGATGCGCTCCTTGGTGAGATCCTTGTCCAGGATGTCGATGGTGCGCTCGCTGGCGGACTCGATGCCCAGGATGAGCTTGCGGAAGCCCGCCTTCTTCATCAGGTGGACGTTCTTCTCGGTGAAGTAGTCAAAGCGGAAGTTGCAGTCGAAGATGACCTTCTCGTTGATCTTCCGGTCGATCATCTCGTGGCACAGCCGGTTGAGCCAGTGGCCGCCGGGCAGGGCCCCCGTGTCGTCGAAGATCTCCTTGGCGCCGTGGCGCTTGATGAGCATCTCCATCTCGGCGGCCAGGTGCTCGGGGGGCACCACGGAGAAGGTGGGGTAGGACACGGTCCAGCTACAGAAGGTGCACTTGCCGTAGGGGCAGTCGCGGCCGGCCATGGTCCACAGGAAGGGCAGGCGCTTCTTCCACTTCTCGAAGTACAGGTGCGCGTTGGTCAGGTCGCGGTCCATCCAGGGCAGGTCTACAAGCTGGTGCTCGGCCTTGTAGGGGCCCGTGTTGGCCAGGGTGCCGTCGTCGTTCTTGGACCAGATACCGGTCTCGAGGGCGTCGCCCTTGTCCAGGTGGTTGACGATGCTGCGCAGGGAGAAGTCGTAGTCGCCGCCGGTGATGCAGAAGTCGACCTTTGAGTTCTCCAGGGTCTCGCCGGGGTTGCCGGAGATGTGGTCGCCGAAGAAGACCACCTTGGTCCCGGGGGAGAGGGTCTTGATGCGGTCGACGATGCCCCAGTGCTGGCGCACGACGGGGGACTTGGTCTCCATGGCGAGGACTTCGGGCTGGAAGTCGCGCAGCAGGCGCTCGAACTGGGCCTGGTTCTTCTGCTCGGCGATGCAGTCGTTCCAGAGGACCTCGTGGCCCTCGGAGTCGAGCAGGGTCGCCGCAGAGGCGGGCACGCAGGGGTAGAGGTAGCTGGGCTCGTGGAACCACTGGAACTGGCGGTTCTGCGTGAGCATGGGGCTGCCCTTGCCGACGAGCGGGGGGTAGCTGACCATTACGCGCATGCGGACTCCTATGCGGCCGGGCCCCCAGACATAGCATGACCTGGCGCAGGTCGAACAGGTCAGACTCAATGGGTGTTCACAAATAGTTCTTGCACAAACATTATGTGTGAGGCATGTTGTTCGGGAGCAGGCGTCCATGTCCGCGCCCCGCTCCCTTCAACCCCACCCAGGAGCCGCATGCTTGCAGCCACGTCCCCCACACATCGACATCTCCAGAACCCCAGCCAAGGGGTGAACTCTTGAACGCCCGAGCAGACAGCGGCTTGGTCGGAGAGCACCTGGTGGTGCCTGCGTGCGGAGTCGGGACAGTGGTTGGCGTCGAGACCCTGACGGTCGAAGGCGTGAGCTCGGACTTCTACCGGATCCACCTGCCGGACGGCTCCCAGAGCTGGATCCCCCTCGGTCGTCTCGAGGCCCAGGGTCTGCGGCCGGTGATGTCCCCCAAGACGGCCAAGGCCACCCTCAAGGCAGCCCGCGAAGAGGAGGCACCCGGCAAGCGGGCCACCTGGAACCGCCGGCAGAAGCGCTACCGCGAGACCCTGCTGGAGAACGAGCCCAAGGCCATCGGCGCCATGCTCGGTGAGCTGGGCTCCGTGCTCCGCGAGAAGGGGCAGCTCTCCTTCTCCGAGCGGCGCATCTTCGAGCAGGCCCTGGGGCAGCTCAGCGCCGAGCTGAGCCTGAGCCTGGAGCTCACCCAGGACCAGGCACGCGAGCGCATCGAGAAGGCCCTGGGCGCGAGCCTCTGACGCTCTCGCCTGGGCCTTTCGTCTGGGTCTTTCGTCTGTGTCTTTTGTCTGGGGCTTCGGGCTGAGTGGCCCCGCCGAAGCGGGCTACTCGACCACCACCCAGGCACCTTGGGCGCTGCTGCCTTCGGGGAGCAGCCCCAGATCGACCAGGGTCTCGGCCATGGCGTCCCAGCGCGCGGCGTCCATGTGGCCCAGGCCCTGCTCACCGAGCACGTACTCCGCCTGAGCCTGGGTCACGCACGAGAGGACCTCGTCGGTGAGCGCCGGGTTCAAGGAAGCCATGTGCGCATTGGCTCTCTGGGGGTGGGCCATGTAGGCCTCCCACGCCTTCTTCGTCGCCTCCACGAAAGCAGGGCCCCAGGCGGGCATCGGGTCGGGGAGGGCGAGCAGAGTGCCGTAGGGGTTCCAGCCCGCGTCGGCCGCCTTGAGGAAGCGCACGTCCACGCCCTTGGCCCGGGCCATGCACACCTCGCTGGTGATGTAGGCCTGCTGGATGAGGTCCTCGTCCGCCAGGAACTGCCCGATCCCGCCGGTGTAGGGGACGGCCTGGACCTGCGTGCCCCAGCCCTGCTTCTCCCACAGGTAGCGCTGGAAGGGGGAGCCGACCTCGATGGCCACCTGGGTCCCGGGCAGGATGGCGCCGAAGCCCTGGGGGCCGGTCTCCCGGACCATCAGCCCGTTGGGGGCGCGCTGGAAGGCGGGCCACACGCCCAGCGCTTTGACGCCCTTGTTGCGCTTGAGCAGCAGGTCATCGGCGGCGGTGATGGCGGCGTCGGCCTTGCCGGAGGCCATCAGCTCCAGGGAGGGGGCCCCGGCGCCTCCAGGGAGGATCTGCACGTCAAAGCCGGCCTCGGCGTAGTGCCCTCCCAGCATGCCCTCGTAGAAGCCGCCGAACTCCGGCTCGGGGAGCCAGTTCAGGGCCAGCACGATGCTCTGGTTGGGGGCCTTGGTCTCCGGTCCGGCGGGCTCCGAGGCGCCGGAGCATCCCAGCGAGAGGGCGAGCAGGGGAATCCACATGTCAGTCTCCGTGCCAGCGGCCGATGGCCAGCTTCTCAACGCCCCTAACCGCCAGGAAGAGCACGCCGGCGAGCGCAGCGCTGCAGAACACCGCGCCGAAGGTGAGCGCAGTGTCCGCCGACCGCGCCGAGCTGAGCACCAGGAATCCCAGCGAGGGCGGCAGGCCGTTTGAGCCCACGAACTCCCCGACGATGGCCCCGATGACGCTCAGGCCGACGGCGCTGCGGTAGCCGGCGAGCAGGGTGGGCAGCGCCCGGGGGACGCGCAGCTTGAGCAGGGTCTGGGTCCAGGTGGCGCCGTAGAGCCGCATCAGCTCCAGCTCGCTGCGCTCCGGGCTGCGCAGGCCCGCGTTGGCTGAGCTCAGGATGGGGAAGAAGCTCACGATGGCGGCCGTGGTCACCGCGACGGGCTGCCCGTAGCCCAGCCAGACCACGAGCAGGGGCGCGATCGCGATGATGGGGAGGGTCTGCAGGAAGAGCGCGTAGGGGTAGAGGGCGCGCTCCAGCCAGCGACTGCGCAGGAACAACACCGCGCCGGCGATGCCCACCCCGCTGCCCAGCAGTAGCCCCACCAGCGAGGCCCGGGTGGTCTGCCAGGTCGCCTGAGCGAGCTGCGCCTTGGACGCCCACATCGCGCTCAGCACGGCGCCCGGTCCGGGGAGGAGGATCTCGGGCTGCGTGAGCGAGAGGGCCCACCACCCCAGCACCATCAGCACGGCGACAACCGCGGGAAGCAGGGCCCTCACGAGGTCACCACGGCGCGGGTCACCCGCTCGAGCAGCGCGGCGTAGCGGGGGCCGTGTTGGGCGTCATGCCGTTGTCCTCGGCTGCGGGGCCAGGGCAGATCGATGTCGATGAGTTCCGGGGTGCCCGGGCGGAGGACCAAGACGCGGTGACACATCCAGACCGCCTCCTCCAGGTCATGGGAGACCATCAGGGCCGCGAAGCCCAGCTCCGCCTGGAGCGCCATGAAGTGCTCCTGCGCCTGGGCCCGGGTGAGGCCGTCCAGGGCGGAGAAGGCCTCGTCCAGGAAGATGAGCTCGGGGCGGGTGACCAGGGCGCGGGCCAGAGAGGCGCGCATCTGCATGCCGCCGGAGAGCTGTGCGGGGAGGCGCTCGGCGGCGTCTTGGAGGCCCACGCGCTCCAGAGCCTGCTGGACGGGGGCCGTGTCGAGTCCCTGCAGCTCCAGGGGCAGCGCCACGTTGTCCCAGAGGCTGCGCCAGGGGAGCAGCGTGGGGTCCTGGAACACGAACGCGGGCTGTCCGCTGCGCTCGATGCGCCCGGAGGTGGGATCGAGGAGGCCGGCGGCCAGTCGGAGCAGGGTGCTCTTGCCGCAGCCGGAGGGGCCGACCAGCCCCAAGATCTCGCCGGGCGCGAGCTCCAGATCCAGGCCGGAGAACAGGGCGGGGCCCTGGTCCCACGCAAAGTCGACGGCGTGCAGGCGTACAGCGGGGGTGGGGGAGCTCAAGGATGGGCCGGGGCGGGATAGGGTTTGGACTCAGGAGATGGATATGACGGACACCGGCCGCGCGATGCGCCTGCTCCATGAAGCCTTCCGCAAGGAGGCCGCGGGGCAGGTCCACCAGGCGCTGGAGCACGCCCTGAGCGCTCTGGAGGGCTTCTCGGAGGCCAAGGATCGCACAGGGGCGGCGGCAGCGCACCACCTGGCCGGCGTGCTGCATGCCCGCCTGGATCACCTGGACGAGGCCCGGGATCACCTGGAGATGGCGGTCCCCCTGCGGCTCTCCACGGGGGACACCGAGGGCCTGGCGGCGCTCCACCAGCAGCGCTTCGAGCTGGCCCTGGGCGTGGGGGACAAGGCGCTCGCGCAGCAGGCCGCCACGGAGCTCGTGGACCTGATGCGGGACACCCAGGACCAGGCGGGGGAGAGCCGCGCGCTGCATCAGTTGGCGCAGCTCTGCATGAACCGGGGGGAGTCCGAGCAGGCGGCGGCGCTGATCACCCGCGGCCTGGAGCTGGCCGAGTCCGGTCAGGCGCGGGCGGCCTTCATGGCGCTCCAGGCCCAGCTCGATCCCAGCGATGGCCTGGCCCAGGCGGAGAACGCGCTGAACGTGGCGCGCTCGGCGGGCTCCAAGGCGGCCGTGGTCGGGGCGCTGCGCACCCTGGCGGACATCGAGGCGGGCGCTGGCAGGCTGGAGGACGCGCACGGCCACCTGGAGGAGGCGCTGGACGCCCTGGAGCTGCTGCGGGATGAACCCCAGAAGGCCCAGGTTCTCCAGCAGCTCGCCGCCCTGGAGGTGAGCCGGGGGGACAAGGTCGGCGCGCTGGACCGCATGCGCTACGCGGCGCGGATCCTGGGGGAGCTGGCGGATCTCTCGGGCCAGCTTGAAGCCCTGCACGCGGCCGGCGAGCTGGCGATGGAGCTGGGGCGTGTCCCGCAGGCCCTGACCCTGGCGGCGCAGCAGGTGGAGCTGTGTGGGCGCCTGGGTGACCCCGCGATGCTGGGCGCGGCGCGCTTTGTGCAGGGGCAGCGCCTGGTGGTTGCCGCGGATCTGGAGGCCGCCGCGCGCGCATTCTCAGCGTCGGCGGAGCAGCAGGCGCGGGCGGGTCTGACCGAGGCGGAGGGCATCGCGCTGGGCATGCAGGGGCAGGTCCTGGCGGCGCTGGGGCACCTGGAGGGGGCCAAGGAGGTCCTCGCACGGGGGGCTCAACTCCTGGAGAGCTCCGGGTCGGCCTCTCTGGCCGACCTGAGGGCCCTGCAGGCCGAAGTGGAGGGCCTCAAGTGAGCTACGCACCCCTACATCGCTCCCCCGAACAGACCCGCGTGCTGGAGGCTGTGCTGGCGACGGCCGCGCCCGGAAAGGTCATCGTCCTGGATCTGGACGGCTGCCTCTTTGACGCCCGCAACCGGCAGGTCCACATCCTGCGGGAGTACGGCGCGCGCTTTGACGTGCCGGCGCTCTACAGGGTCCAGGAGCAGCACTTCACGAGCTGGCTGCTGCCCGAGACCTTCGAGGCCGCCGGCATCGACCCCGGGCTGGCCGAGCCCCTCCAGGACTTCTGGTTCGAGCGCTTCTTCTCCGGGGAGTACTGCGTCTTCGATCACGCGATGCCCGGCGCGGTGGCCTTCGTACGCAAGCTCCACAACACCGGGGCCGAGGTGGTCTACCTCACCGGTCGACACCGGGAGATGCACGAGGGCACCGAGGCGGCCTTGCGGCGCGCGGGCTTCCCCTACGACCTGCCGCGCACACGCCTCATCACCAAGCCGCAGATCGAGATCCCCGACGCGGAGTTCAAGGGGCGCGCTCTGGAGACCATCGCCCAGCTCGGGCACGTGGTCGCGTTCATGGACAACGAGCCCACCAACGTGAACCTCTTCCACGCCATGCACCCGGAGGCGCTGGTGGTGTGGCTGGACACGGATCACAGCCCCCGGCCGGTGCGTCCGGTGGCATCGCTGCCGCGCATAAAAGGCTTCCTGATGTAAAGAGGGTCTGTCTGCCGCGAGATGGCGGTGGACAGCCCTCAGGGGGCGGGGCATCTTCTCCGGACCTACTGCGGAGATATGCATGACAGCGATCGCTCTGTTGGCCCTGGTCGGGTGCGACAAGGATGGCGATGACACCGGCGCCCTGGCCCAGCTTGCGGTGCACACCAGCCAGTACTCCATCACCCTGGATGACCTGTCGATGGCGGTCCCCGGTGTGGTCGGCGTGCCCAACCTGGATGACGACGACAGCGACGGGACCACGGACTGGGTCCACGGCCTGGGGCGCGAGGGCGAGGAGGACTTCACCACCATCCAGCTTGAGATGCCCCACCGCACGACCCTCACGCTCCTCGACGGGGCCGACAAGGTCCGCATCTACCACGAGGGCACCCAGATCCTGGGCGGTGAGACAACGAGCGTCGACCTCTCCCGCAACGACTCCCTCGACGACTTCCAGGTGGAGTTCTCGGACTACCGGGCCACGGCGATGCTGCAGGTGCTGGACTACCAGACCCAGGACGTGATCGAGGTGCAGCTCACGGCCTCGCCGATGATCCTGAACCACCACCTGCAGCCCAGCGAGCTGGTGACCATGGTCAACATGAGCATCTGGGGTGGAAACGCCTCGATGCAGCAGGACTACCAGGACAACTTGGGCGAGATGTTCGACCCGGTCGAGGGCGCGAACTTCGGCTACGACGTCTGGATCCAGGACGAGCTGGAGTTCACCAACACCATCGGCGCCGACGGCCACCTGGACGTCGTCATGGACCTGATCCGCGACGGTCAGGGCATCTTGGGCGGCAACATGGGCCTGGCGAGCGTCGCCACCAAGAACTGGGTGGGGCCCGACATGGGGCGCGGGGTCTGGGGAACGGGCCCCGCCACCAGCCAGGACTACGGCGGCAACATCGAGGTCGCGCCCCCCACCAGCGTGGACGGCGTGGACTACCCCTTCGGCCGAATCTACTACGGCGCCCAGGGCCGCTACGACCCCGCCGAGGAGGTCAAGGAGCACTTCGCCAACCAGGCCATCCAGGCGCCCTTCGAGCTGGACTCGAGCTGGCTCTGCGTCGGTCACGTGGACGAGTGGTTCACCACCATCCCGGTCGAAGGCTCCCGCCTGGGCTGGAAGCTGGTCTACAGCGACATGGAGGCCGCCCGGGAGGTGCTCGAGGCGGCCGACGCCAGCACCACCATCACGCGCTTTGCGCAGGACAAGGAGTGGGCCACCATCGGGGAGCTGGTCGAGGATCAGGCCATGTGGACCCAGAACGAGAACCTCACCAACAACGTCCTGGAGCCGCAGCTTGACATCCTCAAGGCCGAGCTCGGCCTGACCGAGGACGACATCATCCGCATCCCCGGGCTCTTCGAGACGGCGGCCCAGTGCGGTGGGGGCGTCGCGGCCCTGTTCCCGGGCATGGCGAACCTGATCGTCGCTACCGATCAGGACGGCGTGACCACCCTGTTCGTGCCCGATCCCATGATGCGGACCAACGTGAGCGATGAGTCCAGCGACCCCATCATCGCGGCCTTCTCGGCGCTGATGCCCCCGGAGCTGAACCTGGTGTTCGTGGACGACTGGGACGTCTACCACCTGGGCCTCGGCGAGGTTCACTGCGGCTCCAACGTGATCCGCACCCCCTACGAAGACGCGACCTGGTGGGCCGACGGCTGGCACCTGATGCAGGAGAGCAACTGATGCTGATTTCCATCCTGAGCACCCTCGCGCTGGCCGGCGACTGGTCCGCCGAGCTCTCCCAAGACGCCGCCGCCCTGGACCAGGCCGCCCTGGCCGAGTTCATGGCCGCGGAGCCCCTGCAGAACCGCGCGGGCATGCCCTACTTCCCCATGGCCTACAGGCCCGAGCGGGCCACCTACCTGGCCTGGCGCCTCACTCACGGCGATGATCCCGGCGAGATCCGGGCTGCGCTGGCCTCCCAGCTCTCTCCCGCCGGTCGCGACAACCCGGAGCTGATCCTGGGTCTGATCGCGCAGGAGGAGGATGCGCTGGTGCGTGCTGCGCTGCTCTCGGGGCTCACCCGCGTCGACCCGGAGCTGGCCCTCCCCATCTTGGAGCGCTCACTCGCAAGCGAGGACACCACGGAGCGCTTCGAGGCCGCCACGGTCCTGGCCAAGCACGCCGACGGTGCGCTGGCGCTCGCCGCCCTGGAGACCGCGCTGACGGACGCCGCCCCCCGTGTCCGCAAGGCCGCTGCATTCGCCCTGGGCGTGCATCGGGTGGGTGACCCCGCCGCGCTCCGTCCGCTGCTCAGCGACGACAGCTCGGACGTGCGCCTGGCCGCCCTGGACGCCCTGGAGCGCATCGATCCCGCGCTGTGGGCCCAGTGGTCTGCAGAGCTGGGGCTGGCTGGGGATCCCGATCTCCGGGTCGCTCGCGCTGCCTCCCGGGCGCTGGTCCAGCAGTAGGCGCTTGGGGGCTCGGGCTTCGGCCTGGGCTCCCTGCTTGGCTCCGGGAGCTTGGCTCCAGAACGAGAAAAGCCCGGGCATCTGCCCGGGCTCTTTGTCTCTCAGGGGGAGAGAGCGCGCTCAGTACTTGGACAGGTCCAGACCGGCTTCCTTCGCGAAGGTGCTCAGGCCCTTGAGGCGCAGGGTGCGCATGGCGCGGGTGGAGAGGCGCAGGGTGACGAAGCGCTCCTCCTCGGGGTACCAGATGCGCTTCTTCTGCAGGTTGGGGAGCTGGCGCTTCTTGGTCTTGATGTTGGAGTGGGAGACCTTGTTGGCGACGTTCGGGCGCTTGCCGGTCAGGACGCAACGGCGGGCCATGGGAGCCTCCTTGAGGCGTATAGATGGAGGGAAGATGTGGAGGGGCCGACCCTGGCGACAGGGAGCCTCCGTGGAACCCCAGCGGATTAGCACGCTGCCAGGGTGGCCGCAAGCTCGCCGGGTACCGGGATGACCTCCATAGCGTGTCGGGTCTCAGGGCGCTAGGACTGTGCAGGGTATACAAGGTGTTCCGTTGAGACCGGGTCTGGCCGCACTGCTGTTCGTCGTGGGTGTCCTCTTGGTCGCCGCAGGGGCCATGGCGCCCTCCGTTCAGCTCGTCTCCGACGCCTACGCGCTGGGAATCCCCGAAGGGCTGATGGGCCAGCGCATCGTCCAGGGCGTGGGCTTCGGGGGCGGCGGTCTGGCCCTGCTGATCGCCATCATCGGCTTCTTGCCGTCCATCTACGACCCCGGCGCCGACCTGGAGCCCTATGTCCGGGTCATGCAGCCTCTGGCTCGGGAGCACGGCCGGGATGTCGAGGTCGACCCCAAGCACGGTCTGGGCTTCGTCAGCGTGACCGAGGGCCCCCGCATCGAGGTGATGGTGCAGCCCCGAGGCGCCGGCATGGCCAGCATCTGGGTGGACAGCCCGGGCCGACTGCGCCTGCTGTTCATCCCCCTGCGCGACGACACAGCCGCCGATGACCCGGAGTGGAGGCGGGTAGGGGCCCGAGAGGGTTGGGTCCTGCGCGCCGAGCTCCCCTCGGCGGCTCGGGCGTTCACCGAAGAGCCCGCGCTGGCGGCCGAGCTCGCCTTCCTGATGTCCATCCCCGAGGTGCGGGCAGTCCGCCACGACCACAGCGGCATGGAGATCATCGCCGATCTGCCGCCGCCCCAGGATATGCGCCGCTTTGTGCACAGCGCGCTGAACGTGAGCCGGCGGCTGCGCAGGCTCAACGGATGAAGCGCAGCCTCCACCGCGTGGAGCTGGGCGGCCTGGACGTCCATATCCCGGTGGTGGACACGCACCCGGGACAGTCGCCGCGCCTGGCCATCGTGGCGGGCCTCCACGGCGACGAGCACGCGCCCTTCTGGGTGGCGCAGCGCCTGCTGGAGGGGACCTTGGCGGTGCCCACGAGGCTGGTCCTGGGCGCAAACCTGCCGGCGCTCTGGGCGGGGCAGCGCCTGGGGCCCATGGACCGCGTGGACCAGAACCGGATCGCGCACCTCAACGGTACAGGGCTCCCGACCGTGCGCCTCGCGGAGGTCGTGGCCGCGCTGGTCGATCCCGCCGAGCTGTCGGTCCACCTGCACAACTTCGAGCTGGAGGCGCCCCTGGTGGCCATCGAGCCTCCAGGGCTGTCCGCGGAGCGTCAGCGCCGCCACGACGGCTACCTCCGGGCGCTTCAGCCGGCGGTGGTCTGGCAGGTCGGCGGCAGCGCTCCGGACCGCTTCGCCTGGGAGACCAGCTTCGATCGCCTCTGCGAGGCCCGCGGGGTGGACGTGCTCGCGGTGGAGATGGGGCCGCTGAGCGGGGACTTGCAGGGCGCGCGGGCGGCGGTTCGAGGCCTGCGCGCCCTCGCTGCCAGCCTGGCGGGGCAGGGGCCCGGGCAGTCGACTCCGCTGCTGCGGGGGCCGCGGCACCTGCTCAGGAGTCCGGACTGGGGCCTCTTCGAGCCTGATGCTCCGGTCGGTGCCCGTCTACAGGCGGGTGACCCCGGGGACACTGTGTCCCCCCGGGGGCGGTGAGGTGCACCCCGTAGTGGCGACGGTGGGCGGCCTGTTGATGCAGCGCTCAGGTCCTGCTCTCCTCTCTCCGGGGCAGATCCTGGGCGCGCTCGTAGCGTTCTGAGCGGGCGGCTCAGATGTTGAAGTCGATGATGACCACGCCGCGCTCTTGCGGCTTCTCTTCTTTTCCGTCCGGGCGGCGGTCGCGGGGATCCGGCTCCCGGTTCGGGCGAGGAGCCTCGATCCGGGGGCGCATGTCCGTGTTTCGGGCCCGCTCACGTTCACGCTGGATGCGGTCGATGATGTAGGCGTCGAGCATTGGGGCGCTCCTGACGTCGGTGAGAAGACTATAGCACCGGGTCTTCATGGGGCAATTCCTGAGGCGGGGCCGGAGGACAGTGAAGCTCACTGTTCCCAACGGATCCTGAGCGTCAGGTATTCACCGAGTCTTGGAGGGAAAGTCCTTTGCGAGGACGCGGGCCTGCACCGCCAGGGCCTCGTAGAGCTCCGAGAGCTCGGGCCTGTGTTCGCGGATCGCGGCTTGGTGCTGGGCAATCACGGGCTCGTCCCCCCGCGCGAAGGGGCCCGTCAGCGCCTGGGCTGGGGAGCTCAGAGCCGCCTGTTTGAGGCTCGCCATGGCCAGCGGAGCGAGCAGCGCAGGGGCCTGTCCGGGGTCGACGCCGGCCTCCGCCATGAGCTGGGATGCGGCCTGGAGCAGCACCGTCGCGAAGTTGCCCGCCATCACGGCGGATGCGTGGTAGAGCCGGCGGTCTCCGGGGACATGAAAGGGGGAGAAGCCCAGGTCCAGCGCGAGCTGGCGTGACGCGTCAAGAGCGGCGGGGGTTCCGGCGATCGCGGCGGGCACATCCTGGATGGGCGGAATGGCCACCTCGGGGCCCGGGAAGCTCTGCAGGGGGTGGAGGGAGCCGTGCTCGGTGTGCTGCGCGACGGGGCCCAACCCCTGGGATCCGCTCGCGTGCAACACGATGGGACCCGCTGGCACCAGCGAGGACACGCTGGCGATGGCCGCATCGCTCACGGTCAGCCAGGCGACATCGCAGGTGGGGTGGGGCTCGCCGCGCCGCCAGATCACGACCTGGTGGCCCGCGGCGGGCAGCAGCTCGGCCAGGGTGCGGCCCAATCGGCCGGGGCCGTAGATGGCGATGCGCATGTCAGCTCCTGTGCATTGCTATGGTGACCAGGCTGGAGGGGCACGCCCCGGGAGCGTCCATGCAGCTAGAGCGCATCCTGATCGCCGAGCGAGGCCCCCTGGCGGGCATGCTCCACCGCAGCCTGCTGGCCAGCGGGTACGAGACCGTCGCCGTGTTCGGGGAGAAGGACCAGCTCGCGCCCCACGTGGAGGAGGCCTCCTACGCCGCATACGTCCCCGGTCTGGACCGCGAGGGCGACCTGATCGGCGCCTGCCTGGACGCTGGCTGTGACGCGCTGCATCCGGGCGCTGGGCCCTTGGCCGAGAACGAGAAGCTGGCCGCAGACTGCAGGGACGCTGGGCTGGCCTTCATCGGGCCGCGCCCGGAGCAGATCGAGGGCCTCTCGAACCGCTGGACCACCCGGGAGCTCTGCGTGGCCTCGGCGGTGCCGGTGGTGCCGGGCAGCCCGCTGCTGCTGAACCACCAACAGGTCCGCGAGCAGGCCAAGGCGCTGGGGCTCCCGCTCTGGCTCAAGAACCCCTGGGGCCTGGAGCCCATGCGCTTCACGGAGCTCGAGCCCCTGGTCGAGGAGGCCACCGCGCGCATCCACGCGGGGCAGCGCGTCTGGCTGGAGCGCCACGTCCCGGACGCCCGCCACGTCACGGTCACCGTGGTGGCCGATCAGTCCGGCGAGGTCGTCCCTCTGGGCGTCCAGGAGCGGAGCAGTCGCCACCAGGGCCGGCTGTCCATCGAGCAGGCTCCAGCCCCCGTGTCGGCCGCGCTCTCCGCCGCACTGGAGGACGCCGCGGTCGCGGTCGCCAAGGCGGTCCGTTTTGTGGGCGTGGGGAGCGTGGGTTTCCTGGTCGACCCCAGCGGCGCCGCCCCCTGCATCGGGCTTCGCCCGCGCCTGTCCATGAGCTCTCTGCTCACCGATGTCCGCCACGGCCTGCGCCTGGCCGAGGTCCAGGTCCGCGTGGTCACTGGCGGCCCCATCGGCTGGACCCGCGAGGAGCTGGCCCCCCAGGAGGTCGCGCTCTCCATCCGCATCCGCGCCCGCAGCCGCGGCACCCTGGAGGCGCTGGACTTCCCCGCTGACGTACAGGTGGAGACCGCGCTGGCTCCCCAGATGGACGTGGGGGAGGGGGCCGTGCTCGCCGTGCTGGTCATCCGCCACACGAGCCGCCCAAGCTGCGTGGTGCGCGCCATCGCCGCCCTCAAGGAGGCCCGCGTTGTGGGCGTCGAGACCGACATCGCCGAGTGCGTCGAGCTGCTGGGGGACCCCACCTTCTGGAGCGGCGGGGTGGTCGCGGGCGAGAGCTAGCAATAGGAGGGGCGCCTTTCCCTGGAGCCCCAAATGGCCGGCAACCGCCCCCAGCGCATCGCTGAGCTCGTGCACGCAGACCTCGCAAAGCTCATCCGCAACGAGGTCAAGGACCCCCGCGTGGGCATGGTCAGCATCACCCACGTCAAGGTCACAGGAGACCTGCGCATGGCCTTCGTCCACGTCACGCCCCTGGGCGGGCTCGGCGACGGGCAGGAGATGCTCGAGGGCCTCCAGGCTGCCGCGCCGTACCTCCGCCGCCTGCTCGGGAAGACCCTGCGCCTGCGGCACACCCTGGCCCTCGAGTTCCGCCTGGATGATGGCGTCGACGAGGCCGTGCGCATGACCGCCATGCTCAACAAGATGGCCGACGCCCGCGCGGACAGCGACAAGGAAGCCAGCAGCGAAGGGGAGGAGTAGCTTGCGCGGCTTCCTGGTCCTGGACAAGCCCGCTGGCCCCACCTCCCACGACCTCGTCGGCATCCTGCGTTCGCTGATCGGGGTCAAGCGGGTAGGGCACACCGGCACGCTGGACCCTTTCGCCACCGGCGTGCTCCCCCTGGCCATCGGTCCGGCCACGCGCCTGATCTCTTTCCTGGATGAGGCGAGCAAGGGCTACGAGGCCGATCTCACGCTGGGGCAAGCCACCGAGACCGGTGACCTGGAGGGCACCGTCGTGGAGACCGGTCCCATCGTCGAGGTCACCGGGTTCGACGCTGTGGCCTCGGACTTTGTCGGCGAGCTGACCCAGCGGGCGCCGCCCTACTCGGCGGTCAAGGTCGACGGCAAGCCCCTGTACAAGTACGCCCGCGAGGGGGATCTGCGCTGGGGTCCCGAGCGCAGCATCCAGGTCTCCGCAATCGAGCGGCTGCCCAGCGAGACGCCGGGCTGCCTGCGCTTCTCGGTGCAGTGCAGCCGGGGCACCTACGTACGCGTTCTGGGCATGGACATCGCCAAGGCGATGCGGACGGTGGGGCACCTGAGCGCGCTGCGGCGCACCCACTCGGGGGCCTTCCACATCAAGCAAGCCCTGGGCATCGAGGATCTGGCCGAGGCGGCCACCGGGTCCCGCGACTGGCGCAAGGCCTTCGCTCGGGACCGCAATGAGCGCCTGCCGCGGGTGCCTCGCGAGGAGATCCGCGCCTTCATCCAGCAGCACCTCGTTGGCATCCAGGAGGCCTTCTCGGGGTGGGAGGTGCAGGAGTGCTCGGAGGGTGAGGCCCGGCGTGTGCGGGACGGGATCTCGCCTCCCTCCAAGCTCCCGGTGGGGACCCGGCTGCTGCTGATGCGGCAGGGGGAGGTGCTCGCGCTGGGAGAGCGGCAGCCCCACAAGGGCGGGGTGCGGACCCGGCTCTTGCGCGTGTTGCCCCCCTTGACCCCGGAGCCTTGAGGGGCTAAGTGGGGGCCGACTGGGGATAGATTCCGACGGCCTCTGCGGCTGGGCGAGATGGCGGCCACCCCCAGGGCCGTCGCGCCAACTCACCCCGCTGCGGTTGCCGCATACCAACACTGAGAGAGAACACCATGGCGCTCCACGCCTCCCAGAAGGCCAGCATCGTCGCCGAGTACGCCACCCACGAGGGTGACACCGGCTCCCCCGAGGTGCAGATCGCGCTGCTCACCGCTCGCATCCGCCAGCTCACCGAGCACTTCCGCGATCACAAGCAGGACAACCACTCCCGCCGCGGGCTGCTCAAGCTCGTCGGTCAGCGTCGTCGCCTGCAGCGCTACCTCAAGAACAAGGACGAGGCTCGCTACGCCGAGCTGATCAAGCGCCTGGGTCTCCGCCGCTGAGTCCTTCGAGAGGTCGGGTCACTCCGGCCTCTCGCTCTTTGTGGGGGCGCTCGCTCAAGGCAGGGCCCCCACAGGTCGAAGCGAGGCTTCGGCACCGCGCAAGCGGAACGATCTACATCTCATCAACGCGTCGTCGACAACCGTCCTCCTCGTACTCCTCCGCGGACTGAGCGTGAGGGTTCACCTCTCGGGCTCATTCCGAGAAGGTCTACGGGGACTCAAGGGGGGCAGGGGTCGGCGACACCCCAAGAATGGACCGCATCCCCGCAGTGGGGGTGGGTCCACGCAATAGGAGTACGCCCATGCATGGCGTGAACGAACACTCTGTCTCCGTCGAGATCGGCGGCCAGACCCTCACCTTCTCCACCGGCAAGTACGCCAAGCAGGCGCACGGTGCCGTCGTCGTCGACGTCGCGGACTCCCGCGTCCTGGTCACCGCGGTGTGCATGCACACCCCGACCCGCTTCGACTTCATGCCCCTGACCGTCGACTACGTCGACAAGGAGGGCGCCCGCGGCTCCATCCCCGGTGGCTTCCTCAAGCGCGAGGGCCGGGGCAACGAGCGCACCACGCTGATCAGCCGCGTCATCGACCGGCCCATCCGCCCCCTCTTCCCCAAGCACTTCCGCAACGAGACCCAGATCATCGCGACGGTCATGTCCTACGACAAGGACTTCGAGACCGACTGGATGAGCCTCTGCGGTGCCTCCGCGGCTCTGCACATCTCCGACGCCCCCGTGAAGGAGGCCGTCGCCGGCGTGCGCATCTGCCAGGTCGACGGTGAGCTGGTCGTCAACCCCAGCTTCGAGGCCCGCCGCGCCTCCACCCTGAACATCATCGTGGCCGGCACCGCCGAGGCCATCATCATGGTCGAGGGTGGCGCCAACGAGGTGTCCGAGTCCGTGATGCTGGACGCGCTGGATCTGGCCCATGAGAACATCAAGGCCATCATCGGCGCCCTGGACGAGCTCCGCGCCAAGGCCGGCGTGCCCAAGCGTGAGGTGGCTGCTGCCCCCGCCGCTCCCTCCGACATCGCCGAGAAGGTCGCCGCCTTCGCCGACAAGGTCAAGGAGGCCCAGAGCGTCAAGGCCAAGCACGAGCGCAAGGCCGCCCTGTCCGCCGTCAAGGACGAGGTCGTGGCTGCCCTGACCGAGGGCGTGTCCGAGGACGAGCTCGAGGCTCTGACCAACGACGTCAAGGCCGCTTTCTCCTCCCTGGACAAGAAGGTCATGCGCGACCGCGTCATCGGCGAGGGCGTCCGCATCGACGGCCGCGCCACCGACGAGATCCGCGACATCTGGTCCGAGGTCGGTGTGGCCGAGCGCGCCCACGGCTCCGCCATCTTCACCCGCGGCGAGACCCAGGCCTTCTGCACCATCGCCATGGGCACCGAGCGCGACAACCAGCGCATCGACTGGGCCGGCGCCCACGAGCCCTTCCGCAACTGGATGCTGACCTACAGCTTCCCCCCCTTCTGCACCGGCGAGGCCCGCCCCCTGCGCGCCCCCAAGCGCCGCGAGGTCGGTCACGGCGCCCTGGCGCACCGCGCCGTCGAGCCCGTGCTGCCCAGCTTCGAGGACTTCCCCTACGTGCTGCGCTCCACGGTCGACGTGCTGGAGAGCAACGGCTCCTCCTCCATGGCCACCGTGTGCTCCTCCGTGCTGGCGCTGATGGACGCGGGTGTGCCCATCAAGGCCCCCGTGGCCGGCATCGCCATGGGCCTGATCAAGGAGGGTGATGAGTTCGCCGTCCTCTCCGACATCCTGGGCGACGAGGACCACCTCGGCGACATGGACTTCAAGGTGACCGGCACCCGCGAGGGCATCACCGCCTTCCAGATGGACTGCAAGATCGCCGGTGTCCCCCGCGAGGTCATGGCCAAGGCCCTGAACCAGGCGCGCGAGGGCCGCATCCACATCCTGGACGAGATGGGCAAGTGCCTGGAGGCTCCCCGCGGTGAGCTCTCCCAGCACGCTCCCCGCATCACCAGCCTGATGATCAAGCCGGACAAGATCCGCGACCTGATCGGCCCCGGCGGCAAGGTGATCCGCGGCATCCAGGAGAAGACCAACACCACCCTGAACGTGGACGACAACGGCCGCGTGCAGATCGCCGCAGTGAACGGTGAGGACGCCGACAAGGCCCTGGCAATGATCCGCGAGATCACCCAGGAGGCCGAGCTCGGCAAGCTCTACATGGGCGTGGTCAAGCGCGTGGTGGACTTCGGCGCATTCGTCGAGATCTTCCCCGGCACCGACGGCCTGGTGCACATCAGCCACCTGGCCCAGGAGCGCGTGGACAAGGTGACCGACGTGGTGAACGAGGGCGACGAGCTGCTGGTTCGCGTCATCGACATCGACAAGTCCGGCAAGATCCGCCTGAGCCGCAAGGAGGCTCTGGACGTCTCCGCCTGATGGTTGAGACGCTCCGGCGTTAGAAGGGGTGGGCCCGCATGGGTCCGCCCCTTTTCCTTTCACGGAGCCCCCGAAATGTCCCGCCCCACCGTCCGCTTTCAGCGCCTGCCCCACAACACCGACCTGCCTCTGCCGGCCTACCAGACCGAAGGCAGCGCGGGCATGGATCTCCGGGCGGCGCTTGGGGAGGAGCTGGTCCTGCAGCCCCTGCAGCGGGTGGCCGTACCGACGGGGCTGCGCATTGAGCTCCCGCACGGGTACGAGGGCCAGGTCCGCGCGAGGTCAGGCTTGGCCTACAAGAAGGGGCTGGCCGTGATCAACGGACCGGGGACCATCGACTGGGACTACCGGGGGGAGCTCAAGGTGCTGCTCACCAACCTGGACCCGGAGCCCCAGACCATCGCGCCGGGGGAGCGCATCGCGCAGCTTGTGGTCGTCCCGGTGGTGCAGGCCGAGGTCGTGGAGGTCGCCGAGATCACCTCGACGACGGAGCGGGGTGCTGGGGGGTTCGGGTCAACCGGCACCCGATAGGGGGCCGAGCGGACCAGCGGTGGGCCCCAGAGCAGAGCGGCCGACCCCGAAGGGCCGGCCGCGTCCGTGCCAAGCGGTACCTCGACCCGAGGGATCAGAGGTAGCCGTTGTCCACGTAGTAGGGGCACTCGCCGTAGCAGAAGTTGCTCACGCCGTCGCTCAGGCACTGGAACCCGGCGGGGCAGCTATCCGCGTTGTTCGGGTTGCAGGTGGGCATGCAGAAGTCCTCGTGGCAGAGGTTCTGGTAGCAGTAGCGGCCGTTGACCCAGTCCTCGCCGTAGGTGGAGCCGGCGGGGCACTCGGAGGCGCTGTTGACGTACTGGATAATGAAGGGGTCGCAGGTCTCGTTGCCGCTGCACTGCCCATCGCCGCTGCAGGTCTTGTCCGTGGCGTAGGCAACGCAGGCCTCGGTCCCCGAGCAGCCGGTCCAGAGCTCCATGCTGTCGCAGTTCTGGGAGCACAGGTCGATCGGGGAGTCGTAGCACTGCCCGGTCACCGAGTCGCAGAGCTGCCCCACCGCGCAGTCCAGCTCCGCCGTCCGGCAGGCGCTGTCTTCGCACTCGTGGGTCTGGGTGTTGCAGTCCTGGCCGGCCAGGCAGTCGTCATCGACCTCACAGCCGGCGCGGCAGACGTAGTTGCGGGGGTCGCAGAACTGCCCGATCTCGCACTCGGAGGACTCCAGGCACTGAACGGTGGCGCAGGAGCCGTCCACGCAGGCCTGCCCCTCGTCGCAGTCGGTGATGTCCACGCACTCTGCGGTGCCAGCGCCGCCCTCGCAGGCGAGCATCATCAGAAGGAAGGTCACTGGGCACCTCCGGTGTCGTCGGTGGAGCTGCCCTCGCCGGAGCAGAACTCGTCCTCGTTGCCAGCGCCGTAGTAGTAGCGGATGGCGATCTGGGCGTTGGGGGGCGGCATGTTGCTGCGGTCAAAGACCACGGCGGGCTGCTCATCCACGTGGGTGAAGGTCCAGGTGCCCTCGCTGCAGTCCACGGCGGTGTCGTCGATGGACACTTCGAGGGTGGAGACGTCAGGCTCCGCGCTCAGGTAGAAGGTGTCCTGCAGGCGGCTGGCGTTGAGCGAGAGCTCCGTGACGATGTCCGCGAAGTCGTTGGCGCAGATGTTTCCGATGACGCCGTCGGTCTCGGAGGCCATGTCGATGTAGCGGTCGCCCTTTGTGGAGTACGCGTCGCAGCCGTTGGGGTCGGTCACGATGAGCGAGCTGGCGTTGAAGACGTCGCGGGAGCGGGCGCCCTTGATGTCCTCGAAGGCCCGGATGTACTCGTAGACGGGCAGGGGAGAGCTGTCCTCTTCGTCCGAGACGAAGATGATGGACAGGGAGGCGTCGTCGCGCAGGAAGCCCGGGTTCTTGCTGCCGGAGAGCGCCAGGTAGGCGGCCTCCAGGCCCATCTCAGAGGCGGAGCCGCTGGTGCCGACCTGCACGATGTCCTTGAAGATCTCAGCGCCGTTGGGCGTGTCCGGGGTGACGACCTGCCCGACCAGCGTGCCCGCCTGGGCCTTCACGACGTCGGTGGTGACCACGCCGATCTGGTAGCCGATGTTGGCGTCGGTGAAGTAGCTGATGAACTGCTCGAAGTTGGTCGAGAGCTTGTCCTGGTAGGGCTGCATGGAGCCGCTGTCGTCGATGACCAGGAGGATGTCGACCTCGGACGCGGGGTCCTGATAGAAGACATCGGTGCCGTCGTAGAGCACGAGCTCGTAGTCGGAGCAGCCAAGAAAAGACAGCGCGAGAAGCGCAAGGTGCATGATTTCTCCTTCACCTGCCGGAGAGCACGGCAAGATGCCCCGTAGATCCCGATACGTCAAGCCCTTGTTGTGGAGCCTCGCGCAGTCCTGTGGATAGTCAGCGTCCCCCCATCTCGCGCCACCTGGACCGTTGGATGACGCGCGGGCTGCGTCTGGCTGGGCGTGTCCTCGGGCGGCCCAGCGATGACCTGCTGCAGCAGCTCACCGGGAGGCAACGCGGTGGCCCCGCTGGTGTTCAGGGCTCCGCAAGCTATCTGCACCACCTGGAGACCGGTAGGCGCGCGCTGGAGACGGGGCAGCTCGGGGAGGCGCTGTTCCACTTCTCCCAGGCCACCGAGCTCGCGCCCGAGCAGTCTTGGGGCTGGCACGGTCGGGGCGACGCGCTGCAGCTCTCGGGGCAGCACCAGGGAGCGCGGGAGGCCTACGAGCGGGCTGTGGAGCTGTCACCGGATCAGGCCCTGCACCACGGGGCGCTTGGGAACGCACTCCACGCCTTGGGATTGCGCGCCGCAGCCGAGGACACCTGGAGGCACGCGCTCACCCTGGAGCCCGGCTTGGAGCTGGCTTTGCAGGGCTTGGAGCGCCTGGAGCAGGGCAGGTGAGGGGAGCACTCCGCGCTGGGTCGGTTATCAGCCCGGGACCAGGAGACTCCACATGCTCGAGACGCTGTCTGATGGCTTCCGCAAGGCCCGACTCAAGGTCCAGGGCAAGACCGAGCTGAACGAAGACAACATCGCCGACGCGCTGCGTGATGTGCGCGTGTCCCTCCTCGAAGCCGACGTCGAGCTCGGCGTGGTCAAGGCCTTCTTGGCCCGGGTCAAGGAGCGGAGCCTGGGCGATGTCGTGACCCTCAAGGGCACCGGCAAGAACAAGGGCACCAAGCTCAGCGCTGGCGATCACTTCATCAAGGTCTGCCACGACGAGCTGATGAGCCTGATGGGGCCGGTGGACACCTCGCTGGAGCTGTCCGGCGAGCCCGCGCTCATCATGATGTGCGGCCTGCAGGGCTCCGGCAAGACCACCACCTCGGGCAAGCTCGCCAAGCGCCTGCTGGCCCAGGGCCGCAAGCCCATGCTGGTGGCCGCCGACATCTACCGCCCGGCCGCGATCGACCAGCTCATGACCCTGGGCCGCAAGCTGGGCGTGCCCGTGTTCTCGATCAAGGGCATGGACCCCGTGCAGCTCTGCAAGCTGGCGGTGACCCAGGCGCGCAACGTGGGCCGCGACACGGTGATCTTCGACACCGCCGGCCGCCTGGCGATCGACAACGCCCTGATGCAGGAGCTGGTCGACATCAAGGCGCAGACCAAGCCGGACAACATCCTGTTCGTCTGCGACGCGATGATCGGTCAGGACGCCGTGCGCACCGCCAAGGAGTTCGACGCCAAGCTGGACTTCACCGGCTTCGTGCTGACCAAGCTGGACGGCGACGCCCGCGGCGGTGCAGCGCTCTCCATCAAGGAGGTCACCGGCAAGCCCATCAAGTTCCTGGGCATGGGCGAGGGCCTGGGCGAGCTGGAGGACTTCCGTCCCCAGGGCCTGGCGGATCGCATCCTGGGCTTTGGCGACGTGGTCGGCCTGGTCCAGGACTTCGAGAAGCACATGGACCAGGACGAGGCCGAAGCGGACGCCAAGAAGATGCTCCGCGGCGACTTCACCTTCGATGACTTCCTCAAGCAGCTCGAGACCGTCCAGAAGATGGGCTCGCTCAAGTCGCTGTTCGAGCGCCTGCCCTTCTTTGACGACATGAAGAAGATGATCCCGGCCGAGGCCCTGGACGACAAGGAGCTGGTCAAGGTCAAGGCGGTCATCCACTCCATGACCCGCCAGGAGCGGAACTTCCCCGATGTGCTCGACGGCAACCAGAGCCGCTGGGAGCGCATCGCCAAGGGCTGCGGCCGCGAGCCCAAGGAGATCGGCGAGCTCTACGAGCGCTTCGTCCAGGCCCGCGCGATGATGAAGCAGATGGGCGACTCCGGGCTCTTTGGGGGCCTGATGGGGGGCGGCGGCATGCCCGCGATGCCTGGGATGCCGGGGCTGGGGGTCAACCCGGGCCTCACTCCTCCGGGGACCGCGCCCAACCCGCCCCGCGAGCTGAGCGCCAAGGAGAAGGCCGCCAAGCGCAAGGCCCGGAAGAACGCCCGCAAGTCCCGAAAGCGCAACAAGAAGTAGGCGCTGGGGGCTCACGGTCAGAGGGCGCGAATCCGATCCAGTCACTGGAGGTGATTCGTGCGCTACGACCGACCGCATCTGGTCCGCCTGCTGCGCCAGCTCAATGAGACCCAGGGCAGCGATCTGCTGCTCAAGGTCCCCGGCCGCCCCGCGCTCCGCATCGACGGAGAGATGGTACGGCTGGCCGAAGAGCCCTTGCGACCGGTGGACACCAAGAACGCCGCCATGGCCCTGATGGGGCTGGCGGACACCGAGATCCCGCTCATGCACCTCAAGGAGCACGAGCTGGCCTTTGGCATGCCGGGGGTGGGGCGATTCCGCGCCCTGATCTACCGACAGCGCGGCAGCATCGGGATCTCCGTGCACCGCCTGGCCATGCAGAGCCCCAAGGTGGAGGAGCTGGGCCTGGATCCCAAGGTGGTCCAGGGCATCACGGGCCTCTCGCTGGTCTGCGGATCGCGGGAGCGGCAGGCCCTGGCGGCCATCGTGGACCACTGGAACCACAAGGTCGGCGGCCACATCGTCGTGCTGGAGGACCAGATCGAGTATCTGCACCGGGACGCCCGGGCGGCGGTCTCGCACCGCGAGGTGGGGATCGACACCGAGAACTGGGAGACCGGCCTGTGCAGCGCCATGCGCCACGACGCCGATCTGGTCGTCCTGGGCAGAGTGCGCGATGTCCAGGCCGCCGAGAAGGTGCTCCAGGCCGTCGAGCATGGCAAGCGCGTGCTGGTCTCGCTGCCCGCCACCAGCCCCAAGGCCGCCCTGAACAGCTTCATCCGGCTCTTTGGGCAGGAGCGGGAGAAGGAGGTCCGGAGCCGCCTGCTGCAGGTCTTTGGGGCCTCCATCTACCTGGGCAAGCGGGGCGTGGCCCACCTGGTCCGGGAGGAGCTCGAAGCGAGTCTGCAGGCCCGCCGACAGGCCTCCTGAACCGCTCTACTGCAGAGCCCCTCGCACAAGGTCAAGGCTGCTGGCCGGAGCGAGGTAGGGAGGCTCGCCCTGGGTGGACTGGACCACGCGGCCGCCGTCGACCTCCTGGCCGATGTTCACGCGGATGACCTCGTAGCCGTTGTCCAGCTCCACCCAAGCGGTGACCACCGTGGGGGAGGGGACCGGTGCGCGCCGATCTCCCATGGCCGAGGTCGCCAGCTCCATGGGGATTCGGCCCTGCTCGGGGTCGGGCTGTCCGTCCACGGTCCAGGCGTTCTGCTCGACCCGCCAGGTGCGCTCGCTGCCCTCCCAGTGCACCGTCACGCGGGCCAGGCTGGAGGGGGAGATGGGGGCCAGGCGGTCCTCCAGGACATCGGAGGCGGCCAGCTCCAGGGCGTCGAAGCCGCCGATGGTGCCGCTGCGGCCCTCGGGGCTGAGCACGTACATGCCCAGGGGATCCGGCACCAGGAAGAGCATCTCTCGCGGGCCCTGCTCGTCCACCCAGCGCAGGCGGGCGTGGGGGACCTCGGACTTGGTGGTGGGGCTGCCGAAGGTCTCGAACTTGAGGGCGCCCACCTGCCCGAGCAGCGCGTTCATGGCGCCGTCCTTGGCCCGGCGGCCGTCCTGCATCCACCAGTGGCCGTCACGCTGCACGACGGCCCAGCTATCGGCGCTGGGGTCGGCGGAGCCATGCAGGGTCCACTGCATCTCGGTGACGGCGCTGGCGGCCACGCTGGTGACCTTGCGGTCGCGGTAGATCTCGAAGGGCCGGGTCAGGGTGGCGCGCGGCTGGGTGGTGGAGACCTGGACGTCGTCGCCGTTGAGCTGCAGGTAGCCCTTGCCGCCCACGGGGGCGTCCACACCGACGCTCAGCACGGTCTCGGAGCCGTCGCTGCGGCCCAGGATCAGCTTGGCCTGGGGCTGGTCCAGCCCGTAGCGGGCGGGGTCGGCGGCGGTCAGGGGCGGCTCCACCTGCAGGCGGTCCACCAGCAGCACCAGGTCGTCCAGGGCGATGTCGTCACCGCGTGCCTGGAAGGGCGCCAGGATCACCCAGCCGGCCTCGGAGCGCTCCGCGGACAGCGTGCCCTCGCTGGTGACCAGGTGCAGCGTGATGACGTCCTGGGGCTGGATGTCGATGAGGTCGGCCACGCTCTCGGAGCTGCTCGGATCCTGCTCGTCCTCCGCTGGCGGATCCACGAGCCGGATCACCAGGACGAGCACCAAGAGCACCAGCGCGAGGCCGGTCATCAGGCGGGTCTGCTTGTTCTCCACGTCCACTCCGAGCGGGGGGTGGGTCCCGGTAGCCTCCCCGCTGTTGACGTCAAGCCGGGCGTGCACACTTGTGGGGCGTGACAAGGGGGGCGCGCGCCTATACGGAGCGTCCCCGAGACCGTGGAGAGTGGCATGTCTGGTGAGCAGGACAACGTGGTGGAGCTGAACCCCGAGCAGGTGGAGGACGCCGCCGCGGAGATCGAGACCGCTGAGCCCACTGAGCTGGAGCGGGCCGAGGCCGAAGTCGCCGAGCTCAAGGCCAAGCTCAAGAGCGTCTCCGCTGCCTACCTCAAGCAGCAGGAGGAGATGGCCGCGTTCAAGGCGCGCATGGAGCGTCAGCGGGCCCTCAAGGAGGAGATCCTCAAGGGGGACATCGTCTCCAAGCTCTTCGAGCCCCTGGAGAACCTGCGCCGCAGCATCGACGCGCTCGAGCGCGCGGGCATGGACAAGGACCTGCTGGGCGGCGTCGAGGCCACCTACACCAGTTTCCTGACTGGCTTCAAGGGCATGGGCATGGAGCAGTTCGGCGCGCAGGGCCAGGTGTTCGACCCCAACCTGCACGAGGCCCTGACCACCATGCCCGTCCAGGAGGAGGCGCTCGCGGACCGCGTCGTCCAGGTCTTCTCCGTGGGCTACAAGGTCGGCACCCGCGTGATCCGCCCGGCCCGTGTCATCGTCGGCGCCTACACCGCGCCCCCCGCTCCCGCAGAAGACGCCGCCGGCGAAGAGTGAGCCCGACGCTGCACATCGCGCTGCTGCGCCCGGAGATCCCTGGCAACACGGGGAACATCGGGCGCCTCTGCGTGGGCATTGGCGCGCAGCTCCACCTGATCCACCCCCTGGGCTTCGACACCAGCGAGAAGGCCGTGCGCCGCGCGGGCATCGACCACTGGAAGCTGGTTCAGGTGCGTGAGCACGCCTCGGAGGCGGCCTTTCTGGAGTGGGTCGGCGATCGCCCGCTGCACCTGCTCTCCGCGCGGGGGGAGCGCCCTTATACGCAGATCCCCGCCCAAGACGACAGCGTGCTGCTCTTTGGCTGCGAGTCCCAGGGCCTCCCGGATGCGCTGGTGGAGCGCTTCGGCGCCTTCCGAATCCCCAGCCCGGGGCCCGTCCGCAGCCTGAACCTGTCCAACGCCGTCGCCGTGGTGGCCTACCAGGCGCTGCAGGGCCTGCAGCCGGAGCTATTCTGAGATGGAGGCCCCCCTCTACGCCCTGATCATCGCCGGTGGCGTGGGGGCCCGCTTCTGGCCGCGCTCCCGCAAGGCCCAGCCCAAGCAGTGCATGAGCCTGGACGGCGGGCCCACCCTGATCCAGCGGACCCTTTCCCGCCTGGAGCCCCTGATCCCGGCCGAGCGCGTGTTCGTGGTCACCGCCCAGGACATGGCGCCGCTGATCCGCGAGCAGCTCCCTCAGCTCCCCGCCGACCAGGTGCTCGTGGAGCCCATGGGGCGCAACACCGCCGCCGCCGTGGGGTGGGGGACGCTGGAGATCGCCCGCCGGGCCAAGGGCCAGGACCCCATCATCGCGGTGCTGCCCGCGGACCACCTGATCCAGGACACCGCGGAGCTCCGCAGCCTGCTGGCCGACTGCGCCCAGGCCGCCGAGCAGACCCACTCCCTGATCACCCTGGGCATCCAGCCCACGCGCCCGGAGACCGGCTTTGGCTACCTGGAGCTGGGGCCGCTGGTCGGGGACTTCGGGGAGCACCGCTTCCACGTGGTGGAGCGCTTCGTCGAGAAGCCCAAGCTGGATCGCGCCCAGCAGTACCTCGCTGGCGGGCGGCACCTCTGGAATGCGGGCATGTTCGTGTTCACCGCGGAGGTGTGCCGAGATGCCTTCCGCACCCACCTGCCCTCCACCTGGGGCTGGATGGAGACCCTGCGGCACAGCCCGGAGCGGCTGGAGGAGATCTACCCGCAGCTCGAGAAGGTGAGCTTCGACGTGGGGATCATGGAGCGCGCGGCCAATGTGCTGACCGTCCCAGCCTCCATGGGGTGGTCGGACCTGGGGAGCTGGGAGGCCGTCGCGGAGCACCTGCCGGAGCAGCCCGGCGGCGTCGGGGTAGGGGACATCGTCGCCGTGGACGCCCAGAACAACGTGGTCCACGCCCCCGGGAAGACCGTCGCCTTGCTCGGAGTGAACGGGCTGGTCGTCGTGGACACGGGGGATGCCCTGCTGGTGTGCCCCAAGGACCAGGCCCAGCGTGTCCGGGAGCTGCACGCCGCGCTCTTGGAGCAGGGGAAGGAGGGGCTGCTCTGAGCGCTCCAGACCTGAGCCCACCCCTTGACGAAAAGGGGGCAAATCGCGCCGGCGCAGAGTGCTAGAATCCGCCAGCGAGGAGAACCTGATGTCGGCGAGCTTGCTGCTCTTGGTCCTGACCGGCTGCGGCCCCGGAGACCTGACGGTCAACGTGGACACCGTGCCCTGCGAGAACATCGATCTCGACGACCCGCCCGAGGTCGACGTGGTGGTGGAGCAGGACGGCAACATCACCACCCTGAGCCGGGTCCCCCTCTTCAAGGAGTGCGGCGCGACCTTCGAGCCCGACGTGCTCGCGGACGGCGCGGTGATCGAGGTGGACGAGCTCTGGAGCGCTGGGGACGGCGACTGCTGCTACCAGGCCGAGCTCGCGATCAAGGCCGAGAACTCCGGCGCCGAGGTCGAGGTGCTCTGGTACGAAGGGGACGCCGCGGAGCCCCTGCACACGATCGCCTTTTCGACCCCCTGAAGGCGGGCCGATAGGCCAGAGCCCGTGAGCAAGACAGCACTGATCACGGGAATCACGGGCCAGGACGGCTCCTACCTCGCGGAGCAGCTCCTGGAGCAGGGCTTCCGCGTCGTGGGGGTCCACCGCCGGCTGAGCGCCCCGAACCACTGGCGAATCGCGCACCTGCTGGACCGGCTGGAGCTGCGCTCCGCGGATCTGCACGACCAGGGCTCGCTCTGGGATCTGCTGGAGGATCTGCGTCCCGACGAGATCTACAACCTCGCGGCCCAGTCCTTCGTGCCCACCAGCTTCTCCCAGCCGGTGCTCACCGCCGAGGCGACGGGCCTTGGGCTGGTGCGTCTGTTGGAAGCGGTCCGCAGGGTGAGTCCCGGCTCCCGGGTCTACCAAGCCAGCTCCTCGGAGATGTTCGGCAACGTCGCACAATGTCCCCAAGACGAGGACACCCCGCTGATGCCGGCCAGCCCCTACGCCTGCGCCAAGGTCTACGCCCACCACATGGTGCGCAACTACCGGGAGGCCTACGGGCTCTTCGCGGTCAGCGGCATCCTGTTCAACCACGAGTCGCCGCGGCGGGGGGAGGAGTTCCTGACCCGCAAGGTGGCGATGGCGGTGGCGCGCATCAAGCGCGGCGAGCAGCGGACCCTGATGCTGGGCGACCTGAACCCCCGCCGGGACTGGGGTTTTGCCGGGGACTACACGCGGGCGATGCAGGCGATGCTTCGGCAGGAGCAGCCCAAGGACTTCGTCGTGGCCACCGGCGTGGACCACAGCGTTCAGGACTGGGTGCAGGCGAGCTTCGAGGCGGCGGACCTGGACTGGCGGGAGCACGTGCGGCAGGACCCGGCGCTGCTGCGCAAGAGCGAGGTCCATCGGCTCCGGGGCAACCCGGCCCGGGCCCGCCAGGAGCTTGGCTGGGAGACCCAGGTGGACTTCCGAGGGCTGGTCCAGATGATGGTGCAGGCGGAGCTCTCCCCTTGAAGGTCCTGGTCACCGGCGCGCGGGGTTTCGTGGGCAGGCACCTGGTCGCTGCCCTCAGCGAGGCGCGGCCGCAGGATGCGCTGCTCACACCCACCCGGCGGGAGCTGGATCTGGGGAACCAGGTGTCCGTGGGCGCATACCTCAGCCTCCACAAGCCCGATCTGGTGTTCAACCTGGGCGCGGTGACCTCGCCGAGGGAGGCTGCGCTGGACAGTGAGCAGGCCTGGGCAGTGAACGTGGTGGGGACGCAAGCCCTGTGCGCCGGGCTCCTCACCTCCTCTCCCTCTGCCCGGCTGGTGCACGTCTCGACCTGCCACGCCTACGGCCCGCCGCTGCGGCTCCCCATCAGCGAGGCCCACCCCCTGAACCCGCAGGGGATCTACGCCGAGAGCAAGGCGGCCTCCGAGCAGCAGGTGCGAGAGGCGGTGGACCAAGGGCTGGACGCGGTCATCGCGCGGCCCTTCAACCTGACGGGCCCGGGGCAGAGCACCGAGTATGCGCTGGCCGACTGGTGCCAGCAGTCCATCGAAGGCGCGCACAGCATCCTCTGCGGCGATATCGACGTGGAGCGCGACTACATGGACGTCCGGGACGCCGCAACGGGCTTGCGTCTGCTGGCGGAGCGAGGGGTCTCAGGCGAGGCCTACAACCTCTGCAGCGGCCGGAGCCTGCCCCTGCGGTACCTGCTCGCTCTGGTCGCGCCCGGGGCGGAACCCCTGGAGGACCCCGGTCGCCTCCGCAAGCGCAGCGTCCCTGTGCTCCGGGGCAGCAACAGAAAAGCCGGCGCCCTGGGGTGGGAGCCGGCCATCTCTCTGGAGCAGAGCGCGGTGGACCTGCGGCTCTACCTGTTCTCGCGAACGTCCATCTGACCGTCGCCGTCGATGTCGCGGCCGACCTTGGCGACCTCGCCGTCGTCGTTGAAGTACTCCCAGTAGTCGACCTTGCCGTCGCCGGTGGTGTCGCGCTCCTTGCGGCGGACACGGCCGTTCTCGTAGTACTTGAACAGGTCCCAGGTCCCGTCGAACTGGGTGTCGACCTCGGAGAACACGCGGCGGCCGCCCTGGTAGTGGTCGATCATGTCGACGTTGCCGTCAAAGTCGCCGTCCATCTCCTCGCGGATCAGCAGGCCGGCGTCGTCGTAGAAGCTGATCATGTCGATGCGGCCGTCCCAGTTCAGGTCGATCTCGCGCTTGACCAGCAGCCGGGAGGCCGAGGTGCGCTCCCGGTAGTAGTTGAAGATGTCGGCTTGCCCGTCGTTGTTCAGGTCGACCTCGACCAGGACCAGGCCCTCCTCGGTGGGGCGCTCCACGACGGGGCGGGCCACCTCGACGGTCGCCTCGTCGTTCTTTGGGCCGCAGGCCGCCAGGGCCAGGGGGGCGAGGATCACAAACCAGGGCTTCCGCATCATCTCTCCGCATCTACCGCCCATGGAGCATAGTCCGGCCACCGGGCGCACACAATCACAGCCGCTCTATCGCGCGGAGCGGGGGCCAACTTGAGCCTGCCACGCTCGTGTTAGGGTGCCGGACCGCAAGAGTGCAGGGAGTCTGGTGAGCACGCGCAACAAGCACCTGATCCTGGTCGACGACGAGCCCGTGATCCTGCAGATCCTGGGCGCCGTCTTCGCGGATTCCCCCTACCGGGTGTCCTCCTGCAGCACGGGCCAGCAGGCCGCCGACCTGATCCGGGGCGAGGGCGTGGACATCCTGGTCACCGACAAGAACCTGCCGGACGTCAACGGCATGGAGCTGCTGCGCATCGCGCGCGAGGTGAACCCGCTCTCCGAGACGCTGATCGTCACCGGCTTCGCGAGCCTGGAGACGGCGGTGCAGGCGGTGGAGCTCGACGCCTTCGACTACATCCTCAAGCCCTTGAACAACGTCTTCGAGATCAAGCGCAAGGTCGAGCGGGCCTCGGAGAAGCAGGACATCCTGGCCGAGAATCAGCGGCTGCTGCGGGATCTTCAGGAGAAGAACGCCGCGCTGGAGGAGGCGCTGCAGCAGACCCGGTCCCTGCAGGAGGAGCTCATCCAGAGCGAGAAGCTCGCGGGCATCGGCACTCTGGCCGCCGGCATCGCCCACGAGGTCAGCTCGCCCCTGTTCGGCATCATGGGCCTGGCCGAGGCCATCGTCGAGGAAGAGGACCTGGAGCTCTGCCACAACTACGCGGGCGAGATCGTCGAGTACTCCCAGGCCATCCGCGACATCGTGGTCGAGCTGTCGTCCTACTCCCGCGCGAGCGCCGCCGAGTACCTGACCACCGTCGAGCTCGACAAGGTGGTCCAGGACGCCATCCGTCTGGTGGAGCGCAGCGCCCAGACCGAGGGCGTCAGCGTGCGCTGCGAGGTCCCCAGCGGCCTCTACGTCCACGCCCGCACCGGAGAGGTGCAGCAGGTCTTCGTGAACCTGGTCAAGAACGCGGTCGAGGCTGTGTTCGGGCAGGAACAGGCGGAAGTCGTCGTGCGCGGAGGCCGCTCCGACAGGCGCGTCTGGGCCGAGGTCGCCGACAACGGTCCCGGCATCCCGGAGCCCAAGCTCAAGCTCGTGTTCGACCCATTCTACACGACCAAGGCCCCGGGGAAGGGCACTGGCCTTGGGCTCAACATCGTCTACCGTATCCTCACCAAGTACAGGGGCACGGTGTCGGTGGAGTCGGAGCTCGGCAAGGGGAGCCGCTTCTCCCTCAGCTTCCCCGTCGAGGGCTGAGCCCCCATGCGGCTGCGCCCGCGCCTGGTCCTCCTCTTGGTGGTCAGCACGCTGATTCCGCTGGGCCTGACGGGGTGGATGACCGCCCACCTCAGCCGTCAGAACAACATCGCACAGGCCCGCCAGCTCCAACAGCGGCAGGCCGAGGCGTTGGCCACCCTCACCGAATCCTGGCGCGAGGACAGCCTCCGGGCCCTGGAGCTCGGGCTCGCCACCTGGGACGTCGAGCAGCTCTCCGCCGCTGAGCGGGCCGGTTTGCAGCGGGTGCTCTACCGGCAGTTGGACGCCGTCAACATCGTCGCGACGGTGGACCGCGCGGGGCAGCCCGTGGTCCCCCCCACCACGCTCGGAGAGGGGGAGACGGTCGGGGAGCTCTCTCGCCACCAGCCCGTGGGCGGCGCGCGCCTGGAGCGCCTGCTCAGCCGGATTCCCGCGCCCGGCCCTGGAGCGGTCTCCGTCGGCCAGGTGTACGACCCGGGGGATGGACAGGCCGCCGTGTTGCCCGTTGCGCTCGCCTCGCCCAAGGGCGAGCTCATCGTGGTCGTGGAGCTCTCTCTGGAGGAGCTGGAGGAGGGGTTCGCTGCACAGGCCCTCCCCCACGGCGGGGCACTCTTGATGGCCTCTACCGGGGACAGGATCCTGGGCCCGGGCGAGGACACGCTGCCCCAGACCACCGCCTGGTTGGGGGCCGGGCTCTCCGGCGAGTTGGAGTACGACACCGCCCAGGGGCGGGAGATCCTCGCGACCTTCCAGGGCATCTCCGGGGCGCCGTGGACCGTCGTCGTCAGCCAGGAGCGGGACCAGATCACCGCCGCCGGCGACGCCATCGCCCTCAAGGTCGCCTACGTCTACCTGCTCGCGCTGGTGCTGGTCGGTGCCACGGCCGCGGTCTCCGCAAACCAGATCGCGCGGCCCATGTTGGCCTTGCGGCGGGCCGCGGAGCGCATCGGTCAGGGCAAGCTCGGCGAGCGGGTGCAGTGGCAGGGGCGGGACGAGATCGCGGAGCTGGCCGAGACCTTCAACGACATGTCCGAGCGCCTGCAGGCCCAGGCCAGCACCATCCAGGCCAAGAACCAGGAGATCGAGGGCTTCAACCGGGAGCTGCAGGACCGCGTGCGGGCGCGCACCCGGGAGCTGGAGCAGTCGCAGGCCCGGCTGGTTCAGTCCTCCCGCATGGCCGCCGTCGCCCAGCTCGGGGCGGGGCTGGCGCACGAGCTGAACAACCCCATCGCCGGCATCCTGGGCCTGTCCCAGCTCGCCCAGCAGCAGCCGGCCGCCAGCGAGGGCCTGCTCCAGTCCATCGAAGGCGAGGCGCTCCGCTGCCGCGACATCCTCCAGTCGCTCCAGCGCTTCTCCGGCGCCGGCGGTGTGTCCTCGCGCGAGCCCCTGGATCTGAGCCAGCTCTTACACCAGGTGCTTGTGTTGGTGCGCTCCTCCATGGAGGAGGCCCAGGTTCAGGTCGACCTCGAGCCCCTCCCGGCGCTGCCCACCCTGGGGGACGCTGCGCTGCTGGGACAGGCCGTCACCCAGCTCCTGCGCAGCCTGCGGGCCAACCTCGCTCCGGGCGGCAGGATCCGCATCAGCGGCCGATCCGCGCTCGGAGAGGTGGGCCTGGAGATGAAGCTGGACGGGCCCGCGCGGCCCTCCAAGGACGACTGGCTTGCCTCCGGGATGGGCTTCTGGGTGGCCCAGCAGGTGCTGCATGAGCACGGCGGGCGCCTGGAGGAAGGGGCGGTCGCGAGCCGGGTCTGGACGCTCTGGCTGCCTGCCGCTGAAGATCCGGAGCGCGCTGGGCAGTAAGATGCCCCAATGCGAGAGTTCCTGACCCTCATCGCGGTGGCTGCGGCGGTCCTGATCCTGGGCGGGCTCGGGTACCGGGCGCTCTTCGCCCCAGGGGCAGAGGCGGGGATGCAGCTCAGCGCCGTTCAAGGCGAGGTGTTCCGGGTGGGTGACCAGCAGCTCCCCGCTCAGGTCGGTGACCGGCTGGCGCCCTCGGAGACCCTGGTTGCTGGTCCCGATGGCTCCGCGACCCTGGAGTTCGGCGAAGGCAGCGCCCTCAAGATCAGCTCAGGCACGCGGATCCGGGTGCTCGACGGCGACCAGGACACCCTCCGCATCGAGCTGGAGGATGGGCAGGTGGAGGCCACGCTGCGCGGCGGGCCGGGGCTGGGCGTGGTCAGCGGGGAGCGGGAGATCCGGGCACAGGACGCCGACTTCCAGGTCGCCCGCGCCGAGGACAGCACCTATGTCCGCAGCGAGCGCGGAGAGCTGCAGCTCCAGGGCTTCGGGGATCTGGACACCCTGGGCCCCGACCAGGTCCTGGTCGCTCCGGACCAGGGGGCCATGCGGGTCGATGAGGCCTCTCGGGCGCTGCTGATGGAGGTCGAGTGGCCGGGCCGTCAGGTGCGGCAGCCAACCCTCCCCATCGTCGGTCGCTGCGACCCGGGGAGCCAGGTGGCGCTCTTCGTGGACGGGGTCTCCATCGGAACCGTCATCGCCGACAGCCTGGGCCAGTGGTCTCTGGAAGCCCCGCTGGACGAGGGCCCCAACCCCGTGCGCGTCGTGATCACGGACCCCCTGGGGCGCAGCCGGACCCTGGAGGAGGTGGTGGATCTGGACACGCGGCCTCCCCAGCTCACGGTCGAAGTCGCGGTGCCGGGGGGCTGAATGTGGCTGTTGTTGCCAGCGCTGGCTGCGGCCGGCGTTGAGGTCATCGCGCCCAGCCCGCTGGAGCAGGGGCGGCCGGGACGGGTGCTCGTGTCGTCGTGGTCTGAGGATCAGCCGGCGGAGGCGCCACCGGAGCTCGCGCTGGCGGGAGGAGAGCTGCTCGCCTTGCAGCCCGAAGGCCACCCCGGCGTCTGGGAGCTCGTGGTGCTTCCGGATGCGACCCGGCCGGACCTCGTGGTCCGGGTGGACGGAACCGGGCACAGCCTGGCCCTCAAGGCCCCTTCCAGGCCGGACTTCTCGGCGCCCACGCGGCTGGAGGGGGAGGTCACCGAGGGGATCATGCTGGAGCTCTCCGGGGAGCTCACACCGCCGGACATCCAGGTCCTCCTCCCCAAGGACCTGACCCTCTCCGCAGTCGAGGACACCGGGTCCGGCTTGCGCCTGAGCCTGGATCCTGGGCCCTCCCAGGAGGCTCGGGTGCTGCTCGTCGGCCTCCGGGACCTGCGCAAGCCCCAGTCGGCCACCCACTGGGTGCAGCTCCGGCTTCACCGAATCGCCCAGGTCAAGCTGGCCACCGAGCCCGGCTCAAAGGTCTCCATCCGGGTGGGGGGACGGACGGTCGGCCCTGTGGCCGCCGACCGGGACGGAAAGGTCGCCGTGGACGTGCCCGTCTACCCCGGAGAGACCGAGGCCGTGGCGGTGTCCGAGGACCCGGCGGGGAACCGCAGCGAGACCCGCATCAGCCTGGCCATCTCACCGCCGCCCGCGCTGGGGATCGCCGCAGTGGAGGGCGCTGGACAGACCCCGCACGTCGAGATCAGCGCCCAGGGGCCCGCCGGGCGCGCCTGGACCGGCGCTGCGCCCGAGTGCCTCATCCCGCCCGGTGTGGAGCTCGATCTGCGCCCCGTCGCGCCCGGCCGCTGGACCGCCTGGATCCCTGGTGTCGAGCGCCTGCCCCCAGACCTTCGCGTGTCCTGCACTCTGGGCAAGGTCCAGGCCCAGCTCCAGCACGTGGGTGGGGCAGGGGGCCCCGAACGCGTGGTCCTGCGCGCCTGGCCGGAGGAGCTCTCCTCCGACTTCCCGGTCGCCCAGCTCCAAGCCAGCCTGGAGGACAGCCGAGGCGACCGCCTGCCATTGGCTGGACTCGAGCTCAGCGCACAACACGGGGCTGTGGAGCACCTGGTCATGGACGGGCGCGTGCTGCGGGCGGACTACATGGGGGACGGCGGGAACCCCCAGGACCAGGTGGTCGCGCGCTGGGTGCAGCCCCCATCGTCCGAGCCCGTGGTCGCCCTGGAGCTGAGCCTCAGCCGCAGGGGGCAGGGCAGGGAGGCCGTCGTCCGGGCCTTTGACGCCCAAGGGGCCCCGGTCCAGGGGGCCCAGATCAGCTTGCGGGTCGATGAGTATGTGCTGCAGGCGCAGAGCGACGCTCGGGGGCGGGCCCGGCTCTACTTCGAGCCTCAAGGGGTCCAGGTCGTCGTCGTGAGCACCCAGGGCGTCGAGAAGCAGGGCTTGAGCCTGCCCTGGCTGGAGTACCCGGTCATCGGGGAGCTGGGGCCGGATCTCCAGACCCAGGTGCCCTTGAACGTCCGCGCGGGTCGGGTCCGTCGCGCGGAGCTCTCCATGGACCAGGAGGTCCTCTACACCCAGCGTGGAGCGGCCGCGAACGTCGTGGTCGTGCTCCTGGACCGGGACGGCGTGCCAGTCCCCGACGAGCCCGTCAGGCTGAGCGCCTCGGAGGGCTTCCTCTCAAGCCTGCAGCCCCTCCCGGATGGCAGCCTGCGGGCCGTCTACCAGCCCCCGCCTCAGCTCCGCGCAGGCAAGGTCCAGATCCGCCTGGAGGCCCTGGACTCCAGCTTCGAGCCCCAGGAGTTCACCCTCGTCCTGGCCCCCCCGCCCATCTACAGGGCCCCCGGGCTCACCGTCGGAGGCGTGCTCAACTTCAACGGGCCGCTGGGCCCCTACCTGGGGCTGAGCTTCGAGCAGGCCCTTCGGCCCCCGATCCCCTTCGCCCTGCGCGCGGAGCTGGGGGTGTACCGGGTGGATCGCAACGTGAACCTGAGCAGCGGGAGCGCGGCGCTGCGCATGGAGGTCGTCCCCTTGGTGCTCTCGGGCCATCGGCGCTGGGACCAGGGGCTCTGGTCCACCTGGGTGGGCGCCGGGCTCGTCGTCGCGCCCTTCCGCTCCCGGAGCTGGTTCGTCGAAGACGGCCTGGAGGAGCCGGGCACCTCGCAGCTCGGCATCCACCCCCCGGGCCTGCAGGTCTACGCAGGCCGCGGCTACCGTCTCCGGGGCGGGGAGAGCTTCGCCGAGATCCGCTACACCGCGCTGGGCTCCAGTGCCGAAGAGTTCTCTGGACAGATCGGCGGCGTGACCGCTACCATCGGCTTCAGAATCGTCTATTGACCGGAGTTGATCGGAGCCCAGAGACGGAGCGTATGAACCAGAGCTGGCCAGGCTTGGGCGCCTCGGCGTTGCCCCTGTTGGGCATCGCGCTGGTCTCCTGCGTCGAGAGCCAGACTCCGGATCCCCAGGCCGTCTCGCCCGCGCGCGTCTACCACGCCGAGAACACCCCCATCACCATCACCGGGGAGTACTTCCACCCCGTCGTCACGGTGGATGTGGGGCGGGACGGAAACTCGGTCGACGACAGCTTCGGGGCCGAGTTCGTCCACACCGTCTCCGGCGAGAGCATCGAGCTCGAGGGGCTGTTCTGGGAGAGCTTCCAGGAGCTCCGCGGCGTCTGGCCCGAAGACCAGGCCACAGGCACCTACGATCTCTACCTGACCAGCCCGGAGGGTGGGGACCCGGTCGTCCTCCAGGATGCGCTCACCGTCTCGGACTCGCGGGCCAACACCATCGTCGTCACACCCCAGGTCTCCTCCGAGGTCGTCGGGGAGTTCATCCAGTTCGACATCAGCCTGGTTGACGCCCAGGGCAACGCGGTGGTCGAGGCCGGGAGCGTGCCGGTCAGCCTGGAGATCAGCGGCCCCGACGCCTCCAGCTTGAGCTTCCCCAGCACCCAGGGCATCGACGAGCTGACCCAGACCGGGGACGAGAACTCCTGGGTGGGCCGCCTGTCCTTCACCGAAGAGAACTGGTTCACCGTCTCCAGCAGCGTGGACGGTCTGCTCACGCTCACGGTCTCCGACGACGGCGAGGGCCTCGAGGACGGCAGGGGGACCGTCCTCTTCGAGCCCGGGAACCTGGACGACCTCGAGATCATCCTGCCCTCCAGCAACTTCACCGCCACCGCGGGGGAGAGCTTCCCCGTCACCTTCCGGGCCCTGGACGACGAGGGGAACCTCGTCGACGGCCCCCTTCAACTGGAGTTCTCGGATAGCTGCTCGGGCGTGGTGGAGCCCAGCGAGCTCACCCTCAATGGCGAAGAGACCGTGCTCCTGACCTTCGGGCGCGCCAACTCCGGGGCGTGCTCGCAGACCCAGCTCCTGGTGGACGCGCAGATCACCTGGACCTCGGACCCCTTCACCGTGCGGCCCGCCGACGCGTCCGAGCTGGTGGTCCGATTCAATGGGCTCGCGGGGCTCTCTGGCATCCAGGCCGGAGAGGGCGTGGAGCTGTCCATCCAAGCCATCGACCCCTACAACAACGTCGTCGTGGACTACGACGAGAGCCTGTCCTTCACGGTCCGCGGGAGCAGCGGTGAGCTCGAAGGGGCCGACGTCGTCTCTCGCCTCTCCGAGGTATGGAACAACGGCTTGTCCTACTGGGTCTGGACGCCCACGAGCGCTGGTGAGAACGTCCTGGAGGCCTCCGGTGGCGGCCTGACCGCCCTCGCGCCCAGCCTCGGGGTGGTCGCCGGCCCAGCGGTTGACCTTGACGCCAACGTGCAGGTCAGCAGCGTCGTCGCCGGGGAGACCTTCGATCTCAGCGTGGCGCTCTCCGATGCCTACGCCAACAGCGTGAGCTGGGACGGCAGCACCTACACCCTGAGCGTGGACGATGGCGCGGGCAGCGTGGGCTGCAGCTTCCAGAGCCTGACCGAGGTCGCCGCAGAGTTCGAGTGCGCGGCCACCCATGCCACCAGCGGTGTGTCCCTGACGGTGGAGGTCGACCCCGGGGGCTTGACCGCCCAGACCGATGTGATCGAGGTGACCAACGCTGCCGCCGACTCCGCCACCTGGAGCCTGCCAGCCTCTGCGGTCGCGGGAGACAGCTTCGCGGCGAGCCTGCAGGTCTACGACGCGTTCGGGAACCCCTACCGCACCGGGACGCGGGGGGTGACGCTGAGCGACGACTCCGGCACCCTCTCCCCCAGCTCCGCGAGCCTCAAGAGCGACGGCTCCCTCAGCCTGAACCTCAGCATCACCGAGGCCGGAACGCGCGCTGTCACCGTCTCGATGGGCGGAGACCTGGGGACCGACACCATCGAGATCCTCGCGGACGACGCCGCCAGCCTGGAGCTGGATCTTCAGGAGCCCTGGGCCTGGCAGGGCGACAGCGTGCCGCTGGAGGTCCAGGCCGTCGACCAGTTCGGGAACCTTGTCCAGGACTACAGCCGCACCGTGACGGTGAGCTCCCAGGCCAGCGGCTTCTCGGACCTCAGCCTCAGCAGCTTCTCCGGGGGGCTGGCCACCACCACCCTGAGCTGGGACCAGACCGCACTGCAGGACCGGGTGCTGGTCCAGGATGACCAGGGCCTCAGCGGGACCTCTTCGGCCATCGATGTCGTGGAGGTCTGCGCGGACGGCCCGACCTCGCTTGTGCTGATCGGTGGCAGCAGTGATGAAGCGGTCAGTTGCCGGAGCGGTGGGCTGGCCAGTGTGAACGTGGACCTCTCCACCTCCTCCCCTGGATCCGCCTCCCTCATCGCGATGCACCTGGATGACGGCGAGGGCAACCGACTGCGCGCCGCGGTGGGCAGCCAGACCCTCAGCGCCTCCGAGCCCGGGGTCACCTACGTCCAGGCGCTGGTGGTGGACAGCGACGCCTGCGCAGACCTGGACAGCGGCGTCTGGTACGTCGCCGACAGCGGGGACATCGCGGGGCCCATCTCGCTCTCGCTGGCCCACAGCGGTCGGGTTGCGGGAGGCAGCAGCACGGTCTCCGATACCACCCTGAGCGTCAGCGCCCAGGACTGCACGGGCGCCAGCCTCTCCAGCGGGCAGGTCTACCTGCGCACGGACATGGGGGCCTTCTCCGGCCTGAGCACCGACAGCCAGGGCCAATACCTGGACCTCTCCATGGGGAGCACGGTCACCTGGAGCGGGACCACGGCCATCGCGAACGGCACGGCCAACGTCTACGCGGGCGCCCTGGACAACAGCGCGTGGGGGAGCGCCTCTCTGACCTTGAGCAGCGAGAGCGAGCCCCCCGTGGTGTGCGCCGTCGACCCCCGGGGGAGCAGCTCGGAGATGTTGGACAGCGTGGAGATTCTGCTGAGCGAGGACCTCGACGAGACCTCGATCTCCGGCGCTGTGAGCCTCACCGGGCCAGACGGATCGGTGGGCTTCACAGCCTCGGTCCAGGACGAGACCCTCACCCTCGCGCTGGACGAGCAGGTGGACGCCTCGGATGGGACCTTCACGCTGACACTCACCAGCGCGCTGACCGACAGCGAAGGCAACGCCCTGGACGGCGACTGGAGCGGCGGGAGCAGCAGCTTCAGCACCAGCTTCGGGGCGGTGAGCTCCTTGGGACTGCAGGTGAGCGCCTGCACCCTCTCGACCTCTGTGCTCACGCCAGACGGGAACGCTGGGACCGCAGACGAGGCCGACTCGGTGAGCATCAGCGCCTCCGCGACGGGCACCCCGGACTACTGGGTGTTGGAGGTCTACGACAGCAGCGGCGCTCGCGTGTACACCGAGCACACCGCCGCGACCAGCTCCAGCCAGACCCTGAGCTGGGATGCACGAGACCATGACGGGCGGATCCAGTCTCCGGGCGGCTACCTTCTAGGCGTCTCCGCGCTGGACAGCAGCGACACCCTGTCGGATAGCTGCACCCAGAGCCTGACCCTGCAGCAGCACTTTGTGGAGCCCGGTTGAGCACACCCCTGGACCCCAGACTTCAAGAGCAGGCGCGCCTGGCCGAGCTCGGCCTGATGGTGGCGGGCCTGGGGCACGAGCTCCGGCAGCCGCTGTTCGCCATCAAGTCGATAGCGCAGCTCCTCCAACAGAGTGGCGGTGAGAACCCGGAGATGGTCCAGTCGCTCCTGGAGCAGGTCGGTCACATGGAGCAGCTCGTGGAGGCGCTGGGCTGCTACAGTCGCAAGCCCCAGGATCAGGGGTTGGTGGACGTGGACGCGACGCTGGCCCAGATCCAGCGCTGGCTCGGTCCGCGGGCGCGCAAGGCGGGTGTGGAGCTGCGCATCGTCGCGGGTGCCGGTCAGGCTGTGGCGATGGACCCGGTGGCCCTGACCCAGATCCTGGTGAACCTCTGCAACAACGCGCTGGACGTCGCGGCCTCCAGCGTGGACCTGAGCGCCGAGTGTGCGGAGGGCGTCGTCCTGGTTCGCGTGCGGGACGATGGCCCCGGCTTGACCGTGAGCGCCGAGCAGGCCTTCACCCCCTTCGTCACGACCAAGGAGGCCGGGAAGGGGACTGGGCTGGGGCTCTCCATCTCAAGGCAGCTTGCGGAGGGGGCCGGCGGCAGCTTGGAGCTCCTGGATGTGCCTGTCGGGGCCTGCTTCGTGCTGCAGCTCCCCATGGTGACCTGAGCCCCGCTGCAGGATAGGGGGCCGGACATGTCCGACAACAAGATCTCCGAGCAGACCGAGCGCCCCATCGACCCCAACGCCGACGAGGAGCACCTCGCCGAGCTGGGACCTCGCTTCATGGCGGCCATGGCCCTGCGCCGACAGGGGCGCGATGACCAGGCCATCAAGGAGCTGCGGGGCATCCTCGCCGTCGAGCCGCGCTTGCCGGAGCCGCGCCTGGAGCTTGGGCGGATCTACCTGGACATGGGGCGCCTCGCGGACGCTCGGGAGGAGACCGAGGAGGCGCTTCGGGTCCTGGAGGCCGGGGGCCAGTGGGTAGAGGACATCCCGCCCGAGGTCATGTTCTCCACCGCTCACGGTCAGCTCGCTGAGACCCTGCGTCAGCTCGCGGACTCCGACGAGGTCATCTTTGGCGACCCCGAGGTGTTCAAGGCGCTGCTGGCCAAGGCCAAGGTCCACTTCGCCAAGGCGCAGGACTTCGACCCCAACAACGAGCACGCCTCGTTCTACGCCTTCCACGTGGGCGTGGGGGACGAGGTCAGCTTCGCCGGGGAGGCCGAGGGAGAGGCCGCTGCTCTGGCCGCGCTCCAGGCGCTCGGCGAGGAGTAGGTCCGCCGCGCGCGATCAGAGCGAGGGGTGGTCGAAGGGGCTGTTCTTTGGGGAGCGCTCCTGGCGCGACTGGCTCCGCTCCTCGGGGTCCAGCTCCTGTCCCAGGGGGCCAGGCGGCTCATTGCCACCGCCGATGGGCTGGAAGCCGAACCAGCCCAGCACCGCCTTCTTGATCAGCGGTGCGGCCGCCCTGCGGGTGAGGGGGATGATCAGCGAGAAGCCCACAAAGTCGGTGAGCACGCCCGGGGTGAGCAGCAGGGCGCCGCCGATCAGCACCATCAGGCCCTCGATGATGCGGTCGCCGGAGGGGAAGCCCTTGGAGGCCTCGTCCCGGATGGAGCGGAGCACCGAGAGCCCCTCGCGCTTGGCCAGCCACGCCCCGACGCTGCCGGTGAGGACGATCAGGGCCACCGTCGCACCCGCCCCCATCCACTGGCCCAGTTGGATCAGCAGGTAGAGCTCGATGGCGGGGATGATGGTGAAGGCGAGGAAGAGCTTCCACATGGGCGAGTCCGGGGTGTCTGAGCAGGGAGCCTATTCACCGAATGCGGCAGCGTGCAGGGCTTTCGCCTGCGCCCAGAGTCGCTCCAGGGTTTGAGGGCTCTGCTCGTGCAGCACCAGGCCCCCTTGGCGGGCCAGCTCCTCCAGGGTGCGGAAGCGGCCCTCGAAGCGGCGGTTGGCGTCCTGCAGGAGATCCTCGGGGCCCAGCTCCAGGAAGCGGGCCAGGTTTGCGGTCGACAGCAGCACGTCGCCCAACTCGTGCCGAATGGCCGCGGGGTCCTGCTGCTCCAGGGCCTCGTCCAGTTCGGCGAGCTCCTCGTCGATCTTCGCGCGGACGCCGGAGACATCGGGCCAGTCAAAGCCCACGTGGGCGACCTTCTCCCCGACCCGGTGTGCCCGCAGCAGGGCCGGAAGCGTCTTGGGGACGCCGTCCAGGATGGAGCCCTGGGGACCCCGGCGGCGCTGCTTGTCGGCCTCCCACTGCGCGATGGTCTCCTTGGCGTCGGCGGGAGGGCGTCCCTGGGCGTCCTGGGCGAACACGTGGGGGTGTCGCCGCACCATCTTGGCCGCGATTCCCGCGGCGACGCGGTCTAGATCGAACTCCCCGGAGGCCTCGAACATGGCCGAGATCAGCACGATCTGGAAGAGCAGATCCCCCAGCTCCTCCTGGATGGCGGCGGGGTCGCCGGAGGCGATGGCCTCCAGCACCTCGTGGGCCTCCTCCAGCACATAGGGCCGCATGGACTGCGGGGTCTGGGCCGCGTCCCAGGGGCACTCGACCCGCAGGCGCTTCACCACGGCGTGGAGCTCGTCGATGCCCTGCACTTGGCCTCCCTGCGATAGGATGCGGGCCTGTCCCAGGAGGGTTCGTGGCCCAGGCGCCGATCGTGTTCGGGAAGTACCACCTGCTCGAGAAGATCGCCACGGGTGGCATGGCCGAGGTGTTCCGCGCCCGCTCCTACGGCATGGCCGGCTTCGAGAAGATCCTGGTCATCAAGCGCATCCTGGACCACCTCGGTCAGGACGAGGAGTTCGTCAAGCTCTTCATCGACGAGGCGCGCATCGCCGTCAGCCTCATCCACGTCAACATCGTCCAGGTCTTTGAGCTCGGCGAGGTCGACGGGGCCTACTTCATGGCCATGGAGTACGTGCACGGGCTGGACCTGGCCCGGCTGGTGAACCGCGCCAACAAGGTGGGGCCGGTCCCCATCAACATCGCCTGCTTCATCGTCATCGAGGCCCTCAAGGCCCTGCAGTTCGCGCACGAGCGCCGGGACGACGAGGGCGAGCCCATGCACATCGTGCACTGCGACATCTCGCCCCAGAACATCCTGATCTCCTTCTCGGGCGAGGTGAAGATCACGGACTTCGGCATCTCCCGCGCCAGCTTCCAGGCGGATGAGCAGCACGACGTCATCCGCGGCAAGTACGCCTACATGTCCCCCGAGCAGGTCGAGGGCCGGCCGCTGGATGGCCGCAGCGATCTCTTCTCCATCGGCATTGTGTTCTATGAGCTGCTGACCGGGCGGCGGCTCTTCAAGGCCCGCAACCGAGATGAGACCCTGGCGCGGGTCAAGCGCGCCGAGGTCCCCAGCGCCCGCAGCTTCCGGCCCGAGCTCTCCGAGGACCTCGAAGACCTGCTGCTCCGGGCCCTCGCTCGCCGCCCCGAGCACCGCTACCAGGACGCCGCCGAGATGCTGGACGCCCTGTCGGCCCTGGTCGTCCGAGAGGGGCATCGGGCCAACAACAACGACCTCGCTGGCTACATGAAGGCCACCATCGAGGCCGCCAGCGCCAAGGCCAAGGGGGAGAAGCCCGCGCGTCGACGCGCCTCCCGGAGCATGCCGCCCTCCGCGGTCGTGGTCCTGGCGGTAGAGGCCGCGCCCCCGCCCCGCAGCATCGCCGCCCCCCGCCCCCCCCTCAAGGACCTCAGCCTGGAGTGGGCCTCCATCGTGGACGACCGCGGCGGCGAGGTCTGGGAGCGGGAAGAAGGCAGCCTGCTGGTTGTCTGGGTCGCCCGAGGCGGCCTTCGTGAGACCGTCAGCCGCGCCGTGCAGACCGCTCTGGACATGCAGCAGGCCACGCTCCGGGCGGGGTACCGACTCAGCGCCGGGGTCGCGCCCGGGGTCGCGCGGATCTCACCGGACTCCCGTCGCCCCGCGGACGGCTGGGAGCTGGCCGGGCCCTTCTACCTGGCCCGCTGGATGATGAACCTCAGCGCCCACCGGGGGCGGGTCCTGCTCACCGAGGTCGGCCGCAAGCAGGTCAACCGCCGCAGCAGCCTGCTCGGCCGGATTCCCATCCAAGGCAACCGCTACATCAACCTCTACGAGCTGGGCTGAGCGTGGCGCTCTCCCTGGGGCGCCGTCTGGCCTACAGCGGCGTCATGGCGCTGTGTCTGCTCGGGCTGGCGGAGGGGGTGGCTCGAGCCGTCTACACCCCCAGCGCTCCCCCCGAGGCGGTCGGGACTGGGATGGTGCCGCACCCCACGCGCATCTGGGGCCTCCAGCCGGGCGTCAACCAGAGCTTCGGGATCACCGTCACGGTCAACGAGCTGGGGATGCGGGAGCCTGTCGCTTCGGCGCCGGACGGGGCTCCGCGGATCCTTACCTTGGGGGACAGCAGCATCTATGGGCACGGTGTGCCGGATGGGCTCACCCTCCACGATCAGCTCCAGTCGGAGCTCTCTGCACGGGGGGTCATCGCCGAGGTGCTCTGTGGTGGGGTCCCCGGGTATTCGATCCTCCAGACCCGCGTCTTCATGGACGAGGTGGGCTGGGATCTGGCCCCTGATCTCCTCGTCGTGGCCAACCAGTTCAGCGACATGGCGCCGGAGACCTTCAGGGACAGCGTTGTGCTGCAGAGCTTGAGCTCACCCACGGTCCGCCTCGACCGGACCCTGCAGAGTCTGGCCCTCTACGGACTGCTCAGGCAGCGGATCGCGCGGGCGAAGGGGGTCCCGGAGTTCGCCGCGGTGGGCTGGCCGGAGCCAAACAAGACCGGGCAGGCGCGGCTCTCCCCGGAAGAGTACAAGGGGGGAATTGAAGGCCTGCTGCTGGAGGCACACGCGCGCGGGGTAGGGGTTGTGATGCTGCGCCTGCCCGAGCGACGCGCCTATGAGCAGGGGTTCCAGACCCCCTATGGCGTCGGCATGATGGAGCTGGGGGAGGCCTGGGGCGTGCCCGTGCTCGCCGTCGACGAAGAGTACAGGCGCTCCGGACTTTCGGCGGAGGCCCTGTACCTGGACAACGTCCACCCGACCGACCGGGGGCACGCGCTGATCGCACAAGGTCTGGCCCAGGGGCTGGTGGATCACGGCTTCCCCGAGCAGGTCCCGGTCCCGGCGGCGGAGCCCACCAAGGAGGTCATCATCCTCCCGCAGCAGGCCAGCGGAGCGAGCATCTCGCCGGTGTTCGAGCTCTTCCTGGGCGCCCCCGGGGGGACGCCCGCTGCCCCAAGGGCTCAGTAGGTCTGGGGGATGACGGTCACGACATCCCAGTCCTCGTAGGTGTCGTAGGCGATGAAGTCGACCTGGTAGCCGCCGTAGTAGCAGTCCACGTTGGTGCTGTACTGCAGCCAGTCGGAGAACCAGATGTCGGGGTCCGGGGTCTCGCGGTAGAGCTCGAAGCTGTCGATGAAGTTGCCGTAGGGGTCGTAGATGTCCGCGTACACGCCGGTCAGGTCTGTGCGACCGTTGTCGTCGTAGACCTCCGCCTCGAACCACCAGATGAAGTCCTGGTTGTAGTCGTCCCAGTAGCAGCCACTGTCGGCCCACGCGATGGTGGGGGTGTAGTTCACGTAGACCGGGTCGCGGTCAGGCCCGTCGTTGTCGTTGTAGACCACGCAGCCGGAAGCGAGGGAGAGGGCGGCCAGGGCGGTGAGAAGGCGAGCGGTCATGGCATCTCCGTGGTGTGCCGTGACAGACGGGGGTCAGAGGGCTTCATTCAAGCCGATCCCAAAATCGGGGTGCTTTCTTTGGCAGGATAGTGGACCCGCTCCCCCTCGGCACCCCGGCGCAATGGCTTTCGCACACCTGCACGTCCACTCCCAGTTCTCCCTGCTGGATGGGGCGATCCCGATCAAGAAGCTGGCCCCCGCAGCGGACGCCCTCGGGCTGAACGCGGTGGCACTCACGGACCACTGCAACCTCTACGGCGCGGTGCCTTTCCACAAGTCCACCAAGGGCACCGGGGTGCACCCCGTGTTCGGTTCGGGCATCTGGATCCAGGAGGAGGGGCAGGACTACCAGGACCCCCAGGGGCAGCTCGGCGGCTACCACCTGCTGCTGCTCATCAAGGACGAGCACGGCTACAAGAACCTCTGCAAGCTCATCACCGACGCCATCTTCGACGGCATGTTCTACAAGCCGCGGGTGGGCCTGGAGCACCTGCGCAAGCACAGCGAAGGGCTGATCTGCCTGACCTCCGGCATGCGGGGGCCCGTCCGGGGGCTGCTGGCTGCGGGGGAGGCTGACAAGGCGCGGGCGCGGACCGAGCGCCTCGCGGAGATCTTCGGGGACCAGCACCTCTACCTGGAGCTGCAGGACGTCGCCTTCCAAGGAGATGACCTCGCGAACGAGGGGTGCAGGACCCTGGCCCAGGACCTGGGTCTCCAGACGGTGGTCACCAACAATGTGCACTACCTCAAGGCCAAGGACGCCGTGACCCTGGACGTGCTCCAGTGCATCGGTCGGGGTGTCTCGCTCAATGATCCCGGGCGCCTGCGGCCGGTCACAGACCAGCTCTACCTCAAGTCCGAGGACGAGATGCGGGCCCTCTTCCCGGAGGACCAGGCCGCCTGCGACCGGACGATGGAGATCGCGGAGCGCTGCACATTCAAGTTCACCTACGGGACCTACTACTTCCCCGCGAGCACGCCTCCGGACAAGGGCGAGGACACCCAGGCCAACTGGGCCTTCTTCTACAACGCCTTCCCGCCGCCCAAGGACTTCGGGCTCCCCCTGGACGGGACCGTGCCGCCCATGCCCGAGCCCGGCACCGGCAGCCTGGAGGGCTACTTCAAGTGGTACTCCCGAGAGGGCCTCAAGCTGCGCCTGCAGCGCGTCCCCGAAGAGCAGCACCCCGTCTACTGGGAGCGCCTGCAGATCGAGTTCGACATCGTCCTGTCGATGGGCTTCCCGGCCTACTTCCTGATCGTGGCCGAGTTCATCAACTGGGCCAAGGACCATGACATTCCCGTGGGCCCCGGGCGTGGCTCCGCCGCCGGATCGTTGGTCGCCTACGCGCAGCGCATCACGGACATCGACCCCATCCGCTTCGACCTGCTCTTCGAGCGCTTCCTGAACCCGGAGCGCGTGTCGATGCCCGACGTCGACGTCGACTTCTGCCAGGACCGCCGAGAGGAGGTCATCGAGCACACCCGGCAGAAGTACGGGCCCGAGTTCGTCGCACAGATCATCACCTACGGAAAGCTGCAGGCCAAGCTCGCCATCCGCGATGTCGCCCGCGTCTGCGACACCACTTTCAACGACGCCGACCGCATCGCCAAGCTCATCCCCGACGAGCTGGGCATCAAGCTGCAGGACGCCCTGGACAAGGAGGAGCCGCTCCAGGCCCTGCACGAGGGCGACCCCAAGACCCGCCGCATCTACGACCTGGCGCTCTCCGTCGAGGGAATGACCCGTCAGACCGGCGTGCACGCTGCGGGCGTCATCGTCGCGGATCGGCCCCTGGTCGAGCTGGTCCCGCTCTACCGAGACGGCCCCGAGGGCGGCCCGGTCGTCCAGTTCGAGATGAAGTCCGCCGAGGGCGTCGGGCTCATCAAGTTCGACTTCCTGGGTCTGAAGACCCTGGACCAGATCCGCGACGCCGTGCTCATGATCGAGCGCAACACCGGCGAGAAGATCGACATGTCGGCCATCCCCACGGAGATGTCCGAGAACGGCGGGGACGAGACGGCGGACGTCACCTACAAGATGCTCCAGGAGGGCGACGCCCTGGGCGTGTTCCAGGTCGAGTCCTCGGGCATGCGCGAGCTGCTCACCAAGCTGCGGCCCACCTGCCTGGACGACGTCGTGGCCCTGGTGGCCCTCTACCGGCCCGGTCCCCTCAACGCGGGCATGGTCGATGACTTCATCGACCGAAAGCACGGCCGCCAGGAGGTCGTGTACCCGGTCCCCGCGCTGGAGCCGATCCTCAAGAACACCTACGGCGTCGTCGTCTACCAGGAGCAGGTCATGCAGATCGCCCAGGTGATGGGCGGCTACTCCCTGGGACAGGCCGACCTGCTGCGCCGCGCGATGGGCAAGAAGCAGGCCGAGGCCATGGCCGAGCACCGGGGCATCTTCTGTGACGGCGCGGACAAGAACGGCTTCGACCGCAAGAAGGCCGAGGACATCTTCGACCTGCTCGCCCAGTTCGCGGCCTACGGCTTCAACAAGAGCCACTCCGCCGCCTACGGCTACGTCAGCTACCAGACCGCCTGGCTCAAGGCCAACCACCGCGCCGAGTACATGGCCGCGCTGATGAGCATCGAAGCCGCCAACACCTCCAAGATCCTGGTCTACATCGGCGACTGCAAGCGGGCCGGCATGAAGGTCCTCCCCCCCGACGCGAACGAGTCCCAGTGGGCCTTCGACGTGCCCAAGGACGACCGGAACACCATCCGCTACGGCCTGGGCGCTCTCAAGGGCCTGGGCAAGCACGCCGTCGAGGCCCTGATCGAGGCCCGCGTCGAGGCCGGCGGGCGCTTCAAGGACCTGATGGATTGCTTTGAGCGCCTGGACTACAAGCGCGTCAACAAGAAGGCCCTGGAGGCCCTCATCAAGTCCGGCGCATTCGACTGGACCGGAGAGTCCCGCGCCGCCCTGTTCAGCGGGATGGAGGCCGCGATGTCCACCGCCCAGCGGGCTCAGGCGGACAAGGCCTCCGGACAGGTTGGTCTCTTTGGAGGGATGGCTGCGTCCGCCCCCAAGCCCGGTTTCCGCCTCCCGGTCGTCGCGGAGTGGTCCATCATCAAGGAGCTCAGCGCCGAGCGCGAGGCCATCGGGTTCTTCCTCAGCGGACACCCGGTGACCTCGTACAAGCAGACCGTGGACCGCTACACCAGCGGGAAGATCGTCCACCTGCCCACCAAGCAGGCCGAGGCCGAGGTCAAGGTCGCCGGCATGCCCGACTCGGTCAAGGTCGTGCGCACCAAGCGCGGCGACAAGATGGCCTTCGTCGAGTTCTCCGACGAGACCGGCAGCCTGGAGGTCGTGTTCTTCTCCGACCCCTACGCGCGCTCCGCCCGGCTCCTCAAGGATGGCGTCCCCATCGTCATCGCCGGCACCCTCGAGAAGAGCGCGGATGGCGTCAAGATCATGGGCGACTCCGTGCAGTCCCTGTCCGAGCTGCGCGCCAAGACCACCCGGGAGGTCCGCATCACGGTGGACGCAAAGAGCCTGTCCTCGCATGTGCTGCGGCAGCTCAAGGGTGTGCTGGCAGAGCGTGGTGGTAGCGTTGGGTGCCGGATCCACGTGCGCAAGCACGGGCACTCCGAGGTCATCCTCCAGCTCCCCGAGTCCATGAACGTGCAGCCCGACGATGAGCTCCAGGACCAGGTCGACGCCCTCTTCAAGAAGCGCGGCACCGTGAGGTTCCTGTGAGGCCCTGGCTCCTCTTGCCCCTGCTGGCGCTGCCTGCCCTCGCGGCGCCTGTACACGAAGCGCTCTCCCAAGGCCACGTGGACTGGACCCGGGGCGTGCTGGTCGTGACCGCGAGCGGGGAGCCCTCCGCGGGAGCCCCCAAGGCGCTGGAGATCACCGAGCAGCAGGCCCTCAACCGCCTCCAGGCCCGCGTGCTGGAAGAGCAGCGTCTGGTCCGCCTCAGCAGCCAACAGAGCGTCGGCCAGCGCATGCAGGAAGGCGACGAGCTCTCCGCCATGCTCATGGACAGCGCCGGGAACTTCACGATCTCGGAGGCCCGCTACTACGCCTCCGGCCGCGTTGAGCTGACCGCCGAGCTGCCCCTGCAGTCGTGGCTCCGGCCTGTCCTCGTCGCCGAGGCCCACGGCAAGCCCGCTGAGGGGAGCTCCGAGTACAGCGGTGTGGTCATCGATGCGCGGGGCCTTTCCCTTCGCCCCTGCCTCTCTCCGCGGGTCCTGGACAGGGAAGGGGAGGTGCTCTACAGCCTCTCCGAGCTCAGTCCCGACACCGCCAAGGATCAGCTCCCTGTCGCCTGGGTAGGGGATCCGGCTGACGGCGAGGCCATTGGCAGGGCAGGGGACAATCCGCTCTTTCTGTCTGCGGACTCTGCGGCTCGTGGCGGGGACGTCGTGCTCGATCCCGAGGCCGCCCAGCGCTTCTCCGAGGCCGTGAAGAGCGGGGATCTGCTCGCGAGCGCCCGGCTCGTCATCGTGGCGGACTCGTGATCCGCCGGCGTCCCAGCAGCCACCGCGGCGCAGCACCCCGTCGTCCCCGCGCCCGCCCTGCGCCTCAGCGGCAGGTCTCCAACCGGGAGCGCATCTTCTGGATCCTGGGCCTGCTGGGCCTGGGCATCGTCATCTTCTACCTGCTGCGCAGCCTCTTCGCGATCCTGCTCGCCAGCGTCATCTTCGCCTACTTGCTGGACCCGGTCGTCGACCGCTTGCAGGCCCGGGGCTTGGGGCGGGAGGCCGGCATCGCGGTGGTCTTTGGCGGCCTGATCCTGAGCTTCACTCTGGGGCTGCTCCTCTTGGTCCCGATGGTGGCCAGGGAGTTTGCGGAGCTGTCGGTCAACCTCAGCAACTACATCGACGAGCTGGCCATCCGCCTGACCCAGGCCCGGGTCTGGCTGGAGACCCAGACCGGCTACACGCTGCCCGTCACGGGCGAAGAGCTCCTCCACGAGCTCTTCCAGGGCGTCGAAGAGGGCGCCGCCGACAAGACCGGCGACACCTCGGGCATCTCGGACGTGCTCACACAGGCCGCCCCCAACGTCGGGCGCTGGGTCGGTGGGGCCCTCGCCAGCGCGCTCACGGGCGGCGTCACCGTCATCCTGGCCGTCCTGAACTGGCTGCTGCTGCCCGTCTTCTCCTTCTACCTGCTGCGTGACTGGGACCTGCTCGTCGACGGCGTGGACGAGCTCATCCCCCACAGCCACCGACCCACCGTCCGGCGCCTCGCCAAGGCCATCGACGGCCGCCTGAGCGCCTTCGTTCGGGGGCAGATCCTGGTGGCTGGCGGGCAGGGCGTCATCTACGCCATCGGCCTGCTCATCTCCGGCATCGACCTCGCCATCGCGGTCGGCCTCGCTGCCGGTGTGCTCGCGGTCGTCCCCTACCTGGGGACCATCGTCGGCATCGGCCTCGCCAGCCTGCTGGCCATCCTCAAGTTCGGCCTGTCCTGGCACCTGCTCGCGGTCTGGGGCACCTTCGCCGCCGCCCAGGTCGTCGAAGGCCTCTACCTCACCCCCAAGATCCTCGGCGATCAGGTCGGCCTGCACCCGCTCGTGGTCATGCTCGCGGTCATCGTCGGCGGGTCCATCTTCGGGGTCGGCGGCATGCTCTTGGCCATCCCGGTCACCGCCGCTGCGCTGGTGCTGGTCGAGGAGTGGATCGAGCGCTACCGCGGCAGCCGCTTCTTCTCCGAGAAGTCCGGCCTCGCGGGACCTCCTCGTGGGTCTTGAGCGCGCCTGGTGGGGCCAGGACCTTCCCTACGGCCCCACCCTCGAGCGTCAGGAGAAGCGGCGCTCTCTGCGGCAGGAGGGGGGCTGTGAGGACCTGTTGGCTGGCTTGGTCCACCGCTCGGTCATCACGACCGGGAAGCGCTCTGTGCAGCAGCTCCCCAGCGAGGACTGGCTGAGGCGGAACGACACCGAGCTCCACGCCACCAACCGGGGCGGCCTGGCCACCTGGCACGGCCCGGGGCAGCTCGTTGGCTACCTCATCGCGGATCTGCGCGGCTGGGGCGTCCGGCGCACGGTCAACGCCCTGGAGCAGGGCTTGATCGACTGGCTGGCGGGCAGGGGAGTGGTCGCCGGGCGTCGGGAGGGCTTCCCAGGGGTCTGGGTGGCCGGAGGCAAGATCGCGGCCATTGGTCTGAACGTGCAGAAGGGTGTGAGCGTCCATGGATTCGCTTTGAATCTGCGTGTGCAGACGTCTGCGTGGGATGCCATCGTGCCCTGTGGCATCCAAGATGCAGGTCCAATCAGCCTTCACGAGCTGCAGGAGGGGGCCCCTGGACCGGTCCAGGCCTGGCCTGCGATCGCGGAGGTGATCCACTCTCGCCTCTCATCCCTTGACGCAGTGTGTGGGGGGCGCTAAAAGGCATGGGCTCGCAGCGAGCACCCACACTTTGAAGGCATGTAGCTCAGTGGGAGAGCATCGTCCTGACACGGCGAGGGTCGGCGGTTCGAACCCGCCCATGCCTACCATCCTGAACGCGGGGCATCTGCCCCGCGTTTTTTCTGACAACGCTCACCTCCTCCGGAGAGTCGAAATGCCCAAGATGAAGACGAACCGGGGTGCGGCCAAGCGCTTCTCCAAGACCGCCAAGGGCAAGGTCAAGTTCAAGCGCGCAAAGATGCGCCACATCCTGACCAAGAAGAACAGCAACTGGCAGCGCAAGGCGCGCGCCGGGGCCACCATGTGTGACGCCGACGCCAAGCTGGTTCGCAACCTCATCCCCTACAAGTAGCATCCCGCTACCGACCTGCCGTCACCGTCAGCTGAGCTGGCCGGAAATCGGCAACAAAAGGAGTCGACATGGCACGCATCAAGAACGCCAAGATCCGCAAGACCCGTCGCAAGAAGCTCTTCAAGAAGGCCTCTGGCTTCTGGGGTAGCCGCGGCAACACCTTCCGCCAGGCCACCGAGGCCGTGATGAAGGCGGAGTCCTACGCCTTCCGTGGGCGTAAGGAGAAGAAGCGCTACTTCCGCCGTCTGTGGATCGTGCGCATCAACGCGGCTCTGGTCTCCCACGACCTCAAGTACAGCCGCTTCATCCACGGCCTCAAGCAGGCTGGCGTGGAGCTGGACCGCAAGGCCCTGGCCCACCTGGCGATGCACGAGCCCGAGGCCTTCGGCGCCGTGGTCGAGCAGGCCAAGGCAGCGCTGGCCGCGTGAGCCGAGCTTCCCGGGCTGCGGCCTGGTCGCTGACCGCCCTCTTTCTGGGGGCGGCAGACTGCTCCAGCTCGGAGCAGGATCTGAGCCGCTTCAACCAAGAAGACAGCTTCGACGTCTCCATTGGGCAGGAAATCCTCCCCGTGGCAGACGTCGTGTTGTTTTCGTCCACCGGTAGCGTCGAGGTCGGCTCCGCCACCTTGGACCCCGGTGGCGGTCCTGTGGGGACCCTCCACACCCTCCAGGTCTGGGTGGACGCAGACTACGCCGACCAGGTCGATGCTGCCAGCGTGCAGGTCGACTCGGGTGAGCGGGGGACGCGCACGCTGGATCTGGTCCCGGACTCCGCGGATGAGCGCCTCTACTGGCTGGAGCTCCAGTCCGTCGGGGAGGAAGGCGAGGTCCGCACGGACACCTTCACCATTCAGCTCTGGGATGCGCTCGACGAGGACGACGAGTCCTCCTCGAGCGACGAGGAATGAGCCTAGGTGCCGGCTGAGCCGGCAAGGAGCGCAGCAGTGCCCCACACCCCTGAAGCCAAGCGGACCATGACCAAGGCGGACCTGGTCGAGCGGGTCTACGAGCAGGTCGGCTTCTCCAAGAAGGAAGCCGCTCAGGTTGTGGAGTCTGTCTTCGAGACCATGAAGCAGACCCTGGAGACCGGAGACAAGATCAAGATCTCCGGCTTTGGCAGCTTCCTGGTCCGGGAGAAGGAGGCTCGTCGGGGCCGCAACCCCCAGACCAGCGAGAGCCTCGTGATCCCCGCTCGTCGGGTGCTGGTCTTCAAGCCCTCGCAGGTGCTGCGGGCTGCCCTGAACGAGGATGAAGGGAGCCTCCAGTGAGCGAAGAAGGGCCCAAGATCCCAGACAAGCTCTACTTCCGGATCGGAGAGGTCTCGGAGCTTGTAGGCGTGGAGCCCCACGTCCTGCGCTACTGGGAGGGTGAGTTCCGCATGCGTCCGCACCGCTCCTCGTCGGGGCAGCGGCTCTACCGGAAGCGGGACATCGCGCGCTTCCTCAAGGTCAAGAAGCTCCTCCACACGGAGGGCTTCACCATCGCGGGTGCCCGCAAGGCGCTCAACGGTGGTGGCCGGGCTTCTGCGGGGGAGGCCGCGATCGATCTGGACCGGATCCGGGAGGCCGCAGCGCGTCTTCAGGGGCTTCGGCAGCAGATCCGGGCACTTCGGGACGAGGTGTCCACCTTTGGCGCCTGAGTGGATCCTTGGCCCTTGACGGGGCTTGGTTCCGGGGCTAAATGCCGAAGGCTTTTCGGGGCGTAGCGCAGTCTGGTAGCGCACTTGACTGGGGGTCAAGTGGTCGCTGGTTCGAATCCAGTCGCCCCGACCATAAGAGCCCTCCTCGCGCAAGCGGGGAGGGCTTCCCGCCCACCGGGGCGTAGCGCAGTCTGGTAGCGCACTTGACTGGGGGTCAAGTGGTCGCTGGTTCGAATCCAGTCGCCCCGACCATAGAGACCCTCCTCGCGAAAGCGGGGAGGGTTTTCTACTTCAGCCCCGCGGAGCCCCGGCAGGCCCCGGGGGTCAAATGGCCGCTGAGTTGCACACGCGTTCGAATCCAGTCGCCCCGACCATAGAGACCCTCCTCGCGAAAGCGGGGAGGGTTTTCTACTTCAGCCCCGTGGAGCCCCGGCAGGCCCCGGGGGTCCAGTGGCCGCTGAGTTGCACACGCCGCCCCGACCATAGAGACCCTCCTCGCGAAAGCGGGGAGGGTTTTCTACTCCCGGTCCCGGCGGTCTCCTCACTCCGGCCCCGCGATACGATGTCCACCCCCAGCCCGGAGCCTCGCATGTGGACCCTGCGTGACATCCCTGGAAAGCCCGCACTCCTCTCACCCCAGTGCCTGCGCTGGAAGCTGTCCTGCACCACCCTCGTCGGCGGGGACGGGAGGCGGCGGGACTGGTGGCACTGGAGCTCGAGGGGAGACCTTGAGCCGGTGCCCAGGCGCACGCGGCTGGGGGTCTGTGTGGACGAGGACGGCGCTCTGACCTTCGTCGGACGATACGAGCAGGGGACACTTCGCCAGGGGCTCCACATCGCGGCAGAGCGCAAGCTGGCGTTGCTTGACCAGGGGCGCGCCGCGACCAGCTACCGAAAGGGCGTGCTGGAGCTGAGCAGCCCCTGGAGCGAGGGGCAGGAGGTAGGTCGGGGCATCGACTACCACCAATGGGTCAAGCGCTGCATCTCCGACATCGTCTGAGCAGTGGGCGCCAGCGAGGTCGGGCTCAGCTCCCCAGGTGGGCCAGCGCCTCTCGGGCGGCGATGCGTACCTCGGCGTCCATGTCGTCCAGGCGGGCGCGTAGCGCGGGCAGGGCGTCCTTGGCGCGGAGATCTTCCAAGGAGCGGCAGGCCTCGGCGCGCACAGCGGCCTCTGGGTCGTCCAGGGCCTTCATCAGGGGCGGGATGGCCCGCTTGTCGCCAGAGAAGCCCATGAGCTGCACCGCATAGAAGCGGCGCAGGGTGTCCTTGGCGAACACCTTGTAGGCGGACACCAGGTCGGGGAGGGCTTCACCCCGGTCGAAGAGCACGGCGTCAAAGGCCGCATCGCGCTCGATGGGGTCAGGGTCCCCCATGCGACGGAACAGGTCGGCATAGCGTGGGCGCATGCACACTCGCGGGCGGGAAAGGTGAGACGAAGTATGCAGCCACAGGCGCCGGTGCCACTTCGGATCCTGCGCTAAGACAGATGCACAGCGGAGCTCAGATGCGCATCCTGGTCAGCAACGATGACGGCTACTTTGCCGGCGGAATCGCCCCCTTGGTGGAGGCCCTCCAGGCCCTCGGCGAGGTGTGGGTGGTCGCCCCGGAGCAGGAGCAGTCGGCCAAGTCCCACTCCCTGACCATGTGGGAGCCGCTGCGGGTGCGGCAGCACGGGGCGGGGCGCTACTCCGTGGGTGGCACCCCGGCCGACTGCGTGTACCTCGCCCTGCATGAGTTGCTCCCGGAGCGGCCAGATCTGGTGGTCAGTGGCATCAACCGGGGCTCCAACCTGGGCAACGATGTCCTCTACAGCGGCACGGTCGCGGCGGCGATGGAGGCTTGCCTGCATGGCGTGCCGGCGCTCGCCGTGAGCCTGCACCTGGAGCCCGAGCAAGACCAGCAGCACTGGGGCAGCGCAGCCTCGCTCGCTCAGCGCGTGGCCGCACAGATCCTGGAGCGTGGCCTCCCGCGCCGCAAGCTCCTGAACCTGAACGTGCCGAACCTTCCGCTGGCGGAGATCCAGGGCATCCGACCTTCCCGGCTCGGGGAGCGCAGCTATGAAGACCTCGTCGACAAGCGACTCGACCCCCGGGGCAAGCCCTACTACTGGATCGGCGGTGGGCCGAACGCATTCTGCGGGGAGCCCGACACAGATGGGCCCCTCATGGCCCAGGGCTGGGCGAGCCTCACGCCGCTGTCGCCTGACCTCACGGACGAGGCGCAGCTTGAGCGCCTCAAGTTCTGGAGCTTCTGATCAGGCGCCGACCAGGCCCTTGATGAAGGGCTTCACGGTGGTCTCCACGGCCTCCGGGCCCTGTGTGACCGCCACGTAGATCGCCCCGGCCGCGATCGCGATGGCCACCGGGGCGAGCAGCAGCCCGAAGGCCAGCAGCAGGCCGTCCTCCTCCAGCATGCCGGCCGCCAGCACAAAGATCACAAAGCTCGGCGCTGTGTTGGTCAGCGGGATGGGCAGGGACATGGAGGCGGCGCAGAGCCCGATGCTCAGCGCGACGCCCGCCAGGAAGGTCCGGTTGCGGGCCAGCCCGCTCAGACGCGGCTTCACCAACAGCTCGACCACGCGCAGCAGGAAGCCGCCGTTCTTCACGGAGAACGCCAGCAGCTTGTAGGACACCTTGCGGCCCCGGAGCCGCTCGGGGAACCAAGGGGTGGGCCGGCCGCGGATCATCTGCCAGGCCAGGCCCAGGATGAGGATCCCGAAGGGGGTCGCGTAGCCGGGGGCGGGCAGGGGGAGCGCAGCGGGCATGGCCAGGATGAGCAGCAACAGCCCGAAGCCCCGATCGCCGATGCGGTCGATCAGCAGGCCCAGGGTCAGATCCTGACCGTCCAGCTCCTGAACAAGGGTGCGCAGCTCGGTGGACAGATTGTGGGAGGTCTCAGACACCCCGGGGGTCTAACCCACCCGAGAGCCTTGGGGGGTGTACACTCCCACTCCCCAAGGAGGACCCATGGCCAGCCTGTCCGAGCGCATCTCCGCCACGATCCGCGACGTGCCCGACTTCCCCAAGCCCGGCATCCTGTTCAAGGACATCACGCCCGTGTTGGCGGACGCCGCCCTGATGCAGGAGATCAACCAGGCCATGCTCGCCTTCGCCAAGGAGCAGGGCGCCGAGGCCGTGGTCGGCATGGAGTCCCGCGGCTTTCTCTTCGGCGTGCCCCTGGCCATGGAGCTCGGCGTACCCTTCGCGCCGGCTCGCAAGCCCGGCAAGCTGCCCTACCAGAGCGTCGGCTACGAGTACGAGCTGGAGTACGGCTCCAACCGCCTGGAGCTGCACGTCGACGCCGTGAAGAAGGGCCAGCGCGTCCTCATCGTCGATGACCTCTTGGCCACCGGTGGCACCGCAGACGCCACCGCCCGTCTGGTCCGGGAGCTCGGCGCCGAGGTCGTTGGCTTCGCCTTCCTTGTGGAGCTCAACTTCCTGGAGGGCGCCAAGGCCCTCGGCGGCGTGCCCCACTGCTCCCTCGTCCAGTACTGAGCCGTCAGAGCGCGAGTGCCGCCGGGCTCCTGCTCCTGGCGGTGCTCGTTGTCTACGGGCGCGCTCTGGGCTTCGGGTTCGTCTACGACGACCAGGCCCTCATCGCGGACAACCCCGCGCTGCAGAACTGGAGCACCCTGCCCGAGGCCCTGCGCAGCGAGCTCTTCCACTTCGCGCCCGGGGTGCGGCCCAGCCCCTATTGGCGCCCGTGGATCAACCTCAGCTACTACGTGGACCACGCCCTCGGCGGCGGCCTCGCGTGGGCCTTCCATCTGCACAACCTGCTCCTGGTGTGGGGCGGGGGGCTGCTCTTGTGGCGGCTGCTGCGGGTGGAGTTCTTGGTCCCAGCGCCCCAGGCGCTCCCCCTCAGCCTCGCGTGGGTGCTTCACCCGCTGCTGCTGGAGCCCGTCGCCAACATCGCGAGCCGCCCGGATCTCTGGGCCGCGTTCTGGATGCTGCTCGCCCTCCAGGCTCGGTCGCGCCCTGTGCTGATCCTGGCGACCACGCTCGCCTGCCTCAGCAAGGAGCTCGGTGTGCTCCTGGTGCCTCTCGGTGTCCTCGCCGATGCGCAGAGGTCGCCCCAGGAGCGTCGAGGGGACTGGCCCTTCCAGGTCGGTGTGGTCGTGATCTTCGTGGGCCTGCGTGCCCTCCTCGTCCCGTCCTCCGTTCCGCCGGATGCGGCCTCTCTGCTGGAGGCTGGGCACCGCAGCCTGCTGTTGCTCTCGCGGGTCCTGATCCCGACGCCGCTGGCGCCTGCCGCGACCCTCCCCCAGGCAGCACCCTGGCTGGCTGCGCTGAGCTGGCTGCTGCTGGCCGGGGTGACCACCGCTCTTGGGCTTCACAAGCGGCTGTGGAGCGGCGCCGTGCTCTTGCTGGGGCCTGTGCTCATGGTGTCTGGCGTCCTCAGCGCCGAGACCCGCTACGGAGACGGGCTGCTGACCCTGTCGGTCCTGGGGGCGGTCTTGCTGCTGGCGGAGGCCGTGAAGGAGAGGGGAGTCTGGGCCGCTCGGGTGCTGTGGGGCCTACCGCTCCTGGGGGCGATCCACGGCACAATGCGCATCACCGAGTGGTCCGACGAGGTCACGCTCTGGCGATCCGCGCACGCGCGTCATCCCACAGATCCGGTGCTCCGCCTGCGTCTGGCGCGCAGTCTGGTGGAGCTCGCGCCGGCCGAGGCCCTGGCGCTGCAGCCCGCCTCGGACATGCCGGAGTCCCTGCAGCGGGAGGGCTGGGAGGTCCAAGGCCGGGCGCACCTGAACCTGGGGGAGGCTGAGCCGGCGCTCAACAGCCTGCTGAACGCAGTCGGCGACAACGAGGAGAGCCTCTGGGCCGCGGAGACGGCGTGCTCGCTGGCCGCTCAAGCCGGGGACCTCCGAGGGCTGTCTGCCTGCGCGACCGCTCTGGAGGTCGGGCCCCCGGCGCCAGGCCTCTACAACAACCTGGGCGTGCTGCTCATGGTCGCCGGCCAGCCAGAGGCGGGGGCGGAGATGTTCGCGTCAGGGTGTGCGCTGGCGGCCTCGCCCGATGACCCGGTCTGTGCGAACGCAGCGCGAGCGGGCCGCTGAGCCTCAGAACTCCAGGGTCTCCCAGGCGGCGAGTGTAGCGGCCTCCAGAGCCTGCAGGTCCCCGTCGTTCCGGATGACCACCGTCGCGACGGCCTCCTTGCGCTCCAGAGGGAGCTGCGTGTCCAGCCACTGCTGGGCCTGGGGCTCGGAGAGGTTCTCGCGCGCCATCAAGCGAGCGAGCTGCACGGCGGGGGCGGCGCTGACGACAATCAGGTGGTCGTAGAGGCGGTAGGAGCCGGTCTCCACCAGCAGGGCGGCCTCGACCACAGCCACCGCGGCGCCGGCGCTGTTCAGGGCCAGCAGGCGGGCTTCGATCTCCTCACGGATCAGCGGGTGGGTGAGGCGCTCAAGCCGGCGGCGCGCGCTCTTGTCGCTGACGACGATCTCACCGAGCTTCTTGCGGTCCAGTGCGCCGTCGGTCCGGAGGATGTCGGGTCCGAACTCGGAGACGAGCTCGGCCAGCCCGGGCGTGCCCAGGGCCACGACATCGCGGGAGACCTGGTCGGCGTCGATGACGGGGACGTTCAGGGACTCCCGGAGGATGGTGGCGACGGTGCTCTTGCCGGTGGCGATGCCGCCGGTCAGTCCGATGGTGATCACTGCAGCTCCCTGAGCGCGCTCTCGGCCCGGGCCAACACCCGCAGGTGCCTCCGGGACAGGGTGTCCTGCTCCTGCGCCTGGACCAGCACCGGGATGGCGGCCTGGGACTCCATGAGCACCAGCAGCTCCGAGCAGGGCCGCAGGGTGGCGGGCTCGGCGAGCTGGGTCAGGCAGGCGGGGACGGCCTCGCGCTCGAGCTCCCCCAGGGTCTGGCGGGCCTCCAGGGACTCCAGGCTGTCGCTGGGCATGCGGTCCAGGGTGCGCAGGCTGAGTCGGGTCTGGCGGAGCAGCTCGCGGGCGGCGTACTTGCGCTCGGGGCGGGAGCCACCGCGCAGGTCCATGGCCAGCACATCGACCTGGTCGGGGGGCGGGGCCGCCTGTTGGGGCACGGGACCACCTTGGGCCATCAGCCACAGAGAGAGCATGGGCTACTCGCAGACGCCCGGGTAGCTCTCCCACCAGGCGAGGGAGACCAGGGGGTCACAGGTGTTGGAGGTGACGTACAGGTCGGGGATTCCGTCGGAGTCGAGGGGGCCGGTGATCCAGCTCAGGCTCCCGCTCCCACCGCCTGAGCATGCGGCCGCTCCGGAGCTGGTCAGGGAGCTCAGATCCGCAGGCGAGGACGCGTCACCCAGCAACGGCAGGGTCCAGCTCGCCTTGCTGGCGAACCCGCCGTCCTGGCCGGCGTAGATCTCCCACCAAGCCAGGGAGACCAGGGCGTCGCAGTCAAAGCGGGGGGCGATGAGGTCCGCCTGGCCGTCCCCCGTCATGTCGGCGAGCTGCCAGGTCACGGTGCCGCTGCCTCCCTGGCTGCAGGCGACGCTGTCACTGCCTGAGAGGCGGTTGAGAACGGCGGGGTCGGTGTCTGCGCCGAGCTGGGGGAGGGTCCAGGAGACCGGAGCACCGAAGCCCCCCTCGGAGCCGGGGTACACCCGCCAACTTGCCAGGCCCACCAGCACATCACAGTCATCCTGGTGGACGACGAGGTCCGGCCAGTCGTCTCCGGTGAGCTCGGTGGTGCTCCAGGCGACCGTGCCCGAGCCGCCGCCTGCGCAGGCGACGGTGTCCGAGCCGCTCAGGGCCGTGAGCTGGGCGGGGTCGGAGCTCGCTCCCAGGATGGGGATCTCCCAGTCACGGGGCGTGCCGAAGCCGGTCCCGCTGTTCTCGTAGACCTGCCACTTGACCAGGGACACCAGGGCATCGCAGGAGTCCTGGGGCACGACCAGGTCGACAGCGCCGTCCCCGGTCATGTCCTGCAGCGACCAGCTCACCGCGCCCGTGCCTCCGCTCTGGCAGGCGACAGACTCGCTCCCTGATGTGTTGATCAGGTAGGCGGGGTCCGTGTCCCCGCCGAGCTGGGGCAGTGAGAAGCTGCTCTTGTCACCAAAGCCGCTCGCGCTGCCCTGGTACACATGCCACTCGGCCAGGGAGACCAGGGCCTCGCAGGTGTTGCGGTGAACCACGAGGTCGAGCACGCCGTCCCCGCTCAGGTCCATGGTCGTCCAGGAGACCGTGCCGTTGTCGCTGCCGGTGCACGCGACCGTGTCGCTCCCGGATGCAGCCGTGAGCGCCGCGGGGTCGCGGCTGGCCCCCAGGATGGGGATGCTCCAGCTCTGCGATGCGGAGGCGAAGCCGCCCTGGGCGCCGTAGTGCACGTTCCACTGGACCAGAGAGACCAGGGCGTCGCACTCGTCGCGGGTCACGAGCAGGTCCGGCCAGCGGTCGTCGTTGAGGTCTGTGGTGGTCCAGGACACGGTCCCAGTACCGCCGGATGCGCAGGTCACGCTGTCGCTGCCGCTCGTGGTGCGTAGCGCCGCGGGGTCCGAATCCGCACCGAGCTGAGGCAGCGCCCACTGCTCCGCCTGCTGAGCGAAGCCGCCCTGACCGCAAGGAAGGTCGATGTCGGTGTCTGCGTCCGTGTCCGTGTCCGAGTCGCCCTCGGCGGTGCTGTCCACCACGGAGCTGGAGTCGTCGGTGTTCTGGGCGCTCAGGCCGCACGCGAGGAGCAGAAACAAAGGGAACATCGACACTCTCAGTCGTCCATCTTCTCGATGTAGCGGAAGATGGTCCGGGGGTCGACCTCCAGGTCGCGGGCGGTCTGGGCCTTGTTCCAGTTGTTCAGGTCCAGGATCTCCTTGATGTAGGACTTCTTGAAGTCCTCGGTCGCCTGGTCCAGGGGCCGCACGTGCCGCTTGTCGGACTCGCTCAGGCCCAGGTCATCGGGCTGCAGCAGGGCCCGGTCCGACATGATCACCGCCTTCTTGATGCGGTTCTCGAGCTGCCGGACGTTGCCCGGCCAGTAGTAGCCCTTGAGCGCCTTGGTGCCGGAGTTGGTGAAGCCGCGGGCCTTGGAGTTGTACTGGGTCGCGTAGCGGTTGAGCAGGAACTGCGCGATCTGGACGATGTCCTCGCCGCGGTCCCGCAGCGGGGGGAGTCGGACGGCCACCTCGTTCAGGCGGTAGAACAGGTCCTCTCTGAAGCGCCCCTCGTCGATCTCCACCTGCAGGTCCTTGTTGGTGGCGGCCACCACGCGGATGTCGATGGGCCGGCCCTTGAACTCGCCGACCCGCTCGATCACCCGCTCCTGGAGCACCCGCAGGAGCTTGACCTGCAGGTTCATGGGCATCTCGCCGATCTCGTCCAGGAAGAGCGTGCCGCCGTCCGCGGCCTCGAACTTCCCGATCTTGTCCTGCACCGCCCCGGTGAAGCTGCCCTTTTTGTGTCCAAAGAGCTCGGACTCCAGCAGGTGCTCGGGGATCGCCCCACAGTTGATGGAGATGAAGGGCTTGCCCTTGCGGTCGCTCAGCCGGTGGAGCTCATGGGCGACCAGCTCCTTGCCCGTGCCGGTCTCGCCGAGCACCAGCACCGAAATGTCCGTGGGGGCCACCCGACGCAGCACCTTGAACACGGACTTCATCTCCGCGCAGGTGCCGATCATCTCGCCCTGAGAGGCCGATCGGAGCTGGTCCCGCAGGTTCCGGTTGTCTGCCTTGAGCTCGTTGAGCATCAGGGCGTTGTGCACGATCATGGACGCCTGGGAGGCGAACACCTGGAGCAGCTCGAGCTGCGGCGCGGTGAACAGGTTCGCGATGGAGTCGTTGCCCAGGTAGAGCACCCCCAACAGATCATCGCGGTAGAGCAGTGGCGCACAGATCACGCTCGAGAGCCGAAGATCAACCACGGACTTTGCCTGTCCGAAGCGCTGGTCCTGGAGCGCGTCCGACACAATCAGCGGCTGCCGCGACTCCACCACGCGATCCACGATGGAGTCGGACACGCGGGACAGATCCAGGGTCTCCTTGCCCACGTTGTGGCTGGCCGCCAGGTGGCGCTCGCCATCCTTGAAGTAGATGACAAAGCCCTTCTCGGCCTGGGTGGTCTCGACCACCGCCTCCAGCAGCGCGTTGAAGAGCTGCTCGGGGGAGCCCTTGGACATCAGCCGCTTGGAGAACTCCACCAGGCGGGACATGGCCCCGACCTCGGCCTTGGGGGCGGCCCCGCTCTCGGTGCTCTCGGGGGCCTTGGGCTCACCGTCGTGCAGGGTGAGCTCAAAGCGCCCGATCTGAACGGTGTCCCCGACAGCGAGGTCAACACTGCGCGCCCGACGACCCCGCACGAAGATCAGCTTGTCCCGGCTCAGAGCGCTGACCGTGACGTGGCCGGACTTCTTGAGCAGGTTCGCGTGCGTGGGGGCCACGCCTGGGTCCTTGAGGACCAGGTCGTTTCCCGGCGCGCGGCCGATGGTGACGAGTGGCTTTCGCAGCACCAGGTCGGTGTGCGCGCCGTTTGCGGGGTCTTGGCAGCGGATGAACATGGCGGGGGGAGGGTAACCCGCCGCGATGCCCAGGGGGCCGCCCGCAACAGCGGAGCTGTACTCGCAGATGAACGGCCGCCCCACCGGGCATCGGCGCGAGGGCGAAGCTGGCCGGCGAGGGGCTGCGGAGCACAGCTCTGCCACCCAGTACAGTGCCCGCGTGGAGGGCGATCCCGGCGCTCGCCACCAGGAACTGCGTGGTCTTCACGCGCTGCGCCAGCGGCACCTGGGACTCCGGCAGATCGATCCCCCAGACATCGGGGAGCTGGTCCTGGCTGACCAGCCAGCGGCGCATCGCGAAGGTCCCGCCTGCGGTGAGGGCCACCCCCGATGCGGTCATCACAGCGAGTCCCCGGTGTCCGTTGTGCCACTGGCTGCTGCCGGGCAGGCTCAGCGCGAGCCAGAGGGGCAGCGGGGTGCCCAGATCCAGGTCTGGCGGCGGGTCCAGCGGGGTCGTGGGCTGCTTGAGCTCAGCGCGCGTGGCCTCGAAGAACGCGACAACCTCGGGGGGGTGGGCGAAGTCGTCCATCCGGTAGCCAGGCTCGTACAGGAGGACGGTCCTGAAGGTGCTCCGAGCGGCCTCGCGCTCCCCGATCATGTATTCGACCTCCCCCAACCAGATGCGCGCCTCCTGCAGCTCTTCGGGGCTCAGATCCGGATCGCGGACCAAGCGCAGCAGCAGGGTGCGGGCGTGGGGGAGATCGCCCCCGATGTAGGCGCTGGTCGCCTCGTTCAGGAGGGCCTCGAAGCCGCCCTGCTGCTCCGAATCCGGGGTCGGATCCGCCTCCTGCGCCGCAGCGGAGGGCGAGAGGCCTAAGGTGAGCGTCAGGAGGAGGGGGAGCACGGCGGGAGGGTAGCCCCGGGCGTTGTGGGGATCAAACCGCACACAGGGCTTGGTGGATTTGGAATCTGTGTTACCCCTGGGGCCGTGGGGGTCATCCAACACAATTGAAATCCCGAGCGGAGAAATCAAAGATGAAGCGATTGGAAGACCAGGACTGGTGGCAAGAGCTGCTGTCGGTCAAAGACGAGATGTCGCTGCGGGAGCTGGCCGCCAGGTTCGGCTCGACTCCCGGTTCCATCAACAAGGCCCTCAAGCGCAACGGCATCGAGCGCAAGCACGCGCCCTCCGGTCCCCGGAACAGCCGCAGCAGCGAGGACTCCGCTCCCTCCGACGCCTCTGAGAGCGCCAACGCTGTCGAGGGCACCGAGGCCTCCGCGCCCGTGACCGAGGCCGCCCCCAAGGCGCCCAAGGCCCCCAAGAAGAAGAAGGCCAAGGCCGCCAAGAAGAGCAAGAAGAAGGGCGCCACGGGGCTGCGCGCGGGCACCGCCGCCAAGCTCGAGCCCTACATGGATCAACTGGGTGAGGTCGCCGACGCCGAGGTCGCTTCCCTGGCTGGCGTGAGCGTCCAGACCGTCGCGCGCATCCGCAAGGCCAAGGGCATCAAGCCCCGCCGGGGTCGCAAGGCCAGCAAGAGCGCCAACACGCCTCGGCGCCGCCCGGGCCGTCCCAGCAAGATCACCCCCTTCGAGCACCTGCTGGGTCAGGTCCCGGACGAGGAGGTCGCCAAGAAGGCCAAGGTCTCCCTCAACGCTGTTCGAAACTACCGTCGTCGCCACGGTCTGGGATCCGAGACCCGCGCCGCTGCGCCCGCTGCGCCCCCCGTCGCGAAGACCCCCGTCACTGAGACCCCCGTCGCTGAGGCTCCCGTGAAGGCTGCTGCCCCCGCTGTTGAGCTCGCCGAGTCTGTCGCCGAGTCCATCACCCCCGCCAAGGCCCCCGGCAAGACCTCGGAGGCCAACCCCAACGTGGCCGCTGCCCTCTCCGGTCAGCGCGCCTACCGGGTCAAGGTCGGAGACCGCACCGCGATCGTGGTCGGCTCCAACCTGGTCGAGGCCGCCCGCAAGGCGGTCGAGAGCGGCTCCGAGGTCAGCTCCATCGAGCTGCTGGGAGAGATCCTGGCCTGAGCCGGATCGATCCACACCGCACTGGACGCCTCTCAGCCACCGGGTTGGGAGGCGTTCTGCGTTTCGGCGAGGACACCGGGATGCAGGCCGCGGCCTACTCCTCCAGGGCGATGGCCTCGGACACGCGCACCTGGAACCAGCCCTCGTCGTCGGTCACCGTCTGCGCCCAGAGCTTGTCTTCGGCGTCGCGGACGTCGACCACGGAGTAGGGGACCGGCTCGCCCTCCAGGAGCACCACGCCGCTGAGCTGAACGCCAGCGTCCAGCAGCACCTGCTCCGCCTCGATCATCTCCTGCGCGGTCATGGCCTTGAAGGTGGTCGCCGCCTGGGTGCCCAGGTCCGGGGTGAAGGTCCACTCCAACTGGCCGTCGGACACCGGGAGCAGGAAGCTGCCATCGGGGCCGCTCGTGGTCTCGTAGACCCGCTGATCGAAGCCCACCTCCTGGGCGCGCACCAGGGTCCCTGGGGCCAGGCCGTTCTCCGTCGAGACCGTGGCTTCGACCAGCGTGAGGGGCTCCAGGGTCTGGGTGGGCAGTGTCGAGGTGCCAGAGACCTGGACATCGACCACCTCGGCGGAGCTCGCGTCGTCTCCATAGGGCGGCAGGTACTCGACCAGGTAGCTGCCGGGCAGCAGCCGGGCGATGTAGAGCCCGCTGCCGTTGGTGGTGGTCTCCACGGTGTGGGAGCCCTCGGGCAGCCCCTCCAGGCTCAGCGAGGTGAAGCGCACCTCGACCCCGGAGTAGGGCCGCGAGTCCGCGTCGCGGACCTCCCCCTGAGCGACCACCTGGGCGATCTCGGGGAGCTCGAAGTCCTCCTGCAGGCCGCTGGCGTCTTCGGCGCCGACCGTGATGGCCCGCTGGATGAGCGGGAAGTCCGGGTCGTCCGGGTCGTAGAGCTCCAGCAGGTAGTCCCCGGGGTAGGCCCGGAGCATGTAGAAGCCGTCCTCGACGGGCCGCTCGGGCCCGGAGATGCCGCTGGCGCTGTGGGTCAGCCGGACCACGCCCTGGTCCAGGCCGGAGAGCCCACCGGTGTCCTCGCTTGCGGGCAGGGTGACCGATCCCCAGACGGGCAGGCCAAAGTCCAGATAGGTGGAGAAGTCCTGGTCCGTGAACAGATCCTCTCCTCCCGTGACCAGGAAGGGCAGCAGGGAAGGGGTGCTGGGGATGAGCGCCACGGTGTAGCCCTCGGAGGGGACCACCTGTGCGGAGAAGGCGCCGCGCTCGTCGGTCTGGACGACGCGTCCCATGGGGGTGCCGGGGACCAGGGCCTGGAAGAAGCCCTCGACCGCGCCGTCCTGGCCGGGGACCGAGATGGCGGTGGGGTTGGCCTGGAAGCCCGTGAGCTGACCGCTGACCGTCACGGGGACGCCGAGCTGGAGGGTCGTGCTCCAGGCCGAGTCGGAGTCGAAGGACACGTCAAAGAAGGACTGGGGCAGGGACTCGTCGGAGGACGAGGGCCACACGTCCAGGCGCACCAGGTAGTCGCGGGGCTCGAACTCGGCGCCGCCGGCGTCCGACTCCGCCAGGGAGTTCTCCATGCTCATGCAGCCCAAGAGGCTGAGCATCAGAAGGCTCATCGCAACACCTCCAGTTGCCAGAAGACGCTGGTGTACTGCTGCTCGCGGTCGATCGCCGTCAGGGTGAGGCGCTGCCCGTCCAGGTCGGGATCGGCCTCCAGGAACACCTGGGTGGCGCCGGGGGAGACTGTCTTGGCGTTCTCGACCCAGCCGTCCTCGGACAGCACCCACTCGTAGCGCAAGGTCTCGGGGTCCTCGTCGCTCATGATGACGAACACGTTCGTGGACTGCTCGATCACCATGGTGGCGTTTACCGGTTCCTTGTTGCTGGAGATGAAGACGGGGGGCATGTCTTCCTCAATCGGGTTGATCGGGCCGAAGTAGCAGCCACTCAACCCCGTGAGGATGCAAAGAGCGGGCCAGAGGCCCAGGATCCCCACCCCGTCGGGCTTCCTTGTCTGCGTCCCCCCACCGGGAGGCTGAAAAGACGACAGCACTGTCGCGGCTCCCAGGGTGCTCAGGGGGAGGTCAGGGTGAGGGTGTCACCCGGTTTGCCCGCGATCGCAAAGCTCCGCTCGCCGCTGGGGCAGGCCGCCAACAAGCTGGCTTCCTTGCGGGGAGCCTTGATGGAGAGGCGGCTGTTCACGGCCTCCACGCTGCCCAGCGCCTGCCCGCCCATGCTCAGCTCGCAGGTGGGCTCGAAGCCGTCCAGCAGGATGGTCAGGCGCAGCTCGGTGATGGATGCGCGGACCGCGTGGGTCTTGCCCGGCTCCACCGTGAAGCGCTCGCGGTACTCCGTGCTCAGGTGGTTCTTGACCAGGATCTCGTGCTCGCCGGCCGTGATCTCCACGGTCTGTGGCTGCCGCAGAGCGGTGACGACCAGCGCGCCGTCCACGTAGACATCGCCCCAGGTCGGGGTGTCCAGGGAGACCTGCACGAACGCGGGCTCCACCGCCGCTGGGAGGGTGAGGACCTGGGCGCTACGGGGATCCGGGTTCAACACCTTGGGCCCGTCGGGCCGCACCACACCTCGGGGCTTGTCGGCCGTCGGCGAGGTCACCGGTGCGGCGACGGGCAGCGTGTCCTCGCCTGCGGGCTCGGGCTCTGGGTTGTCTGAGGGGGGGCTCAGCTCGATCGGTGAGACCGGCAGTGTCGAAGGCTGCGGGGGCGCCTCCACCTGACCGGAGATGGGCTCGGGGGCCTGCTCGGGGGAGGGGGGCTGGAGGAACCACCACGCGGCGCCGGCCAGGAGCAGCGCCGCGATGGCACCCAGGAGTGCCCAGGGAGCGCCCTTGGAGTCGTCCTCCTGGTCGGGGGGCTCAAGCTCGGCGTACTGGAAGCTGCTGAGGAGCTCCAGGACCTCGGGGTGCTCGGGGTTCCAGGCCAGGAGGCGGTTGAACAGGCGCTGCGCGTCCAGGTGACGGCCCTGCTGGAAGGCGTCGCGGCCGCGCTCGAGCAGGACGTGCTCCAGGTGCCCCTGGAGGCGGCTCTCCCAATCGTCGGGGTCCCGCAGGTAGCTGTCCAGCGCCCAGGTGCCCAGGTCGTCGGGGTCGATGTCGGACTCGGAGAGGGCCTCGCGCAGGGCTTGGGCCACCGCGCTGGCGCTCTCGAAGCGGGAGTCCGGATCGGACTGCATCAGGCGCTCGATCACGTCGGCCACAGCGGGGGAGACGGAGGGCTGGACCTCCAGGACCTCGGAGCGGCGGCCCTCGATGATGTTGCGGAGGATGATGCTGGGGTTGGAGCCGGGGAAGGGGAGCCGCCCGGTGACCAGGTGGAAGAGCAGGCTGCCCAGGGAGAAGAGGTCGGAGCGCGAGTCGATGCTGCGCTCCAGGGCCTGCTCCGGGCTCATGTACGCGGGGCTGCCGATGAGCGCGCCGGTCATGGTGACGGTGCTCTCGTCCAGGAAGCGGGCGATGCCGAAGTCCATCAGCTTGACCTGCCCGTCCTCCCGCAGCATCACGTTCTCGGGCTTGAGGTCGCGGTGGACGATGCCGGAGCGGTGCGCGTAGTCCAGGGCCTCGGAGAGCTTGAGGCCGATGATGGCGGCCAGCTCGGAGGCGAGCATGCCCCGGTCGTGGAGCAGCTCGGAGAGGGTCTGCCCGTTGACGAACTCGGTGACGATGAAGCAGTCCTCGGCATCGTCGCCCGAGTAGTCGAAGATCTGCAGGATGTTGGCGTGGTCCAGGTGCTCGATGGCGCGGGCCTCGCGGGCAAAGCGCAGGCGGTTCCGGGAGCTCGCGGACAGGTGCGGGTGCAGCACCTTGAGCGCCACGACGCGGCCCAGGGTGTTGTGCCGGGCCAGGTAGACCGTGGCCATGCCGCCCTCGCCGACCTTGTCGAGGACTTCGTACTTGTCGAGGGTTGAGCCGATCAACGCATGCCTTCCGGAGCCCAGTCTATCCCCGCGGGCCGCTGTCTGGGGAGGCTGTACGCAGAGCCTCCAGGGCGGGGTGGTCCGCGGGGGGCATGTCGTGTGGCTGGATTTCGGCCAGGTGGAACCACCTCAGGGCCTGGTGCTCCAGGGCCTTTGGGCTGCCGTGGAGGGCGCAGCGATAGCACCACAGGGCGATGCGCTCGGTCTCTCCGACGGCCACCAGCTCCCCGACGGTCGCGTCCACACCGAGCTCTTCGCGCAGCTCTCGGGCCAGCGCCTGGGCGTCGGACTCGCCGGACTCCACCTTGCCGCCGGGGAACTCCCAGAGGCCCCCGTGGGCGCCGCCAGGGGCGCGCTGAGCGAGCAGGAGGCGGTCTCCGTCCAGGACCACCGCGCCGACCACGCGCAGCCTCAAAGCTGACCGGCCTCACCCGAGGTCCGCTGCAAGCCGCGCTCCCCGAGGATCGACATGATGGTGCCCGCGGTCTCCTCGACCGCCTTGTTGGTGACGTCGATCACCGGCCACTCCCGGTTCCGGGAGTAGAGGTCGTGGGCGTAGTCGAGCTCGGCCAGGATGTAGTCCATGTCGCCGTAGTTGATCCGGTCCTGCAGCCGCATCTGCTCCAGGCGGCGGTGTCGGATCTGCTCCAGGTTGGAGGGGTCGATGGTCAGGGCGAACACCCGCAGGGGATCGACCTCCCACAGCGTCTCCGGCGGGTCCCGGTCCAGCACCAGCGGGACGTTCCCGACGCGGTAGCCCTTGTGGGCCAGGAACACGCTCAGGGGGGTCTTGGAGGTGCGGGAGATGCCCACCAGCACGATGTCGGCCTGCAGGAGCATGCGGGGCTCCTTGCCGTCGTCCGCCTTGACCGTGAACTCCACCGCGGCGATGCGCCGGAAGTAGCTCGCGTCCGCCTGGTGCATCAGGCCAGCGGTCTCCTTTGGGGGCATGCGCAGGTAGTCCGAGAGGCTGCCCAGCATGTTGCCGACCACGTCCACCCAGCGCAGCTTGAAGCGGCGGGCCAGGCGCTGCGCGTGGGCGCGGTGCTGGGCCTTGACCAGGGTGGTGACGACGAAGGCCTCGTGGTCCCGGGCCAGCTCGAACACCCGCTCGAGCTGCTCCGGCGAGCTGATGTGGGGGAAGGTCTGGGGCTGCACTTGCGCGTCGGCGAACTGCAGCAGGCACGCGCGCACGACCTTCTCGGCGGTGTCTCCGGTTCCGTCGGAGATGATGAAGAGGGGGCGGCGCTTGGACATCGCCTCCTTTCTAGCACGCCCTTGGAGCAGGCGCCCGGGTAGCATCCGGGCATGAACGCTCCTCTGGCCGGTGTCCGCATCGTCGATCTGTCCCGCTTGCTCCCGGGGCCCTTCTGCACCTGGCTGCTGTCCTCACTGGGCGCCGAGGTGATCCGCGTCGAGCCGCCAGGGGGAGGGGACTACAGCCGGCAGCTCCCTCCGCTGATCAGCGGACACGGGGTGTTCTTCGCCGCTCTGAACCGCGGCAAGCGCTCCGTGGCCCTGGACATCCGGCAGGAGCAGGGGAGGCGCGGCTTTGAGGCCCTCCTCCACTCTGCGGATGTACTGCTTGAGGGATTCAAGCCCGGAACACTCGCCAGAGCCGGTCTGTCCGGCGAGGACATGCTGTCCCGTCACCCCAAGCTGGTCATCGCATCCATCTCGGGCTTCGGGCAGAGCGGCCCGCTGGCCCAGGAGCCGGGCCATGACCTGAACTACCAGGGCTACGCCGGGATCGTCGCCGGGCAGGCGCACCTGGAGCCCTCGGTGGTGCAGGTCGCGGACCTCGCGGGGGGCGCGCTGATGGCGGCGCTGGGCATCGTCTCCGCGCTCTACGGGGTGGCGCGGGGTGGCGCGGGGCGCTGGCTGGACTGCTCGATGACCGACGGCGCGCTGGCGCTGATGGCCCCTCAGCTCGCCGTGGCCCAGGCGGAAGGCCGCCCGCTGCGGCCGGGCGGGGAGCTGCTGACTGGCGGCGCTGCGCACTACCGCTGCTATCGCTGCGCGGACGGTCGCTGGATCACTCTTGCGCCTCTGGAGCCCAAGTTCTGGGCGGCGCTGCGCGAGGCGATCCCCGAGTGCCCCGAGGGGCCCGACGCCGCTGCGCTCACGGCGATCTTCTCCAGTCAGCCGGCTGCCCACTGGATCGCCCGCGCGCCGGGGGCCTGCGTGGGGCCGGTCCTGCGCGCCCGGGAGCTGCCGGAGCACCCGCTGCACAAGGCGCGGGGCAACTTCGAGCGCGTGTTGGGGATCCCGATGGCCAAGGCGCCCTTCCCCTGGGCCCCGGAGCCGGTGGTCCCCAGGCTGGGGGAGCACACGCGGCAGATCCTGGGGCCTTTGGGCGTGGACGTGGACGCGCTATTGAAGCTGGGTCAGGCGCAGGAGGCTTGAATGGGCGAGTTCGTGTTCGGTGTGCCCGAGGCCGTCTTTCTGGCCATCCCCATCGGCCTGATCCTGGTGTTCATCGGGCCCAAGTGGCTCCGGGAGCGCCGGGCGGCCAAGCAGCCGCCGCAGCAGGACGAGTAGGTCGCTCAGGCGGAGAGCACGCCCATGAAGATCTGGAGCGTGCCGACCACCAAGAACAGCGTGCTGTTCACCAGGGCTTGCGCGGTGGTCTTCTTGACGGTGTCCTCGTAGGCGCCCCGATCGCTGATCCCGTCCGGACCATCCAGCTTGCGGAGAGGGTCCATGGTCCAGATCTCGAGGTGGAAGGAGCTGGCCCAAAGCAGGGCAAAGACCACGTGCTGGGCGATTGTGAGCTGGTCCGCCAGGGTCTCCGCGGGCCACAGGAAGCCCGAGTGGGTGCGGTAGTGCATGACCGCGCCCCCCAGGATCATGGCGCCCATGGAGAGGCCCAGGCCCGGGCCCCAGGCGCGGTAGACGCGCACCAGGCGCTCACTGTGTGCGCCGACCACGAGCTGTCGCATCGCGAGCAGGAGCGCGAAGGCCAGCAGGGAGCCGCCGTAGAGAGTCGCGCCGAGCCAGCGCAGGGCTGAGAAGAAGAGATCGATTGCCACGGGGCGATGCTAACCGCTGTCGGTCCGGAGTTGGGGTTGGCCGGCCGTCGAAGGCGGCTGCTCGAGAGGGCAGCGGGTACCATGCGGCGATGAAGCTTTTGCGCAGCCCGGCCGCCGAATGGGCGCTCTACATCGCTCTCGCGCTGGTGGCCATCGGTCCCGCCCTCCGCTCCAACCACGTGGTCGGTGACGGCATCGACATGTACGGGACGATCTGGTTCTACTGGTGGATCCAGGAGTGCCTGCAGACGCTCAGCGACCCGGGGTTCACGGACTACTTCTTCTATCCCCTGGGCAAGGACATCTTCGCGCACACGGGGAACAACTTCGTCGACGCGGTGGTGGCCGCCCCGTTCTACTGGCTCTTTGGCTCGCCGGGCTACCAGCGCTGGTTCGTGCTCGCGGTGCTCCTGGCCAACGCCGCGTCCTTCCGGGTCCTGGCGCGCGGGATGCTGCAGTCGCGGGGGGCACAGATCCTCGCGACCGTCGCGTTCATGCTCAACCCCTACGTGCTCTTTGAGATCACCTGTGGGCGGCTCACGCAGGCCTTCCTGCCCTTCATGCCTCTGGCCTTCCACTTTCTGCTGCAGCTCGAGCGGCCCGCGAAGGGGTGGGCGCGCCTGAGGGCCCCGCTGCTGGCTGGTCTGATGGTGGCCCTCCAGGCCTGGACCTACTGGTTCATGGGCTACTTCATGGCCCTGGCGATGCTCCCGATCTTCCTGCACGCCGTCTACAAGAGCGAGCGGAGGGGGGAGCTGGTCGCGAACTACCTGATGGCGGGTGCGGCCTGCCTCCTGTTCGTCTCGCCCGCGGCCCTCTCGATGTCTGAGCTCGCTGGCGCCGGCGCCGTCCCCGGCTTGGACAACAGCGTCCAGAAGGACCTGTTCCAGCCGCCCGCCGGGCTTGGCAACAACGTCGCCTCGAACCTGCACGGCTGGGTGTTCGCGGAGTTCGCGGGCACGCCGCTGCTGATCTCGCTGGCCTGGACGCCGCTGTGGCTGGCCATGTTCATCTGGGGCAGGGATCGGGCCCGTTGGGTGCCGGCCTTCCTGCTGCTCTGGTACTTCTCGCTTGGGCCGACCTTCCACACCCCGGCGCCCGGTGTGCGCGTTCTGGCGGTCTCTGCCCCGTACATGGCGGCCTACCACTACCTGCCCTTCTTCGACCGGCTCTGGTTCCCCTACCGCATGATGTCGGTGGCCTTCCTGGTCCTGTCGGTGGGCCTGGGGCAGCTCGCGGACCGGGCGTTCACGAGCTCTGGCTGGCGCCTTCGCAAGGCCGCCCCCGCGCTGGCGGTGCTGTTCATGGCTGTCACCCTTGGCGAGCAGGCGCGCTACCGGGTCTTCCCCTTCGTCTCGCGGGATCTGACCATGCCGGCGACCTACGAGATGATCCGGGACAACCCCGGCTATGTGATCCACCTGCCCTTCGGGATCTCGCAGCCCTCAATCATCTGGCAGACCTTCCACGGACAGAAGATGTTCGGAGGGATGGGGGAGAACGCCCCGATCCTGCTGCCGGAGGGCTTCCAGTCCCGCATGAACCAGAACAGCTTCGTGCGCTCCATGAATGACGCTTCGCGCCGCCCCGGGATGCCGGTGGTCAAGCACCTGCCCGCCCACCGGGAGGCCTTCGAAGCCCAGGGATTCCGCTGGGTGGTGCTGCACCGCGACCTGGTCCAGATGGAGCTGATGCGGAACCGGACGCTGGCCCCGGACAAGGGCGCTGTGGCCGCGACACAGAACCTGGTGGAGCTGCTGGGAGAGCCTGTGGCGGTGGAAGGCGTGCTGGTGACCTGGGACCTGAGCGGGCAGCTCGGGCCCCTCCCTGGCTACGAGCCCACCGCCCAGAACCTGGGGAGCGCCGACTTCGAGTCGCAGGAGATCCCGGCGTATGAGCGGGCGCTCATCGAGACCGGCCGCCTGATCGGTCCCCCGGAGCTGCGGCCCGAAGGGAAGGACAAGCGGTAGACTGCCCCGGTCTGTTCCCTCTCTGAGTTCAGCGCCGCGGCGTCCTTGCCGGAGGCGTCTTTATGGATAGGTTCGGGAGCAAGAATTGGAGCGTTCATGACCACACCCGTGTCTGACCAGGAAGGCGCCAACCTTCCCGAGGAGCTGGAGCTCCCGGTCCTCGCCATCCGCAACACCGTGATCTTCCCGGTGCTTGCGTTCCCCATCAACGTCGGGCGGGACAAGTCCCTCAAGGCCATCGAAGAGGCCATGGCGGGCGATCAGCTCCTGGCCATCGTCGCCCAGCGCGACGCCAAGAACGAGGACCCGGACACCGGGGACCTCTACCAGACCGGAACCGTCGTCCGGATCCTCAAGTCGGTGGTGATGCCGGGCAACAAGCTCAACGTCATCATCCAGGGCCTCTCCCGCTTCGAGGTGGACGAGTGGACCGAGACCGACCCCTACCTGCAGGCCCGGATCCGCACCCACGGTCAGCCCGAGGCCGAGGGCCGCGAGTTCGACAAGCTGCTCTCCCAGCTCCGTGAGCTGGCCCGACGGATCATCGATCTGTCGCCGCATATCCCCAGCGAGGCCAGCTTCCTGGTCCGCTCCATCGACAACCCTGGCATGCTGGCCGACATCGTCGCCACCAACCTGAGTATCGGGGTCGAAGAGAAGCAGGAGCTGCTGGAGACCCTGGATGCCAAGGAGCGCATCGAGAAGGTCATCGTCCTCCTCCAGAAGGAGATCCAGGTCCTGGAGCTGTCCAACAAGATCCAGACCGAGGTCAAGGGCGAGATGGACAAGGCCCAGCGGGAGTACTTCCTGCGGGAGCAGCTCAAGGCCATCCAGAAGGAGCTGGGCGAGGTCGACGAGCGTCAGGAGGAGTTCGAGGACCTCAAGTCCAAGATCAAGAAGGCTCGGATGTCCAAGGAGGCCGAGCAGGCCGCCCTCAAGGAGCTCAAGCGCATGGCGCGGATGAGCCCTGGCGCCGCCGAGTACACCGTCGCTCGCACCTACCTGGACTGGCTGGTGGACATCCCCTGGGAGGAGGAGACGGAGGACCACCTGGACGTCGAGCGCGCCCAGGAGATCCTGGACGAGGACCACTACGGTCTGGAGAAGGTCAAGCAGCGCATCGTCGAGTACCTGGCCGTGCTCCAGCTCAAGCGTGACCTCAAGGGCCCCATCCTGTGTCTGGTGGGCCCCCCCGGTGTCGGCAAGACCTCGCTGGCCAAGTCTGTGTCCAACGCCCTGGGCCGCAAGATGGTGCGGATGTCGCTGGGTGGCGTGCGCGACGAGGCCGAGATCCGCGGCCACCGCAAGACCTACATCGGCTCCATGCCCGGCAAGGTCATCAAGTCCCTCAAGAAGGCCGGGACCCGCAACCCCGTGTTCATCCTGGACGAGATCGACAAGCTGGGCAGCGACCACCGCGGTGACCCCAGCTCCGCCCTGCTGGAGGTCCTGGACCCCGAGCAGAACGACACCTTCGTCGATCACTACCTGGACCTGCCCTTCGACCTGTCCAAGGTGATGTTCATCGCGACCGCGAACGTGGCCCAGGCCATCCCCGGGCCGCTGCTGGACCGCATGGAGGTCATCAGCATCCCCGGGTACACCCCCGAGGACAAGCTCAAGATCGCCCGCAGCTACCTGCTGCCGACCGTCCGCAAGGACCACGGTCTGGCAGAGGATCAGTTCGACATGGACGACAGCGCGATCCGCAAGCTCATCATGAGCTACACCCGCGAGGCCGGCGTCCGCTCCCTCAAGCGCGAGCTCGCAGCCTGCGCACGGTGGGTGGCGCGTCGCATCGCCAGCGGCGCGGACGAGTCCGTCACCCTGACCGAGGACATGATCGAGGAGGTCCGCGGACCCATCCAGTTCTTCTCCGAGGTGGCCGAGCAGGCCGAGGTCCCCGGTGTCTGCACCGGTCTGGCCTGGACCTCGGTGGGTGGCGACATCCTCTTCATCGAGGCGACCCGCATGAAGGGCAAGGGCGGCATGGCGCTGTCCGGCTCGCTGGGTGACGTGATGAAGGAGTCCGTGGGCGTCGCCCGCTCCTACATCCGCTCCATGGCGACGGATCTGGGCATCGACTACCGCGTCTTCGAGGAGGAGGACATCCACGTCCACGTGCCCTCCGGCGCGGTCCCCAAGGATGGCCCCTCGGCCGGCGTCACGATGCTCACCGCGATCGTGTCCCTGCTGACCGACATCCCCATCGATCCCTCCATCGCCATGACCGGCGAGGCCACCCTGCGTGGCGCGGTGCTGCCCGTGGGCGGCATCAAGGAGAAGGTGCTCGCGGCCCACCGCGCAGGCATCAAGACCGTCATCCTCCCCGCCAAGAACGAGAAGGATCTGGTCGAGGTGCCCGAGGAGATCAAGGCCGAGCTCACCTTCCACTTCGCCAGCCGCATGGAGCAGGTCCTGGACATCGTCCTGGGCAAGGAGAAGCTGGAGGCAGCCGCCGCGGCCCTGCGTGAAAAGCAGGCCGCCAAGGAAGCCGCCGCCAAGGACGCCTGAGGCCCACTGGAGAGCCCATGAACCTTCGACCCTTCAAGCGCGTTCTCGTCGCCAACCGCGGCGAGATCGCGGTCCGGGTGATTCGCGCCTGCGCCGAGGAAGGCCTGGAGACCGTCGCGGTCTTCTCTGACGCCGACCGAGACGCCCGGCACGTGCGCCTGGCCACCTACGCTGAACACATCGGACCCTCACCGGCCGCCGAGTCCTACCTCTTGGGGGACAAGCTGCTCCAGGTCGCCATCAAGCATGGCGCCGACGCGGTCCACCCCGGCTACGGGTTCTTGAGCGAGAACGCCGAGTTCGCGCAGAAGGTCCTGGACGCCGGGATGGTGTGGGTGGGGCCGCCCCCCGCGGCCATCACGGACATGGGCTCCAAGACCGGCTCCCGCCAGCGCATGCAGGCGGCGGGTGTGCCGGTCGTCCCGGGCACCGTCAACGCCCTCCGCGAGGAGGACGAGGTGCTGCGGGTCGCACGCGAGATCGGCTTCCCCGTCATGCTCAAGGCCTCCGCCGGTGGTGGTGGAAAGGGCATGCGGCGGGTCGACAGCGAAGAGGGGCTGGTCTCCGCCTTCCGGGCGGCCAGCTCCGAGGCGCGCGCCTCCTTCGGCGACGACGCCGTCTACCTCGAGAAGTTCGTGGTGAACCCGCGGCACGTCGAGATCCAGGTGCTGGCTGATGGGCACGGCACCACGGTGCACCTCTTCGAGCGCGACTGCTCCATCCAGCGGCGCAACCAGAAGGTGGTCGAGGAGTGCCCCTGCCCCGTGCTCCCGGAGCAGACCCGCCAGGCCATGGCCTCGGTTGCGGTCAAGGCTGCTGAGGCGGTCGACTACGTCGGTGCCGGGACGGTGGAGTTCCTGCTGGGTGGGGACGGGAACTTCTACTTCCTGGAGATGAACACCCGGCTGCAGGTGGAGCACCCCATCACCGAGGCCATCACCGGGGTGGACCTGGCGCGGGCCCAGCTCCGGATCGCGGCGGGCGAGAAGCTCTGGTTCGCCCAGGAAGACCTGCGGATCAACGGGCACGCGATCGAGTGCCGCGTGTACGCCGAGGATCCCGCGGCGAACTTCGCGCCGGCCCCCGGCCGCATCCACGAGTACCAGGAGCCCGGTGGGCCCTTCGTGCGGGTGGACAGCGGTGTTGGTCCCGGCTCGGAGGTGCCCATCTACTACGACCCCATGATCGCCAAGCTGGTGGTCTGGGGCCGGGACCGCCAGGACGCCATCGAGCGCTGCGACCGCGCCCTGCGGGAGTACCGCATCGGCGGCATCAAGACCTCGATCCCCTTCTTCCGCAAGGTGCTGGCCGACCCGGCCTTCCGCGAGGGGCAGTACACCACCGGCTACATCACGCCGGAGTTCCTGGCCGACCTGGCGCCCGAGCGTCAAGACGAGCTGGCCACCATCGCAGCGGCCATCGCCCAGTTGGACGCCGATCTGGCCCCCGCCCGAAAGGCGGTGAGCGCCGAGCAGACCTCGCCCTGGAAGCGCTCCGCCTCCTGGCGCAACAGCCACAGGATGCGCTGATGCACTACGACGTGACCCTGGATGGCACCACCCGCAGCGTCGAGATCGAGCGCGTGGACGAGACCCGCGTGCGCATCGCCATCGACGGCGCCCCCGCGCGCGAGGTCGAGCTGCGTCGCACCCGCGATGGCCTGCACATGCTGCTGGACGGCCAGTCCTTCGACGCAGGCCTGGTCAAGCGCGACGACGGCTGGGATGTGAACCTGCTGGGCGGCCTCTACAGCACCCAGGTCATCGATCCCCGCCGAAAGGCGCTGCGGCTCGCTGGCGGTGCGGGGGAGGGCGAGATGAAGTCCTCCATGCCCGGTCGGGTGGTCTCGGTCCTCGTCGAGGAGGGGCAGCAGGTCTCCAAGGGAGAGCCCGTGCTCATCATCGAGGCCATGAAGATGGAGAACGAGGTCAAGGCCCCCGTGGATGGCGTCGTCGAGGCCATCCTGGTGGAGACCGGTCAGGCGCTGGAGGCCGGCGCCAAGCTGGCCCGGATCAAGCCCGCAGAGTGAGCGCGCCCCCGGGCGTGCGGTCTGCGCCCGGGTGACCTCGCTGGTGGACGGGGGAGACACGAGGGGAGGGGGCCCCACCGGTTCAGGTGGTGGTTCCCTCGGGTTTGTCGGCCTCAGCGTCCCTCTCCTTGGTGGAGAAGATCCAGGCGATGCCGATCGACAGGACGTAGAGGATGATCAGCGGGCCGGCCATCAGGGTCTGCGTCATGGGGTCGGGGGGTGTGATGATGGCGGACACCACGAAGATCGCGACGATGGCGTAGCGGAAGAAGCGCACCATGTCCTTGGCGTCGATGAGCCCCATGCGCGCCAGGAAGAAGATCACGACCGGGAGCTGGAAGGAGAACCCGAAGGCGCCCAGCAGCTTGGTGGCCGTGCCCAGGTAGGAGTTCAGCGAGATCGCCGCGCCGGTGTCGAAGTCCAGCACGCTCAGGAAGAAGGCGAAGCCGTACTCGAAGATCACAAAGTAGCCAAAGCTCGCGCCGCCCAGGAAGAGCAGGCTGGAGGCGATGACCAGCGGGATGACCGTGCGCTTCTCGTTCTTGTAGAGCCCCGGCGCGATGAAGGCCCAGAGCTGGTAGAAGATGAAGGGGCTGGCGAGCAGGACGCCCGCGATGATGGCCACCTTGAGGTAGGTGATCACACCCTCCATGGGGTCGGTGATCACCAGCGAGTTCAGGGAGTCGGTGAGCTGGGCCAGCTCGGCCTCGCTCAGGTCGTCGGCCTGTCCCCGCTCGGCCAGGGCCCGCTTCATGGGGTCGACCAGGAAGTCGAAGATCTGGCCGGAGAAGGCCGAGGCGATTCCGATGCCCACGCCCGCGGCGATGAGGGCGCGGACCATGCGCGTGCGCAGCTCCCGGAGGTGCTCCAGGATGGGCATGCGGGTGTCTTGGACCGGGTCGTTCATTCGGGGGCCTGCTCACCCGAGGCGGGGGGCGTGTCCGTGGGGGGCGCGTCTTGGGGCGGAGGCTCGGCCTGGGCCGCCTGGCGCGCGGCGGCGTCCGAGGGGGGGGGCTTCTGGGCCAGCTTGTTCAGGGCATCTTCAGCCGCTTGGGTGTGCTCGGGCGGATCTGGTTGCCGCTTGGCGGGCATGTCGCGCGGGAAGGCGCCTCCTTGCTCCTTGTAGCGCTCGGCCTCCTCCTTGCGGCGGGCCAGCAGCTCCTCGCGGCGGCGCTGGATCTCGGCAGCGCGGGCCTCCGCGTCCACCTTGTCGACCTCCAGAGTGAAGGTTCGGCGCAGATCATCGCTGGCCCGGCGCAGCTTCCCGTAGTTCCGGCCCAGAAAGCGCAGGAGCTTGGGCAGGTCATCGGGACCGACGAAGACCAGGATCAACACGGCGATGAGGGCGATCTCGCCCCAGCCCATGCCCAGCAATGCAGCTCCCTGGCTTGTGGTTTGGACGGGGTGTCTTATTGTGCTGGGGCGACCGTCGCGAGGACATCTCCCCATGTGCCGGCTCTTCGGCTTCCGGAGCGCGCTCCCTTCCACAACCCACCGCTCGCTGGTCCAGGCCGACAACGCCCTGGTCGAGCAGGCCCGCGCACACCCGCACGGCTGGGGGGTGGGGTACTACGTGGGGCAGGACGCCTATGTGCTCAAGAGCGGCGATGCGGCCCACACCAGCGACCGCTTCCGCCTGGCCAGCTCGCGCCTGCGCTCCCAGACATTTGTCGTGCACGTGCGGCAGGCCACGGTGGGGGGCACCGACTACCTCAACGCGCACCCCTTCCGGCACGGGCGCTGGATCTTCGCCCACAACGGCTCTCTGTGGGGCTTCGAGGAGCTGGCCCCCGAGCTCGCTCGCTGGATCCCGGCGCAGCGCAGGGCCCTGATCCTGGGGCAGACCGACTCCGAGATGCTCTTCCACTACCTGCTGAGCGCCCTGGAGGCCGCGGGCTTCGACGCCACGGGCCACGCCGGGGAGTGCGACGCCAAGGGGGCCGGGCAGGTGCTCTCGGGGGCCGTTGATCGCCTCTACCAGCTCGCCGCGCACAAGGGCCTGGAGCCGCCCATCGTGAACTTCATCCTCACCGACGGCGAGCTGATGTTCGGCCTGCGCGCTGGCAAGGCCCTGTTCATGAGCACCCAGAAGCACCACTGCCCGGACGCGGAGACCTGCCCGGAGCCCAACAAGTTCTGCCTGCTCGCTGCCGCCCCCGTCGGGGAGCCCGTCAACCACCTGCTGCTCTCCAGCGAGCCCATCGGACAGGACGACCGCTGGGAGAGCCTGGAGCAGGGGGAGATGATCGTGCTGGAGCGGGACTTTCGGGTGCACCGCCTCCCACCCATCCCCAACTGGGCACCCTGCAGCCGCGTGGAGTAGACGAGGTCACCCTGGCGCCGACCACTCCGGCGGGCGCTATCTGGGGCTCTTAAGGATGCCCGGGAACTGCACGTTGCCGCGCGGGTCGACGCCCATGTAGCGGTTGTCGGCCTGCCCGATGTTCACGGTGAACTGGCCTTCGGGCAGGTAGGCGCGCCCGTCTGCCTCGACCAGGCCCTCGGGCGGGGGCGGGAAGGGGCCGGCGCTCCACCACGCCTGAACGACCGCGTTGTCCAGCGGGCCCATGCCGGACTCGGTGACGATCTGGATGGACTCCAGGCGGCCGTCGGAGGTGATGGTGACGTGCACGGCCGTCATGTAGAGCGGCTTGGAGAAGGGCAGGCCCGTTGGCAGGTTGTCCAGGTTCTGGTCCCAGTAGAAGGCCACCATGCGCCGGATCTGGTTGATGTAGCTGGCGTACAGGAACTCCTTGGTGTTCAGGTAGGTCGCCTCACCGTCGGGCACATCCAGCAGGTCGTTGTTGGGCGCCCCAGCCAGGCTCGTCTCCGAGTGGGAGGCTACCGTGGGCGCCTGGAAGCCGTCCTTGTTGGTGATCCGGTAGGGCGAAGGGAGTGACGCCATCGCGCCGTGCCGGTCGGGATCGAAGCGGTCGTTGCCCACCTGCGCGCCCGTGGAGGGCTCCGTGGCGTTCACGTCGACCAGGTCCTCCATCTCCACCTTGTCATCGGGCGAGTAGACGTTGGAGAGCACCTCGGGGTTGATGCGCCACTGGGTCTTCATCTCCTGCTCGACGCGGTTGTCGGCCTCGGCCAGGTAGTCGGCGTCCTCGGGCTTCTGGGGGTCCTCGGGCGACACCACGTCGACGATCTGGCCGTCGTAGTCGACCGGCTCCGGCTCCTCTTCCGGCTCCTCCTCCTCCTCGGTCGGATCCAGCATGACGATCTGCATCGGGGGCAGGGCCTCGGGGACCTCGGGCTCCAGGGCCTCCCAGATGGGGCCGCCCACGCCGACGATCAGCACATGCGCGAGCAGAGAGAGCCCCAGCCAGGTCAGGACCTTGGCGAGGCGGTCTCCGGGGCGGTGTCGGCGGCGTGCGGGAGGCATCAAATCAAACCTGCCACCCTGAGGGCGTGCAGGCAAGGCTTAGGCGGGCCGGGTTCAGGGGTTGGAAGCCCAGCCCCCGTCCTTCATGGTCAGGTCGATCGAGTAGACAAAGGTGGGGTTGGCCAGCGCCTTGGGCGGCCTGGCGACGCGCTTGGGGATGCTGTTGAGCGCCAGGGCTTCGAGCTCCTCGTAGTCGCTGTGGCGCACGACCTCCTTGGAGAGCACCCGGCCGCGCTCGTCCACGGTGATCCGGACGCGCACGGTGCCCTGCACCCCCATGGCCTTGAGCTCGGTGGGGGTGTTCTCGCGCCACTGGCGGTCGATCTGCTCTTCGAGCTGCTTGTAGTAGCCGGCGTGTTCGTCCGCGCGGGCGTTGAACGCGCTGGTCGGGCCGACCTCCAGCTCTTGCTCCAGGGTCTCCACGGAGGCGAGGGCAGGGGCCCCTTCTTCGTGCTGGGTGCCTTGCACCGACGCCTGCGTCTGGGTCTTGAGCACCTGATCGCCACCCCAGCCAGGCGAGGTCTGCGGAGTGTCCGCCCCATCGACCTCCAGCTCGGTCACCGCCGGGGCGTCGTCCAGCTCCACCTGCTGGGGGTCTTGGGCGCTGTGGTCCTGCTCCCCCTGGCTCCCCTGGGTCTCCGGGGCGCGCTCCCCCCGGGCCTGCACCAGCTCCAGATCGAGGCTGCGCTCAGGGGTCTCCAGCTCGCTCGGAGCCAGGGTGGGCGGGGCGCGCCCGACGCTGGGGTCCACGCGCACCGCCATGGGCAGCCAGCCTTCGGGGGCGGGGGGTGGGGACTCTTCGCTGCCTGCGCGGGCCTCGGAGGGACCGCCTCGGGAGCTGGTGGATACCGCGCGAGCCCCTGCGCCCTGACTGTCGCTGCCTCGGCGGCCGCCGGCCTCATCCCCGTCTTTGCCTGGGCCGCGAGCCTGCGCCCCCCCTGCCTGGCCCAGTCCGTCCTCTCCCAAGGCCGCCTTGCGCTCCAGGGGCGTGGCCTGCTCGATGGGGGCGCGCAGCTCGGCCTCCTTCTCGCCACGCCGGGCCGCCTCCTGGTCAGGGGCGACCGTGGTGTCCGGGGAGTTGTTCCCGGCCTGTCCCTGGGCCCCCCGACTGCCCTCGGTGACCGGCCCCTCCAGCTCGGAGATGCTCTCGGCTCGCTGCTCGACGAGGGCGCGGTGGTCGACCTCGGAGATGTGGCGCGTCGGCTCCACTGGAGGCGACGTGGCCGGGGCTTCGCTGCGGACGTTGATGCGGCGCGGATCCTCCTCATCCTGCTCGGCGGGCTCTTCCGGGGAGGCCTCCGCCAGGATCTGCGCGGGGTCCAGGCTGGCGTCGACCGTGGTGTCCTCGTCTGGGGGGTGCCCGCGCTCCGCGGGCTGCACAGAGGCCAGGGTCTCCAGATCCCCGGGGGTGAGCCCCGAGTCGGTCTGCTCCAGGTCCACCTCCTCGTCTCCCTCCACCGCATCCACCGGCAGGGTGGGCTCCGGAAGCTCCACGAAGCTGAGCTCGATGGGGGGCTCTGGCTGGCTGGCGTCGGCCTCCGGATCGCCCAGATGGATCACCATGAGGGCCAAGGGGAGGTGCAGGCAGAGGCTCAGTCCGATCGAGCGAAGCCAGCGCTTGCGGGCACGGACCCGGCGATCGTGCCGCGGATCCGGTCCCAGATCCGCTCCCTGGCGGGGGGCTCCAGGCGCCGCTGCAGAGCCCGGCGCGTCAGCTCCCCGCTGATCTCGAGCCCGCTTTGCATGTTCCTGCAGTCCTGACATTGGTCCAGGTGCCTCAGCAGAGCCTGACACGCCGCAGCCGACAAAGTGCCCAACTCCAGCTCCAACAAGGAACTGCTCACATCCTGACAGCTCGGCATCGGGGTCTCCGGTCAATTCCCTGCTTGAGATGCCGAAGGCCGCGCTCTGATTCGGACGGGGCGGATTGGACCTGAGCAGGATCGCCGCGCTCAGAGCTGTCCGGCCAGGTAGTCCTGCAGGGCCTCCCGGATGCTCAGGCGGGCGCGGTGCAGGCGGGTCTTGACGGCAGGCACGGAGAGGTCCAGGCGCTCCCCGATCTCCCGCATGCTGAGGTGCTCGAAGTCGGCGAGGATCAGGACCGCCCGGTACTTGTCGGGCAGCGCGTCGATGGCCTGGTGCAGGCGCTCACCGAGCTCGCGGTCCTCCATCGACTTGGGCGCGAGGGGGCGCAGGTCCACCACGGGGCGCTCGAAGCCGCCGTCCTCGGAGTAGCTGGGGCCCTGGATGCGCAGGGGCTGCTCGGGGCGACGCCGCCGACTCCGTAGGCGCATGAGGCTCGCGTTCGAGGCGATCCGGAAGAGCCAGCCGCGGAAGGGGGACTCGGCCCGGTAGGTGTGCAGCTTGCGGTAGGCGTTCAGGAAGGTCTCCTGGACCACGTCGTGGGCCTCCGGCTCGTTGCGGACCATCCCCATCGCGATCGAGAAGACCCGGTCGCTGTAGCGGCGGAAGAGCTCTTCGAAGCTGCGGGGGTCACCGCTCAGGGTGCGGGTCACGAGCAGGCTGTCGTCGGAGATCTGGATGCTGGTCGAGGTCATGCGCGGCTCCATCTGCAGCGGCCCCGGGGGGCCATTCACAGCGCCGTATGCCTGGCCTCTGCGAGCGGTTACCGGCCGATCCGATCGCCCGCGGGTTTTTTCGCCAAGGCGTGGTGGCTGCAGCGCCGCAAGGCTGGTCGCTCCGAGGATTAGGTGGGCATGTCCAAGTCTCCTCGCGGTCTGCTTGAGAGGGTGCTGGGTCGCGGAAAGCGGCTGGCCCACCGTGTCCAGCAGCGGTCCCGCCCAAAGCGCCTGCCAGAAGGGACCCCCGTCGAGGTCGACTTTGGCGAGGCCGGCAGCGGGGAGGGGAAGGTGGGCCAGAGCCTGCTGCAGGTGGCCCGGGAGCTCGACATCGACCTGGACCACTTCTGTGGGGGGCGCTGCTCCTGCGGGACCTGCCGCATCATCGTGAGCGCCGAGACCGCGGGCAACCTGAGCCGGCCCTCCATGAATGAGGAGCTCGCGCTGGGAGCCAAGGCCGCCGCCCGGGGGGATCGGTTGGCCTGCCAGGCGCGCCTGCAGGGGCCCGTCTCGCTAAGGATCCCGAGCACCTTCAACGGAGCTTGAGTGCCCCCTCACGCCACCCGACGTCTGAACCTGGTCCTCGTCCCCGGTGACTGGGACCGCCCCCCGCGGCCGGGCGCCCTGGAGCACCTCCAGGCCCTGCTCGAGGCCAAGGGCTACATCCTCTCCGACGGCCGCGCGGGCCCTCGGGCGCCAGAGCTCATCAGCGGGAGCTTCGCCCTGTTCCGAGTCGACAGGCCGCTGCGCTACGGCGTCTACGGCAACCGGGTGGGGGGCTTCCATGTCCGCTGTCCGGCGTGCGCTGCGGACATCCCCAAGCCCTGGGGCAAGGCGGTCGAGGGGCTGCGGGCCAAGGGGGAGTGGGTGCTCCAGTGTCCCGCCTGCCAGGTGGACATCGGGCCTGCAGGGGCGCTGACCATTCCGGAGGCACGCGTCGCGCGATTTGCGCTGGAGTTTCGAGATGTTGGCTCGGCAGATCTCAGGCGAATTCCAGAGTTTGATGCAGCGCTCGGGCCCGACTGGGGGTTGGTCTACCTTCGGGGCTGAGCCTGCTCAGTAGAGGCGCTCGACCCTCCCCGCCTGCTCAGCGCGCGCGCCCGGGGCGCCGACAAAGAGCGCTCCATCCACTGCCAGCAGGCTGCTCCCGAACAGGCCCACGCCCACGTCGATCTGGGTGAGTTGGCCGTCTGCGTACAGGTACACGGCGCCGGCAAAGTCCTCGGCGAAGGGCGCGCCGATGAACAGCCCCTGCGCTCCACAGGCCAGCGCGCTGCCGAAGCCCTCGTCTGCGGGGCCGATGCTCAGAGGGGTCTGCTCCAGGGTCTCGTAGAGGTGGACCTGACCGGCTCCTGGGGCACCGACCGCCAGCTCCTCCAAGCCGTCCCCGTCGACGTCACAGGCCACGACCGCTGCGCCGGCGCGATCCAGGGGCTCTGCGCGCTCCAGGCTCAAGCTGGGGGTCCACACTGCGGTGTCACCGGTCGCCAGGCCCACTGCGGGCTCGCCCTGCCACCAGGTCAAGCTGCTCCCCCAGCCCGGGAGAGGAGTGGACGTGTCGGCGATCCAGAGATCTTGGTCCACCAACCGGGCCAGGCCTTGTTCCGTGCTGAGCAAGGCACGGTCTGGCGCCCCCGAGGTCAGGGCGGCGCTCACCACAAGGGAGCCGTCGTGTGCGGCCAGGGCGTAGCCTTCGCCAAGCGCCAGGCCGCTGGGCTCCGGTTCCTGGTCGCCCTGGATGGAGTAGAGCTTCTGGGCGCCCGGTGCGGAGATGTGGAGGGCCCGGCCATCCCACGCCAGCGCGGTCCCGAAGTGGTCGTCCGCGTCTTGCCCTTGGAAGGTGCCGTCGGGCATCCCTGGGGCGGAGGCTCCGGTGTCTGCGGAGTCACTGTCGGAGAAGTCGACGACGGCCGGGGCGCAAGCGAGCAGCAGGTGGAGCATGGTGGGAGCTTAACCGGAGCAATTGGGGGCGCGCGGCGCTGTGCTGTGTTACCTGGGCGCGTCTCAGGAGGGCCTGGATGGCCTCTATTCGTCGTCAGATCTCGATTGCAGCGGGTCCCCGCGCGGTCTGGAACACCCTGACCACCGCTGATGGGTGGATGTCCTGGTACGCGGATGACGCGCGCCTGGACGCCCGAAAGGGTGGTCGTGTGGTGCTGACGATCGAGGATGATGAGGGCGAGCCGGTAGAAGAGGTGGGGACCTTCCACACCTTCCGGCCCACCCGCCGTCTGGAGATCTCCTGGGATCGTGTGTCTCCCGCAGTCACCAAGGGCACCCAGCTCAGCTTCACCATCGCGCGCGACGGTGAGGAGACCCGGGTGAACTTGGTGCACTCTGGCGGCGGCGTTCTTGATGATGAGGACGCACGCGCCGAACTCGACAAAACCTGGCGTCAGGCCCTCAGCGCTCTTCGGGATGCGCTCGAGGGTTGATTGTTTGACGCCCGAGCCCCGATGTACTAATCGGCGGTGGTTCGGAGGTATATTTTTCATGGCCCGTCGCAGGTCTCCCAAGATTTCCGCAGACGCCGACATCGACTACAAGGATGTCGATATGCTCAAGAAGTTCCTGACCGAGGGTGGCAAGATCCTGCCCCGTCGTCTCACGGGACTCAGCGCAAAGCAGCAGCGTCAGATCACCCAGGCCATCAAGCGTGCTCGTCACGTGGCGATGCTGCCCTACACCCGCGTCGACTGAGTCGCCGCAGAGCCTGCGGTCTCCGCTCCTGGGGGCCGCAAGGGTCACCGTCTGGTGACCCACGCAACAGGGAGGCCTTCGGGTCTCCCTGCTGTGCTCTGGGGTGGGTCTCCGGAGCGCGCTGGATCTGAGAGGAGGCATCGAGATGCGCGTGGAGCTGTTGGCTGAACAAGGTGGGGTGGTCGTGGATGGGGTGGTCCAGCACTACGGCGACCCAGAGGCCGAGCTCAAGGCCGCGGAGGCTGGCCTGGTGATGGTGGCGCCGCCCCGGCCAGGCATGCTGGAGCTGCAGGGGGATGACGCCCAGCGCTTCTGCAACAGCATGCTGACAAACAACTTCAGGGATCTGGCTCCAGGTGCCCGGGTTCACACGGCAATCACGGATTCAAAGGCCCGGGTCGAGGCGCTGCTCGATGGGTGGATGGTGGCCCCTGGGAACTTCCTGCTGGTGTTTGAGGACACGGACATGGAGTGGGCCCACGACCGGCTCGACATGTACATCATCATGGACCCCATCGAGCTCATCGCGCGGCACGAAGAGTGGGGGCTGTTGCACCTGCGGGGAGCGGGCGCCAGTGAGGCGCTGCAGGCCTTGGGTCTTCCGGAGATCAGCAGCCTGACCTCGCTGGAGGACGGGGGTTTTGCGGGGCCGAATGACCGCTATGGTGCCCCGGGGGTGGACCTGATGGTGCCTTTTGCGGCGCTGGTTTCGCTCTTCTCCCGCCTCAAGGATGCCGGGGTGGCTCCAGTGGGCTTTCTTGCGGCCGAGGCGCTCCGGATCCGGGCTGGCCTGCCGCGCCACCCGCAGGACATCGGCAAGCGCGCTTTTCCGCACGAGCTGGGGCTTCGGGACCGGATCTGCAGCTTCACCAAGGGCTGCTACATGGGGCAGGAGATCATCAATCGCATGGACACGATGGGCAAGCTGACCCGCCGCTTGGTCCTGGTGGAGCTGGAGCAGCCTGCGGAGCCCGGGGTCGAGCTGCAGGTGGAAGGAAAGGGAGTCGGTGAGTTGACAAGCGTCAGCTCCCTTGGTGGGCGCCACCTGGGCCTGGGCATCCTGCGCAAAGCGGCTTGGGAGGCGGGGAGTGCCCTTGATGTGATACCTGAGGGTTCTGCGCGCAGTCTGGGCCCGGTACGCAGCGGCCCTGATGCCCCGCCCGAAGGCTAGATGATCGCATGAGGATCGGGGGTGTGAATCCGCCTTGGTGGCCGATTCATGCCCTCTTTACGTGTCAACGATTGACGCGTCAAGCCCCTGTGCTACGTTTAAGACGGGAACAACCTTCCCAGGGATTGGAAGCCCGACCCAGGTCGGGAGAACACATGCTCAGGGAGGCCAAAATGGCTTCAAATCCAAAGAGTCGGGAACGCGTCGCTCGTAACTTCATCCGGAGCTACGGTCGTAGTCGCTTCCGTCGTCTGCTTGAGGCGCTGGCCGCCGGCGAGTCTGGTCAGAAGGTCGCGGACGAGTTCGGCGTGAGCCGCGAGCGGGTCCGTCAGTGGAAGAACACCTTCGGGACCGTGATCACCATCTACCAGGTGCACCCCGAGGTCGACCGGATCCTGCGGGAGCGCCGCACGGCTTGAGCGGCGCCTGACCCAAGGGCTCGTTAGGAAAGCTCCAGAATCGGGCCGCGCATAGCGGTTCAGACAAGGAGCAGTTCATGAGCGCGAAGGTCTACGTTGCTGGCGGTGCGATCACCCCCTTCATCGGAAAGGGGAACCCCGACTTCATCTGGAAGCGCCACCCGGACTTCGGGACTCGGGAGAACCCGAGCCTCAAGGACTACCTGGTGCGCGCCGTGAGCGAGGCCGCGGAGGCGACGGGCGTTGACCTCAAGCAGGTCGACAAGGCCTATGTCGCGAATTTCGTGGGTGAGCTCTTCGTGAACCAGGGTCACCTGGGCGCCGCGCTGGCGGGCTCTCACCCTGATCTGGCTGGAAAGCCCTCCATGCGCGTGGAGGGCGCTTGTGCTTCAGGCGGTCTGGCCATGGCCGCCGGCGTGGACGCCATCAAGGCGGGCGCCGACCTGGTGCTGGTCGCAGGCGTCGAGGTGCAGACCACCGCCTCCGCGCGCACCGGTGGGGACTACCTGGCCCGCGCCGCAGACTACGAGCGCCAGCGCCCCATGGACGACTTCACCTTCCCGGCGCTGTTCGCCCGGCGCATGAAGGCCTACCGCACGGCCTTTGACGTGAGCGAGGAGGACGTGGGCCGGGTGGCCGTCAAGGCCTACAACAACGCCAACAAGAACCCGCTGGCGCACATGCGGGCCCGCAAGGTGGACCTGGAGTTCGCCAAGGCCCCCAACGACAAGAACCCCAACTTCTTGAGCAACGAGGAGTTCTCGCCCTGGCTCAAGGTGACCGACTGCTCGCAGGTGAGCGACGGCGGCGCCGCGATGTTCCTGGTGTCCGAGGCCGGCATCGAGAAGCTGGGCTTGAACAAGTCCGACTGCATCGAGCTGGTTGGCATCGGTCAGGCGACCGCGTCCCTGTACGAGGACGGTGACCTGACCGAGATGTCCACCACCAAGCTCGCTGCCGAGCGCGCCTACGGCCAGGCCAACCTGGGGCCCATGGACGTGCAGGTCGCTGAGGTTCACGACTGTTTCACCATCGCTGAGCTGCTGATGTACGAGGCCCTGGGCTTCGCTGAGCGCGGCAAGGCCGCGGAGCTCGTCAAGGAGGGCGTCACCGATCTCGACGGCCGCCTGCCTGTGAACACTGGTGGCGGTCTGGTGGGCTTCGGGCACCCGGTCGGCGCCACCGGCGTCAAGCAGGTGCTGGAGATCTGGCGCCAGATGAAGGGACGCTGCGGGGACTACCAGGTGTCGAACAACCCCAAGGTGGGACTGACCGCAAACATGGGTGGCGATGACAAGTCGGTCGTCGTGGCCCTCTTCCAGGACTGCGCATGAACAAGAGCCTGCTGTACGTAGGAGGAGCTGTCCTCGGTATCGGCGCCGCAGTGGCGGTGTTCTCCGTGATGGGGGGAGGGGATGAGTCCCCCGAGCCCGGAGCGCAGACCGAGCAGGTCGCTGCCGGCGACCCGGCCGGGCCGCGAGGCGAGAAGGTGAAGATCGCGGAGGGGGTCAGCTACGATCCCAACCTCGATCGCCGGACGCCGCCGGCGGAGGCTGGCACGGGTGATCAGCCCATGCGGGCGGATCAACAGGCGGTCGCCGATCTGCTGCAGCGCCCTGTCGCGCAGCTTATCTCTGGCACGGACTCCAGCCTGCGTCATGTCTCCCTCCAGGTGCGTGCAGCGGGCGACGATGAGCTCGCCGACGACATCGTCAGCTACATCGATGAGGTCCGTCCCTACAAGCGACAGGCAGATATCGATGAGGCTGCGTTGGTCGCGCGCCTCAAGGGGCTCATCGAGCGGGCTGAGAAGGTCTCCGGCCTGAGCGCAGACGGCCAGCGCTCGCTGGGTGTGGTCAAGGACAAGCTCGCCCAGTACGAGGGCTGACGGGTGGGCGGCGTGGCTCTCTGCGCCGCCCATGTGCAAGAGTAGAGGGGACGGAGGAGTCCGATGTCCATGTTGTTGCTGGCCTCTCTGGGCTGCATTCCCGCCACATCGTGGGCGCAGGAGGCCACCGGGCCACGCAACTTCGCTGTGGTCATCGGAGTCTCCAGCGTCGAGGGCGCCCCGGAGCTCACCCTGGAAGGGGCGGGTTCCGAGGCCACCCGCGTCGCCCTCGCGCTGCGCGAGGAGGCCGGGTACGCCGACGTCCGCATCATCACGGATGCGGAGGCCACCAAGGAGCGCATCGTCGCGACCTTCAGGGATGACCTCGCTCAGAAGGTGACCCCCCAGGACACGGTGATGGTCTACTTCGTGGGACACGGTGTGGGGGGCGACTTCGACGACCCCTATCTGCTCACCTACGACACGCAGCCGGACGACATCCCCGGGACGGCCCTCTCCGTCGCTGAGCTCGGGGGGCAGCTCTCGAGCTGGGTCCCTGCTGGCAGCTATGCCATCGTCACCGACGCCTCCCACGCGGGGGACTTCAACGGCGTGGCCCTGTTGGGGCCTGCGGCCAGCAGTTGGCCGGACATGGGCGCGAACACCGTGCTCCTCTCCGCGGCCGGGCTGGGATCTGCGGCCTCCCCAGGCGTGTTCGCCCGGCACTTCACCGACGCGATCACCGGCGGCGCGGACAGCTCGCAGGACGGCAGCGTCAGCATCGCGGAGCTCTACCGCTACCTGGTCATCGCGGTGCCAGCGGAGACCAATGGGGCTCAGCAGCCCGTGATGGACGGTCGCTTCAACCAGGAGCTCTCCCTGGCGCAGGGGGTGCAGTACAAGCCTCTGCTCTCCGAGCTCAACAAGGACGACCCCGAGGTCGTCTACCTGACCCGAGAGGTCGAGGTCCCCGGAGAGGTCGTCATCATCCGAGAGGTGGGCGGCCCCGCTGAGCAGGTCCTGCCGGACTTCTCGGTGGAGAAGGTCAAGTTCGTCATCAAGGGCGTCCAGGAGCCGGTCGTGGCCTGCCGGGAGCAGGAACCCGTCGCCTGCTCGGGGGCCTGCTACCTGCGCGACGTGATGGCCGGGCCCTGCACGGTCAGCGGCTTTGTAGGCGACGCGCAGGTCACGACCTCCGTGTTCATCGCCGCGCGCGGGGTCGCGGGGTGCTCCTGGAGCGAGGCGAACAAGGAGTTCGTCTGCCGGCCTCCGGGCTGAGCGAAGGCTAGCGGAGCAGGGTCCGCGTCAGAGGGCGCGGAGCCGCTTGATGTCCAGGATGGGGCCGACCATCGCGACGCCGAACGCAGCATCGCTGGCCTCGCCGATGACCTCGACCTGCTTCCCCTCCAGCTTGGGGGGGACCTGGCCTTGGAGTTGGTAGGCCTGCCCGTCCTGAGTACGCAGGACCCAGACCTCGCCGCCAAAGAACTCGCGGCTGAGGGTGCCTTGGAGGGTCACGCGGCCTCCCCGTCGTGGTTGAGCTTCTGCAGGCCGACCACTGCCATCGCCGCCAGGATCGCCACCGTTCCGTTGAGGCTCAGCCACAGCTTGTCCAGGCCCAGGCCCAGGAACCAGACGTCCACGGTGCCGGCGGCAGCGCCGTAGAGCAGGGCCGTGCCGAAGCCCACCGAGACCCCGGCGATCAGCGGCCCCAGGCGCTTGGAGGGGCCGAACAGGAAGGCCAGGCCTGCTGGGAGCAGCGCGCTGACCCACAGGGGCATGTGGGCCAGGTCCGCGTTGAGCATGGCTGGCCAGGTCAGCAGGTCCCGGGAGAGCAGGTTGACCACTGGGTGTGGGGCGATGGGGAGGAGGGGAAGGAAGAACAGCCCTCCAGCGGTGAGGCCTGCCGCCGCGATCATGGGCACAGCGCGCGTGGCCCGCAGGCGGGCCAGCACTGCCAGAGAGAGGGCCATCATGGCGCCGACGAGGAACTGGAGTCCGTTCCGGCGCACGAGCACCCGGCGCACCGCAGCGTCCACGTCCAGGCGGCCGTAGCCGTAGACCTCATCCCAGCCGGCCTCGCCCATCTCCTGAGAGCTCTTGAGCAGCACATCGCGGGTGGCCTCGGCGTCCAGGCCCATGCCGACCAGGATCGCGGCTGCGCCGGCGACATGCGGGGTGGCCATCGAGGTGCCCTGGAAGGCGCGGTAGGCGTGCCCACCCTGGCCGTCGATGGTGTCCTGGAGCACGCCCCCAGCTTCGCCGCCGTTGCGGGTGTCTCCGCCGGGAGCCGCAAGATCCACGCCCTCGCCATAGGTCGAGTAGAAGGCCTTGGTGTCGTCCGGCCCCACCGCTGCGACGCCGATGACCTCCTCGGCAGAGGCGGGGGACCCGAGGCCGCGCTGGCCGCTGTTGCCGGCGGCGGCGACCACCACGACACCCCGGTTGGCGGCGTCTCGGGCGGCCTTGTCCAGCACCTCGGAGTAGGGGCCGCCCAGGCTCATGTTGATCACGTCCGCGCCGTTGTCGACGGCGTGGTCGATGGCCGCGGCGATCCAGTCGGAGGAGCCGAAGCCCTGCTTGGACAGGGCCTTGTAGGGCATGATGGTCACGTTGGGGGCTACGCCTGCCACGCCCTTGCCGTTGTTGGTGGCCTGCGCGATGGTTCCGGCCACGTGGGTGCCGTGTCCGTGGTCATCTTCGGGGGTGCGGGTGAGGGGGACGAAGGTCGCTCCCTCGGTCATGCGGACCCCCTCCATGTCCTCCACGCGGCTGACGCCGGTGTCGATCACGGCCACCTTCACGCCCTTGCCGCCGCCGGCCCGCCAGCCTGTCTGTACCTGGATCATCTCCATGTTCCACTGCTGCTCGAACATGGGGTCGTCGGGGTAGCCCAAGGCCTGGAACTCCAGGAGCTGCTCAGCCTCTTCGACCAACGGGTTCTGCTCGGCCAGGGCCTCGGCGGCGGCGAGATCGGCCACCTTCGCGCGGTAGAGGCCCTCGTCCGCGGAGAAGGGCGAGGACAGCTCCAGGTCCAGCCCCAGGGTGCGCTCGAGCTCCGCGACCTGCTCCTCGCTGAGGTCATCCACGAGATCCAGGACCAAGGTCCCTTCGCTGTGGGCGGCGACTGTCGGGGCGGCGTCCCCAGCCGCGGAGCGGACCCCGCGGGGGCGGAAGGACCAGAGGATCAGGCCGCAGAGGGCCAGGATCATCAGGGTGGAGAGGCGACGCATGGGTGCTCCAGCGCAGGCATGGAAGGGGCGAGGTCGACTTCAGAACGCGCGACCCCCACCTCTTCTTTCACACTTTCGTGATCTTCGCGAGGAAGATGCTGGCATCGACCGCAGCGAGTCTCTTGACATGACAACAGCCAGGGAGGTAGTGATGGAGCACTCCTGCCGCCAGAGGTTCCTCGCCATGGCCACCCTCCACGCCCTCCACGTTGTCGCTCCGCCCCCCGCGAGTGACGCGCTCCTCCCCAACCTCCCCGAGCTGGACCCGCGCGCGGTCGCGCTCCCCAGCGGCGCCGCCCTGAGCGCTTGGCGCAAGCAGGCGGATCTGCGCATGCAGCTCGCGATCGCCGAGCTCGATGCTGCGCTCCTGGCAGGAGACGATGCCAGCCTGTCCGCGCACATCGCCATGCAGAACCTGCGCGAGTGGGTGGGGAGCAGCCTGGTGCGCTTCCGAACCCCCGAGGGGGCCGAGGTCGTGCGGGGCGCCACCCGCCAGGACTGCCAGAGCGCCTGGCAGGACCGGGAGCTCCGCACCGCTGGCGCCGCGGCCTTCGACCCGGGGGCCGTGGATCGGCACCTCAAGCTCTACGTGGGGACGGCCTTCGAAGCCGCCGCGCGAGGCTACGCGTCGCTGCTGGCCATCCAGTGCTGAGCCGGCGATGAGCGATCAACTCCACGTCCTGACGCGCATCGGCATGCCGGCCGGAGACACCGTCAAGGTCCTCCGGCGGCGCTTTCAGGGCGGGCAAGGTCCCCGAGTGGCGCTGGTCGCCGGGATCCGGGGGGACACCCCCGAGGGGATGCGGGTCGCTCATCGGGTCTGCTCCATCCTGGAGGCCTGCCACGAGACGCTGGCTGGGACCGTGGATGTCTACCCCTGCGTCAACCCCCTGGCTGCGCACCGCGCCTCACGGAACTGGCCCTTCTTCGACCAGGACCTGAACCGGCGCTTCCCGGGCAACTCGGAGGGCCACGCCCCCGATGTCGTGGCCGCAGCGCTCGTCGAGGATCTGCGGGGCGCCGACGTGATCCTCGAGCTCCGCGGGGCGCACCCGGCCTTCTCGGAGGCCCCTCAGGCGCACATCCGCCGAGGCGACCAGCACGCCGCAGAGCTCGCCCGCAGCGCGAACGTGCACGTGGTCTGGGCCCGGGACGCCAGCGTCGCGTCCGCGGCGACCTTCGCCGCCCAGTTCGACAACGTGATCGCCCTGGAGGGCGGGACAGGCAATCGCCTGACCCCGGGCGTGGGGGAGGCCCTCACCGAGGGGGTCCTCAACGTGCTGAACGTCCTCAAGGTCCTCGCCGATGAGCAGCTCCCTTTCCACTGGGCGACGCTGCGGCGTCCGTCGGTGGTCCAAGATGAACAGGTGCACCGGATCCGCGCCTCCCGCTCAGGTTTCTTCCTTCCGGAGTGCGGACCGTGGGACACTGTCGCGGTGGGTGATGTCCTCGGCGTAGTCATAGACCCCTCCACTGGGGCCCTCCAGGAGCGCGTACTCGCGCCGCTCCCCGGGCAGGTGTTGGCCGTCCGCGAGAAGCCGGTGGTGTTCCCCGGCAGCATGGTGCTCCGTCTGGTCGAGGTCGGCGATGAGTGAGTCCTTCGACCTGGAGACGCCCTTCCGGGAGCCCTACGCCCTCAGCCCCCTGCGCTTTGGCAGCGGTCCCCTCAAGGTCGCGCTCGTCGCGGGGCTCCACGGCACTGAACTCACCGGTGTGCACGCCCTGAACATCGTCGCCGGCGCGCTCCGCATGGCCCGCGTCAAGGGCTCCGTCGTGCTCTTCCCGATCGTGAACGCCTTCGGGGTGGAGCAGGGGACCAAGCGCTGGCCCTTCGACGATCGGGACATCAACCAGGCCTTCCCGGGCGACCCCAGCGGCGCCGCCGTCGAGCGCATCGCCCACGCCCTGCTCGAGGCCACCCAGGCCGAGGTCTGCGTGGACGTCCACAGCGGCTCCCAGGTAATCCGGGAGCTGCCCCAGGTTCGGGTCCCCCTCAGCGGGGAGGAGCTCGGCCTGGCCCGCGCGATGGAGCTCCCCATGCTCTGGCGGCGAGCCGGCGATCGCCTCGAAGCCGCCGGACTCGTGGGCGCCTGGCGTGCCCGCGGCATCTCCGCCATGCACATCGTCGGCGGGCGCGCTGGCACCCTGGATGTGCGCCACGCCCGCACCATTGCCAACGGCCTGCTCCGCTTGCTGCACCACCTGGGGGTGCTCACCCACGCCTTCGCCGATCCCGGCGAGGTCCAGGTCGACACCACCCGGAAGGGCGTGGATTACCACTACTCCCAGGTCGGGGGCTTCTGGGTCCCCGAGGTCCGCGTGGGTGACAAGGTCGGCCCCGGGCACCTGCTCGGCGCGGTCACCGAGGTCGTCGGCGGCGGGCGCCTGGAGGAGGTCCGGGCGGAGCGCTCCGGCGTGGTCATGAGCATGCGCGCCTACCCCATCGTGCACGCCCGAGAGCTGTTGGTGCGGGTCGCCGAGGGCGTCGGTTGATCCTCGTCACCGGCTTCTCCCAGTTCCCAGGGGTGCCCGAGAACCCCACCGAGCACCTCGCTTTGGCCCTGAATGGCACAGAGGTTGAGGGGCAGGACCTGGTCGGGGTGGTGCTCCCCGTGACCTACGAGGGCCTCTCCAGCCGCCTCACCCAACTGGAGACCCGCTGGAGGCCGGAGCTGGTGGTTGGCCTGGGTGTCGCCGTTGGCAGCGAGCGGCCGCGCATCGAGATCCTGGGGGTCAATGAGGTCGCGCAGACCCAGGACGCATCGGGTCGCATCGCGCCGGATCTGGGCCCCGGCCCAAGGGAGCTTCGGGTCGGGCTGCCCGTCGAAGGGATCCGTCAGGAGCTCGGCGCGGAGCTGTCCCGCGACGCCGGCCGCTACCTGTGCAACGCCTGGCTATACACCGCGCTCCGGGACCTCCAGGCGCCCGCGCTCTTTGTGCACGTGCCCATGGACGCGCCGAGTCCCCAGCGCATGGGGCGTGCGATCGCGCGGCTGTGGCGGGAGCTTCGAGCCCGGGATTAGCTGTTGGGTATGACCCTCCTGCTCTCGCTGCTCGCACTGTCCATCACCCCCGCCCAGGCAGGCTCGGAGCCGCAAGCGCTGCCCCAGGAGCTGAGCTTCGAGGGGCCCGAGGGGCTGGTGGATGAGGCCCATGCCGCCTACACCGCCCAGGACTGGGAGCTGGCCGCGCAGCTCTATGGCTCCCTGGCGGGAGCGGGTGCAGGCGAGGCCGCGCGTGTCATGCAGGGCCTCTGTCTGTATCAGGCCGGTCGCCTCCGGGAGGCCCAGGCGGTGCTGACGGACCAGCCCTCGCTGGAGGCGCGCAAGCTGCTGGGGTTGGTGCTGGTGGACCGGGGCCAGCCCAAGCAGGGGCGGGCGCTGCTGGAGGCGGTCCAGGCGGAGGCCACCGGCGAGCTTGCGGTCTCAGCGTCGCTGGACCTGGCCCGAATCGCCCTGGATCAGGGGCGCAGCGCGGAGGCCAAGGGGATCTACGAGGAGGCTCTGGGGCAGGCCCAGGCTCTGGGGAGCACCGCTCTGGCCGCCGATGCCCAGCGGGGCCTGGAGACGGTCGCTGCCATGCGCGAGGAGCGGCCACCTGAGGGCGGCAGCGGGAGTACGGCGTCCCTGAACGCGCTCGCGGATGCCCTGAGGCGGGGCGCAATCGGGGCAGCGCAGGGGCACCTGGCGACCCTGGAGGCCGGAGGGGACACGCCGCGGGAGCAGGTGGAGCTGGGGCTCGCTCGGGGCGCGCTGTACAGGGCTCAGGGGCGACCGGATGCAGCCGCCCAGGCGCTGATGGAGGCCCTCACGCTGTCCAGGCAGGTGGGGCTGGGTTGGGAGACGGCGCAGGCGCTGTATGGGCTCGGCATCGCGCACGGACTTGCAGGTCGGGTGGATCTGGCGGTGAGCTTCCTGGCGGAGGCGGAGGCCGAGGCGCGCGGAGGGGGCTTCGAGGCCTCCGCGGTGGAGATCGGCCTGGAGCTGGGGCTGATGGCGCTGCGGCTGGGGCGGGTGGAGCAGGCGGCTGCCCAGCTCGAGACGGCCCGGAGCGCGCTGGCGTCCATGGATCATCCCGCGGCCGAGGCCCGCGCTCAGGAGTTGGCTGGTGGGCTGGCGGCCGCGAGCGGGGACCTCCAGACGGCAGGCGCTCAGTTGGAGGCGGCGTTGAGCTGGCACGAGGCCCGGGGGCACTACGCGGACGCGGCCAGGGTCGCGGTGGCCCTGGTGCGAGCGAGCGCGACCCAGGATGTCCCCACGGCGGAGCGCTGGGGGGAGCGGGCCGTGGCGCTGCATGGGCAGTTCGGCGACCCCCTGGGGCCGGCGCAGGTGGCTCTGGCCATGGGCCTGGGGCGAGCGGACGCCAAGGACATCGAGGGGGCGCTCAAGTACTTCGCAGAGGCCGTGGAGCTGGGGCGGGCCAGCGGACGGGCCCAAGGGGCCTTCATCGCCGATACGGCGGAGAAGAACGCCGCGCAGGCGCTGGCCATGCTGGGCGCCAGTGAGCAGGCCGCAGCGCTCGCGGCCTCGGGCGGGCTGGAGGCGGCGCTCGCCCACTCGGAGGGCCTCGCGGCCGCGCTCCAGGCGTATGACCAGGGCCTGCGGGCCTACCAGGAGGGGCGCTTCTCGGACGCTCAGCGGCGCTTCGTGACGGCGGCTGAGCGCCTGGAGGAGCTCGGCGAGGCCGCCTACGCCGCGCAGGCCAGCAAGGGCGCGCTCTGGTGCAGCTACAACCTCGCGGTCGCGATGCCCCCCAGCGAGTCGCTGGCCTTCTGGGGGCAGATCCAGGCCGAGGCCCAGCGCCTGGAGGTTGTCGAGCTGGACCTGCGTGCGGGCGCCGAGCTGGCCATCGCCCAGGCCCGCAGCGGACACCCCAGCGCCGCGGACTCTCTGGAGAAGGCCGCGCGGGCGGCAGAGAAGGGGGGGATGCCCAGCGTGGCTGCGCGCTGCTGGTCCGAGCGGGCCGAGCTGGCGGGCCCGCTGGAGCGCCGGGGACAGGACGCCAGGCGAGCCCACGCGCTCGCGCCGAGCGCCGCTTCGTCGACCTATGCGCTCTACTCCGTGGCGGTGGACGCCTTCAACGCGGGAGAGGCGGCGCTCGCCCGGGAGCTGGCTGAGCTGGCGCTCCCCAACGCCGGTGAGCTGGAGCCCGACCTTCGGGGGGTGCTCGAAGCGACCCAGTGAAGTACACTGGGCGGCATGGCACGCCGATCCCGTGGAATCCCCGTCGTTGAAGTCGCCTCCGATCTCCGGCTGAGCCCCGGTGAGCTTCGTCGCCGCCTGGGCAAGGCCGGGATGCTGCGCCATGTGCTGCCGGACGACTCCATCCCCCCCGCAATGGTCAACAACATCGCCGAGGCGGTGCGCGACCAGGGCCCCCCTCCCGAGCCCTCCGGTCCGGGGCTGGATCTGGACCAGCTCATGGCCTCCACGGGCGTCAAGCCCATGAAGGGCCGGGGGCAGGCCAGTCGCTCGCCGCGGCCGCGGGATCCCAAGGCGCAGAAGGCCGCGGTCGGCAAGCAGCAGAGCAGCGTGCCTCGCTCCGAGCTGGAGAGCCGCCTGCAGCGCGCCAAGGCCGCCAACCTCCAGCTCGCCGAGCGCCTCCGTCAGGCCGAGAGCGCGTTGGAGACCCTGCGCGCGGAGCACGCGCGCGAGCAGGCTGCCCGGGTCGAGGCCCAGGAGGCCGTGCAGACCCTTCAGGCCTCTTTGCAGGGCGAGAGCGCCGAGGCCCCCCTCACCGAGCTCCTGGAGTCCCGCGGCCTCATCGGCGAGGACGAGCGCAACGCAGCCGTGCGGGCTCTGATCTCTGTGCGCCGCTGGGACGCGATCGCGACAACCCTCAAGCCCCTCAACCCCCAGGCCGCCCAGCGCGCCATGGCCCTCCACGTGGTCCTGGCCTGCACCCGCGGGGACTGCGAGGTCCCCAAGGGCATGGGCCTGGTGCAGGTCGCGCCGGGCCGCTGTGAGGTGTGTGCAGGAGAGGGGCGCAAGCGCCACCTGCGCCGCCTCGGGGATGCCTTCCTGCTCCACGGTCTCCGGCGCATCGCGCTGGTCGGTGGGCCGGCAGGCTACCGCCGGATGATCCGGGAGAGCCTGGATGAGCGCATCCAGATCGTCACCGGTCAGGGCCCCGACGCCGTCGACCTGGCCGAGGTGCAGGTGATGCTGGTCTGGGGCGAGCCCCCTGAGGGGGAGCAGCCTGTGCCGGTCTTGTCGGTGAAGGCCCGCGGCTTGGTGGACTTCATCGCCGGGGTGCGCTCCCAGCTCGCGGCCGGGATGGCCTGAGCGGGGTGATCTTCGGCCTGCTGGCCTGTACGGCGTCGCTGCTGCCAGAGGGCGTGGAGCCGGTCCCGGGTCGCGTCGACGCAGAGCTGCTCCAGGGTGGGCCGGGCTTTGGCGCCTGGCTGGCCTGGGTGGACGGTGAGCTCGCCGTCGGGGGTGACGGGGGCATCCAGTGGCAGGGAGAGTGGACCGAGGCTCCCGAGCTGCGGGGCCTCTGGGCCGGCCCGATGGGACCCCGCTACGCGACCGGTCAGGCCATCGTTGACCTCGCCGATGGAGAGCTTGCGCGGGTGGATGGGCTGCGGGCAGCCAGCGGAGACGGTGAGGACTGGATCGCCAGCGGGCCCCAGAGCCTCAGCTTCCCGGAGCAGGTCCTGGAGCTGGCCAGCGAGCCTTGGGGCGTGGAGATGGGTCCCGACGGCTGGCTCGCGCGGGTGTGTGAGGGCGCGGACTGCGTGCTCTGGTGGATGGCGGACGGCGAGCCCCGGGTCTCTCTGGGGGAGTCGGAGAGGGGCGGTCCCTTGGCCTTCGCACCCGATGGCACACCGCTGCAGGGATTCCCTGGCGCCCAAGATGGCGCAGGACGTGTCGACGCCGGTGAGGACACACTGATTGAGGGGGAGGGGCAGCAGGGCATGGGCTCGGGGCTCTGTGGCCGCTTTGCCGCGGGGGTGCACGATCTCCACGCCATGCCGAATCACACCCGGGTCCAGGCGCTGCGGGGCGAGGGGGGATTCGCGCTGGAGGCTGGGGCGCCGTGGGGACGGACCACGCTGGCCTGCGACGGAGAGCAGCTGGCCATCGGCCAGCCAGGGTTTGAGGGTGGGGGTCGCGTCTGGGTGCTCCCGATCGCCCCCTAAACGACCAAGGGGGAAGCTCCGATCGGCTGGTTGATGCAGTCTCTACCCCCCATCCTCCGCTCACTGCCTGCGCGCCGTCTGCTGCAGGTGCATCGCAAACACCACGGCGCCGCCCGGGTCGTCCGGCCGAATCGGGAGGGGAGGGCGATCCACTTTCGAGGGGAGCGCGTGGCCAGCCTGGAGGCCACAGGCCCCGACGACGCCGTGGAGCTGCTGGCAGGGGCGCTGGAGGCCCTGGTTGCGCTGGACGCCGAGGCCAACGAGCGGCTGGAGTCTGTGCGGGGGCGGCTGCTGGAGCTGGTCACCCGGGTCCGGGACGCAGATGGCCGCCTGGGTCGCCTGATGGAGGTCGATGAACAGGGGCGGGAGCAGTCCCGAGCGCGCACCCAGGCGCTGGCCGATGCGGCCATGCGGGACCCTCTCACCGGGCTCTACAACCGCCGCGCCTTTGAGGTGCTCGCCCAGGAGGCCGCCGAGGCGATCGCGCTCCGGGGGGAGCACATGGGGGTGCTGTTCGTGGACCTGGACCACTTCAAGCGCATCAACGACGAGCTCGGTCACGCCGCAGGGGACGCCGTGCTGATGGAGGTCGGGCGCCTGCTCGCGCGCCGCAGTCGCCGCGCCGATGTGGTGGCGCGCTGGGGAGGGGAGGAGTTCGTGCTCGCCCTGCCTGGCTGCTCGCTGCCCGACGCGCTGCGCATCGCCGAGGACCTGCGGGGTTCGCTCGAGGAGCTGGACCTGCCGGAGCTGCCGGAGGGTTGGGCGATCACCGCGTCGCTGGGGGTGGCCTCGGACGGGCTGAACGCGGAGGCCGCGATGGAGGAGCTCCAGGCGCTGATCGAGCAGGCGGATGAGCGGGTCTACGAGGCCAAGCGCGCTGGTCGGAACCGGGTCGTGCCAGACCCTGGGCTGGGACTCGCCAAGGTGGCTTGACCGCACTGGGAACGACCCTTACAACTGAAGGGTGAAAGACCGTCGACCCTCGGGCCCTCGCGGCCGCCGCAAGCCCAAGAACCATGAGCTCGAGCGCCGTATTGAGGCCTTGGTGGAGCGAAATGGTCTGAGCAGGCCGGTCGCGATCCAGGTGGCCACGGGGCAGCTTGAGCTGGACACGGTGCTGCAGCGCATGGCTCTGCAGGCGCGGGTGGACAGCCTGATTCGGCGGCACGAGCTCTCCCGGGCCCTGGCGACCCAGATCGCGATGGGGCAGGCGGACCTGGACCGGGTGCTCTTCAAGCGCCGGATGAGCGTGCACCTGGAGACACATCGGGAGCGCAGCCTGCTGACCCGATCGGTGCAGGAGTCGCTGCCGATCCACCTGGCGCTTCACGGGCACAAGTACGTCGAGGGCGTGGTGACCGAGGTCGACCAGTACGAGTTCGTGCTGGGCGGGGAGCGCATCCACAAGCTCCAGGCCAAGTGGGGAGGGGTGCTCGCCGACAAGAAGAAGGGCCGCCGCGCGCTCTCCTGGGACAAGGCCCGCAAGGCCACCCAGGAGCCCGTCTGGAAGCCCCAGGACCGCTACAACTGCAGCAACCGCCGGCTCTTCGGGCTGCTGGACCGCGAGGCGCAGGTGGAGCTCTCGCTTCGGGAGGGAGAGATCTTCCGGGGCCAGCTTGCGTGGGTGGGCCGCTTCGAGCTTGGGCTGGCCGTCAAGGGCAAGGTCGAGCTCACCATCTTCCGGCACGCGCTGGAGAACCTCGGCGAGGCCGGGGGCTGAGATGCAGGCGACGGTAGAGCTCCCCGGACGCAAGGGGGTCGTCGCTGTACCGGTCGGGCTCAGTCTGTGGGTGGGACAGGCGCCCGTGACGGACGCCCGGGTGGTGTTCTTCGAGCAGCCGCAGCGACGCAGCGGCCCCGCCTGGGTGGACGGCCGCGTGAGCATGGACAGCCAGAGCTGGTGGTGCATCGCCCACGGCATCGAGGAGGAGTTCGAGTGGCAGGGCCAGCTCTGGATCCGACACCGCGCCCTGCTCTGGGATGAGGACCGGGACCGCGTGGTCGGTGGCTACTACTGGTGTGTGCAGGTGCAGTCGCTGGGATAGGGGCCTCTTCCACCAGGAGACCCCAGATGGGCATTCTCAAGGGCGCAGTTTCCGCGCGCCACTACACGGTGCAGGGTGAGGTCCCCGAGGGCTTCCGCACCACCTACGTCGAAGCGCTCAACGCCTTCGCCTTCCAGGAGCCGGCCTCCAAGACGCGCACGGAGGAGACCATCGGCTGGGTGTGCCACAAGAACCTGCTGGACACCGACTTCACGGACCTGGACGCGTGGCTCTACAACCACTACGCGCTCTTCCAGCTTCGGGTGGACATCAAGCGCCTGCCCAGCAACCTCTTCAAGGCGCACCTGGAGAAGGAGTGCGAGAAGTGGTGCCAGGACACCGGCAAGGAGCGGGTGCCGCGCAACGTCAAGACCGAGCTCAAGGAGAACCTGGAGTTCGAGTGGCTCACGCGGGCCTTCCCGACGGTCAAGACCACTGAGATCTGCTGGAACCTGGCGGAGGGCTACGTGCTCTTCCACAGCCACTCCGACAAGTCCAACGACACCTTCCGCAAGCTCTTCCTGCAGACCTTCTCGCTGGAGCTGGTGCCCACCAACCCCTTGGATCTGCTGGCCCCCGAGCTGGCCGACGCCCTGGAGCAGACCGGCGGCACCGATCTGCGGATGGAGGACTGAGATGTTCGATCAAGACGACTCGCGGCCCATCCTTGAACACCTGCCCTCGGAGTTCATGACCTGGCTCTGGTTCGCGACCGAGGACAGCGGCGGCAGCTTCATCCTGGAGGATCTCGGCGGCATCGACTGCTACGTCGAGGATCGCATCGCCTTCCGGAACATGGAGGACGACAAGTCCCGCACCGTGCTGACCGGGGAGAACGCGGCCAACACCCTGGAGGCCCGGGCGGCCCTGGCGGGCGGTCGGGTGGTCAAGGAGATCCGCCTGATCATCAAGCGTGAGGATCGCGAGTACAGCGTCACCCTGCGTGGCCCCCTGCTGGACATGTCCGGGGCCAAGCTCCCCGGCATGGTCAAGTCGGGCACGGAAGAGGTGCTCTACGACCGCATGTACATGTTCGAGGAGCTCCACAGCATCCTGGGCGCGCTGCTGTCCCGCTACGCAAAGGCTCGTACCGCGGACAACTGGAAGAGCGAGACCGTGCCGGCCATGAAGGCATGGATCGCCGAAGCGCTCGAAGCCGTCGGAGACAGCCCCGACGCAGGCCTCGAGCCTTGACACGTCTGCCCTTGGGGTTAATCTCCGAGGGCCTGGACGGTGAGAGCCGTCCGGTGGGTGAGCGCGGTTAGCTCAGCTGGATAGAGCGCTGGCCTCCGGAGCCAGAGGTCACAGGTTCGAATCCTGTACCGCGTACCACCCCACCCACCCCCATCCATTTGCGGTTTGTCCGGGCTGCGATAGTCCCATGAACATGCAGTCCGAAGGGGTGTCCAGCCTGTGAAGGTCCGTTTCTGGGGCGTCCGTGGATCGATTCCGGTCCCGGGTGCAGCGACGCAGCGGTGGGGAGGGAACTCTTCCTGTGTCGAGGTCCGTCACGGCGAGCACGTGCTCGTGCTGGACTGCGGCACCGGCGCCCGGGCGCTCGGCCAGGAGCTCTTCTCGCACTCAGGGCGAGAGCTCGACCTGCTGTTCACGCACTTCCACATGGACCACGTGTTCGGGTTCCCTTTCTTTGGGCCCGTCTACGCTCCCGGCTACCAGGTGCGGGTCACGGCCCCGGGCTTCTCGGAGCCCGAGGTGCGGCAGAAGCTCGCCCGCTTCGTCAACGGGCTCTACCACCCGGTTCGGATGCGGGAGATCCCCTGCGATCTCAGCTTCCACCCCCTGATGCCTGGGCGCGAAGTCGATCGCGGGATCTTCAAGGTCCAGGGCATCCGCCTCAACCACCCGGGCGGCTCCGTTGGCTACCGGGTGCGGGTCGGGGACACCAAGGTCCTGTACATCACCGACACCGCGCCCCTGGCCCGAGAGGGCGACGGGATCATGGCGGGCAAGGAGTCGCCCTCCAGCGAGCGGCGGCTGCTCAAGCTGATGGAGGGCGCCGATCTGGTGATCTTCGACACCATGTTCTCCTACGACGAGTACCTGGAGAAGATGACCTGGGGCCACGCGTACCCGGAGTACGCATACAAGCTCTGCACAGAGGCCGGGGTGCGGCACCTCGTCCTCTTCCACCATGCGCCAGACGCCAGCGACGAGGCCCTCGATGCCCTCGCTGAGCACTGGAGCCAGTTCACCGAGCCGAAGGTGACCTTGGCCCAGGAAGGGGGCGAGGTGGACCTCGAGGGGTAGGTGTGCTCTTTGACACGGTGTGGGCCAGCGGGATCCTCGCGACGGTCTTCATCTGTGTCTGCGGTCTGTGGATCCCGGGGATCCTGCACGCCATCTGGCGGCAGAGTCTGCGGGTGCGCTGCCAGGCTCTGTCCGACGCTGGCCTGACCCTTGAGCGGGCAGCCGGTCCTCGCCTGCGGATCCAGGGCGAGCTGGATGGGGTGGCGGTCACGGCGGTCTTGAGAGGTGGGCTGCGGGGTGAGAGGCTGGTCCTTCACCGCTCGGGCCAGACCCTGCGGGAGCCGCTGGAACAAGACGCGCTCGCGCAGCTTCGTCGACTGATGGCGGGCTGAGTGACCGCGCTCTGGGCGCCTGGGGGTGCCGGGCGGGCCTGAGATCCTGAGGGGTCGGCGGGCGTCCATCGCTGGGGCCCGAGTCCGTCCGAGAGAGAGTGCCGGACCCCTCAGGATGAAAAGTGCTCAGGCCAGGGCGTGGACCTCGCGGGCGCTCTGTCGGCGGGCGTCTCCATCGACGGCGCCTTGTCGCAGGCGGCCCAGGACTTCGCCCAGGCGGGAGGGGGTCTGTTCGCCGGGCAGGGTGCGGGCCAAGGTGAGGCCAACGCGGGCCTCTTCCAGGTAGGCCAAGGCGTAGTCCTGCAGGGAGCTGAGGCGCTCCTGCTCCAGGTCGAGCTGGTCCGCGTGGCGCAGCATCTGCTCCAGGTGCCGGGCGGTCGCGAGGCGGCGGTCGCGGGTGAAGTCGTCGCGGGTCTCCTCGATCTCCAGGGTGAGCAGCTCGATGCGATCGATGAGGTCGACGCGGTCGATGGACTTGAGCTGCTGCCCGATGGTCTGGAGGGACTGGGCCAGGTTGTAGACCCAGGCGGCGACCTCGGCGAGGCCGTCCAGGGTGTCGGTGTCGGGGGCCTCGGCGCGGAGCTGGGCGTAGAGCTCCGATGCGCGCTGCACCGGCGGGCGGTAGGGGGCGGCGAGGCGGATCTTGAGCTCCTGAGCGCCCGGGACGTGCGCCCGAGGCTTCCAGCGCAGCAGGGTCGGGAGGAGGAGGAGAGCGGCTGCGAGGCCCGCGAACACACTCGTCCCCACCGCTCCGAATGCGGAGGCCGCCCAGACAGCCCCAGACACCGCAGCACCAGCGAGGCCAGCGAGGGCACCATTGGCCAGATCCATCCAGTCGACCTGGCGACGCTGCCGCACCCAGGTGGTCGCCACCCCCAGCGCCGCGCCGGCCAGGAGCAGGCTGTGGCCCCCCAGCGACGACTCCAGCAGCGCGCCCCCAGCGGCCACCAAGGGCAAGGTCCAGGCCAGCTTCCACTGGCGCAGGCTCGCGAGCATGGCGCCGAGGCCCAAACCCAGGGCCGGGACCAGCTCGGCGGGGCCGGGGTGGGGCAGCCAGGGCTCCAGATTCATGAGCAGCGCGTAGCCGCCCGCCATGGCCAGGGCGCAGGCGCCGAACTCGGGGAGGGGGGCGGCCTGGAGGCGGCCGCTGGCCTGCCAGGGCGTGGTTTCAGCGGAGGTAGCCACGGTTGTCCTCCTTGGAGCGCTTGATGTTGTAGGAGCCCTCCTCCGACTCGAAGTCGTAGGAGGTGTAGGCGTCCTGCTGAGACTTGAGGGCGGCCTCCTGCTTGCGCAGGGTGGGGGCGTCGTAGCGGGAGGCGGCCTCGCCAGCGATGAGCTGACTGGAGGACATCAGGGCCTGGTTGGTCTGGATGTCTCCGGCGGCGTACGCGGCGGCGGCCTTCTGGGCGAGATCCGCTGCCGCGGCCTCATTGCCCACGATGGCGAGCTCGCGGTTCGCGCTGCGCTCGACCTCACCGGTGTCGGTGGTGCTGATGGCGCTGACGTCGACCTCGGCGACCTGGAGGGGGCCTTCGCTCAGGCGCACCGTGCTGGCGGTCAGGCGCTCGCCGTCCGCGCCACCATTCACGCGCACCCGGAGCACCACCCGGCGGGTCTCACCCCCGTAGACGTCGCCCAGGAACACGCGCACGCCCGTGTCGGTGCGCTGGGCGTCGTAGCCCAGCACGTCGATGAGCTCGGCGTCCTCCAGGTTGATGTCCAGCCCCACCCCGCGGGCCGCCACGGAGTTCATGCGCTGGAGCTCCGCCTCGAAGGCGGCTTGCAGGGACTCGGCGTCGTTGACGAAGCGGTAGGTGCCGCCGGAGGCGTCGGCCATGCTGGCCAGCAGGTCCTCGTTGTAGTCCAGGCCCAGGCCGATGGTGGAGACCGCGACCCCCTCGTCAGCCCAGGAGCCGGCGGCCCGCGCGAGCTCGGAGGGGGCCTGGACGCCGACGTTCGCGTAGCCGTCGGAGAGCACGATCACGCGGTCGACGCTCTGGGGGGTGGCGTAGGCGCGGACCTGGTCCTGGCCCATGCGCATGCCGGCGTGCAGGTTGGTGCTGCCGGCCGGGCGCACCCCGCGGATGGAGCGGTGCAGGCCCGCGGGATCATGGACCTGGGTGCTGGGGACGACCAGGTGGGCCTCGGAGGAGAAGGACACCAGGGCGAAGCGGTCGTCGTCGTGGAGCGCGTCCACCAGATCCTCGGCGGCCGACTGGGCGTAGTCCATGCGCGCTTGCTGCCGCATCGAGCCGGAGCGGTCCATGACCACGGCCACGTTGACGGGGGCTCGCTCACCGCCGTCGACCTGGTCCGCGCGCACGGTGATCACCAGCAGGCGCTCCTGACTGCGCCCGGCCAAGACAGAGGGGTGGTCCAGGCCGGCCTCCAGGTGCAGGTGCTCGCTCTGGGCCACCTCGGTGGGGATGAGGGCCGGCGCCGTGACGGGCTCGGGGACCGGGAGAACGGGATGTGGTGCGGGTCCTTGGGCCTGGGCGACCCACTGGGGAGCGAGCAGCGCGCCCAAGCCAGCGACGAGACCAAGGGCGGCGGTGGGGTGCCATCTGCGCATCACGACTCCTGCGGATCTGGTGGTGTCGCAGGGGCAACGATCGCGGATCTGCGACCCTTACACCTTGCGCCTACTTTTTTTTCGAGGCACTGGGCACTGGTGACGCTTCCACTCCTGATCGCGCTGACGCCGCTGCTGGGCACGGGCTGTGCCCCGCACTCGGTGCGGAGGGTGGAGGCGCTGGCGGCCGTCGCCGACACCGACCCCCACGCGGTGGACAAGCTGGTGAAGGCCCTGCGGGTGCAGGACGAGGCGGTCTGGCATCTGGCCTACGCGGAGCTGCTTTCGCTGGGCCCCAAGGCGGCGCCGGCGCTGCGGGACTCGGTGCGCAAGAAGAAGCCGGAGGCGGGCCGCGCCCTCTTGCTGCTGGCCGAGATGGGGGACCCCGCCCACTTCGACCTGATCGCCGCGGCGGAGCGCGTCCCGTCGCTGAGCGCCTACGCCGAGCAGGCCTGGGTGTTGGCGGAGGCGCACCTCTACGAGCGGATCGTCGCGGACCCGGACCTGGCGCTGTGCGACGCCTACCTGGAGCACTTCGGGAACGGCCCCGGGGCGCGCCACGTCGAGCAGCTTCGCTTCGAGCAGGAGGCCTGGCTGGAGCTCAAGGCCCTGGGCCCGCAGGCGTCGGTCAAGGAGCTGGTGGCCTTCATCAAGCGCTGGCGCGGGACCGAGGCGGACCGCCAGGCCCGCGAGTGGGTGGCGCTCAAGGGCGTGCAGCAGGCCAACCAGCTCATCGACGCAGGGCGCCCCCAGGAGGCTCTGGCGCGGCTCGCGGACGCGCAGCGCTGGGACCCCGATGTCGACACGCGCGCAGCGGAGGGGCGGGCGCGTGAGGCCCTGGGGCGCGATCTGGCGTCCCGCGAGGACCTGAGCGCGGCCATCTCGGAGCTGGAGGCCGCCCGGGCGCTGGGCGCGGACAACGCGAACCTCTTGGGGAGCCTCTACCTGGAGCGGGCGCGGGCGCGCTTTCTGGCCCAGGACCCCGTGGGCGGCATGTCCGATCTCGCCCTGGCGCGAGAGCGTCAGCCCGCGGTATCGCAGGCCGCGGACGCCATCGCGGACCAGCAGGCCAAGCAGCTCCTGGCAGAGGTCGCGGGGCGTGGAGCTGGCCGCTCGGAGGCCGTGCGCGCCCTGGCGTGGTCAAAGGGGCACCGCGAGGCCCTGGACAGCCTGGTGCTCGACTCCCTGGCGGCGGGGGATGCGGTGCCCATCGAGGCCCTCGCGGCCTCTTCGCAGGAGCTGGATGCAGACGGTCGGCGGGCGAACAACGCGGTGATCGATCAGGCCCTGCAGAACAGCCGGTCCCGAGCCTTGGCCTGCCTGGGGCCTGGGAGCGTGGAGCCGCTGCTGGCGCCCGAGCACCCCTGGTCCCGGGACGCGGAGCTGGAGCGGCAGGAGGCGCTCTCGGAGCTGGTCGCCTTCGAGGTGGCAGTGCGCCTGGCAAAGGGCGAGGTCGCGAGCGGCAGGCGCATCCTGGCGCCCCTCCCGCAGGAGGCTGTGCTCAGCGAGGTTGACCTGCAGCGCCTGGCCGAGCGGGGCGGGGATCCCCGGGCCGCCGCGCTCCCGCCGCTGCATCGGGCGCAGCTCCTTCGCTGGGCCCTGGAGGCGGGTGTCCTGGTGTTGGAGCAGGCCCGCAGCAACCCGGCACCGCTGGCCGGCGCGCTGCTCCAGAGTGAGCGCCTGCCGGAAGACCTGCTCCAGTGGCGGCAGCTCGTGGAGCGGGGTCGGGTGGGCGGTCAGGTGCCCTTGAACAACACCCGGGCCAGCGCCTACGCCAGCCGCCAGGGCGACGTGCTGGACATCTCCTTCCGCCTGAGCGGTCCGGTCGCCAGCCTGAGCGACGCCGCCGTCGGGGACCTGCTGACGGTGCTCTTTGGGCTCGCGCCGGTGTGCATGCTCGGGGACCTGTCCCTGCGAGGGCTGCGCGTGAGCGTGCAGGACGCGAGCGGGGCCAAGGTGGGCCACGTGGCGCTGGACCGGCGCAGCTTTGAGCGGATGAACTGGCCCCTGATCGTCAGTGAGGCGCCCTTCACGGCCGACCACGCCATGTTCCTGTTCGACGTGGACCTTCCCTAGGCGCTGAGGGCGCGGTCCAGAGGGTTCAGTTGGTCGCGGGCAGCCAGACCTCGTGGGCGCCATCCGATGATGAGCGGTGCTTGCGCCAACCGACTTCAGAGAGGTGGGCCCGAGCGTCCTGAGCGCGCCCTGAGAGCTCCCTCGGGTGCAGGACGATGATGTCGACGCTGGCGGGGATGTGGAGGGCCTCGGGCAGGGGCTGTTGGGCGAGGGGATCCAGAGCGCGCACGCTGTCCAGGCCGTCGTCGCCCACCTGGCTGACGCTGTTGAAGTCGGGGACCCAGGGGCTGCCCATGCCGTGGCCCACCTGCTGGTAGAGGAACCAGCGCGCGCGGGGGCGGCTGCGGTTCATCTGGCCGGGGGGCATGGAGAGGGGGCCGGGGATGTCCAGGAGGACCTGGCCGGAGAGGTCGGCGTACACGGGCTCCAGGGTGGAGGGCGCGGCCGGGAGCAGGGGCTCGATGGGGCTGAGCAGCAGGCTCTCGAGCAGGAGCAGCGGGGTGAGGAGCCAGCCCCAGGACCAGCGCTGCACCTGGGCGCCGGCGAGGAGCGCGAGGCAGAGGAGGGTGCCGGCGTGGAAGCGGTAGGGGAAGCGGATGGCGCTCAGCGGGGGGAGCTCGAACCAGGGGCCCCACCCGAAGGAGAGGAGGAAGAAGACCCCGGCCGCGGCGGCGATCTTGGGCCACCGCCGGGCTTGGAAGGCAGCCAGCACAGGCAGGAGAAGCCCCACCCACGAGGTCATCGCGAAGGGGTTCTCACCGGAGAGCACACCGGGCCGCCAGGGGCCGATCTGGGTGCCCATCGCTCGGCGAATGGCGGGGTCGAGGGGCCCCACGCCGTCGGCGAAGCCCAGGAATCCGGTGAGGCCGGGGAGCGCGACGAGGAGGCCGCCGATGGCCAGCGCCCAGGCTCGGGGACCCAGGAAGAGGGCGATGAAGCAGGCGACCGCGCCCAGATACCAGCTCGACAGGAGCGTGAGGCCGAAGGCGAGGATGGCCCAGCCGCTGCGCCTGGCCTTGAACGCCCAGAGGAAGCAGGCGAGGGTCCAGCCGTCCAGTCCCTCGACGATGCCCTCGACCGCGTAGCCGTGGAAGAAGGGGCTGCAGGCGTAGGCGGTGGCCGCGAACAGTGCTCCAGGGCCCTTGAGCCCCCAGGCCCGGGCCGCTCCGAAGGCGCAGAGCACGGTGGCCACGCGGGCGGCGACGACGCTGAGGTTCCAGGTGTGGACGATGCCCAGCCAAGGGAGCAGGGGCGCCGCCAGCCAGCCGTGGAGGGGGCTGGAGTAGTAGAAGGGCATGCCCTCGGGGGCGGCGAGCTGGGTGGTGGTCGTGGGCCAGCCGGGCTGGTCGGAGGCGAAGGCCCACAGACCCCAGACGCTGGGGTAGAGGTCGGTCCAGGGGGACCCGATGAGCTCACCCTGGAGCCACGCGGGGAGGGCGGGGCCGAGGCCCCACAGGACGGCGACGGCGAGCGCCGCCAGCCAGCCCCTCAAAAGCCGCCCGAGCCGGAGAGGCCTTCACACTCGACGGTGTAGACCTCGCCCTTGATGTAGCCCTGGGCGTCGACCTCGCCGACGGTGTCGCTCAGGGTGCCGTTGTAGCCGCCGAGCTTGAGGGTGGCGTGGAGCTGCCCGGAGGCCTGGTCCTCCCAGGCGATGGAGAGGGTCTCCTTGAAGGCCGAGCCGGTGTAGTAGTCGCCGGTCCAGAAGTAGCCGGAGTCCGCGCCGCTGCCGCTGTACTCCCAGGCGCCCTCGCCGATGGTGCAGGCGATGTTGGCGACCGCGCTGCCGTCGCCGTTCTTGATGTCGTAGTCCTCGATGGGCGGGGCCCCCACGAGGGTGATGGACACGTTGCAGTGGCCGGGCAGGAAGAGGTCCGTGAGGTCCTGCGAGCCCTTCTCGGGGTCGTAGACATCCGTGAGCAGATCGCAGCTCGCGGCGGGGTTGGAGCTCGCGTAGATGAAGGTCTTCTTGTCGGTGGAGTAGGAGAAGGCCTTCACGATGGCGATGTCGGCGGAGAGGGCCGGATCGGTGCGGGTCTCCACGGTGCCGGCGGCGTCGGAGACAGGGGCGTCGGTGTCGGTGTCGCTGTCGGTGTCCGCGTCAGAGTCGGCGTCGCCCTCGACCTGGGAATCGTCGGTGGCGGTGTCGCCGTCCTTGCAGGCCAGGCTGAGGCTCAAGGCGAGGGTGAGCAGGGTCATGGGGTCCTCCGATTCGCCATCATCGCACCTGGGGCGCGGGTTGGGTGCTGGGCTCACCATCCCTTGACCAGAGCTCGCGCAGGCTCATGCCCTCGCGCCAGAGGGCGAGCAGGCCGAGGGTGGTGACGGGCAGGAAGGAGACGGCCCAGAAGAGCATGGCGAAGGCCTTGGCGCCGGTGGGCTCCACGCTCCAGAGCAGCATGGTCTGCTCCATCGCGACCTGGAAGACGCCCAGGAAACCGGGGGCCTGGGGGAGCACGACGGCCAGGGCGATGGCGACAGCCGTGAAGCAGGCCGCGCCGAAGGAGAGGTCGAAGCCGAAGGCGATGAAGAGCAGGGAGATGGCCAGGGCGCCGTTGAACCAGATGCCGGCGGAGATGGCCGCAGCCTTGAGCATTCCCGGGAGATCGCGGGCGCTGCCCAGGCCCTGCACGAAGCCGTCGAAGAGGTGGTTGAAGGGCCTGGCGACGGGCTCGGGGGCCAGCGCGGTGATCCGGTGGAAGAGCCCCTTGGCGGCCTCCCCCTTGGAGGCGAGGACGAAGAAGACGGCCATGGCGGCCAGGGCCGTGGCGCCGAAGATCCCGCCGTAGAGCTTGAGCTTGTAGACCATCTCGGCGTCGTGGGCGCTGCCGTCGCCGGGCTGCGCGGGGAGCACGATGACCATGGTGATCAGCACGCAGAGCAGGCCGAAGATGTCGTAGACCCGCTCCATGACCGCGGTCGCGAGCACGGCAGGGAAGGGGACGTTCAGCTTCTTGCTGGCGACCAGAGGCTTGGCGATCTCGCCCGCCCGGGCGGGGAGCAGGGTGTTGGCGGCGGCGCCGATCAGGATGGCCGAGAGCAGGGGGCCGACGGGGGCGTTGGGGTGCACGGGCTTGAGCAGGATGCGCCAGCGGAAGGCCCGCATGAAGAACTCGGAGAGCACCAGCAGGCAGGCTCCTGCGACCGCCCAGAGCTTGACCCCCCTCAACGACTCCCAGAGCAGCGGCCACTGGACGCCCCACATGAACCAGCCAAAGAGCACGGCCGCCAGGATCAGGCCGATCCACACGGACAAGGTCCAGCGTCTGCGCTTTGGGGGAGGGGAGCTCACGGTGCGGCAGGCTACCACCCCAGGCCACCCGCAGGGTGCGAGGGGACCGGCCCCGGATTAGGGGCGCCCTCCCCTGGAGGCCCCATGCGCTTTGATGTCGCCGGTCTGGGCAACGCCCTCGTGGATGCCCTGGTTCAAATCCCCGATGACTCCGTGCTCGAGAAGCTCGGTCTGACCCGCGGTCTGATGCACCCGGTCGACCATGAGCGTTGGGAAGAGCTCATGGCCGCGGTCAAGGACTACGGCGTGGAGGTCCACACCGGTGGCTCCTGCGCGAACACCATCGCGGCCCTGGGTCTGATGGGCCTGGACACCACCTTCTGCGGTCAGGTGGGCGACGATCACCTGGGCCGGCTCTACGCCAAGCGCATGCACGAGGCCTGCGGCCACGAGTGCCTGCACACCTCGCACGAGCAGCCCACCGGCAAGGTGCTGGCGCTGATCTCGCAGCAGGACGCCGAGCGCACCATGTGCACCGATCTCGGCGCCTCCGTGCAGCTCCCCCACATCGGGACCTTCGCCGAGCTGATCAAGGACGCCAAGGTGCTGCACGTCACCGGCTATCTCTTCCTGGGTGGTCCCATGGCGGAGGCTGCCTGGGAGGCGCTGGAGGTGGCCAAGGCCGCGGGCATCCCCATCTCCCTGGACGTCGCCGACCCCTTCGTGGTGGGCACGGTCAAGGACGCCATGTGGCGCGCGGTGAAGGACTACGCCGACGTGGTCTTCCTCAACGCGGAGGAGGCCTCGGCCCTGACCGGGCTGGAGCCGCACCAGGCCATCGAGGAGGTCTCCAAGCACGCCCGCACGGTCATCGTGAAGCTGGGCTCCCAGGGCTCCCTGGTCTGCCACGACGGTGTGGTCGAGCGCGTCGAGGTCCACAAGACCGTGGCCCAGGACACCACCGGCGCGGGCGACAGCTACGCAGCCGGGTTCTTGTACGGGTTCACCCGCGGGTGGGCCCCCAAGCAGAGCGGTGAGCTGGGCAGCCGGATCGCGGCGCTGACCGTGGCCCAGGTGGGCGCGGTGGTCCGGGATCGCGAGGCCCTGGCCGGCCAGATCGCCGCGGTCTCCGGGGTGCTGGCCCTATGAACGTCCCCGTCGAGGTGGTGGAGGCGGCCGCTGCAGGCCGCTGCGTGCTCTTTGTGGGCAACCGCGCCACCCTCGAGGCGGTGACCGAGTCGGGCGGAGAGTTCCTGGGCCAGCGGCGCCTGGCCCGAAAGCTGGGCGGTCGCGTGTCCGTCCGTGAGGCCGTCGGCAAGCTCCTGGAGGGGGCCCCGCGCGAGGAGGTCCTGCGCCGCGTCGCGGGCTTCCAGGGGGCGACCGAGGCGGAGCCGGGCGAGTTCCACCGGCGGGCCGTGCGGCGCTTCACGCGCATCTACACGACCTGCAGGGATGCGCTGTTGGAGCAGGCAGCCCAGGCCGAGGGCATCGACTACCGCGTGGTCTACCCCGGCGAGCCGCTGCCCGACTTCGAGGCGCCGGGGCTCGTGATCACCAAGCTCTGGGGCGGCTTCGAGCGCCCCGAGAGCGTCGTGCTGAGCGACGCGGACCAAGCGCTACACCCCCTGAGCGCCCAGTCCAAGGCACTCCGCGCCGTGTTCCGCAAGAAGGTCGTGTTCTTTGTGGGCTACCGCCCCGACGAGGAGGACTTCGACCTGCTCTTCGACGACCTCAGCGAGGCCTACGGCGGGGAGCTCCCGCGGGTGCACCTGGCGGTGTCCCAGGGGCGGATCTCCGACTACCACTGGCAGAAGTGGGTGTGGCGCGGGCTGCTGCTCTTCATCGCGGACCCCAGCGAGGCCCTGGAGGCCGTGGACGCGCAGGTGGAGGCCCTTTGAGCCCCGAGCTCCAGGCGCCGGTCGCCTTCGGGGTCATCCTGGGGCTCGCGACCCTGTTGGCGCCAGCCCGTCACCGGGTCTGGTGGCTGGGCCTGCCCGTGGTCGCGGTGGTCCTGGCGGCGGTGTTCGGTCTGAACCTGCAGGCAGGTGGCCTGGCGGGCCTCCCCTGGGAGGAGACGGGGAGCATCCTGGCCTGGCTGCTGCTGGGACACTGCGCCCGGGTAGCCGGTGGCCCGGTGCTGCCCCGGAGCTGGGGTCTGGTGGCTGCGCTGGCGGGCTGGCTGATGGGGGACCTGGGGGCAGCGGCGCTGCTGGCCGGCCTCATCGCGGATCGGGGGACGGCCATCCGAGCGGCACTGGTGGCCTCGGCTGCGGCGCTGATCTCTCCGATTGGGACACCGGTCAGTCTGGTTGTGGTGGACCCCGCCTACTTTGGACCGCTCCCGATCTTCCTCGCTCTGGTGGCCTGGCCGGTTGGGGCGCTCCCAGAGCGTCAGGGTCGGGTCTCGGTGAGCCTGATTCTCGGCTCGGCCGCTGCGCTGGTGGCCTGGATCCCCTCCCAGCGCCTGATCTTCCTGGCCGCCGCCGCTGCCCTGCTGGCCTTCCTGGCCCGCAAGAACCTGCAGGCGGAGCGCTTTCCGGCGGGCGAGGGCGTGTTCGCCATCGCAGCGGGGGTGTTGGCCTGGGGCGCTCGGCACGGAGGGCTCTCCCGGGAGCTGCTCGCGGGGCTGGAGCTGCTGCAAGGGGCGCTGCCGGACGCCGCGAACTGGCTCTTCGCGACGGCCGGCGTGCTGCTGGGTCTGCTGATGGGGGAGACAGCCGGCGCGCCGCTGATCCACTCGATGCTGGGGGCCTCGGCGAACCCGCCCGATCCGGCGATGCTGTCGTGCGTTGCGGCTGGCCTGGCGGTGGGTGGGCTGGGGCCGCTGTTGATGGTCTGGCGGCACCACCCGGGGAACGAGAACGGGAGCCCTCGGCCGCCTTTCTGGCGGGAGGCGCTGCGGCCCTACCTGATGCAGGTGGTGGTCGTGGTGGCCTGGGCGGCCATGCTGGATGATCTCCTCGCTTGAGCCCAGGTGACAGCGGGGGATGAGCCACCCAGAGGACCGGCGGTGGGCCGTGGCACACTGGGTGCCATGAAGCGTCTCTCCCGAAGCCTGCTGGCCCTCACCGCCCTCTTCCTGTTGCCTGCCGTGGCGCCTCCTCCGCTGTCCGGGGACGCGGGGATGGTGTCCTCCGACCACGAGCTGGCCTCCCTCGCGGGGGCGGAGATCCTGCGCCGAGGGGGGAATGCGGTGGATGCAGCGGTGGCCACGGCGCTCGCGTGTGGGGTGGTTCAACCCGCCGGATCCGGGCTGGGGGGAGGCGGCTTTGCGCTGGTGGTCGCCGGCGAGGAGCGGTCGGTGCTCGACTTCCGGGAGATCGCGCCTGCTGGGGCGGGGCCGGACATGTATCTGGACGCCAATGGGCAGGTGGTGCCGGGGGCGTCGGTCGATGGCGGGCTCGCGGTCGGGGTTCCGGGAGAGGCGGCCGGCCTGGCGCGCCTGATGGAGACCCACGGGAGCCTGAGCTTCCAGCAGGTCGCGGCGCCTGCGGTCCGCTACGCCAAGAAGGGCTTCGGGGCCGGGGTGCACCTGATCCACGCGCTGGAGCGCCGCCCGGAGATGCTGGTGCTCTTTGACGGGGTCTCGCGCCTGCCTGAGCCAGGGGAGCAGCTCCGGCGAAAGGCCCTGGGACGCAGCATCGAGCGCTGGGCGGCGAGCCGGGGGGAGGCCTTCTACAAGGGGGACATCGCCCAGGACATCGCGCAGAGCGTGCAGGCGCAGGGGGGCATCCTGGAGCTGGGGGACCTGGAGGACTACGCGCCGGTGGACCGGGAGGTCCTGGTCGGCAGCTACCGGGGGTACACGATCCTGACGATGCCGCCGCCGAGCTCGGGTGGGGCGGTGCTGCTGCAGGTGTTGGCGGTGCTGGAGGCCCATGACCTGGCAGCGCTGGGCCACAACTCGAGCGAGCACCTGCACCTGCTGGCGGAGGCCTCGCAGCACGCGTATGCCGACCGCGCGGCATTGATGGGGGACCCGGCGTTCGTGGACGTCCCGCTGGAGCAGATGTTGGCCCCGGAGCGCATCGCGGAGATCCAGGGCAGCATCTGGCCCACGCGCACGCTGGAGCGGGGCGCGTACGGCGGGGACTACGCGATCCCGGAGGACGCTGGGACGCAGCACATCGCGGTGATCGACGCCGACGGTCGCGCGGTGAGCCTGACGACGACCATCAATACCTCCTTTGGGTCCAAGGTGGTCGCGGAGCGCTCCGGCGTGCTGCTGAACAACGAGATGGACGACTTCGTCGCGCAGCCGGGGGTGCCCAACGCCTTCGGGCTCATCGGGCGCGAGGCCAACGCGGTGGCCCCCGGCAAGAAGCCCCTGTCCTCGATGACACCGACGGTGGTGCTCAATGACCAGGGGGAGGTGGTGATGGCGGTGGGGGCCAGCGGGGGACCGCTGATCATCTCCTCGACCCTGCAGGTGCTCTCCAACGTCATCGACTTCGGGATGGACCCCGAGGACGCCGTGGCGGCTCCGCGCATGCACCACCAGTGGGTGCCCGAGGTGCTGAACCTGGAGCCGGGGATCCCCGCGGACGTGCAGCGCAGCCTGGAGGCGCGGGGGCACGAGACCAAGCAGTGGGAGTTCTTCTCCGCCGTACAGCTCGTCGTGGTCGAGGAGGACGGGACCCGGGTGGCCGCAGCGGACCCCCGCAAGGGTGGCCGGCCAGCAGCGGAGTAGGGCTATCGGGGCGGGTTCTCGCGGCCGTCGATGTCTTCCAGGGCGGCGATCGCGGCGGCGGCGGCCTGGCTGAGCTCCTCCTCCGAGCCGCCCAGGTACACCCGCCCGAAGGCGCCGAAGGCGAGCATCTCCAGGACGTGGATGTTCGCGGCCTTCTCGGCCTCGTTGGTGGCCAGCAGCGCGTAGCCGGCGGGGTGGATCTCGAGCACGTAGAGCGTGTCGCCCTCGTGGATGAGGTCCCCGTGGCGCATGCGGTTGACGAGCTGGCTGTGGTGCGGGCTGACGCCGTGGATCATCTGCGCGGAGACCACCCGGGGCTTGAGGCGGTCCGCGGGGTTGATGTCCAGGATGTCGCTGATCGCGTCGGCCGCGGCGCGCACCTGGCCCTGGTCGTCGTCGTGCACCTCGAGCACGCCGGAGCGCCGCTCGACCACCATGATCCCGGGGGTGCACGTGGTGTTCTTGAGCACCGCGTCCATGACGCCGTTGATGCCCATGCCGGGGGAGACCTCGACAAAGAGCGCGGCCTGACCGGCCAGGGGCAGGTAGCCCTTGGAGATGGTGCCGACGAAGCCCGCCGTCTGGGGCTGGAGCACGTCGATGAAGGTGAAGGTGCGGAGGTCGATACCGCTGGACATGAGGCCTCCCGGGGGGCTGGGTGTAGCGCAGGCGCGCGGCTGGGGTCAAGGCGCCCCCGATGGAGCCGACGGCGCGTGATAGTCTCGGCGGCCAGGAGGAATCCATGCTCTGGCTTGTGGCCCTGGTCGCCTGTGCGTCCGAGTGCGATGACATGTCTCGGGTCAACGGCACCTACGAGGTGCTGTCCACGGTCAACACCTTCGAGCCGGAGGACGCTGCCGAGGACATGCCCACCTACAGCGTGTTCTTCAACGGGCTGTGGGACTGGGACCTGCAGTACCAGCGGGACTCCGGGAACCTGCGCCTCAAGATCGACGGACAGGAGACCACGGCCCGCCTGACCGAGGGGGCGGGCTCCTGCAACCGCTTTGGGCTGCGGATTCCCGCGTGGACCTTCGTTGGGGACGCGACGGAGCTGGGGGACGCCGAGCCGGTGGACGCCAACCACGCGCTGGAGTGGGAGGCCGAGCTGGTCTGGCAGGGCGAGGAGCTCTCGGGCACCTACACCGTGATCGACGAATGGAGCACCACGGACGGCCTGAGCGGCTCGATGTCGGCCACCGGCACGGTCGCGGGGACTCTGGTCGAGGACACTGAGGGCGCCGAGGAGTAGAGCGGGTTAGCCGGGCGGCATGTACAACCTGCTCATCGCCCTTGGTGTGTCGCTGGTGGCCTTCGCTCTCGGAGCGGTGGCCGGCGAGTGGTACTACGGATTCGCCCCCGCGCTGCTGGTGGGGCCGCCGCTCTACTTCATCCTGATGCGCCGCACGGGCGCCCAGGTCGAGCAGATCATGGCCCAGGCCGTGAGCCACCTGCAGACCGGCCGCGTGAAGGAGGGCATCGCGACCATCGAGAGCGCGCGCCCCCTGGGCAAGTGGCAGTTCCTGGTCGAGCAGCAGATCGACGCCCAGCTCGGCACGCTGGAGTACATGCAGCGCAACTACAAGAAGGCGCGCCCGCTGCTGGAGAAGGCCTGGAAGCGCAACTGGCAGGCCATGGCCATGCTCGCCATCATGGACGCCCGGGACCAGAAGCTGGACGAGGGCCTGGCCCGGCTGGACAAGACCGAGCTGCTGGCCCGGAACGAGCCGCTGTTCTACGCGGTCAAGGTCTGGCTGCTGCTCAAGGGCAAGCGCACGGACGAAGCGCAGAAGGTGCTGGCGGCCGGAATCGAGGCCGTGGACGCGCCCGACGGCCTCAAGAAGCTGCAGAAGTCCGTCGCCAACGACAAGATGAAGCGCTTTGACTACGGCAAGACCTTCGGCCAGGGCTGGTACCAGTTCTTCCCGGATCAGTACCCCAACCCCCAGGTGGGGCGGCGGGGCATGCGCGCGCAGCCTCGGAACGCGCGGTCCTTCCCCCAGCCTCGTGGTGGCGGGCGCCCCCGCTGAGGCGGGTCCTCCTTGTCGGGTCCACCGTGTAGGGCCCACTCCGTAGGCCTACTCCTGGGACTGCTGGTAGCGCTCCAGGGTGCGCTTGAGCAGCAGGTCTTCGGGGCTCTGGCGCAGCGCGTCCTCCAGGATGGCCTGTGCGCCGCGGGTGTCGTCCTGGCGCTCCAGCGCTGAGGCGGCCGCGACGACCACGGCCGCCGAGTCTCCGTGGTCGACCAGGAAGCGGTCGATGTGCATGGGGTCCAGCCCCACCCCGTAGTCGGCGTAGAGGTCCAGGCGCAGCGCCGCGACCTTGGCCTGATCCGCGCGAGGCAGGCGGTAGGCCTTGGCCAGCGCCTCGGCGGCCTCTTCTGGGTAGCCCGCGATGGCCGCCTGTCGCCCGTGCTCCACCGCCAGCTTCCAGGAGTTCGGGTTGCTGCGGGTGCGCCCGCGGGCCAGCTCCAGCTCCGGGGGCAGCTCCAGCTCGGCGGCGGCGAAGAGCTTCTCGGCGAGCTGCCTGTACCTGAAGGCGTCGGCCGCATCAAAGTGCAGGTGCATGCGGTGGACGGTCGCACCTCGACAGATCAACAGGAGCTCGAGCTGCTGGAGCACCCCAGAGCGTCTGTAGGTGAGGGTGGCCCGTGTCGCAGGCCAACCCCCCACTTCGGTCTGCTCCCTGGCGCTGAGGTGGACCGCCGAGACGCGGCTCTCGAGCTGGCGCGTGAACTGCCGCAGGGCCTCGTCGGGGGTGGGTGGAGCGGCGAGCTGCTGTGAGGTCGCGACCCAGATCCCGCGGCCGGTGGGGGAGTTCCAGCCCCGGTCCTCGGTGAAGTCCCAGCCCTCTTCCCAGGACTGCGGGACGCTGGAGATCAGCCCCTGATCGTGGATGCTGTGCACGCGGACCAGGCGCGGCCCCAGCAGGCTCAGGGTGAACAGGGTCAGCAGGGCGCCTGCAGCCATGAGCTGGCGGCCCTTGACGTTGTGCGTGGTGTTCGCCTCGAAGCCGTCCGGCCTCAGCCAGGTGGCGGCCAGCGCGCCGCCGAGCATCCCGCCCAGGTGCCCCCAGTTGTCCACCGCAGGGGAGAGCAGGCCCAGGCACAGCGGGTAGACCAGATAGGGCAGGATCGCCCAGCCAAAGTACTTGCGGGCGAAGCTGGGGAGCTGGTCTTCGTACTTCCAGCCGAACACGACGCTCGCGGCGATCAGGCCGAAGTCTCCGCCGCTGGCCCCCAGGCTGGGCCGACCCGGCGACATGGCCATGGACAGCAGGCCGCCGGTGAGGATGGAGAGCAGGAACACCGCAAGCAGGTTCCGCCGCCCCATTGCGCGCTCGAGGTTCCAGCCGGCGTAGCCCAGGAAGAGCATGTTCAGGGCCAGGTGGTTCAGCCCCAGGTGCAGCCAGCCGTAGGTGAACAGGCGCCAGATCTCGCCGGTCTCCAGCACCGCCGGGGCCCAGTTCGTGAAGTGGCTGATGATCAGGTCCTCTCCGCCGGGGAGCTTGCCCAGGAAGAAGATCCGCACCTGCAGGCCGACGAGCAGCGCGGTGGCCAGGGGGATGCCGTTCCGGAGGCGGGCCTCGAAGCGCCGCTGCTCCGGGTTGGAGAGGATCTGGTAGAGCTCCAGCTCGCCCACGGGCAGGAAGTCGCGGCCGGTGACCTCGGGGTAGCAGAGCTCGATCTCGGGGCCGATCTCGCCGCGGCGCACGCGCTCCTCGAAGTCCTCGTAGGACAGGGAGATCTCTCCCTCGGGCAGCCGGAGGCGCAGGTTCATTCAGCGGCCAGAGAGGTGAGGTCGAGGAGGTGGTCCACGCTCACCCCGCAGGACACCAAGAGCCCCAGGATGGCCGACCACCTCAAGGTCCAGTGGGCGCGAACGAGGTCAACCGCAGCCAGGCCCAGCGCTCCGAGCGCCAGTCCGAGGGCAGGCAACCAGGGGAAGGCGAGGCTGGGGATGGAGGGCTCCGGGTTGCCGCCGTAGAGCTGGAGTCCGGCGGCCATGGCCGGGCCCTTGGTCGCGAGCAGCGGGGGCAGAGTCAGCGCGGGCACCGCCAGAGAGGCGATGCTCCCTCGTTCGGAGAAGAGCAGCAGGCGCTTGAGCATGAGATCGGATCGGACCACGGGGCCGGGTCCTGAGTTTCACATGCCGATGCGGGCGATCGCCCAGCGGGCGTGCTCGGCCAGCAGGGGGTCCTGGCCGGATGCCACGCGCTCCAGCGCCGGGATGGCCTCGTTGTTGCCCAGGTTGCCCAGGACGACGCACGCGTTCCGCTTGAGGCCCCGGGCACCGGGCCGACGCAGTGGGGTCCCGGTGAAGCGCGCCAGGATCTCCTCCTCGCTGGCCCCGAGCAGCCAGGGGAGGTCCAGCCAGGCGTTGACGGGGGCGAAGTCGTCCTCCGGGCTGTCCGGCGCGGAGACGTTGTGCGGGCACACCTCCTGGCAGACATCGCACCCGAACACCCAGCGACCGATGCCCGGGCGGAGGTGCTCGGGGATGGGGCCGCGGGACTCGATGGTCCAGGTGGAGATGCAGCGGCGCGCGTCGAGCACGTGGGGGCCCAGGAAGGCGCCGGTGGGGCACGCGTCCAGGCAGCGGGTGCAGCGGCCGCAGTGATCGCGGGTGATGGGCTGGGTGGCGGGCAGCTCCAGCTCCAGGAAGAGCACGCCCAGGAACATCCAGGAGCCGTGGGCGGGCAGGATCTGCACGCAGTTCTTGCCGGAGAAGCCCACCCCGGCGGCCTCGGCCCAGGCGCGCTCCAGGATGGGGGCGGTGTCGATGCCGCCCCAGCAGGCGACCCCCTCGGCGCGGAGCTGGCGCATCAGCTTCTTGAGGCGCTTGCCGGCCAGGTTGTGGTAGTCGCGGCCCCAGGCGTATCGGGCGACCTTGCCGGTGAGTCCCCCGGGATCGGGCGGCCGGCGGTGGTTGTGCTCCATGGCCAGCACCAGCGCGCTGCGGGCGGTGGGCATCCGGGCCTGGGGGTTGATGCGCTCGGCGGCGCCGGCCTCCATGTAGGTCATGGGGCCGTGGTGGCGGGCGTCCAGCCAGGCCTGGAACTCGGCGGCCCGGGGGGAGGGGATCTGGACCCGAGCCACGCCCAGGTGCTGGAAGCCAAGCGCCGCGGCGCGGCCCAGAATGCGCTCTGCATCATCCATGGACGGGGCCTATCTTGGGGCCCGCTTGTCTGCTGCTCCACGGCGATTAGGGGTCCCTCATCGGAGCTGCCCGTGGCTCCTCCCGCTTTGGCTCCCTCGGGGAGCACTGGAGATTCCTGTGTCTGATTCTGTCCGTGAAGTCGTGATCTTTGGTTCGGGCCCCGCGGGGCACACCGCCGCGCTCTACACCGCCCGCGCCAACATGCAGCCCCTGGTCTTCGAGGGCATCCAGCCCGGCGGCCAGCTCACCATCACCACGGACGTGGACAACTTCCCTGGCTTCCCCGAGGGCATCATGGGCCCCGAGCTCATGGAGCGCATGAAGCAGCAGGTCACCCGCTTCGGCACCGAGTTCAGCTACGAGACCGCCGAGTCCGTCGACCTGAGCGCCTGGCCCTTCCAGTACAAGGCCGGCCAGAAGACCGGCTACGCCAAGAGCGTCATCATCGCCACGGGCGCGGTCGCCAAGTACCTGGGCCTGCCCAACGAGACCCGCCTCAAGGGCTACGGCGTGTCCGCCTGCGCGACCTGCGACGGCTTCTTCTACAAGGACCAGGTCGTCGCGGTCGTGGGCGGCGGTGACTCGGCCGCCGAGGAGGCCACCTTCCTGACCAAGTTCGCCTCCAAGGTCTACCTGCTGGTGCGCCGCGATGAGATGCGCGCGTCCAAGATCATGCAGCAGCGCGTGTTCGACAACGACAAGGTCGAGGTCCTCTGGAACACCACCGTCGCAGACGTGCTGGGCGAGAAGGGCGTCGAGGGCATCCGCGTGGTGAACAGCGAGACCAAGGAGGAGCGCGACCTGGCCGTCACCGGCTTCTTCCTGGCCATCGGCCACAAGCCCAACTCCGACGCCTTCACCCAGTGGGTGGACACCGACGAGGTCGGCTACATCAAGACCGCCCCCGACAGCACCGCGACCAAGGTGCCCGGTGTGTTCGCCGCCGGCGACGTCAAGGACTCCGTCTACCGCCAGGCCGTGACCGCCGCGGGCTCCGGCTGCATGGCCGCCCTGGAGGCCGAGCGCTGGCTGGAGGCCAAGGGCTACGAGGCGCTCCCCCGGCGCGCGGGCTTCGAGGGCCTGGGCCACTGAGCGCTCGCCGCTGTCGACCCCGCTGAGGGTGGCTTCCGCCCTCAGACCAGGCTGACAAAGAGCTCCGGCAGGCGCCCGGCCAGCTCCTCCACCTTGGGGAGCACCAGGTAGCGGCCGGGGCCGAAGATGCGCCCCAGGTAGGCCTTGCCCGCCTGGGGCTCCTTGTCCATGGACAGGCAGTGCAGGTGCACGCCCGCCGTGTGGGCCTCCTGCACCGCCATGGCCGAGTCCGCGATGCCCCGCTCGCCGCGGTAGCCGTCCCGGTCCTCCGGGCGCCCGTCCGAGAGCAGCAGCAGCAGCTTGCGGGGCTCGGGGCGCTGGCGCAGCCGCCAGGTCGCGTGGCGCAGGATGGCCCCCAGGCGGGTCGCTCCCTGGGCGCGCAGCCGGCCCATCCGGCCCAGGACCGCGGGCTCGTAGTCCTCGTCGAAGCCCTTGAGGCGCCACAGCCGGACCTCGCCGGCGGACTCACCGTTGAAGCCGTAGAAGGCGTGGGCCAGCGAGAGGGTGCGCATTCCCTCTGCGAACAACACCAGCGCCCTCTGCTCCGCGTGAAGGACCCGGCCCTGGGTGCTGCCCGAGAGGTCCACCAGAGTCATCACGCACAGCGGCTCCGGCTGTCGCACGAAGCGGCGGTAGAGGCGGCGCTCCGGTTGCTGCCCCGCGGCGATGTCGCAGCGCGCGAGGATGGCCCGGTCGAGATCGATCTCCGGTCCGTCGATCTGCCCACCCACCCAGCGCTCCTCGGTGCGCAGGGCCTCGAAGCGGCGGCGGATCTGGTTGACCTCCTGGGCGTGGGCGCGGGCGATGTCCCAATAGGCCTGCTCGGGGCCCCCCGGCGCGCTGGGCTCGACGACCTTGGCGTGCTCGACGCGCCAGCCCTGCGCCTCCGCGTCCCACTCGTCGTAGTGGAAGGCCTGCTCGTCCGGGTCGGGACGGTCGGGGAGCTGGTGCTGCCGCCGGGCCTGCTCCCGCAGTTTGTCCTGGGCCTCATCGCGGAGCACCCCGTAGGCGGGCATGGCGCCGACATCGACCTCGGGCTTCTTGCTGGGGCGTCCGAGGCGCGCGCGCAGGCGCTCCCGGAGGCCTCGTCTACTGGTCTCGGGGCCCTCCAGGCGTCCACCGCGGGAGAGCAGCCCCTGCAAGGGGGCGGGGCCCTTCATCCAGGCGTTGCGGTACTCGGGGTCGTCCTCCAGCTCGCGGAGGATCCACTCCGGCCGCAGCACTCCCAGGAACCAGGGGAGGGGAGGAGGGCCCAGGCGGCGCTTGAGCAGGTGTTGGCGCACCGCCTGGGCCTGTCCGAGCAATACGAGCTCCGCTGCACTCGCGCCCGCAGTCGAGGTCACCCTGTCGACGGCCGCCTGGACAACGGGATCGTGTCCGGTCGCGGGGCAGTGGCTCAGCCCTCGGTAGAGCGGCGCGAAGGCCGCGGGGAGGCCCTCCCAGGGCACCGGGGTGAGGTTCACGCGCAGGGCGCTGCCCTTGGGACTATGGCGCAGGGCCTCCCAGTCGGCGGCGAGGCCTGGGTAGCGGCTGGCGTAGTCCTGGAGCACCCAGCGAGCCGCGAGCAGGTGCCAGCAGTTGCGCAGCACCCAGTCGCGGTAGAGGGCCTTGAGCGTGCGGTCCTTGGAGAGCAGGCCCGCGCCCCAGAGGCCGGCCTGGACCAGGGCCATGACGCGGTAGAGGCGCTCGTCCGAGGCCTGGGGCGGCGCGGGGGCGGCCAGGGGCAGGTAGATGCGCTCCGCGTCCGTGCTGGCCGGGTCTGCCTGGCCGAGCTTGATGGGCAGGCCGGTGACCATCTGGAGGAAGGGGGTGAGGCGGCCGCGCAGGGTGCGCAGAGGGGTGCCGAGCTCGCGGCCCTGGCCATCCAACAGGACGGGGTCGGAGAAGAGGAAGCGCTCCAGCAGTGCGGCCTCGGCGCGCTCGGCGTCGGCGAGGTCCTCGTCCTCGGGGTTCCAGGTGGGGGCGCCCATCAGCCCAGGACAGCCCGGAGCAGCTCCTGCAGCGCAGCGGAGAGCTCCGGATCGTCGGACAGGGAGTGCACCAGCGTGGCCTCGCATGCGGGCTTGAGCGCCATGCCGCTCGCAGAGAGGGTTGCCGCGTAGATGAGGAGCCGTGTGCTTGCGCCCTCAGCCAGCCCCTTCTCCCGGAGCCTGCGGCTGGCGATGCCGAGCTGGACGAGCTGGTCGGCGACCTGGGGTGTGCACCCGGCCTCGTGGAGGATGATCTCCCGCTCGATCTCGGGGCTGGGGTAGTCGAAGGCCAGGGACACAAAACGCTGGCGCGTGCTGGGCTTGAGCTCCTTGCGCAGCGACTGGTAGCCGGGGTTGTAGGAGATCACGACCTGGAAGCCCGGGGCGGCCTCGACCTCCTGGCCCAGGCGCTCCAGGGGGAGCACGCGGCGGTCGTCGGTGAGAGGGTGCAGGGTGGTGAGCACGTCGGGGCGGGCCTCGACGACCTCGTCCAGGTAGCAGATTGCGCCCTCGCGAGCGGCGCGGGTCAGCGGGCCATCGCGCCAGACGGTGTCTCCGCCCTCCAGCACATGGCGGCCGGTGAGGTCCGCGGCGGAGAGGTCCTCCTGGCAGGCCACGGTGATCAGGGGGCGGCCCAGGCGCTCGGCCATGTGGCGCACGAAGCGGGTCTTGCCGCAGCCCGTGGGGCCCTTGAGGAGGACGGGGAGCTGGCGCTCCGCTGCGGTCGTGAAGAGGGCGATCTCGTCGCCTTGGGGTCGGTACCAGGCCATGGGCCAAGACTACATGCTGTCGCCCTGGGGCGGGGGCCAGTGCACCGACTCCTGCAGCCAGCGGGCCAGGCGGTGGTTGATGGTCTCAGGCTGCTCGATCAGCGCGGCGTGGGAGCCATCGGCCAGCACGAGCAGCTCGGCCTGGGGGAGCTCGCGGGCCATCTTCTCGCTCAGCCAGAGGGGCGTGAAGTCATCGCGCTCGGCGGCGACGACCAGGGCGGGGACCTGGATCTCGGACAGGCGCGGGAAGGCGTCGTGGCGGTCGGCCTCCTGGACCATGCGCAGGAAGAGGCGCAGGTCCAGGTCGGCGAGGTGCTCCAGGTAGGGCTCGAAGTCCTCGCGGGAGGTGTAGTAGGGGTCCACGGCGCGGATCCGCTGGGTCACGCTCCAGGCGATGGGGCTGCGCACCAGAGGGCGGGCGATCCGGTTGACGGTGTCGCCGATGCCGTCCGCGAGCCGCGCGATGCTCTTGATGAGGGGGCGGCTGCCGGGGTTGTCGTAGAAGGTCTCCAGGACGCGTCCCGCGCTGCCGAGCATCAAGCCCAGGCCTTGAACGCTCTCCGGTGCCTGCAGGGCGCGCTCCAGGATGACCTGGCAGCCCATGGAGTGGCCCAGGAGCACGGCCTTGTCGGCGCCGACGGCCTCCTGGACGCGGCCAAGGTCCCGGGCGGAGGTCTCGATGCTCAGATCGACGCCCCGGGGGTGGCGGGGACGGTCGCTGCGCCCGTGGCCCCGGTAGTCCCAGAGGACCACCTGGTAGTCCCGGGAGAAGCGCTCCACGATGTACTTCCAGAAGAAGGTGGAGACGCCCACCCCATTGCAGCAGATCAGGGTGTGGGGGCCGCTCCCGCTGGCCTGCCAGAAGAGCGAGAGTTCGCTGTCGGTGGGCACGAAGCCGCTTCGGATCTCGGACATGGGACTCAGTGCTAACGCGATTGGGGGTGTGTACCGATCTCGGGGGCGAAAGCTGCCCCACCCCCCAAGGGCAGAGGAGGAGGTTCCATGGCAAACACTGCACTCAAGCCGGCCACCGCGGAGGAAGCGGAGGAGATGCGCGCCTCCCTGGAGGTCGAACGCGCCGCTGAGCGCCGCCGCCAGGAGGAGCTGCGCGTCGCCGAGCGCGTTGAGCTCCGTGCGGCCATCTCCGGCTCGAGCTCCGACAGCTTCTTTGTGGGCTTCTCGGAGAACATCAGCGAGGGCGGCGTGTTCGTGTCGACCTTCTGCCCGCCGGCCATCGGCGAGGGCGTCGATCTGTCGCTGGCCTTGGACGGTGGCCCCGCGCTCTTGGTCCGCGGCGAGGTCCGGTGGCACCGGAACAATGAGCGTGGTGAGCCCTCTGGCTGCGGCGTTCGCTTTGTGGGCCTGCACCCCGAGCAGGAGGAGATCCTCAAGGACGCGCTGGGCCGGGCAGGTCGGGAGCCGCTGTTCTACGAGGCGTGAGACCTCCCCGGGCGGTAGCATGCCGCCGTGCGACTGACGCGGCGAGGCATGCTCCTGTCGGCGGTAGTGCTCCTGGCGGCTGTGCTTCGGCTCGCCTTGATGGGGCCCTACTACGGCTGGGAGGAGAGCGACTACGGCAACCTGGCCATGGTGCGGGGGGTCCTGGAGTCAGGCTTCCGCCACTACGACATGAACCACCTGCCCCTGTACTACGGGGTGTCGGCGGCGGTCATGGCCGTGGTGGGGGACGCGGTGCTCGCCGCCACCGGGGTGTCCTTCGTCAGCGGTCTGTTCGTGGTCGCGCTGTCCGTGGTGTTGGCTGACCGGGTGGCTGGGCGCCGCGCGAGCTGGGTCGTTGGCCTGATCGTGGCGGTTCAGCCGGAGCTGTCGCTCTACTCGGCGACCTCCCTGCGAGAGCCGCTCTATGCCGCGCTGGTTCTGGGGGCGCTGCTCGCGTTGACTCGGGAGCGGCTGTGGGTGGCCAGCCTGCTCTCGGGCCTGGCCTTCCTCACGCGCATGGACGCGCTGCTGATCCTCGGGCCTGTGCTGGCCCTCCATGCACTGGGGCGAGGCCCCCGGGGGCTCCGCCTGCTGCATGCGCTGGGGCCACTGCTGGGCGGCGTGGTGCTCTGGTCGCTGTACTGCCAGGGTATGCACGGCACCTGGCGCTTCTGGGAGCACGCCGCGGCGGTGAACATCGCCACCGGGGGCGAGACAAAGACCCTGACCTCGGGCATGGGGGTGGTGCTCGGGCTGCTGTTCGAGCTGCTCCCAAGCCGGCTGGGGTGGGCCCTGATGTTGGGGCTGCCCATCGGCCTCCTCTTCACCCCCTGGAGACAGCACAGCGCCCAACGGAGCGTCTCGGTCGCGGCCTTGCTCCTGCTGGGGTTCTGGCTGGGGATCGGCCTGACGGCGCAGCACAGTCCGGAGCACAACCTGTACTGGAAGTGGCTCTATGGCGTGCTGCCGCCGCTGATCCTGCTGGGGGTGGCGGGGCTGGAGCGGGTGGGGGATCGCCTGCAGCGCATCGGTGGGACGCCCCTGGTGGGGCTGGGAGTGGTATTGGCGCTGGGGCAGGGGGCCTTCGCGATGCTCTCGGAGACCCGGCGGCAGATCGCGCTGTCGCAGGAGCTCTACAAGCCGCAGGTCGAGCTGGGGCGTTGGCTCGAGGGGGAGCTTGAGCCCGGGGACCGGGTGCTGGTCGACAACATCCCGGGGGTCTGGCTGGATCGCCGGCCGCACAGCTTCACCCTGGAGAGCTGGTTCGACGTTCCGGTGCAGCCGGGGGACCGGGCGGGGTTCGCGCACTACCTGGCGCGGGGGGAGATCCGCTACGTGCTGTGGTTCCGCGAGCAGTGGACGCAGGCCCCCGTGATCGCGCCCTACCTGGAGGATCCTGTGGTGCACCACCTGGGGCAGGTCAAGCTGGTCCCTCTGCAGGAGGAGCCGAGTTACGGCTGGGTCTTCTACCGCGTGGAGGCCCCGTGATCACACACCAGCCCGAGACCTTGGAGCAGTTCATCCGCCTGTGCGGAGAGAAGGGGGTCCGCGGAGTGGCGCTGCAGGAGGTGGATGAGATCCGGCCTGAGCTTGAGCAACTGGGCTCAGGCGTGACGGTTGGGCAGGTGCGCTTCGCCACCGTTGTGGCCTATGCCGCAGGCGAGGTCATCCGGCTCAAGATCCAGGTTCCCCCTGCAGACCTGCGCGAACAGCTCCAGGCGATGGGGCTCCCGCTGCGCCGGGTCAACCACAACCTGGGCTGAGCCCTGGAAATGGAAAAGGCCCGCCGCGGTGAAGCGGACGGGCCTTTCGGGATGGTGGAGAAGAGGGGACTCGAACCCCCGACTTCAGCATTGCGAACGCTGCGCTCTCCCAGCTGAGCTACTTCCCCAAAGCCGCAGAGTCCCTAACCGCGCTCGGGGGAAGGGTCAATCCAGGCCGCGGTCCTCCAGGTCCTCTTCGCTCAGGCCCAGGAAGTGGCCGACCTCGTGGAAGAGGGTGATCCGCAGCTCTTCAAGCATGCCCTCGCGGTCCTGGGCGCGGCGCTGCAGGTTCGTGCGGAAGAGCACGATGGTGGCCGGGAGGTTGGACCAAGGGTTCTCCAGGCTGCGGTCCGCGAGGCTGGTGCCCGCGAAGTAGCCCAGGATCTGGGTGGGACCCGCGGGCGGGTCGTACTGGGAGAGGAGGTCCTCGCTGGGGAAGTCCTCTACAAGGATGGGCACGTTGGCCAGGTAGTTCCGGAGGATGGGGTGCAGAGCCTCCAGGCACTCACTGACCACCTCGTCGATGAGCTCATCCGAGAGGGGCTGCGGCATCGGGAAGACGACGGGGTCCACCCTCCAGGCCCGCGAGAAGTCCCGCATCGCGCCCTGGACATCGCCCCGCCGCTCCCGCAATACGCCTCGAACCCAGGCCGCCTCGGGGTTGTCGGGGGCGTCGCGCAGAGCTCGGTTCGCGGCCTTGCGGGACTCCTCCCAGCGGAGCTGCTGCAGCAGGACGGTGGACAGGGCCGCCCAAGCGTCCGAGACCACCGGGCTCTCTTCGCCCAGGACGACGGAGCGGTAGGCGCCCTCAGCCTCGTCCAGGCGGCCCAGGTCGCGCAGAGTCTCTCCCAGCAGGTAGTGGGCCTCGGGCAGCATGCGGCGCTCCGCGATGGCCTGGCGGCAGTAGGCCTCGGCGGCCACGAGATCCCCCTCGGTCAGGGCGGCCTCGGCCTCCTCCAGCAGGGGATCGAGGGTGACTGGTCGGCTCAACTGCCCCCCTTGCTCAAGCGGATGCTGTGGGCCTCTGCGACGGCGAGCGTGCCCCCGTGGCCGGGGTAGGAGACCAGGTGGAGCTGGCGGTTGATGCAGTCGGCGATCTGACTGTCGGGGAGCTGTGCCGGATCCAGGGAGAGGTAGAGCAGCTCACCGGTGGGGCCCAGGTAGAAGTCGGCGGCCACGGTGAGCTCTGGGCTGCCTTGGGGCAGGCAGTCGGCGAAGCTCTTGGAGCGGCGCTCCAGGGCCTGGTCGAGGCTGGCGGGATCGACGGTGGCGTCGGCCTCGGCCTCGGGCTTGCGGTGGGGCTCGGGGTTGAGGGTGACCTGGATCTCGCCGCGCTCGCCGGACTCGACCACGATCTGCCGCTCATCCGCGGAGAAGCCGTGCAGCTCGGTGTGCAGGACAAAGGGCTCGTCAACCGGGAAGCCTTCGGTCAGCTCAAGCATCGAGCCTTCCCCGACGCGCTGGCCGTTGATCTCGATGGAGTCGGCCATGGGGTCCACGTGGACGACGAGGCTGGTCTGCCCGCCGGAGAGGGCGATGGCCAACCCTGCAGCGGCCGCGGCGACGAGCCCCACCAGGCCTCCGATCAGCAGGGCGGGGGAGACGCCGGACTTCTCGGCGTTGACCAGGATGCTCTTACGCTCGCCGTGCTCGGTCACGATGGTGAGCTGAGCGGTCCCCTTGCGGGTGGGGAGTTCGGCGGGGTTGATGGTGAGCTCGATCTCCTGCTGGTCGGCCTCTGGGTCCAGCCGGCTGCGGGAGAGGTTGACCCAGCCCTGGTCCACGGTGAGGCGACCCGCCATCTTGCCGTCACCGATGTTCTTGACCACAACGACCACCAGCTCGGGCTTACGACCCAGGCTGACGCTGATGACCTCAGGCGAGGCCACCGAGAGGCGCGGGGTGGCGCGTCGCGGGCGCTTGGTCTGACCCAGGCCCAGGGTTCGACCGCCGATGCCTTCAGGCTGGGGGGGCGGTCCTCGGCGCGGGGGCGCGGACTCTTCGGTGGGCTCCGGGGGGGGCGTCCTGGGGGTGGAGGAAGCGCCTGGTACAGCCGGCTTTGGCGTGGCCACAGGCGGCGGCTTGGCCGCGGGCGGTGGCGTCTTGATCGGCGCGGCCGGGGGCGGCGGGGTCTGGACCCGGTGGTTCTCGGGCGGAGGCAGGAAGCCGCTGATGTTCACCGCATCCGAGCTGACATCCGAGCTCTTGATGCCGGCGCGGTTGGCGCGCCACTGGGCGTCGTAGGCGGCGCGCCGAACGGGGTCCGTGAGCACGCGCCAGGCCTCGTCCAGGTCGGCGTAGAGTGCGCTGACAGCCTGCTTGTCCCGGCGGCTGCGGGCGGCCCGGTACTGGGCCTTGTGGGCGGCCTCCAGGGCCTTGTCGTCCGCCTCGGGCGTGATGCCGAGCAGGGCGTAGTAGTCCTTGAAGCTGTCCGACTTGGGGGTGGGCCGGGGCCGGGGGGCCTCGCGGCGCGGAGCGGGCTCACCGTGGCGGCGGGCTCCGACCTCCTGCACCAAGCGGTCCAGGGCTGCTCGGACGATCTCGGGGCGCAGGCCGAGGCGCCCACCCTGGTCCAGGATGGCCTTCTCGGCCTCGGGGGTGAGCACGCCTCCGGCCAGGGTGCCGCGCATGAAGGGCTCGAGCTGCTTGAGGCCCTGCTGCGCCTGGCTCTGGGCGACGTGGGTCAGGTAGGTCTTGCGGTCGCTGAGCAGAACCCGCCGGAGCAGGGCGTTGTTCTTGATCAACCAGAGGGCCTCGGCCCGGTACTTGGGGTTGGCCTGCTGGCCCTGGGCCCAGGTCCGGCGCTTCTTGACGGTGGCCTCGATCTCTGCGGCCGCAGCCCGTGGCTCCACGCCGTAGTAGGCGAAGAGGCTCGGCTTCCCGACCAACTTGAGGAAGGCCTCGATCTGCTCAAGGTCCCGCGAATTCATGGCACTCCAGCTCGCACGGGGGGGCGCGGTTTCGTGGCCCTATGTTACCGCGTTTGGCGCGCTGGGGCCGCCGCGCGGACGACGCTGCGGCTCAGTGGGCAGGCGAAGGATCAGTTGATCTGGGCCTTCGACATGCTGCCGCGCGCCTGCTCCAGACGCTGCCTGTCCAGGCTGCCCTTGAGGTTCAGGCGGGCGCGGCGACGGGCGCGGGTCTCCACGTCGACCACGTGGATCTCCAGGAGCTGGTTCTGGGTGTAGCGATAGAGCACGTCGATGGGCGTGCCGCGGGGTCTGGGCGGCAGGTTCTCCAGGACGACCTCTCCGATCACGGTGACCTCGGAGCGGGAGCCCCCTGCGCCCTCGGTGACCTCGACCCGTACGGCGGTCATGTTGTCGTAGGCGTACGCGAAGCGGGCGCTCTTCTCAGCGGGGAGCGGTGTGGCCTCGGGGATGAGGTTCACGATCCGCTCCTGGTGGCTGGCATCCAGCACGACGATGCCCATGGCGTGGGTGGATGCGTCGGTCACCTGGATGGTCTGCAGCCCCTGATCGGCCTGCGGGCGGCTGGTGG
>JAZAMN010000007.1:0-70474 GCA_036229005.1 Myxococcota bacterium
CCTATCGAGCGCGGCCCCGCTGCCCCTCCAACACGGTGGTGACTACGGGGGCCGTCCTCGGTCGCAAGCTCCCTGCGGGCGGCCCCTTTGGGGAGTCAGATGTGTAAACAGGGTGCCCGGTCTGAAGTGCTAGCAAGGTGCCCGGCTTGACACGCCGGCACCACGGCGCTGCGCAAACCGGGCTGAGTGCACCACAGCGCTGCGCAAACCGGGCTGAGTGCACCACGCCGCTGCGCAACCCGGGCTGAGTGCACCACGGCACTGCGCAACCCAGGCTGAGTGCACCAGGGCGGGCATGTATTGGGGCCCTGAACGGCCAAATGGCGAAGGTCGTGGTGCATCCACCAGGGGTTGCGCTCGCGCTGGGTGCATTCACCAGGGGTTGCGCTCACGCTCGGTGCATTCACCAGGGGTTGCGCTCGCGCTCGGTGCATTCACCAGGGGTTGCGTCAGCGCTGGGTTCATTCGCCGGGAGTTTCGCGGGCCCGGAGCGGCGTGATGCCTGAGACCCGATACCCGAGACCTGAGCCCCCCAGCGAGCGCGGGTCCGGAGCGGCGTGATGCCTGAGACCCGATACCCGATACCCGAGCCCCCCCAGCGAGCCGGCCAACCCGCTCGTGCCCGAAGAGCAGCCCCCGCCACCCGCCTCAGAGCGTCTTCTTGATCACCGGCTCGTCATCTCCATCCGGGCCCGACTCCGAATGAGCAGCCGACGCGTCCGGCTCGGCCCCGGTGTCGGCCGGGGCCGCCTTGTCATGCCGGTCCAACCAGGCCTGGGGCGCGGGCAGCTTGTCCTCGGCGAGGGACGCCAGCTTCTCCGCGTATTCCGTGTCGCTGAGGACCCCGGCGGTGTGCAGAGCTTTGAGCTGACGCAGCAGGCCCTCCCCCTCATCGACCTGCTCGGCCTGCTTGGGGCTCAGAGGCTCGCTGCGCTTGATGCGGCCCAGCTCGGCCTCCAGAGCGGCCATGCGCGCCTCGGCGGAGTCGCCGCCCTGCTTCATGATGCCGACCATGCCCTTGCCCAGGTTGCCCAGGCGATCAAAGAGCCCCATCGCTCACCTCCACTGCCCGAATACGTAGCACGGCCAGCGCCCCATTCGTGGCATCCTTGAGGCATGTGGACGCTGCTCTTTGCCCTGCCCAGCCTGCTGGCCTGCGAGAACCTCCGCGCCCGGCGCGCCGAGGCCGAAGCCCTGACCGCCGACGCCGACGCCGACGGCTGGAACGTCGAGGAGGGGGACTGCGACGACGAGGACCCCACCCGACACCCCGACGCCACCGAGGTCTGCAACACCACGGACGATGACTGCGACGGCGAGATCGACGAGGGCACGCTGAACACCTGGTTCCCCGACCTGGACGGTGACGGCTTCGGCGACCCCACCGGCGCCGCGGTCTCCTGCGAGCAGCCCGCCAACTACATCGCCGCCGAGGGCGACTGCGACGACCTGGACGCCGGCATCCATCCCCAGGCGGACGAGCGCTGCGACGGCGTGGACAACGACTGCGACGGCGAGATCGACCAGGACGTGCTGGGCGCCTGGTACGTGGACGCGGACGGCGACGGCTACGGCGATCCCGGGCAGCCCATGGGCTCCTGCGACGACCCGGAGGGCTACGTCGACAACGACTTCGACTGCGACGACAGCCGGCCCGAGGTCAACGACCTGGCCCGAGACGTCTGCGATGACCTGGACAACGACTGCGACGGCAGCGTGGACGAGGACCCCGAGATCCCCTGGATGGCGGACCAGGACGGGGACGGTTTCGGGGACGCAGAGGAGATCCGCTTCGCCTGCGATCAGCCTCCCCAACACGTGGACATCGGCGGTGACTGCGACCCAGCCCGGCCCGACGTGTACCCCGAGGCCCCCGAGGCCTGCGACGGGCTGGATCGCGACTGCGACGGGCTGGTCGATGAAGGCGAGGCCACCGGGTCGCTGACCTGGTTCTTCGACGGCGACGGCGACGGCTACGGCACCGAGGCCACGGTGCTCCTGCGCTGCGAGGACCCAGGCGGCGACTGGACCGCCCTGAGCGGGGACTGTGACGACAGCAGCAGCAGCACCTCACCGGCGGGGACCGAGTCCTGCGATGGGATCGACAACAACTGTGACGGCGTTGTGGACGACAGCTCCGTGGTGGACCCCAGCGACTTCTTCCTGGACACGGACGGCGACGGCTACGGCGACAAGGGCTTCGTCAAGCAGGCCTGCACCGTGCCCTCGGGGTACTCGGCGCTGGACACGGACTGCGACGACTCCCGCTCGGACGTGAACCCCGGGGCGCTGGAGGTCTGCGATTCCGTCGACAACGACTGCGACGGCGACAGCGACGAGGCAGGCGCGGCGGGCGAGAGCACCTGGTATCTGGACTTCGACGGGGACGGGCACGGGGACAGCGCCAGCACCAGCACCGGCTGCGACGCCCCCGGCGGCTACGTCTCCGACGACAAGGACTGCGACGACGGGAACAGCAGCGTCTCGCCCTCTGCCCTGGAGTACTGCGACTCGGTGGACAACGACTGCGACAGCAGCGTGGACGAGTCCGGCGCCGAGGACACCAGCACCTGGTACTACGACGGGGACAGCGACGGCTACGGGCTGGACGGGACCACCCTGGAGGCCTGCGACCAGCCCAGCGGCTACGCCGGCGAGGGCGGCGACTGCGACGACGGGGACGCCGCCATCTACCCGGAGGCCGAGGAGGTCTGCGATGACGGCGTGGACGACGACTGCGATGGCGCCGCGGACGACGGCTGCACGGAGATCCACTGCGGGAACATCACCGCGGACGAGACCTGGGCCGCCGGCACCCCGCACGAGGTCACCTGCAACGTGAGCGTTCAGGGAGGCGCGACGCTCACCATCGAGGACGGCGCCGAAGTCCACTTCCACTCCGGCACCGCCCTGGACGTGGGCGTGAGCGGGAGCGGCGACCTGGAGGCCCTGGGCACCACGACCGGCATCCTGATGACGGCGATGTCCGGGACCAGCGCGGGCACCTGGGACGGCGTGGAGTTCGGCAGCGGGGCCAGCGCCTCCGTGAGCGCCTTCGAGGGCGTGACCGTGGAGTACGCGGGGGCCAGCAGCCAGGGCTGCCTGACGGTGGATGGCGTGGACCTGAGCATCGACAGCGTCACCCTGGACACCTGCAACGGCGGCGGCCTGAACGTGGTCAGCGGCAGCCCGTCGGTGTCCAACAGCAACTTCGACAACAACTCGGGCAACGGAGTGGACTGGGGCAGCACGGCCAGCATCGGCGGTTGGTCCAACAACTCCATGTCCGGCAACAGCGGCTACCCCGTGTCCGTGAGCCCCAGCGACTGGCCCGCTCTGGACGCGACCAGCAGCTACACCGGCAACGGCACCGACCTCATCCGCGTGGAGTCCGGGACCATGGACAACACCATCACGGTGCCGGCCGTGGACGCCGAGCTCGGGGGCGACATCCGCATCGAGGGCAGCACGGCCCCCCTGGTGACGATCCCCACGGGGACCACGATCTACATGGACACGCGGGCGCGCATCTACATCGGCGAGGGCGACTACGGGGACCTGGACGCGCAGGGGGTCACCTTCACCAGCACGGCGACCATCCCCAGCGCGGGGGACTGGCGCAGCCTGCACTTCGGGGCCTACACCACCACCGCGAGCACCTTGGACTCCTCCACGGTCGCGTACGGCGGCTGGGACGGCATGACCAGCGTGGGCATGGTGCGCTGCGAGGACTGCACGGTGGACCTCACCAAGGTCAGCTTCGACCACGCGCAGAGCTTCTGCCTGCAGGCCAGCGGCAGCTACACCCTCACCACCACCGGAGCGACCTACGGGAGCTGCCCCAGCGGCAACACCTCCCCGTCCGGACTCTGAGCCCGCTTTCCCTGGAAAGGGGCCCCCTGAGCCGATAGTCTGTGTCGATGCTGCGTCGATTCTTTCAGCGCCGACACCTGGACCCGCTGGCCGAGGGCGACCTCCCTCCCCTGGCGCGGGATCGCCTGGCGCGCATCTGGCAGGGCGGCGCGAACGACGGCTGGCACCCGGAAGACGTGCTGGACGGAATCGAGGCCGCCCACGGCCCCCTGGAGTGCGCGGAGCCCAAGGCCATGGGGGAGCTGCTCTCGCTGGCCCTGTGGGAGGCCGCCGCCGCCTGGGAGGTCAGCGCGCGCCTGGCCGTGGACCTGTCCGAGGTCGAGTCCCGGCTGGCCGTCACCGCCCAGGCCCACGACGAAGCCCGCCACGTGATGCTCCTGCGCGAGGTGCTGGAGCGCATGCAGCTCCCGGTGTCCTCGCCGCCGCCCGCAGCCCTCAAGGCGTTGCAGCAGGTCCATCGCGCCCGGGAACCCGGGCGGGCGTTGGTGGGCCTCCATCTGATGCTCGAGCCCATCGCCCTCACCTTCTACCGGATGGTGCAGAGCAAGGACATCAGCCCCGGCCTGCGCGCCTTCTTCCAGCACCTGGAGGAGGACGAGGTCCGTCACGTCAGCGTGGGCCTGGGCGTGCTCCCCCCGCGGATCCGCCGCATGTCCCGCGTGCGCAAGGCCGACCTGGCCGCCTGGCAGCTCCGCCTCTTCCTGCTGGAGATGCGCGGCCTCAAGCAGCTCGAGCGCCCTCTGCGGGAGCTGGGCTTCAAGCCGATGGACGTGCTGCGCCTGGGCCACTCCAAGCAGCTCTTCGTGGTGGACCTGCTCACCCGCGACCTGGGCGACCCCGTCGTGGCCGCCCGCCTGTTCAACCGGGCCGTCGAGCTGCAGCGCTCGATGGACTGGGAGGACGACAGCACCTTCGCGCGCACGCTGACCGGCGCCCTCAAGCGGGCCCTGAACCCCGAAGAGGCCCCCGCGCACACCGGCCCCCTCCCCTGGTAGCCCCGCATGGGTCTGGCGCTGCCCGCCGGGGCACGCCGGGATAGACGCCCGGCCATGACCTTCGCCGAGCACATCGCCGCCCTCCCCCGCCTGGGCGTGGGCATCTCCTGTGAGTTCTCGGGCACCGAGCGCGGCCCCGGCATCGACGCCGTGGAGCTGCAGCGCGCCTGGCCCGAGCTGGTCCACTTCCTGGAGGTGGGCGCCGACACCGAGCGCGGCCTGGACGAGCACATGCTGCGCTGGGGCGACAGCGGGCTGCCCGCCACCTACCACTTCCTGGACCTCAACCTCGCCGAGGAGCAGGACCTGGACCCCGACTGGCTGGAGCGCACCCTGGCGCAGGCCCGGCGGGTGAACGCCCTCTACCTGTGCGGGGACGCCGGCTACTGGCACCTGGGGGCCCGCGAGCGCGGACACGAGCTGCTGCTCCCCCCCATCCTCAGCCCCGAAGCCGCCGACGAGATGGCCCGCGCCACCGCCACCCTCCAGGCCCGCGCCGGGATGCTGGTGCTGCCCGAGAACCCCCCGGCGGTCGCCTACATCGGCCCCATGCACCTGCTGGACTTCTACGGCCGCGTCTGCGAGCGGGCGGACTGCGGGATGCTCCTGGACGCCGCCCACCTGGCCGTCTACCAGCGCATGCAGGGCCACAGCGCGCTCACCGGCCTGGACGGCTTCCCCCTGGAGCGCATCGTCGAGCTGCACGTGGCCGGCGGGACCCACCGCGAGCACCAGGGGCTGGGCTGGATCGACGACACCCACGGCCCCGAGGTGCTGCCCGAGACCTGGGAGATCACCCAGACCCTCATCGAGCGCTGCCCCAACCTGCGGGCCGTCATCTTCGAGGCCGAGCACAACACCCCGGCGGAGATCCGGCCGGGCTTCGAGCGCCTCAACGCCCTCTTCCCCAAGGAGCCCTGAGTGGGACACCAGGCCCTCCAGCGGGTGAGCATGCGCATGCTCTACGACCCCCGCTTCGCCGAGCAGGTCTACGCGGACCCCAGCGCCACCCTCGCAAGCGTGGACATCACCGAGACCGAGCGCCAGTGGCTGCTGGACGTGGACCCGCGCGCGTGGACCGTGGACAGCCAGCGGGGCCAGCGCTGCCTGCGCAACCTCTTCGGGGAGTTCCGCGGGAGCACCACCCTGGCCCTGGCCCAGACCCGCAGCCTCAGCGGCCTCCAGGCCTTCTTCCAGAGCCCCCACTTCCACCAGCAGGTGCAGCAGCGCGGGTCCCTGGCCCGAGGCTACGCCCGCTTCCTGGGCGAGCTGACCGAGGACCCCCTGGTCGCCGAGGTCGCCCGCCTGGAGTGGATGCAGGCCCAGTGCCGCCGCGAGCTGGAGCTCTGCCCCCGGCTGGACAGCCTCGCCCCCAAGGCCATCGCCCGCGCCCCCGGGATTGGCGCCGGCCGCTTTGACGGGGCCACCCTGGACGCCCTCAACGCCGCCGAGCAGGCCCTCTTCCAGCTCCAGCTCATCCCCGCCGCCGGGCTCTGCGACGACGCCCCGCGCCCAAGCCCCGTGGCCCCCCGCCCCGACCAGCCCCTGGACCTCATCGCCCGCCCCATCGACGGGCAGATCCAGCTCGTTCAGCTCGGGAGCATGGCGAGCAGGACCTTGGCGCTGCTGGGATCCCCCCACACCCAGGAGGCCGCCGTGGCCCGCGTCACATCCTTGGGCTTGTCGGCCCAGCGAGGTGCGGCGTTGCTGGGCGGGCTGCTCGGCGAGGGCCTGCTCATCCTGGGGAGCTGAGTCCTGGGGCGCTGAGTCCTGGAGCCGGGCGGCTCTGCGGGCGGGGACAGTCAGTCCTCGCTGGGGCCGGATCCTGGCGGGGGTCTGGGGGGCTTCCAACCCCCGTAGGTGTGGGCCTCCCATGCGTCGGGCTCCGGCACCGGGATCTCCTCCAGCTCTGCCCGGACCGCCGCCGCCCGGTGAATCAGGTGCTGGTTGGCCACCCGGAGCTGGGTCTGCAGCGCGAGCGCCAGGACCTCCCGAATGGCCAGCGCGTGGCGGGCCTGGGGGGAGCGGGGAGCGGCGTCCAGGACATCGGCCGGGATCTCCAGGACCTGCGAGGGCCCGATGGCGGCGTAGGTGGCCGGCCTGAGGGTGTCGTCCCGGAGCCCGACCAGGCCAAAGAGGCTCCCGGGGTTGAGGCGGGCGAGCTCGAGCTGGGCGCCCTTGGGGGTGCTGCGGGTGACCCGGGCCTGTCCTTCAAGCAGCAGGAAGCAGGCGTCGGCGGGGCGGCCTTCGCGGGCGATGGCCTCGGCGGGGATGAGGTCGCGCAGCTCGCCGCGCTCCAGCAGAAGCTCGCGGGTCTCCTCCCCCAGGCCACCCAGCAGGGGGTGCTGCTCCAGGGCTTCGCGGGCGCCCTTCACGTGCGCACCCGGCGCCAGAGGCGGACCAGCCAGCCGGGGGTCTCCAGGGGCTCGGTGGGGGGCTCCATGGCCAGCTCGGGCTCCTCCTCCATGCGGACCATGCGCTCGTAGTCGGTGGCGATCCGGGCGCTCATGTCGCGGTGGATCTCGTCCAACAGCCACATCACGCCAGGGTCCCCCTGCTCGCGCAGGTGCAGGTAGGCCCCCCGGTCCAGGCGCAGGGCCAGGGTGTCGACCTCGGAGATGGCGGTCGCGGAGCGGGGCTTTCCGGACAGCAGGCCCATGTCGCCGACGATGTGGCCGCGGCCCAGGCGCGCGAGCAGGATGCGCTCGCCGCTCTCCATCAGGCGCTCCACCCGGACTTCTCCCCGGACCAGCAGGTAGGCGCACTCCGAGGGATCCCCGGCGTCGAAGAGCACCGTGTCCGCGAGCAGCTCCATGCCCACGCCGGCGCTCAGGAAGCTGCGGGTGGTGGCGATGTCCAGCCCCCGGGCGCCAGGGAAGGCGCGCAGGAACTCCAGGGTCGAGATCGACTGCACGCTGTCAGCATAAGCCATCGCCCTGGCTTGCGGCGGGTGGGAGCGCCTCCCTATACTCGCAGTGCGGCCAGTTCTGCCGCGTGCGAGGACGACCCCATGTTGATGCTGCTGGGCGCTGTGCCCATGCTCACGGCTTGCTACACCACGGGCGACGCTCTGCGTTTGACCATCGACGATCCCGCCACGGTGGTGATCGACTCGGTGTGCAGCGGCTGCGCGACCACCCACACGGCCACCCTGGCGTACGCGGACGGCGCCTCCGGACCCTCCGATGCGGCCTTCGTCTTTGCCCAGTACCGCGTGGACTACGCGCTGGATGACGGCAGCACGGTCGACTTCTACGCGGACACCCTGGACGGCTCCGTGGCCGAGGGGGAGTACGTGGACTTCAACTTCACCGTCTCCGGCCGCACCCAGCGCGCCTACGTCTTCGAGACCTACGGCTCGGAGGAGGTCTACGGGACCGCGACCCTGACGGTGGAGGGCTACGACTGGAACGACGAGGTCTGGTCCCCCGAGCCCGCCACCTTCGACTTCGTCTTCCGCAACATCGCGGACGGCGAAGCCACCGTCGACACCGGCCTCTAGGAGCACACCATGTCCATCCTGATGCTTGCCATGGCCTGTGTCGAGCCCGGCGCCACCGAGCTCTCCGACTGGAGTGAGGGCTACGAGGAGGAGGTCGAGGTCGAGGACCCAGAGTTCTTCCAGCTCATCGCCCCCGACGACCTGGGCTACCCCATCCGCCTGGGCGAGGTCGGCACCGGCGAGCCCTGCCAGATCACCGTCGGCGAGACCCCCGCCGACTACCAGGAGATCGACTGCCGCCTGGACATCTCCGAGCTGGACCTCTACGGCGCCGGCATGGCCTACGACGTCTACGTCCCCCTGGCCGCCTGCGAGTACCTGGTCTACCGCCACCCCCAGTTCGAGGCGTGGGAGGTGGGCGTCGGCCCCACCCAGGTCAGCTACTCGGTCAGCCCCGATGGCGTGATCTTCGACGAGGTCAACTCCACCCAGGGCGTCCCCTACTGCGAGTACGACTACGGCTGGCTCTACGCCGACGGGCCCAACTGCTGCACCGGGAGCTACCAGATCGAGGTCACCTACGTGGACGATGCGGGGAACCCCCTCGAGGTCAGCACCACCCCGCCGCTGGGCTGGGGCGGCAAGCCCGCCGACTGCTACAACGGCGCCGCCTTCGACTCCCCCAGCGCCACCTTCAACGAGGCCGGCTGGCCCCTGGGCACCATCGTGGGCCTCTACGGCGGGACCTTCTCCGAGCGGCACGAGTGGGATGAGCTCTCGGACGAGTACTACAGCAACATGGTGCTCGCCTCGTACTTCGACCCCGCGGATCACGACGGCCTGGCCCCCGAGGGCATGATGGCCGACTACTCGGTCCAGAAGCACACCTACCTCTGCTACGACAACGCCGAGGAGCTGCTGGCCCAGATCACCCTCGATGTGCGCGAGTGGAACGAGTTCGACGAGTTCACCAGCGAGGGCGACCCCGACACCACCGGCACCGAGCCCGTGACCGGCGAGCCCCTGGACGACCGCGACGACTGGGCCACCGGCACCCCCGGGACCGGCACCTGGATCGAGTGGGCCCTCTAAGCCCCCTCCCCTGAACGCAGAAGCGCCCCCTTGGACACGCTGCCGAGGGGGCGCTCTCGCTCTGGGGCCCCCGCGAAGGGAGCCCCCAAGCCGGGGCTACTCGCCCATGTACCCAAGAGCGCGGAGCTGCTCCATCGTGGCGGCGTCCATCTCGGTCTCCTCGGCCTGCACGGCCTCGCCCTTGGCGGCGGCGATCTCCATCTTGGAGACGGTCTGCAGGGCGCTGAGCTGGGTGGCCTCGCTGGCGGCCAGGTTGTCCTGCTCGCCGGCGTCCAGGCGCAGGTCGTAGAGCTCGGCGGTCTCCAGGCCGCGGGGGTTGCCCTCGTTGGCCTCGATCAGCTTCCAGCCACCCTGGATGACCGCGGTGAGCTGGTTGCCCTCGAAGTCCTCCTCGGCGAGCACGGTGCGGTCGTAGCTGTGGGGGTCCACGATCTCGCGCACGACGGGGATGGGGTTGCCCTCCTCGTCCAGCTCGGGCTCGGGGGCGGGCGCGGTGAAGGCCACGAAGTCACCGTCCAGCACGCTGCGGCCCTGCCACGAGGGGGCGGCCTCCAGGCCGGCGGCCTGGGCGATGGTGGGGGCGACGTCGATGTGGCGCACGATCCAGGGGGCCCGAGTGCCGGCGTGCTCCTGGTTCGGCAGCTTCACGATGAGCGGGACGTGGGTCTGCTCTTCGTAGAGGGTGGTGCCGTGCCACCAGCCGCCGTGCTCCAGGAACTCCTCGCCGTGGTCGGCCGAGAACACGATGAGGGTGTCGTCGTACACGCCGGCGGTCTTGAGCTGCTCGATGAAGGCGGCCAGCTCGCCGTCCATGTACGCGATCTCCTTCGCGTAGGTGTCCTTGAGGTAGTCCACCTTCTCGGACTCGGGCACCTCGTGCTCGGCGCGGCCGTAGGCCACCCCGTTGTAGGGGTGCTCGAAGTAGGGGTCGTGGGGCTCCATCAGGTGCATCATCAAAAACCAGCGGTCACCCTCCTGCGCGTCGATGAAGGCCAGGGCCTCGTCGGTGGCGACCTCGACCGGCTGGTAGAAGTCGGCCACGTCGTGGCTGTCGCCCTTGGCGCGCTCGGCCACCTTGCGGAGCACGGCGTACATGCTGAGCTGGTAGACGGACTCGGTGGCCCAGAAGGGCATGTTCGGCGCCAGGTAGGGGTAGTGGTCGAAGCCCTGCCCGAACCCGAAGGTGCTGGTCACGTTGGTGTTGTTGGGCAGGCCGCCGGTGGCGTAGCCGCCCTCCTGCAGCACCTCGGCCAGGGTCACCACGTCGCCGGGGAGGCGGCTGGACTTGAGGGCCGTGCTGTGGCTGCTGGGCACCATGGACGTGTAGACGTTCGCGAAGCTGGCGCGGGTCCACGAGCTGTTGGCGTGGGCCTGCTCAAAGACCACGGAGTCGGCGGCCAGGGCCTCGATGGTAGGCTGGGTGCCGGCCCACTTGCTGTCGTAGGGCGCCAGGTAGTCCGCGCGCAGGGTGTCCACCATGATGAGCAGCACGTTGGGCTTGTCCGCCATCGCGGCCTGATCGCGGCCCACCCGGGGGATGGCCTCGCTGTCCCCGCCGCCCGGTGCGAAGGAGAACACGCCGGAGACCAGCAGCATCACGCCGTAGAGCGCCGCGCTGCCCTTGAGCTCGGTCAGGATGCGCAGGGGGGTCTTGTTGAGCACCACGGGCACCAGCCACATGCCCAGGCCGAAGATGGCACCGGCGATGCCCAGGATGCCCAGCAGGCCGGTCATGGGGACGCCCTGCTCGCCGTAGATCACCTTGTTGGCGACGTAGCGGCCGATGACGATGAAGAGCGGGAGGCTGGCGCCGAAGAAGGCCAGCGCCCAGGCCTGCGCGTCCGTCATGCCCTTCCAGAGCTTGGAGAGCACCACCAGGCCCACGCCGATGGCGACCCCCATCCCGCCGCCGATGAGCCCGTAGAGGACCGCGGCGTAGAACAGCGCGACGTAGTCGGAGACCGCCCCGGCGCTGGAGAGGATGTAGAGGGCCTCGACGACGCCGATGAGGGCGCCGCCGATGACGCCCCCCTGGATGCCGAGCAGCAGCTTCTTCATGGAAGGCTCCAAAGTGAGCAGAGTTCAAGGGCTCCATGGGTACTTTGTGGGCCCTGGGGCTGCCAGCGCAAAGAAGGTGCAGAGGCGTGCACAGGTCCCGGTGGGGCCGCCGACTCCGGGGGTGCCTACGCTGGCGCCTACTCCGGGGGGTTGAGCAGCGCGGGGCCCACCTGGTCCAGGCTCTGCACGTCCAGCCCCAGCACCCAGTGCGGCTCCACGCCCACCACCACCAGGCGGTCACGCCGCTTCATGGCGCCGCGGAGGACGGCCAGCGTGTCCTCGACTGCGGTCTCAGCGGGTCCCCCGTGACAGCCGCTCTGGTGCCAGGCGGTGGGCGCAATGCTGCCGAGCACCACGAGCCTCTCCTCTCTGGCCGCTGCGATCCGGGCCTGCTGGGTGGCCAGCTCCGAGAGCTCCACCGACAGGCGCTCGCAGTCCACGCCGTACTCCCCCACCGCGCCCACCGGGAAGGGCTGCTGGGCGGTGGGGAAGGGTCCGTGGGTGGCGGCCAGCTCCGCGCCGAACTCCGGCGGCCAGGAGAGCTGGGTCCAGGGCTGGGTGGGGTCCACGTGGATCGCGGAGATCAGCAGGCGGGCCTGGTTGAAGGCCTCCAAGGCCTGCAGGCGCACCCAGCCCTGCGCGTGGAGCTGCTCGCCCAGGGGGAAGCGCACCGACGCCCACTGTGCCCCGTCCTGGGTGCTCAGGGTCAGCGGGCTGCCCTCCCAGTCCACGACGAGCGCGCGGCTCTGGCGCTCCACCTGCATGCTCAGGTCCTTGCCGGCGATGCCCGCGCCCGGGAGGGTCGGCCCCACGATCTGCCCCAGGTAGCGGTCGCCGTCCTTGAGCAGCCGCAGGTAGCTGGCGCCCGCCGTCGCGCGTGACTTGAGCCCCAGCACCGTGGGCTGTCCGGGGGTGCCCCGCAGGTCGGGGGCCGGGGCCAGCACCTTCACGCCAGGGCCCGCCTCCTGCACCGGCCAGGTCGTGGGCACGAAGAGGATGGCCGCGCTCTCCGCCTGGGTCCAGAAGGGCGCGTGCTCCCAGCTCCGGGCCCGCATGGGGACCTCCAGGGCGCCCTGGTCATCCATCTGCGCCTGGAGGACGAGGGGGCTCTGGGTGCCCGAGACCGGCTGGCCCACCACCAGAGTTCGCCAGGCATCGAGCACCTCTGCGCTCCCGTCCACCGGCGAGGCACCCGGTGGCATCTCCGCCCCTTGGACGAGCAGCACGCGGGTCTTGGGTTGGGCGCAGGCGAGCGAGAGCAGGAGCAGCATGTCCCTCTTCTACCCCAGCGCGGCGTAGACTGGCGCCATGCTCAACGCCCAAGGCCTGCGCCGCAGCTTCCAGGACCCGGGCCGGGGGACCGTGATCGCCGTCGACGGCCTGGACCTGCAGGTCGCGCCGGGCGAGATCTACGGGCTGCTGGGCCCCAACGGCGCGGGCAAGACCACGACCCTGCGGATGCTCTCCACCCTGCTCCGCCCGGACGCCGGGAGCGTGCGGATCGACGGCGTGGACGCCCTGGCCGAGCCGGTCCTCGCGCGCGCCCGGTTGGCCTATGTGCCCGCCGAGGCTGGCCTGCCCCCGCGGCTCTCTCCGGCGGAGACGGTGGCGCTGTTCGCGCGGATCCAAGGGGTCCAGGATCCCAAGCGGCGGGCCACCGAGCTGCTGGAGCGCCTGGGCGCCGCCTCCTTCCTGAACACCCCCTGCGGGCAGCTCTCCACGGGCATGAAGCGCCGCGTGATCCTGGCGCGGGCCCTGGTGCACGACCCCGCCCTGCTGCTGCTGGACGAACCCACCGACGGCCTGGACGTGGGCGGGCGGCGGCAGATCCTGGACCTTCTGGAGGAGCTGGCCGCGGAGGGCCGCGCCATCGTGCTCTCCTCGCACATCCTGTCCGAGGTGGAGCGGGTGGCCCAGCGCGCGGGCGTCGTGAACCACGGCCGCAAGGTCGCGGAGGGCACGCTCAAGGAGCTGCAGGCCAAGGCCGGCAACGTGGCGCTCGACGAGGCCTTCCTGGCCCTGCTGGGCGACTGAGTGGGGTGGCTGCGCGCGCTGCTCTGGCTGATCCAGGCCCAGCTCCTGCGCATCGCCCGAGAGGGGCTGGTGGTCCGCGCTCTGGCCTGGCCGGGGCTGCTCACGGCGCTCACCCTGGCGGCGAGCTCGGCGGTGGTGCTGGCCTTCTACGCCGACAAGGCCATCGCCATCGAGCCTGGACACCCCGAGATCGTGCAGGAGCTGCAGGAGAAGGGCCTCCACGTCCAGGAGGTGGGGGATCCCCAGGCTCTGCTGGAGGCAGGAGAGGTCCCGCGGGCTGCGTGGACCGTGGACCACCACTGGCACCTGGGGACCCTGCGCGCGGGAAGACTCACCCTCACCAGCGAGGCCACCCTGAGGCAGCACATCGACGCCAACTGGCTGCTCCGCACACCCAAGCCGGGAGGCCGACCGGTGGAGCTGCGGGCCACGGTGCGCGTGCTGATGGGCATGCTGGGGGTGCTGTTCGCGCTGTACGGCGTGGTGTTCGGGGCGGCCTCCCTCTCCCGGGATCGGGCCGACGGCTCGCTGGAGGCCGAGCTGGCGCTGCCGGTGCCCCGGGCCCTCCATTCGCTGGCCCGGACGCTGTCCGCGACGCTGGCTCTGGGGGTCGGCGTGGCCCTGACGGTGGGCCTGCTGGACGCGATGCTGGGCGTGCAGCAGCCGGGGGCGTGGATCGCCGCCGTGAGCCTGGCTGGTGTGACCACGACGGCGCTGGGTCAGGCGTGGATGAGCGCCGTGCGGGGCGAGTCGCTGACCGGCCCCCTGTCCCGGGGCATGACGCTGGCCCTGGGGGGCATCGCCCTGGGCTTCCGCTGGCCGGAGCTGGGCCGACACCTGCCCCTGGCCAGCCTGGGGAGCATGGTCAAGAACCAGGCCCCCTCCCCCCTGGCCTGGGCGCTGACCCTGGCAGTGCTGGCCCTGTCCTGCTGGGTGTTCGCCCGGAGGACCCGATGAGGCCGGCGCGGCTCTGGGCGGTCGCGTGGCGGGACCTGCGCCTGGTGCACGCGGGGCGGGGCTGGTGGAAGCTGCCCGCGCTGGCCCTGGGGCTGCTGCTGCCCATCGGCGTGGCCCCGGTCGAGCTGCCCACCCACCTGGAGGCGCTGCCCGCCCGGGCGATGGGTGAGATCCCCCCTGATCTGGCCCAGGACATCGAGTCCGCGCCGGCGGCGCCGGTGCGCTTTGTCGGGCAGGACCCGGTGGTCGTGAAGGCCACGCGCCTGCCGGAGGCCACCCGCGCCGCGCTGGACAAGCTCCCGGGGGAGACCGTCACGGTCCACGACCTGGGACAGTCCCCGGAGCTCCCCGGCCGCAGCCTGCTGGTCGCGCTGCTGGCGCTCTCCCTGCTCACGGGCCCGCTGGCGGAGTCCCTGGCCGGAGAGCGCTCCCGAGGCACGCTGACCTCCCTGCGCAGCGCGGGCATCTCGTCGGCCGAGCTGGTGGGCGGCAAGTGGCTGGCCTGGACCCTGGCCGCGACGGGCACCACCCTGCTGGTGGCCCTCTCCGGGGTGCTGAGCGGCGCGCAGACCTTGGGGGTGTGGCCGCTGGGCCTGCCGCTGGTCGCGGCCACCGCGGTGGCCCTGGGGCTTTGGCTGGGCCGAGGCGCCGCTGACGAGGTGGGCGCGGCCACCCGGACCATGCGGGTGCTGCCCATCGCGGCGCTGGTGCTGGGCGGGCTGGCCTACGGGCTGCGCAGCGTGCACCCGGCCCTGGGCGCGGGCGTCCCCCTGGGCGGCGCGCTGCTGCTCTCCGGGGACCTGGGGACCGGCCCGCTGGAGCTGCTCGCGGCGCTGACCGGGAACGCCCTGGCCAGCGCCTGGATGCTGCGCTCTGTGGCGCGGAGCCTGGACGGCGAGCCGGACTGGCTGGACCTCCCGGGGCTGGCGCGAGCATCGGGACTGGCGGGCGCGGCGCTGCTCTGCTGGTGGCTGCCGGTGCTGGGGCCGGGCATCTGGGGGGTTGCCGGGAACCATGCCCTGTCGGCCAACCTGGACCCGGCGCTGGGGGTGGCCGTGGGCGCGGCGATGCTGCTTGGCATCCTCACGGTGGACCTCGCTCGGGACACGCAGCCCCGAGAGTGGAGTCGGCCCTGCGGGGGTGAGGTGGTGTACGGCGCTGTTGCGGGGGCCCTGCTGTCCTTCCTCCCGGCCCTCCCCCTGCTGGACGGCCCGCTGGCCGAGATGGCGCTGGATCGCAGCCTGTGGGCGCGCATCCCCGACCACCCGGTAGCCCTGCTCTCGCTGCCGGTGCTGGCCCTGTTCTTCTGGGACCTGCTGCGCCGGGCCAGCGACGTGCTGGCGGTGTTGGCCTGGACTCTGGTGCTCTTCCCTGTGGATCCACTGACCGGTGTGGCCTCCGGCGGGGTGCTACTGGTGCTCAGCCGGCGCTGGTCGTGGTGGGCTGCCTTGGGGGCGCTCACGGGGTGGCTGGCCCTGTCCTCTCTGTGGTGACCGCATGCTCTCCCTGCTCTCCTCGATCGCCCTCAGCGCCCAGCTCGACCACGCCGAGGTCGCGCTCCACGACAGCCCCCAGGACTGCTGGACGGTGATCGACGGGCAGGTCTACGACCTGACGGAGTGGATCCCCGGGCACCCGGGCGGGGACGCCATCGAGCGGGCCTGCGGGAAGGACGCGAGCCACCTCTTCGCCGAGCAGGAGCACTCCGAGGCGGCCGACGCGATCCTGCCCACCCTGCGCATCGGCGCTTTGGGGGATCCGGTGCCCCGGGTGATGCATCCCGCTCCCCACCCCCACAGCCAGCGCCTGGCCGGCGCCCGCGTGGGCCTGCTCCCCTCCGCCGCGACGGGCCCCAAGGGCAGCGTGGCGCTCCGGGTCGGGCACAGCCTGGCGCTGGGCGACGCCCCCTCCGGCATCGACATCGGGGTGGGCTACTCCTTTGGGCGCGTGGACCTCTTGCTGACAGACCACCGTGCGCTGGGGCTGGGCGGGTTGGCGGTCAAGGTGGATCTGCTCGGTGACCGCTCGCCGATTCACTTCGCAGTACAGGCCGGGGGCGGCTACGCGACGGTGCCTGAGCTGCCGGCGCTCTACGCCTTGGGCATCATGAGCCGCAGCTTCCTGGACCAGCGCCTGACCGCGAGCATCGTCCACGGTCTGGCGGCCAGCCCCGGCAGCGATCAGGGCGTGACCAAGAGCAGCGGCGCGGGCCTGGAGTTCCGCCCCATCCCCATCCACTCGGTGTTCACCGAAGTGAACTTCGCCTACGGCGTCGTCACCTCCAACCTACAGTTCTCCGCGGGCGCGCGGATCTTCACCCGCAACCACGCCTTCTCGGTCTTCTACGCCAACACCCCCACCCAGAGCCCCTGGGCGCTGACGGTGGGCGGGCCCAGCGGGCACGCGGTGGGGCTGGCGATGGAGCGGGCGCTGCACCTGCGCTGAACGCCCGTAGCTTCCTCCTCGATGTACGCCGACCAGAGCCAACAGGACCTGATGGATCAGGTCCAGATCCAGCCTGACCACATCGCCCGCTATTGGCGATTGTGGTGGCGCCGCTTCTCACCGCGCTTGGATCGACAGCGTCGGCGGGACCTGTTCGAGCAGACCCGCCATCCAGAGCGCTTCCGGCGGCCCATCGCCCGCAAGCCGGGGAGCACGGCCTGGATGGTCCGCCGCCAGCAGCTCGAGGGCGGCGACGCAATCTGGGTGCGCTGGCAGCACTTTGGTGTGCCGCTCTGGCCCAGCGAGGCCTACCTGGCTTCGGCCGACCCCGAGGCTCGCTACCTCCGCGCACAGGTCCCGCTCCCGCCCTTCTCAGCCCTGTACGCACGCGCATTCATGGGCGGGCTCAAGCTCAGCGCCGCGGCGCTGCTGGCCGCCATGCTCCTCTCAGGCGTGTACTCGGAGATGCGGTTCCTGAACAACAGCGCGACCCCCATGTACGTCGAGATGCACGGGCGGAGCGCGCTCGTCCAGCCTGGAGACTGCGCCATCCTGGGCCCCTTCCTGGCCGGTCCACACACCCTGGTGGTCCAGCGAGAGGGAGAAGAGACCGCGCAGCTCCGCTTCACTCTCAAAGGCGGGGGCAAGGGCGCCTTCTATTCTCCCCTCCCAGCCAGGAACACCGCGAGGCTGTGCAGGGACTGAGACCGCCTCCGTCGCTCAAGGCGCGCTGCACCGCTACTCGGCGGGGGCCTCGTGGGGCTCATCGGGCGGGGTCGCGGGCTCGCCCTTGAGGGTCTTGTAGTGGGCCTCGGCGACCTCGTTTGGGCCGATCAGCACAACAGCGGTGCAGGTGCCCGTCGATGCCGACTGCATGGGCCCCAGAGCCTCCTTCACGCACGCAGCCCCCTTCTCCGGGACCCCCGTGACCTTGTCCACCTTGGTGCTGCCTTCGGTCCAGGTCCACTCAGCCTTGAAGGCCCCGCCCTCGGGCGCGCAGGCGTCCAGCGCGGTCTTCTGGCCGGCCAGGGTGGAGGCCACGACCATGCCCCCCATGATGCCGCCGCCCGAGCTCAGCTCGCAGCTCAGGTCCCGGATGCGCACGCCATCGACGTCCATGGACGCGATGTTGACGGATGCGGCCGCGTAGGCGACGCCGGAGAGGGTGAGTCCCAGCAGGACGGGGAGAGCAAAGCGACGCATGGAGGCTCCTTTTGGCAGAGCCTACCGGAAGCGGGCGCGCTCAGGTGAGGGATTCCGAGCGCTCACCACTGGGTGGCCCCCCACAGCACATAAGGGGCCCCCTGGCGCTCGATGACCACGCGGTGCTGGGTGAGGTCCGCCCCAGGCACGAAGTCCTGCCCCTGGATGTTCTCGATGGTGTAGCCCACCCTCCAGCGCCCGCCCCCGGGGGGCCGGTAGGTGACGTTCAGCTCGGCCCGCAGGCGCTGCTCGTCCTCAAGCCCGGTGAACAGGCTGTCGTTGAGGACCTCCAGCACCAGGGTGCGGCGCACGCGCTCGGCCTGCAGCTCCACGCCCCAGGTCCCCGGCTCGTAGCCAGCGCGCAGCCACAGCGTGTCCTGGTCGCCGCCGTTGGGGTGCCCCAGGTAGAGGCCGTCCTGGGTGAAGCCCTCGTGGTAGACGCGGTGCCCCTGGTACCAGCGGAAGTAGTCGTCGCGCAGGCGGGCCCACTCGGCGCCCACGACCCAAGGCCCCGCGGAGAGCTCGGCCCCGACCAGGTTGGCGATGCCGGCCAACTGGGGGCTGGGCAGAGGCCCGATGGAGCCGATGATCAGGTCATCGCCGCCGTACTGGGTGTAGAGCTCCAGGTAGTCCAGGGGCCCCGGCAGCGGCAGGGTGAGGCGCGCGTCCAAGGCCGCGATCTCGTCCTGGTCGGGCTCGCTCCGGTCGGGGTCGTCGTAGACGTGCGGGTCCGTGGGCAGGAGGAGCTGCCCCAGGCTGGGCATGGGCCGTCCAGCGCCGCCAAAGAGCCCAAAGCGTGTCGCGCCGATCTCCAGCCAGCCCGTGGGCGCCCAGCGCAGGTCCATCAGCAGCACGCCGGGGTGGTCGACGTCTCCCCGCGGCCGCTGCAGCCACCCCGCCCCCACGTGGGCCCGCAAGGCCCCTGCCCTGCCCAGCTCTCCCTCGTAGGAGGCCTGCCCCATGGGGAAGGCCCGCGCGCTGTCCCCCAGCACCAGCGCCCCGTGCCGAGCCGGCCCGATGAACTGCCGCTCCATCCCGAAGCCCGCGCGCCAGGGTCCGTGCCGGAAGCCGCCGTAGGCCTCGCGGACGGGGAAGTAGAGCAGGAAGCTGGGGGCCTCGGACCAGATCTCCGTGACCACCCGGGCCTCGTACCAGGGGGTGTAGGCGACCAGCTCGGCCTGCGCGCGCAGCGAGACCAGGTCCTCCTCGATGTCGCCCAGAGTCCCCTGAGGTGCCGCGCCGCCGATCCCGGTCCAGGCGGTGGCCCGCAGACCCACGACGGGCTCCGAGAGCCGCTGCCTGCCCCCATCCAGCACCAGATCCTCGGGGTCATAGGTCCCGTAGAGGCGCACCCACTGGTCGTACCAGCCGTCTTGTGCAGGCGCGGAGAGGAGCTGGCTGGCCTGGTGCATGGGGCTACGGTCTGCACCGCCCAGGATCAGCGGCACCCCCTGACTGCGCAGCAGCCGGCTGTGGGTGTCGTCGAGGTGGGGGTCGGCTGGCGCGGACATCGCCAGACCACAGAGCAGGTGCAGCACGCCGGCAAGGTAGCATCACGCCATGCTCCTGGCCTGCCTCAGCGCCCTGGCGGCGGAGACTCCCCCCGCGGACCCGGTCCCGACCTGGGCCCGCCCCGTCCCCACCGCGCCCACGCCCCAGGTCCCCCACTACCTGGAGCGCCACCGCGAACTGCAGGTGCAGGTGAGCAGCGCGAAGCGGGCCAGCCCGGTCTTCCGCGAGCCCTGGAGCCAGCTCGAGGTCCACTACGCGCTGCAGGCGTGGTCCCAGGAGCCCCTGCCCCTGACGGTCGCCCAGCAGGAGCGCGCCCGCGACCTGGCCACCATCTCGGCGACCCTGGCCACCGAGGCGCTGCTCAACGAGACCATCGCCCGCTCGGAGTTCCTGTCGGGCGTCCAGCTCGGCCTGCGCACCCTCACCGGCCCCAGCGTGGAGCTGCGCCCCGGCCGAAGCCAGCGCGTGGTCGCCAACGGCCCGCCACCCAACCGCGTCCCCGACCTGCAGGCCGCGCGCCTGGACCTCCCCGTCAAGCGCAACCGCAAGCCCAGCCCCTCCCTGCGCCTGGGGGCCGGCAGCTCCCTGCGCACCGACGCCGACGCCCTCACCCTCCAGCCCGAGTCGTTGGCCTGGACCGGCTACCTGATCCTGCGTCAGATCGGCGTCGACGACCTGCGCCTGAACGTGGACCTGGTGCAGCTTCGCTTCCCGGGGCTGGGCGGCAGCAAGCGCTTCGGCGCCGACCCCGGGCTCTCCTGGCAGCTCAACGTGCGCAAGCGCCTGCACCCCCGCGCCACCCTGAGCGTCGAGCTGCGCAGCGTGAGCAGCACCTGGTACCCCAAGCAGGCCCGCTGCAGCCTGAACCTCACCCCCTACGACGCCGACCCGCGCTGGGTGCTGCGCGCCGGGGTGCGCTACGACTTCCCAAGCCCCAAGGCCACCGCCAGCCTCACCCCCGAGCTGGCCCTGCAGTGGAACGGCCCCTGGCGCGCCCCCAACGACCCCAGCCGCTGGCCCCTGGGCGCCCAGGTGGGCAAGCCCGAGGCGTGGTGGACCGGCTGACCCTCCACGGGCTCCGCTTTTGGAGGCCTAGTTCTGCCGGTCCGAAGTCACAACACGGAAGAGTCCGGCAGAACGCCGGGCCCGAGTGGGACCGCGGGGGTGCGCCGGAGGCGCATTCCGGGGGTGTCCCCCGGAGAAGACAATAGTTCTCTGAGCCGCAAGTCCCGACACCAAGGGTGTTGGGACATGCGATTCGGAGAACTAGCCCGGAGGCCAGGCGACCTTCTGCGACTTGGGCGGCGGCGTGCGGTCCTTGCGCAGGGGCGGCGCGTCGCTGGGCGCAGCGGGCTCCGGGGTCTCGGGGGCCTCCTGCTCGGTGGGCGTGGGCTCCTGGGGCGTCTCCGGCGCGCTGACCTGGGCGGCCGGAGCGTCTCCGATCTCGCGCAGGGCCTGCCCGGCGTTGTAGGCCACGTAGGGGTCCCGGTGGTCCACGAGCCGCGCCAGCAGCGGGATGGCGACGGGGTCTCCGATCTCCCCCAGGGCCCAGATGCCGTTCAGCTCCGGGCGCTCCTGCTCCGACAGCCAGTCGATCAGGGGCTGGGCCCCCGCGGGGTCGGCGAGCTGCCCCAGGGTCTCCGCTGCGGCCACCTGGACGCTGTGCTCGGGGTCGGACAGGGCCTCCGCGACCTGCGGCACCACGCTGAGGTCCCCCTGCTCGGCCAGAGCCTCGAGGGCCTTCACGCGCAGCGCCGGGGAGGGGTCGGAGAGGCCAGTGACCAGGGCGGCCGACACTTGTGGGTCCACCACCTTGCGGGCCAGATCCAGCATATCGGATCGCACCGCTGGGTTCGGCGAGGACAGGCCGGTGGCGACCACCTTGGGGTCCGGTCCGCAGGCCAGCAGCAGGCTGAGCAGCAGCATCACGCGGCCCCCGTGTTGCCGTAGGCCTTGTAGGCCTTGGCGTAGGCCTTGTACTGCGGGCCCTGGAAGTCCACCTTGTTGAGCACCAGGCCCACCGGCTGGAGCTCATGGGCGGCCAGGCGCTGGCGGGTGTCCTCGACGATCCGGCGCGAGGTCTGCCCGGACTCGACGACCACCACCATCGCGCCCACCATCTGGGCCACCAGCAGCGCGTCGTTGACGACCAGCGCGGGGGGCACGTCCACCAGCACGAAGTCGTAGTCCCGGGACAGCTCCAGCAGGAGCTGCCGCAGGCGCAGGCTCTCGACCAGGGAGCCCGGGTTGGGCGGGATGGGCCCGGAGCTGAGCAGGGAGAGGCCCTCGACGCCGGTCTGCTGGATGGCCTTGTCCGCGCTCTCCTTGCCCAGGAGCACCTGGGTGAGGCCCACCCGGTTGTCGGCCGAGGCCCAGAAGCTGTGCTGGGTGGGGCGGCGCAGGTCGCAGTCCACGATCAGCGTGCGGAGGCCCTCGCGGGCCAGGGACACGCCCAGGTTGGCGACCACCGTGCTCTTGCCCTCCCCCGGCAGGGAGGAGGTCACGCAGAGGGCCTTGTGCTGGCTGTCCACCTCGGCGAACTGGATGGCCGAGCGCAGGGTGCGGAAGGCCTCGGCCACGGGGTCCGTGGGCGACAGGTCCGCGATGGAGGTCCCCACCCCGGCCTTGTAGCGGGGCAGGCTGGCCAGCAGCGGCTCGTCGAAGATCTCCTGGAGCTCGGAGGGCTCGCGCACGGAGTCGTCGATGTACTCGAAGAGGAACACCAGCCCCAGCCCCACCAGGATGCCCAGGCCCATGCCGGTCACCAGGTTGACCACCAGCTTGGGGCTCTTGTGGCGGTCCGGGCGGGTGGCGGGCTCGATGAACTGGATGGGCGAGGCCGTCATCGCCTCGGCCACGGCGATCTGGTAGCTCTGGGACTGCAGCGAGGTGTAGACCTCCTCTGCGGCGGTGGCGGCCAGCTCGAGCTGGGAGAGGCGGCGCATCTTGTCCGGGTACTGCGAGAAGGTCTCGGTGGTGCGCTCGATGGCGGCCTGGATGGCCGCGGTGCGGTCCTGCAGACCCGCGGACTCGACCTGGAGCTGCACCAGGGTGGGGTCCATGCCGTGCTGCTGCGCCAGCAGGCTGCCCAGCTCCTGCTCCAGGGCTTCGATCTGCTCGTCCAGCTTGATGACGTCGGGGTGCCGCTCGGTCAGATCCAGCAGCAGGGCCACCCGGCGCATGCGCAGCTCGGTCATGTCCTCGCGCAGGCCCCGCAGCTCCGAGTTCTCGGCCATCGTGGCCGGCGAGATCCAGTCGACCTCCTCCTGGCCCTGCAGGCTGCGCAGCTCGGCGATCTGGGCGTTGACCTCGCTCAGGCGGCCCGTGGTCTCCTCGGACATGAGCATCAGCTCGCTCAAGCGGCTCACCGCCGACCGGACCTCGGAGTCCAGGTCGATGATGCGCTCCTGCTCCTGCACGTCCGCGATGTCCGACAGGGCGCGGTCGAACTCGCCCTGGACGATCTCAAGCCGCCCCTCCACGAAGTCGCGGGCCTCGCGGGTCTCCCGCTGGCTGCGCTCCTGGGTCTCGGAGATGTAGACCTGGGCCAGGGTGTCGGCCATGAGCTGGGAGGTCAGCGGGTCGTCCGAGCTCACCACGATCTGCACGAGATCGGTGCTCTGGTGCTGCCGCACCTCGATGTGGGGGGTGATCTCGGTGGCCAGCAGCGGGGGGTCCACCAGCAGCTTGTCCGGCGGCAGCAGCGCGCCGTCCGAGTCCCGGAGCTGCAGGCGCCAGATGAGCTCCTCCAGCAGTGGCCGGGTGGTCATCAGGGCGATGTGGTTCTGGATGTCGTCGCTCTCACCGCTGAGCCCGACCGCCAGCTCCTGCAGCCCGAGATCCGAGAGCACCGCCGAGGTCGCGTCGGAGCTGGAGACCATCAGCCGGGCCGTGGTCTCGTACTCCTTGGGCAACAGCCATGCGGAGAGCCCACCGGCCACCGTGAACAACACGACGGCCTGGACCAGCAACCACAGACGACGGCGCAGGGCCGCCAGCAGGCGAATCAACTCCATTGGGGCGGGACCTTAACCCGGGACCGGCCGGCCATGTCGGCGCGGGGCATCAGCGGGCCCCCCTACCCCGCAGCACGGCCGGGATGGTCTGGAGCAGGATCTTGAGGTCCAGCCAGGGGCTCCAGCGCTGCACGTAGGCGATGTCCAGGCGCACCATCTCCTGAAAACCAAGGTCCGATCGCCCCAACACCTGCCACAACCCAGTGATGCCGGGGTGCACCTGGTGGCGCAGCTCGAACCAGTAGGCGAGCTCCGGCTCCCCCTCGATCCCCTCCAGGTCCCGCGTGGGCAGGGGCCGTGGCCCGACCAGGTTCATGTCCCCCACCAGCACGTTCCAGAACTGCGGGAACTCGTCCAGGCTGGTCACGCGGATCAGGCGGCCGACGCGGGTGATGCGCGGATCGTGGGTCATCTTGAACAGAGGCCCCTCGGCCTCGTTCTGCTCCTGCAGCGCGTCCTTCTGGCGGTCGGCGTCCACCACCATGGAGCGGAACTTGTAGAAAGAGAAGGTGCGCCCTCCCTTTCCGACCCGCGGAGACGCGTAGAGCACCGGTCCAGGCGAGTCCAGCTTGATGGCGATGGCGACCAGCAGGAACAGGGGCCAGAGGAAGAGGAAACCCAGCAAGACCAACAGGATGTCCACCGCCCGCTTGAGGAAGGCGACCGGCCCGGGGTAGCTGACCCGGGACAGGTCGATGAGCTGCAGCTCCCCCAGCTCCGCGACCTCCAGGCGCGGGGAGACGATCCCCCAGGTGAAGGGGACCTGAAGCACCCGGATCCCCATCTGCGCGCAGCGGGTGGTCAGGGCCAGGGCCTCCTGACGGGAGAGCCCCCGGGCGGCCAGGACGATGGTCTCCAGCTTGTGCTCGTTGATGATCTCGCGCAGCGCGGCGCTCTGGCCCAGGATGTCCTCGCCGGGGACCTGAGCGTCCTCGCCTTCGGGGGCCACGAAGCCCTGGAGGTGAAAGGCCCGGCGTCCCTCCCTACGCAGCCGCTCTGCCATCAGGACCGCGTCCTCTCCGACGCCGAAGATGGCGACCCGCTCGGCCGCGAGCTGCGCCCCACCCCGGGCCTGGATCCACAGCAGCGCGCTGCGCCACAGAGAGAGCGCCACAAAGCCGGTGCCCACCCACCCCAGGAGCAGGACGCGGGACCAGCGGCGGGCTTCGGGGAGGATCAGGTGCAGCAGAGATGCCAGGACCAACACCCCGACAGCCGCAGCGCTCAGCCCCCCCAGCGATCGAACCACCGTCGAGGCACGGGTCGGGTCGTAGAGCCCCTGCTGCCGCATCAAGAGCAGCCACCCCAGCATCAGCAGGATGGCGGGCGGCATGAAGGGGTTGTGCAGCCAGAGCTCGTGGTAGCGGACCTGGAGGAGCTGCTCCATGACGGGCCGCCAGAGGATCCACAGCCGCCAGGCCAGGGCCAGGGCCCCCGCGAGCACGGCGACGTCGGCCAGCGCAACGCCGAGGCGGATCCAGCGGGTGCGGTGCATGGGCCCCTACTGGGACAGGATGATGCTCGTGCCCTGGGCGCCGCCGCTGACGGCGTTGCGGTAGACCGCGGACCCGCTGACGAAGGGCGCGAGCACCGACTGCAGGCGCTTGAAGAAGCGCTCGACGTTGGTGATGGTCTTGGTGGGCACGTAGACGATGTCGCCCTGCTGCAGGTAGACCATCTGGGCCATCTCGCCGCGCCCGTAGATGGCGGCCACGTCGATCAGGTAGAGCTCAGGTTCGCCGCTGACATCGCCCCGGATGAGCAGCACGTTGTCGGTGCGCGCGTTGGGGTTGATGCCGCCGGCGCGGACCATGGCCTCCAGCACGCTCATGTCGCCCTCGAGCTGGAGCACGGCGGGGTTGCTGACCTCGCCCAGGACGTAGACCTTCTGGCTGGAGAGGGCCACGACGTTCACGGCGACCTGGGGGTCCCGGTAGTACTCGGCCAGGCTGGACTCCAGGATGTCCACCAGCTCGGGGTAGGTCAGCCCGGCGACCTGGATGTGCCCGACGATCGGGAAGGTGATGCGGCCATCGGGGGCGATGGTCACGGTCATGTCCAGCTCGGGGGCCTTCCAGACCTTGATGTCGAAGCTGTCCCCTGGCCCGAACACGAAGTCCTGGGCGGCCGGCGCGCGCAGCTCGGGGACGTCCTCGGCGGACTGGACCTCGACCTGGCCGGAGCGGGCGGCGCAGCCGAAGGTGAAGAGCAAGAGCGAGAGCAGCGCGGTCAACATGCTGCCGAGGTACCCCAGCTCGGCAGGGCTCGTCAACCACGACGGCATCCGGTACACTGCGAGGCTGTCACCAAGAGCCCAAATGTCCGCACTGTCCAAGTACCTCCTCCGCTCCGGGAGCGGCCTGTCCCTCCTGCTCCTGACGGCTTGTGGTCTGACCACCTACCCGGACACCGCGCTGACCTCTGGGGACGACTCCGGGGCCGAAGGTGACGCCGACACCGACGCGGACGCCGACGGGGACAGCGACGCGGACGCGGACGGCGACTCGGACTCGGACAGCGACGCGGACGGCGACGCGGACATCAGCATCACCTCCATCTCGCCCCAGTACGGCACGACGGCGGGTGGCGAGAGCGTCGTCTTGATCGGGGAGTTCGGGTCTTCGCAAGGTGCGGTGCTCTTTGGCGACCAGACCGGCTCCGTGACCTCCTGGGGCCCGAGCGCCATCGAGGTGCTCACCCCCTCCCAGTCCACCGCCGGGCTGGTCGACGTGACCGTCACCGCCAGCGGGGGCAGCCACACCGAGACCGAGGCCTTCGTGGTCTACGAGGACGCCACCGGAATGGCCTCCGTCCTGGGTGCGATCGGCTGGTGGGACTACAACGAGAACGTGTTCACCTCCGGCCTGGACGAGGGCACGGCCGCGGTGTTCATGAACGTGCCCCTGGACTTCCACTGGTGGGAGCTCTACAGCGCCAGCGCCGACTCCTGCGCGGACAACTTCAGCAGCTCCAAGGGCCTGTCCGTCTACACCGACCTGGACGTTGCCAGTATGTCCCTGAGCAGCGGCGGCAAGACCATCACCCTGCCCTGGGACAGCACCAACAACCGCTGGTACGGCGAGTACACCCAGGCCGCGCTGGTGCAGGGCGGACAGTACGACCTGCCCACGGTCAGCTCGGCGGTCTACCCCAGCTTCTCCATCACCGACGCGGCCCGCGGGCCCAAGGCCTTCACGGTCACCAGCCCCTCGATGGTCTCCGGCAGCCTGGCCTACCTCTCCCGCAGCCAGCTCAACTTCTCCTGGACCGCCAGCGGGGCCGACGCCATCCTCATCAACGTGCTGGTCACCAGCAGCGACGGCGCGACGACCTACCACGACGTCACCTGCTGGGCGCGCAACGACGGCAGCTTCACCGTGCCCGCCGGCCTCTTCCCCAACTGGGGCTCCGACCGGGTCGCCTACCTGGTGATCGGCGCGGCCACCGAGGGAACCGGCGTGAACCCCGTGGACAACGGCGACTCCCGGATCGCGGGGGTCTACTGGCGCATCGGCGCGGCCTACACCCAGTAGGGGCTCCGTGAGCGAGCGCATCGAACTGCTCGGCCTGCCTGTCGATGTCCTCGACCGGGCCGGGATGCTGACCAAGGTCCAGGCCTACGTGGATGCCGGCGAACGCCGGACGGTGGGCTACCTGAACATCCACGTGGCCAACCAGGCCGCCTCCTCCCCTCCCCTGCAGCGCTTCCTGCGCAGCGTGGACCTCTGCTACGCCGACGGCCAGGGCATCGTGCTGGGTGCCCGGCTCCAGGGCAAGCACCTGCCGGAGCGGATGACGGGGGCGGACTGGATCTGGGACCTGGCCACCTTGGCCCAACAACGGGGCTGGACGCTGGCCTGGATCGGTGGAGAACCGGGTGTCAGCGAGGACGCCGGTGCTGCATTGGCCGCCCGCTATCCAGGGCTTCGGGTGCACGCCGAGCACGGCTACCACAGCGCCGAGCAGGTCCCGGAGATGCTGGCGCGGGTCAACGCGGCCCGCCCGCAGATCGTGCTCGTCGGGATGGGGACCCCCAAGCAGGAGCTGTGGACGGCGCGCTGGCGGGATCACCTGGACGCGCCGGTGGTGTGGTGCCTGGGGGCGACCGCCGATTTTGTGAGCGGCAAGACCGACCGAGGGCCCACCTGGCTAAACCAGAACCAGGAGTGGCTGGCCCGGCTGATCACCGAGCCCAAGCGGCTCTGGCGGCGCTACCTTCTTGGCAACCCGCTGTTCATTGCGCGGGTGATTCGGGAGCGGCTGCGGGGTTGAGCAGCTCGGTGCCGGCGTAGATCCGGTCCACGCTGAGCTGGAGATCGGGGGTGGGCAGCCTGAGGGTCTCGCCGGGGCCGAAGGTGCGGAGGGTCCAGCTCTCGTCGGGGTTGCGGGAGTGGACCTCCACCATCACCCGCTCGCTGTCCACGAACACAAGAGTGTCCATGCCGGCAACTCCCCGGTAGTCCCGGGCCTTGCGGCCGCGGTCGTGGTCCTCGGTGCTGGGGGAGAGCACCTCGACGATCAGCTTGGGGTTGGTGCAGGCGTTGCCGTCATGCACGGGATGCTCCACCTGCCCGCAAACCAGGGTGACGTCCGGGTAGACGGCCCGATCCGCGTGGGCCAGCCACACCTTGAGGTCCGCCGTGAAGGGGCGACATGGGGTGCCCTCGGCCGCGTTCCCGAAGTGGCGGATCAGGTTCGCGGCGAGGAGCGCGTGGTCCGCAGATCCCCCGGCCATTGCGAAGACCTCTCCCGAGCAGAACTCATGCCGAACCCCCGTCTCCGCCTCCAGGGCCAGGTACTCCGCGTAGCTCAGTCGCTGTGCTGCAGGCTCACCCATCGCTCACTCCTTGCCCCTACCCTACCCCGATTCAGCGCGGATCCGGCACCAAGGCGGCGCCTCGCTCGCCGAGCACCCAGATGCGGCCCTGGGGGTCCACCTGGAGGCCCTCGATGCTGCCCAGGGTCCACAGCTCGGGTGTGCCCAGGATGCGCTCTCCGTCCGGGATGCGGCGCAGCCGGAGCTCAGCGTCCAGGGCGATGCAGGACCGCTCCGCCGGGGGCCCGCCGCAGGCGACCGAGAGCAGCTCCAGGTCCTGAAACGCGGGCACCGGGTGGGCCTTGCCGCTGAGGGGATCCAGGCGCTGGAGACCGACCGGCGTCCGCACCCAGAGGCCCCCGGCGTCCACCGCGAAGCCCAGGGCCCGACCGGCCTCCAGGTAGTCCCGGCTGGCGCCACTCAGGTCCACGGACATCACGCGCGCGCCGCTGGCCACCCAGAGGCGCCCCCCCGGCCCCACCGCGAGGTCCTGGACGGGCTGATCGAAGTCGGTGGGGACGAAGCGCTCCAGCCCGCCGTCGTGGCGGTAGAGGCCGTCCGCGCTCCCCACCCAGAGCAGGCCCCCGTGCACGGCCGCGTGGGTGGCCTGGGTGGGCAGCGGGAAGCGCTCCAGCTTGTTGCGACGCACCCGCCAGGCGTTGCGCGGGCCCACCACCCAGAGGCTCTTGCCCTGGGTCTGCTCCAGCACGGACACGATGGGTCCGGGGAGCGCCAGCGCGTCCCGATAGCGCCGGGGGAGCTCCCCGATGGCGGCCAGCCCGTCCGGGGTGGCGAGCAGGGCGCCCTCCTCCCAGCCGAGCACGGAGAGCACCGCCCGTCCAGCCGGCGCCGGCGAGGTGGGCCAGCTCACCAGGGCGCCGTTGCGGGGCCAGAACAGGGAGAGGCCGCCGGCCGACCCGATCCACAGCTTGCCCTTGGGGCCCTCGATGACCTCGTAGGCGGACGGGGCTGGCAGGCCCTGGGGGATGCCCCACACAGCGACGGGGGTGGGCCCCTCCAGCGCGACCACCCCGGCCCCCTCCACCGCCGCGTAGAGCAGAGGACCGATGCGCTCCAGGGCGTAGACGGCGCCGCTCTCGGGCATCCAGTAGGGGCTGAGCACGCCCTCGCGCAGGCGCAGGATGCCCTGGGTGTCGGTGGCGAGCAGGATCTGCCCGGGGTCGTGGGTGTCGATGTCCCAGACGTTGATGTCGGGGCTGACGCCCTCGATGGGTTCACCCTGGGGCAGGCCGTGTAGCCCCGCGTAGCCCACCCACTGGCGCTCATCGCGGCCCACGCTCAGGGAGAAGACGCTGCGCGGGCCCAGCAGCGGGGTGACCTGGGCGTTGAGGGCCAGGTGGTCCAGGCCCTTGTAGCTGCCGACCCAGGCGCCGCCCTCGGGGTGGGCAGCCAGGACCTGTACCCAGGGGTCGGAGAGCGCGTCGTCCCAGACCCGCTGGACCGCGCCGCTCTCGATGACCGCGAGCCCGGCGGAGCTGCCCACCCACACCCGCTCGCCTTCGACGGCGACGGCGTTGACCTGGGCGCTCGGCAGGCCCTGCGCCACGCCCCAGGTCTGCACCTCCAGATGGGCCTTGTCGGCGCGCACCAGCCCGCCGTCCAGCAGCGCGACCCAGGCCCCCTGCTGGCCGATGGGCGCGATGTCGGCGGCCTCCAGTCCAGGGAGCTGCCCGGGCCAAGCCATCGCCGAGAGGCTGGCGGCGTCCAGGCCCCACTGCACCGGGATCACCTCGCTTGGGCCCAGAGCGTCGAGGATGCGGAGCTGGCTGCCGATGGGGAGCGGTGGGCTGACCCAGCCGGGGGTGGCCTGATCCGTCAGCTCCCTCCAGGACTCTCCCTTGCGCAGCTCCACGCGGACCGGGGCGGCGGGCTCCGGCCAGGGGGCGTCCCAGTAGAGGGCGACAGGGCGGGGATCTTCGAGCGCGGCCAGGGACTCGGGCGGCAGGGCGATGGCCCGAAGGTGCGTGGGAGCCGCCACTGCCGCGGAGGACAGCCACAAGCTCAGGAGCAAAGGGCCTCCACCTGGGCCTTGTAGCGCCGGGCGTGGGCGTCCAGAAAGCCGGTCTCGCCCTCCAGCTCCAGGGCGCCGCTGGGGCAGGCCCACCAGCAGTAGAGGCACTGGATGCAGTCGGGCGGGTCGGTCTTCACGCCGATTTCGGCGGCGGGCAGGTGGGTGGGGCAGACCTCCGCGCAGGCCCCGCAGTCGTCGCACTTGTCGGCGAGCTGGCGCAGCCCGTGGATGGCGTCGTCCTGCAGGCTGTAGCGGTCCTGGATGATGCGGGCCTTGTAGGCGAGCTGGTTGACCTGAGGCATGTCGACCAGGGGGCGCACGGCCAGCTTGAGCCAGTGCAGGCTGCGGGCCTCGGAGAGCTCGGCCAGGCGGGAGCGGGGAGGAGCGGCTCTGATGCGCTTGACCAGCGGAATCTGCACCGCGCTGGACTCGAGCAGCTCCTGGGACACCAGCCCGGCTTCGATGGCATGCACGAGGTACGGGACCTGCTCGACGGGCATCCCCACCAGCCGGCAGGCGGCGACGTCGTTGACGAAGGCGTCCGCGCTGAACATCAGGTGGCCCAGGCGCACGGGCTCGCCGTCACCGGGGCCGTTGCCCTCCATGCCGACCAGGGCGTCGACGACGATGAGGTCGGGGCGCACGACCTCGTTGATGGCCATGATGTTGCGGCCCAGGTCCCGGTGCATCTCGCGCTTGTCCTGGCCGCGGCAGATGCCCACCCAGTTCTTGAGGGCGCAGGAGAGGCCGGCCTCGGCGTGGGTCTTGATCTTGGGCACGGAGATCAGGAAGTCGGCGTCCAGCACCGCGTTGGCGATGCCCGGGCGGGAGCGGCCGGTCAGGGGCACGGGCACCGCGCCGTCGTGGTTCAGGTCCAGCGTCTTCACGCCGTAGCGCTGCTGGAGCCGGTCGATGCGCAGGCGTGAGAAGGTGTCGATGCCCCGGCGGTGCACGCCCACGTTGGAGCCGTCGGCCACGGTGATGTCGCGGTAGCCGCGGTTCTGCAGGGCCTCAATCAGCGAGCAGAGCACCCGCAGGTCGCTGGAGTTGCCCACCAGCGCGCTCAGGTCGTTGTTCAGGTTGGGCTTGATGAGGATGCGGGCGCCCAGGGGCGGCAGGCGCTCGGCCCACTGCTCCAGGCCCCACTCCACCGACTCCTTGACCTGGGCGGGGGTCCAGGCCTTGGCGACGCAGACGCGGGCGTCATCGGCGAGTTGGTAGCTGTGGCGGCTCACGCGGGGGGCTCCTGCTCCATGAGATCGGTCCAGGCGACCCAGCCCGAGCCTTCGTAGCAGACCAGCAGATCCTGGGGGGGACCGTCTTGGGTCTGGCCCAGCTCGCTCAGGCGGCCCGGCCCCATCACATTGCCGTGTAGCTGGAAGAACCACAACTTGCGGTGCGCCTGGCTGCTGGCCCGCAGGCGGGTCTTGTCCAGGCAGGCCTGGTAGGCAGCGAGCTCGTCGTCGTCCCACACGCCGTTGTCGTTGGCGTCCCAGTGGGAGAGCAGCGCGGCCTGGCGCTCGATGACGTCGCGGGCGTCAGCCTCCTCCTCCAGCTTGGCGATGAGGGCGTCCAGGCGCTCGGCGCGCTCGTCCAAGCCCCGGGCGCGCAGGTGCTCGACCTCCTTCTCCAGCAGCGACAGGGCGTGGGCCTCGCGCCAGCGGGAGGGCAGCAGGCCCAGGTGCTTGAGCAGCAGCGGCGTGAACCAGCTCGTCCCCGGCACCGGCAGGGTCCAGTTCACGGCGGCCAGCACGCCCGCGGGCACGATGCGGAACACGTCCAGGAGCTGGTTGCGGACCTGATCCTGCTCTTCGGGGGTGAGGGCCTCGCCGTCGCCGATGCGGCGCTTGAGGAGGCGGGCGAGCTCCTTGGACTCCTCGACCTCACCGCGCAGGTGACCGAGCTGTTCGCCGGCCATGGTCTTGAGGTTGGTCCACCCGCGCGCGAAGAGGCTGGGCGGCTCCTCGACCTCCTCGATCTCCTCGGCCGCCTGACGGAGGATGTCGGCGTCGGAGTCCAGGCCCTCCGAGTCGAGCTGCTCGGCCAGCTTGCGCAGATCTTCGCTGGACACAATGGACTCCTGCTTGCCAGGGCTCTATCCCTGGATCACCTCGGCGAGCACGCGCTCGTAGCTGCGCCAGACCTGGGCCCAGTCATAGTGGGCGCTCACGTAGCGGCGCCCCTGGTCTCCCAGCTCCCTGGCGAGCTCGGGCTCGGACATCAGGCGCACCATGTGGTCCCGCATCGCGGCGACGTCCCCCGACGCGAAGGACAGACCGATGCCCCCGGTGGCCTCGCGGATGGCGGGCTGCTCGGTCCAGATCACCGGCTTGCCGCAGGCCATGCCCTCGACCGCGGTGAAGCCGAAGCCCTCCTGCATCAGGGTCGGGAAGAGCACGACGTCGGCCCGCTGGTAGAAGGGGGCGATCTTGGGGACATCCACGTTGAAGCTGACGTTCAGCCCGTGCGCCTGCACCTTGAGCTGGTCCAGGAAGACCTTGTCGACGGCGGCCCCGACGATGTCCAGGTGGGCCTTCTGCTTGAGGGCCTTGGGCAGCCGCGCGAAGGCGTCGATCGCCAGGTGCTGGCCCTTCCCGGGCAGGATCCGGCTGGGGTACGCGAAGCGGAAGGGGCCCGAGGAGGAGGGGCTGTCAGGTGGCTGGAAGCGCTGGAGGTCCACCCCGTTGTGGATCACCTGCACGCGCTCTTGGGGGACGCCGACCTCGACGAGGCGCTGCTTGCTGGCTTCGCTGACCGTGATCACGGCGCGCAGGCGCCGCGACTTGAAGCGATAGAAGAGCTCCCGGGCGCGCGTGCCCACGTCCCGCCGGTCCAGCCCGAAGTTCAGGTCGTGCACGATGCAGACGGCGGGGGCGCCCAGCGCGGGGACCTCGATGGAGTTGGCCAGCACGGCGTCGGGCTTGAAGCGGCGGCTCTCCCGGGCGGCGGCCCACCACAGCGCCTGCCAGGACTGGCGGCGGCCCAGGTTGCGCAGGTCCACGGCGACGGCGTCCTCGGGGACCAGGGAGCGATCGCGCCGGTAGCCCACGACCAGGCGCACGGCGTGGTGCTCGCGGGCCTGCTCGACCAGCGACTGGAAGACGGTCTCGGTGCCGGAGCGCACATCGGGGGGGTAGCGGCGGGCGACGAGCAACAGCTTCATGGCGCGGTCCTCTGCGTGGTCAGGGGCCCTTAATCGGTGGGCATCTTGCCGCGGATCAAGACGCTGCCGTAGAGCTCGGTGTCGAGCAGGGTGACCTCGGGCAGGCCAGCCGCGGCAGCGGCTTCAAGGAAGTCCTGGAGGGGCCATGCGCGCATGGTGTGGGACTCGTGGAGGCTGCGGACGGATCCCTCCCTCTCCTGCAGCAGGTAGGCGAAGTCCACCCGGAAGCGCCCGCTGGGGTCGGGCTCGTGGTGCCACTCGAGCAGGCGGGCGGAGCGGCCGTCGGGGTGGTCCCCTCCCCCGCTGGCGACCCCAGGCTGGTGGGTCTCGAGCACGGCGTCGGGGGCCAGGAGCACGACTCCGCCGGGGCGCAGGTGGCGGGCGGCGGATTGGAGGGCGGCGTCCAGGTCCCCGTCCTCGGTCAGGTACATCAGCACGTCGTGGATCAGCACGGCGTCGAAGCTGCGTCCGAGATCGAGGGTGCGCAGGTCGCCCTGGACGTGCTCCCGCGCGGGGTTGAGCTCTTGGGAGACGGCCAGCATCTCGGGGCGCAGGTCGTTGAGGACGACCTCGATGCGCGGGTCGATGCAGGTGGCCAAGTGTCCGGTGGCGGCGCCCAGCTCCAGCAGGGAGCCCAGGGGGGCGTCCAGGGCCTCCTGGATGGCGCCCAGGAGGATGGCGGCGCGCTCGTCGTAGTCCTGGGGCGGGGTGAGCACGGGCCACCAGGGGGCCAGCTCGGTGTAGGTCTTGTGCGCGCTCATACCAGCATGTCCTGGGCGCGCTCGATGAAGCGGGCCTCGTCTTCGGGGCTGCGGAGGGGGGCATCGCCGGGCACGTCCTTGCCGCGCCGTACAGCAGGTCGGACCTTGATGCGGTCGTGCCAGTCCTTGAGGCCGGGCAGGCCGCTGTTGTCGACGCCGGACCAGCGGGCGGTGTGGGTCCAGGACCAACAGGCGATGTCCGCGATGGAGTAGTGCTCCCCGCCCAGCCAGGGGACCTGCTGCAGGCGCGCGTCCATGACCTCCAGCAGGCGGCGGGACTCGCGCTGGTAGCGCTCGATGGCCCAGGGCAGCTTCTCGGGGGCGTAGCGGAAGAACACGTTGGCCTGTCCCATCATGGGACCCAGCCCGCCCATCTGCCACATCAGCCACTGGGTGACGACGCTGGCGCCCTGGGGGTCGCTGGGGATGAGCTGGCCGTGCTTCTGCGCCAGGTAGAGCATCAGCGCGCCCGACTCGAAGACCACAAAGTCGCCGGCGCTGTGGTCGACCAGCGCGGGAATGCGGCCGTTGGGGTTGAGGGCCACAAAGCCCGGGCGCTTCTGCTCGCCCTTGCTGAGATCGACGGGGACCACGCGGTAGTCGACGCCCAGCTCCTCCAGAGTGATGGAGGCCTTCCAGCCGTTGGGGGTGGCCGCGGTGTAGAGGGTGTAGTCGGGCATGGGGGCTCCAGCGGGGAAGATATCGCCCTGCGCTGGCGCAGGGTTCGCGAATCCACGCCTTGTTGTCCTCGCCTGCGCGGGAGAGTCTTGGGCATGCTCTGGCTGCTGCTGGCTTGTGAAGGTGAGGTCGTGGACTCGGGAGAGCCCCAGAGCCACCTCCTGCTCCCTGAACACAGCCAGTGCTTTGAGGCCGGGCACGTGATGGACGCGGAGACCTGCCTGGCGGTGGTCGAAGAAGACGGGCGACAGCCCACGGTCTCGGAGAACAAGAGCGGCCAAGCCCCCGACCCGGAGGACCCCCGCCTGGAGGACCCGGAGCTGCTCTGGCTGGCTGCGGAGATCGAGCGCTGCACCTGCGTGTGCTGCCACAAAGAGGCCTACGGCGGGCCGGGCGTGTACTTCTACGACATGGACTTCTCGCCGGTGTGGATCGACTCGGCGTCGACCTGGAGCCTGAACGTGCTGTCGGGGGAGACGAACAACCCGACGCAGTCGCTGCCCAGCGACGAGCCGGAGCGGGTGCTGGCGATCATCGAGGCCGAGATCGACCGCCGCTATGGAGACTGAGCCCCCCTGAACCCCGTGGTAGCCTGCGTTCGCAACATCACTGAGGGGGTTCAAATGACTCTGCTGAGCGCGCTCGCGCTGCTGGCCTGCCGGTCCACTGTCACTGTCGACTCGGGGGACTGCGCGCAGACTCTCTGGTACGCCGACGCGGACCAGGATGGCTACGGCGGCAACATCTTCGTGGAGGGCTGCGAGCAGCCCGAGGGCTTTGTCGCCGACAACAGCGACTGCAACGACCTCCACGCGGCGACACACCCGGGGGCCGACGAGCTCTGCGACGGGCTGGACAACGACTGCGACGGAGAGCTGGACGAGGACGCGACGGAGCTGGGGCTCTGGTACGCGGACCTGGACCTGGACGGCTTCGGAGACCCCGAGAGCGCCGTGGCGGCCTGCGAGCAGCCCTCCGGGATGGTGGAGAACGACCTGGACTGCGATGACAGCGCCGCCGAGATCCACCCGGACGCCGAGGAGCTGGCCTGCAACGGGGTCGACGAGGACTGCGACGGAGAGGACGGCGGCCTGGTCGTGGACGGCACGGACTACGAGACCATCCAGGACGCCATCGACGACGCGGTGGATGGCGACGCGATCTGCGTCTCCGCGGGGACCTGGGAGGAGGACCTGCGCTTGCGGAGTCTAGATGGCCTGCAGGTCGTCGGAGCCGGCGCCCACACCACCACAATCCAGGGCACTGGACGCGGCCCTGTCGTGGACATCGGCAACAGCGAGGACCTGCTGCTGGAGGGCTTCACCATCACCGGCGGGATCGCCAAGAACGGGGCCGGCCTGCTCATCCAGGACAGCAGCGCGACGCTCCGGGACGTGGTCTCCACGGCGAACCGCTGCGAGGCCAGCGAGTGCGCGGGCGTCGGGCTGTGGGCGGAGGACTCGGAGCTGACGCTGGAGGCCTGCGCGTTCGAGGGCAACGTCGCGGGGATCGACACGACGAGCTCGAGTCAGAGCGCAGCGGGCGTGGGCGCCTGGTTCAGACAGAGCGAGGTCGAGGCCAGCGACACCCACTTTGACGGAAACCGGGCGAACATGCCCAACTACTACCCGGGCTTGACGGGGCAGAACACCCTGTATTCCTTCGGCGTGGGCGTGCACGCCGAAGAGAGCGACCTGTACTTCTCCGCCGTCACGATCGACCGGAACGAGAGCGAGGGACCAAAGACGACCCCCTCGAACCCCTACTACAAGGATCTGTCCACCATCAACGGCGGCGGCCTGTGGGTCGGGGACACCGACCTGGACTGGGATGGGGGCTCGGTGAGCGGCAACTTCTCGGCCCCGGCCGAGGGCGCCGTGGGCATCTACGGCTTCGCCAGCGGCGCGGGCGTCTACAGCACCCAGAGCGACCTGCTGCTCCGGAACGTGACGGTCTCCGGGAACCGGGTGGAGGGGGTGAGCGACAGCCAGGGAGGCGGGCTCTATGTGAGCGAAGGCTCGCTGGAGATGGAGAACGCCATCGTCGCCGGGAACCTCCTCCGGATGAACGCCAGCGACACCCACTGCACGGTCTTTGGCGCGGGGATGATGGTCCACGCGCCCGTCAGCCTGAGCAACGTGTCGATCACCGGCAACGTGGGCGAGGTGGCCTGTACGGGGCTGACGAGCCTCTACTACACGAGGCTGCAGGGAGGCGCCGTCTACTACGTCTCCGACGCTGACCACGGCTTCCAGGCGGTGAACGTGGACGTCAGCGACAACGCGCTGACCCAGACCGTCTCCGGGAGCGCCTACAACTACGTCCATGGCGCCGCCTTTTACAACTCCAGCAGCTCCAGCAGCATCCAGGCCACCATCGGGTTCCGCTACTCCAACATCAGCGACAACACCCCGACGCAGGACGCCTGGTACAACTACGACAGCCCCATCCACAGCGACGGGAACATCAGCCAGGCCCCCGGGTACACCGACACGAGCGCCCCAGACGCCTGGGACTGGGACCTGGTGCTGAGCAGCACGAGCGCCCTGGTGGACGCCGGCGATCCCAGCCTGAAGGACCCGGACGGGAGCACCAGCGACATCGGCAGCCACGGCGGGCCGAACGCGGGCTGGTAGCGCCACGGCTCGCTGCTCCCGGTAGGTGGCAGGCGGGAGCTGGCGGGGAGCCTGGGCTGGTGCCGGCGGGATCCACCCGCTACTCTCCGCCCAGGCCTGACCCGGGCCTCCGCCCTCCATCGGGGAAGCAGCAGCCTGCGGGGTCGCGCGAACAGACGGCCCTCCTCAGGGAGAGAGGCGCACGCGGAGGGACTGCGCTCGCGTCCCACTGGAGTCCCCGTGTCCCTGTCCGCCCCCCTCCATCGCCTCAAGTCCCAGGCCAAGGCGATCAGCCGCCGCGAGGGCCTGCCCCTCCACGCCGCCCTGGACCGCATCGCTCACCAGGAAGGCTTCCGGAGCTGGAGCCACCTGAGCGCCAGCCAGCGCCCCGACCCCGCCCGCACCTTGCTCAGCGCGCTCCCCTCCGGCTCCCTGAGCCTGCTCGCTGGGCGTCCACGCCAGGGCAAGACCCGCCTGGGCCTGGAGCTGCTCGCCCTCGCCGCCGCCCAGCACCCCGCCTGGTTCTTCACCCTGGAGTACACCCCGCGGGATCTACGGGCGCTGGGGATCCGCGGCCTGGAGCGCGTCTGCGTCGACACATCGGACGCCATCAGTGCCTCTCACGTCCTGCAGGCCCTGCCTTCTGGGGCCGTCGCGGTCATCGACTACCTGCAGCTCCTGGACCAGCATCGCAGCCTGCCTCCCCTGCAGGAGCAGATCCAGCGGCTACAAGCGGGTGCCCAGGCGCAGGGCCATCGGCTGGTCATCCTCTCCCAGATCGACCGCCGCTTCGAGCTCAGCGGGAGGCTGCGCCCCACCAGCGAGGACATCCGGATGCCGAACCCCGTGGACCTGGGCCGCTTCGCTCAGATCTGGGTGCTCCACCAGGGGCACCTGGAGCGCTGCTGAGGGCCGCTACCGTGCCTGTCAAGGCGCTCGCCTCGCTCGGCCGTTGACAGTGCCCGTAGGCCGGCAGGATAGCCGGCCTACTCAAAGTACCCCAGCGCCTTGAGCGCGGCCTCATCCACCCCGGCCTGACCGCTCCCCCACTCCAGCCCCAGCACCAGGGTGTCCCGACTCTCCGGGCCCCGGGTGCGCGGGCCGAGCAGGATCTCGCCGGGCAGGTCCTGGGCGGGGGCGATGCCCAGCAGCGCCTGGAGGGTGGGGCCGATGTCCAGCATGTCGACAGTGCCCAGGTCCTGACCAGCCGGGATGCCGGGGCCCATCGCCAGAAAGACCCCCGCAGGGTCGTGGTCGCCGGTGAAGGGCTCGTCTTCGACCCGGACGTAGTCGGCCATGCGCTCCCCATCGACCAGGGTCTGCTCCAGGCGCGCCGGGTCGGGGGTCTCATCGCGCAGGGACAGGCCCAGTGTGTCCTCGCTGGTGGGCATCAGCTCCCACTCGTAGAGCGGCAGACCCCGATGGTCGATGAGTTGGGCCAACTCCCGCTCGACGTCAGACAGATCCGCTCCCTCTGCTGTCAGGGTGAGCCGGATGCCCAGCCGGCTGATCTGCACAGGGACCCCCAGGCGCTCGCTCAGGCGGGCCTGCAGCCGGTCGGTCAGGGGCACGAGCTGCAGCGCGGAGTCGGGCATGGGCCGGAAGCCGTGGTCGCTCAGGATGACGACGGTGGTGTCGGGGCCCACGCGCTCCAGGACCTGCCCCAGGATGAGGTCCGCCTGGCGATAGGCGTCCCGCACGGACTCGCCGTAGAGCTCCTGCTGGCCATAGTCGACCTCGGAGAAGGCCTCGGGCTGGTGGTACTTCCAGAAGCGGTGGGCCAGGCCGTCGGTGGCGTACCAGGTGAAGGTCGCGAGCTCCGGCTGGTGGGTGTGCAGGGCGTGGATGAACACGTCGCGGTCGATCTGTCCCCGGAGTTCGTGCAGAGCGGCAAAGCGCGCGTCGTCGTCGGGGTGCTCGCTGCGCTCCCGGAGCTTCCAGCGGATGGCCTCCCAGAGCGTCCCCACCCGCAGCCCCTGGGGAATCCCCGCCAAGGCCAGCTCGGTCGAGGAGCGCTGCGCCGCGATGTTCCGCCGCTTGAGCCGGTTGGACAGCTCCAGCTCCTTCACGAAGGACAGCTCCATGGGGAAGGTCTCGGGCCCTGGCGCCAGCCACGCCGGCACGATGAAGCCATCCACGGGGCGCGGCGGGTAGCTCACCAGCCACTTGTAGATGCCCACCGAGTAGCCCTCGGCCTCCGCGATGTCCCAGAGCCGCGGCACCCGCGCCGAGGTCGCCTGCACATGAAAGCCGCGGATCCCGTGCTCTTCTGGCGGCTTGCCCGAGGCCATGGTCGTCCACAGCAGCGGCGAGAACATGGGGTCCATCGACTCCAGTACGGCCCGCGTGCCCTGGATCTCCACCCGCTCAAACGCAGGCAGCTCCCCGGCCGCCATGCGCGCATCCAGCACCTCGAAGGTCGCGCCGTCCACCCCAAAGACCAGCAGCTTGACGGGGTCCGGAGCGGGCTCGGGTCGGAGGAGGAGCGCCAGGGCCCAGACAATGGGCAGGCCCACCACTCCGGCTCCTCGGCCCGCGGGCTCGCGCCCCACCACAGCCCCCACCCCACCAGCGAGGACACCCGGGAGCAGAACCCCCAGCCCCAGATACAGCCCCGGCCGGTCCAGGAACCAGGGGTTGTGCCACAGCGCCCAGCTCGCGAAGGCCAGGCCCGGCAGGCAGGCCAACACGAAGGCGGCGATCGCCGCGCGCGAGGCCCTCACGGCGCCTCCAGGAAGCGGCCGGGCTCGAACTCATCCCAGAAGTGCCAGTCCCCCGGCCACTGGTGCAGGCAGCGCCCCAGGAACTCGGCGATGAACTCGGCCCCCTGATCCAGCGCCGCCTTGGTGGGCAGGCTGCGGTCCAGCGGCAGCGGCGCCCCGATCTCGGAGACCCAACCCTTGGCCTCCCGATGGGTGACCAGGGTCAGCAATGGTGCCCCCGACTTGAGCGCGAACCACACGCCCCCCACCGGCAGCCGCATGCGCTGCCCCAGCACCGCCTTGGGGATGCGTCGGCCCATCTCCTTGCCGCCGCCCGTGCCGTCGCAGGCCGTCAGGACCACCTGGTTGTCGGCGAGCGCCCGCAGCACCGGGCGCACGTAGCCCCCACCGTCCAGGATCTGCCCCGGGATGTCCTTCTCCAGCGCATGGCGCAGCGCCGTGACCCGCGCCCCCTCGGCCGAGATCGGTCCTTCAACACCGCCTCCCCCGACCTGCAGCACCGGAACCCCCCGAGCGCCCAGCTCACAGAGCGGAAGCTGCGCCGGCCCCATGTGCGGGTGGATCAGCACGGCCCCCCTGCCCTGCGCGCGCGCCGCCTCCAGGTGCTCAAGCCCCCGGATCTCCAGGTACGCGCTCCCCTGTCCCGCCGCGATCCGCGCGAAGGTCCAGGAGATGTACTGGTCCACAAAGTGCGTCTCAAAGACCTGCCGCACGATGGGATCCAGGTCCCGCCCCGGGAAGGCCCGCGCCAGGTTGCGCCGGAGCTGTGCGCCCTTGCCCCGCGCCCCGACGGCGGCGAGCTGCCCCAGGCGACGGTTCGCGCGCAGCTCCCACCCCGCGGGGAGCCGCCCGAGCGCCTCGCGATAGGGACCCCAGATCACCTTCCGGTACAGGTCCTTGATGGGGGATTCACCGAATACCAAGCGCGCGCTCACGTCGTTCTGCCCCCATTCATAGCCCGACCGGCGCCGCGAGCCCGTGCAAGCCCTGTGCGCCCTGGCACAATCAAGACTCTCCCAGCCCCAAGCCCATGTCCACAGTGCTCGAACTCCAACACGCCCGGGTCGATCTCCAGACCGGCGCGGTCCTGCGCGGCGACGGCGCTCGCCTCAGCCTCACCGACGTCGAGCGCCGCCTGCTCGCCTTCCTGGCCGAGCGCCCCGATCAGGTGGTCAGCCGCGAGACCCTGCTCCAGGAGGTCTGGGAGCTCCACCCAACCACCCTCACCCGCGCCGTCGACACCGCGGTCAGGCGCCTGCGCAAGAAGGTGGAGCAGGAGCCCGCAAAGCCCCGCCACGTGCGCACCGAGCACGGCCTGGGGTACCGCTTCCTCCCCCTCAGCCCGCCCAACGGCCGCGAGTGCCTGATCGCCTGGCTGCTCGCCTCCGAAGAGCCCCTGATCACCCTGGTCGGCCCCAGCGGCATGGGCAAGACCTGGGTGCTGGAGCACGCCTTCTCCGGGCCCGACGTCGCCTGGGTGACCCTCGAAGGGTGCAGCGACGCCGAGACGCTGTGGGCCACGTTCGCCAGCCAGCTGGAGCGGCCGATGCCCCGCCCGGGCGCCAAGGCCCTCCTCTCCGGCCTCCGCGGCCGCAGCACCCTGGTCCTGGACGGCGTCGACGGGGCGCGCGCGCTGCTGGCTCCCCTGCTTCAGTCTGTCCTCGCCGAGGCCCCGGAGCTCAAGGTGCGGGTGAGCGCCCACGCGCCCCTGGAGGTGGACCCGGAGAGTGTTCGCGCCATCGAGCCCCTCCCCCCCGGACCCTCGCTGCGGCTCTTCGAGACCCACGCAGGCGGCGAGCACCCCATGGCCGATGAGCTCCTGCCTCTGCTCGACGGCTACCCCCTCGCCCTGGAGATCGTCGGGCGCTGGCTGCGTCGGGCGGCCTGGGAGGGGGAGAAGGATCTCCTGGAGCAGCTCCTCCCGTCCCTACCGTCTCTGCACCCTGGGCCCGCGCGCCAACAGACACTGCGCGCCGCCGTCGAGGTCACCCTGTCGCGCCTCGACGCGGACGCCCGGACCCTCCTGCAGCGCCTGGGGACCCTGCAGCGCCCCTTCACCCTGCGGGACCTGTTGCTGATCTCCGGCGCGCCCCAGGCCCAGACCATGGCGAGCTTCGCTGCCCTGCAGGACGCGGCGCTGCTGCGCGCACAGGATGCCCGCTGGCGGGTGTACCCCGTGGTCCAGGCCTGCCTGAACCCCACCGCCCTGGACCTGGAGCACCACGCCCGCTTCGTCGAGACCCGCGCCGCGGAGCTGGTCGGACAGGTCTACCGCTCTCCCGAAGCCCTGCGCGCCCAGCAGACCCTGCTCCCGGATCTGATGCTGGCCCTGCGCACCCTGGGCCCCCTCTGTCCCGAGCGCGCCGCCCGCCTGAGCGAAGACATGTGCATGAGCATGCTCAGCCAGCTCCCCAGCGACCAGATGCTGGCGATCTACTCGCGCCCCTGGGTCAAGGAGGTCAGCCCGGCGCTGCAGGCGCTGTTGATGGCCCGGCGCGCCGAGCTCCTGCGCATCCAGGGCAACACACCGGCCGCCCTGGAGACCACCCGACAGGCCCGGGAGCAGCTCGGGGAGAACTCCCCGCTCGTGATGGTCGAGGCGATGGTCGCGCACGGCAAGCAGGACCGGGCCCGAGCCGCGGCGCTCTATCAGAAGGTCGCAGAGATGGACCCGGCGCCCCGCCAGCAGGTGATCGCCCGGATCGGCCTGGCCTACTGCCACGCTCCGGACCCCGAAGACCTGCCAGCGGCCCTCAAGGAGCTCCGCGCCGCCCAGCTCCTGGCCCGCAGCGCCGACATCCCCATGATCGAGGCCGTGCCTCTGCGCCTGGCCTCCCACTTGGAGTCCGCGCTGGGCAACCACGCCGTGGCGCGCGCCGACAACGCCCACGCGCTGGAGATCTTCGAGGCCTTCGGGGACGAGCGCTACCAGGCGGACACCCACTGGAACGGCGGCTTCATCGAGCTGAACCTGGGGCGCCTGGAGCAGGCGCGCGCCCACTTCGCGCGGGCCCTGGAGATGACCGAGCTGCTGCAGATCTCCCTCATCGATGTGCTCGCCCTGACCGGCTTGGGCCAGACCGCTGCCCTGGCGGGAGACCGGGACCTGGCGCTCAGGCACCTGGACGGAGCGATCCACCGCGCCCGCGCCCAGGGAGTCGAGATGCGCGCGATCCCGGCGATGTCCTGGGCGGCCGTCCTGCGCCATCGCGCCGGAGAGCAGGCGCTCTCCCAGGAGCTCATCCAGCACAGCGAGGCCTTGGCCCCCGCGCCAGTGGTGGTCGCCGCCAAGGCCCTGATCGCGGGTGCACCGCTGCCCGAGAGCAGGGACCCGGACGCCCGCCTGATCTCCCGCCTCCAGAGCGCCTGAACCCCTCAGGCAGCCTCAGCTACTCCATGTAGCCGAGCGCTTCGAGCATCGCGCGGTCCTCGGGGGAGAGCTCCGCGCCCGAGCGCTCCGCGTCACCGGAGAGCAGCGCATCCGCCTGCTGGGAGAGCGCCTGCACCTCCATCGGGAACAACGCGGCCTGGTCGCGGTCTGTCACGGGGCAGAGCGCGCAGGTGGGCTGCGTCTGCTCCATCCCCTGGACCTCGCCCGCGGGGTCCGCCTCCCAGCGGTACAGCGCATCGCCAAAGGCCTCCGACTCCCGCCGCACAAAGAGGCTGTCCTGGCTGCGCAGGCCGACCAGCCGCAGGGTGGGCCGCTGGGTGGGGTCCAGCTCACGGGCGGCCAGGTTGGCCTCGCGGTCGTAGGCCAGGCCTCGGGCGACGCTGCGTCCCTCCCAGCTCCCGGCCAGCGAGTCCCCCGCCACGGACTCCGGCGCCGGGACCTCCAGCAGCTCGTAGACGGTGGGCGCCAGATCCGAGATCTCCACCAGCCCGCTCACCCGCGTGCCCGGCTCGATGTGCCCCGGGTAGCGCATGGCGACGGGGATGTGGGTCGACGCGTCGAAGAGGTCGTCGCCGTGGTTGAACCAGACGCCGTGCTCGCCCAGCGACTCTCCGTGGTCCGCGCTGATCAGCACCAGCGTGTCCTCGCCGGGGCCCACGGCGTCAAGGAGCCTGCCGAGCTGCGCATCCGCGAAGGTGATCTCCGCGTCGTACTGGGCCACGACCCAGTCCACATCCCGGACCCCCTCCAGGCTGCGCTCCAGGTAGGGCGCGACGTTCTGGACCTGGGCCATCGAGTCGTGGGCGGGGTCCCGCGGATCCCCCGCGTAGTAGAGCGTGTCGTAGGGCGGCGGCGGGGTGTAGGGCCCGTGGGCGTCGAACAGATGCACCCACAACATCCAGGGTCCCTGCTGCTTCTCCAACCACGAGATGGCCTGGTCGACGGTGAGGTCCCCTCGGCGCTCCAGCACCTGGTTGGGGCTCATCCGACGGCGCGCGGCGGCCTGCACCCGCCCCGGCAACAGGCGCTCCCAGCCCGGCAGTGCCGAGAAGTCGTCGTCATAGACCTCGAAGCCCTGGGAGAAGCCGTACTTTCCATCCAGAACGTAGGCGCTCACGAACGCGCCCGTGCTGTAGCCCTGCGCCCGCAGGCTCTGGGCCAGGGTCTGGCGATCCCGGGGCATGGGGATGCCGTTGAGCAGCGTGTCGTGGTCCCAGGTCCCGCTGCCGGTCATCAGGCTGGTGTGGGAGGGCCCGGTCACGGCGATCGGCGCGATGGCGGCCTCGAAGAGCGCCCCCTGGGCGGCCAGGGCGTCAAAGTGCGGGCTGGTGGGTCGCTCGTAGCCGTACGCGCTCATGTGGTCCGCGCGGGTCGTGTCCAGGGTGACGATGAGGAGGTTGTCCCCGCCCCCACCTGGGCCCACCTCCGGCAAGCTGTCCCGATGCGACATCGCAAAGACCGGGGCGACAGCGAGGCCACTCCAAGCCAGCACGGGCAGCCTGCGCATCGCGGACCAGAGCCCGGCCAGGACCCCCACCAGCCCCAGCGCGGCCAGGATCGAGCCGCTGTACCAGGGCGGCTCCTGGAAAGGCGGCGGGTCGGTCACCACCGCCAGGGCGCCTGCCACGCCCAGCAAAAAGAGTGCAGCCGCCCCGATCCCGCCCCGCACGCTGCGCTCGGGGGCGATCACCGCTGCGGGGAGGCTGGCGAGCGCCACCACCACGGTCCCGCTGACCAGCAGCGAAGCGGGGCTCTGAATCCACAGGCGCCCCAGGCCGAGCAGGCCCAAGGCCTCGGACAGACCGGCGATCGCGCCCATCGCCAGGGCACCGCCAAGACAGGCTTTCGACAGATTTTGTGTGACAGACATCGCAGACCTGATAGCGCGCGCCCACTCATTCTTGCTTGCAAAAGGAAGACGACTCGGGCAACTTCCCGCGTTGCCCCGGAACGCCTCCTGGGAGGAGCCCCATGATCCGACGACTGGTCCGCAACACGGCCCCCCTCGCCATCCTCGGTGCCGTGTTCATGGCCCCCTCTCTCGCCTTCGCCCAGGACGTCGCGATCGCGCCCATCCTGCCCAAGGCGGGTGTGGACCAGAAGGTGGCCAACAACGTGACCTCGCTGGTCTCCTCCGAGCTGGACTTCTCGTCCTCCTACGAGATGGCCACGGAGCTGGACTCCAAGCCCAGCAGCCTCACGCTCTCCTGCCTGAACAAGGCGAGCTGCCTCAAGGCCATCGGCCGCAACGCCGGGACCGACTTCCTGGTGGCCGGCTCCATCGCCAACGCCGGCGAAGAGTACGACCTCTACCTGGTGCTGCTCGACGTCAACCAGGGCACCTACGTCCGCAAGGTCACCCGCAAGGTGGACAGCTCCCCCTCCGGTCTGGCCGACGCCATGGGCGGCGTGGTGCGCGAGCTGACCACCGGCGAGACCCCGGGCCAGAAGGCGGACGCGACCGCCTCCGTCGACGACTTCGACATGTTCTCCGACGAGGACTTCGACTTCGGCAGCGACTCCAGCGGCGGCCGCCTGGACACGCCGGGCAACTCCAGCGCCAGCCTGGACGACTTCGAGGACGAGCCCGACGACTGGGAGCTCGAAGAGCAGCGCCGCCGCGCGGAGGAAGAGGAGGCCCGCCGCCGCGCTGAGGCCGAGGCCCGCCGCAAGGAGGAGGACGCCCGCCGCCGCGCCCAGGAGGAGGAGGCCCGCCGCCGCGCCGACGAGGAGCGTCGCCAGGCTGAGGCTGAGGCCCGCCGCCGCGAAGAGGAGGCCCGCCGCCGCGAAGAGGCCGAGCGCCGCCGCGCCGAGGAGGAGGCCGCCGCCCTCGACGACATCAGCTTCGGCAGCGTCGACCCCGACGACATCGAGGTCGAGATCGACGACATCAGCTTCGGCGACGCGAGCTCCGAGATCGAGCTGGTGGACGACGACCCCCTGGACTACGACGACTACGATCTGGACGCCCTGGACGACCCCCGGGACAGCCGCAGCAGCAACAGCTCCCGGGACCGCGACTACAGCAGCAGCAGCTCCGACCGCGACCGCGACCGCGACAGCGTCTCCAGCCTGGACGGCCCCGGCTCCGAGGCCACCATCCGCGGCGAGCGCGGCGCGAACGACCCCCGCTTCGGCGTCATCGCCCGGGCCGGGTACGCCAAGTTCCAGAGCTTCGACTTCTTCACCTACGGGGCCGAGCTGTCCATCCCCGTCGGCGACGTCTTCTTCCTGGACATCGGGCTCGCCGGGTACACCACCCAGCGCGACGTGCCCATCATCATCCAGAACCCCGACGGGACCAGCTCCATCCAGGGCTTCGAGCAGGAGCTGAACACCATCGCGCCCTTCAACTTCGGCGTGAAGTACCAGCCCACGGACCGGCCCTTCCGCCCCTACATCGGCGCGGACGTGACCATCACGCCCTACACCGTCAGCCCCAACTTCCGCATGGCCCCCGGCCTGCGCGCACGCGGTGGCTTCGACTACATGGTCAGCTCCAGCTTCGGCCTGAACGTCGACCTCTCCGCCGGCTTCTGGTACGGCGATGAGTTCTCGGTGGTCGACAAGGACCTGCAGCCCCTCGGTGGCGTGCCCTCGCTGTCCCTGGGCTCCATCATCCTCTTCTGATGGGCGCGGCTTCGGGTCCCCCGCGCTCCGCTGGGGTCCTCGGACTGCTGCAGGCGGCCGCGATGGGGGTCGCCGCCGCCTACCTCGGGGGCCGCTGGCTGCCCCTCGGTGTCCTCGCTGGCGCCGTGGGGGGCCTTCAGCTCTGGGGTGCGGTCCAGAGCTTCCGCGGTGAGGACTGCAAGTGGAGCCGCTGGGCGGCGATCGCCAACCTGGTCCTCGTCGCCCTCTGCTTCGGCCTGCACCTGCAGCTCGCGCTCCACATCGCCGACACCTTCACGCCAATCGGCGCCAAGACCGGCTGGGCCTTGCTGGGGGGTGCCGCCGGAGCGAGCCTGGGCGCGAGCCTCATCCCCACCATCCAGCTCTTCGTGTTCCGGGGACAGCCCCGCCGGGAGCAGCTCGGCGCGGTGGCGGCCTCGGCGCTGGTCCTCCTGTTGCCGCCGCTGGGCGCCCTGCCTCGGTTGATCCCCCAGGCCGCGCCGGTGACGGTGGACGGTCAGGCCGCCGCGGAGTGGACCTTCGCGCGCTGGGAGGGTCAGGGCCCGCCCCCTTTTGACGACGCGACCCCGGTCCAAGGGGTCGTCCAGTTCTGGTCCCAAGGAGAACTCCTGAGCAGTCAGCCCCTGGACGGGCCGCTCTCCGAGTCCCTTGGCGCGCTGAGCCTTCCGGAGCTGCCCTCGGGGGAGCGAGGGGTCGTGGTGGAGCTCTCCACTGCGTCCAGACCGCTCAGAACCCATCCCCTGCAGCGCACCGTGTGGCTGCTCGTGCCCGGCGGCGAGGCACTGCGTGGTCCAGAGGGCTGGGTTGGCAGCGTGCCACTCTGGCGCGAAGAGCACGTCCGTAGGCGCAAGGTCGACGACGCGCTGTGGATGCCGACGGTCTCCCCAAAGGCAGCCCCCGGGGCGACCGAGGCCCACCAGATGGCCGCCTGGATCGCCTCGTCCTCGGGCAGCGCGCCCCTCCAGCAGGGCTGGACCGCCCCCGAGCCGCTGACCCCCGACAACCTGCGGGCCTCCGCGGTGGCGGGCGCCCACATGCTGGCCGCGAACATGCGCCCGGACGGCCGCTACGCGTACATCGTCCGGGGGCCCTCCGGGGACTGGGGCAAGGGCTACAACTACCCGCGGCACGCCGGGACCACCTGGTTCTTGGCCCGGGTCTGGCAACGCACGGGCGACCCCACCGCCCGCGAGGCCGCCTTGGCTGGCGTGGCACACCTGAGCGATGTCAGCGTGCACCTGGACGACGGGCGGGCCTTCGTTTCGGACCCCGCCCGGAGCGACGGCAAGGCCTGGGTGGGCACGACGGCGCTGGCCTTGCTCGCGCTCACCACACTGGACGTCGAGCCCGAGCTGCAGCAGGCCTACGCGGACTTCATCAGCTCCGCGGTCACCGAGCAGGGCGTGGTCCAGGGAGACATCGGCGTCCAGGACGGGGTCTTCGCGCCCCAGCCCCAGGTGACCTACGCACAGGGGCAGGGCCTGCTGGCCCTCGCCGCCGCAGAGCGCGCCGGTCTGGAGGGGGTCAGCGAGCCGCTGGACCGCGCCATCGCCTACGTCGACGGCGACTACTGGCCCATGCCGGCCGCCCGGATGGGGACCCTGGACGAGCACTGGATGTGCCTGGCCATGATCGCCACCCACCAGCAGCGCGGGGTCGCCGCCGGCGAGGCCGTCTGTGACGCCTACCTCCAGCACGTCGCCTGGCAGGCCCCCGTTCCCGGGTCCCCCACCCAGCCCGCCTCGGGCCCCGCAGCGGGCCTCGCGGAGGCCGTCATCGCCCGCGCAGAACTCGACCGTCGTCGGGGTGTCCCCGGCCCGATGGAGCAGCGCGGCCTGGAGTACGCCGCGAGCATGCTAGCCAGCCAGTACCGACCCACAGACGCCCCCTTCCTGGGGCACCCCGAGCGCCTGCTGGGCGGCTACCGGAACACGCCCTGGGATGGCGACGTGCAGATCGACGCGGTCCAACACATCGGCTGCGCGCTGCTGGGGGCCGAGCAGCTCCTCGCTGGCGCCCCCCTGCCTGGCGGCATGCCCTGAGCCCACCCCGGGGGAGGGCTGGGACACTTTTGTCGCAGCCCCCTTGTCCCACTCGGGATCCCGGTGTCCCGGCCGAGAAGCCCCAGCCGATCAGGGATCGCGACGAGATGGGCACCCCCGATTCCCGCTTGCCTGGCACGGGGATTGCTATAGACTCAGACATCGCCCCCGAGGAGTGTCTCCCATGACCCGTGCAACCCCTGTCATCGCCCTTCTGGCCCTGGCTGCCTGCCAGACCAACACCAACGGCCCCGCGAACGCGGAAGACCCCATCGGCCGCATCTCCGGTCACGTGGTGGACGTTGATGGGACGGCGCTCGAGGGCGTCACCGTCACGGTCGGGGACCTGAGCGTCGACACCGACGCCAACGGCTTCTACATGCTCGAGGGCGTCTCCCCCGCCGCCGAGATGGTCGTCGCCTTCAGCGAGCAGGGCTTCGCCCGGAACTACAAGAAGGCCTCCCTCTATAGCTGGGAGACCGTGGGCGTCGACGCCACCCTGACCCCCGTGGACGGCGTGGGCTTCTTCAACGCCCTCGAGGGCGGCGTGGTCTCCACCGACGCAATCCGCGTCGAGTTCGACCCGGGCACCATCGTGGACGAGTTCGGCCAGGCCTACACCGGGCAGGTCATGGTCGAGATGACCTACCTCGACCCCTCCACCGATGACATGAAGTACGCCCCCGGCGACCTTACCGCCCTGGCCTTCAACCGGAGCAACCCCGGCGCCAAGGACGTGAGCGAGCCCGCACAGCTCATCTCCTACGGCATGGCTGACATCACCCTGACCGACGGTGAGGGTGGCGACCTGAACATCGCGGAGGGCTCCACCGCTGGCGTCGACTTCGTCATCCAGAACAAGGATCTGGACGGCAACCCCATGCCCGACGTCTACCGCATGGGCGCTGGCGACACCCAGCAGACCTGGTCCTTCGACACCGCTCGGGGCATCTGGGTCGAGGAGGGTGAGGGCACCGTCTACAACGAGGTCGAGGACATCACCGAGGAGCAGCCCGTCTTCGAGGAGGTCGACCTCATCGACGAGGATCCCGAGTCCGAGACCTACGGCGAGGTGATCGGCACCGAGACCGTCCAGACCGGCACCGAGACCGTGGTCGTGGGCCAGCGCGAGACCGGCCGCATGCGCTTCGAGTTCGAGGCCAGCCACTTCTCCTGGTGGAACTGTGACGACGGCTTCGTCCCCTCCTGCGTCACCGGCCAGATCACCGACATGCTCGGCTTCCCCGTCCGCAGCGCCTTCGTCGAGGTCCGCGGCGCCCAGTCCTCCTCCTCCGTCTACACCGACGAAGAGGGCTACTACGTCGCCAGCGCCATGGTCGGTGACACCGTGACCGTGACCGCCACCACCACCGTCGGCGGCCGCAACTGGAGCAGTTCCGCTGGGAGCGTGTTCCTCTACGGCTACGGCTCCAGCGCCGCGGACTGCCAGCCCATCGAGACCCCCGAGATCGAGGTCTGCCGCGAGTCCGGCATCGTCATGGCCGACAACCTGACCGTCGAGGGCTCCACCCTGGACGGCGTCGACGCCGACAACCTGCGGGCCTGGTTCTGGGAGCCCACCGGCGAGCCCGAGAACTGCATCGACCCCTGGGAGACCCTGGACGAGGATAGCTGCTACGTCGGCACCCCCGACTCCTACGGTGACCGCTTCGCCAAGAACCTCGAGGTCGGCATCCACGGCAACTCCAACGGCACCAAGACCGTCGGCAACTACCTGGAGCTCCGCACCGCCCGCGATGTCTACCGCATCGACCAGGGTGACCTGGTCACCACCGACGGCGACACCGTTCCCGGCTACGTCTACGACACCGTGAGCGTGACCGAGGGCAGCATGGAGATCACCGAGAACTCCGTCGACCTGCGCGAGGGTGACGTCATCCGCGCCCAGGCCCCCGGCAGCACCAACGACTACTTCGGCCCCATCGTGAACGAGGAGTGGATGACCATCCCCTCCCCCGTCGCGGTCAACAACGTCAGCGGCGCCCTCGGCACCGTCAACCGCACCGGCGGCCTGGACATCGAGTTCACCGGCAAGAACAACCCCGACGCAGTGGTGGTCCTCGTGACCCAGGGCGGCGAGGACAACGGCCTGCTGTGCAAGTACGCCGACGACGGCTCCCTCGAGGTCTCCCCCACCGACCTCGGCCAGCTCACCCCCGGCTGGACCAGCGTCAGCGTCTACCGCCCCGACTTCGCCTGGACCGCGGGCCCCGATGGCATGCCCATCCGCCTCCAGTCCATGAGCGGTGTCATCCTCGAGGCCGACCTCCACTAGGCCTTTGTCTCCGGACACAAGAGAGGGTCGGCCTTCGGGTCGGCCCTCTTTGGCTCTGGGGGGCCCCCGAGGCTGTACCCGCCAGCCCACGCCAGGATGACCTCGGCTAGGCGTTCAGTCCCGACCAGTCCCCGTGATCCAGCCAGGACCGGAGGATGACCACGGCGGCTGCCTGATCAATGACCTCCTTCCTCCTGGACCGGGACAGATCGTGCTCAAGCAGCACGCGCTCCGCCTCCACGGAAGAGTAGCGCTCGTCGATGTAGATGGGCTCCAGGCCGAGCAGCTCCCCCAGGTGATCGCCCACCTGACGGGCCAGACGCGCCGAGCGGTCCTCGCTGCCGTCCAGCTCCAGGGGGAGACCGACGATCAGGTGCCTGGCCTCCTCGTCCTCGGCGATCCGCTTGAGCAGCGCGCAGTCCTTCTTCACCCCCTGCCGCTTGACCGTGGTGACGGCGTTGGCCGTGATCCCCAGCGCGTCGGACACCGCAACACCGATGGTCTTGGTCCCCACGTCCAGGGCGATGGCGCGACCTCGGACTTGCATCAGCGAACTCCGTGCATTACTGTACAGTTGTTCAGGCGCGGACAGTCCGGCCTCTCGCCCTCGCTGCATATCCAAGCTGGAGTGGACATGACACGCAAGCGCGCAGTGCTGCTCTCCCAAGGGGACGAGGTCATCACCGGGCAGACCCTGGACCGCAACGCCCACTGGCTCAGCGAGAAGCTCACGGAGCTGGGCTTTGACGTCGTGCAGCGCCTGACCGTCGGGGATCGCCTCGCGGACCTCAAGTGGGCCCTGGATCACGGCTGTGAACAGGCGGACCTGCTGATCAGCACGGGCGGGCTCGGCCCCACGCAGGACGACCTCACCCTCCAGGCCGTCTCCGAGCTCAGCGGAGACCCCTTGGTGCTGCACAGCGCCACCCTGGAGCACATCCAGGCCCTCTACCGGCGCCTGGGCCGCGAGATGCCGGACACCAACCGCAAGCAGGCCGTGCTCCCCTCCCGCGCCCAGGTCCTCCAGAACGACTGGGGCACAGCGCCCGGCATTCAGGTCCAGCACAAGGGCTGTCAGGCCTTCTTCGTCCCCGGGGTCCCGCGGGAGATGCGCAAGCTCTGGGAGCACCGCATCCTCCCCGTGCTGATCCGGGACTTCGAGCTCAGCCCCGAGCGCTTGCTGGTCTTCCGCTGCATGGGCGTGGGGGAGTCCCGCCTGGCCGAGCTGCTGGCCCCCTTGGCGTCCCGAGAGGGGGTGGTCCTGGGGTTCAGGACCATGGTGCCCGAGAACCAGGTCAAACTTCGCCTGGACCCTGGCCTCCCCCAGTCCGCACAGGATCAGCTCCAAGACGAGGTCATGCGTCTGCTGGGCAAGGTCTGCTTCGGGGTCAACTGCGGCCCCCTCCCCCAGGTGATCGGTGAGCTGCTCGCCGAGCGCGGCCAGACCCTGGCGACCGCGGAGTCCTGCACAGGCGGGCGCGTGTCCGCTCAGCTCACCGGGGTGCCGGGCGCGTCGCGCTACTTCCTGCAGGGGGTCTGCGCCTACGCCAACCAGGCCAAGACCCGGCTCTGTGGTGTCCCCGAGTCCACGCTCCAGGAGCACGGCGCGGTCTCCAAGCCTGTGGCCATCGCCCTGGCCGAGGGCATCCGAGACGCCGCTGGCAGCGACTACGGTCTCTCCACGACCGGCATCGCCGGGCCCGGTGGTGGCACCCCCGACAAGCCCGTCGGCACGGTCCACATCGCCTGCGCGACGCCCCGGACCACCCACCACCTGCAGCTCAAGCTGCATGGGGACCGGGAGCGCATCGTGTCCCTCTCGGTGGGGGCCGTGCTGGACATGCTGCGGCGTGATCTCCAAGGCCTGATCTGAGCCATTTCTGAAGGGGCGGACAATTTTTGGTCCCCCACCGCACTACCTTCCAAACATCGAAACCGACCCCACCTCCTCTTCCCTCCGGAGTCCCCAATGCCCCTCGACAAGAACCGCGCCCAGGCCATCGACGCTGCCATCTCCTCCATCGAGCGTCAGTTCGGGAAGGGCTCCATCATGCGCCTGGGGGAGGCTGAGACCCCCAAGCTGCAGGCCATCTCCACCGGCTCCATCGGCCTGGACGTCGCCCTGGGCGTCGGCGGTGTCCCCAAGGGGCGCGTGGTCGAGATCTACGGCCCTGAGTCCAGCGGCAAGACCACCCTGGCCCTCCACCTCATCGCAGAGGCGCAGCGCAGCGGCGGCGTGGCCGCCTTCATCGACGCGGAGCACGCCCTGGACGTGAACTACGCCGCTGCCCTGGGCGTCAAGGTCGACGAGCTGCTCATCTCCCAGCCCGACTTCGGCGAGCAGGCCCTGGAGATCGCCGAGACCCTGGTCCGCTCCGGCGCCCTGTCCATCGTGGTCGTCGACTCCGTCGCGGCCCTGGTGCCCAAGGCCGAGCTCGAGGGCGACATGGGTGACTCCCTGCCCGGCCTCCAGGCCCGCCTGATGTCCCAGGCCCTGCGCAAGCTCACCGGCGCCATCCACAAGTCCGACACCGTGATGCTCTTCATCAACCAGGTCCGCATGAAGATCGGCGTGATGTTCGGCAACCCCGAGGTCACCTCCGGCGGCAACGCCCTCAAGTTCTACTCCTCCGTGCGCATGGACATCCGCCGCATCGGCAGCATCAAGAAGGGGGACGAGGTCCTGGGCAACCGCACCCGGGTCAAGGTCGTCAAGAACAAGGTCGCCCCGCCCTTCCGCACCGTGGAGTTCGACATCCTCTACGGCGAGGGCATCTCCCTGGCCGGAGAGCTGCTGGACTTCGGGCAGGACCTGGGCCTCGTCCGCAAGTCGGGCTCCTGGTACTCCATGGGGGATGAGCGCATCGGGCAGGGGCGCGAGAACGCCCGCCTCTGGCTGCTCCAGAACCCCGAGGCCATGTCCCTGATCCGCAACAAGGCGCTGGAGGCCAATGGTCTTCAGCCCCTTGAGGATGCCGGCGACGGCAAGCCCAAGGCTGAGGCCTGAGACCTGGAGAGCTCCGGCTCGGGGGGTGTAGGATCCCCCAAGCTGGAGCTCCCGGATGGACATCGCCCGCGTCTGCAACGCCGCCCTCAGCAGCGGCGCCTCCGACATCCACATCAAGGTGGGGCAGCCCCCTCTGTTCCGCGTGGATGGACGGATCACCCGGCCCTCCGGGGCCCCCGAGCTGAGCGCCGAAGACGTCGGCAAGATGGCCTGGCAGCTCATGAGCCCCGCCCAGCGGGAGGAGTTCAAGGTGTCCCCGGACATCGACACCTCCTACCAGGCTCGGGGCGGGCGTTTTCGGGTCAACATCTACCGGGCCCGAGGCCAGATCGGGATGGCGCTCCGGGCCATACCCGCTCAGGTCAAGACCGTGGCCCAGCTCGGGCTCCCCCGGGTGCTCCAGACCATGGCCGAGAAGCAGAACGGCCTGCTGCTCGTCACCGGCGCCACGGGCTCTGGAAAGAGCACCACCTTGGCGGCCATGGTGGAGCACATCAACCGCACCCGGCCCTGCCACATCCTCACCATCGAGGATCCCATCGAGTTCACCTACAAGCCGCGAAAGGCGGTGCTCACCCAGCGGGAGGTGGGGACGGACTCGGCCAGCTTCTCCCGCGCGCTCCGCGGCGCCCTCCGCCAGGACCCTGACGTCATCCTGCTGGGAGAGCTCCGGGACCAGGAGACCATGGAGATCGCCCTCTCCGCCGCGGAGACCGGCCATCTGGTGCTCAGCACCCTCCACACGGTGAACGCCGCGGAGGCCATCGAGCGCATCGTCGGCTTCTTCGAGCCCCACCACCAGGCCCAGATCCGGCGGATCGTGGCGGGCGTGCTGGTGGGAATCGTCAGCCAGCGGTTGCTCCCCCGCAAGGGCAAGGGTCGCCTCGCTGCGGTGGAGATCCTCCGCAACGTCGGCGCGATCAACGAGTGCATCGGGGACGCCGCCCGGGTGCGTGAGCTGCCCGACCTCATCGTCAAGGGCAGCGCCCAGTACGCCACCCAGAGCTTCGATCAGTCGATCTTCTGGGCCTACCAGCGGGGCCAGATTGAGCTGGACCAGGCCCTCCGCTACGCCCACAACCCGGATGAGCTTCAGCTCCGCTTGCAAGGCATGGCATCCACCGAGTGGATCGAGCCGGACCTTGCCACCAGCGACAGCGGGGCATAGCTGACAGCGCCTGCGTGGAGCCGCCCGTGAACGCAACCGAGATCCGTCGTCGCTTCCTGTCCTTCTTCGAGCAGCGGGGCCACAAGGTCCTGCCCAGCTCCGCTCTGATTCCGGAGCGGGACCCCACCCTGTTCTTCGTGAACGCGGGCATGGTCCAGTTCAAGAACATCTTCACCGGTGTGGAGGCGCCCAAGCAGCCGCGGGCGACCACCTCCCAGAAGTGCCTGCGCGTCTCCGGCAAGCACAACGACCTGGAGATCGTGGGTCAGACCCCTCGGCACCACACCTTCTTCGAGATGCTCGGGAACTTCTCCTTTGGCGACTACTTCAAGGAGCAGGCGATCGAGCACGCCTGGACCCTGCTGACCTCCTCCGAGGAGGCCGGCGGCTTCGCCCTGGACCCCAGCCGCCTCTGGGTCACCGTCTACCAGGACGATGACGAGGCCTACGACATCTGGACCCAAAAGATGGGCGTGCCCGCAGAGCGCGTGCAGCGCCTGGGCGAGAAGGACAACTTCTGGTCCATGGGCGACACCGGCCCCTGCGGCCCCTGCTCCGAGATCCACTGGGACCACGGCCCCGAGCACGGGGACGACGAGAACGGTCCCGCAGGCGAGACCGACCGCTACGTGGAGATCTGGAACCTGGTCTTCATGCAGTACGAGCGGCATGAGGACGGCAGCCAGACCGACCTCCCCTCCCCCAGCATCGACACCGGCATGGGCCTCGAGCGGCTGGCCGCCATCAAGCAGGGCGTCTACTGGAACTACGACACCGACCTGTTCCAGGGCGTGATCAAGGCCGCCTCCGAGCTGGCCGGGAAGCCCTACACCGGCAGCACCAGCGCCGACGACATGGCCATGCGCGTCATCGCCGACCACGCCCGCTCCGCCACCTTCCTGGTGGCCGACGGCGTGATGCCCACCAACGAGGGCCGCGGCTACGTCCTCCGCCGCATCATGCGCCGGGCCATCCGCTACGGCGTCAAGCTCGGCCTGGAGGAGCCCTTCCTCTGGCGCGCTGCCCAGCAGATCATCCAGGACATGGCCCCGGCCTACCCCGCCCTCAAGGAGCGCGAGACCTTCATCCTGGAGGTCATCCGCGGAGAGGAGGAGCGCTTCGCCCTCACCCTGGCCAAGGGCCTGGAGCTGCTGGAAAAGGCCATGGAGGAGTGCGGCGGCACCCTGGACGGAGAGGTCGTCTTCACCCTCTTCGACACCTACGGCTTCCCCAAGGATCTGACCGCCCTGATCGCCGGCGAGCGCGACATCGCCATCGACCTGGAGGGCTATGAGCAGGCCATGGAGGCCCAGAAGGCCCGCAGCCGAGCCGGGGCCAAGGGCTCCGGAGACATCGCCCTGAGCGGGCTGGAGGCCGACCTGGCCGCTGAGCTCAGCGAGACCACCTTCCTGGGCTACGACACCGATGAGGGCGAGAGCACCGTCCTGGCGCTGATCCAGGAGGGCGAGCGCGTCCGCAGCATTCAGTCCGGAAAGGCCTCCATCGTGACCGCCGCCACCCCCTTCTACGCCGAGTCCGGCGGCCAGGTGGGCGACAGCGGGCGCATCCAGTGGGAGGGCGGCTCCTTCCGCGTCCTGGACACCCGCAAGGCCCCCGGTGGCCTGCACATGCACGTGGGCGAGCTGGAGTCCGGCAACCTCGCACAAGGGGACACGGTCACCCTCTTCGTCGACGGCTCCCGCCGCGACCGCACCCGCCTGAACCACAGCGCGACCCACTTGCTGCACGCCGCCCTGCGCGAGGTCCTGGGTGACCACGTCCAGCAGAAGGGCTCCCTGGTGGACGACGCCCGCCTGCGCTTCGACTTCTCCCACCACAAGTCGGTCAGCTCCGAGGAGCTGCAGGCCATCGAAGACCGCGTCTACCAGCAGGTCCTGGCCAACACCCCCGTGAACACCGCCCTCAAGGACCTGGAGCAGGCCAAGGCCGACGGCGCCATGGCCCTGTTCGGCGAGAAGTACGACGACTTGGTCCGCGTGGTCAGCATGGGCACCCCCGGCTTCTCCACCGAGCTCTGCGGCGGCACCCACGTCTCCGCCACCGGCGACATCGGACTCTTCAAGATCACCTCCGAGTCCGGCGTCGCCGCTGGTGTGCGCCGCATCGAGGCGGTCACCGGAGCGGGCGCCATGGCCTGGGTGCGGGCCCGGGACGCTGCCGCGACCGCCGCAGCCTCCAGCCTGCGCGCCAGCGTGGACCAGCTCCCCGAAGCCATCGAGCGCCTGCAAGCAGACCGCAAGCGCCTGGAGAAGGAGCTCTCCGAGCTGCGCACCAAGCTGGCCCGGCAAGCCGCCGGTGACCTCAGCAGCCAGGCCCGCGAGATCGACGGCATCAAGGTGCTGGCCGCTGAGCTGCCCGCGGACGTCGACACCCTGCGCAAGGAGGCCGACCGCCTCCGGGACAAGCTGGGGACCGCACTGGTGGTCCTGGCGACCCGGCAGGGTGGCGTGAAGATCATCGCCGCCGCGACCAAGGACGTCGCCGGCAAACGCGTGCACGCCGGCAACATCGTCCGCGAGGTCGCCAAGGCTGTTGGCGGTGGTGGCGGTGGCCGCCCCGACATGGCCCAGGCCGGCGGCAAGGATCCCGAGAAGCTGCCCGAGGCCCTGGAGCTCGTCTACACCCTCGTGAAGGGCTGAACACCGGGCGCGCCGCCCGGCGTGGACTTTCGTTGCCAAGGTCTTAAGACTCCCCTCCCCCAGGCCGCGCGCGCCGCGGCCTCACCCAGGAGTGTGAGATGCAGATCGAAGGAGCCAAGGTCCTCGTCACCGGCGGTGCCTCCGGCATGGGCCGCCACTTTGTGTTGGAGCTGGCCAAGGCCGGCGCCGACGTCGCCTTCTGTGACCTGAACGCGGACGGCATCAAGGCTGTCGAGGCCGAGGGCGCAGACCTGGCCGGCAAGGTCGTCGGCTTCCAGGCCAACGTGGCCGACGAGGACTCCGTCGTCGCCCTGGTCAAGGACGCCGCCGAGACCCTGGGCGGCCTGACCGTCCTGGTGAACAACGCGGGCATCTTCCGCGACGGCCTCCTGGTCAAGAAGGACCGCGAGACCGGCGAGATCAAGAAGATGTCCCTGCGCAAGTGGCAGTCGGTCATCGACGTCGACCTGACCGGCCCCTTCCTGGTCACCCGCGAGTTCGCCGCCCAGGCCATCGAGGCCGCCAACGACGCCTCCGTCGTGGTGAACATCAGCTCCATCGCCCGCCACGGCAACCGGGGCCAGACCAACTACTCGGCCGCCAAGGCCGGTCTGATCGCCGACACGCGCCTCTGGGCCGTCGAGCTCAGCCGCTACGGCATCCGCACCGGCGCTGTGGCCCCCGGCTTCGTGGACACCCCCATCCTGGAGGGCATGCCCCCCGAGGTGCTGCAGTCCATGCTCAAGCCCGTCCCCCTGCGGCGCGTCGCCAAGGCCCAGGAGATCTACCTGGCCGTGAAGTTCATCATCGAGTGCGACTACTTCACCGGCCGCTGCATCGACGTGGACGGCGGCCTCAATCTCTGAGGGCCTCCGAACGCGGAGCCTGGCCCCGGTCGCCTCTTCGGCGGCTGGGGCTCGCTGCTCTGGCCTTCGCTATTCTGCGGCCTGCTGCTCGGGCGTCTCCGCGACCTGAGCGCCACCGAGCTGCGGGTGGCTGCGCATCAGGCGGCGCAGCGAGCGGCTCTCGGGGTGGTCCTCCCCCAGCTTCTTTGCGATCTCGCGGGCCATGTCCTGGTCACCCAACTCGTAGCGCGCGATGGCGAGCATCCGCAGCGCCTCAGGGGCGTCGTCGCAGTCCGGGTAGGCGCTCAGCAGGCCCTCCATCCGGCCGACGACCGCAACCCAGGCCTCACGCTTGAAGTAGAAGCTCCCGATCTGGAACTCCTTGTGCGCCAGGCGGTTCCGCGCCTGGTTCATGTAGTCGTTGACCTCGTCGACATACTCGCTGTCGGCGAAGCGCGTATCAAAACCAGTCCAGGTGTTGAGGGCGTGTCTGGTCCACGCCTGATCCCTGTTCGTGATCTTGGGGGCCTTCTTCCAGGAGGTCAGACCCAGGCGGTAGACGACGTAGTCCACGTCCTCGTGGCGGGGGTGCAGCCTCAGGAAATCTTCATAGGCCATGCGGGCCTGATCCCACTCGGACTGGTCGAAGTAGAGGTCCGCGATGGCCAGCTCGGCCTTCACCGCGTAGGGGTCGTCGCGGTGGTAGTTCCGGATGCGGTTGAACTGCTCGAGCGCCTTCACGTAGTAGCCGCGCTTGAGGTACTTGAGCCCCAGCTCGTACTGCTCCTGGACGCTCAGCTCCTCCTTGGGACCGAAGACCCCGGCGTTGTCCTGAGGGGGCTGTGACTGCGCGAAGGCAGGTCCACAGAGCGTGGCGATGAGAAGGGCTAGGCGCATCGAATTCCTCGGCAAAGAGCATTAGCCCACGCAGAAGGGCCCCACCACTGTTGACGCGCCCGCGATGCGTTCCTAGGGAGGGGGAACCGGCCCCCCGGTCCCCCATCTGGAGTCACAATGTCCGAAGCAGCCCCCCCCACCGCGCACAACCAGGCCCCCCCCGTCACCTTCTACACCTTCGTGGTCTCCCTGGGTCAGGCCGCCATGCAGCACCTGAGCGTCGACGCCCCCTCCCAGGACGACCTCCTGCTGGCCGACAACACCATCCAGACCCTCGACCTCCTCAAGGAGAAGACCCAGGGCAACCTGGACGATGAGGAGACCCGCCTGCTCGAGGCCATCCTCTCCGAGCTCCAGACCAAGCGCGCCTCGGCACAGGCCTGAACACCGCGGACTGACCCGCGGTCAAAAAAGCCGAGCAACGCGGCCCAGGGGGGTGGACGAGCGTCCACCAACCTTGTACTCTTCCGAGCCTCAAGTCCCGTTTCGGAGGAGACACCCCATGTTGAACGCACTCTCTCTCATCGCGCTCTCGCTCGTTGCCTGCAAGGACGACGGTGACACCGGCGACACCGCTCCCGCTTGTACCGTCGAGGTCTCCTCGACCCTCCCCGCCAGCGGCGAGACCAACTTCTACTACCGCAGCCAGATCGAGGCGAGCCTCTCCGAGGCCGACAGCACCGCCGAGATCACCATGGACGGCGTCTCCGGCACGAGCTGGCTGTCCGACGACAGCAAGACCGTCTACTTCACCCCGGACGCTCCGCTGGACCCCTCCACCAGCTACAGCTACACCGTGAACTACTGCGGTGGCGCCCCCAGCATCGACTTCACCACCAGCGACCTGGGCGCCGCGATCGCCGACCCCAGCAGCCTCGTGGGCAACGTCTACGCCCTGGACCTGCAGGCTGACAGCGTCCGCATCGTCATCCCCGAGGACGTCGGCTCCGTGCTCGAGCAGTACCTCGAGGTCGCTCTCCTCCTTGAGGTCAGCGCCGCTGACGCCTCCGAGATCGACATGTTCGGCGCCATCGCCAGCGAGGACGACAGCGAGGCGCAGGAGTACTGCGACCCCACCCTCGCCTTCCCCACCGCTGACTTCTCCGGCGCCCCCTACTTCCAGCTCGGCCCCCAGACCACCACCATCTCCGCCGCTGGCTACAGCGTCGAGATCATGGACCTGTTCATCTCCGGCGACTTCGCCGCTGACGGCAGCTACTGGGGCGGTGGCGTCCTGCAGGGCATGGTGGACACCCGTCCCCTCGTCCCCCTGCTCGAGGACTGCGACGCCGACGGCTCCACCGAGGACACCGCGGACGACTGTGACGACAACGGCATCTGCGAGCTCGTCGAGGGCTTCGGTGTGGAGTGTGAGGACTGCGGCGGCGGTGAGAACTACTGCCTCGAGATCCGCGCTGAGGGCCTGGGCGGCGACAAGATCGACACCGATCTGGTCGAGGTCGAGGACAACGACTGCCACGAGCTCTGCGACGCCTCCGCAGAGAACCCCGAGTGCAACCCCTGAGTCGGGTCCCACTCGCACCCTGAGCAGGGAGGGCCTCGGGTCCTCCCTGTTCTGCTCTGGAGGTGGCGGTAAGGCCGGCGCCCCTTGAGCCCCCCACCGCTTTTCGCCTATGTTGGCCCATCCCGGAGCCCCAATGCTGACTTCCATCTCCCTGCTTCTCGCCCTGGTCGCCTGCGAGGGTGACGACGGCACCCTGAACCTGGACGACACCTCCACCGAGTCCGACGCCGACACCGACGCCGACAGCGACTCGGACACCGACGCCGACGCCGACACCGACTCGGACGCCGACACCGACTGCAGCCTGCCCATCAACTACCTGGACCCGGGCAACGGCACCGTCTCGGTGAACATCAACGTCGCCCCCACCGTCTGGTTCGACGACGCCACCGCGGCCGACGCCAGCGAGGTGAGCGCCACCCTGTCCGACAGCGCGGGTGAGATCGCAGGCGCCATCCAGCTCCTCAACGGCGGCGCTGGCGCGGAGTTCGTGCCCGACAGCCCCCTGGATCGCGACACCCAGTACACCTTCGTGGTCGAGACCTGCGACGACAGCGAGAGCAGCAAGTTCACCACCGTCACCGGCCCCATCGAAGACAGCCTGGTCGGCAACGTGTACGTGGTCGATCTGACCGAGGTGACCTGGACCTCCCCCGACGCGACCATCGGGAACTACCTGGTGGACAGCCTGGACGCCAAGTTCATGCTCGCCAAGGTCGAGGCCCAGTCCGAGACCGAGGTCGACATGGTCGGCGCCTCCGCGTGGGACGACAGCGGCTCCGTCGAGCAGTTCCCCTGCATCGCGCCCATCGACTTCGAGCCCGCCGACTTCACCGGCAACCCCGCGTTCACCGTCGGCCCCGAAGACACCACCCTGGGCTCCGGCAGCTTCGAGGTGGACGTCTACGAGTTCGAGTTCTCCGGCTCCTTCGCGGACGGCGGCGACAACGTCCAGAACCTCCGCATCCGCGGCTACGCCGACATCGGTGAGGAGTACTGCGGCTACCTCGAGATCTTCGGCAGTAGCTGCGAGGCCTGCCCCGACGGCTCCGAGACCTGCGTGCTGCTCGACATCACCGACAGCGAGGCGCCCCTGATCGACGCAACGCTGGACGAGAACCTCGACCCGGCCGACTACCCCGAGTGCAACTGAGCCCAGCGGCTTTGAGCTGAACTCGGAGAGGGCGCCTGCGGGCGTCCTCTTCTGCTCTGGGTCCCCTCAGCCCAGCTCTCCGGGAGAGGAGCGGATCAGAGCGCTCGCAGACCCTGGAGCACCGCCTGGAAGTCCGCAGGGAGCTCGGACTCAAAGCGCATCCTCTCCCCCGTCGAGGGATGGCTGAAGCCAAGCACCCGCGCGTGCAGAAGCTGGTGGTCCAGGTCGTGGATCAGGGCCTGCACCGCCGGGGGCGGCGTCTGGCGGTCTCGGTACAGCGGGTCACCCAGCAGCGGCCAGCCCTGGCTGCTCATGTGCACCCGGACCTGGTGGGTGCGCCCCGTCTCCAGGCGGCAGGCCATCAGCGTGCTGCGGTGCAGGCGCTCGACGACGCTCCAGTGCGTGCGTGCCCAGCGGCCCTTGCCCTCTTCGACCGGCGCGAAGCGCAGGCGGTCGTTGTCCCGGCGGCCCAGCCAGCCCTCGACCGTGCCGGCGTCCAGCTCGGGGGCCCCCAGCACCAGCGCGCGGTACTCCCGCTCCGCCGTGTGCGCCGAGAACTGCTCCTTGAGGTGCTGGTGTGCCCGGTCGTTCTTGGCGACCACCATCACGCCGCTCGTGCCCTTGTCCAGGCGGTGGACGATGCCCGGCCGCTCGACGCCGCCGATGCCGGAGAGGTCATCCACCGCGTGCAGCAGCCCGTGCACCAGCGTGCCGGTGTCGTGCCCCTTGGAGGGGTGCACCACCATGCCCGCCCGCTTGTTGACCACCACCAGATCGGCGTCCTGGTACAGGATCTCCAGATCCAGGTCCTCGGGCAGCAGCGACATGGCCTCGGGTTCGGGGACCGTGACCTCCACCTGTTGACCAGGGACCAGCCGGGCCGACGGTGAGCTGCGGATTTGCCCGTCCACCCGAACCTCGCCCCCTTCGATCAGGGACTTGGCGCGGCTGCGGGAGAGGTCGGGGAGCATCCGAGAGATGAAGCGGTCCAGCCGCTCTCGCTTGGTCGACTCCAGCGCGTGTTGCTCGCTCAGATCAGTTTCCCCGCTGGCTGTTGTAGAAGGCCATGTAGCCCTCGACCAAGGCGCTCTCCTCGATCTCCAGGACGGCCGCGATCTCCCGCAGGTAGCCGCGCACGAACACCGCAGCGGGCAGCCGCTCGACGTCGTTGTCCTCGATGGCCTGCAGGTAGCGCACGGCGATCTTGGTCTCCTCGGAGACCTGCTCCAGGCTCATGCCCCGGCCCTCACGGGCGGTCTTGAGGTAGCGCCCGTCGTAGCCCAGGTTGTCCGCGACCTGCTCCAGGCCCTCGGCGTGGGAGGCCCCAGTGGGCAAGGCCACCCGCGGCCCGTCGAGCAGATCGGAGGGGTCGTGGACCTCCGGCGCGACGTAGAGGCCCGGGTTGGTGGGTACCGCGACGCTGGGCTGCGGCATGGACACCTGGGGCAGATGGCCGGGCTCGGGCAGCGGCGCCGAGGCGTGGTGAGCCCGCTCTTCGCGCTCCTGCTGGCTGAGCAGGGACACAGCCTTGGGGCGGGGGGGAAGCTGGGGCGCGGGCATCACCGGGGGGCGCGCAGGCTCGGTGCGCTCCTCTTCCCTGGGGGTGAAGGGCTCGCCCAGGTCCAGGTCCGTCAGGGCGCGCACGACCTCGACCGCGGCGGCGGCCGTGGGGTCCACCAGGCCACCCTCGACCCGGTCCCAGAGCTCCTCGGCGTCGGTGGGGAGCCCCTCCAGGTCCAGCCGCATCATCAGGTCGTAGCGGCGCCGGCGGGCGGCGTCGGTGAGCACCTCGAAGGCCTCCCGCAGCGCGTCCCGCTGGGCCTCGATCACGGAGGTGTCCGCGCCCTGGGCGCGCGCGTTGCGGAGCTTCTTCACGAGCCGAGCCAGGGCCTGCTGATAGCCCTCGCGGATCTGCTCATCCGACGCACCCGCTCGTGTACCCAGTCGCTCGTAGAAGCCCGACATCCACTGTCTCCGAAGTGCCTGCTATTCCGTGAGCGGCCCGCTGTCTTGTACCCGCTCCGCCCAGGCCCGCAAGGCCGCGCAGACCAGCGCCGCGTCCCCCTCCAGGAGGGTGCGTGGGTCCACGAGCAGCGCTCCCTTGGCGACCCGGGCCACAATCGGCGTCGGCTGGGCGCGGAGGAAAGCCGCCAGGCGCTCCGGGCGGGGGTCCTCGACCTTTAGGAGGGTGGTCGGCAGGCCCTCACCAGGGAGTGCCCCACCGCCTGAGAACCCGACCCCGGCGACAACCCGCAAGGACAACCCGGTGTCGGCGAGGTCACGCGCAAGCGCTCTGGCCTGCTCCGCGGGATCCCGGGCCAGCAGCAGAAGGGCTGGCGGCAGGACACCCTGCAGGTGCTCGCGCAGCGTGGCCTCAAGGGCCGCGAGCACCATCTTGTCCAGGCGCAGCGCGCGGTAGAGCGGGTGCTTGCGGCAGGCCTGCACCAGCTCCCGACGGCCCGCGATGATGCCGGCCTGGGGCCCGCCCAGCAGCTTGTCGCCGGAGAAGATCACCAACTCGGCGCCGTCCCGCAGGACCTCCGCCACGACGGGCTCGTCCCCCAGTCCGGGGTGCAGAGCGCCGCTGCCGAGGTCTTCGATCAGGGGCACCGAGAGGGCGGCGAGCGCCTCGGTGCTGGGGCGCTCGGTGAAGCCCTGGATGCGGAAGTTGCTGGGGTGCACGCGCATGGAGAAGGCCGTGCGCTCGGTGATGGCCGCCTCGTAGTCGGCGGCCCGCGTGCGGTTGGTGGTGCCCACCTCGACCAGGGTGGCGCCCGAGGCCCGCATGATGTCGGGCACCCTGAACGAGCCGCCGATCTCCACCAGCTCCCCCCGGCTGACGATCACCTCGCGGCCCTGGGCCAGCGCCGTGAGCACCAGCACGACCGCGGCCGCCCCGTTGTTCACGGCGATGGCGTCTTCGCACTCCAGCAGCGCACAGAGCGGCGCCTGGATGCCCGAGAGGCGGCCACCCCGCTTGCCGCTGGCGAGCGACAGCTCGGTGTTCGAGTAGCCACGCGCGACCTCGTAGGCGGCCAGGGCGGCAGAGTGGCTCATGGGCGCACGGCCCAGGTTGGTGTGGAGCACGATGCCCGTCGCATTCACGACCCGCCTCAGCCGCTGAACCCCCAGCGACTTCACCTGCTCGCGGAGGGCCTGGCCCAGATCCGGGAGCTCCTCCAGCTCACCAGCCAGGATCGCGGCGCGGGTCTGGTCCAACAGGGCGCGCGCCTGAGCCACCACCAGGGCGCGCGGCCAGGCGCTCAGGGCGGGTTCATCGGCGAGGGTGTCCACCCGCGGCAGTTGGCGCAGCAGCGTCTTCATCGCGGGAGGATACACTCCCGGGGTGAACGCGGTCATCTATCTGCTCGTCGCCGTGCTGGCGGGCCTGCTGGGCGTGCGGTCCTTCATGGGCGACCGCCACCACCGCCTGCACCGGGACTTTGCGGTCCTGGCCGGCCTGCTGTCCATCACCTACCTGAGCTTCTCGTTCTACCTCTTCCCGGGCATCCCGGGCGCCCGCTTCCCTTTCGCCCTGGCCGGCACCTTCCTCCCGGTGGCGACCCTCCAATTCCTGGAGCACTTCATCGCCCGGCGCGCCCCGGACCGGGCCCGCACGCTGAGGCGCCTGTGGGCAGCCACCCCGGTCGTCGCCCTGGCATTCCTGGCCACCGACCTGGCCCTCTTCGGCTCCGACCACCTGGCCCGCTGGCCCGAGAGCGTGCTGGGCGTGCTGATCTACGTGGGCTTCGGCGCCGCCCTCTGGCGCATGTGGCAGGCCCACCAGGCCACGCCCTACCGGGTGGAGAAGACCCGCATCCGCTACCTCTTCGGCTTCATGGCGGGCTCGGTGGCCTTCTCCGCTCTGGAGGGCCTGGACCGCCTCGTGCTGGTGGTCCCTCAGGACATCGCCGCGCTGCCCATCCTCCAGCGGGGCGTCGAGCTCCAGGGCCACCTGCCCCCCATCGGCGCGCTGTTCACCGGGCTCTTCCTCTTCTTCCTGTACCAGATGCTCGTTTTGGAGCGCCTGCTGGATCTGAACGAGCTCTTCTCGCGCTTCGTCACCCTCGCGGGCACCGCCCTGACCCTGGTGATCATCCTGGGCGTCGGCGTGCTCTGGGTGCAGGCGGCCACCGGCAACCAGCTCCAGACCACCTTCCACCTCTTCGTCGTCAGCCTGCTCTTCCTGCTGGGCTACGACCCCCTGCGCGAGCGCATCGCGAGCTGGGCCGGCCGCTGGCTGAACGTGCGCGGGCACCGCATGCAGACCGCCCTGAACGAGCTGGACCGCGTGCTCCCCTCCATCATCGACCGCGAGTCCCTGGGCCGCGAGATCGTGGAACGCCTGCACGCCTCCGGGCGCGTCCCGGCTCTGTCCTTCTACGCCTACGACCCCGACCGGCGGCAGGTGCGCCTGCTGGACACCCGCCAGGGCGAGAGCGACCACGTCCCCCTGCCCGCGGTGGCGCTGAACCCCTTCTCCCAGGGCTTCCAGGGGCACAAGGCCCTCTCCCGCACGGACCTGACCCGCGGCCGGCGCGGCGCCGACAAGTCCGAAGACGTGGACGCCCGCCTGGCCCTGCTGGACGGGATGAACGCCGACCTGGTGGTGCCTGTGCGCTCCGGCGACCTCACGCTGGGCTGGCTCGCCCTCAAGGACGAGGAGTGGTCGGATGGCTTCTCCGAGGACGAGGTGCACCGCCTGGCCGCGACCATGGCCCGCGCCGCCACCGTGCTGGAGAACATCAAGGGCTTCGAGGCCGCGCGCGAGCAGGCCCGCCTGGCCGCCCTGGGCACCATGTCCGCCGGCCTGGCCCATGAGATCCGCAACCCCTTGGCCGGCATCAAGGGCGCCGCGCAGTACCTGGAGACGCTGGACGTCACCGAAGAGGAGCGGGAGTTCCTGGAGGTGATCCGCTCGGAGACCGACCGCCTCAACATGGTCGTCACCACCTTCCTGGACTATGCGCGGCACATGCAGCTCAGGACGCGGCTGACCGCCCCCGAGGACCTCGTGGTGCCGGTGCTCAAGCTCACCCGCGCCGAGGGCCTGCAGCCGGGGATCCACCTGTCCCAGGACCTCCCCCCCAGCCTGCCCGCCGTCGACGTGGACGCCGACAAGATCCGCCAGGTGGTGCTGAACCTGGTGCGCAACGCCATCCAGGCCCTCCCTCGCGGCGGCCGGGTCCACCTGGCGCTGGAGGTCGGCGCGCTGCAGCGCAGCGGCATGCCCGCCCTGCTCATCCACGTCCAGGACGACGGCGAGGGCATCAGCCAGCAGCAGCAGGAGAAGCTGTTCATCCCCTTCTACACGACCAAGACGGGGGGCACGGGCCTGGGCCTGCCCATCTGCCAGCGCATCGTGTCCGCGCACGGCGGCGAGCTCTCCGTCGAGTCCGCCCCGGGGGCCGGCGCCACCTTCTCCGTGCGGCTGCCCCTACCGGTCCCCGACCCGCCGGAAGAGGGCCCCGAGGCCGATCTCGAGGTCTTCTCCTAGGCGGCCGGGCAGCACCCCCAGCGCCTTGGCCCCCACCCCGAAGCTGCGCTCCACCCAGCGCTCCTGCTCCCAGGCCTGGGCGTCGGGGATGCCCTCCAGGATCCAGGCCCGCTCGGTGTCATTGGCGTGCTGCAGCAGGGCCTCGGGCGCCTGGACGCTCCAGCCTCCGTAGGGGAGCGTCTGCCCCAGGTAGGCCCGCACCCGGGGCAGGTGGTAGGCCGCGGTGAGCACCAGCAGGCGCTCGACGCCGTGGTCCCGCACCAGATCCCGGGCCAGCACGGCCTCCTCCCGCGTGGAGCGGCTCTGCTGGGTCAGGTGCATGTCCTCGGCGGGCACCCCCAGCTCCAGCAGCATCCCCCGCACCAGCTCGGAGCCCGAGCGCTCCTGACCGCGCAGCCGCGCCTCGAAGTTGGCCACGAAGCCCGCGCCCTGTCGGAGGGCCACGCTGGCTGCGGCGGCGCGCGCCCGAAGCTCTGCCCGCGCCCGGACGGGGTGTCGGCGCAGCTCCTTGCCCAGGATCAAGACGGCGTCGGCTCTCACGATTCGATGTCCTCGACGGTGACCCGAGCCTTTCCCCGGGCGAAGCGCAGCTCCAGGCGGTCCTGGGGGTGCAGACTGGCGGCGTCGGTCACCGCGATCCCCTCGGAATCCAGCGCGACCGCGTAGCCCCGCTGCAACACCCGGAGGGGGCTGAGGGCGTCCAAGCGGGCCGCCTGCTCCGCGAGCGCGGACTGGCGCAGCATCAGGTTGTGGTTCATGGAGGCCGAGAGGCGGCGCTGGAGGGTCTCCACGCGCTCCCTACCTCTCTGGATGCCTTGGCGCGGGTGCAGCAGGCGCTGGGCCTGGATCTGCCGGCGAAGTGCGTGGAGGCGTCTCCGCAGTCCGCCCTCCAAGCGTGCCCGCAGCTCCGCGACGCGCCGCAGCGCGCCGCTCGCATCCGGGACCACGAGCTCCGCGGCCTGCGAGGGGGTCGCCGCATGTCGATCCGCCGCCAGATCACTGAGGCACAGGTCCGTCCCGTGCCCCAGTCCGGTGACCAGCGGCACCTGGGAGGCAGCCACGGCGCGCACCACGGCCTCGTCGTCAAAGACCGCGAGGTCCTCGCGCGCGCCTCCTCCGCGCACCAGCAGGAGCACATCGCAGCGCCCCTGGGCCAGCGCGATGGCCCGCACGAGCTGGTCGGCGACCTCGCCCTGAACCCCCGAGGGGATGAGCAGCAGCCTCTGGCCGGGGTGGCGGGCCCGCACGACCTTGCGCACATCGGAGAGCGCGGCGGCCTGCGGAGAGGTGATGATGCCCACGCGCTGGGGCCACCGCGGCAGAGGGCGCTTCCGGGAGGGGTCGAAGAGTCCCTCCTTGGCCAGGGCGCGCTTGAGCGCCTCCAGCGCCGCGCGGCGGTCCCCCTGGCCGGCCACCCTCCAGGACTTGCAGTGCAGGCTGTAGGCGGAGCGGCCGCCGTAGATCCTGACGGCCCCGCTGGCGACGATCTTCTGCCCGACCTGGGGCCGCTCGGGGAAGTGCTCCAGGTCCTGGGACCACATCACGCAGCTCAGGGAGTCCCGCTGATCCACGAGGGTGAAGTAGAGGTTTCCCCGGACCTCCTGCACGCGACTGACCTCACCGAGGACGTTCCGCCAGGGGAAGTGGTCCAGCAGACACTGCGTGAGGTGGGCGGTGAGGATGGAGACGGATTGGACGGCCACGCGGAGGCTTAACCGGCCTTGGGGGGTGGGTATCGGAGGTCGGGTATCGGGTATCAGGGGTCAGGGGTCAGGGGGTCAGGGGTCGGAGGGGTGCGGCGACCGGAGACCGGCGACCGGGGACCGGACATCACTACCGTTTCGTCCACCCAAATCTCACCCAAGGCCCATCGCCCACGGCACGCCGTTGGCCTTCAAGCGCCGCACGTAGCGGTCGTGGTCGTAGGGCTGCCCTGTCTTCTGGATTG
>JAZAMN010000008.1:0-198929 GCA_036229005.1 Myxococcota bacterium
TGCCAGGCTCTTCTCGCCAGAAGATGTAGGCAATGTCACTGCCTGGTGCACAAGCAACGATACCTGCGCTGCCGTTCCATCCCGGCGTGTGGCCCGGCACCCAGAAGCGCCCGTCTCCGCAAATGGGTTCCGCGCCGTAGTTGCTCACACACGAACCCTCCACCCAGGTCAGGTCCGGATCAGAGCACGCCCCGGTGTCTCCAGTGTCCGCGCGGGCGGCGAGGGTCAGGAGGAGGGGGAGCATCGGGTCTCTAGGCGAGCGGGTTCCAGCCCAGAACAGCAGAACGGAGAGGGGGCGTCAACTACACTGCACTTCACCGAGAGTGGAGAGGGCCCAGCCGCACCTCGCTGATGGGGAGCGTGTCGAGGTCTGGATCTGACACAGACTCCAGGCGGTGAGGACGCCAACTCCGGGCGCCCCCAAGCCTCTCCTCCTAGCCGATCAGGAGCCCCAGCCGGCAGATGCGCTCAAGCTGGGCCTGGATCATGGGCTGGAGGGCCTCGATGAGCATGGGGGAGCCGCTCAGGTCGGGGCCGGTCCACTGGACCTTGAGGTCCTTGTTGTTGAGGACTTCAGCCGCGGCTTCGGCCAGGGCGGGGATGTCGCGGGAGCCGTCCAACAGGGGGACCAGGATCTTGTCGAAGTCCTCCAGGCGCACGGTGGTGTGCATGAGGCTGGTGACCAGGCTGCCTTCGGTGGCCTGCTGGCGGGCGCGGGCCCAGACGATGGGCTTCTCGGAGATCTGTGTGACCCAGGGGACGGGGGTGACCCGGACCTCGACCAGATCCTTGGCGAAGCAGGCCAGGATGTTGGTGCCGACCTCCTGGACGTCGTCGGGCTGGGGGTCCTCGCCCAGCAGCTCCCGGGCGGCCAGGGCGAGCTCGGGGACGCTCATGCAGCCAGGGCGGGCGAGCTCGAGGGCGTGGAGGGCGGCCTTGACCAGGGGGACGCCGGCCTTGAGGGGGACGTCGTTGCGGATCCAGGAGGCCAGGGAGTCGTCGTGGAGCTGCCAGGGCTCGGCGTCGTCTTCGGGTTTGTAGAGGGCCCGGATGCGGAGGCCCTGCAGGTCCTCCCAGGTGAGGTTGCGGTCGAGCTCGGGGGCGCTGTGGCAGATCAGGGACTTGCGGAAGCCGCGGTTGCGGAGGAAGTCCATGTACTGTTCTGTGCGGATGAGCTCGGTGGCGACCACCGAGATCTCCTCGGCCACGTGCTCGGGGAAGTTGGAGACCAGCATGGAGCTGAACTCGCCGTCGCCCATGTACTGCAGGTCGGCCTCCGTCAGGCGGCGGGCGAACTCCTTGAAGTAGATGGGCTCGTTGTAGGGCGAGAGGTACTCGTGGAAGATGTAGCTGTCGTACTGGGAGCCCAGGGACTCCTGGAGGATGCGGGTGGCATCGCCGTAGTGGCCGCCGCCGGACTCTTCGCCCAGGGCGCGCACCAGCAGGCCCAGGATGGCGCGGGCCTGGCCGATCTGGTCCTCCGGCGACTCGAAGAGGCCAGCGTGGAAGAGCATCATCTCCCGCACGTGCATGCGCCCCAGCCAGCCGGGGTAGACGTTGTAGGAGACGTAGGCCACGCCGTTTGGGGAGAGCTGCTCCCGGATGACGCGCAGGATGTCCTGCTGCACCTGGGGGGGGACCCAGGAGTAGACGCCGTGGCAGAGGATGTAGTCCCAGGGGCCCTCGTCGAAGTCGCTGACGGACTGGTGGCGCAGCTCCAGGTTGAGCAGCCCCAGGTCCTGGACGCGGGCGTTGCCGTCCTGGATCTGCACCTCGGACAGGTCGATGCCCAGCAGGGTGGCGTCGGGCAGAGTCCAGGCCATGGGGATGAGGTTCGCCCCGTGGGCACAGCCGATCTCAAGGATCCGCGCCTTGCGAGGATCGGGGGCGTTCAGCCCAAAGAGACGTGCGAGGGCCGCGAGGTGATCGGGGTGGGTCTCCTGAAAGGTCCCACCAACGTAGGGAACCGCGTCGTAGCGGGTTTTCTTGGACATGATCCTCGTAGTAACCCTTATGCGCCCCCGGTGGACTAGGGGGTAAACCGAGGCCGCTCTTTAACCTCTTGCATTTGGACTACATTTTGTCCGAGCCCAGCCCAAAGTCCATCCTGGTGGTCGACGACGAGGCCCAGATCCGTCGCGCCTTGGGGCGGACGCTGCGCCGGCAGGGCTTCGCCGTGCGAGAGGCACAGGACGGGGTGGAGGCGCTGGAGAACCTGGCGGCCGAGGGCGCACCGTCGGTGGTGGTGCTGGACCTGCTGATGCCGCGCATGGACGGCCGGCAGTTCCTGAGCCGCGTGCGACAGACCCACCCCGAGCTGCCCGTGCTGGTGTGCACCGCGAGCGAGGCGAAGGACCTGGAGGGCCTGCCCTTTGTGCAGGTGCTGGAGAAGCCCTGGACGGTGAGCGGGTTCCTGGAGAAGCTGGACGGCCTGCTGGACTGAGCAGCCCACCGCTCTGGGACCCTGAAGACAAACGGGGCCACCCCGAAGGGCGGCCCCGAAGCACCCGGAAGGGATCAACCCTCCGGCGAGGTCACCGGGTCGTCGCTGGGCTCGGCGGGAGCCTCGGCAGGAGCCTCGGCGGGAGCCTCGGACTTCTCGGCGGGGGCCTCGGCAGGGGCCGAGGCAGCAGCCTCGGTGGGGGTCGCGCCGTGCAGGTGCGGGAGTGCCTCGCCTGCGCCAGGGGCTGCCTGGGATGCGGGAGCCTCCGGGTGGCCCTTGCGGCGAACCACGGTGTTCCCACGGTCCGAGTTCAGCTTCTCCTCGACCTTGGCCAGGGTGGCCTCCCGGGAGGCCTGGGCGGCGGCGGCCTCGGCGGCCTTCTCGATCTCGGTGGCCTCACCGGAGGCGATCAGGGCGGCCAGCTTCTCGGACTGGGCCTGCAGGCGGGGGCGCAGGGCGCTGCCCTCACCGGCCAGCGCCAGGGCCTGGGTGAGCTCCTGGTGGGCGGCGAACACCTTGCCGCGGGCAAAGAGCAGCTCGCCGCGGGCGGCGCGGGCCTCGGCGTGGTGGGTGGTGCCGGAGAGCACGCGGCCCAGGCGACCCTCGGCCTGATCCAGGCGACCCATGCGGGTGTCCACGCGGGCGATGAGGATGGCGAGCTCGGGGCTCTTGCGCTTGGCGAGCTTCTCGGCCTTCTTGGCAGCCCAGGCGGCGCGCTCGGCGTCACCGTCGGTGTCCAGGATGAGCTCGGCGAGCTCCATGTAGCCGTAGAAACCCTGGCCCTTGCCGGCGTCCTTGAGGGCGGCCTCGAGCAGCTCCTTGGCCTCGGCGATCAGAGCAGCGGCCTGCTCGGGCTGGGCCTGGGCCTGGAGGCGCAGCAGGTTGGCCAGGCGACGCTGGTGGGTGTCGCGGCCGGGCTCCAGCTCCAGGGCGTAGCGCAGCGCGTTGGCGGCGTCCCCGAAGCGCTCGACGCCCTGGGCAGCCAGGACCTCGCCCAGGCGGGAGTAGGCCTCGGGCTGGCTGGGGTCGATCTCGATGGACTCGCGCAGGGCCTTCTCGGCCTCGGCCCAGCGCTGCAGCTCGGCCAGCACAGCGCCCAGACGGCGCGCCAGGCTGGACTCGGTGGGGAAGGCCTGCCGGCCGCGGACCAGGGCCTCGACGGCGCGGTTCTGGTCGCCCTTGCGGCGGCGCTTGAGGCGCCAGCCGGCCTCGAAGTGGAAGAGCTCGGGGGTGGGGCAGCGCTCCTGGGCGCCGTGCAGCAGCTCGTCGATCTGCTGGGGCTCGGCGTTCTGGGCGACCATGACCTCGGCCTTGGCGGCGTAGAGCTCGGGGTTGTCCGGGGAGAGCTTGAGCAGGTGGTTGACGCGCCGCAGCGCCATCTCGGCGCGGGGCTGCTTGCCGCGGATCAGGCCCAGCACGGAGTTGAGCATGGGCTCGCGGTCGGCGTAGGCCAGCTCGCGGCGGCTGCGGTCCCGACGGGCCATGACCAGCATGCGGTTGACCTCGAAGCCCAGCGCCATCTGGGCGGCGCCGCTCAGGGACTCGAAGCGCTTGGCCACCAGGCGGGCGACGGTCTCCAGGGTCTGGAAGTCGTTGATCTCGCGGTAGGGCAGCACGGAGAGCAGCAGGGGGTGCACCGTGTAGCGGCGGGGGTCGCCGTGCAGGGTGGTGTCCACCAGGCCCAGGCGGGTCAGGGTGACGCGCTGGTCGCGGTTGATGCCCAGGCTGGAGAGCTCCTGGCCGGTCAGGCCGACGGGGCTGTGGGCGATGGTGAACAGGGCCTGCTTGAGGGGCGCGGCGAGCTTCTCGGCCTTGCGCTGGAGGTGGCGCTGCAGGACCTCGACGTTCTCAGGCTGCACCAGCTTGAGGAACTTCTTGTTGTCGAAGAGCTTCTCGGGGTTGTCCGAGTCGCGCCAGGACACCGCGTAGGCGCGGGCAGCCATGGGGTGGCCGCCGGTCTGGTTGTGGACCTCGCCCATCTTGTCGCGGGGGGCCTGCTCGGCGTGGTAGGCGACGAAGATCTCGTGCAGCTCGCGGCCCTTGAGGCCGCCCACGTTGACGACCTGCAGGGCCTCGGCGCTGCCCTGGATGCGGGGGGCGGCGGTGGAGATGAACAGCAGGCTGGCCTTCTGGCCGGGGCGGGTGAACACGGCCTGGAGCAGCAGCCCCAGGCGATCCTGGCGGGCCAGGCCGCCGTCGCGGAAGAGCAGGGGCTCCAGGCCGCGGATGATCAGGACCTTGCCCTTGGACTCGTCCCGGGAGAGGGCGCCGATGAGGGCGTCCACGGTCTCGGCGGGGGTGCCGGCGGTGCCCTTGTCCTGGAGGGCCTTCTGCAGGTCCTCATCGCCGCAGGAGATGGCGATCAGGGCGGCCAGGGCGTCAAAGCCCGCGTCGCGGCGGAGGGTGAACTCGGCCTCGACGTTCAGGCTGTCCTGGGCCTCGATGACCTCGCTGGCGAGCCAGCTTCGGCCGACGCCCTCTCCACCCTGGAGCAGGATCGGTCCACCCGCCAGCAGTGCAGCAGACAGAGCCTCCTTCTCCTCCTCCCGACCGACGAGGGCCATGTGGGGAGCGCCGGAGCCCTTGCTGGACTTCTTCTTGGCGGCGGCCTCCAGAGGCGCGGCGGCCTGGGGGCTGACCTGACCGTCCACGGGGAGCTCGGCCAGGAAGTCGCGGGCCTGGGCCTTGTGGTGCTCGATGCGCATCAGGCGGATGCCCACGGGCAGACCGAAGGGGTTGTAGGTCGGGGCGACCAGCAGGACGTCGGGCTTGGCCTTGGCCTTCTTGAGGGCCTTGGCGAGGGCCTCCAGGGCGCGGCCGTCCAGACCGGGGTCGGGCTCGACCAGCACCAGCAGGCCACCGCCCTTGGCCAGGGCGGCCAGGTGCTCGGGGCCCACGGGGGTGTCGCCGAGGGTCAGGATGGGCAGGGCGGTGCGCTGGCCGAGGGCCTCGCGGGCGCCGGGGTCGCTCTCGACTCGGGAGCCGCAGAGCAGCAGGCAGCGCCCCTTGTTGATCGCAGTCATCACGCGCTTCATGGAAGCCTCTCTCCTGTTGAGGAGCCGGGTCTGGAAAGGCCGCTGGCCTAACGGGGTCCCCAGGGGGGATCAAGGCCCCCAGTCCCGAAGATTCGCCCGTTCTCGCGGCGCACTATACTGCCGGCCTCCACAACACGAGCAGCGACCGATGCGGCCCCCCCTCCACTCCCTCTCGATCGAGCGCCCTCTGGCGGCCTCGGTCCCCGGCCTGCGGCGCTTCGAGGTCGTGGACGATTCTCTGGATGGACAGCTCCTGATCGGCGGCCCGGAGCTGATGGCCCGGGTGGAGCGCCTGGCCTGGGGCGGCCCCCTGGAGGCCCCCCGCGGCGAGCTCCACGGCGGCGAGTTCCGCGTGCTGCTCCCCGAGCGCCTGCTCTTCACCCTGGCCGAGATGCCCGCGCTGCCGGCGCCCGTCGCGTTCTCCCTGCTGCTGCGCCTCTCCGAGATCCTGGACCGCCTCCACGACGAGGACGTGGTCCACGGCGCGCTGCACGCGGACAGCATCGGCTTCGACGCGCTGGGTCGGCTGCGCATCCGGCCGGCTCTGCATCAGCCTGTCCTCGCCGAACCCGACGGGTCCCCCCTCAGTCCGGCCACCGAGTGTCGCTTCCTGGGTGAGCTGGCCTGTGGACTCATGGACGGCACCGCTCCCACCCAGCTCGACCTGAGCGGAGTGGACGCCAAGACGGCCCGGACCCTGCTCCGCGGGCTGCTGCGCCCCAAGGCCTCGCTGCGTCTGGCTCCGGCGCGGGCGCTGCGGCAGTCCCTGGGTGTGCTGTTCTCCCGCAGCGGAATCGACGACCCGGATCAGCCTCTGCGGGCGTGGCTCGCGGAGCGTGGGCTGACGGACCCGCAGCTCGACAGTCCCGGTAAGATCGTGCTCCCGCCGGAGGAGGGTCAGGCGCCTCGGCGGCCTCCGCGGCACATCCCCGAGCTGACGACGGACCCGGCCCAGGCAGCGGGCGGCGCGATCCCCAAGGAGGCCCAAGAGCCCCCGGAGTCGGCGGTGGGGCTGATGGAGCTGCTGCCCCCGGAGCCCCCGGGTGAGCTGCGCAGCGTGGCCGAGGCGACCCTGGACGAGAGCGTGGACGACCCCTGGTCGGAGCTGGATCCGGCCTCGGAGATCTCGATCATCGAGGCGGCGCCGGTGGCCCTGGAGCTCTCCGGCGCGGCCCCTCAGCCGGCGCGGGTGCGGATCGGTCCGCTGGTGGGCGCTGGCGAGGCGATCCCGGTGCTGGGCGTGGGCGATGGCGGCGTGGACGAGGACGCGCCGCTGGAGATCGGGGAGGCCGAGGATACCGGCCCAGATTCGGCGGTTGAGCTGAGTTTTGGCGCATCGGGCCTGGAGGAGGAGGACGAGGATCTGGAGGTGTACGCGCCTGCTGGGTCCACCTCCCAGGCGGGCTCGGCCCCCGCGCACCTGTCTGCACCCCCGACCATCAACGAGGACACCGGGGCGCCGACCAGGGCGCTCGCAGCGATGGGCGATGAGCCCTCTCCTGGGGTTGCCGAGGCTGTGGTGGTCGAGGCTGTGGAGGTCGAAGGTGTTGGGCGTGGCGGCGGCGTGGCGCAGGCCGGCGGAGCCCAGGCTGTGGAGCTCGGTGACGCAGCAGAGGACGCTGCCGAGGATGAGGCGGTTGGCGGCACTGCGGAGCTCGCGGGCGCTGAGGCTGGCGCGGCGCAGGTTGAGGTGGCGAGCGGCGCAGCGGCCGACCGCGTGGAGGCGCGTGACAGCGCTGAGGCCGAAGCCGGCGAAGTCCACGCTGTCGAGGACGTGGCGCAGGGCGCGGAGGCCCAGGCTGCGGAGCTCGGTGCCGCAGCGAAGGATGAGGCGATTGGTGGTGCCGCGGACTTCGTGGGCGCCGAGGCTGAGGCCGGCGCGGCGCGGGTTGAGGCGGCGAGCGACGGCGGCGAGGCTGAGGCCGGCGCGGCGCGGGTTGGGGTGGCGGGCGACGGCGCGGCCGACCGCGTGGAGGCTCGCGACAGCGCTGAGCAGGTTGAGGTGGCGAGCGACGGCGCAGAGGCAAAGGCCGGCGTGGCGAACGGCGTCGAGGACGCAGCGCAGCGCGCTGAGGCACACGCGGGAGAGACCGGCTCCGCACCGAAGGACGCCGCCCAGGGTGAGGCGATTGGCGGCGCCGCGGACTTTGTGGGCGCGAAGACTGAGACCGGCGCTGCGGAGCATGGGGCGGCGAGCGGCGCCGAGGCTGACGGCGCCGAGGCTGAGGCCGGTGCAGCGCAGGTTGAGGCGGCGAGCGGCGTAGAGGCCGAAGCCGGCGAGGCTGAGACCGGCGCAGCGCGGGTTGAGCCGGCGAGCGAGGGCGCAGAGACTGAGAGCGTCAAGCCTGAGGCCGGCGCGGCGCGTGTTGAGCCGGCGAGCGGCGCCACGGCCGACCGCGTGGAAGCACGAGACAGCGCGGCGCAGGTTGAGCTGGCGGGCGACGGCGCAGAGGCACAGGCCGGCGTGGCGAACGGTGTCGAAGACGCTGCAGGTCGCCCCGAGGTCTTGGCTGCGGAGCTCGGTGACGCAGCCCAGGGTGAGGCGATTGGCGGCGCCGCAGACTTCGTGAGCGCAAAGACTGAGACCGGCGCTGCAGAGCATGGGGCGGCGAGCGGCGCCGAGGCTGAGGCCGGCGCAGCGCAGGTTGGGCCGGCGAGCGAGGCCGCAGAGAGCGTCAAGGCTGAGGCCGGGGAAGCGGCGAGCGACGCAGAGGCCGACAGTGCGGCGCGGGTTGAGCCGGCGAGCGACGGCGCAGAGGCTTTCGACGCCGAGGCCAAGGCCGGCGCGGCGCGAGTTGAGGCGGCGAGCGACGCAGCGGTCGACCGCGCCGAGGCTGAGGCCAGCGCGGCGCGTGTTGAGGCGGCGAGCGACACAGCGGCCGACCGCGCCGAGACTGAGGCCGGCGCAGCGCGGGTTGAGGTGGCGGGCGACAGGGCGGCGCAGGTTGAGGTGGCGGCCGACAGGGCGGCGCAGATTGAGGCGGCGGTCGACGGCGCTGAGGCTGAGGCTGGCACGGCGCAGGTTGAGGCGGCGAGCGGCGCCACGGCCGACCGCGTGGAGGCTCGCGACAGCGCAGCGCGGGTTGAGTCGGCAAGCGACGGCGCTGAGGCACAGACCGGCGCAGCGCGGGTTGAGGCGGCGAGCGGCGCCACGGCCGACCGCGTGGAGGCTCGCGACAGCGCAGCGCAGGTTGAGCTGGCGAGCGCCGGCGCTGAGGCACAGGCCGGCGAGGCCAAGGGCGTCGAGGACGCAGCGCAGCGCGCTGAGGCACAGGCTGCAGAGACCGGCACCGCACCGAAGGACGCAGCCCAGGGTGAGGCGATTGGCGGCCCTGCGGACTTTGTGGGCGCGAAGACTGAGACCGGCGCTGCGGAACATGGGGCGGCAAGCGGCGCCGAGGCTGAGGCCGGCGCAGCGCAGGTTGAGCCGGCGAGCGGCGTAGAGGCCGAAGCCGGCGAGGCTGAGACCGGCGCAGCGCGGGTTGAGCCGGCGAGCGACGGCGCAGAGACTGAGAGCGTCAAGGCTGAAGCCGGCGCAGCGCGGGTTGAGGCGGCGAGCGGCGCCTCGGCTGACCGCGCCAAGGCTGAGGCCGGCGCAGCGCAGGTTGAGGCGGCGAGCGGCGCCACGGCCGACCGCGTGGAGGCTCGCGACAGCGCAGCGCAGGTTGAGCTGGCGGGCGACGGCGCAGAGGCACAGGCCGGCGTGGCGAACGGTGTCGAAGACGCGGCAGGTCGCGCCGAGATCTTGGCTGCGGAGCTCGGTGAAGCCGCGAAGGACACACCCCAGGGCGAGGCGATTGGCGGCGCCACAGACTTCGTGAGCGCTGAGGCACAGACCGGCGCAGCGCAGGTTGCGCCGGCGAGCGATGACGCAGAGGATGACGGCGCCGAGGCCAAGCCCGGCGCAGCGCGGGTTGAGTCGGCGAGCGACGCAGCGGCCGACCGCATGGAGATTCGCGACAGCGCCGATCAAGTCGAGGCAGCGAGCGACGGCGCAGAGGCTGGCGGCGTCGAGGACGCGGCGGATGGCGCGGTGGCCCGGACTGCCGGCGAGCCCGAGACCGAGAACGCAGCGCACGTCGAGGACGCCGCGGCGGTGGAGCGGGGCGAAGACGCGACGCAGGCTGACGCGGTCGTCGTGAACGGCGCCGTGGCCAAGCCGGCGGCGCTGCCCGAGCTGAGTGCCCCCCAAGCTGAAGTGCCGGAAGCGTGGGCGCCCCCCGCCGCGCCTGAGCTCAGGACTGCGGCCCCCGAGCAGGTGGCGGACCTGGCCACCGACCTGGGGGTGGACGCGGAGCCGGAGGCGCCGACGGTGGACCTGGAGCTGTCCGAGGAGACCTCGCCGGCGCGGCCAAGCCTGCTGGATGATCTGCAGGACGATGTCCTGGCGGTGCTCTCAGAGGCGACGCTCGACGCAGAGCCGCTCCCCCCCGAAGCGCCCCAGGCCCAAGCCCCCGAAGTGGAGGCCGACGGTCCCTCCTTCGAGAGCCTGCTGGAGGACCTGGAGGTGGAGGGGCCGGCTCCGCTGGGTAGCCCGGAGCCCACCGAGGACCCGGATCCGCCACGCCGCGTGCCCTCGACGAGGCCCAAGCCCCAGGAGCGCCCCAAGGCCCAGGAGCGGCCCAAGGCCCAGGAGCGGCCCCCAAGGCAAGACGCGCCGCCGCCCAACATCCTGGAGCGGGAGGACCGCGCTGAGGCGGGCTGGCTGGAGGCCAAGGCGCCCGTGGGTCAGGCCGCCGAGCGCGAGCAGGAGCTGGGCGCGGGCAAGTGGACCGAGTCCGGTCGCACGGCCGAGGAGATCGCCCGGGCGCTGCCCGAGGGGCCGGCCCGCGACATGGAGTTCGACGGCGAGGACAGCGGCGGGCGGGCACTGATCCTGGGCTTGATCGTCGCCGCGGTGGTCCTGGTGGGGCTGGGCTGGTGGCTGCTGCGGCCTGCGCCGGCGCAAGAGATCACGATCCAGACGCACCCGGCCAAGCTGCGCGTGTTCGTGGACGGACAGGACCTGGGCAACGCCCCGGCGCGCTTCGAGCTGCCGAGCGGACAGGGGGAGCACCAGGTGTGCAGCTATCTGGAGCAGAAGCGGGTGTGCACGACCCAGTCCCGCGCGCAGCTCCGGGCGAGCGACCCGGCGATGGTGACCTTCACGGCGGAGTGAGGGCGCAAGCGACCCTGCGAAAGACGCTCCGCCCCGCACATGACCGCGAATGAGACCCGCAGGGTCTCAGGGACCCGGGGTTGGACCGCTCAGGGGCGCTCGGCCCGATGGATGGGCGCGCTGACGCCCTCGGAGATGGTCCAGTAGCGGCCCTCGCCGAGCGCGATGGACTCGCCCTGGGTCTCGGGCTCGACCGGGAGCTCGCAGGCGCTGCCGGCCAGGGCCTCGACGGCGCCGCCATCGGTGGGGATGGGGAAGCCGAAGATGTGGGTGTAGGTGCGCACAACCACCAGGCCGTCCCGGGCGTCCGCGCCGGTGACGCGGTTGCCGCCAGGGAGCCCGTCGTCGCCAAAGCTGAGGGCGCCGACCTGCTCCAGGGTGCCGCTGGTCCAGGGGCTGGGCAGGCGGTAGATCTCCGAGTCGGCGCTCTTGGCCAGGATGAGCAGGTCGCCGGTGACGGGGTCGACGAGCATCGCCTCGGCGTCGCGGGCGCCATCCGGGTACTGGAGGGTGAGGGTCTGCACGCTGGGAGCGGGCTCACCGGGCACGGGCTCGGGGAGCACGTGGACCAGGACGAACTCGCGCTTGGCCTTGTTGTCGCCGATGTCGCCGATCAGCAGCAGGGTGTCCTCGCCGGCGCCAGAGATGGCGATGTCCTCCCAGTCGATGGGGTCTTCGATGGTGAGGTCGATGATGCCGTGGGCCCCGGATGCCTCCTCCTCCATCCAGAAGAGGCGCGCGGAGTCGCCGGAGTCGTTGTGGGCCCAGAGCAGGCCGGGGGTGCGCCGGGACTCGACGAGGCCGGAGAGCTCGGAGAGCTCGGGGTCGGGCAGATCGCCGAGGGTGGTGACGCCGGTGAAGGCGCAGGGGTCGACGGGCTCGGAGTCCTGGGTGGGGGTGGACTCGGCGAGCGGCTCGGGGTCGACGTCGGCCCGGGTGCAGGCCAGCAGCAGGAAGATCACGCGGGCGCCGGGGCGTCGTAGCGGGCCCAGGAGAGGGCGTCGGTGACGCTGACGGGGCCGGTGGTGGGCGGGCGTAGGGCCAAGGTGGTGCCCTCCATGAAGCCCTGGAGGGTGCGGAACATGGAGCTGGTGTCGATCCAGCAGGCGCGCATGCAGCCCTCGCAGGAGCCGGCCTCGAGCTGGCGCTGCATCTCGTAGGCCTCGGAGTGGAAGTAGTCCTCGAAGTCGGGGTCCAGCACGTGCTTGTAGGCGTGGCTGGTGCGGTGGCAGATGGTGAACTGGCCGTTGGGGGAGACCGAGAAGTACAGGGAGCCGGCGTCGCAGCCGTCCGCGGGGAAGCGCCCGGTCTTGAGGTAGACGCGGCTGGACTCCAGGTAGGGGGTGGAGTTCAGGATGGGGGCGCCCTCGGCCTTGAGCTGGATGAGGCGCTTGTAGACGCGGTCGACGCGCTCGCCGACCTGGCCCTGGGGACCGGCGCTCAGGCCCATCTCGGGGCGGTGGCGGATGAAGCGGGCCTCCCAGTTCTTGACGCCCTCCTTGGAGGTGGAGAGCAGCTCGACGGGGAGGAAGGAGACCGCGAAGCCGATCTCCTGGGCAAAACGCACCAGGTCGGGGAGCTCTTCGAGGTTGAGGTTGGAGACCACGCAGTTCATGACCAGCGTGCCGCCCTCGCCGCGCAGGCGGTTGGCGAGCCAGGCCATGTTGGAGACCGCGGACTCCCAGGCGCCGTCGAACTCGCAGATGTAGTCGAAGCGGGCCGGGTAGAGGCTGTCCAGGGAGATGGAGAAGTTGCGGACGCCGTAGGAGATGGCCTTCTCGAAGCGCTCCTTGGGGACGTTGACGGCGTTGGTGAGCACGCGGGTCTCGATGCCGGCGTCGACGAAGGCCTTGGCGGCCTCCTCCAGGTTCTCGTAGGCGAAGGGCTCCCCGCCGCCGATGCTGGTCTGGACCACCCCCAGGCGCGCAAAGCGCTGGGCCATCTGGGTGATCTCCGGGATGGAGAGCTCCTCCTTCTTGTTGCCGTAGCGCCAGATGCCGCACATCTTGCAGGTCAGATCGCAGCGGTGGGTGATGCCGAAGTGGGCGTACACCGGGACGCGGCGGGTGAAGGTGGCCTGGGCCAGGCGGAAGGTCTTGCGCAGGTCGAGCTTCACGAGAGCTCCAGGCAGGCCTGGCGGACCGCCTCGACCATGTGGTCCAGGTCGGCCTGCTGCAGGTTGGGGTGCACGGGGATGTGGAGCAGGTCGGCGAAGGCCCGCTCGGCGTTGGGACACCGGGCGGCGAAGCGCTCGAAGAGGGGGGAGGCTGCGCAGTTGCTCATGTACCCAATGGTGGTGTCCACGCCGCGGCTGCGCAAGGCGGCTGCCAGGCCGTCGCGGTCGGGATGGTGCACCACGAAGCTCATGTAGATGGGCTCGGAGCCGCTGGGGTAGGTGGGCACGGTGAGGTGCGGCAGGTTGGCGAGCTGGCGATCCAGCACCCGGCCGTTGCGCACGCGGGCGCCGTTCAGGTCTTCGATGCGTTGGAGCTGGAGCTGGCCGACCTGGGCCTGGATGCCGCGGGGGCGGGCCTTCTGGTAGTGGGCGGGGACGCTCTCGTAGCGCTTCTCGGCCTCGCCGAAGCGCTCGTGGATGGGGTCCTTGCCGATGCGGTTGCCCAGCACCACCGCGGGGTGGACGGTGAAGGGGTAGACCTTGGGGTGGGTGGCGACCATCATGGCCGTTCCGGTCAAGGCCTCCTGGACGCGATCGCGCAGGCGGGCGGGGCTGGCGGCCTGGATCTCGGCGCGCACGGCAGCGGCCAGGTCGGGGTCGTTGGTGGTGACCATGGCCCCCGACAGGGTGGTGATGTTCTTGGTCAGCCCGAAGGTGTAGTAGGCAGCGTCGCCGAAAGACCCCACCCGCTCTCCCTTGAAGCGGGCGCCGGTGGCCTGGGCGACGTCCTCGACGACCTTGATGCCGTGGCGGTCGGCGATGGCCCGGATGGCGTCCATGTCGCAGGGGGTGCCGAAGAGGTGGGTGGGGACCACGACCTTGGTGCGGGGGGTGATGGCGGCCTCGAAGGCGGCGGGATCGAGGACATGGGTGGTGGCCCCGACATCCGCGAACACCGGCGTACATCCTGTCGCTTCGGCCAACGCGGGGATGGCGAAGTAGGTGAGGGCAGGGAGGATGACTTCGTCCCCGGGGCCGAAGCCCCAGCCCTTGAGCAGCAGGTGGAAGCCGTAGCGGGCCGAGGGCACCATGACGGCGTGCTTGACGCCGATGTAGTCGGCGAAGGCGGCCTCGAAGTCGTGGACCTGGGCGGCCTCGTCACCGCCCCCCATGAGCCCCTGGGCGACGGAGCGGGCGACCACGCCGAGCTCCGCGGGGGAGAAGGAGGGGGAGAAGCGGGGAATCTTTCCGAACGCGAAGGCCATGATTCATCCAATCCAGAGGCGCGGGCACCGCAGGCTTTAGCCGATTGGGAGGGGGCGTGTTGCAGGCCTTTGACGCGGGCGTGGTCGGGGATACGAGGGGGTGATCCCCAGCAGCCTGGGCCGGGATCTTTTTTCGAATGTTCGCGACCCCGCACTCGTTGTGTGAGGGTGAACGGCCCACTGGAGCGTGCCATGAGTCACTTGATTCCCAGCCTCCTGCTTGCCCTGGCCCCGGTCGACGGGTCCGCGGTGGGGACCTCTGCCCCCGCACCCGAGAGCGTGGAGAGCGCAGCCCCCGGTCGCCCGGCCGCCGCGAGCTCCGGGCGTCGCGGTGGGAGCTCCGGCTCCAAGTCCAGCGGCTCCAAGTCCAGCGGCTCCAAGTCCAGCGGCAGCCGCTCCAGCGGCTCCAAGCCCAGCGGCTCCAAGCCCAGCAGCTCGGGGCCCAGTGGCTCCAGGTCCAGCGGCTCCAAGCCCAGCGGTTCGGGGTCTTCGAGCAGCTCCGAGCGGCGTGGGAGTGGCTCCAGCAGCTCCTCCAGCAGCAGCTCCTCCAGCTCCAGCTCCGCGAGCTCCGGCAGCAACGAGCGGCGCGGCAGCGGCTCCAGCTCCAGCAGCTCCGCCCCGCCCACCAGCGGCAACGTCACGCCCCCGGACGCACAGGTCGCGCCGACGCCTACCAACGGCAGCAGCTCCAACAGCAGCTACATGCCCGGCAACCACGGCGGCGCCGAGGCCTCGCAGCCCAGCAACAGCGTGGTGAGCCCCTACGGGCCCGGGACGCAGACCCCGGGTGCGACCGTCCCCGGTAGCTCCAGCGGCACCCGCCCTGGCAGCTCCAGCACGCTCACCCCCGACAGCCCCAGCCGCGGCAGCGCCGGCGCGACCGTCCCCGGGAGTTCCAGCGGCACCCGCCCCGGCAGCTCCAGCGCGGTCACTCCCGACAGCCCCAGCCGCGGCGACGGGGCCGGCCAGACCCTGCCCGGCTCCAGCAGCGCACGTCCCCAGACCGGCAGCAGCTCCGAGTCCGGCGCCGGCTACCTGCCCGGCAACCACGGCGAGGTCACCCCCGGTAGCTGGAGCGGTAGCCAGGGCGGCAGCAGCAGCGGCAACGCGGGCACCCGCCCCGACGTGGACCGGCCTGGCGAGCCCAACACCGGCGGCGCGACCCGCCCCGGCAGCAGCTCGGGCTCCGGCTCCGGCGGCGCGACCCGCCCCAGCACGGGGGGCTCCAGTGGGTCCTCGTCTGGGGGCGCAACCCGACCCAGCACCGGGGGCTCCAGCGGCTCCAGCGGTGGGCACACCCGTCCTGGCGGGAGCGGATCCTCCTCCTCCGGAGGCCACACCCGGCCGGACAGCAACAGCCAGGGAGGCGTGCGCCCCAGCGGCCCCAACTCGGGCCGGCCTCCCCAGAGCCGACCCAGCACGCCCGGGCCCAAGAACCACCCCTACCGCCCGCACCACACGCGGCCGACCACGGTGGTCCACAACCACTACTACGGTCCCCGCGGCCCCATCGTGCACCACTACCACACCGGGCACGTCTACTGGTACCACGGCGTCTGGGTCTACGGCCCCCGCCCCGTGCACCACGTCTACTACAACCAGACCACCACCGTGCAGCCCGAGGCCCGCCCCGAGCTCCCCGACCGCAAGGTGAACCGCAACGACGCCTTCATGCTGGGCGCCAGCGGCTCGCAGATGCTGGGCAGCTACGACGGCGGCGGGAGCTGGGTGGACCCCGGGATCGGCCTGAGCTTCGCCTACCGCCCCGTGGAGACCTTCTCCATCGGCCTGGACTACAGCTACTACAACCCCACCATGGACACCAGCGTGGACACCCCGCGCGAGACGGCCAACATCTCCCCCAACATCAGCGTGCACGCCGTGCCCTGGAAGCGGGTGAGCCCCTACGCCGAGTTCGGCTTGACCGCCTCCCGCCGGATCTACGAGGACACCTGGACCCGCGGTGGCGAGCAGATGGAGGCCGACGTGATGGGCACCGCCTGGGGCCCCCACGCCGCCCTGGGCCTGGAGGTCGCCATCGGCAAGTCCCTGGCCCTGGACGTCTCCGGCAAGTACATCGGCTACCTGAACGTGGAGGGCGACGACCCCAGCGGTCCCAGCGCCCTGACCGCCAGCGCGGGCCTGAACATCTACTTCTAGACCTTCGAGCGCCCTCTCGCTTGAACGCGGCCCCAGGCACCCCCTGGGGTCGCACCGCTTCAGGGGTCCCCAAACGGGCTCATTGCTCAATTATCCAGATTCAAGCTCCACTCTCCGGTGGCCTCCAACCGATCCAGCAGCCCCTGCCCCAGGGCAAAGGCCGGCGTCAGCACCCCACCGGGCAGCCCCTCGCCCTCCGCCACCGCCAGGGTCGCCTGAGCCAAGATCCGCACGGTGACGCGGTTCCCGGGGTCGCCCGCCGCCTGGAGCGTGGCCTTGTGCCAGCGCCCGTCCTGGTCCTGCGCCGCGTAGCGCACTTTGACGAAGCCGCCGTCCATCTCCGCCTCGCTCGGGCCTTCTCCGGGAGCGGGACCCAGGCGCGCCGCCAGCTTTCGGCCCACCTTTGATCGCAGGAGTCCGACCCCCAACCCCATCGCGGCGGTCGCCGCCCACGCCTGCGCAGGCGAGGACATCCGCATGTACTCCTGGTAGGCGAACTCCGGCCCGTAGGGGCGCCCCGCCTGGGCCGCCAAGGCCGCGCTGCGCCGCACCACCCGCGTGTTCACCGAGCCCATGAAGAAGGGGGCCAGCGCGCCGAGCTGGGGGTGCTCAGTGGGCCGGCTGGGGTCGCTATGGGCGCGCAGGGTCTCGCGGTCCGTGGGGGGCTCGGGGTCCAGCCAGAAGGGGTGGGCCAGCGCCCGCGCCGGGAAGCTCTCCGCCATGTTCAGCGCGCTGGCCAGGGTGCCGCCGTTGAAGCCCCCCTTGATGGAGAAGGCGCTGAGCACCTGCCGGGTCTGCTGCCCCTGCGCCGCGAGCTGCTGCACCATGAACCAGGCGCCCAGGTCCGAGGGCACCGAGTCGAAGCCCGAGAAGGGGAGCAGCAGCGTGCCCTGCTCCGCGGCCCGGGCGTGGTGGCGGTCGATCACCTGCCGGGCCCAGGGGACCTCGCCGGTGATGTCCAGGTAGTGGACCCCCTGCTTCACGCAGGCATCGACCAGGGGGTCGCCGTATCGGGCGAAGGGCCCCACCGTGCTGACCACCACGCGGCACTGGCTGACGAAGTCCTCGACTTGGCCAGGGTTCAGCGAGTCGACGACGCACACCGGGAGGTCCAGCGGTGCAGCCACCCGCTCCAGGCGCTCCAGGTTCCTCCCGCCCAACAAGATCCGCGCTCCGCTGGGGGCCCGGCGCGAGAGCTCCGCCGCGAGCTGTCGGCCGGTGAACCCGGTTGCACCCATGATCCCGATGTCAAACTCCGCCATGCGCTGCTCCCGCTCGCTGCCCAAAGGCCTATCCTTCCACGATGAAGCTGCGCCGCAAGCTCTTGTTCTCCGCCGTCGCCACCCTGCTGGGCCTGACGCTGCTGGAGGGTGGCGTGCGCCTGGGCAGCGACACCCTGGCCAAGGCGACCATCCCCGCCGACGAGATCCTGGCCCACGTCGAGGGCGGCGGCATGAGCCGGGACCCCCTGCTGGGCTGGAAGCACAACCCCCTGCCGGACCCCAGCAACGGCGTGAACAAGCTGGGGTGGCGCTACCACAAGGTGCCCGATCCCAAGCGCGAGACCTGGCGGGCCTTCGCGATGGGGGACTCCCAGACCTACGGCGCCGGCGTGCTCCCCCACGAGTCCTGGCCGGGTCAGGCCGAGCGCCTGCTGCAGATCGGGCGCGGGCAGGTGGAGCTGATCAACGCGGGCTGCTCGGGCTACGGGAGCCTGCAGGCGCTGCGGCAGATCCGCGAGCAGTTCCCGGCGTACAACCCCGATCTCTACCTGGTCGACGCCCGCGTTTTCGACCAGCCCGCGGACGAGATGGTGCCCCCCGTCGACGGCGCGCTGCAGCGGCTGCTGTTCCACAGCCGGCTCTACTACTGGATGCGCGTGCTGATCGAGGACAAGCGCCAGAACACCGAGCGCATGGGCGGCCCCCAGCGCTCCGACGAGAAGACGGGCAACCACCAGGGCATCCTGAACCAGGCGGCCATGCAGGGCGTGCCGGTGCTGTTCCTGGACTACCCGGTCTGGGACATGAAGCTGGACCGCATCGTGTGCCTGGCGTCGGTGGACCGCATGCCCCCAGATGCCGAGCTGATCGAGGCCTGCAAGGCGATCCAGGCGGACGGCCGGCCGGGCCGCGAGCTCTTCTTCGACAACAACCACATGCGCCCGGAGGGCAACGCCATCGTGGCAAAGGCAGTGGTCGAGGCCATCGACGCGCGGGGGCTGGGCCCGGAGCGCAAGTAGCTACTGCGTGCGCGGCTCGGGCGGCCCCTCCTCCAGCCACACGTGCAGGTCAAAGCGCACCCGCGAGACCCCGGACGCGCCCTCGGGCACCGCAAAGCGGGTCTGCATCACCACCCGCTCCAGGCAGTCCTCCAGCGCCTGGGGCCAGGCCTCGGGCCGCTCGACCTCCACCGACTCGGCGCGCCCGTGCGCCGGGATCTGCACCTCCAGGCGCGCCCGCCCCGACAGGCTGGGATCCTTGTAGACCGCGGCGGTGTAGCAGGCCCGGAACGCAGCCCGCCGCCGCGCCAGCACCTGGTGGGCGTCCTGCTGGAGCATCGGCCCGGCGTCCACGTGGACCTCGGCCAGGCGGAGCTGGGGCTGGAGGCCGTGTTGGGTCAGCAGCAGAGAGAGAAGCAGGGTGCCCATGGGGGGATGGACACCCTGCAGGGTGGGGGGTTCCGCCTACTCGGCGCCGATCAGCGCCCCGCGCAGCAGGTTGAGGCGCGCGGTCTTGAGGAAGACCATGCCCACCGCCGCGAGCACCGCCCAGGCACCCAGGGCGGCCAGGGAGTAGAAGGCGCCCAGAAGCAGCGCGAGGCCGAGATGATCGACCTCGAAGAGCACCGGCGCGATCAGACCCAGGCTCAGGATGAACAGAGGCGGCCACGGGCGCACGCGCTCCGTCCAGACCGCCTCCATGCCGTCCTCGGACAGCGCCATGGTCCCCGAGCACACGAGCCCGGTGGCGCCCAGGAAGAAGGGCATGGGCAGCCCCTGCCAGCGAAAGCCCACGTGCAGCAGGCTGGACCAGTAGGCCAGCAGGCCCGGACGCAGCCAGAGCGCGTTCACGCCGCGGGACTTCTGCGGGAGGGTGACCTCGCTTGCGACCGGGGTGTCGAAGCGGTGGGTCCCGCTGCGCTGAACCGGCCCCAGGAGGTGAGCCCACTCGTTGCCAGAGGCCAGAGCGACCCCCTCAACCAGGAGGAGGGTGACGTGGACCAGGAAGAGGATCTGCAGGACGACAGGGGGATGCTCGGACACCGCTTTCAGGGAGAAGGAGGGGCCGGTGGGCGCGGGCTCATTCCCGGCCACACCGTGCAGAAGATACGACCTGTATTCCCCTGGTATTCGGCGATATCGGCGAAAGCGAGGTGCGGCGTGGTCGGCGCATGGGCCCCGGTCGAAGGCGCAAGTGGGGGCGAACGCAACGAGCCGCTGCGTAAGTGGGGGCGAACGCAACGAGCCGCTGCGCAAGTGGGGGCGAATGCAACAAAGCGCGCCGAATGGAGGCTGGGTTGCGGGGCTGGGGCAACCCAAGTCCCTGAAATCTCGTAAGGGAGCCGGTACCGAGACCGAGCGAGACGGCAGATTGTTGCGTTCACTGCCGCTTGCGCGGGGCCGTGTTGCGTTCACCGGCACTTGCGCGCGGCCGTGTTGCGTTCACGGCCACTTGCGCGCCCCGGCCACCCCGAAGACCGCCCTACATGCCCTCGGGCGGCTCCCAGAGCTCGATCTTGTTGCCCTCGGGGTCCAGCACCCAGCCAAAGCGGCCAAAGTCGGACTCCTCGATGTCCTCCATCACGCGGGTGCCCACGCTGCGGAGCTGCTCAAGCATGGCGTCCAGGTCGCGCACGCGGAAGTTGAGCATGAAGGGGCTGCGGCTGGGGCTCATGTAGTCGCTGCCCAGCGAGAAGAAGCCCAGGGTGGTGCTGCCCGGGCGCTCGGGGCTCTGGCCCTCCGGCCAGGAGAACACCGCGCCGTGCTGGAAGCTGATGTTCACGCCCAGGCAGTCGCGGTACCAGCCGGCCAGCTTCTCCGGCTCCTGGCACTTGAAGAACACCCCGCCGATCCCCGTGACCTTCTCCATTCAGGCTCCCTTTTCGCGCAGCAGTGGCATGGTGAGACAGCGGGGTCCGCCCCGCCCGCGGGAGAGCTCGTGGCCCTCGATGTGGATGGCCAGCTTGCGGCCCGAGGCCACCAGCGCGTCGAAGTCCCCCCCAAAGTCGCGCTCCAGCATCTCCAGGTAGGACTCGGCCATCCAGCACTCGAAGCCGTGGGCCTCGAGGGCCTTGGCGGTGCGGTTGTTGCGGGCGTACCCGACCACGATCCCAGGGGCCAGGGCCACGAAGTTCGCGCCGTCCGTCCACTGCTCGCGGCGCTCGGCGATGGGGTCGCCCTGGCCGCAGGGGATGGCCGTGACGGGGTGGCCCACCTGGGCGAGGGCGGAGACCAGGTCCCCGTCCACGGGGGCGATGCGCACGGGGCCAGCGGAGAGCTCCAGGCGGATGACGCTGCACTCCTCGGGGTCGCCGCGGCGCAGGATGGGCTCGTAGACCACGGCCTTGTCGCGGTCCACGAAGGTGAACACCGTGTCCAGGTGCATGGAGCTGCGCTGCTTGGGCATCTCCACCACCAGCACCTGCTCGATGCCGTGGGTGGCCAGGTCCTCGGCCAGGTGCAGGATCATCGCCCAGCTCGTGCGCTCGCTGGCGCCGATGAGGGCGACGCTGGGGGAGACCACCAGGACGTCGCCGCCCTCGACGGTCAGGGGGTAGCGCGCCCCGCGGGCGGACTGCAGGTGCGCGCGGGAGGCCATGGGGCCCTCGCACAGGTAGGGCGAGTGGGTGGCGATGGCCTCGGTGATCAGCGACTCGCGGCGGCGGGCCTTCTTGGAGGCGGCGCCCAGCACCAGCAGCGGCCCGACCACGGCGGCCAGGTCGCGGGCGAAGAGCAGGTTGGGCAGGGGGTGCATGACCGACTCGCCGCCCACCACACCGGCGACCAGGGCCAGCGCCAGCTCGGGGGCGTCCAGGCCGCCCAGGCGGCGCATCATGGGGCCGGAGAGGTCCTCGAGCTGGGCGATCTCGGGGATCAGGCGGCGCCGCAGGGGCGCGTCCTCCAGCGCGGCCAGCAGCAGGTCGTCCAGGTCCAGGACCTGCGCGGCGCTCCCCAACACGGCGGCGAGCTGAGCGTGCTCCTCCTGGGCCGAGGGGACGTGCACCAGGTCATCGAAGAGCAGGTAGCCGTCCGACCCGGGGTGGATGTGCTCCGGCAGCATCGAGGCCAGGGCTGTGCCCGGCGTCTTCACCACCACCCGGCGCAGCCGGTCGACCTCGCTTCCCACGTAGCGCATTGGGTGCTCCAAGCTCCAAGACAGCGCTATGCTAACGGCATGCTCGCCCACATTGCCTGGCTCACCGATCTCTCCTCCAGCGCCGCCCGCTGCGAAGGCCCCATCCTGGCGCTCTCCCGCCTCGCGGACGCCGAGGTGCACATCGTGCACGCCCTGGGACAGCACCCCGAGGGCCGGGATCGCGCCTTCGCCGAGCTGCAGGGCATGGCCCAGCGCTTGTCCGAGCAGGGCGTCAACGCCCGGCCGGTGGTCTCCGAGTCCACCCCAGAGGCCTGGGCCCACGCCTTCTCCCACCCCCGCGGCATGCTCGCGGTGGGGCGCACCGGCCAGCGCGGGCTGGACCGCCTGATCCTGGGCAGCTCCACCGAGAAGATCCTGCGCGAGGCCACCCAGCCGGTGCTGGTCTCCGGGCCCCGCAAGAGCTTCGACGGACTGCAGTCCATCCTCTGCGGGGTGGACCCAGACCACGAGTCGCACGCCATCGAGGCCGCCCTGGACCTGGCCCTGGCCGCCGGGGCGCCGGTGACCTTCCTGCACGCGGTCAACGTGGACAAGGTGCTCGACGATGACCAGGTCATCGAGGACATGCGCGCCCTGGTGCGCAGCGCCCTGAGCCCTGGCCAGGCCGAGCAGCTCAAGGCCACTTTCGAGGTCGGCCGCGCCGCCGGCCCCGCCGAGGGCATCATCGCCGTCGCCCAGAAGCACAGCCTCACCGTGGTGGGCTCCAAGGGCCGCCGGGGCATCGCCCGCTTCGTGCTGGGCTCCGTCGCCGAACAGGTCGCCCGCGCCGCCCCCACCCCGGTGCTGGTGGTCCCCGAGCGCGACTGAGTGTCCCGCCGCCTGCTGACCGGGCTCGGCGTGCTGGCGGCCCTGCCTCTGCTGGGGGCCGCCGGGGTGGAGCTCGCCTGGAGCGTAGCCGCCCAACAAGCGCAGCAACAGGGCGTTCACGTCGCCCACCGCGAAGGCCACCCCCTGGCCCACCACTGGAGCGGGATCCAGCGCGGAGCCCTCCACGTGGCCGACCTGCACTGGGAGCTGGGGCGTCCACACCAGCTTGTCCTCGCTGGCGCCGAGGTGCGCTTGGACAGTGGGGGACAGGCCCCCGGTGAAGGAGGTGGGCTGCTGCGGGTTCAAGAGCTACCGGCCCTACCTCCCTGGATCCAGGTCCACGTCCAAGACCTGAGGCTCGTGGTCGACGGCGAGGTCATCGGGGAGCCACTCACGGGGATCTGGACGCCCAGCGGGGGCCGGCTGGAGGCGACGGACGGCACGCAGGTGCTCACGCCCGGACCGGAGGGCGAGGACCTGGTCGCGGTGACGGGGCTGGAGATCCCGCTGGAGGCGCTCTCGGGCTGGCTGCAGGTGAGCGCACAGCAGCGGGGGGATGTGCTGACCGCGCAGCTACACGGCCAGGAGCTGGTGGCGCGGCACCCGGTGCTCTCCAAGCGGGCGCTGGAGCTGCCGGCGCTGGATGCCTCGCTGGTGGGGTCGCTCTCGGAGCGGAGCGCCCACGGGAGCTGGTCGCTGGGCAGCCTGCAGGGCAGCGTGGAGATCGCGTGCAGTCCGGCATGTACGGCGCTGGTGACGGTGCCCTCCCAGCCGGCCGAGCAGGTGCTGTCGGTGGTCGCCCCCCTGGCTCCGGAGCTGCGCACGGCGCGGGTGCTGGGGGATCTGGGCGGCACGCTGACAGTCGACGCCGAGGGCAACTGGGTGCTCACCCCGGACATCGGCAAGCTGCAGGTGGAGGGGGCGGTCCCGGACCTGGGGAGCCTGCGGCGGGGGCGCTTCCGCTACCGGGTGCGGCGGGCGGACGGGGGCGCGCAGATCCGGACGAGCGGCGAGGGGACGCCGGACTGGGTCCCCCTGCGCAAGGTCTCCCCCAACCTGCAGGCAGCGGTGGTGGCGGCGGAGGACAGCGCCTTCTACCGCCACGAGGGCATCGATCCCGAGGGCATCGCGGGGGCGATCTCGGACAACCAGGCGGCGGGGGGGATCGTGCGCGGGGGCAGCACGCTCACGCAGCAGTTGGCCAAGAACCTGTACCTGGACGGGGAGCGCACCCTGGAGCGCAAGCTGCGCGAGGCCCTGCTGGCGCTGGAGCTGGACCGCAGCCTGGGCAAGGAGCGGGTGCTGGAGCTCTACGTCAACGTGGTGGAGTGGGGCCCGGACCTGTGGGGCATCGGGCCGGCCAGCGAGCGCTACTTCCTGCGCCAGGCCGACAAGCTGCCGCCCCACGAGTCGGCCTTCCTGGCGGCGCTGCTGCCCAGCCCGCGGCGCTACTACCAGAGCTGGTACGTGGGCGGCCGGGAGCGCAACGGGGCCATCGCGCGCATCCTGGAGAACATGGCGGACGGCGGCTTCTTCTCCAGACAGGAGGCGGCGAATTGGAGCCGGGAGACGCTGCGGCCGATCCCGCCGCCGGAGTAGGGGCCAGGCGGTCTGAGTGAGCGCTTCGCTGCGGCTACGCTGGTCGGATGAGCGGAGGGGGGTGGCTACGCGGTCTGAGTGAGCGCTGCGCTGAGGCTACGGGGACTCAGTGAGCGCTTCGACCAGCGATTTGCGGCTCCGCGGGCCAGATCGAGCCCAGATCGGCCCGAATCACGGCGATCTCGGCGCCCACAGCGGCAGATCGGTGAGTCGATCGCTCACCGGTGGGGCGTAGCCTCAGAAGACCGCTCACTCAGAGGGCGTAGCCTGTAGCGACCGCTCACTCAGCCCGCGTAGCCTGCCGACCGGGGTCCTCAGCCCCCGAAGTCCACCGCCCGGCTCTCGCGCGCGTGCTCCTTGATGAAGGCCACGACCTCCAGGTGCACGGGGTCCTGGGCGTAGGCCTCCAGGCCGGCGCGGTCGGCGTGGCGGGTGATCAGGGCGAGCTCCATCGAGCGGCCCGAGCGGGTGGTGTCCAGGCCGGCCTCGATGTCGAGCAGCGCGGGGATGCGGCCCTTCATGGCCAGCAGGCGGTCGCGGGCCTGGGCGGCGCGCTCCAGGTCATCGAAGGCGAACAGCACGACGTGGGTGAGCATCAGTAGACCCCTTCCTTCTTCATTTCCTTGAGCTTCTTGAGGCGGCGCTTGGCCGGGCTGTAGCCGTCGGTCTTGACGGCCTGGCGGTACCAGCTCTCGGCGGTGGCGTAGTCCTTGGACTTGAAGGCGATGTCGCCCTTCCGGGACTGGGCCTGGGCCCGGTAGTAGTCGTCCAGCCCCGCGAAGCCCAGGTAGGTGTCGATGTGCTCGGTGGCCTGGTCCAGCTTGCTGGTGCGCAGGTAGCAGGTGGCCAGGTAGTAGTGGGCCCGCTGGTTGTCCGTGTCATCGCGCAGGATCTGCTTGAGCACGCCGATGCTGCTGTCGTAGCGCCGCAGGTAGATCAGGTTCCGGGCGTGCACCAGGTTGTTGATGACGTTGTCGGGGTAGGCCTTGTGGTTCCGCGCGGTCTGCACCAGCGCGCTGTCGTAGTCCCGCTCCTCGATGTAGGTGAATGCGAGCGCGAGGCTGGCACCCGGCCCCAGGAAGGCCGCCTCCTGCTCGGCGCGCTGCATGCGCTGGATGCCCTGGGCGCGGTTGTCCTCGTCGGGGATGGCCTTGGAGGAGAGGCTCGCGGCGCTCTTCCAGTAGTCCCAGAGGCCGTCCAGCAGCAGGATGTCCTTGAAGTCGGGGGCCAGCGCGCGGGTCTGGTCGATGTGTTCCACCGCGTCAAAGCCCTGCTTGATCGCCGGGACATAGTCGCCACGCCGCATGGTATGGATGGCGTCGACGCCGGCCAGCGCGCCCAGCAGGAAGTGCTCCCAGGCCTCGGCGCCCGGCTGGGACAGGCCCGCGGTGAGCTCCTCGCGCGCGGCGGCGGAGTGCTTGCGGTACTTGCTCTCCCCGCGGAAGTCGAAGTTCTCCATCATGTTGGACTGGAGCACCAGCACCAGGCCGGTGTTGCCCACGCCGCGGCCCGGGTAGGCCTGCTCGATCTGCGTGAAGCGCTTGCCCGCCCCGGCGTAGTCGCGCGCGTAGAGGTCCTCGGCGGCCTCATAGCAGGCGCCGATGAAGTCCTCCTCCAGCGAGAGCGCGGTGGCGGCCGCGGACACGGTCGCAGGCCAGGTGCCCTCGCCGGCACGCACCGTCCTGGGGGGTGGGGCTTCACTGGGTCCCAGGCGGAGGGCCGGGGCGCCTTCGGTCACCCGATCCCCCTCGGCTTCATCGTCATCCAACTCCTGGGCGAATCCCAGCGAGGCGAGCAGCAGGATCATGGGGCGCTCCGGGCAGCCACCAGCGCCTCCACCTTGTCCGTGATGGTCTTCTCCAGGCGCAGGCCGCCCATGAGCTGACGCACCTCGTGCAAGCCGGTGGGGCTGGTGACGTTGATCTCTGTGAGGGTGGTTCCGATCACGTCGATCCCTACGAACAGCAGGCCCTCCGCCTTCAATCGCGGGCCGATGGCCGCGCAGATCTCCTGATCGCGCTCGCTGAGTTCGCAGGCATGGACGGTGGCCCCGACGTGCATGTTGCCGCGGTGATCGCCCTGTCCAGGCACCCGCAAAAACCAGCCCACGGGCTCGCCGTCGATCAGGATGATGCGCTTGTCGCCGTCGGTGATCTCCGGCAGGTAGCGCTGGGCGATGCAGTAGCCCCGGCCCTCATCGGTGAGCAGGTCGGTGAGCGAGCCCAGGTTCTTGTCCTGGGCGTGGGTGACGACCACCCCGCGGCCGCCGTTGCCGTCCCAGGGCTTGAGCACGATGCGGTCGAAGCGCTGGGCGAACTCCTTGACGTGCGCGAGCTTGTTGGTGACCACGGTCTCCGGGCAGAGCTCGGGGTACTGCAGCGCGACCATCTTCTCGTTGGCGGTCTTGATCGAGCGCGGGTCGTTGAGCACGACCGTGTTCGGCAGCGCCAGATCCAGGATGTAGGTGGAGAAGATGTAGTCCATGTCAAAGGGCGGGTCCTTGCGCATCCAGATCACGTCGAAGCTGGAGAGCTCGGCGGCGTGGGACTCGCAGCGGGCCCGGAAGTGGGGGGCCTCGGTGTGCACCGTGACGGGGTGCAGGTGGGCCATGCCCTTCTGGTCGTGGACGTAGAGCTCGTTGGGGTGGCACCAGGCCACCTGGTGGCCGCGCTGGTGGGCCTCGAGCATGAGCAGGTAGGTGCTGTCGCCGCGCACATCGATGCGGTCGACGGGGTCCATCACAAACAACTGGCGCACGTCAGCTCCGGGGGCCCGCGGGGGCCGCGTCCTGAGGGGTGAAGCGATTCAGGACCACCGCTCCCGTAGCATCTCCAGCCACGTTGACGGTGGTGCGGACCATGTCCAGGAGGCGGTCCACGGCCAGGATAAGGCCGATGCCCTCGATGGGAAGCCCGACGGCCCCCAACACCAGGGTCATGGTGATCAGGCCCGCCCCCGGAATGCCCGCTGCCCCCACCGCCGCGGTCGTCGCCGTGATGAACACCACGACCTGCTCGCCGAAGCTCAGCTCGATGCCCATGACCTGCGCGATGAACAGCACCGCCACGGACTCGTAGAGCGCGGTCCCGTCCATGTTCACGGTGGCGCCCAGAGGCAGGACGAAGCCCGCGACCTTGGGCTGCACCCCCAGCTCATCCTCGACGGCCTCCATCGTCACGGGCAGGGTCGCCGCCGAGGACGCCGTGGAGAAGGCCACCGACAGCGGACGCCGCAGCCCCCAGAGCAGCCGCCACGGAGGCACCCCGCCCAGCACCCAGCCCACCAGCGGCAGCACCACCAGCCCGTGCAGGCCCAGGCCCAACAGCACCGCGATGACGTAGTCCTTGAGCGCCCAGACCGCGTCGAAGCCCTGCTTGGCGACCACCTCGGAGAGCAGCGCGAACACGCCGATGGGCGCCAGCCACATCACCCAGTCCGTCAGGCGCATCATGGCCTCGTTGAGCGAGGTGAAGAAGCGCGCCAGGGGCTTGCCGGCCTCCCCCAGGGTCGAGGTCACCGCCCCCAGCAGCAGCCCGAAGGACAGCACCGCCAGCACGTCCCCCTGCGCGAGCGACTGGAAGGGGTTCTTGAAGGTGTTCTTGAGCATGTCCAGGAAGAAGGCGCCGAATGAGTGCGCCACCAGGTCCTCGGGCGGCTCCCCCAGCTCCAACGAGACGCCCTCTCCAGGGGCCAGGACGTTGACCAGCACGAGCCCCAGTGCCACCGCCAGCCCGGTCGTGAAGAAGAAGTAGGCCAGCCCCTTTCCGGCCAGCCCACCCACCTTCCGGATGTCGCCCAGGCCCACCACGCCGACCACCATGCTGGCGAGCACCAGCGGGTAGATGATCACCAGCAGGAGCTGCTTGAAGAGCACGCCCAGCCACGAGAACCAGGGCAGCAGGCCCATCACCGCCTCGGAGCGCTGCGCGGCCGCCCCGTAGACCAGCGCCAGGAGCATGCCGGCAAAGATCAGCCCCGTCAGCAGCAGATCCTTGCGCCGCTCGGGGGACAGCTTGGGCGCAGACTCAGGGCTCTGGGGAGGCATTGGCTCGGACATGGGCGACATGATGCCACCCCCGCAACCCCCGGAGCAGGGCGCCCTCTACTTGCCGATGCAGAAGCGCGAGAACAGCGCGTCCAGCACGCGCTCCCGGGTGTCCTTTCCGCTCAGGTCATCCAGCCGCTCGAGCGCCCCGTACAGGGCCTGCGCCGACACCGCCGGACCGGCCCCCTCCACCAGGTTCTCCGCCGCCTCCCTACAGGCCTCGGCCACCTCCAGCAGCAGATCCCGCTGCCGCTGACTGGCGATCACCAGCCCCGCGCTGCCCGGACTCTCCCCGACCAGGGCCGCCGCGATCGCCTCCCCCAGCGCCTCCACGCCCTGTCCGGTGTGCGCCGCCGTGGGGAGGAGGGGCTGACCCTCCCACTCCAAGACCGCCCCCACCCTGTCCGCATGGTTGCCCACCACCACCCGCTTGCGATCCCGGGTCTCGGCGAGGACAGGCTGGGCCAGCTCAGGCTGGTGCGCGGGCACCACCACCACCAGCAGCTCCGCCTGGGCCGTCAGGGCGCGGGCCAGCGCGATGCCCTGCGCCTCGATCTCTCCGGCGTCCTCGCGCAAGCCCGCGGTGTCCAGCAGCGTGACCGCCACCGGCCCCAGCCGCACGCGGCGCTCGACCACGTCCCGGGTGGTCCCCGGGGTGGGGGAGACCAGCGCGCGGGTGCTGCCGCCCAAGGCGTTGAAGAGGCTGGACTTGCCGGCGTTCACCGGCCCCACCAGCGCCACCGTCGCGCCCTCCACCAGCACCCGGCCCGCCTGGTAGCTGTCCGCCGCGGCCTGGGCCTGGGCGCCCAGCTCCCCCAGCCGCTGCTCCAGCAGGCGGTCCTCCTGGAGGGTCAGGTCCTCGCCGGGGTAGTCCAGCCGCGCCTCGAGCTCGGCCAGGATCTCCACCAGAGCCTCGGCCAGCCCCTCCCCCAAGGCGGTGATCCGACCCGTGAGACCAGCCTGGGCCACCCTCAGACCCTCCACCGAGCTGGCCTCGATGGCCTGGAGCACAGCCTCGGCGCGGGTCAGGTCCATGCGCCCGTTCTCGAAGGCCCGGCGGGTGAACTCCCCGGGCTCGGCCATGCGCGCGCCTGCGCTGACCGCGGCGGCCAGCAGGCGCTCCACGATCAGCGGGTTGCCGTGACAGGACAGCTCCACGAGCGCCTCTCCCGTGTAGCTCCGCGGCCCGGGGAAGTGCGTGATCAGGCCCGTGTCGACGGGTCCCTGAGCGTCCTGGAAGTGGGCCAACCGGGCCCGGCGGGGCGGGGGCCACCCCCCCGGGATCCGGGAGAGGGCGGCCGCCACCTTGGGGGCATCAGGCCCCGAGAGGCGAACCAGGGCCACGCCGCCACGCCCCCACGGGGTGGCGCAGGCGACGATGCAGGCCCTGCGGCTCATTCCTCGCCGCTGCTCTCACCACCGGTGGGGTAGAACTCCACCTGCTTGTAGCTGCCCTCGCCGATGGAGCGGCTCTCGACGCCCTCGGACTCGCGGGCGCAGAGGTGCAGGATGCGGCGGTCGTAGCCGTTGAGCTCCTTGCGCACCATCTCGGCCTTGCCGGTCTTCTTGACGCGCGCGATGATCTTCTGGGCCATGCGGCGCAGCTTGTCGTTGTCGCGGTCGCTCTTGCCGCCCTTGCGGTCGCGGTCGCCGCGCTTGCGGTCACCACGGTCACCACGCTCGCCGCGGTCACGGCCGCCGCGCTCACCGCGCTCGCTCCGCTCACCGCGGTCCTCGCGCTCGCGCCGGTCGGCGATGTCCACCTTGAAGGTGAAGCCCTCGTGGTCGGGGCCCACGCTCATGTTGAGCATGTGCTCGATGCCCTGGACGGTGCGGCCGCGACGGCCGACCAGGCGGCCTGCGTCGCTCACCTTGGACAGGGCGACCCGGCAGGTCTTGTCGGAGAGCTTGGTGGCGATCTCGGCCTCGATGTCCAGGTGGCCCAGCAGCGCCTCGATCCACTTGCGGGCGTCGGCCATGACCTCGACCTCGCTCATGTCGCGGGCCCAGGCGATGATCTGGAGGTCGTCCCGGGGGACCATGCCGCCGGTGTCGTTGCGGAAGTAGCTGACGTCGACCTCGTAGCGCAGGGCGCCCAGGGGGACCCCGAGCTGCTCAGCGGCGGCGGCCAGGGCGGTCTTGACGTCCTCGCCCTTGGTGGTGACGGTCTGGGTGCCCTCGGGGGCGGCTTCGGTGAACTGCGACATCTGGAATCTCCGGGATCGCTACTTGGCTGCGGCGCTGACGGGACCGCCCTCAGGGGGCTTCGCCAGGCGGCGTCGGATCACCCACATCTGCAGAAGAGACAGGGTGATGTTGGTGGTCGAGTAGATGGCCAGGCCCGCCGGGAACGTGAAGTAGAAGAACACGAACATCAGCGGCATCAGGCGCATCATGCGCTGCTGGGCCGGGTCCATGGACGGGCTGGTGGGGGTCATGCGCTGCTGGAGCAGCATCATCGTGCCCACGATGGCGGGCAGGATGGCGAAGGGGTCGACCACGCTCAGGTCCTTCCAGATCAGGAAGTCGGCGTGGTACAGCTCCGCGGTGCGCAGGAGCACGGTGAACAGCGCGAACCAGATGGGCATCTGGATCAGCATGGGCAGACAGCCCGACATGGGGTTCACGCCGTGCTTCTGGAAGAGCTTCATCTGCTCCTGGCCGGCGCGCTGCGGGTCGTTCTCGTACTTGGCCTTGAGCTCCTGGATCTCAGGCTGCAGGGCCTGCATCTTCTGGCTGGACTCGAAGCTCTTCTTGGTCAGGGGCAGGAAGGCCACCTTGATCGAGACGGTCAGCAGGACGATGGACCAGCCCCAGTTCCCCACCAGGGAGTGGATGAACATCAGGTACTTGAGCAGCAGGCCGGCGAAGAAGCCGAAGAAGCCCAGATCCACGGCCTTGTCCAGGTCGTGGCCCAGGCCCTCCAGGATGTCGATGTTGCGCTGGCCAGCGTAGATCTCGAAGTTGAGCTCCTGCGCCTCGCCGGGCTGCAGGGTCGCGGTCTTGGAGACGAACACGCCGTGGGTGCCGGCCTCGGAGGCCTCGAAGCTCATCTCGCCCCAGTCGGGCTTGTCGGGCACGGCCACGGACAGGAAGTAGCGGTCACCGACACCGAACCAGCCGACCTCGCCCTCGAAGGACTCGGGGCCGTCCTCGTCCAGATCGCCCAGATCCTGGAGGGTCTCCAGGTCGCCGTCCACGTAGGCGAAGGCCTGACGCAGGCTCTCGTAGCGGCTCATCATGCCGCCAGGCTCGGAGAGCGCGTCGAAGCTGCCGACCCAGAGCTCGGCGGCGACGGGGGTGCTGCCGGTGTTCTCCCAGCGGACCTGCACGTTCAGGACGTTGGGGTCCTCGCTGGTGGACCAGGTCTTGGAGAGCTGGAGGCCTTCAGGGGTCGTGCGGTGGGCCACCCAGGGGCCTGCACCATCCAGCAGATACTCCCCCTCAGCACGCTGAGCGCCGGTGCCTGCGGCGAGGACAACCGCAGCCTCCGAGGTGATCTTCTCGGTGCCGGGGTCGCCGCCGTAGGGGTTGTCGAACCACTCGCCCAGGTCGCGCTCACCCTGGATCGCCTCCCAGACCGCCAGCCAGATGGGGGTGACCACCAGGGGGCCGGGCACGTTGGGGAGCTCCAGCACGCGGGCGGAGCCGCCGTGGGAGTCCAGCTCGGTGGCGATCTCGGCGGTGGCCATGGGCAGCGTACGCTGGGGCACTGCCTCCACGGACACCGGCGCAGGGGTCAGCCCAGGCTGGGGAGCGACGCTGCCCGCCTCGACGGTGGGGGTCTGCTCAGGGGGCTCGGCGGGGGGAGGGGGCGTCGGCGCAAAGAAGCTCTGCCACAGCAGGATGATGCCGAAAACGACGGCCATCCCGATCAGCATGCGCTGGTTGTCGCCGGCGTCCTTCTTGCGGATGGCCATCTCAGTCCTCTTGGGCCGGGGGCACCGGATCGATCCCGCCGGGGTGAAAGGGGTGGCAGCTCAAGATGCGCTTGATCGAGAGCCAGCTCCCTTTGAAGGGTCCGTGCACCCCGAGGGCCTCCAGGGCGTAGGCCGAGCAGGTGGGGTGAAAGCGGCAGGTGGGCGGTTTCAGGGGCGAGATCCAGCGACGGTAGAAGCGGATGGGGGCCTGCAGTACGGTGACGAGCACGGAACTCATGCACGTCTCCCGGACTTGCGGCCGGATCGCCCCTTACGGGGGGAGCCTTGGCCCAGACGGCCGAAGGCGTGCTGCAGGTCCTCGCCCAGTGCCTGCAGACCCGCGTCTGCAGCCTTGGGGAAGGCGATCACCGCGACATCCCAGCGGCCAGAGACCTGGTGCCGGTGATGTCGGATCCCTTCCCGCAGCCAACGCTTGACCCGGTTTCGAGCCACAGCGTTGCCCACTTTCTTGCTGACCACCAAGCCAAAGCGGCTCTCGCGGCTCCGGCTGGGCAGGTAGATCAACAACAAGTGGCGGGTGCGGACCTTGTGTCCGCGCCCCTGGACCCGGCGGAACTCCGCCGAGCGACGCAGGCGCAGATCCTTGGGGAAGCCCAGAGTCGCGGGCTGCCCCACGTCGATCAGCGGTGCTTGGCGCCGACGTTGACGGCCAGGCGCTTGCGGCCCTTGGCCCGACGGCGCTTGAGGACCTTGCGACCACCGGCGGTGGCCATACGGGCACGGAAGCCGTGGGAGCGCTTCCGCTTGATGTTGCTGGGCTGGTAGGTGCGCTTCATGTTTCCTGCTCCGGGCCGTGCGGCCATCTGGAGAAAAAGTGGGGTCGACTGCTGCGAACAAGGCGCAGGTCAGCCAGACAAGCCCGGCCCACTAATCCACCGGGCACCTCCGGGCAAGTCCTGGGGCTCAAGGGATCGCGGATCCCACCTGGGGTCGCAAGTCCACGGAAGATCAGGCCCTTTCATCGGCGCTGCAAGGCGCTTGTCCACAGGCTGTCCAGCCTGATAGCGTGCCCCTCCGCTGCGGGGACGGCCCCCCGCGACCGCCCCAGCGCCCCCCGACCACAGGAGACTCGTGTCCATCCAGGATCTCTGGCAAGACGTCCAGCCCCAGATCGAACAGCGCATCGGCGCCCAGAACCATGAGATCTGGGTGAAGCCCATCCGAGTCCTGGGCATGGACGGGGACCTTCTGGAGCTGGAGGTCCCCAACCGCTACTACTCCGACTGGGTCCGGGACAACTACGAGCAGATCTTCGTCGAGGAGCTCGCCCGCGCCTTCGGCATCCCTCTGCGCCTGCGCTTCACCGTCGAGGCAGACGCCCGCCGAGCCGCCCCCGCCCCCAGCCCGAGCGCAGCAGGGGAGCCGCCTCCACCGGCCGCCCCCCCTCCGGACAGCCCCCCCATCCGCAACCCGGTGCGCAGCCGGGTCCCCCGGAACAAGACCTTCGACAACTACGTGGTGGGCGCCTGCAACAAGTTCGCCCACGCGGCCGCCCTGGCCGTCGCGGACTTCCCCGGCCAGAACTACAACCCCCTGTTCGTGTTCGGCGGCACCGGCCTGGGCAAGACCCACCTGGTGCAGGCCATCGGCAACCGGATCCAGGACGCACGCAGCGATGCCGGGGTGATCTACACCACGGCCGAAGACTTCGTGAACGACATGATCCGCGCCCTGCGCTTCAAGAAGATGGACAGCTTCCGCCAGCGCTACCGCGACTCGGCGGACGTGCTGCTGATCGACGACATCCAGTTCCTCTCCGGCAAGGTGCGCTCGCAGGAGGAGTTCTTCCACACCTTCGAGGCCCTCAAGCTCTCCGGGAAGCAGGTCGTGCTGACCTCCGATGTCCTCCCCCGGGAGATCGAGGGCCTGGAGCCCCGACTGCGCACCCGCTTTGAAGGTGGGCTGCTGGCGGACGTACAGGCCCCCGACCTCGAGACCATGGTGGCCATCCTCCAGGCCAAGGCGGAGACCCTGCGCCTGCCCATCGGCGAGGAGTGCGCGCTCTGGATCGCCTCCCACGTCAACGGCAACATCCGCGAGCTGGAGGGCGCCATCAACCGCCTGGCGGCCCTGGGCAGCTTCTACGGGGACGCCATCACCGTGGAGTTCGCCCGCGAGCACCTGGGCAGCATGCTGGTGCGCCAGCAGGAGGCCATCACGCCCGAGCGGGTGATGCAGGTGGTCGCCCGCTACTTCAACATCCGCGTCGGCGAGCTCAAGGGCCAGCGCAAGCTCAAGGGCATCGTGCTGCCGCGTCAGATCGCGATGTTCATCGCCCGCGAGCACACCGACCTGTCCTTCCCGGACCTGGGCCGCGCCTTCGGTGGCCGCGACCACAGCACCGTCCAGCACGCCTGCAAGAAGATCAAGCGGCTGGAGAAGACCGACCCCGACCTCCAATCCCACCTCCGCACCCTCGAGCGGAACCTGGGTGTGAGCCGATGAGGCCGTTGGGGACAGCTTGGGGACAGACGGGGGCACAAGGCTGTGGCGTCGGGTATGGAGGAGCTGCGGAGTGCTCGCCCCGAGGGGTGAGGCCCCGGTTGCCCACTGAGAGTCCACAAGGATCCTCCTCGGATCCCTCCCCAGCTCGCCCCCAGAAAACTTCCTTTGATTTCAAGCGCTTGGGAACATTGTCCCCAGCATCCATACCCATTGATCGATCTACGACTTGATCGATCCTGATCTGATCATAAAAGCCACATAAGCGGAGCTGCCTGTCCCATGGAGCTGTACATCGACCGCGACGCCTTCTTGGGAGGGCTCTCCCGCGTGCAGGGCATCGTCGAGCGCCGGAACACCCCGAATCCCATCCTCTCGCACGTGCTCTTGCAGGCCTCCGAAGGTCGCCTGCGGCTCACCGCGACGGACACCGAGATGGCGTTCATCGGAGACTTCCCGGCAAACGTCACCACCCCTGGCGAGATCGCCGTGGACGCCTCCAGCGTCTTCCAGATCGCCAAGGTCCTGCCCGACGCCACCGCGCACCTGACCCTGGGCAGCCAGAACCGGGTGGAGCTGACCTCCGGCAGCGCCTGGTACAAGGTCAAGGGCCTCCCCGGTGAGGACTTCCCCCCGCTGCCCGACTTCGACGGCCGCAGCACCCTGCGTCTGCCCGCCGGCAAGCTGCGCTGGCTGATCGACCAGACCGGGTTCGTCGTCTGTCCGGACGACAACCGCTACGGCATCAACGGCGCCCACCTGGAGGTCGTCGAGGGCCCCGAGGGCACCCCCCTGCTGCGCATGGTCGCCACCGATGGCCACCGGCTCTCCTACGCGCAGGTCCCCTTCGAGGGTGAGCTGGGCATGCCCGCCCGCATGCTCATCCCCCGCAAGGCCCTGGGTGAGATGAAGAAGCTCTGCCGCAGCGACGACCAGGTCCTGGAGCTCTCCTTCGGCGAGTCCAGCGCGCTGATCACCAGCGAGTCCGAGCGCTTCTACTTCCGCCTGATCGACGGTGAGTTCCCCGACTACCGCCAGGTGGTCCCCAGCGCCTCCCAGCGCCGGGCCGTCGTACAGCGCGAGCTCCTCAACGCCGCCCTCAAGCGCGTGGCCGTGCTCGCCCAGGACAAGTCCCGCCCGGTGAGCTTCGCCTTCGAGCCCACCGCCGTGACCATCTCCTCGTCCCACGTGGATCTGGGAGATGCGCGCGAGGTCGTGCCCCTGGAGATGGACGGAGATGCCCTGAACATCGGCTTCAACATCCGCTACTTCCAGGAGGTCATGGGCGCCCTCTCCGGCGAGCGCATCGTCCTCGAGCTGGGTGACGCCCTGTCCCCCGCGCTGGTCCGTGAGCCCGAGCAGGACGACGCGCTGCTGATCGTCATGCCCATGCGCCTGGACTGACCCCCGGGTGCGTCTGCAGCATCTCGGCCTGCGCGACTTCCGCAACCTCGCGCAGGTCCAGATCGACACGGACGCCCCCTTCGTGGTCTTCCACGGGCCCAACGCCCAGGGCAAGACCAACCTGCTGGAGGCCATCTACGGCCTCGCCACCCTCAAGAGCTTCCGGACCAGCCGCGTCCGGGAGCTGATCCGCTGGGGGGCCTCCGAGGCCGAGGTCCGGGGGGAGGTCTTCGACGGCCAGCTCCAGCGCGACTTCCGCCTGCACGTGAGCCCCCAGGGCCGCCGGGGCGAGGTCGACGGCAAGGCCCCCAAGGCCCTGTCCAGCTACTTCGACGGCATCCGGGCGGTGCTCTTCTGCCCCGAGGACATCGCCATCGTGCGCGAGGGCCCCGAGCTGCGGCGGCGCTTCATCGACCGGGCCGCGTTCACCGCCTCCTCGACCTTCCTGGAGGTCGCGTGGACCCACAAGCGCCTGCTGGATCAGAAGTCCCGGCTGCTGCGGGAGGGCTGCGCGGACCCCATCCAGCTCGACGTGTTCGACGAGCAGCTCGCGCTGGCGGGGGCGAGGCTCGTGGAGCGCCGGAGATCCTTGATCACCGAACTCACCGCGCCCTTCACTGAGCTCCATGACCGGATCAGCGGCCACGGCGAGGCCACGCTGAGGTACCGGAGCTGCCTGAGCGGTGAGACCCGACAGGAGCTGGCGGAGAGCTACGCCGAGCTGCTCGCGGGCTCCCGGGAGGACGAGCGCCGCCGCGGGATGAACCTGGTGGGCCCCCAGCGGGACGATCTGGTGCTGCGCATCAACGACCGACCTGCGCGGGCCTACGCGTCCCAGGGGCAGACGCGCTCGCTGGTGCTGGCCCTCAAGCTGGCGGAGCTGCTGGCGGCCCGGGAGCGCGGCGCCAGGCCCCTGTTCCTGCTGGATGACCTGTCCTCGGAGCTGGACCGCTTCCGGACGGGCAACCTGGTGGGCCTGCTGCAGGAGCTGGAGCTCCAGGTGTTCGTGAGCACCACGGACCCAGGGGTGGTGCTGTCCCAGGCGCAGCAGGATGTCCTCGCCTATGCCGTCCATGCGGGCACAGTCGAGGGTGCGGAGAGCGCTGGGACCGATTAGGTCCCAAGGGTTGGATCCAGCGATCCAGTCCCGCCGAGAAACCCGCCTCTGTCCTCGCTCCTGGAGCCCCTCCGAACATGGCCACTGACGAAACCAAGACCTCCGGAGAGTACGGCGCCTCGAACATCACGGTGTTGGAGGGCCTCGAAGCCGTCCGGATGCGGCCGGGCATGTACATCGGCGACACCTACGTCCGCGGCCTGCACCACCTGGTCTACGAGGTCGTGGACAACTCGATCGACGAGGCTCTGGCCGGCTTCTGCACCCAGGTCACCGTGACCCTGCACGCGGACGGCTCCTGCTCCGTTCGGGACGACGGCCGCGGCATCCCCGTGGGCATGCACCCCAAGCTGGGCAAGCCCGCCGCCGAGGTCGTGCTCACCGTGCTCCACGCCGGCGGCAAGTTCGACTCGGACTCCTACAAGGTCTCCGGCGGCCTCCACGGCGTCGGCGTGTCCTGCGTGAACGCCCTCTCCGACTGGCTGCAGCTCGACATCTGGCGGGACGGCGCCCACTACACCCAGCGCTACGAGCGCGGCGTGCCCCAGGTCGAGCTCTCCAACGCCGGCCCCTCGGAGCAGCGCGGCACCTGCATCCGCTTCCACCCGGACGCGGAGATCTTCGAGGTCACCACCTTCCAGATGGAGATCTTGACCAAGCGCCTGCGGGAGCTGGCCTTCCTCAACCCGGGCGTGCGCATCGCCCTGGTCGATGAGCGGGACGATGTCCGGGAGGACTTCCACTACGAGGGCGGTCTGTCGGCGTTCGTGGAGTTTCTGTGCACCAACAAGCACCCCATCCACGAGCCCCCCATCCGCATCCAGGGTGAGCGCGAGGGCGTCGAGGTGGATCTGGCCTTCCAGTGGACCTCCTCCTACCAGGAGCAGCTCCTGGGCTTCGCCAACAACATCAACACCATCGAGGGTGGCACCCACGTCTCCGGCTTCAAGGCCGCGCTGACCCGGTCCATCAACAGCTACGCCCAGGCCGAGAACCTGCTCAAGTCCAAGGACGGCAGCATCAGCGGCGACGACAGCCGCGAGGGCATCATCGCGGTGCTCTCGGTCAAGCACCCCGACCCCCAGTTCGAGGGCCAGACCAAGGGCAAGCTCGGCAACTCCGAGGTCAAGGGCCTGGTCGAGTCCATCGTGGGCGAGAAGCTCTCGGAGTTCTTCACCGAGAACCCCCGGGTCGCCAAGGCCATCATCCAGAAGGCACTGGAGGCCTCCCGCGCCCGTGAGGCCGCCCGCAAGGCCCGCGAGCTGACCCGCCGCAAGAGCATCCTGGACGGCGGCGATCTGCCCGGCAAGCTGGCCGACTGCCAGGAGAAGGACCCCTCCAAGTGCGAGCTGTACATCGTCGAGGGTGACTCCGCGGGCGGCTCGGCCAAGCAGGGCCGCGACCGGCGCTACCAGGCCATCCTGCCCCTGCGCGGCAAGATCCTGAACGTCGAGAAGGCCCGCTTCGACCGCATGCTGGCCAGCAACGAGGTCAAGAACATCATCTCGGCCCTGGGGACCAGCATCGGCGAGGACTACAGCATCGCCAAGCTGCGCTACGGCCGGATCATCATCATGACCGACGCCGACGTCGACGGCAGCCACATCCGCACCCTGCTGCTGACCTTCTTCTACCGCCAGATGCGGGAGCTGGTGGAGCAGGGGCACCTGTACATCGCGCAGCCCCCCCTCTACAAGGCCAAGCGCGGCAAGAAGGAGCGCTACCTCAAGGATGACGCGGCCCTGCAGGAGTTCCTGCTGGACCAGGGCGCCCGCAAGCTGGAGCTGCGCGGGGACGACCAGCCCGTCATCACGGAGGACGCCCTGCTGCAGCTCGTGCGGGTCGCCGGCCGCTACGCGGAGGAGCTGGACCACCACTCCCAGAACGCCGACGCCGCCGTGATCGACGCCTGGCTCTACATCGGCGGCCCCGAGGCTGGCATCGACGAGCAGGCCCTGACCGACAAGGTCGAGCCCCTGCGGGCCCGCCTGCGGGAGGCCAACCCGGAGATCTACCTGGAGGACGTCTCCGTGGTGCACAACGAGATCTCCGGCGGCAACGCCATCGTCGTCCAGAGCTTCCAGGCCGGCCGCCCCCGGACCACCCGCCTGGGCGCTCGCATGAACGGTGGCGCGGACACCGAGCGCCTGCGCAAGCTCGCCGGCCAGCTCCGCGAGACCGCGACCCTGCCCCTGCAGCTGAACGAGGAGACCCTGGTCACCTGGGGTCAGGTCCTCGAGCGCGTGCTCGCCGTGGCCCAGAAGGGCTACGAGATCCAGCGCTACAAGGGTCTGGGTGAGATGAACCCCGAGCAGCTCTGGGAGACCACCATGGACCCCGAGGCCCGGACCCTGCTGCAGGTGCAGGTGGACGACGCCATCGAGGCGGACGCCATCTTCACCGTGCTCATGGGCGACGAGGTCGCGCCGCGACGCCGCTTCATCGAGGACAACGCCCTCCGCGTCCGGAACCTGGACGTCTGATCCCGCTCCCAGCCCGCTGGGGCGTTATAGCTGGCCTGTGACAACGCCTCCATTCGACATCGCAGACCTCGTCTACGGCGGGGTCGTGCTCGTGACCGGCAAGGGGGGTGTCGGCAAGACCTCGGTCTCCGCCGCCCTCGGCCGACTGGCTGCTGCCCAGGGCCGCCGGGTGTGCCTCGTCGAGGCCGACAGCCAACAGTCGGTGTTGGCGGGGATCTTTGGCCGGACGGTGGGCTACGAGCCCAAGCAGGTGGCCGAGAACCTCTACGCCTGCAACGTCACCTGGTACGAGGCGCTGCACGAGTGGGTCGAGCGCGTCGTGCCCTCCCGGCGCATCGTCGACGCCATCCTGGACAACCGCATGGTCCGCCTCTTCCTGGACGCCGTCCCTGGCAACCGGGAGGTCGTGACCCTGTCCAAGATCACCTGGCTGTCCGAAGAGTTCGATCTGGTCATCGTGGACCTGCCGGCCTCCGGGCACGCCACCGCGCTCATGCAGTCCCCCAAGCGCACCATGCGCCTGTTCGACGTGGGCCCGCTGCACCAGCGCTCAATGGAGTCCCAGCGCCTGCTGGAGGACCCCCGCACCCACCTGGTGCTGGTCGCCCTGCCCGAAGAGATGGTCATCAACGAGACCGTCGAGACCCACGCCATCCTGCGAAAGGACGTGCCCGGGCTGCGCGTGCCCCTGGTCATCCTGAACCGCTCCAGCTCCCCCAGCCTGGACGAAGGCGAGCGCGAGCTGCTCACCCGCCTCTCAGCGCTGGAGTCTTCCGGTGACGCCGCGGGGGACGCCGCCGAGCTGCTGCTGGCTGGTCGCTGGGAGATGCGCCTGGAGCAGGCCACCGCCGCCGCCATCGAGCGCATCCACGCCGAGATGGGCACCGCCTTGATCGAGGTCCCGCGGCTCTCCCAGGAGGAGGGATCCGGGAAGCTCGTGCAGCACCTCTCTGCCGCTCTGGCCCGGAGCTCCACCCGCGGCCTCCGGAGGCGCTCGTGACCCCAAGCGAGGTCATCCTGGGCCGCAAGCTCATCGTCTGCGTGGGCAGCGGGGGCGTGGGCAAGACCACCTCGGCCGCGTCCATCGGTCTGTGGGCTGCGCGGCAGGGCAAGAAGGTCCTGGTGCTCACCATCGACCCCGCGCGGCGCCTGGCCAACTCCCTGGGCCTGCAGGAGTTCGGCAACGACGAGCGTGAGATCGACCTCTCGAGCGTGGACGTGGCCCCCGGCGGCAGCCTGTGGGCCATGATGCTGGACACCCAGACCACCTTCAACGAGCTGATCGTCGAGATGTCGCCCAACCAGGACACCGCCCAGCGGATCCTGGACAACCCCATCTACCAGACCATGAGCGACACCTTCGCCGGCAGCCAGGAGTACATGGCCGCCGAGAAGCTGCACGACGTGGTCACCACCGGCCGCTACGACCTGGTCGTGCTCGACACGCCCCCGGTCAAGAACGCCCTGGACTTCTTCGAGGCCCCCGGCCGCCTGTCCCGCTTCATGGACCGGCGCGTGATCTCCTGGTTCCTGAACCCCCCCAAGCGCACCGGCCTGCTGGGCAGCCTGCGCTCGGGCACCAGCGCCGTGATCTGGAAGATGCTGGGCTACGTGTTCGGCCACGAGTTCCTGGACGACCTCTCGGACTTCCTGCTGCTCTTCCAGGACATGTACGAGGGCTTCCGCGAGCGCCACGAGACCGTGCTGCGCCTGTTCCGCTCGGACGAGTGCCGCTTCGTGACCGTCTGCGCCCCCACCGAGCCCTCGGTCGAGGTCGCCGGCTTCTTCGCCGAGCAGTTGGCCGAGCGGCGCTACCCCCGCGGCGGCACCCTGATCAACCAGGTGCACCTGTGCAGCGGGCGGAACCTGGATCCCCAGGCCCTGCTCGGCGAGCTGGCCCAGGCCCACGACCAGGGGCTGCCCGACTACACCGCCGCCTCGCTGCTGGCCCGCCTGGGGGTTGCCCACAAGCGCCTGCGGCAGCTCGCGGACACCGAGCGTCGCCTGATCGACCGGGTGGACGACTTCTCCGTGGGTTTCCTGGTGGAGATCCCCCGCCTGGAGCACGAGGTCCACGACCTGCAAGGCCTGGGTCAGATCGGCGACCACATCTTCCACGCGGTCGCCACCCCGCCTCTGGGCGAGTAGCTTTTCGTCTCGAAGGAGACCCCCCTTGCGCAGCCCCCTGACCGCTCTGTCCGCCGCCGCCCTCACGGGCACCCTGGCCCTCTCCGCGCTGCTGCCCGGGACCGCCCACGCGGTGCGCCCGGCCATGGACCCCCAGGTCCGCATGCACGCTGGCCTCTCGGTGGTCGAGAGCCCCGCTCCCCTGGGCGCCGAGGTCGGCTTCGACTCCCGCCTGGGCCGCAACCTGGCCCTGGACGCCGGCGTGTTCTTCTCCCCCGAGACCGAGCTGGGCACCACCCCGGACCGGGCCGTGGCCCGCGACCACCTGTCCATGCGCCACGGCCTCTACGCGATGCCCGGTCTGCGCCTGCCCCACTCCCAGCCCCGCAGCTTCCGCTGGGACCTCTATGGGCGCGCCGGCGGCGGCGTGATCTGGGTCGAGGACCGCTACGAGCGCAACAGCGGCTCCGTCACCGGACAGATGGACGTGGCCGGCTACGTCGGCGCCGACGCCGTCATCATGAAGGACGCCTGGGGTGTGCGCGCCCACGCCCGCATGGCGCTCACGGGCGTGTACGACAACCAGCTCCAGAACGACGTCTTCTACTGGGGCAGCCAGTACGGCGTGGAGCTGGTCTACCAGTTCGGCTACCGCGGCGAGAGCTACTGAGCGCCGGGCCCGGTCTGCCGCGGGAGGCTGCGCGAGAGCAGCAGCATCTCCATCTTGTCCTGACCGGCCGCCGTGATCTGCACCCGCACCGGCGGCCCGGGCTGCTCGGGCGCGAAGTCATAGACGGCGCGCTCCCCGCTCGGGTCCTGGACGCTGTAGCGCGTGCACACAAAGTCCCCGGCGGGGGTGGTCACGGCAACGTTGTCCTCGACGGTGGTCCAGGCTGAGACAAAGGCGCTGTGTTGGGCCAGCTCGTCCCAGCGGTGGACCTTGATCTCCGAGGGCCCCAGCGCCGCTCCTCCCTCCTGAACCGGCGTGTAGGCGATCTGCACCTGCGTGTCGTCGGCGGAGCGCACCTCCCACTGGATGGCCGCCGGCTCGGAGCCCGCCACGGTGCTGCGGTAGACCAGGGTCAACCCCACGGGCATGCCCGCGCGGATCTCCTGGGGGGAGAAGTGCGGATCTCGGCGCTCGGGGGGGCTGGGATCCACCGCCTGGGTTTGGGGGTCTGGAGGGGACGCAGCAGACACAGCTTCCTCCGGCGAGGACAGGGTGGCGCAGGCCAGCAGGGTGAACAACATGGGGGCAGCGTAGCCCGGATCGAGGGCGCGCAGGTGCGTGGTAGCGTCGCGCCATGCTCTTGCTCCTGCTCGCCTGCCAGCGGTCGACTCCGGACACCACGGACTCGGCGGATCCGTCCACTGCAGCCTCGCTGAGCCTGCCCGCCTACCTGCTGATCCCCAGCGGAGGACAGGGGGAGCTGACGGCCACGGCGCTGGACGCGGCCGGGGATCCGGTGGCGGTGGAGGTCACCTGGCAGGTGGCGGACCCGGAGCTGCTCTCGGTGAGCGATGGCGTGGTGACGCCGAACGCGGAGCTGGGATCGACGGTGGTCACGGCGCAGTCTGGCGAGCTGGTGTCGAACCCGGTGACGGTCTACATCGCGCAGCCGGCGCCGGATGCGGTGCTGATCCCGGACGCCGCGGTCGGGGAGCTCCAGGTGCTGGAGGAGGACCCGGAGGACCTGTGGGACCTGCAGTTCTCGGCGGAGCTGGACGCGACGCTGCAGGTGGGGGACCTGGTGATCGGCAGCGGAGAGCGCTTCCCGCCCGCGCGGGTGGTGGAGGTGGGCACGCCCTACGTGATGTCGCTGGTCGCCGTGGACGAGGCCTTCGAGGCGCTGGAGGTGTCCGGCGAGGTCGCGGACTACGTGATGCCCGAGCCCGAGCTGGACGTGGACGCGCCGTTCATCAGCGTGTCGGTGGGCAAGCCCCTGGTGTTCGCGGGGATGGACTGCCGCTTCTCGACCACCAGCGACACGGACCTGCTGACCTTCACCAAGACGGACTTCACCCTCAAGCAGGCCCTGCGGCCCAGCTACGACTACCGGGTCAGCGGCTTCTCGCTGGAGCACGCCGAGGTGCTGGTTCAGGGGGAGCTGGAGGTCAGCGCGGACGTGGAGGCGCAGGTCTCCGACACGGTGCAGGGCAAGGTGAACTGCGGGCCCGAGAAGCCGATCTACGGGCGCTTTCCGCTGCCGCCCTTTCTGGGAGGACCCTTTGTGCAGGGCTTCGTGCCGATCGGCGCGGGGGTGGAGCTTGACGTGCAGACCCAGGACTACGGGCCGGTGGTGGGCTTTGCGTTCTCGGGGGACGTGTCGGTGTCCGCTGGGGCGGTCTACGACGGCGAGGGGATCGAGGGCGTCGGGGAGTTCGAGCAGGACTTCAGCTTCACGCCGACGGTGGACATCCCCGTGGACGACGACCGGCTGCAGGTGACCGCGTGGCCCTATGTGAGCGTGGGCGTCGGTCCGGGCATCCCGACGGTGCCCCCCAAGTACTTCCCCTGGTACGAGGCGGTGGTCGGGCCGAAGCTCAAGGCGGATCTGGCCGCGCCGGAGAAGCAGGTGCAGGACAGCGAGGTCGTCTCGTCGCTGGCCCTCGACCTGGGCTGGCAGGTGGGGCCGCCCCAGAACGTGACGGACTGGGTCAACAAGCGCGCCGGGCACTGGCTGCTGGGCAAGCTGGGGGGCAACATCACGCAGATGGTGACCTTTGGGGAGGACATCCCCATCTGGAGCTCACCGCAGGGCGCGCTGACGGTCGACACCCTGGGCAGCGACGCGACCGGGGGCACCCTGACCCTGGACGGGCCGGCGGGCTGGGCGGCGGACGCGGTCACCATCCGCGCCTGGGATGGGAGCGCCCTGACGGAGCTGGATGAGCAGCCGCTGGGGGAGAGCGACACCGAGCTGAGCTGGGCGGGGGCGGGCAGCGACGCGGAGGTGTACGCCGCCTTCCTGCAGACCAGCCTGCTGGACCTGCCGCTGCAGGTGGACGTGGTCAACCTGGGCTGTCAGCAGGTGAACATGGTGGTGGACCAGGCGACCTTCGCCGCGGACGTCGCGGGGGACGGCGTCGACGCGGACGAGTCGCTGGAGGCGCAGGCCGAGCTCACCGAGCTGCTGATGCAGTACCACTACTCCCAGTCGACCTATTGGTATGGCCAGGGCCAGTACTCCCTGGGCGACTACCACCTGAGCGTGGCCAACAACCTGGCGAACGAGGCCGTCGGGGACATCGGGACCTGGGGCGCGGTGAAGAACCTGGACCAGGGCCTGCTGGATGCCAAGGGGGGCGCGGAGTCCGATGACTTCCGGGACGTGCCCTCTGCGCTCACCCAGGTGGTGCTGGAGGCCGGCTCCGCCAGCAGCGCCGAGGTCCCCGCCTGGGAGGACTTCAGCGAGCACTCCGCCACCCACCGCTTCCTGGTCGCGGGGGAGTTCGACGGCGACTACCCGCTGCTGTGGCTGTGGAACTGGAAGGCCGCCACCACCCTGGACGGCAAGGTGCTGCTGCGCTTCCAGGACTTCACCGGGGTCATGGCCTACGGCTCCACCACCACCTGGTCGCTGACCCTGGACGGGCAGGAGCTGTGGGGCGGTGGGGCTGTGGTCGTCGAGCAGGGCCAGAGCGTGCCCCTGACCCTGGGCGTGACCAGCACCGGCTACTCCGCCGCGGACTACCCCAGCGCCACCGAGAGCGGCTCCTACGGCGGAGACGTGCTCCGCCTGGATGTGCACTTTGAGGTGACTGGGGAGGGCTGCGCTACGGAGTGACTCAGGGGGCGGCCGTACAGTAGGCCTGATGGCAGACCCGCCAGTCGGGGCGGGTGTTCAGGCGGTAGGTGCAGACATCTCGGGCCATGCTCTCGGTGCCCCAGCACTCCCAGGCGCCGCGCAGGCGGGGGTGCTGCCACATCCAGCTCTGCAGCATCCAGAGCTGCACGCCGTAGGCGCCCTCGGTGTCGTCGTCGCACTGGTCGTTTTCGTCGGCGGTCTGGTGCTCGCAGGGCACATGGCCCACCCGGGCGTGGCTGGCCTCGTGCACCAGGATGGCCCCGGTCACCAGGGGGAAGTCGCCCAGGATCCAGGTGGCGGCCCAGTGGTGCTCGGGGAAGGTCACGGTGCCGTCGGAGAAGCTGGCCAGGTGGTCGCTGTCCTCCATGTCCTCCACGATCCGGGTGTGCTCGATGTGGGCCGAGACCAGGGAGAACCACCCCCAGCCGACGGGGTCTTCGGGGGACACGCCGGAGGCCATCGCGCCATCGAGCAGCAGCTCCTGGGCGAGCTCAGGGGCGTCGGGGTCCTCCAGGGCCTCCCCCAAGGTCTGGCTGTCGTCGGCCAGCAGGGTGAGCAGGCCGAGCAGGATGTGGGCCTCGGTGGTGTTCGCTGCAGGCGGGCTGTACAGCGGCAGGCCGATCCCCTCGGCCAGCGCGCTCCAGCAGTCGGGGGACACCTGGGCCGCGGTCTCGGCGTAGCTGTTGTAGGGGTCCACTGCGGGCAGCGCCTCTTCGCAGGCGGCCACGGTGCGGGGCAGCGGGTCGCTGCAGGCGAGCATCCAGATCCACATGGGTCGATCCCCCGGTCGCTCGCGGGTGCATCCCAGAGCGAGAACACCCTCCAGGTGCGCTGGAGGGTGCTCAGGGATCACTGGGGGACGCGCCCCCGGGGGCTCACTCGCTGAGCTGCTGCCCGTCGGCGTCCAGGATCTCCCCCTCGATGACCACGGGCGCGTCGGCGGTCTCGGTGGGCGCGGCGGGCTCGGGGTGGGGGGCCTGCTCGGCGCTCACGCCCAGGGCCTGGGCGGCCAGAGCGGAGAGGGTCTGCAGGCGCTGCACCAGGCCGGCGGGGTCACGGACCTCGCCCTCGACCAGGCGGGCCTGATCCAGGAGCAGCCAGGCCAGGGGCTCGGCTTCGGAGGCGCGGCCATCCTTGTGGAGCTGGTCCAGGGTGCGCACCAGGTCGTGGCTGGGGTTGATCTCCAGGATGCGCATGCTGGCGGGCAGCGACTGGTTGAGCTGCTGCATGATGCGCTGCATGTTGTTGCTCACGCCGTACTCGTCGTCCACCAGGACGGAGGCGGAGGCGGTCAGGCGCTTGGAGCTGCGCACCTTGGAGACCTCGCCGGCGAGCACCTGCTGGATCCAGGTGGTCAGGTCTTCGGAGACCTGGGCGGTGGGCTCAGACTGCTCGTCTTCACCCAGGTCCACCTCGCCCCGGGAGATCGAGACGAGCTTCTTGCCCTCGAACTCGGCCAGGGAGGGCAGGGCCCACTCGTCGACGGTGTCCCAGGAGAGCAGGACCTCGACGCCCTTGCGCTTGAAGGCCTCCAGGTGGGGGCTGCGCTTGACGGAGTCGTGGTCGGGGCCGACCAGGTAGTAGATCTCGTCCTGATCTTCGCCCATGGCCTCGACGTACTGGGCCAGGCTGACCTGGCCGCTGGGATCGTCGTGGCGGGTGGAGTTGAAGCGCACCAGGGTGGTCAGGCGCTCCTTGTCCTTGGAGGAGCTGACGTTGTGCAGGCCCTCCTTGAGCACGGCGCCGAAGTTGGCCCACAGGGTCTCGTAGGTCTCGGGCTGCTTCTTGGCCAGGGACACCAGGTGGCGCAGGACCTTGGAGGTCAGGGCGGACTGGAGCTTGTCCACCACGGCGGTCTGCTGGACCATCTCGCGGGAGACGTTGAGCTGCAGGTCCTCGGTGTCGACCACGCCGCGCACGAAGCGCAGGTAGTCGGGCACCAGGAAGCTGGCCTGGTCGTCGATCAGCACGCGGCGCGCGTAGAGCTTGATGTCGCGGCGGCCGTCGGCGTGGTTCAGGTCGTAGGGGGCGGCGGCGGGCAGGAAGAGCAGGGCCTTGTACTGCAGGGGGGCGTCGGCGCTCCAGTGCAGGTGGCTGGCCGGGTCCTGGAAGTCGCCGGTGAGCTGCTTGTAGAAGGCCTTGTACTCGTCGTCCTCGACCTCGCTGGGGCTGCGGGTCCACAGGGCCTTGGGCTCGTTGGCCTGCTCCTCGGCGACGAAGATCGGGTAGGACACGAACTCCGAGTAGCGCTTGATGATGTCGCGCAGGCGGTCCTCGTCAGCGAACTCCTGGGCGTCCTCCCGCAGGTGCAGGATGATGTCGGTGCCGCGGTCCCCGCGCTCGGCGGCGGTCACGGTGTACTCGGTGGAGCCGTCGCACTCCCAGAGGATGGGGGTGGCGCCGGGCTTGCCGGACAGGGAGCGCACCTGCACGCGGTCGGCGACCATGAACGCGGCGTAGAAGCCCACGCCGAACTGGCCGATCAGGTTGTGCTCCTGCTCCTTGAGGGCCTGGGCGAAGGCCTTGGTGCCGGAGTGGGCGATGGTGCCCAAGGCGGCGATGGCCTCGTCCTCGGTCAGGCCCACGCCGTTGTCGGAGAGGGTGATGGTGTTGTTGACGGTGTCCACAGACACGTCGATGCGGGGCTCGCCGGCGGCCGCCTGGAAGCCCTCCTCCTGGAGGCCGACCACGCGGGCCTTGTCCAGGGCGTCCGAGGCGTTGGAGATCAGCTCCCGAAGGAAGACCTCCCGCTCGGAGTAGAGGGAGTGGATGACCAGGTCCAGTAGCTGGCGGACCTCGGCGTCGAAGGTGTGGGTCTTGGTCTCGGACATGGGGATCCTCCCGGTTTTCCGGGCAGGTAGACCCCAGGATAGGAACGTCAAGCAACCCGGCCCAGGAGACCCCGTGCTGCCCGAGCTGATCGCCGCGATGGAGCAGGAGATCCCGGGCTTCCGCATCCGCTTCAAGGAGCGCTCCCGCCTCCAGCGCCTGCTCGGTCGCCTGCTGCAGCCCCTGAACCCCGACTACCTGCGCGGCTACATCACGGTGCTCGGCCGCACGGTGTGGTGGCCAAGCCAAGCCGCCCTCCACGCCGATCCCCAGCGCAGCGCCGCCACCCTGCTCCACGAGCGCGTGCACCTCTGGGACTGGCGCGACCACCCCATCTGGTTCCCGCTCTCCTACGCCCTGGTCTGGCCGGCCTTTCGGACCCAGCGCGCCCACTGGGAGCGCCGCGGCTACTGCGTGGACCTGGTGATCTTGAGCCGGAAGGGGAGGACCCCGGAGCAGCTCAAGGCCTGGATGCTCACCGTCTTCACCTCCTCGGCCTACGGCTGGATGTGGACGGATCGCCCCGCAGTCGAGGAATGGGTGGACCGCGTGTTGGCCCAGGGCCTGTCAGCGGAGCTGGACGGGGAGCTGCTCGAGAGCACCCAGCGCTGGGTGGATCGGCTGCTGGAGCCGGGGGCTTAGCAGCCTGCTAGGACTCAGGACCCGCCGACCCCGTGGTCCACCCCGCCGCGGCCAAGGCCTCCGGATCGCCCAGCAGCTCCGGGTCCCAGGCGTCCATCAGCGGCGCCAGGCGTGCGTCCCCAAATGTCCGGCTCCACTCGGGCTCGGTCTGGGTCGGCGCGTTCTTGGCCTTGCGCCTGGCCTTCTGTCTGTCCAGCTTGGCCTGCCGCCGCCGCGCCTGCTTCTTGTTCTTCCCTGCTCGCTTGGCCATGGGGTCCCCCTGGGTTGAGCCCGCAGCATAGGCAAGGCCCCAAAGCTCAGGGAAGAAAAGGGCGATCCAGCGCGCAAATCGTTCCCCAACATCCAGGATCAACGCCAGCTTACAGAAAATCGATCCCACCACAAGCGAGGTCACCCGCAGCGCAACCGAGCCCCGGGGGGCTCAGGGTTCAGGCCCCCGGAGCAGGCCCTCCAGCACGGCCTCGCCCATGCCCGGCGCGATGCTCGCCCAGTCCCGCTCGGGGCAGAGGGCGATCATGCGCAGCAGGCCCCCCAGCCAGGCGGTCAGGGCCAGGCTCGCACCCTCGACGTCCAGGTCGGCGGGGAGTTGGCCCCGCGCCACGGCCAGGCGCATCAGCTCCTTCTCGTGGAAGTGCACCTTGTCGGCGTTGTCCCGGAGGCGGTCCAGGATGTCGGAGCCCTCGGTGGCCTCGACCCGCAGAAAGAGCACGCTGAGCAGCTTCTGCCGCTGGGGGTCGGTGGTGTTGGCGTGGGTGATCCGCGCCACCCAGGCCCGCAGGGTGCCCAGAGGGTCTTCGGCGCCCTCCTCGCGCATCTGCTCCAGCACCTCGGCCGGGAAGAGGTAGCGATCACAGAGGGCGTTGAACAGATCCGCCTTGTTGCGGAAGTGGCCGTAGATCGCACCCCGCGTCATGCCGGCCCGCTCAGCCACCTTGGTGAGACTGGGGCGGGCCACGCCCTCCTCCGCGAACACCTCCAGGGCGGCGTCCAGGAGGCTTTCGCGGGTCTGAAGAGCTTGTTCGGGGGTGCAACGTGCCATGGGCGGACGCCTACTCTATCAGATACATTCATACATGCATGAATAAAAGAGGCCTCCTCCAAGGCTGCTGACGCTCCTCGCCCTTGGCTGCGCCCCCGATCCCGCCCCCGCCGAGCGCCCCCCACCCCAGGTGGGTGTGCTCCACGCCCAGACCGAATCCCTGCCCGTCCAGCTCGAGCTGCCCGGCCGCGTCGAGGCCGTCCGCACCGCCCAGGTGCGCGCGCGCGTGACCGGCGTGGTGCTGGAGCGCAGCTTTGAAGAGGGCGAGTGGGTGGAGCAGGGCCAGGTGCTCTACCGCATCGACCCCGCCCCCATGCAGGCCGCGCTGGCACAGGCCAAGGCCCAGGTCTCCGTGGCCCAGGCCAACCTGCAGCTCGCCCAGAGCACCGCCCAGCGCCTGGAGCCCCTGGCGGGCACCAAGGCCGTGAGCGCCCAGACCCTGGATGACGCCCGGGCCGCCGAGGCCCAGGCCCGCGCCAGCCTGGAGCTCGCCAAGGCCCAGGCCCAGTCGGCGGCGCTGGATCTGCAGTACGCCACCGTGCGCGCGCCCATCTCCGGGCGCATCGGGCGGGGCCTGGTCACTGAGGGTGCCCTCGTCAGCGCCGGGGAGCTCACCCCCATGGCGAGCATCGTGCAGCTCGATCCGGTGTACGTGAACCTGTCGGTGCCCGTGGCGGAGCTGCGGGCACTGCGCGCCCAGTCCGGCACCTCCCTGGAGCAGGAGCAGGGCGCTCAGGTCACCCTCTCCGACGGCGACTGGCAGTACGCCCACACCGGCAGCCTGCTGTTCACCGACGTGAGCGTGGACCCCCAGACCGGCAGCACGCTGATCCGCGCCAGCTTCCCCAACCCCGACGCGGAGCTGCTCCCGGGCATGTTCGTGCGCGGCTCGGTCCAGGGGCAGCGCAAGGAGCTCGCGGTCTCCCTGCCCGAGGAGGTCATCCAGCGCTCCGGCGGCGAGTCCAGCGTGATCGTGGTGCAGGACGGCGTCGCCAAGCAGCGCAGCGTCCAGGTGCGCCGCACGGTCGGCACCCAGGTGGTGGTCCAGGGCCTGGAGTCCGGGGACGCCGTGGTGACCGACGGCTTCCAGAAGCTCACGGTGGGGCAGCCCGTCACCGCCGTCGAGGTCCAGGCCCAGGCCGAAGCCCCCCAGACGCCCACCGTGGCGCAGGCGGAGGAGTAGATGTCCCAGTTCTTCGCCAAGCGGCCCGTCTTCGCGTGGGTCGTGGCCATCTTCCTGGCCCTGGGTGGCCTGCTGGCGCTCTTTGAGCTGCCCGTCGCCCAGTACCCCACCGTGGCCCCGCCCACGGTCAACGTCTCCGCGACCTGGCCCGGCGCCTCCGCGGAGCTCATCGACGAGTCGGTGACCTCGGTGATCGAGCAGGAGCTCAACAGCGCCGAGAACATGCTCTACATGGAGAGCCAGAGCCAGGCGGGGCAGGCGCAGATCAGCGTCTCCTTCCAGCCCGGCACCGACCCCCAGCTCGCCACCGTCGACGTGCAGAACCTGATCAAGCGGGTCGAGGCCAAGCTGCCCGCCGCCGTGCAGTCCCAGGGCGTGCAGGTCACCCGCTCCAGCTCCTCCTTCCTGCTCATCGCCTCGCTGGTCTCCGCCGACGGCAGCATGAGCTCGGTCGAGCTGGGCGACTACATCAACCGCAGCGTGGCCAACGAGCTGCGCCGGGTCAACGGCGTCGGCGAGGTGCTGGTCTTCGGCACCGAGCACGCCATGCGCGTGTGGCTGGAGCCCGAGCGCCTGGTGGCCCACGACCTGACCGCCGCCGAGGTCAGCGCCGCCATCGCCGCCCAGAACCTCACCGTCTCCGCCGGCACCGTGGGCGCCCGCCCCCTGACCCCCGAGCAGCAGCTCTACGCGGACATCAACGTCCAGGGCCAGCTCGGCAGCGTCGAGGAGTTCAAGGACATCGTCGTGCGCGCCAACAGCGACGGCTCCCTGGTGCGCCTGGGGGATGTCGCCCGGGTCGAGCTGGGCGGCCAGAGCTACGCGACCACCGCCCGCACCAACGGCCAGCCCTCCGCCGCGATGGGCGTGCGCCTGTCGCCCACCGCCAACGCCCTCGCCACCGCCACCGCCGTCAAGGATCGCCTGGACGAGCTCTCCTACGGCTTCCCGGACGGCGTGGAGATCGTGCTGCCCTTCGACTCCTCGACCTTCATCGAGATCTCCATCGAGTCGGTGCTGCACACCCTGCTCGAGGCGATGGTCCTGGTGTTCCTGGTGATGTTCATCTTCCTCCAGAACCTCCGGGCCACCCTCATCCCCACCATCGTGGTCCCCGTGGCCCTGCTGGGCTCGCTGCTGGTGCTCTACGCGCTGGGCTACTCCATCAACGTGCTCACCATGTTCGGCATGGTGCTCGCCATCGGCATCCTGGTCGACGACGCCATCGTGGTCGTCGAGAACGTCGAGCGCATCATGGCCGAGGAGCACCTCTCCCCCCTGGCCGCCACCCAGAAGGCCATGGGTCAGATCCAGGGCGCCATCGTCGGCATCACCCTGGTGCTCGTGGTCGTGTTCCTGCCCATGGGCCTCTTCGGCGGCGCGGTGGGCGTGATCTACCGCCAGTTCTCCGTGACCATGGCCAGCTCCATCCTCTTCTCGGCGCTGCTGGCCCTCACCCTCACCCCGGCCCTGTGCGCCACCCTCCTCAAGCCCCACGACCCCGACGCGGAGAAGAAGGGCCTGTTCGCCTGGTTCGACCGCGTCGTGGAGCGCAGCACCGAGGGCTACGTGTCCTGGACCGCCCGCTTCGTCCGGCGCCTGGGCCCGTCGATGGCCGTCTACCTGGGGCTCACCCTCCTGGCCGGCCTGGGCTACTCCCTGCTGCCTGGCGGGTTCCTGCCGGATGAGGATCAGGGCAGCGTGCAGACCCTGGTCCAACTCCCCTCCGGCGCGACCGGCAACCGCACCCAGGAGGTCGTGGGCGCCATCGAGGACACGCTGGCCCAGCAGGACGGCGTCCGCGACTACCTGACCGTCCAGGGCTTCTCCCACATGGGCCGCGGCCAGAACGCCGCCATGGCCTTCACCCAGCTCGAAGACTGGGACGAGCGCGAGCTCTCCGCCCAGCAGATCGTCGGCTCCCTGAACGCGCAGCTCTCGCAGCTCCGCGACGCCCAGGCCTTCGCGGTCAACCCCCCGGCCATCCGGGGCATGGGCAACAGCAACGGCTTCGCGTTCCGCCTGGAGGACCGCAGCGGCCTGGGCCACGAGGCCCTGATCGACGCCCGCAACCAGCTCCTGGGCATGGCCGCCGAGTCCCCCGTGCTCGCCGGGGTGCGCCCCGAGGGCCTGGAGGACGCCGCCCGCCTGGAGCTGGACATCGACCGCGAGAAGGTCGTGGCGATGGGGGTCGACTACTCCGACATCTCCCGCGCCCTGAGCATCTCCGTCGGCTCCTCGTACATCGGCGACTTCCCCCGCGCGGGCCGGCAGCAGCAGGTGATCCTGCAGGCCGACGCCCCCGCCCGCATGCACGCCGAGGACCTCTCGGAGATCTACGTGCGCAACGACGCCGGCGCCCTGGTGTCCCTGGCCGAGCTGAGCACCCTGAGCTGGGGCAGCGGCCCCATCCAGCTCACCCGCTACAACGGCTACTCGGCGGTCAAGCTCACCGGGCAGCCCGCCGAGGGATACTCCACCGGCGAGGCCATGGCCGAGATGGAGCGCCTGGCCGACCAGCTCCCCACCGGGTTCGGCTACGAGTGGACCGGGCAGTCCCTGCAGGAGGCCACCTCCTCCAACCAGGCGCCCATGCTCTTCGCCCTCTCGCTGCTGGTGGTCTTCCTGTGCCTGGCGGCCCTCTACGAGAGCTGGTCCATCCCCACCGCGGTGCTCCTGGTCGTCCCCCTGGGCGTGCTGGGCACCGTGATGGCCACCGGCCTGCGCGGCCTGAGCGATGACGTGTACTTCAAGGTGGGCCTGATCGCCGTGATCGGCCTGTCCGCCAAGAACGCCATCCTGATCGTGGAGTTCGCCAAGGACCTGCAGGAGCAGGGCATGGGACTCATCCAGTCCGCGATCGAGGCCGCCCGCCTGCGCTTCCGCCCCATCGTGATGACCTCCCTGGCCTTCTCGCTGGGGGTGGTGCCCCTGGTGATCTCCAGCGGCGCCGGCTCCGCCAGCCAGCGGGCCATCGGCACCGCGGTGTTCGGCGGCATGGTCGTGGGCAGCGTGCTCGCGGTCTTCCTGGTCCCCGTCTTCTACGTGGTGGTGCGCCGCATCGCGCCCCTGCAGGAGCCCACCCCCACCGCCTCCCCCGAGCTCACGGAGGGCGCCCATGCTTAGCGCGCTGTTGGGCCTGGCCTGCCTGGCCCCCAAGTACACCCCCCCCGCCGCCCCGGTGCCCACCGACTTCCCCCAGCAGGTGCAGGCCCAGAACGCCCAGGACCTGCCCCCCTGGCAAGAGGCCTTCACCGACCCCGAGCTGCAGGGCCTGATCCAGACCGCCCTGGACAACAACCGCAGCCTGCGGACCACCCTGCTCAGCGTCGAGCAGGCCCGGGTGCAGCTCCGCCTGTCCTCCTCCGCGCTGGCGCCTCAGTTGGGGCTGGAGGCCGGCTTCACCTCGGTGGGGACGCCGGCCTCGGTGTCTGCTTTTGGAGAGGGCTACCAGGTGAACCAGTACCGCGCGGGGCCCACCGTCTCGTGGCAGATGGACCTGTTCGGCCAGCAGCGCTACGCGCGGCGGGCCTCGGCTGTGGAGCTCTCGGCCGCCGGCGAGGACTGGCGTGCTGCGCGCATCTCGCTGATCGCCCAGGTGGCCAGCGCCGCCTTGCAGGAGCGGGTGCTGCTGCAGGAGCAGGCGCTGGCGGCGCAGGCTCTGGCTGACCGCCAGGAGTACGCCGAGCTGGTGCGCGTGAAGGTGGAGGCGGGCCTGGCCTCGGAGCTGGACCTGCACCAGGCCAACGCGCTGGTCTCCAGCGCCCAGGTCACCCACGCCCAGCTCGAGCGCGGCGCCGCCCAGGCCCACAACGCGCTGGTGCTGCTGGTGGGCGCCCCCGTGGCCCCGCTGGAGGCCCTGGACCGGCCGGCCCAGGAGCTGGTACGCACCACCCTGGACCCCGGCCTGCCCTCGGAGCTGCTGCTCTCCCGGCCCGATCTGCGGGCCGCCGAGCAGCGCCTGATCGCGGCCCACGCCAACATCGGCGCGGCCCGGGCGGCCTTCTTCCCCAGCATCTCGCTGACCGGCGGGGTGAACTCCGCCTCGGCGTCGCTGGGGGGGCTCTTCCAGCAGGACACCCTGGCCTGGAGCTTCACGGGGCCCACGGTCTCTCTGCCCATCTTCGATCTGGGCGCCCGCCGGGCCAACCTGCGGGGCTCCAAGGTGGCCCGCGAGCAGGCGCTGGCCTCCTACGAGGCGACCATCCAGACCGCCTTCCGGGAGGTCGCGGACGTGCTGGTGGCCTGGCCCACCTACGAGGCCCAGGTGGCCGCGCAGCAGGAGCTGGCCCAGACCCAGAGCCTGCGGGTGGACCTGGCCGAGCAGCGCTACGAGGGCGGCGTCTCCGACTACCTGGAGGTGCTGGACGCCGAGCGCGAGCGCCTCACCGCCGAGCTCGCCCTGCGGGAGGCCGATCTGGCCCAGGCCCAGCTCGCCGTGAGCTGGTTCTTGGTGTTGGGTGGCGGCGCGGAGTCCGAGGTCGGGATCCCGGAGTGGGAGTCGGTGCGCAGCGAGCAGCCCTGAAGGAGGGAACCCGGCGAGCGTTGTCCATCTCGCCGGGTTCGGGGGGCGCCATTTGTCCTGCAACAGCGGTGGAGCTCGATTGATTGAACGTCGATGTGTTCTCTACACCATCGGGGCACAGGTGGAGCCCCAAGCCGGGTACGAGCCGGCGGCTTCGACGAGTGTCTCGCTCCGGGGATTTGCAGGCAGCGCGGTTTGGATTCAGCTTCCAGCACGCAGTCTCTGTTTGATGCCCCTGTGTGACCCCGGGCTGTGATGGGCCCTGCGTCTACCAATTCCGTCACCCCCGCGTAGATGGTGCGGGGGGGAGGACTCGAACCTCCACGGGTCGGGGCTGAGCTTGTCGTTGTGGTTGAGCTTCCTCGCTGGGGGGGGTGGCCCTCATCGGGGCCAAAGACAAAGGGGAGTTCAGGGGATGAGGTAGCGCATCAGCCGGTCACCCAGAGCGGACTGCTCCACCTCCAGGTCGTTGGCCTGCTCCACGGCGAACTGGATGGCCCGCCGCACCCGCTCGATGCGCTCGAGCAGCTCACGCTTCTCGGGGGCCGGCAGCGCGGCGCTGGTGTCGGTCTGGACCCAGTGGCCCACGACCTTGTTCACGTCGACCAGCTCGGACTGGGCCGGGTGCTCGACGGTGGCCTGGACCAGGACGATGGGCTCCTTCACCCGCTCGGTCTTGGCCCGCTTGATCACCTCCGCGCGGTACTGGCCGCTGGCGGCATCCAAGGTCCAGACCTTGGAGTTGTCCAGCACGGGGAGCTGGCCCACCAGCTCCGCGAGGTCCTTGAGGCGCTTCTCCAGGGTGAGCAGCAGGGGGACGGGCACGTCCTCCAGCAGGGTCTGGCCGTCGACCACCACGTCGGCCTTGGCCTGCATGTTGCCCACATCGCAGGTGGCCACCACGTTGATCCAGTCGGACATCAGGGTGCGGACGTCGCGGAGCAGCTCCGCGGCGTCGGCCTGGATGACCTTCTTCTCGTCGGGGTACAGCCCCTCGTTCTCGGTGGTCAGGGCCTCGAACTTCTTGTGCATCCCCACAAAGTCACCGGGCTTCTTGGCCTGGTGGTAGTGCTTGGAGAGCTGGGAGGTGGCGCGCTGCGCGGCGCCCTTGCGGATGCCCACCCACTGGTTGAGCTTGGTCTTGGTCGTCATTTCTCTTGCCTGTGTTCTGGGCAGGAGTAGTCCCCGGCTTCGGGGGGACCAGATGCGACACGGATCCGTCACAAATGGAGCTTGAAGCTCATGGTTGGGCCACCGCCGCCTGCAGCTCCACGACCTCCCACGCGCCGGGGGCGGTCTCGGTCACGACACGCAGCACCTCGCCGTCGCTGACGATGTCGCGTACCCGACCTCCGAGGGGCTCACAGCCCGAGGCGGTGCAGAGCTGATCCTGGACCACCCACGCAGCCTCTCCTCCCCAGAACACGGGGGGGTGCTGCAGGGAGAGCGCGGGGGAGGCGGCCAGGATCTCGGGGGAGGACCAGCTCTCGCCGCCGTCGGTGGAGGTGACGCGCAGGAGCTGGGTGGATTCGTCGCCGCGGCTGAGGACCAGCAGCTCCAGGGCGCCGTCGCGCGCCTGGAGGGTGGGCCAGGCCAGGCGCCAACTGCCGGAGAGGGGCTGGGCGTCGGCGAGATCGACGGGCTGGGTGCCCTCGAAGACCCAGTCGCTGCCCTGCCAGTGGCCGGTCTGGAGGTAGACGCGGCGGCGGTCGCGGGCCTCGTTGTTGGGGGGGCTGGCGACCAGGGGGAGCAGGACGCGGCCGTCGTCCAGGAGCGCGGCGCTGTGGAGCTCGGGGTAGAGCAGGCCGTCGTCGGTGTTGACGCCCTGGACCCAGTCGCCGCCCTCCAGGCAGGCGTGGCGGATGGCGACGGAGTTGTCGATGCCGGCGCTGGCGATGTCGTCGGGGTTGTAGGGGTAGCTCAGGCAGAGCCGGCCCTGGGCGTCGGTGGCCATCGCGGGGCGCCAGAAGGGGCCGACCTCGGCCTCGGGAGCGGGGAGCTCGGAGACCAGGGCGCCGTCCTGGAGCAGGGCGCAGCGGGGGACCCAAGGCAGGGTGATGTCCCAGTCGACCAGCTCGCGCCAGCACACCGCCTGCTGGCCGCCGAGCTCCAGGCCGACGGGGGCCTCGGCGGCGCGGGAGTCGGGGTCGGAGAGCTGCAGATCGCCCACGAACACGGCGCTGCGGTGGGCGGGATCGTCGGTCAGAAAGCGCTCTTGAAGCGCCGGAATCCGCGATGTGCGGGAGACGCCCTGGCGGGGGGACTCGGGGGCGGACTCCATGGCCTCGCTGATGGGGAGGCCCTCGGCCCAGGGCAGGTCCACGCCGGCCAGCGCGGCGATGGTGGGGGCGACATCCTGCAGGGCCCAGGGCCCCTCGACCACCTTCCCTGCGGGCACGCCGGGGCCGATCAGCAAGAGGGGGATGTCGCGGTCGCCGGTGGAGCTGTTGCCGTGGTTGCGCCAATACTCCTCTTCGGTGGAGTAGTCCGAGCGGTGGCGGCCGTGGTCGGAGGTCACGACCAGCAGGGTGTTCCCGGCGTAGAAGGGGTCGAGCTGGAGCTGCTCCCAGAGGGTGACCAGGGGGGCGTCCACGTCCTCGATGGCCTTGAGGTAGCCGTCCAGCTCGGGGGCGTAGTGGCCGGTGCGGTCCACCGCCTTGAGGTTCACCATCACGTAGGTGGGGTGCTGCTCGCTCAGCAGGCGCGAGAGCTGGGCGAAGGCCGGGGCGTCCTCTCCGGCGGGCTGGATGGAGCCGGGCTCTTCGGGCACGAAGGCCCACTCGGCGCCCAGAGTCTGCCCGCCTTCGGGGTGCAGGGACCAGGTCATGGGCTCGATCAGCGACTGGTTGGCCAGCACCATGGCCTGCTCGTCGGGGTGCTGGGCGCGCGCGGCCTCGATCCAGGTGGGCACGAGGGGCCGGTAGCTGCCCGCCCCGAAGTCGTTGGCGAAGTTCGCCAGGGGCGTGCGGCGCCCGGTCATCAAGATCGCGTGGGCCGGCGCGGTCGTGGTCGTCCCGTAGTTGCGCACCCCCTGGACCAGCGTGCCCTGGGGGACCAGCAGCTCGTGGATCAGGGGCAGGCTCTCCTTCCCGGGCAGGCCCGTCAGCTCGCTGCGGGTCTCGGAGAAGCCGTCGTCGGTGCGGATCCCGTCGATGACCACCACGATCACGTTCAGCGGGGGCTCGGTGGCGGTGCGGCAGCCGCTCAGGGACAGCAGCAAAGGGAGGGTCGCGAGCATCTGTGACATCCTAGCCCCCCACAGCGAGGACAGCATGTCGCAGGGCGGAGATTGGGCCTGGATCGTCGGGGCGGGGTCGGTGGTGCTCATGGCCGCCGGGTGCGCGGGGATGCTCGGGGTTGGGCTGATGCGGGGCGTGGAGATGCCCGAGGTCGAGGTCCCCACCCCCACCCTCCCGCAGCCCGCGGACATCTCGGAGCCCCCCTCCACCAGCGAGGACACCCTGCCCCTGACCGAGCCCGCGGAGCCCGTGGAGCCGCCCCCCGAGCCCTCCGAGCGCCCGGAGACGCGGCTTCAGCCCGACCAGGGGTTGGACCGGGGGGTGGAGATCCTGGCGGCCGCCTATGGGCAGGGGTTGATCTGGCCGGAGGCGACGCTGTCGGTGTCCCTGGACGGCCTCTGCGCCCAGGGCATCGCGGCGGCCTGCAACCAGCCGCGGGGGCTGCAGTCCGCCCCCGAGAGCACGCTCACGGTGAACTGCCACGACCAGAACGACGCGCTGTCCTGCCTGGTGCTGGGCTGGAAGCTCACCCAGCGCGACGCCCGCGGGCGCCCGCACCGGGACCGCCACGACATGCAGTGGGTGGCCCTGAGCGACGTGGACGTGGAGGACACGCCGCGGGACATCGAGGGCGCCGACGCCTTCCACCAAGGCTGCGCGCAGCGGGACCCGCGGAGCTGCGCGGAGCTGGGGCGGCTCTATGGCTGGGGCATCGGGCGCGCGCACGACCCGGAGCGGGCCACGGAGCTGTTCGAGGCCGCCTGCGGGGCGGGGGACGCGCTGGCCTGTAGCTGGTGGGGGGACCGCTTCGTGGAGAGCGATCCCCAGCAGGCGCTGGCGCTCTACACGCGGGCCTGCGAGGGGGGCTCAGGCGAGGGCTGCCGCAACCAGTACGCGCTCACCGAGGGGGAGGGCCGGAACGCCATCCTGGAGGGCGGCTGTCTGGAGCACCAGGACGGGCGGGCCTGCACCTGGCACTCCCAGAACCAGGTGGAGCAGGAGCTGGACCCCGACGCAGGCATCGCGCGGCTGGAGCTGCTCTGCGACGGGGCGGGCGCCCAGGTCGGGCTGGCCTACCCCTGCGATCTGCTGGCTGGCTACGCCCTCAACGGGGTGGGCATGCCCTCCAACGCCGCCTGGGCGGTGGAGCTCAACCGCAAGGGCTGCGACGCGGGCGACCCGGCGGCCTGCGCCCACCTGGCCTACCGCTACGACGACGGTCGGGGCGTTGCCGCCGACCCGCGGCAGGCGCTGCGTCACCTGCGCATGGCCTGCGACGCCGACTTTGCCGAGGGCTGCCGGTCGCTGGCCGAGCTGCGCTACTCCAGCGAGCTGGACGACCCGCCGGCCCCCGACAACAGCGAGGCCCTGCCGGCCATGAAGCGCGCCTGCGAGCTGGACGACGGCGAGGCCTGCAACCGCCTGGCGATCATCTACACCAGCGGCCTCAAGGGGGCGCCGGTCAAGGAGGACCTGGTGGCCGACCTGCACGCCCAGTCCTGCGAGCTGGGCTTTGCCTGGGGCTGCTTCAACCACGCCTGGTGGGACGACCAAGGGGACAAGGGCAAGGAACCCTGGGCCGCTGCGCGCCTGCTCCAGTCCTGTGAGCTGGGCCTGGGCGAGGGCTGCGAGGCCTACGCCGACCGCCTGGCCGAGGGGCGGGGGGTGGACGGCGATGCCGGCGCGGCGGCGGCGTATCGGGCGAAGGCGTGTGAGCTGGGGGTGGCGGGCGCCTGCGAGGGCTGAGTCAGATCTGGTTCAGCCCCTCCTTGAGGTCGGCGGTGGCCGCGGCGAAGGGGCCGCTCGAGGCAGCGCAGCTCTCGGCCCTCTGGACCAGCGAGAGACCACTCTGGCGGACCCTGTCCTGCTTCTTGAGCTGGGTCTTGGCCTGCTGCTTGGCGTCCTGTTCCTGCTTGGTGTCTTCCGGTTCGGGGGTCTTTGAGATCTCGCCCCAATTGTCTCGGGTGTTGTCCCAGAGGTTGTGGGCGGTGACCACCTTGTCGCCGTCCAGGCGGGGGTTTCGGTAGCCGGTCGCCTTGCCGGCGACCTCGGACCAGATCCCCTCTTGGCCTTGGGCGGTGCTGCTCTCGTAGTTTGTCTGCGCGTCCAGGAAGCTCCCGTCGCCGCGAGCGCCGACCAGCAGCCCAACGCCACCCAGAGCTGCGCTCTTGAGGTGCTCTCCGGACTGGGACTGAGCAGCCAGCTTGTGCTTGAGCCGGGTCTTGTTCCGGGAGCTGATGTACTTGGTCCAGATCCCCAGCCCCAGCGACAGCGCGGCCTGGATCACCTTGATGATCACCAGCGCCCCGGTCGCCGAGAGGGCCACCGGGATCGCGCCCACCAGAGTGGCCCAGATCGCGAAGGTCCCGATGGCTCTGGAGAACACACCGAGTACATCCTGGAAGGTCAGCAGGTGGTGGTAGAGACCGTTGAGCGGCTCTCCGAGCTCTGTGGCCTTCACCCCAGCCTTCTTCTGGGCATCGGCGAGCTCAGCGATGAAGCCCTTGAAGCCCTGCTGGGTGGTGATCTTCCGCCCGCCGTCCCCAGGGGTGAGGGTCTCGGTCGGCTTCCCATCTGAGGTGCTCCCGGAGCTGGCCTTCATGCCATGGTTCTGGTCCTTCACCAGCCTGGCAACCGACTCCCAGGTCACAGCGCCCCCGGTCAGCATCTCCACGGCGCCCGCGACCAGCTTGGAGCCAACCCACTGCGCCAGGCGTCCGAGCCAGCTGCTCATGTAGGCTGGCTTCCACTGGAAGCCCACCTCATCCTCAAAGAACTCCCGGGTCCCCTCGGCGCGCGCCATCATCCGATTGGCCTGCACGCGGCGGTCCTGTAGCTGCTTGACGGTGGCCAGCTCCGAGGAGATGTCCGCGCCCCTGGCCGACTTGTCGCCGATGCTGTCGTAGGCGTCGCTGGCCTGGTCTGTCCAGGTCTCCGTGAGCTGTTGCCAGAGGAGCAGGTCTTCGATGCGCGCCTCCGCCGAGCGGCTGTCGACTGCCAGCAGGTCGGCGTTCCAGCGCGGGTCCCCCTCCACCTTCTTGGGGTCATCCTTCAGCTGTTTCTTGCGGGCATCCAAGAGCTGGAGACCCTCGCCGGCGAGCCGGTGATACTCCCGGAGCTCACTGTTCCTCTTGGACAGGTGCTTGTAGGTCTGCTTTGCCCGCTTCCGAGCCCGCTTCGCCACCTTCTTGCCCCTGGCGCCGTCCAGGTCCTTGCGGATGTCCCCGGCCTTCTCCGTCTTGGTCCGCAGCCCAAACCAGGTCTTGTGGGTCAGCTTCTCGGCCTCCGCGTCCTGCCCGGCCAGTCCGAAGATCTTCCGCGTATACCGGTTGGCGTTGAAGCGGCGCAGCGCCGCGTCCCCGTCCAGGGGGTCCTTGAGCGGGTCCTGCATGCTGGCGGGGCCCTGTTCCTGGGCCGACTCAGCGTGCTCCTGCTCCCCGCCGCCCCTCTCGGACTCCGCGTCCGCCGCCAGCATCTCCTGATCCATCTGGACCTCCTGGCGGCTAGGTTTATCGAGCGCAGAATCTCAGTAAAGACGTAATCATACGGGGCCTTGGGAGCTCAGCGCCGCAGCATCGCCCCCACCCCGAACAACCCACCAATCACCAGCGCCAGCAGCCCGTGCGCTGAGAGCAGGTGGGTCAGGTCGTTGGCGGCGCAGTGGAGCTGTTGGACGAGCAGGCCGACCAGCCCGCCGGCGGTCGCGGCCATCGCCAGGGTGTTGCGGTCCTTGCGCACCCAACGCGAGAAGAAGAGGATGCCACCCGCCGTCGCCAGGGCCACCACGCTCCCCATCGAGAAGCAGCCCACGATGGGCTTGAGCGCCCCGTGCGTGTCCATCCCGGGGACCGGGATCAGGGAGATCAGCAGCGGGCTGAGCAGCGCCCCCAGGGCCAGGGCCCAGCCGCCGCGCAGGGGGGGCCGGTCGGGGCCGCGCAGGCTCATCGCGAGGCTGATGGCGGCGGCGATGGCGGCCAGAGCGGCGGGCAGGGCCATGCCTCGCAGCACCTCGCTGTCGCCGAGATCTCCGCGGATGCCGCTGCTCACCGTCAGCGCTGCAGCGGTGGTCCCCCCGACTGCGAGGGCCGCCAAGCCCACCCTCACCGGCGTCGGCAGCGACAGGACCCGCTCCCGAAGCCCCGGGGACTCGGTCTGCGCGTGCAGGTCCGCGAGCATGGACTCCATGTCCATGACCTCGTCGTCGCTCGGCAGCTCGGGCAGCTTGTCCACCATGGGCTCAGAGATGCCAGAGGACCCCGCCGGGTTCCGTGGATCCGGTGTCAACTCGCTCACTTGTCCTCCCCCAGCAGCGCCTGCAGCGCCTTGTAGGCCCGGTGCGCGCGGACCTTGGCCGCCGAGCGGCTGATGCCCAGCACCTGGGCGACCTCCTCCATGGGCAGGCCCTGGTACCAGTGCAGGATCAGGACCTCGCGCTGGCCTTCATTGACCGCCATCAGGGCCCGGCGAACGGCCCGCTGCTCGGGGGTCGAGGCCTTGGGGCCGACGCTGGGTTCGTGGGCGTCGGGCTCGTAGGCGACCTCCGGCTTGCGGGCGCGGCGGCGGTGGTGCATGCGCCGCAGGTTGGCGGCGATGGTGTAGATCCAGGGCCGAAAGGGCGCCCCCGGCTGGTAGTCGCGGCGGGCGCGGTGAAGCTGCAGGAAGCTCTGCTGGACCAGGTCGCGGGCGGCCTCGGGGTCCCCGATCTGCCGCAGGAAGAAGGCGTTGAGCTTGCCCGCGTAGCGGCGAAAGAGCGCGTCGAATGCGCTGGGGTCATCGCCCTCGCGCACCCGCCGCATCAGCTCCTCGTCGCTGCGGGCGTTCACTTGCCGGTTGCCGAGAAGTGCTGGTAATCCTTGGAGTTCTTCCAGGTCCCGCCCCAGCCCCAGCCGATCTCGGCGAAGGCCTTCACCACCAGCCCGTCGGCGTGCACCAGCCCGGGCAGATCGGCCTCTCGGTCCAGGAAGTCGGCGCCGCCGGGGGGCATGACCTTGCCGCCGCGCACGTAGGGGTTCCACAGGGGGTTCAGGTCCAGGGCGTGCCCGAAGCTGTGCTCGGAGTAGCGGCTGCCTCCGCTCACCGGCCGGCAGTTGAACGCCGAGGTGTTGTTGTCCGCCATCATCGCGTCGTCGTCGCCGCCGTAGACATGGGCGGGCTTCATCTGCTGGATCACGAACCCGGCCTCGAACAGCGTCCCAAAGACCTGCGAGAGCCCCTGGGCGTGGGCGCTGTTGACGATCAGCAGGCCCTGGTGCACCTGCCCGTCCAGCCCGTGGTGGTTCAGGTGCAGCTCCGAGAGCCCGTCGAGGGCGACCGGGCAGCCCTCCTTCCAGGTGCCGGCCTCCAGGATCGCGGCCCGGGTGTCCTCGCTGAGGGGCTGGATCGTCGCGGTGTAGGTGGGCACAGCAGGCTCAGGCGGTGGGGAGGGATCGGGTGCAGGCCCATCTTCCCCCACCTCCTGGACCTCTGGGCCCCCGCCCTGGTCGGCACCCCCCTCCACCGACGAGGACAGGCTGGGTGTGACCGGAGCGGGCGCAGTTGAGCAAGCGAGCAGGAGGAGCAGCATGGGGGGAGTCTACTGCGTGCTCACTCCTCGCCCAGTTGGGGGGCCCCCGAAGCTCCGACGCGGAGCAAGGGCAGGGGCGGCAGCGGGAGGCCCATGCGGGCGCTCAGGCTGGAGACGAGCTCGCGCAGGTAGGGCCAGGCGTTGAACAGGCCGTTGTGCTGGGCGAACTCGTCGACGTCGCGCTGGGTGGGGACCATGCCCTCGGGCAGCCTGTAGTGGATCCGGTAGGTGGCCTCGATGTCCAGCGTCTCCTCGTCTCGGCTCAGGCCGACGAAGCGCGCGCGCGCGAACACGGTGAGCCGGCTGTGCTCGGGGTCGAAGTCCGCCTCTGCGTCCTGTCTGAGCTGGAGGTTGGGGGGCTCCTCAGGCAGGGTGAGCGGGTCCAGCAGTGTGCGGGCAGAGCAGGACAGGAGCGCGACGTGCTCCAGGGTCACGAAGGGCGAGAGCACGGACACTCAGGCCGCCCCTTGCCAGGTCGCGGCGTGCCACTTGGGGCGGCTGGGGAGGATCACGGGGTTCCAGGTCGCAGGCTGGGGGCTGGGGTGTCCGAGCGAGGCGACGAACTCGAGGTCCAGCGCGCGCGCGACCTGGCGTAGGCGGCGCACGCCGACGTTGCCGCTGGCGTCGAAGAAGCGGGTGACTGCAGCTCGGCTCCAGCCCAGGCGGCGGGAGAGCTCGGCTTTGGAGATCCCTTGTAGCTGCATGCTGCGGTGGAGTTGATCCACCAGGTCGAGCACAAAGTGCTCGTCGGCCAGCTCGTTGGCCAGGGTCGGGTCGTCGCGGAGGGTGTCCAGGTAGCTCATTCTTCCTCTCCAGTGTGCGTGGGGCGGGCGCGGTGCTCCGTCAGGATGCGCAGGGCCCGCTGTCGGTCTTGGGGCCGGGTCCTCTGCTGCTTCTTCACAAAGCCGCAGAGGAGCAGGAGCAGCACTCCTTCTTCCTGCCAGGCGCAGGCCAGCCGCAGGTTCCCGGCCTTGAACTCGTAGAGCTCGTCCCCCAGGTGCTTGAAGTGGTGCTCATTGGAGTCCGGCCCGTTGTCCGCCAAGCGCTCCATCTTGGCGAGCAGGTTGGGGACCTTGGTGTTGCGGCGCTTTCCCTGGTGGAGGCTGTCCAGGAACTCGCGGGCAGGGAGGCGACCCCGCGCATCTCGCGCGAAGCGCAGGGTGACGGCCCTGCCAGCCTTGAAGAGGTCATCCTGCACTCCGGTCCCGGGTCTCCGGTCCCCGGTCCCCTGGTGTGTTGACTCTGAAGTTAACACACCGAGCCGGAGCGTCTACCCCCGGCGCCGCCGCAGCAACGCCAAGCCCCCCAACACCACCAGCGCACCACCGCCGCCGGTGCCGCCGCATCCGCCGCATCCGCCCTGGGTTTCGGAGCCGCTGCCCTCGCCGGTGTCCACAGGCTGTTGATCGTCCTGGGGATCACTGTCCGGGACGGTGGAGTCTCCCGTGTCGCTGTCCATAGGCCCCGTGTCGACCCAGGCCTGATCGAAGCTCCAGGTGGCGTCGTGGGCCAGGAAGCCGGTGGGGTCGGCGCTGCCGCTGGCGTAGGGGGCGTTGAGGTAGTCGGCGCCCTCGCTGCTCAGGACCAGGCGGGCGGTGAAGGGGTAGTCGCCGGCCTGGGTGGCCCGCAGGGTGAGGCCCACGGTGCGCTGGCTGTGCTCGGGCAGGGTGCCGACCAAAAGGGTGCCCGCGCTGGTGGCGGTCCAGGCGCCGGCGTCGGGGAGCGCCACGCTCTCGCCGTACACAAAGGGGGTGGCCGTCCAGTTGCTGTTCTCGGGCTGGATCTGCACCTTGGCGTCGTGGGTGAGGACGATGGTGGCCTCGCCGACCGCGCCGCGGTTCTCCAGGTTCAAGCTCCAGCTCCCGGTGGTGTCGAAGTAGCCGTCGCTGGGGGCCTCGATGCCGGGGACCGCGGTGGCCAGGGCGCCGTGCACGCTGAGCCGGCCGTGGGCGACCTTGGTGGGCAGGTCGCCGACCTCGACCGCGGAGGCCTTGAGGACGCGCGCGACGTCGACGGCGGAGAGGTCGGGGTGGGCCTCGAAGACCAGGGCGGCGGCGGCGGCCACCAGGGGCGCGGCGTAGGAGGTGCCGGCGGCCACGTCGTAGTCATCGGTGGACTGCACGCCCAGGCTGCACAGGCTCACGCCGGGCGCGGCCAGGTCCACGGTCGCGGGGCCGTAGTGGCTCCAGGTGTTCAGGTCGTCGGTCTGGGTGGAGCCCGCGACGCTCAGGATGTGGCTGCCCGACAGGTTGGCCGGGTAGAGCGGGTAGCTGTCGTTGTTGGCGTCCGTGCAGTTGGCGTAGCCGCAGTTGCCCGCCGCCGCGACCAGCAGGATGTCCGCGCTGCCCAGGCCGGCCACCGCCTCCGTGAAGCCCGTGGTGGTGCTGGAGCTGGCGATGCTGTAGTTCAGCACCCGCACGCCCAAATCGCCGTCCGCCAGGTCGTCCATCGCCCGGATCGCGTAGGACCAGTAGAAGTTGCCCCCGCTGTCCGCGATCTTCTGCAGGTTCAGCCGCAGGTCCGGGCCCAGGCCCGCCCGGCCGATGCCGTTGTCGCCGATGGCGGTGATCATGCCGGCGATGAAGGTGCCGTGGCCGGGGACCCCCGCCGCCCAGGCGACCTCGGGGACGCTGTCGCTGTCGCCGTAGTCGAACTGGCCGCTGATCTTGGCGTTGCCGAAGTCCTCGTGCTGCCAGTAGAAGCCCGCGTCCTCGATGGCGACCACCGGGGCGTTCACGCCGGTGACCGGCAGGGTGCCGGCCTCCAGCAGCTCCAGCTCCCAGAGATCCGGGCACTCGCTGGTGCCGGTGCCATCCCAGGGCGCGGCGGGGAGCTGCGGCGGCTGCACGGGCCACTGGATGTCCATGACCGCATCGGCCTCGACGTAGCGCACCCCGGGGAGGGAGGAGAGGGCCTGCAGGTCCGGCGCACGCGCGCCCTCAACGATGCAGATGGGGGCGATGTCCAGACACTCCACGGCACCAAATGGCGCCAGCGAGGTCATCGGAAAGTCAGCTTCGACGCCCACGATCGCGGTGTTGGGGCCAGCGTGTGCGCTCAGCACGGACAGCAACCACATTCAAGCCTCCCGGCAGGGTGCCCAGGCTATCCCGCTGCTCCGCCGGGTGGCGCACGCCGACTGGGGCGGCTCCGTGTCTATCCGGCGCAGAGGCTCCCGGCGGCGGCGCCGTCCACGCCCCAGGCCGCGCAGCCGCTGCACTCCTGGCCCAGGCGCAGGGTGTGGGTCTGCTCGCCCTCCAGCAGCAGCAGGCCGTCCACCGGGCTCTCGCACTCGGGCATCAGGCGGAAGGTGCCCTCGACCTCGACCGCGCCCAGGGAGGGGGTGAGCAGGGTGCCGCTGACCAGCACGTCGGTCAGGCCCTCGCGCTCCACCAGGGTCCAGCTCAGGTCGGTCTGCGCGCAGCCGTCGGCGTCGCAGAAGGTGCCCGCCATCTCCAGGGTGGAGAGGTCGCCGGCGACCTGGTGCTCGATGGCGCCGTCCAGCTGCTCCCCGTTGAGGACCAGGCCGGAGACCTCCATCCAGGCGCCCTGTCCGTCCTCGTAGCGCTCGAGGGCGCCGCGGGCGGGGGCGTCGGGGCAGGCCTCCCAGTACTGACGCAGGCCGGGGCCGTCGTCGAAGTCCTGGGTGGGGCAGGCCAGGGGCAGCTCGGTGATCAGCGCGTCCAGGGGGACCAGGGCGACGCTGGGGTCGAGCCAGGTCACCGCGTCGGCCACGGCCCGCTCGGTCTCTGCGCTGGGCGCGGAGCTGCGGGGGGTGTCTGGGCCGAGGCAGCCCAGGGCGAGCATAAGGAGGGTCACTGACTGGATCTAAGGTCCGCAGGCTCGGGGCGTCAAGGGGGCTGCGGGTGTCCTCGCTGTGCAGATCGGGTGCGGGATCGCCTGTCGTACGGGAAATCGTTAGGTGGTGGGGAGCGTAGTGTCGCCAGATCTGGAGTCCCCCTTGTCCCGCAAGTACAGCATCTTCGCTGTGGTCGCCGTCCTGAGCGTGGTCATCGACCAGGCCACCAAGTGGTGGGTGAACCAGAACATCGACCCGTGGAAGGGACGGATCTCCGTCATCGACGGCTTCTTCGAGCTGGTGAACTTCAAGAACACGGGCGCGGCCTTCGGCGTGGGCACTGGCTGGGGCAGCGCGATGCTCGTGTTCGCCATCTTCACCATCGTCGCCCTGGGCGTGATGGGCTGGATGCTCTGGAAGCTCCCGGACGAGGACCGCTTCGAGGCCGGCATGATGGGCCTGATCACCGGCGGCGCCATCGGCAACGCCATCGACCGCGCCCGCTTCCAGGAGGTCACCGACTTCCTGCGCTTCTACACCTCGGACCCCGAGCTCGCCGCCAAGCTGCACGACAACTTCGGCATGGCGGAGTGGCCCAGCTTCAACGTGGCCGACACCTGCATCGTGGTCGGCGTGATCGTGTTCTTTGTCTACACGCTGGTGCAGGACCGGATGCGCAAGCAGGCCGACGACACCCTGGCCGAAGACGAGGGCGCCCTGCCCGAGCTGGAGAAGGTCGCCGACTGATGGGGCGCCGCTGATGGGCCGCAGCGCGGCGGTGGCCTGGAGCGCGCTGACCGGTGCGCTGATCCTGTGGATGGCCCGGGACCTGGCCTGGGCCAGCCCGGAGGCCCTGCAGGCGCTGATGGCGGCGGACCTGTTCGTGGACGGCGGGCCGCTGTCCCTGTCCACGCGCCTTCTGTGGAAGCCGGCCGCGAGCCCGGGCTGGGTGCGGGTGGCCCAAGGGGTGCTCGCGCTGGGGCTGGAGCCGGTGGGCGCGCTGCGGGCGCTGGGTGTGGCCGCGCTGGTGGGGCTGGGGGTGCTGTGGACCTGGGCGCTGCGGACCCCGTGGCCCACCGCTCTGATAGCGCTCTGTGTGCCCCTGATCCAGGCATCGTCCGCCGGCGAGGCCATGTCGGTGGCGTCCTTGCTGGTGGCCCTCTCGCTGCTCGCGGCCGCGTCGAGCCAGGGGCGGCGCCTGGCGCTGGGCTCCCTGGCCGGGGCGCTGGGGGCGGGGCTCTATCCCCCGGCGGCGGCGGCCTGGTTCGTCGGCCTGGCGGTGGCCTGGCGGCGCGGGCTGGCCCGGGACTACGCCTGGGGCGGGATGCTGCTGGGGCTCTTCTGGGCGTGGTCGGCGGGGCTGACGGGCTGGAGCTGGCCGCAGTGGGACCCCGCCGGCGGCTGGGCGGCGCTGTGGCCGATGTGGGTGGGCACGCCCCTGGCGGCGGCGGCCTGGCTGGCGCTGCCGAGCGCCTGGAGTGACCGCCGGGTGCAGGCCCTGGGCGGCGGGGCGCTGGCGGTGTGGGGCTGGGCGCTGTGCACGGGCGGCTCGCTGACGGTGGGCAAGCCCTACTTTGTGGCGCTGCCCTGGCTGCTGGCGGCGCTGGGGCTGTGCATGGCGCGCTGGCGGCGGGATCGGCGGGTGCTGGTGGGCATGGCCGCGGTGTCCTCGCTGGCGCTGTCGGTGCAGGTCCAGGGCTTGCTGCCCCAGGAGCCGGACGGTCTGCCACCCCGTGCCGTGGGCTACACGCACCTCTTCTTCTCCCTGGACCGCCTGGAACAGGCCCGCCAGGACGGGCTGGCGCTGGGGGCAGCGCTCCCGGACCCGACGCCGGGGATCGCCCTGCAGCCCGGACAGGAGGCGCTGGCGTACTACGCCGGGGTGACCTCGCTGGTGCCGTGGTTGCCGGAGAGTGAGGCGGCGCCAATGGCGGCTCAGGGGGTGGACCTGCGGCTTGCGTGGCACTCCCCAGCCCCTCCGGCCAACTCCCACACCCTGGCGACGGTGGGTGGGCTGCCTGTCGAGCTGCTGCGCTACCACACCCCGACGGTGCAGGGGCTGGTCCGGGAGGGCGCGGTCATCGTGGACTTTCCGGCCAACCTGCCGGCGTGGATCCAGCAGGTCCTGCCCGGCCTGAGCCCCGAGCAGGCGGGGGCGGTGCTCGCGGAGTTCGACGCCTACTACTTCGACCACAACCTGGACCCCGGACTGCGGGCGCCTCTGGCCGCGGCGGCGGGTCGCGATTAGCTGGCCCGGGTGTCGGACACTCCCCTCTACGCGCAGCGAAAGACCGGGCTCTTTGTGGGCTTGACGGCGCTGCTTGTTGTGCTGGACCAACTCAGCAAGTGGTGGGTGCGCGAGAACATCGCGCTGGGCAGCGAGCGCGTCGAGGTCATCCCGGGGCTCTTCGAGCTCGTCCACGTCGAGAACACGGGGGCGGCCTTCGGCATGCTCTCGGGGCAGTCCTGGGCCATGTGGCTGTTCATCCCCTTCACGGTGATCGCCGGCCTGGTGCTGGTGTCCATGCTGCGGGATCTGCCCGATGACGTCGTGCTGGAACCCCTGGTGCTGGGCAGCATCTTTGGGGGGGCCATGGGCAACTTCCTGGACCGCGTGCGTGTGCAGGGGGTCACGGACTTTCTGCGGGTCTACACCGAGCAGCCGGACATCCAGGCCTTCCTGCTCAAGAACCTGGGCAGCGCCGAGTGGCCCAGCTTCAACGTCGCGGACATCGCCATCGTGGTGGGCGTGACCTGCTTTGTCGCCATCGAGATATTCGGGCGGGGCCGCCACCCCCAGAAGGAGGGCTGATGCATCCCATCGCCTTTGAGATCGGAGAGTTCGCCCTGCACTGGTATGGCGTGCTCATCGCCATCGGCGCCATCCTGGCCATCTTCATCGCCAACAAGTGGGGCGACGCGGAGGGCCTCCCCAAGGGGCTCTTTGGGGACCTGGGCTTCTGGAGCATCATCCTGGGCATCGCCGGCGCCCGCGGCTGGTACGTGCTCCAGCACCTGGACAAGTTCGACAGCGTGGGCGCGATGCTCAACGTGCGCAGCGGCGGCCTGGTCAGCTACGGCGGCCTGCTGGGCGTGCTGGCGGCCTTCGGGATCGTGGTGATCCGCAAGAAGCAGCCCCTGCTCAAGGTGCTGGACATCCTGGCGCCGCTGATCCCCCTGGGGCACGTGTTCGGGCGCCTGGGCTGCTTCATGGCGGGCTGCTGCCACGGGCACGCGACGGACGTGGCCTGGGCGGTGACCTTCACCGACCCGCTGGCGAGCATGGACCCCACCATGCTGGGGCAGCCTCTGCACCCCACCCAGCTCTACGCGGCCGGCTACCTGGCGGCGCTGGCGGGGGCGCTGATCTGGTACCGCGGGCGCAAGCGCTTTGACGGTGAGCTCATCCTGATCTACCTGACCGCCTACCCCATCCTGCGCAGCATCAACGAGATCTACCGAGGTGACTCGGTGCGCGGCTACCTGATCGAGGGCTGGGTGACGACGGCCCAGGCGACCAGCTTCGTGATCGCGCTGGTGGCGCTGGCCGGCTGGTGGTGGATGGGCAAGGTGAACCGCGACCGGGCCGAGCGCAAGGCGGCGGCTGCGGCCAAGGCGGCCGCCAAGGAGTCCGCTGGGGAGTCCACCGAGGAGCCCGCCGAGTCGACCCCCGAGGCCTGACTCAGCTCTCGGACGGCAGCGCCCACCAGGGCCGCTCGGGCACCGCTGCCCAGTCGCTCCAGCGCCCGTCCCAGGCCCGCCAGCGCAGGGTGTCCCCCAGGGAGATCTGCAGGGTGCCCTGGGTGTCGGTGCGCAGCACGGGCCAGCCCCGGTGGGCGTGGAGGGTCTGGGGATGCGGGTGGCCGAACTGGTTGTCCACGCCGCAGGAGATCACGGCCACCCGGGGGCGGAGGGCGGCCAGCAGCGCGGGGTCGGAGCTGGTGCGGCTGCCGTGGTGCGCGACCTTGAGCACGTCGATGGGGCCGGGGTCGCTGTGGCGCAGGGTGTCCTCGCCGGCGGACTCGATGTCACCGGTGAACAGCACGCTGTGGCCCCGGTGGTGAAAGGAGATGACCAGGCTGATCTCATTGGCCTCCTCCTCGAAGCGCTCCAGGAAGGGGGCGCTGGGGTGGTGCAGGCGCAGGCGCGGGTCGGGCAGGGGGTCGTCGGGCCCCAGGATGGGGACGCCCCGGTGGATGGCCAGGGCGAGCAGGCGGGCGTAGTCGGACTCGCCGGGCAGGGGGCCGCGGGGGACGCGGACGGCGCCGACCTCCAGAGACTCCAGGAGGGGGGCGAAGCCGGCGTAGTGGTCGGGGTGGGGGTGGCTGATGATGAGCTCGTCGATCCGGGTCAACCGCCTGCGCCGCAGCAGCTTGAGCAGGGCCGTGTTGGACGGGCCCCCATCGACGAGGACCAGCTTGCCGTCTCCGAGCTGGAGGATCGCGGCGTCCCCTTGGCCGATGGCCAGAAACTCCACGGTGGGCTGGGTGGGGCGCGCGCGCAGCAGGCTGAGGGTGAGCAGCGCCAGGGAGAGCTGGGGGCGCTTGACCAGGAGCACGGCGGCGGCGAGCAGGAGGACGCCCAGGGGGCCCACAGCGGGGTGGAGCAGGGTCCAGTCGGGGGCGCGGTCCAGCCAGTGGAGCCACTGGAGGGTCCAGTGCACGGCGCCGTCGGCCAGAGCGGCGGGGAGGGTCCAGCCGCGGGAGCCCAGCAGGCTGGCGGGCACGGCGACGGCGCCCATCAGCGGGACTGCGACCAGGTTGGCGATGGGGCTGAGCAGGGGCAGCTCCTGGAAGTGCCAGGCGACGGCGGGCAGGGTGCCCAGGCTGGCCCCGGTGGACGCGGACACCGAGCGCGCCACCCAGGCCAGGGGCCAGGGGGTGTCGGGGGGCAGCAGGCGCTCGATGCGGGGGCTCACGCTGAGAAGGCCGGCGACCGCGCCAAAGGAGAGCTGAAAGCTCAGCTCTGTGGGGGCGGCGGGCTCCACCAGGCAGACGGCGGCCATGGCGCCGCCCCACAGATTCCAGGGTTGCACGCCGCGGCCCATGGCGTTGCCGATCAGGCCGCAGCCCACCATCCAGGCGGCGCGCTGGGCGCTCACGGGGCTGCCCACGGCCCATGCGAAGCCCGCCGCGACGCAGACCCCCACCAGCGCGGGCAGCAGGCGGGTGGGCCAGGCCAGGCGGGGGCGGCGCAGGGCGAGCAGGGGCAGGGTGAGGGCTCGGGCCAGCCAGGCGGCGCCCAGGGCCAAGAGCCCGATGTGGAGGCCGGAGATGGCCAGCAGGTGGCGGGTGCCGGTGCGCTTGAGCAGGGCGTTGTCGGCGGGGTCCACCAGGCTGCGGTCGCCGCTGGAGAGGGCCCGCAGCAGGCCGGGGTGGCGGGCGTGGGGGAAGCTCCCTTGGAGCACGCGGCGGCCGGGCCGCAGGACCACCAGGCGCTGGGCGCGCAGCTCGCTGTGGACGCCGCGCAGGCGGGTCTGGGCGTGGGGGTCGGGGTCGCCGGGCAGGGCGAGCTCCCGGAGGGGGCCGATGGGGCCGAAGGCGGCGATCACGTCGCCCACACGGGTGTCCTCGCTTGTGCGCACGAGCAAGGGACCCTGCGCGGGGGCGCCGTCCAGCTCCCGGAGGTGGACCAGGATGCGCGAACCCTTGATGGACCGCACCTCTCCCTGCACCGTCACCCCGGGAGCGCGCTCCACAGGCCCCGACAGCCGCGTGGCCCCGGCGAGGACACCGAGGAGCAGGCTGGCGGCCGCCGCAGCAGGCCAGGAGCGCCCCGCCCACGCCAGCAGCGCGCAGGCCAGCAGGCCCGCCAACACGGGGCCCGGCGCGGGGTCCAGGTGGGGGACGCAGAGGATGCCGGCGGCGATCAGCGGGCCGACCAGGAGCAGGGGGTTTCGCATGCCCCAGCGCCCATGCAGGGAGCGGGCCAGCTCAAGCAGGGCGTGATTTCAGGTGCTTGGAGGGTCGGGTCGGCCGGGGGTGTCGGCTGTTCGACACCCCTGTCAGGGCAGGGCGGCGCTCATGTCGCTCAGTCCCCAGCAGCTCGGGCCGCTGTCCAGCAGGGCGCACATCAGCGTGCCGTCTCCGGCGTCCAGGGCGCAGGCGTCGCTGGGGGCGGTCTCGGTCAGGTGCTCGCCAGCGTGGCCGTAGCAGGAGGTGCTGCCCTCGGCGTCCAGCACGCAGGTGAAGCCCTGGCCGGCGCTGATGTCCACCCAGCCGTCGCCGGGGGGGATCAGCGCCTGGGGGGCGTTCCAGCAGTGGGCCCGGCCGTCTTCGTCCAGCGCGCAGCCGTGGCAGCCGCCCTGGTCGACCTCGGTGTAGGCGATGTCGGCCTCGGGGGCGCCCTCGCCGCAGGTGGACATGTTGCCGTCGCAGTCCACGGTGCCGTCGGAGTGGACGCCGCAGAGCTGGTGTCCGGCCAGGTGCAGCTCCACGAAGGGGCCGCGCAGGCTGGGCATCACGCGCTCCCAACCCCAGCACTCGGGCTCTCCGGCCAGGGTGAGGCCGCAGGAGAGGCTGTCGCCGACGACCACCTGCAGGAACGCGGTGCTGGGCGGCTGGGTCTCGCCGTAGTGGTCCTCTCCGGCGCAGTGCGCCTGGCCCTCCGCGTCCAGCCCGCAGGCGTGGTTGCGGCCCAGGGAGACCGTGGCGGAGTCCAGCTCGCTGGCCCACTCGGCGGCGGGTCCCCAGCAGTGGAGCAGACCCTGGGGGTCCAGGGCGCAGACGCTCTGGCCCGTCACGGAGAGGCTGGACCACTCCTTGGGGGCGGCGCTGTCACCGGTGTCTGCGGGGGGCTCGGCGCAGGCGAGCAGGAGCAAGAGCATGGGTGCAGGCTAGCCGGGTCCAGGGCGGGGTGGCAGCCCCCTCGGCCTGACATCTCCCTGCGCGCCGGCCCAAAGCTCAGGGCTGAGGCCGGGGCTCAGTACTGTGTAAAGAGCGTCAGGGTCTCGATCTCGGCGTGATCTCCGACCGCGCTGACCTTGGCGAGCTGGGCCCGGTCGGGGCCGACCGAGATCACGACGATTCCGGGCTCCGGCAGCATGGACCCCGGCGCCACGACGATCTCGGTGCCGTCGGGCAGGCCGATGGCTGCGCGGGGGGGCTGGGCGTTGGGCAGGGTCTCCAGCAGGCGCACGCCCCAGGCGGCCTGGGTGGCCATGCCCACGGGGGGCGGCGGCGGCGCGGCGGGCTCCGGGGTGGCCTCGACGATGGTCTCGGTGACCACAGGGCGCGCGGGCTCAGTGGGCTCAGCGGTGGGCTCCGGCTCTTCCTGGATCAGGTTCCCGTCGGAGTCGCAGGCGAAGGGGTCGTCGATGCAGATCTGGGGCTTCTTGTCGCCAAAGCCGCTCTCCGCCGGCGCGGTCTCCTGGGCGCCCTCGCAGTCGCAGGGGGGGCACTCGCTGGCTTGCGAGGTCTCCACGGGCTGGACGAGGCCCTTCCAGGAGGGTTCGGCGGACTGACAGGCGATGAGCAGGGCGAAGAGCACTGGGATCTCCAGGGGACTCCGGGCACCCTAACCCAGGCGATCAGAGGGGCACGCCCACCGACACGGTCCCAGCGACCAGGTCCTGACTCCCGGCGCGCACGCCCGCCTGCACCCAGGCCCGGCTCCACACCAGGCGGCGGGCGCTCACGGAGAGCTCTCCCCCCAGGCTGGGCTGCACCAGCCCGCGCGCGCCCAGGGTCACCCAGTTGTCGGTGCCCACGGCCAGCTCCAGGGCGCCGGCCAGGTCCAGCTCGCTGTCCGTGGCGCCGTAGCTGTAGACGTCGATGCCGCCCTCGTCCAGGGCCTGCTCCCAGTCCAGGGCCCAGGTGCCCTGCTCCCAGCCGGCGCGCACGCCCCAGCGCAGGCGCTCGCTGGGCTGCCCCTCCACCCGCAGCACGAGCTGCTGCAGGCGCTCGCTGTAGAGGTCGTTCTGGATGGGGTCGTCGTCGTCCACGAGCCCGCCGCCGGCGGCCAGGAAGCGGTAGCGGATCAGCAGGTCGATGTCCTCGCTGAGGGCCAGCCGCGGCGAGATCTCGAGCTGCACGCGCTGCCGGGTGATGGGGATCCCATCCTGAGGGAGCGTGGCCCCCGCCGCCCCGAGCTGCAGGAGCAGGGACTGCCGCGGGTCCTTGCCGAAGCGCAGGCTGGCCGCCGCGCCGCCCTGTCGGGTGTCGGGGTGGCTGAGCCCCCAGGCCGAGACGCCGACGGAGGGGTGATCCCGGAAGCCCAGGGCGACCCGCCCGCCCAGGCCGTCGCCGGCGCTCCAGGGCTGGAGCTGTCGGGTGGGGCCGCCGTCCAGGGAGACGCCGTGCAGATCCAGGCTGCCGGGGACCTGCTGGGCGTAGCGCAGCTCCGCGCTGATGCCGTAGCGCCCGGTGGACTGACCGAAGGCGGTCCAGGCGCTGACGCCGCTGTCGGGGGAGAGGCTGGTGCCGAGCTCGGCGGCGCGCATGGGCAGGTCCGGGAGCCAGGCGCCCTGGAGGCCCCGGTCCAGGTTCGAGGGCAGGGCGCCCATGGACGCGATGGTGCGGGCGCGGCCGCCGTCGTAGGCCCGGGGGTCCCGCTCGCTGACCCAGCCCTCGTCCTTCTCGGGGAAGGTGGGCTTCACGCGCTCCACGCCGGGCTCCAGGCTGCCGTCCCAGCGGGGGCCACCCACGTAGCCGTTGTCCTGCAGGGCGACCTGGCAGACCTGGCCAAAGCTGAGGTTCTCCGCGCCCTCTACGTTCTGGGGGACCCAGCTCGCCAGGCGCTGGACGCCCTGGAGGGTCCAGCCCTCGGCGGCCAGGGTGTAGATGCCGTCGATGTCGTCCTGGGGCGGCGGATCGGGGACCTCGCGGTCGGTGCGGCCGTAGAACTCGGCGAGGATGGCCTGGTTCTGTGTGACGGTGGGCTGCCAGGCCGGGGGCGCCGGCTCCGCCTCCTCCAGGACCTCCTCCTGCGGGGGCGGATCGGGGCGCACGACCTCCTCCTCCTCGCCCAGGGCGGTCGCCAGGTGGGACTCCAGGATGGCGGCCAGGGTGGCGCGGTCGGCCCCGTCCACGTTCGCGGCGATCCAGCGCACGGCCTGCTCCAGCTCGGCGGCGCTGCGGCGGCTGTCCAGGAGGGCCTGCACGTCGTCCTCCAGGAAGGCCTCGGCCGGCGGGGTGCGCCCGGTCAGGCTGTAGAAGAGGCGGGCGATGCGCACGGCGTCCGCTTCGGCGAGCTCCTCGTTGGGGAGCTGCTGGGCCTGGACGACGGGGGAGGAGAGGATCAGAGTGAAGAGCACGCCCAGGGTGTATCTCCTGAGCGTGCTCCCGTTCACCCTCTGCCGGCAGCTCTGTGCGCCAGCGAGGTCACCCTGGGCTCAGCCGCGCCGCTCGCGCTCGCCGTCGGGGCCGCGCCGCTCGGGGCCGCGCTCACCGTCGGGGCCGCGCCGCTCGCCGCCGCGGGCCTGCTTCTCGGGGCCGTGCTTTCCGTGGCTGCGGGCCTTGTCGGGGCCGCGCTCGCCGGACTTCATTCCGCGCTGGTGGCGCTCGCCGCGGGCCTGCTTGTCCGGGCCGCCCTTGCACTCGCCGGCCGCGAAGGCCTCGCCGCGCTCGGGGCCGCCGCGCCGGGCCTGCCGCTCGTCGTGCTTGCCGCGCCGCTGCTCGCCTCGGGCCCGGCCGCGCTCGGCGTCCATCTGACCGCGCTTGTGCTCCTTGGCGTGCTCCCCGCGCTCGGGGCCGCGCGCCTGCTTCTCCTCGCCCATCGCGGAGCGGAGCAAGCGGGCGGGGGCGGCGTCCGGGGCCAAGACGCTCTGCGCGTTCATGGCCAGGGCGGCGGCGGGCTGAGCGAGGGAGAGGAGGAAGAGGATGGGGCTCATGTGAACCTCCCTTGTGTTGGGTTCGCTGGGTACGACGCGCTGGCCCCCGGGACTCTTCGCCGCCTTTACACTCCTTCGGAATCCATCACAGAAGGCCGGCATGCTCCCCTCCGACGCCCCCCCGCTGCGCGACCCCGAGGCTCTCCTCGAGGCCCCCCCGGACGCGCCCCAGACCCCCCTGGAGCGGGTGGCTTTCACCCTGGACTTGTTCAGGTGGACCCTGGGTTCTGGGCGCGGTCAGGTGCTGCTCCAGCGCATCGAACAGGAGCCCCGCGCCATCGGCTGGCTGCGGGACATCGCCTTCAAGGCCCAGGCCCTGGACCCTGTGGCCGCCGCCCGGTGGGACCACATCGCCCTGAGCGTCGGCGATCAGATCATCTGGTCCACCCAGCGGCTCTACCAGCTCTTTCACCCCGAGCTGCGCCCCTGGCTGCTCCAGGTCCTGGCCTGCTGGCCGGAGTCGCTCCCGGTCGAGGTCAACGTGGGTCCTCCGCTGGGCACCCGCACCCCACCGTCCCACAGCGGGGTGCGCTTCCCCTCCGCGACGCTGAGCTACCCAAGCGAGGTCACCGAGACCGAGCGCACCGACGGCGTGCAGATCGCTCTGGAGCGCGCCGGAGCCTCCCTGGCCGAGCAGGACGCCTGCCTGCGCGCCATGCAGGACCAGGGCTTCACCGCCGCGGCCCGCTGGCTGGCGCTGCCCGATCCCCTGCCCACGCTCTACTCCCCCTTCGCCCGCGCGGTGGGCCTGCCCTACATGACCGCGATGGGCGTGGTGATCCAGCGCGAGCCCCCCGGCCGCGCCGAGCTCCGCGTGGTGGAGGCCGTCGACCTGCAGAGCCTGCGGGCCGCCACCCGCATGGACCCCGACCTGATCCACATCCCGCCCCAGGGCCTGGACGCCATCGGCGACGAGCAGGTGGAGCAGCTCCTGTACATGGGCCTCACGGTCTGGATGGAGGGCCTCAGCGGCGCGCGCGCCGAGCGCTGGGCCGCCCACCAGGCGCAGGTCTACGCGGACAACCCACCCGAGGCGCTCTGAGGCTGGACACCCCGCGGCTACGCCGGCTGAATGAGCGGACCCCCATGGCTACGGGGTCTGAGTGAGCGGCCCCCCCTGGCTACGCGGTCTGAGTGAGCGGTCTGCTGAGGCTACGCCGGCTCGGTGAGCGATTCGTCCACCGGTGGAGCCCGATTTCGCTCTCCAGGGCCCCAGATGGGCCGATTTCGGCCCCGATTCGGCCAGATCGGTGGGCAAAACGCTCACTGAGTCCCCGTAGCCTCGCGAGCTCGCTCATTCAGGGCCCGTAGCCTCGGGGTCTCGCTCACTGAGTCCCCGTAGCCTCGGCTGCCCGCTCACTCGGAGCCGGTAGCCCTACTCCAGCGTCACCCCAGGGAACTCCGCCGCCTCCCAGGCCGCTGTGTCGCCCAGCATCGCCGCGTCCAGGTAGCTGTCCAGCACCCGCCAGGCGTCTGCGCGGCTCTCTTCGGCCGGGCGGTCGTGGGGGCTGTCCTCTTTCTCCTGCTCGGCCTCGGTGACGTCGTCGGTCCAGTCGTAGTGGTTCATGCCGTCCACGATCGCCAGGGTCCCGTCCTGGAAGCGCTGGGCGCCCTCCTCCACGTCCTCCAGGGCCGCGCTGCCGTCCAGCACCCCCGTGATCGAGAGCACCGGGGTGCCCCCGCGGTCCTCCACGTCGTCCCCGCCAGTGGGGTAGGAGGCCACCAGGATCAGCGCCTCGAAGTCTCCCGGGTGCCGGGCCCACTGCTTGGCTGCGACCACACCACCCAGGCTGTGACCGGCGATCCCCGCCGGCTCAGGACTCAGGGCGCCAGCCAGGAGCGGGTCTCCGTCCTGGTCCAGGTTCCGGGCCCGCTGCAGGGCCTCGTGTGCGCGGTTGGAGCCGAAGATCGCCAGGTCATTGGGGAACTGGGGGGTGAGCACGACGTAGCCCCGCGAGGCCAGGTGTTCGCCGATCCAGTGGTAGCGCTCGCGCTCGACCGCGCCGCCCTGCACCCAGAGCACCACCGGGTGCTCGCCCTCCGCCATCCAGCCGTCGCTGTCCGCGGGGAAGTGCAGGTCCACCGGGAAGCTGCGCGAGGTGGCCCGCGTCGCCCGGTACTGCGAGCGCCCCACCCCGAAGGGGCCCAGCTCGCCGGGCTGCCCGCCGCGGGTCTCGTCGGGGTCCAGCAGCAGGGTGGGGTCGGAGGTGGGCGCGCAGGCCAGCAGGAGCAGGAGCATCAGATCCACGGGGGTGGGAGGGGGTGTCCGATCTGGGCCGGCAGGGTCTGCGCGATTGCGTCCAGGGTGGGTTCAGCCCGCCTTGCGCGCCGCTTGACCCGGGGCCCACTCGGCCAGGGCCCGCAGCAGGGCGTCGCGGTCGATCGGCTTGCTCAGGAAGGCGTCCATGCCTGCTTCGAGGCAGGCCTCGCGGTCTTCGGCGAATGCGCTGGCGGTGAGGGCGATGATGGGCCGGTCAAAGCCCTGCGCGCGCAAGGCGCGGGTGGCCGCCAGGCCGTCCATCACGGGCATCTGCTGGTCCATGAGCACAAGGTCGATGTCTTCGGTGGCCAGCTCCAGCGCCTGCCGGCCGTTGGTGGCCACGGCGGTCTGGACGCCGGCGTGGCTGAGCTGGGCGACCACCACCTTGCGGTTGATGGGCTCGTCTTCGACTACCAGCACGCGCATCGCGGCCGGCAGCAGGGTGACCTCGTCGATGCCAGCGGGGGCTTCGGCCTGGGGGAGCAGGACCTTGGCCTGGAAGGTGGACCCCTGACCCTCCTGGCTGTCCAGCAGCCGCAGCGTCCCCCCCATCAGCGCGATCAGCCGCGCCGAGATCGCCAGCCCCAGCCCCGTTCCGCCGTAGCTGCGGTCCCGCCCCTGGTCGGCCTGGGCGAAGGCCTCGAAGATGAGGCTCTGGGCCTCGGCGGGGATGCCGACCCCGCTGTCCTGGACCTCGAGCTCCAGGTGCAGGCCCTGGCCGCTCTGCACCGCGCGCAGGCGCAGCTCCACGAAGCCGCGGTGGGTGAACTTGAGGGCGTTGGAGAGCAGGTTGACCAGCACCTGCCGCAGGCGCTGGGCGTCGCCGTGTACCCACAGGTGCTCGCCAGCGGGCAGCGCGGTGCGGAGCGTCACGCCCTTGGTCTTTGCGGTGGGCTGCAGCACGGAGACGACGTTGCGGCACAGGGCCAGCAGGTCAAAGGGCGCCTCCTCGAGCTGGATGCGGTCGGACTCCACTCGGGACAGGTCCAGCACGTCGTCCAGCAGCCCCAACAGGTGGCTCCCGGAGCGCTGGATCTGCTCGGCCATCTCCCGGTCCTCGGCGGGCAGAGGGCGCTCGCAGAGCAGGCCGGAGAGGCCGATGACGGCGTTGAGCGGGGTGCGGATCTCATGGCTCATGGTGGCCAGGAAGGTGCTCTTGGCCTGGCTGGCCACCTTGCTCTGGGCCTCGCTCGCCCGCAGGGCCTGGTTGCTGCGCTCCAGGGACTCGGCGCGCTCCAGGGCGATGCGGTGGAAGGCCAGGGTGATCCAGCCGCTGGCCACCGTCGCGCCCACGCTGGTGATCAGCAGGGAGGCCTGCATGCCCAGGTCCTCCCAGGTGGTGCGGGCCACGATCACCGGGAACACCGCCAGGGAGGCCCCCAGCCAGAACCGCCCCGAGCGCTGGCCGCCGGTGAGGGTGCCGAAGGGGGAGGCCACGATCAGCGCGGAGATCAGGGTGGTCTGCAGCCCGAACTGCCACGCAGAGCTCAGGGCCAGCAGCAGGATCAGGGTGGCCAGGATGTGCCCCACCAGGGCCATGCGGTGGGTCTTTCGGAGCAGCGCGGCCATGCCCCATGCGCTCAGCCAGAGCACCAGCGCCCGGTAGAAGCCGCTGGCCATCCCCTCCCCGCTGCCCACGGCTACGAAGGCGAGCGCTGCGACCGCCGCGAAGCCGCCGATCAGCATCAGGCCCTTGGTGAAGGCGGTCTCGAATGGGTGGCGCTCTGGTGGCATCTGCACATTCCATCGGACGACGGGTGCCTTTGCCAGAGCTTTGTTTTCTCCGCCCCCACCCTGCGCTCAGTCCATGTACCCCAATGCCCGCAGCCGCTCGCGCTCCGCCTCGCTCAGTCCGACCTCCTGCATGGCCGCTCCGGTGTGGGTCAGCGGGCCGCTCTGCTGTCCGGCCTTCACGGGCGGCTGCTCGCCGTGCTGGAGCTGGGCATCGACGGGGATCACGGCAAAGTCCAGGGGCTGGCCCACCTCCCAGGGCTGCGTCTGCAGCGCCCCTTGGGCGAAGATCGCTGCGTCCTGGGCGACGACGAGGCCAGGCTGGGCGTGCCAGGGGGTGCCCAGGGCGGAGATCAGCTCGGCCTCCAGGCGGGCGCGGTCCTCGGGGCGCTGGGCGGCCACGTCCTGGGTCTCCAGGGCGTCGGCGTAGAGGCGCTGGGTGCCGCTGACCAGGTCCCAGTCCAGGCGCAGGCCGTGGGCGTACCAGCCCAGGCGGTTGGTCTCAAAGCGGCTGGTGTCGCCCAGCAGGCCGCGCGCCGGGATGTCCTCGCCGGTGGAGAGGTTGTCCCAGAGGCTCAGGCCATCTCCGGTCCAGCCCTCCCCCAGGAGGGCGGCCAAGGTGGGGGCGATGTCCTGGGTGGCTACGGCCCCCTCCTCGACCTGGACCTTCACGCCGGGGCCCTGGACGATCAGCGGGACGTGGAGCTGCTCGGGGTTGAGGGTGTGGGCGTGGCCCCAGCTCCCGCGCTCGCCGAACTCTTCGCCGTGGTCGGCGGTCACCACGATCAGCGGCTGGCGGCCGGCGGCCCAGAAGGACTCGACGAGCTGGCGGAAGGCGTGGTCGACGTAGGCGATCTCCTCGTCGTACTGGGCGATCTGGTGCGCCATCTGCTCGTCGCCGACGGGGTGCTCCAGGTAGCGGAAGTAGTTCTTGTAGCGCAGGTCGCCCTTTTGGCCCTTGCGGTCGTACTTCTCCTCCCAGTCGCCGGGGGCGGCGTAGGGGTAGTGGACGTCGTAGACGTGCAGGAACAGGAACACCGGCTCGCCGGGGTGGTCGGCGGTGAACTGGGCGGCCGCGCCAAAGACCTGCTCGGCGTCGACGGTGCCCTTGAGGTTGTTCTTGCGGTTGACCCCGAAGTCGTCAAAGCGCTCAAAGCCGCGGGAGAACCCGAACTTGCGGCCCACAAAGAGGGTGGCCACGGCGGCCCCGGTGGCGTAGCCGGCCTGGGCGAAGCGCTCCTGGATCAAGGGCACCTGGTCGGGGATCCCGCCGCCGTCGTCGACCACGCCGTGGTGGATGGGGAGCTGCCCGCTCAGCATGGTGGTGTGGGTGGGCAGGGTCCAGGGGCTGGGGCTGCGCGCGCTCTCGTAGCGGGTGCCCTTGGCGGCGAGCTCGTCCAGGAAGGGCGTGGTGTCGCGGTGGTAGCCGTAGGCGCCCACGTGGTCGGCCCGCAGGGTGTCGATGGACAGCAGGATGACGTCGGGCTGGGCCCCACCGGCCGGGATGTCCGGGGTCTTGGTGCAGGCGAGCAGGAGGAGCCAGGTCATTTCGGCAGGTACCCAGGCAGGAGGAACCAGGTCATCAGCGGCGTGCAGATGAGCAGGAGCAGGGTCGCGGCGACCAGGCGCCAGCGGGTGGCGCCCAGGGTCTGGAGGGTGCCCTTGGGGTCGGCGGCCAGGGCGGCGGTGAACACCAGGAACAGAGCGTCCAGAGGCACGCGGTAGCGGGAGAGGCCGGCGACCAGGCCGATGGCGGCGACGTGGTAGCCGACGATCAGCAGGGGCACCCACAGGCGCCAGGAGCGGGCCTTGCCGAAGGCGCCCACGATGCCGCCCAGCACGGCCGCGAAGGACCAGAGCCAGGTGGCCCACAGGATGGGCTCGCCGATCCACGCGGGCAGGTCCCAGCGCCCCTGGCGGATGTGCCGGGTGACGAAGGAGTTGGGGTTGAAGAGCTGGGCCCAGCGCAGGGGGATGCGGCGGATGAACTCGCCAGGGTTGGCCGCGATCCAGGCCTTTCCGTTGGCGGTCTCGCAGGCGTCCCAGGCCTTGACCCCCAGCTCCAGATCGCAGTGGGGGCGCCCGGCGGCCGTGTGGGCGTCGTACTGGGTGACGTGCAGCGGCCCGACCCCGTAGTCGAAGGTGACCGGCGCAAAGTCGTTGTTCCCCAGCCACATCATCTGGCCCAGGGTCGCGTCCGAGAGGATCAGGCCCCCGAACCTGGCGCTCGCGTAGGCCGCGTAGGGAGCGACCACCGCCGCCGCGCCCAAGACCAGCGCCCCGGCGCCCAGCCAGGCCTTGGGCTCCTTGTGGCGCGCCCAGAGGAGGCCCAGAGCGAACAGCGGCAGCATGTAGGTGGCCACGCCGCGGAAGAGCACGCAGGTCCCCACCAGCACGCCGGGCAACAGAGCGCGGGCGATGCCCCCCTTGCGCGCCCAGCCCAGGGTCCACAGCGCCCCCAGCAGCAGGGTGGTGTAGATCGACTCGCTCCACAGGTGCCCGGAGAAGAACACCAGGGTCGGCGAGCACGCCAGCAGCCACGCCGCCCAGCGCCCGGCCTTGGGCCCCGCCAGCTCCCGCGCCAGCAGGTAGCCAAAGAGGATGGCCGCGGAGAAGAGCAGGATCTGCGTGCCCACGATGCTCTCGGCGAACCCGGTGAGCTTGGCGTGGCCGGCCATCAGAGTGGGGTAGCCCGGCGCCCACAGCCAGCCCCGCTCGCTGGCGGTCATGCCCTGCCCCTTGACCATGTTCTTGGCCAGGTGCATGTAGGTGCACTCATCGCGCACGCAGGGGTCGGACTGCCACATGGCCAGGGGCAGCACGCGCAGGAAGGCCCCCACGAGCATGGCCCACCACAGGGAGAAGTCACGGGTCCAGCGGGGGTCGTCGGCCATCGCGGGCGTCTAACCGGTCTCCGTCTGCCAGCGGGCCACTTCCTGCCGAAGGAAGTCCAGCACCGCGCGCAGCCGCGGCACCCCCCGGAGCTGGTGGTGGAACACCGCCCAGGCCTGCTCCTGTCCCGGGAGGGTCTGAAGCCGCTGCCAGCCCATGCCCCGGCCGATCAGGTCGCCCACCACCATCGCCCCAAGCCCTCGGTCGACCGCCTGGATCTGCACGCTCAAGGAGTTGCTGCGCAAGGCCCAGGAGGGGGAGGGATCCAGGTCCGCGAGCATCCTGGCCTGCCGAATGTGGCTGAACTCCACACTCCAACCCACCCAACGCGTCGGCATCGGCGAGGACAGGCTGGCCGCGAACGCCGGGTGCGCCCACACCCCGACGCCGCCCTCCCAGAGCTGGACCCCCACCAGCTCGGGGTGGGTTGGGGCGGCGGTGCGCAGGGCGAGCTCGGCCTGGCCGGCGACCAGGTCCACCACCCGCGCGGACTCCAGCAGCTCGACGTAGAGCTCGGGGTACTGGGCGTGCAGGCGGGGCAGGGCGGGCAGCAGCAGGAGCTCGGCGGCGCCGGGGGGGATGGCCACGCGCAGGCTGCCGCTGGGGGCGGCGTCCAGGGTGGCCAGAGCGCTGCGCAGACCCCGGGCGCTGCGCTCCATGGCCTGGGCGTGGGGCAGGGCCTGCTCGCCGGCGGGGGTCAGGCTCAGGCCGCGGGGCCCCCGGTCAAAGAGGCGGTGGCCCAGGGCGTGCTCCAGGGCGGCCAGGCGGCGGGAGAGGGTGGCTTGGCCCAAGCCCAGCTCCCGGGCGGCTTCAGTCAGCGTGCCGCAGCGCGCGGCCACGGCAAAGAGCTGCAGGTCTCGCCAGAGTGCGGCGTCCACAAAGAGCCATCCATTTATGAATAGCAGGGTGCCAGTTTGGGCTATAGCTTGTCCATAACGGATGGACAAAGTTGTGGACAAGCCCCGGGCGCTGGAGCCCGGGTTCAGGAGTTGTCCCCATGTCCCTGCTCGCCTCTCTGCTCCCCGCCCTGCTCTCCGGCTGCGCGACCCCCCACCTGCCTGCGGCGCCCGTCGCGCTGGAGTCGGCCCCGGTGACCTCGCCGGCGCCCGATGTGACGCTGGGCGTGGAGACGCACGTGATGGCCTCGCTGATGCTGCCCAGCGCGGGGGTGCTGGACCTGCAGGATCCCAAGGCGGTGGACTACACAGCCCCGGAGACCGAGGTCCTCCTCCTCCTCCACCTCATCGAGCACCCGCAGCACGGGGTGTTCGCCATCGACACGGGGGTGGGGCAGGCGCCCGGCGAGCGCGTGGGGGGCGTGGGGCCGCTGATGGGCGCGGTGCTCAAGGATCTGGAGGTCCAGGAGAGCACCGCGGAGGCCCTGGACGGGCGGGCGCTGGCGGGGGTGTGGATGACGCACCTGCACAGCGACCACGTGCTGGGGCTGCCCGACATCCCGGCGGACGTGCCGCTGTGGGTGGGGCCGGCGGAGGGAACGGATCGCAGCGGGCAGAACCTCTTGCTGCGGCCGTGGATGAAGGACGCGTTCGGGGACCGGGCGCTGCAGGCGGTGGACCCGGCGCAGGCGCAGGCTTTTGGGCCGGTGGAGCTGGCCTGGGACTTCTTCGGGGACGGCTCGCTGTGGCTGCTGAGCACCCCGGGGCACACGGCGGGGAGCCTGGCGATCTGGGCGCGGACGGACCAAGGACCGGTGCTGTTTGTGGGCGACAACTCGCACACGCGCTGGGGCTGGGAGCACGACGTGGCGCCCGGCAGCTACACCCACGACCACGCGGGGAACCGGGAGAGCCTGGGGGTGCTCAAGGAGCTGGCGGCGCTGGATCCGGCGACGCGGGTGGTGTTTGGGCACCAGCTCTGAGCGCAACCCCGGGGGGGCCTCTGGCATCCTGCGGACAACGGAGGTCCCTTGCTCGCTCTACTGCTGACCCTGGCCTGCGCTTCGGACACCCCGCTGGAGTCGGACAGCGCGGTGGAGGCCGACGCGGACACCGACGCCGACTCGGACACCGACACCGACGCGGATACCGATGCTGACGCCGACACGGACGTGCAGGTCGCCCTGACGGGGGTGATCACGGACCTGGACGGGGACCCCCTGACCGGCGCCCGCGTGCAGCTCTGTCAGGAGTCGTGTTGGTTCGCCGAGACGGACGCCACGGGGGCCTACACCTTCGGGGACCTGCCGGTGCAGACCTACGCCTGGGAGGTCGTGCCCGTCGGCGAGGACTGGCCGGTCGCGCTCGCGCCCTTGACCCTGAGCGAGGGGCTCTCCGTCGACCTGGCCATGCCCCGCTTGAACACGGGGGCGGCGATGCCTGAGACCCCCACCGAGGTGTCTCCGACGCCTGGCCTGTGGCTGACGATCTCCGGAGGCGAGCTCACGCTGCCCTTTGGCGCGGATGGGAGCATGGTGCGGGGCGCGCCGATCCCGCTGGAGCACCTGCCGCCGACCGAGGGGGTGAGCGGGACGATCGTGGGGGGCTGGTATCTGACCCCCTTCGACGCCCACCACGACGCTGGCGGAGTGCCCTTCCGGGTGGACGCCGCGCGCCTGGGGATCGGCGACGGAACCCAGGTGGAAGTCTGGTTCTCCCGCTACCTGGAGGCGGACTGGGTGCGGCTCGGGCCCTTCACCGTCCAGGACGGGCGGCTGGAGGGTACGGGGCTCTCCGTACTCTCTACGCTGCTGATCACGACGCCCTGACCTCAAGGGTGGGGGGTCGGGGTTCGATGCGCTCTGTGTGACGACGAAGACCCCAACGCCGAACGCCGCGCAGCCCTGGAGCCTGGGCACTCTGCTGCGCGTGCTGGTTCTACCTGCCCCGCTCCTTCCCCTCGGGGTCCTCTTGGGGACCGCCGGGCCGGAGGGTCCAGATCCAACGCTGCTGGGTCGCGCGCTCATGGTCGGCGTCGCCCTGCTGTTGGTGGTGGGCGTGCTGTTGGAGCGCCTTCGCAGCGTCGGCATGGGGGTGCTCCGGGAGCGGGAGCGGGAGCTCTCCGAGGCGCTGGAGCGGGCCGAGGCGGGCAACCGCGCCAAGGACGCCTTCATGGCGAACATCAGCCACGAGGTGCGCACGCCCTTGAACGGGGTGCTGGGCATGACGCGCCTGCTGCTGGATGGCCCCTTGGACTCGGAGCAGCGCGAGCTGGCGGAGTCCGGGCTGCGCTCTGGCGAAGACCTGCTGGGGCTGCTCACCCAGCTCCTGGATCTGGGCCGCCTGAGCGCCCGCCGCCTGGAGCTGGACCCCCGGCCGCTGTCGCTGTCCCAGTTCATGCAGGCGCTGGAGCAGCAGCACAGCGCGCGGGCCCAGAGCGTGGGGCTGGACTGGCGGGTCGAGGCCGATCTGCCCACCACCCAGATCTGGGTGCTCGCGGACGCGCCTCGACTGGAGCAGCTCGTGCAGGCCCTGGTGGACAACGCCTTCAAGTTCACTCCGGACGGCGGGGTGCGGGTGACGCTGGCCTGGGATGGCGTGCTCCAGGTGGACGTGCAGGACACGGGCATCGGCATCCCCGAGACGAACTGGGCGGCGCTGTTCGACCCCTTCTCGCAGGTGGACGGCAGCAGCACGCGGCGCTTTGGCGGCAGCGGCATGGGCCTGGCCATCGCGCAGCGGCTCTCCCGCCTGATGGGCGGAGATCTGAGCCTGCGCTCGACGGTGGGGCAGGGCAGCACCTTCACCCTGCGCTTGCCTCTGGAGGCCTGCGCGGCGCCCGAGCCCATGGTGGTCCCCGACGTAGACGCGCCCCTGAGGATCCTGCTGGTGGAGGACAACCCCGTGAACCAGCTCCTGGCGCGGCGCCTGCTGGAGCGTCACGGCCACCACGTGGAGGTCGCGGAGAACGGGGCCGTGGGTGTGGAGGCTGTCTCGGCCCACCGCTTCGACCTGGTGCTCATGGACTGCCAGATGCCCATCATGGATGGCTACGAGGCCACCCGTAGGATCCGCGAGCTGGGCACACGCCTGCCCATCGTGGCGCTCACCGCCAACGCGATGGCCGGCGACCGGGAGCGCTGCCTGGCCGCCGGGATGGACGACTACCTGACCAAGCCGGTGGACCCGGAGCTGCTGGAGAGCACGATCCGGCAGCTCACCGGGGTGGAGCTGGCCGCGTAGCCGCCCGCGCCGATCAGCCCTTGCGGGAGCTGACGCCGGTGGCCTCGAACTCGAAGACCTTGCCGTCCTGGGCGTTGGTCTTCTCGGGCATGTTCTCGGGGTGCTCCGACTCGCTGGCCAGGTGCTCGATGAACTCGGGGTCCAGCTCGCGGACGGTGACGGTGCCCTCGACCATGCAGTCCTGACCAGCGATGTCCATGTCGACGCCGAAGGCGTGGTCCTTCATGAGCACGCGCATGGTCTTGTCCTGGTCGGCGATCACCATCCAGCAGCCCTTGGCCTGGCAGACCTCTCCGATCTTGCCGCTGACCTTGAGGGTCTTGCCCTGGTACTCAGCGGGGTTGGCCAGCAGGGTGGCGGCGGGGGTCACCTGCTCGACGGTGAACTCCTCTCCCCAGTGCTTCCAGCCGTCGGCGTCGGCCTCGGCCTTGGGGGCTGCGGCCATGTCGGCCTGCTCCTGGACCAGCGCGGCGGACTTCTCGTCCTTGCTCTGGGGGGGCTCGGTGCTGCAGGCAAAGAGAAGCGTGAGGATCAGCATGTCGGATCTCCTGTTGAGCCGGCGATTAACCCGCCCGCCGCGCGAGATCCCCTCTCGGACAGGGGGTGCGACTATTCGTCCTCCACCGCCTCATCGATCGTGCGCTCCAGCACCGGCTCGGCCTGGGGGCGGGGCGCGTCCTGGAAGCGCGCCGCCAGCGCCGCGATGGCGTCCTTGTCCATCCCGCAGGGGGCCGGCAGGGGGAACTGGCCGGGGTTGTCGGTGGGCACCAGGTGCACGTGCACGTGGGGGACCTCCCAGCCCATGACCGTGACGATCACGCGCTCGCAGCCCATGCGGGCCTGGATCTTGGCCTCCACCCGCCGCACGGCCTCCCACAGGGCGCCGTACTCCGCCGGGCTCAGGTCGAAGAGGTAGTCGACCTCGCGCTTGGGGATCACCAGGGTGTGCCCGGGGGCCACGGGCCGGATGTCCAGGAAGGCCAGGTGGTGCTCGTCCTCCCAGACCTTGTGGCAGGGGATCTCGCCAGCGACGATGCGGGAGAAGATGCTGGGCATGGGCGCTCCAAGTCAGGTGTCCTGGCGGCAGCATAGCGACTGGGACGGGCGCTCGGGCGCTGGGGTCCGGGGGCGGCCTTAGGGGAGGCTCGGCCCTCCGGCGTTATCGGCGCTCACCCCGGAGAATCCGATGTTGCTGCTGCTGCTCGCCCTCGACGCGCTCCCCACCCAGTATGTCCACGGCGACGTGGTGCGGGTCCGCGACTTCCCCGCCGAGAGCGCCGGCATCACCGCCCGGCTGCGCATCAACACCCCCGTCAGCGTGCTGAGTCGCCAGGGCGACTGGGCGCGTGTGCGCATGGACCAGGGGCTCTTCGTGGCGGACCCGGTCGTGGGCTACGTCCACGGCTCTTTGCTGGGGGAGGCTCCCTTGGAGGCCCAGGAGCTCCGAGCCGCCGCCGAAGCCGGAGACCGCAGCGCCGCCACCCGCCTGGAGGCCCTGGAGCCCACCCGGCGCTCCAGCGTCGAGCTCGCCGTCTGCCAGCGCCTGGATCAAGGCCCCAACCGCGCGCTGCACCTGGGCCGCTGGACCCCCGGTGAGCCCCTCGGCGAACAGGACTGGCTCAGCGAGAGTCAGCGCACCCCGGGGCCGCTGGGCGCGCTGGGCTGGCAGCTCCTGGACGCCGTCGAGGGCCCCGCCGCGCCGATCTCCGGCACCCCCTTCCCGCGCCCCTACCTGAGCTACGTCTACAACGAGGGCCCGTCCACCGCCCTGCGGCCCAGCCCCCAAATCCCCGCGATCGGCGGTGACGAGAAGGACCTGGTCGTCCTGGGCCCCTGCCCTGGGGAGGAGGGGGACTGGCTGGTGAGCGGACCTCTGGAGCCCACCGCTCTGGTCCAGGACCCCGCCCGCACGGAGCGGATGCTGCACAACGCCAGCGAGGTCAGGCTGGGCGAGATCACCTGGGCCGGACACCTGGACGGCAGCGGCTCCCTGGTGGGCACCGGCACGCCGGCCGGACTCCCCGGCGAGGTCCACCTGGTCCTGCGCACCCACGACGAGCCCGCCGAGTACGGCGACACCGTCCACAAGGTCCAGACCCTGGAGATCTTCATCGGCGGCGAGCCCGTGGCGCTCAGCGACTACCGCTGGGGCTTCGTGGAGAGCATGCGCTGGCTGCGGGACCCCCAGACCGGGACCTACCTGGGCCTGCTCCAGACCCACTGGACCAAGCACCCCTCCCGCGCCCAGGTGCTGGTCGAGGTGGACCCGGACAGCCGCCGCGTCACCCACCGGGTCGTCCAGACCTACGGCGTGGGCTGCTGAGAGCGCTCAGGTGTGGGGGACCTGACCGCGCAGGTGCTCGGTGGGCAGCCCCCACTGGCGGAGCTGCTCGATCAGGGCGTCCTGGCGGCGCTCCTCGTCCTCCCAGCGGGCCAGGGTCGCCTGCCGCTCGCGGCGCAGGCGCACCGCGCCGAGCAGCATCAGGGGCACCATCAGCGCGAAGAAGCTGCCCTCGGCCGCGAAGGCCGCCAGCCACAGCCCGCTGTCCTGGAAGCGCTCCAGCCAGCGCTCCTCCAGCTCCACCGCGCCCAGGCCGGTCGCGGCGCGCAGCGAGGCGTTCATGGTCTGCCCGCGGGCCATCTCGGCGACCAGGACCTGTAGCCCGGGCTCACCGTGCTCGGAGGCGATCCAGTTGATCAGGTCGGCGGACTGGGCGTAGGCCAGATCGGCGCGGCGCGGGTCCCGGGGGAAGCCGTAGGAGAGGTCCTCCAGGGACAGCAGCCCGCCGCCCACCATCCCGCGGGCGATGCGCTCGGGGAGTTGGGGGCTGATCTCCCCGGCGTAGTACTGGGCCAGCCCCTCCTGCAGCCAGGTGGGCACCCGCCGCTCGCCGAAGGCGCGGCCCAGCAGGACGTGGATCAGCTCATGGTCCAGCACCTGGGCCAGGGGCTCGGCGGTGCCGGCGCGGGCGCCGGGGGCGTGCAGGTAGATCAGGCTGCGGTGGGGCCACGCAGTGCCCTCGGCCCAGTCGTGGGTCTTTCCGGGCTGCAGGCTGTGGAACTCGCGGTCGTCGTGGGCCAGCACGATGTCCATGCTGCGGCCGGTGCCCACGCCCAGACGCTGCGCGAGGGTGGGGATCCGGGTCTCGGTCAGGGCCAGGACCTGGTCGGCGGCCGCCCGGTCGCTGTTGCGCGCATAGACCGTCGCGTAGGTGCCCACGAAGGCCCGGTATTCACCCGGGAGCGCCGGCATGGGCTCCAGCGCCACCGAGGTGTCCACGCTGGGCGCCGCCTCCCAGGACTGGGCCTGAGCGGGGGAGAAGAGCAGGGAGAACCAGAACAGCAGGGCAGCGAGCATGGGGGGACTCTGTGCGCGGGGGCGTGCTGCGACAAGGCGCACGCCCCAGGAACGCAGTGTTGCACCGGCTGGGACTTGTCGCCAGATCCACCGGGTCAGCGCCCAGGATCGCGGACCGACCCGCCTTCAGCGCCGCCTGCGCAGCAAGCCAGCCAGAGCGGCGATCCCCCACAGACCGGCCAGCCCGCCCCCGCCAGCGCAGCCACCGCAGCCCCCGCTGAGCCCGCCGCCGCCGGTGTCGCCGGTGTCGTCGCTGTCGTCGCTGTCGTCGCTGTCGCCCCAGCCGGTGTCCAGGCTGCCCTGGCCGCTCAGGTCCAGGGTGACGAACACCATGTTGGGGCGGAGCTCGGCGTCGTAGCTGACCACCACGGTCTCGCCGTCGCGCATCAGTCCGGGGCGCATGGCGCCCTCGCCGCCCTCGAAGTCGGAGATGCGCACCTGCTGCAGCAGGGTCAGGTCGGCGTCCAGCACGCTCAGGTAGACGTTGCCGGTGTCCGCGTTGAAGCTCTGGCCGGGTGCGCGGCCCATGTGTGCCAGCAGGAAGAGCTCGCCGACCTTGAGCAGGCCCTGGGTCCAGTAGGGGGTGCCGCCGTCCGGCGACAGGGTGACCTCGCCGGCGCTGCCCAGTGCAGAGAAGTCCTGCGCGTAGCGCGCCACCCGCACGCGGTCGGAGTTGTAGTCGTCCATGCCGAACACCCAGAGCTCGCCCTCCACCTCGACCGCGGAGCCGCCGGTGACGACGGGCACGTTGGACAGGGTCTGGGGCCCGCTCACGGCGCCGTCCGACCCCACGGAGAACCAGCGTCCCTGGTTGCCCTGGGCAAAGATCACGCCCTGGAAGTCGGGGCTGCACACCACCGTCATGTCGTTGTGGGAGACGCTGGAGACGCCCTCTTCGACCACCGAGTCGCCCAGGAGCTGCCACTGGCTGTCGTAGCGGTAGGCGTGCGCGGAGTCGTTGTGTTGGCCCTGCGAGTAGCTCGCCACGTGCAGGAAGCCCCCGTCCGGGCAGCGGGTCACGCCGTGGTCCTGGAGCTCATTGCGGCGCGTGAGCCAGATCAGGTCGTCCTCCAGGAAGTCGAACTCCGGGCCGGTGGGGGCCACGCGACCGCCGCCCGCGCCGATGAAGAACCACCAGTCGCCGTCGTCGTTGAAGGTGCGCACCCAGGTCCCGGCGCGGTCCTGGAGGACGATGGGGTCGGAGATCTCGGTGATGTAGGCGGCCTGGACGGCGGGGGCGGCGAGCAGCCAGAGCATTCGGGTCTCCGGAAGGCGGGGGCGGGCTGGGAACTTGTGGCCTCTCTGTGCCACGTCGCGTTCTATGATGCAGGGCATGTTCACCCTCCGCACCGAGCGCCTGGATCTGCACCCTCTGTCCATGCAGGACGCCGATCTGCTGCGGGCGCACTGGGACGATCCGGCCGTGCGCCGCTGGATGTGGGACGGCGAGTCCCCCAGCGCCGAGCAGGTCGAGGAGATCATCACGGCCTCGGCCGAGCGCTTCGCGGAGGGCGGGGTGGGGCTGTGGTCTCTGCGCTCCGAGGGGTGGCTGATCGGGGTCGCGGGGCTGCAGCCAGTGACGGGTCATCCCGAGCACACCGAGCTGCTCACCTCCATACAGCCCGCCTGGTGGGGACAGGGGCTGGCCACCGAGGCCGCCGTCGAGGTGCTGCGATCCGGCTTCGCGTCCGGCATCGAGCACGTGGTGGTGGGCGAGACCGACAAGCTCCACACGCGCGGCCGCTCCTTCGTGGTGGGCCTGGGCTTCTCGGGGGTGCTGGAGCTGACGCAGCCCCTGGGCCAGGTGCGCTACTGGGGCCTGACGCCGGAGCGCTTCGCGCACTTCCACCCGCTGCGCTGGCACTGGAAGAGCTTCGGCGCGCTGGACACCCGGGCGCTCTACGACCTGCTGGCCCTGCGCCAGGAGGTGTTCGTGGTCGAGCAGGAGTGCGCCTACCTGGACGCCGACGGCAAGGACCCCCAGGCCATGCACCTGCTGGGCTACGACGGTGACCGGCTCGCCGTCTATCTGCGGGCCTTCGCGCCCGGGGTGCTGCGGCGCGAGGCCGTGATCGGCCGGGTGGTCACCGCCCAGGACAGCCGGGGGGTGGGTTGGGGTCGGCGCCTGATGGAGGAGGGCATCCGCCGGGTCTGGCGACACTGGGGCCAGGGGCCCATCTTCCTGTCGGCGCAGTCGCACCTGGAGGACTGGTACCGGGCGCTGGGCTTCGAGATCTGCGGGCCGGGCTACCTGGAGGACGGCATCCCCCACCTGCCCATGTGCAACTCGGGCGAGGTGAGCGAGGTGATCGCCGACCCGCCCTCCGATCTGGCGTAGTTCTCCGAATCACAAGTTCCGACACCCTTCGAGTGTCGGAACTTGTGCTGCAGAGAACTATTGTCTTCTCCGGGGGACACCCCCGGAAATGCGCCTCACGGCGCAACCCCCGCGGGCCCACTCGGGCCCGGGTTCTGCCGGAAGCTCTACAGGCTTGTCATTTCGGACCGGCAGAACCAGGTCTACTCCAGGCAGCTCTCGGGCAGCCCGTAGCCGGAGCCGCCGCCCGCCTGGAGCTGGATGTGCACCACCTGGTTGGGCTGGGCGTTGAAGCGGCTGCGGGCGATCAGGGTGTGGCCGCCGGCGCCGTCGCTTACCCAGGCCTCCAGGGTGTTGGAGCCCGCCCGGGCGTCGAGCACAAAGAACTCGCCGCTGCGGTCGGTGGCGCTGGTCGCGGAGCTCGGGAGCCCGTCGCTGTTGGGATAGTAGGTGCTGCCGCCCTCGATCAGGACGATCTCGGCGTTGCCGACGCCCATGCCGATGCAGTCGACCACGCTGCCGTAGACGTGCGCGCCCCCGTCGCGGATGGGCTTGCCGACCGCGCCATAGGCCACGCTGTTGGCGCTCTCGGAGACGTACTCCAGGTCCAACTCGCCCAGCTCGGGCACGGCCTTGGGCCAGGCGTTCACCCACTCACCGACGCTCACCTGCACGGAGGTCGCGGTGCACGCAGGCAAGGTCGCCGAGGCGCTCCCGTCCTGCAGGGCGACGCTGCTGCCCTCGATGGTCAGGGTCTCGCCGGTCTCCCAGCCCTCCCGCCAGTCCAGGACGCGGATGTCGGTGGGGGTGCTGGTGGTGGTGACCGGGCAGGCCTCCAGCCAGTCCGACACGCAGTCCAGATCGCCGGCCGGGGCCTCTGCGACGCTGAGGTCCTCCGGGGCCGTCCCCTGGATGTCCACGCTCTCGCAGGTGGCGGCGGAGTCGCTGTCGGAGGAGCCGCCCTTGGTGCAGGCGGCCAGCAGGATCAGGGGGAGCATTGCTGAGACCAGTCCGGGTCGTCGGGGTAGAGCACCGGGCTGTCGGGCAGGCGGCAGGCGTCGGTGTAGTCGTTGACCCACTGGCGGGCCTCCGACCGGGTGATGGGGCTGTCCTCGTCCCGGCACTGGGCCCAGGCGTCGGTGCTGCTGTACCGGGCCTCCCACTCCTCCATGCAGGTGGGGACATCCCCGTCCTGGGTGCAGGTGCAGTGGGCTTCGGAGAGGTCCGCCCAGTAGTCTTCGACGGTGTAGGTGCAGGCGAGGAGGAGCAGTATCATGGCCCCACGCTATCCCCACCGCCTGGGCCTTGCCACGGCCCACACAGCAGGTCGGGGGGGAGGACCGCAAGCGAGGACAGGCCGGAGAGCGCCATGGCCTCGTCCAGCTCGTTGCGCAGCAGGCTGAGCACGTAGCCCACGCCAGCCGCACCGGCCCAGGCCAGGCCCCAGAGCACGGGGCGCCCGATCCAGACGGCCTCGGCGCCCAGGGCCAGGGCCTTGAGCACGTCGCTGCCGCGCCGGATCCCGCCGTCCACGTGCAGGGTGAGGCTGTCGCCCACGGCCTGCTTGATCTCGTCCAGGGCCTGGGCGGTGGAGATGGCCCCGTCAAGCTGGCGGCCGCCGTGGTTGGACACGACGACCCCCGCCACGCCGGCATCTCTGGCGATGCGCGCGTCCTGGGCGTGGAGAACGCCCTTGATCAGGATGGGCAGGTCGGTGACCGTCCGCAGCCACTCCAGGTCCTGCCAGCCCAGGTTGGGCTCCAGCAGGCTGCCAAAGTAGGCGCCCAGGCCGGACTCGGCGGCCACCGGTGGCAGGGCCTCGCCCGGGGTGCCCGTCAGGTTCGCGCAATGCAGGTGATCGGGCAGGTGGAATCCCCGGCGGATGTCGCCCTCCCTGGTGCCCAGGATGGGGGCGTCCACGGTGAGCACCAGCGCGCTGCACCCCGCCGCCTGGGCGCGCTGGACCAGGGCCGCGGTCGCGCCCCGGTCCTTGTAGACGTAGAGCTGGAACCAGGTGGGCTGCTGGCTCGCAGCGGCCACCTGCTCGACGGGCTGGTTGGAGAGGGTCGAGAGCACCATGGGCACCCCCGCCATCCCGCTGGCGCGGGCCGTGGCCAGCTCGCCGTCGGCGTGGGCCATCCCCTGGAAGGCCATTGGGGCGACCACCAGCGGGCTGTCCTGCAGCCGCCCCAGCACCTTGCGGGCCACGCTGCGCTCCCCGACCTGCGCCAGCATGCGGGGGCGCATGCGGATGCGCTGCCAAGCCCGGGGGGCGTCGTCCAGGGTGATGTGGTCCCGCGCGCCGTCGGCGTAGTAACCCCAGGCCATGGGGGAGAGCTGCTGCTGGGCCAGCGCGCGGAGGTCGTGGAGGTTCAGGGGGGTGTCCATCGGAGATCTATAGCGTTGTCCGGGGACTCTCGGGGGGCCGGGATTGGGTGTGTTGGAATGTGCTCAGGTGTATGGCTGGATGCACAGAGTTCTCAAAAGCTGATGGATGGCGGTTGCTTAGGGGTGTTGTACGGACTTTTCAGGGACCCTTTTGTACAGTACATGTGTGAGCTGTCTACCGAAGGTGTCATCCCAAGTGTCCGAAAACACGTTGGCTATAGAGTTGGCACGGGTCCTGCAAACTACCCCTATGACACCCGGCACAGTCCGGAGGTCAACCGAGAAAGACGCTCGGCACGTTCTTTGACGTTGACATCACTGATTGCAGATGGCCGCTGGGCCGGACTCCTGTCGGAGTCAGTCACTCGGGAGACCGGGAGACGGAAAGGAACCAGCGCCCTGGGATGCCTCTTCGGAGGGCCAGACCCAGGGGACCCACCCAGCAAGACCAAGGCGACTTGGGCGAGCAGGGAGCGGGTCGGAGCACAGACGGAGCCTTCGGGCGACGAATGAGCCCCAGCCGGAGCGCACCGAGGTCCGCCTCGATGCCGCGAAAGGCGCGCTGCAGTCGGAAACAGAAGCCCATGGAAGAATCGAGCGGGCGCCCATCGGAAACGGTGGACGAACGCAACGGACTCTCTCAGCGGAGAAAAGCCTTGGAGTCGCGAGCAGGACAGCCCTCCGGCGGTCCAGCAGAAGCGCAGCCCTTCGGGGAGGCGCGGCAAGTCAGCCCACGTACCTATGCGGAGGAACTGGCGAGAACGACAAGAAGGAAGCGCGGGTGCGGTGACGCATCAGCGGCTGCTGGAGAGGGAAAGTCTTTGAAGGGATCACGCTGTGGAAGCCAGCCGAAGGGGTCAAAGCGCGCAAGCGTCAAGACCAGGATGCTCTCAGAAGGAGCAGCCCAAGCGGAGGTGACGGGAACACAGCGAACCTCATGACCGGTAGCAGGATGCAACAAGCCTGCAGCCCAGGTGCCCAGGCCGCCAGGGAGCTGAGAAAGCTCAAGGTGGCGCACGGCCGACCCGCTGGGGAAGGCACAAAGCATGGAAGAGCACGGCGAGCACAGCAATGTGCGCGGCGAGCGGTGACTGGAGACAGTCGCTGGGGTCAGGTAGGCGTCGAGGCCGACCAGACACACGCCCAAGGCCATGTGGGAGCAAGCACCGCTCCGAGAAACCCGCTGGTGACAGCGAGGGTGGAACGGAGCTCGGGACACGACAAGGAAAGCCCCGGAGAGGGCGCTCAGAGCGGCGTTGGTGACAGCGCAGGCGGGGCGACCAGTAGGGACTGGAGCGGCGTGTCCGACGGAGATGTCGGTGGAGAGGCGGAAAAACCCTCGGGAGAAGGAGACGGCGAGCGGAAGCGACAGACCAAGCTCACAGGCAGGTCAGCAAACAGCACCTTGGTGTTGAGAGCGGGCAGGCTGCCGACTCAGGACGATTGGAAGAGTCTGAAAAGGCAGGCGCAGAAGGACAGAAGGACGCAGCAGACCAGAGGTTTCGGCCACTGGAACGCAGAGCGGACTGCGAGAGAAACCTTGAAGGTCCCACCGATCCAGCATGTTGAACAGACATGGCGGTGAAGGCCAGGAAGGGACGCGGGAAAGAGCAACGACCCGCATCGCGGCCCAGGAAGGTCAACAGCAATGTTGAACGGCGACCTTGAGGTTCAGGCGAACCCCATATCAGGCGTACCGGCGCGCAAGCACCGGAGAGAGCCAAACGGTCCCGCATTCTCTGAAAGGAACCCTCCTTGGGCCGGGTGTCACCCTCCACCCCACTGGGACGGAGGGAGAAGGCAGACCTTGCCTTCAACAACAAAGCCCCGAACCACCTTGGTGGTTCGGGGCTTTGTTGCGTTTGGGACTCAGGATCAAGGATCCAGAGCGCTCCTTGAGTCCTTCCCCGCGACTCAGAGCGTCCCCGACACACTCAGCGCGTAGGCCTCCAGCTCGCGGAGCTCGTCGCGCACCTGCGCGGCCTGCTCGAACTCCAGCTTGGCCGAGTGGGCCTTCATCTTGGCCCGCAGGGTCTTCAGACGCGCCGGGATCTGGTCCAGGGCGATGTCCGGGGTCTTGTCCCCCTTGCCCTTCTTCTTCTTGTCGGGGACCAGCACCTCGGCCCGGTTGAGCACCGCCGCCAGGGGGCTGTCCATGCTGCGCTTGATGGTCTGGGGGGTGATCCCGTGCTGCTCGTTGTAGGCGAGCTGCACCTCGCGCCGGCGGTTGGTTTCGTCGATGGCCGCCTTCATGCTGGGCGTGATCTTGTCGCCGTACAGGATGCAGCGCCCGTTCACGTTGCGCGCCGCGCGCCCGATGGTCTGGATCAGGCTGGTCTGGGAGCGCAGGTAGCCCTCCTTGTCAGCGTCCAGGATGCCCACCAGCGCGACCTCGGGGATGTCCAGGCCCTCCCGCAGCAGGTTGATGCCCACCAGCACGTCGAACTCGCCGGCGCGCAGGTCCTGCAGGATGTCCAGGCGCTCCAGGGTGTCGACGTCGGAGTGCAGGTAGCGCACGCGCACACCCAGCTCCCGGTAGTAGTCCGTCAGCTCCTGGGCCATCCGCTTGGTCAGGGTGGTCACCAGCACGCGCCAGCCGGCCTCGACCGTGCTGCGGATCTCGTCCAGCAGGTCGTCCACCTCGGTCTTGGCGGGGCGCACCTCGACCACGGGGTCCAGCAGGCCGGTGGGCCGGATGATCTGCTCAGCGACCTCGCCCTTGGCCTGCTCCAGCTCCCAGTCCCCAGGGGTGGCGCTCACGTAGATGGCTTGCCCGATGCGCTCAAAGAACTCCTCGAACTTGAGGGGCCGGTTGTCCAGCGCGGAGGGGAGGCGGAAGCCGTGGCGGACCAGGTTCTCCTTGCGGGCCCGGTCCCCTCGGAACATGGCGCGGACCTGGGGGATGGCGACGTGGGACTCGTCGACCACCAGCAGCCAGTCCTTGGGGAAGTAGGACAGCAGGTTGGGCGGCGCCTCACCCGGCTGTTGGCCGGTCAGGTGCCGGCTGTAGTTCTCGATGCCCGAGCAGTAGCCCAGCTCCTCGATCATCTCGAGGTCATAGAGCGTGCGCTGCTCCAGGCGCTGTGCCTCCACGAGCTTGTTCTGCTCGTTGAGGGTCTGCAGGCGCTGCTGCAGCTCGGTGCGGATGCTGTCCACGGCCCGGTCCACCCGCTCCTGGGGGGTCACGTAGTGGCTGGCCGGGAAGATGGTGGTCCAGGGCAGCGCCTCCAGGCGCACCCCCCGCAACGGGTCGATGCGCGAGATGGCCTCGATCTCATCGCCCCAGAGCTCCACCCGGATGGCGTGGTCTTCGGAGTGGGCGGGGAAGATCTCGATGACGTCCCCCCGCGCCCGGAAGGTGCCCCGGTGGAAGTCCATCTCGTTGCGAGTGTACTGGATCTCCACCAGCTTGCGCAGGATGTCCTCCCGCGACTTCTCCTGGCCCACGTCCAGGCGGAGCATCATGCCGTTGTAGGCCTCCGGAGAGCCCAGGCCGTAGATGCAGCTCACGCTGGCGACGATGATCACGTCCTGGCGGGTGAGCAGGGCCCGCGTGGCGGCGTGGCGCAGCTTGTCGATGCGCTCGTTGATCAGCGAGTCCTTCTCGATGTACGTGTCCGTGGCCGCGACGTAGGCTTCGGGCTGGTAGTAGTCGAAGTAGGACACGAAGTACTCGACCGCGTTGTCCGGGAAGAGCTTCTTGAACTCCCCGTAGAGCTGCGCGGCCAGCGTCTTGTTGTGCGAGAGCACCAGCGTGGGGCGCTTGACCCGGTCGATCACGTTGGCGATCGTCATGGTCTTGCCGGAGCCCGTGATGCCCAGCAGCACCTGGTGTTCGCGGCCGGTCTCCAGCCCATCCACCAGCGCAGCGATGGCCTTGGGTTGGTCTCCGGAGGGCTCGAAAGGAGCTTGAAGGGTGATCTCAGGCATCGCCAGCCCCTAACAGATGTTCAGTGCGCGGGCATCCAGGCGGATGTGGGACGGCGGAAGGGTCCCATCGCCGGGCTCGGACCATAGGCTGCGGCCCACCCCCGGGAGGCTCCATGCTCGCTGTGATCGCCCTGTTGATGACCCCCCTCGCCTCCGCGGACTGGCGCGACACCAACGTCGGAGACTGGGGCGCCAGCGACTGGAGAGAGGCCGGCGCGGAGTGGCCGCAGGAGGTCGACGCGTCCTGGGAGGCGCTGCAGGTCCTCGCTGAGCGACTGGAGGGGCTCAAGGAGGACACCGGGGCTCCGGGGTGGGCCGAGCAGGCCCAGGCGCTGCGGGCAGACCTCGAAGCCCACGCGCAGGCGCGCTTCCACTGGGGCTACAACACGCAGGTCATCGGAGAGGACCGGGGCGCAGAGCACCTGGACGCCGAGACCCACGCCCGCGTGCAGCAGGCGCAGGCCAGGCAGGCCGAGCTGGAGGCGCTCTTCTACACCCTGGACACAACGCTCCATGCGCTCTGGCTCCAGCACCTGGTCGACAGCGAGGCGTCCGACCGCTCCGAGCGGGTGATGGCGGCCGGCGACCTGCTCGGGGCCATCGGCTCCTTCGACCGACAGCCCGGCTACCCCTTCGACGAGCAGGCCGTGCTCCTGGGCCTCCAGCACAACGAGGGGAACGCTGCCTACGCGGCCACCGCCGAGCTCTGCCTGGAGCTCTGCACCGACCCGCAGGCGCTGGAGCTCTCCCAGCAGCTCCTGGAGATCGCCGCCGACCCCCTCCAGAACGGCGGCATGGTCGTCTACACGGGCGACGAGGCGCACGAGATGCAAGGCATCAACGACGACCCCGAGCGCGGTCCCCTGGTGCGTTACAGCGGAGACATCTCCCTGCGCCGCCTGCCCAGCGCCCCCGCCAACCAGCTCCAGACCCGGGTGGATCTGCGCCTGGGCCGCAAGCGCGTGGGCGTGTTCGTGGGCGGGCGCTACCAGAAGGGTCTCCAGGAGGCCAGCAGCGGCTTCGCGGCGCAGGGCGGGCTCAGCCTGGACGTGGTCGCCCACCAACGCCTCCAGCTCTGGGCCAACGTGGGCTTGAGCTACGACGGCTTCGGGGCCACCGACGCGCCCGAGTACCACCAGGTGCGCGATCTGGGCCTGGTCGCCCCCGTGACGCTGGCCCTCCCGCTCGGCGACAAGCTCACTCTGTCCTGGTCCGCCGAGCCCCGCTGGACCCGCTCCCCCGACCGCGTCAACGACCAGCTCAGCGGCCTGGACGAGCTCCGGACCGGGCCCCGCCTGCAACTCGACGCCTTCGGGGACCTGGGCCTGGTGATCGCCGGGGAGCGCATGTGGGTCCCCACGGGCACCGTCAACGCCGTCAGCGTCGGGCTCTGCAGCGTCTCTCGCTGATCAGGGGGCCACCTGCTGCATCAGCCACAGCATCTCCCGCCCGATCTCCTCGCTCTTGGCCAGGTAGGTCGCGGTCTCGTCCGGGCTGCCGTCGCTGGCCTTGGGGTCCAGGTAGGGCAGGGACACGCGCAGCTCGGCCCCAGGCACGTAGGGGCAGCTCGCGTCCGCCTCCGAGCACACCATCACCGCCGCGAAGCCCTGGCTGGGGTTGTAGGCGTCGCCGAAGGTCTTTGAGAAGCCCCGCAGGTCCGGCAGCGCAGGCCCCAGGCTCGTCGCGTACACGGTGTTCTGCGACCCGATGACCTCGCCGGTGGACGTGATGTGCATTCCGTGGGTCTGCAGGGCCCTCACTGCCCGAGGGTTGAACGCAGTGGCCTCCGTACCACCCGACCAGCTCTCCACCCCTTGGACCCCAAGCTGCTCGGCGGCCGCCTGAGCCCAGAGCTGCCCCATGTGGCTGCGGCGGGAGTTGTGCGTGCAGACGAACAGCAGGTGCGCAGGCTCTCCAGCGGCCTGCTTCTCGGCGATCCAGCCGGCCAGCTCACCCAGGGTCTCGCGGCGCTCGGCGCTCAGGGTGTCGGGGGCGTCCAGAGCGGACCAGCCATTCAGGGTCGCGGCCAGCTCGGGGTGCAGAGGAGAGGTCATCGGGGCCTCCAAAGCTGGGGCCTGCACCGCCTGGTCTGGCGGGGCCTCCACCACCTGAGGGGACTTCGGCGCGCAAGCGAGGACAAGCTGGAGCAGGTTCATCCGCCACTCCTATTCCTGCCGTCGTGACGCCCAGGTGGCGCGGTGGGGGCGACTGCGAGTGTCGGGTCAGGCGGAGACTTCGTCCCGCGGCTCGATCACCCCGCGCCACAGCTCCTTCTGGAAGAAGAGCTCGACGGCGGCGTCCTCCACGTGGCCCTCGTCTGCCTCCGCGCGCAGGATGCTGTAGGCCCGGGACAGGCTCATGGCGGCCTTGTAGGGGCGATCGCTGGCGACCAGGGCGTCGAAGATGTCGGCGATGGTCATCAGGCGGGCGCCGTAGGGGATCTGCTGACCGCGCAGCCCCAGGGGATAGCCGGTGCCGTCCAGCTTCTCGTGGTGGGCGTGGGCCAGCTCGGGCACCCGCTTGAGGTCGCGGGTCCAGGGGATCACCTTGAGGAAGTTGTAGGTGTGGACCACGTGCATCTCGATGGCCTTGCGCTCTTCGGGATCCAAGCTGCCGCGGGGGATGCACAGGCGGGAGACGTCGCGCTTGCTGACCACGGGGGCGCCCAGCGACTCGATCACCCAGCGCTCCTGGATCACCTTGAGGCGGTCGACGTCCTTGTCCGTGAAGCGGTAGGCGGGCCGGTTCATGGTCTGGATCAGCGCCAGGTCGGCGTCGAGCTCGTCCAGGGCGATCTTGAGGCCGGCGCCGTCCTCTTCGGAGCGCATGCGCAGGACCTCCAGGCGGGACTGCATGGCGGCCAGCTTGAAGCGGCCCTCGATGCGCTCGAGCTCCCAGGGGTAGAGCTTGTCGGCCTTGAGGAGGATCTGCTCGGGGACGCCGACTTTCCCAAAGTCGTGGAGCAAGCTGGCATAATGCAGCTCTTCAAGCTCCTTTCCGGAGAAGCTCAGGTGGCGGAAGTCGGGCTCGTCGCTGCGGCTGACCTGCTCGGCCAGGCGGCGGGTGAGCTCGGCCACGCGGTTGCTGTGGCCGGCCGTGGCGGGATCGCGGGCCTCGATGACGGAGACGGAGGCGCGGATGAAGCCGTCGAAGAGGTTGCGGATGTCCTGGTAGAGCTTGTGGTTCTGCAGGGCGACCGCGGCCTGGGAGGCGATCGAGCGGGCCAGGTCGGCGTCGCGCTCGGTGAAGGGCAGCACGCGGTCGAAGCTGGCCAGCGGGACGCCCGGCACCGTCTTGCGGTTGTAGAGCCCGAGCACGCCCAGCACCTCGCCGTCCCGGTCGAGCATGGGGACGAGGAGCACGGAGCGGGTGTGGTAGCCCAACTTCTTGTCGTTGCGGTGGTTGGGCCGGTAGGGCGCATCGGGGGGCAGCGAGGCCAGGTCGTCCACGCGCAGGAGCTGGCCCCGGTTGGCCACGAAGCCGGCCAGGGAGCTGTCGTCGATGGGGATGCGCTCGCGGTTGGGCTCGAAGGTGACCGTGTCGTTCTGGGCCGCGGCGAAGCGCAGGGTCTGGTCGTCTTCGACCAGGTAGACGGAGCCGCCGTCGGCGCGCAGGGCCCGGCGGGAGTGGGTCACGATCCGGTGCAGCAGATCGCTGGTCTCGGTCATGGCCGAGAGGCTGGCCCCGATCTCGTTCAGGATGTGGACGGTCTCGCGCTCCTCCCGGACCTGGGAGCGCAGGGACTCGAAGGCGACCAGGTTGCGGAGGGCGCGGGGCAGGCGCAGCTCTACGTCCTCTGGGGGGACCACCTCGAAGCAGGCGAGGTCCTGGCGCGGTGAGATGGCGATCACGGTGTCGCCCAGCGCTTGCTGGACCATCATCACGCGGGTGAGATCCACCACCAGGATCCGGCCGGCGACGTCTGCGGGGCTGGCGACGTCCACGGGCACGAAGCTGGCCCCAGCGCGCTCGGTCGCCTGTCGGGCGATCGCCGCGTAGGGGCTGCTCGCGGGGACCATCGCGACCTCGACGCGAGGCCGATCCAGGGAGGGAGTGCTCATGGGCCGCTCAAGGGTAGCACCGGCAGCCAGAGTCTGCCCGCGGGCGGGAGTAGGCCCCAGAGCAGCGACGGCCGGCGCAGGGCCGACCGTCGAAGGCGCAGGGGCTTTTTGGTCAGCGCCGGCTGTTGCCGGTGCCGACCTTGGTGTTGCCGGTGGAGCCGCTGGAGCCGGTGGAGCCCGAGCCACGCCGACCGCTGCTTCCGCCGACGGCGGAGTTGTCGGTCTTGACGGTCCCAGAGGGCTTGGAGCGGGTGGTGGTCTTCTTGACCTCCTCGGTGGCCTCCTCGGCGGCCTCTTCGACCTCCTCAGCGGCCTCCTCAGCGGCCTCGGCGGCCTCGGCGGCGGCCTTCTCAGCCTCGGCGGCGGCCTCGGCGGCGGCCTTCTCGGCCTCGGCAGCGGCCTCGGCGGCCGCCTCCTGCACGTCGGGGAGCACCACCACCTCGGGCTCGGTGACCTCGCCACCGCAGGCCAGCGCGAGGGCAGCGCCGATCACGGCGAGGGGGGCGAGAACAGAACGCTTCATCGATTCCTCCAGGACCAGGCAGAGAAGTGCCGGTCAAGTACTTGGACGGTGTACCGCGGCGTGAGGTTCCAAGGCAAGCGCATGCCGCTTTCGCGGGTGACATCGCGGCAACAGCCTGTCACCGCGATCGGCCCAATGCTTGCACTCAAAGCCCGGTGTGCTTAGACGGGCGCCCCATCCCTCAAACCAAAGCAGGAGGACGCGGTGATCACCGACCTCTCCAAGATCCGGAACATCGGCATCTCGGCCCACATCGACTCGGGCAAGACCACTCTGACCGAGCGCATCTTGTTCTACACCAACCGCATCCACGCCATCCACGATGTGCGCGGCAAGGATGGCGTCGGCGCGAAGATGGACTCGATGGAGCTGGAGCGCGAGCGCGGCATCACCATCCAGTCCGCGGCGACCTTCTGCGAGTGGAACGACAAGTTCATCAACATCATCGACACCCCCGGGCACGTCGACTTCACCATCGAGGTGGAGCGTGCGCTCCGCGTGCTCGACGGTGCCGTCCTGGTGCTCTGCTCCGTCGCTGGTGTGCAGTCGCAGTCCCTGACCGTCGACCGCCAGATGCGTCGCTACAACGTCCCCCGTCTGGCCTTCGTCAACAAGTGTGACCGCTCGGGCGCCAACCCCTTCAAGGTCAAGGACCAGATCCGCGAGAAGCTCGGGCAGAACGCTGTCATGATGCAGATCCCCGTGGGTCTCGAGGACCAGCACGACGGCGTCGTGGACCTCATCACCATGAAGGCCTACCGCTTCCACGGTGACAACGGCGAGAAGATCATCGAGGAGGAGATCCCCGCTGAGCTCGCCGATCAGGCCCAGGAGTACCGCGAGGAGATGCTGGACGCCGTGTCCATGTTCTCCGACGAGCTGATGGAGGCCATGATGGAGGAGGAGGTCAGCGAGGACCTCATCCACGCCGCCGTGCGCCAGGCCACCATCAACCTGCAGCTCTGCCCCGTGTACATGGGCTCCGCCTACAAGAACAAGGGTGTCCAGAAGCTGCTCGACGCGGTCGACAACTACCTGCCCGCTCCCAACGATGTCGAGAACATCGGCCTGGACCTGGACAACGACGAGGCCGAGCTGCCCGTCGCCTCCGATCCCGAGGGTCCCCTGGTCGCTCTGGCGTTCAAGCTGGAGGACGGCCGCTACGGTCAGCTGACCTACCTCCGCATCTACTCCGGTACCCTCCGCAAGGGTGAGACCATCACCAACACCCGCTCCGGCAAGCGCGTGAAGGTGGGCCGTCTGGTGCGCATGCACTCCGACGAGAAGGAGGAGATCGATGACGCCTGCGCAGGTGACATCGTCGCCCTGTTCGGCGTCGACTGCTACTCCGGTGACACCTTCACCGACGGCAGCGTCAACATCGCCATGACCTCGATCCACGTCCCCGACGCGGTGATCAGCCTGACGGTGACCCCCAAGGACACCAAGGCCCAGACCAACATGTCCAAGGCCATCCAGCGCTTCACCAAGGAGGACCCCACCTTCCGCGTGCACGTGGACCACGAGACCGGCGAGACCGTGATCAGCGGCATGGGCGAGCTGCACCTGGACGTGTACATCGAGCGCATGAAGCGCGAGTACAACTCCGAGGTGGACGTCAGCCCCCCCCGCGTGTCCTACCGCGAGACCATCACCCGCCTGGCCGAGTACGCCTACACCCACAAGAAGCAGACCGGTGGTTCCGGTCAGTTCGGTCGGGTCATTGGCCACATCGAGCCCTCCGAGGACGGCGAGTACGAGTTCGTCGACAACATCTTCGGTGGCGCCATCCCCCGGGAGTTCATCCCCTCCGTCGACAAGGGCTTCCAGTCCATGCTCGACAAGGGCCCCCTCATCGGCGCCAAGGTCGTGGGCTTCAAGGCTGTCCTCAGCGACGGTACCGCCCACGCGGTCGACTCCTCGGACAACGCCTTCCAGGCCGCCGCTCGCGGCGCCTTCCGCGAGGCCTACTCCAAGGCCAACCCGGTGGTGATGGAGCCCATCATGAAGGTGACCCTCGAGGGTCCCTCCGAGTTCCACGGCCCCATGGTCACCACCCTGATGCAGCGCCGCGGCATGATCACCGGCTCCACCGAGAACGATGGCTTCTCCGAGGTCGTCGCCGAGGTGCCCCTGAGCGAGATGTTCGGCTACGCCACGGCCCTGCGCTCCTCCACCCAGGGCAAGGCCGAGTTCACCATGGAGTTCGAGAAGTACGCCAAGGTGCCCGGCAGCGTCCAGGATGAGCTGATCAAGGCCTACCAGGAGGAGAAGGCCAACGGCTGATTGAAGCCGAGGTCTTTTTCGCCCTCAGAAACAAGAAGACCGGTCTCCACGGAGGCCGGTCTTTCTGCATGGAGACTCCGAGATGTACACGAGCAACGACCGCAGCCCTCTGCGCGCATTCGAAGCCTCCACCCGCGGCGGACTGGCCGCCTCTGAGACCGGCGTAGTCGTCGGTCCCACCGGGGTGGGCAAGTCCCAGCTTCTGATCCACCTGGCCCTGGCGCGGCTGCTCGAAGACGAGCAGGTGCTGCACATCAGCCTGGAGGACAGCGCTCCCCACATCCACAACCGCTACGCCGAGATCCTGGACGGCGTCTGCAAGCACGGCAACCTGCTCGGCCGCGAGCGGGAGCAGGCTCTGGTGCGCGCCGAGCGCAACCGCCAGATCTTGAGCATGCTGGACAAGCAGGGCGTCGGCGAGATCCGCGCCGCCCTGGACTTTGCCCGCGACTTCATGCACATGCAGCCCAGCCTGCTGGTGGTCGAGGGCCTGGACGCCCAGGACGCCCAGGGTCTTCAGGTGCTGCGTGGCCTGGCCACCGAGCGCCAGCTCGGGGTGTGGATCAGCACCTCCGGCCCCGTGGAGACCGGCGATTTCGACACCGTGGTCGAGCTCTCCCCCCAGGACCAGAAGGTCGAGCTGCGGGTCCGCAAGGTCCACGGCCGCCCCCTGTCCGAGCCCAGCGGCCTGCGCCTGGATCCCCGCACCATGCTCGTGGGCGCGGAGGACAGCTGGGACCCCAACACGGCCCCCGCCTCGCCCAGCAGCGACGCCTGCACCCTCTACTCGGGGGGCGCGCCCGGCGCCGAGGCCTGCTTCGGCGAGAACGCCGACCGCTACGACCTGAGCGAGGTGAACTTCACCTTTGACGGCCACAAGCAGGCCCGCACCGACAACTCCCAGCTCCTCAGCCCCCGGGAGCTGGCCGCCGGCGACGTCTCGTTGGTCTACGTGTCCAAGCGCCTGGGCCGCAGCTACTCCGAGGGCAGCATGATCCGCAAGGTCCTGCAGTCCCTCTGGCACCAGGTCAGCCGCGCCGGCCAGGTGTTCGTGGTGGGCGCCATCCAGTCCGACGGCACCGTCACCGGCGGCACCGGCTGGTCCGTGGAGCTGGCCCGCATGTGGCACAAGAAGCTGTGGGTCTACGATCAGGAGCAGCGCGGCTGGTTCCACTGGTCCGGCGAGCGCTGGGTCGAGGGCGTGCCGGTCATCGAGAGCCAGCACTTCTGCGGCACGGGCACCCGCTCCCTGAACGAGGCGGGCCGCAAGGCCATCGCCTCGCTGTTCGACCGCAGCTTCGGCCAGCGCTGAAGGGGACCAGCGCTGAAGGGGACCAGCGCTGAGTCCGACGCTCAGCCGCAGAGGTCCCCGATCAGCTCCCGCAGCTCCTGCATGTCCGGGGGCTTGTGGAGCAGCGCCTGCGCCTGGGACAGGTCGGCCTCCGGCTCCAGGTAGCCGGTGAGGATCACCACGGGCAGCTCCGGGTAGCGCTCCTTGAGGTGGCCCAGCAGCTCCTCGCCGGACATGATGGGCATGGAGAGGTCCAGCACCGCCAGGTCCAGATCGGTCTGCTTTGCGAGCTGGAGGGCCTCCAGACCTCCCTCGGCCTCCGTGACCTGGTGGCCCCAGCGCGTCAGGTAGCGGCGGATCGCCCGACGGACCAGGGGCTGATCGTCGACCAGGAGGATGCGGAATCCCTCGGTCTCGTTTTCCTGGCTGGGGGCCCTGGGCGCCTTGATCCGAGGCGTCGCGCCGGGCAGCTCGGCCACGAAGCTCGCCCCAGTGGGGGAGTTCTCCACCCGCAGCGTGCCCCCGTGGTCCCGCATGATCGACATGGCCGTGGCCAGCCCCAGCCCCGTGCCCTGCCCCTCGGGTTTGGTGGTCAGGAAGGGCTGCCCCAGGTTCTCGAGGATGCTCTCGGGGAGCCCGGGCCCGTTGTCCTCAACCCTCAGAGACCAGCGGCCCTCGGCACCCGCTGACAGTCGGATGCGTATGCGAGGTGCGGCGTGGCCCACGAGCGCATCCCGCGCGTTGAACACCAGGGTGAGCAGCACCTGCTGGAGCAGGGAGGCCTGTCCAGACACAGGGGCGCTGGGCACGCAGTCGACCTCGAGGGCGAGCTGGGTGGGCAGGCTGGTGCGCACCACGCTCACGGTCTGCTGGACCACCTTCGCCAGGTCCATGGGCTCCAGGTTGAGCTCCGGGCCCTGGCTGGCGATGAAGAGCATCTGGGATACCAGCTCCTGGGCCCCCTTCGCGGCGGTCAGCGCGTCCTCCAGGTCCTCGGTACGCCCGCCCTCCAGCGCGGACTGGATGTTCGGGATGATCGCGGTGAGCGCGTTGTTGAAGTTGTGGGCGATGCCCGCGACCATCTCGGTCAGGGCTTCGCGGCGCTGGCTCTGGCGGAGCTGGGCCTCCAGCCGGCGGCTCTCGGTGATGTCCAGGATCACGCCGTTCCAGTAGACCTGGTCGCCCTCCCGCCGGGGGCGGGCGCGCGCCTGCAGCCAGCGAACGGGCTCGCCTGGCTCGGAGAGGCTGAACTTCACGTCCAACTGGCCCTCGCCCTTGCGCAGCGTCTCTTGGATGCTCGCGGCCTGCTCCTTGGGGAGGTGCCCGAACTCCACGGGCCGCGGGCAGTCGGAGGCCGGTCGGCCCAGGATCTCCACGGAGCCCTTGGAGAGGTAGCGGTAGTGCGGCGTGGGGAAGGTGGCGAGCTTGAACACGATCCCAGGGACCGAGTTCACGATGCCTTGGAACTGGTCCTGGCTGCGCTCGAGCTCGAGCTGGGCGCGGTGGGCCTCGGTGATGTCGGTGAAGGTGACCACGGCCCGGCGCTCCATCCCGTCCATGGGCGGGAGCAGGACGGCGTTGGTGCTCACGCAGCGGGCGTGGGGCCCCTCGCGCACCCAGAGCACCTGATCGCGGACCGGCTGGCCCGTCGAGATCACCCGCACCGAGGGGATCTCGTGCCGGGCCAGCTTGCGGCCGTCGGCGTCCCGGAAGGCTAACATGGGGTCCAGGTTGTAGCGGCCCTCCATCTCGTCTCGGGTCAGGCCCAGGGTCTGGCAGGCGGCGGGGTTGGCGCGCAGCACCTCGCCCTTGTCGGAGACCACGACCACGCCCTCGCTCATGGCCTCGATGATGGCCTCGAAGAGGGTCTCGGTGGCGCTGACGTGGTCCAGGGGAGCGGTGGGTTGCTGCGCCTGGTCGGCCTGCCCGGGCTCGGTGCGGTTGAAGGTGAGCACGCAGCCCTGGACGCTTCCGTCCTGGGCCAGGATGGGCAAGGCGCTGGAGCGGAGCCAGAAGAGCCCGTCCCGGTGGGGGTGGGGGTGGCCGATGACCTTGCTGTGGGTGGCCAGGCCCTGGGTGAGGGCCTTGTGGATGATGCGCTCCTCCATCGGGAGCTCCTGGCCATCGATCCCATAGGCGCGCATGCTGGCCAGCGGCTGGTAGCCGGTCGGGGCGCTCATCAGGTGGGCGATCGCGCGGGCCTGGCTGTTCCCCATGATCAGCGCACCCTGTGGATCCAGGATGGCGACGCCGATGTCCACGAGCTCAAGGAGAGGCTCGAGCGCTGTGAGGGTCGGTTCAGTCACGGGCTGATCAAAGCCGAATGCAAGCCATCTTTCAACGGCAAACGGCCGATTTCATGAGATTTCAACCTGGACTCGAGGCAGCCAGCTTCGCGGTGCGGAGCTCGCCCTGGGGCCGGATCAGCCAGCGCGAGGGGTGCGGGCGTGCAGGGTTGGTGCCGGGTCTGTGCAGCCAGTCGGTGTCCTCGCCGCGGATCCAGGCGGCCAGCGCCTGCCCCACACCCACCGAGCAGGTCACCCCGAAGCCCCCCAACCCCGCAGCCCACCAGAGGTCGGGGCGCTCGGGGTCCGCGCCCAGCACGGGGCGGCGGTCCGGGGCGAAGGTGCGCAGGCCGGTCCAGCCTCGGCGGGGCTGCAGGTCGGCCAGCGCGGGCATGTAGCGCTGGAGCTTCTCGGCCAGCAGGTCGGTGGTGCGCTCGGGCAGGGGGCCCTGGGTCTCCAGAGCCTGGGGGTCGGGGTAGTCCAGGGCCTCGTCGCAGGCGCTGACCAGCACGCCCTCACCCTCGGGGCGGATGTAGAGGCCGATGTCGTCGATCCAGGTCCAGGGGTGGTCCCGGGTGACGAGGGGGTGGGGGGCGGCGTACATCAGGGCCCTCCTCACCGGCACCAGAGGGCGGCGCAGGCCCGCGCGGCGGGCCAGATCCCAGGACCATGCCCCGCCAGCGAGGACCGTGGTCTGCGCCTCGATGACCTCGCCGGTGGACAGGGTGACGGCGCCTGCTGTGAGCCCAGTGACCCGGGCGTTGCACCGCAGGGTGCCCCCCATGCGCCGCAGACCCGTCAGGAACCCCTGCAAGAGCCCGTGAGGGTCGACGACGCGCTCCTGGGGCAGGTGCCACGCGCTGACGATGGGCGCGCCGCGGAGGGCGGGGGCGATGGCGGCGGGGTCGCGCACCGCGTGGAGCTCCAGGCCCTTGGCGGCCAGGTGGGCGGCGGCGTCGTGCAGGTGCTCGGGGTCGGAGTGCAGGGCCATGACGGCCCCGGTGACCCGGGAGGGGTTGTGCTCCCAGTCGGCGGGCAGGGGGCCGGACAGGAAGTCGTGGGTGCGGACGGCCAGGGCGCGCTCGTAGGGGTCTTCGCCCATGCGGCGCAGCATGCCGGCGTTCTGGGCGCTGGCCTGGCTGCCGGGGGTGGGGCCCTGCTCCAGGACCAGGACGCGGTGGGTGGGGGCCAGGTGCCAGGCGACGCTGAGGCCCGCCAGCCCGCCGCCGACCACCACGACCTGTGGGCTCATGCGATGGGCCGCAGGGTGCCGATGCGCTGTCCGACCTTGACCTTCTGGTCCTTCTCGAGCTCCCAGTCCACGCTGCCCTTCTCCATGCACAGGATGACGGTGCTGCCCAGGTTGAAGCGGCCGGCTTCGTCCCCGCGGCGCACGGGCTGGGGCGGGTCGCAGTCCAGCTTGGACTCCACGCCGTCGGTGTTCGTGACCACGGGGCCGTGCTCACAGGTCATGCGGCCCACCCCGTAGGCGGCCACCAGCACCATGGCGATGCGGCCGTGGGCCTGGGTGTCGACGAAGAGGGTGAGGCGCTCGTTGACGGCGAACAGGCCGGGGACCTTGCGGGTGGCGGCCTCGAACACGGGCCAGAACTGGCCGGGCAGGTAGTGGTAGCCGGCGACCTGGCCGTCCGCGCAGTGGTGCACCCGGTGGTAGTCCTGGGGGCTCAGGTAGAGGATGGCGAAGTGGCCGCCCTTGTAGCGCTCGTCGCCGCCCACGAGCTGGGTGACGTCGAAGTCCATGCCAGCGGACTCGGGCAGGTGGCCGTCCGGCTTGACGTCGCCGAAGGCGTAGACCCGGCTGTCGCTGGGGCTGACCAGAGCCTCTGGCGTGGGGTCGATGGGGCGCATGCCCGGCTTGAGGGGCCGGACGAAGAACTCCTGCAGGGAGGGGTAGTCGTCGATCCCGCCGACCATCTCGTCGGTGTTGACCTGATACTTACCGGCGTACCAGCGGATGATGTGGCGGGAGAGTCCGCTGCGGCCAACCACGCCTTGAAGCTTGGATCCCAAGCGCTTGGGGACCAGGGAGAGGAGGGTGACGATCAGGGAGTCGTTCATAGGCCGGGCTCCTAACCCGGAAGCGGGGCGGTAGTCTCACCTCCAGTTCACTGGAGTCTCCGTCGTGAAGGACCGCTTCCTGCCCGTTCTGCTCCTGTCCCAGGCCTCCGTGGCCGCGCTGGGGCTGCTCGCAGTCGCACTCGTCCCCGAGCCCCCGGCCCCCCGCGTAGAGCGCAGCACCCTGCCGATGCCGATGATGCCGGCGCCCACGGAGAACTGGCTGGGCCCCGACGCCGAGTCGCAGAACAAGATCGCCCGCAAGGCCTGGATGAATGACTGGGCGCACCGCTCCCCGCCGGACGTGGACTGGAAGGAGATCGAGCGGGACAACGGCCTGGCGCAGATCGAGAAGCGCAACGCTCTGGCCCGGGGAGCCCCCCCGCCGCCGCTGCCCGAGGGCCAGTGGGAAGAGCGCGGCTCGGACAACCAGGCCGGCCGCATGCACGTGGCCACCCACGGCCCGGACGGGATGCTCTACGCGGGCTCCTCCAAGGGCGGCGTCTGGCGCGCGGACCTGGACGGCCAGGGCTGGGAGGAGCTGGGCGACAACCTCTACGGCGGCGCGCACTGGCTGGAGGTCCTGGACGACGGGCGCATCCTGGCCGCCACCGACGGCGGGCTGGTCCACACCAGCGACGACGACGGCCTGACCTGGGAGGCCGCCACCGGTCTGGACAACCTGGCCGGGGTGCGGCGCCTGGAGCAGGACCGCAGCGGGGGGCTCTACATGGTGGTCGCCCAGTGGATCTGGACCGACCAGTGGGACATCGAGCAGTTCCTGGTCCGCAGCGACGACGGCGGCTCGAGCTGGGACCGCCTGCGGCAGCTCTCCGGTCAGGGCAGCGATGTGTTCGTGGCGCTGCAGGGCGACCCCGAGCGGCTCTACCTGGTCGATGGCGCTGCGCTGTGGACCAGCAGCGACGGCGGCGAGAGCTGGGTTGAGGGCCCCCGCCTGCCCGGGGGGGACCTGCGCATCGCCGGCAGCGAGGCCTCCGAGCACCCGACCCTCTACGTCACCGCGAGCGACGCCAGCGAGGTCTGGGTCAGCCAGGACGGCGGCGACAGCTTCACCAAGTCCCCCGTCGTGTTGGACGACTACTGGGGCACCCTGGAGGCCTCCCAGGTCGACCCGGCGCTGTTCGCCTGGGGCGGGGTGCACGTGCATGTGACCCGCGACGCCGGCCAGAGCTTCGGCATCGTCAACCGCTGGGAGGACTACTACGGTGACGTGCGCAACAAGCTCCACGCCGACATCCCCGGCCTGGACGCGGTGCTCGACGAGCGCGGTGAGGAGGTCTGGTACATCTCCACCGACGGCGGCCTCTACCGCAGCGAAGACGGCCTGCAGAGCGTGGAGAACCTGAGCCTGCAGGGCCTGCGCGTCTCGCAGTACTACGACACCCTCACCTCGAACGTGGACCCCGACCACGTCCACGCGGGCGCCCAGGACCAGGGCTACCAGACCACCCAGGGCGTCTCTCAGGACGACGGTGTGCTGGGCTTCGAGCAGGTCTTGAGTGGGGACTATGGTCACCTGACCTCGGGCGACGGGTCCCACCACCTGGTCTTCTCGGTCTACCCCACCTTCATGCTGGTGGCCCAAGGCGAGGACAGCGTCAGCCTGGGCTACGTCGGCTTCCCGCCGCTGGCCAAGAGCTACGGGTGGCTGCCGGCTCTGGCCGCCGACCCCCTGGACCCCGAGGCCGTGCTCTTCCTGGCCGACAAGCTCTACCGCTACGACTACAGCACCCAGTCGGGCACCTTCGAGGCCACCCTCCACAGCCAGCAGAACTTCCAGCAGAGCTCCGGTGAGTACCTGGCCGCCCTGGCCTTCGCGCCCAGCGACCCGCGGGTGGCGGTGGGTGTGACCTCCTACGGGCGCGTGTTCACCTCGGCGGACGGCGCCCTGACCTGGGAGCGCGCCCAGGACGAGGTGCTCTACGGCCACTACTTCTACGGCCACGCGCTGATCATCGACCGGGACGACCCCCAGACGGTCTACGTGGGCGGCGCGGGCTACGGCGGCGACCCCGTCTTTGTGAGCCGCGACGGCGGCGACACCTGGAGCTCGATGTCCGAGGGCATGCCCACCACCACGGTCTACGGCATGGCCCAGGCCCAGGATGGCAGCGGGCGGCTCTTCGCGGCCACGGAGCAGACCGCCTACGTCTACGACCCCGAGCAGGGCGCCTGGGAGGACCTGACCGGGAACGAGGCGCCCGTGACCACCTACTGGTCCGTGGAGATCCTGGCCCACGAGAACACCGCGCGCTTTGGCACCTACGGCCGCGGCATCTGGGACTACCGCATGGAGACCCCGGCCTGCTACCCGGTGGTGGACGCCGACGACGACGGCTTGGACTGCCTGAGCGACTGCGACGACAGCGACGCGGCCGCTGGCCTGCCGGGCGAGGAGATCTGCGGCGACGGCATCGACCAGGACTGCGACGGCGCCGACCTGGAGTGCGCCGACACCGGCGAAGAGGGCGGCATCGGACCCCGGGGCAACTGCGGCTGCAGCGCCCAGCCTGACCTCGCTGGTGGGATCCCGTGGCTGGTGGGTGTGCTGGTGCTGCTGGGGTTCCGGCGGTGTGGGCGGCGTGAGGAGGGCTGAGATCTGCTCGGCCCCCTGAGCTCAAGCCTTGGCGGGGCCTTGCTGTGAGAGCCGTCGGGCTCCGGCCTGGAGCCGGCTCAAGGTCCCGCTGAGCTGCTCGCGCTCGGGCTCGCTCAGCTCGGAGGTCACCGCGTCGATCCAGGCGCGGTTGAAGGCGGCGATCTCCTGGAGCAGGGGCTGGGCGCTCTCGGTGGGGTGGAGGCGCTTGACGCGTCGGTCCGCGGGGCTGCGGCGCTCCTGGATGAGGCCCTTGAGGCGGAGGCGCTTGAGGCCGCGGGCGACGGCGGCGCGGTCCACGACGAGCTGGGCGGCGAGCTGGTGCTGGGTGGTGCCGGGCTGGGCCCCGACGTTCGCGAGCAGGATCCCCTCGGTGTAGGAGAGCTCGTGGACCGCCAGCGCGGCGCTGAACTGGGCCAGGAAGCTCCGGTTCAGGACGCCGAAGGCGCGCAGTAGCTGGGTGTCGTCCTGGGCGCGGGTCATGGGCGGTCGAAGGCCTCCTGGAGGACGCGGATGAAGGTCTCGGGGCTGTCCAGGTGGACCACGTGCTCGGCGTCAACCCGCTGGTAGCTCCCGTCGGAGAGCAGCGCCACGGCGCGGGCGGCGTCGGCGTCGTCCAGGGCGCCGTTGAGGGTGCCGTCGTCCAGGACCTCGAAGTTGGCGTGCAGCAGGAGGGTGGGGGCGCTGACCTTGGCCAGTGCCTGGGCCTGATCGAAGCCCGCGCTCCAGCTCCCGTCGTAGAACGCGGCGCCAAAGTGGGGGTCGTAGACGGCGAGGCCTCGGATCAGCAGCCGGATGGTGTCGGGCAGGGCGGTCAGCTCCAGGGGCTCTCCGGGGTGGTCCTCGCGGTAGCGCTGGATGCGGTGGACGAGCAGGCTGTAGCCGAGCTTGCCGACCTGCTTCTCGATGAAGGGCCGGTTGTCTTCCAGCCAGTAGGAGAGGAAGTCGGTCTCCCCGCTGGAGAGGAAGTCGTGGCAGGTGGTGAAGCTCCGGTAGGCCACGGTCTGCTTGGATCGCGGCAGCTCCGAGGTGAACAGGGGCGGGTCCTCCAGCACGACAGCGCGCACCCACTGGGGGGATTCGGCGGCGAGCCACAGCGAGAGCAGCGCGCCCGAGGAGTTCCCGGAGAGGTAGACGGGCTCCCCGATCACGTGCTCGATGAAGGCGCTCAGGTCCTGCCCGATGTCCCCGGCGTTCAGCCGCTCTGGCGGGGCCTGGGTGTCGCCGTGGCCGTGGTAGGAGACGGCGAAGACGTGGAAGGACTGGGAGAGCTCCGGGAGCACGCGGCTGTAGCTGAACCAGTCCATGTGTTGGGCGTGCAGGAGCAGCAGCGGCGGGCCGTTGTCGGGGCCCTCGGCGTAGCGCAGGGTCGTCTCTCCGACCTGGACCTGCATCTCCACGACGCCGGCCTCCGCGAGGGTCGCGTGCCAGGGGTCGCGGTGCTCGGCGTGGAGGTCTCCGGGATCGACCAACTCGGGGGTGCCGACCTGGGGGGCGCAGGCGAACAGGACGCCGAGGGAACAGAGGGTCGCGGTGGACATGTGCACTCCAGAAAGGTGACTCAGTCATGTTAATGACAGGCCTCGGGATCTGCAAGCCCCCTCGGCCCCCCTCGGGAAAATGGTAGGGAGAAGGGGTGAAGGGACGCACCCTGTCCGCTGGAGTCTCCATGCTGCTGCTGCTCGCCTTGGCCTGCGCCAAGGACACCCCCGCTGACGACACCGGCCGCGACTGGTCCTGCCAGCTCGACGCCAGCGCGGAGCACGACTACGCGCCGGAGCTGGGCTGCCTGGAGGACTTCGAGCTGCTCGCCGCGGCGCCTCTGGATGCGTCCATTCCGGGGGCCCGGTCCGCCAAGACGGTGGTGGACCGCGCAGACGATGGGACGCTCTACTTCCAGAACTCGGCGCTCTACCCCATCCACTGGGACTTCACGTCGGCCCACCTGAGCGGGAACGGGCTGCCCCTGGTGCCGGAGCTGGGGACCTTCAACGCGACGGAGTACACCTCGCCGGACCGGCGCTTTGTGCTGGGGGCCATCACCTTCTACGAGGGGCCGGGGGTGTGGGCCTACGAGATCGCGCCCTACGACACGGCCACGCCGGAGATGGTGGAGCTGGCCTTTGACAGCATCCGCAAGCACGCCTGGATGGGGAGCGCGCTGCACTTCCACCCGGGCTCCGAGGCGGTCGAGGCCGTGGCCGCCCAGCTCCCGGACGACATCCCCATCGTCAGCACCCAGGAGCTGTTCGCGGGCATCGACTACCAGCCCCTGAACCTGGGGGAGACCGTCGCCCTGCTGGCCTTCTACACCGCGGACGAGGTCGACGGCACCTACGTCAACCCCCGCGAGCTGGTGGTCCTGGACAGCGTGCCCAACGACATCTCGGTGGTCTCGGGCATCATCACGGGCACCTTCCAGACGCCGCTCTCGCACATCAACGTGCTCTCCCAGAACCGCGGGACGCCCAACATGGGCCTGCGCGATGCTTACGACAACGCGGAGCTGCGCGCGCTCGAGGGCAAGTGGGTGCACCTGACGGTCGAGGCCAACGGCTGGTCCGTCCAGGAGGTCAGCGCCGAGGAGGCCGACGCCTGGTGGGAGGAGAACCGCCCCGAGCCGCTGGAGATCGGGGAGATGGACACGTCCATCACCGCGCTCACCGACACCCAGGACATCCTGGACCTGGAGACCTACAGCCTGGCCGATGCGCTCTCCCTGATGGTCCCCGCCTTTGGGGGAAAGGCCGCGCACTACTCCGGCCTCTCGCAGATGGAGGACTTCCCGGCGCCCCCCGCGTTCGCCGTCCCCATCGCCCACTACGACAAGCACCTGCGGGACAACGGCATCTGGGATCTGGTCGCCGAGACCCTGGCCGACCCCACCTTCCAGGACGACCCGACCACGCGTCAGGCCAGCCTGGAGCTCATTCAGCAGGCGATCCTGGACGCGCCCGTCGACCCCCAGCTCCTCGCCGACGTCGAGGCCAAGATCGTGGACGGCCCCTACGGCACCACGCGCATGCGCTTCCGCTCGTCCACCAACGCGGAAGACCTGGGCGCCTTCACCGGGGCCGGGCTCTACACCTCCAAGACCGGCGACCCCCTGGACGAGGACAAGCCCGTCGCCGACGCCATGCGCACCGTCTGGGCCAGCGTCTGGAGCCTGCGCGCCTTCGAGGAGCGCGAGTACTGGGGCATCGACCACACCCGCGTCGGCATGGCCCTGCTCTGCCACCGCAGCTTCCCGGACGAGGAGGCCAACGGCGTCGCCATCACCGCCAACCTCTTCGACCCCAGCGGCCTGGAGCCGGCGTTCTACGTGAACGTCCAGTACGGCGGCGAGTCCGTCGTGCAGCCCCGCCCGGGCGTGATCTCCGACCAGTACCTGCACTACTTCGACCTGCCCAACCAGCCGGTGGTCTACCTGGCGCACTCCAACCTCATCCCCTCCGACCAGACCGTGCTCACGGACCGGGAGATCTACGACCTGGGGGTCGCGCTCAAGGCCGTGCACCAGTTCTTCGCGCCGGCCTACGGCGACTCCGCGTTCTACGCGATGGACACGGAGTTCAAGTTCGACGAGGGCCAGCTCTACCTCAAGCAGGCCCGGCCCTACCCCGGCCGGGGCGAGTGAGTCCGGCGCGCTTTCTGTAGAGTGGGGCGAAGTTGACCTCAGTCCTTGCCAATGACGACCCCACCGCGCTGCCTCTGGGCGCCGAGGACTGGGTCAGGGACTTTGAGCGCGCCAGCGAGGAGCTGCTGGCCGCCCGCCTGCTCACGCGCCGCATAGACTACAAGTACCTGATCTCCTTGGGAGATCTGCCGGGGCTGCTGGCGTCGCTGCGGGGGGAGCACGCGGTGCTGTCCAGCGGCCGGGCCTGGGCGGGCTATCGCACGCGCTACTACGACACGGACGGGCTGCGCAGCTTCCACGACCACCGGCGCGGGGTGCCCCGCCGCTTCAAGCTGCGCCACCGGGACTACCTGGACCGCCAGGTGCGCTTCTTCGAGGTCAAGCACAACACGAACCGGGGCGGCACCCGAAAAGTGCGGCTGGAGCGGCCGTTCACGGACGGGTTTCCTCGCTTGGGCCCGGAGTGCTTCGAGCTGCTGCGCGCCGAGCTGCCCGGCGGTGTGGACCCGCTGTGCGCAACGGTAGACAACCACTTCTTCCGCCTGAGCCTGCTGGGGATCCGGGCCGTCGAGCGGGTGACGGTGGACATCGGGATGCGCCTTTGGGCGCGGGGGATGGAGGCCCGCCTGCCGGCGCTGGCCATCGTCGAGGTGAAGACCGCCGCGCCGCGTCACCTGAGCCCCACGCTGAACGCCCTGACCCGCGCCGGGATGCGCCCGGGGGGCATGTCCAAGTATTGTGCCGCCTTGGCCCTGCTCAGTGAGCAGCCCGCCTGGTTCCCCAAGCTGCGCCGGCGCATCGCCGCCTTGAGCCCCCTGGAGGTGCGCCCTGCACGTTGAGCTGCCCCCTGGCCTGTTGATGCACCTGGGCCTGAACCTGCTCGCCGCGCTGGCGCTGATCCTGGGGGTCTACCGCTCCTTTCGGGACGACGGAAAGGCGGCGTTCACCTTGGCGATGCTGAACCTGGTGACCTTCTGCCTGGCGACCCTGCTGGCGCGGGTGAGCATCGATCTGGGGGTGAGCCTGGGGCTGTTCGCGATCTTCGGGATCTTGCGGTATCGGACCTCGGCCCTGGATATCGGCGACCTGACCTACGTGTTCGTGGTGATCGGGCTGGCGGTGATCAACGGCATCGCTGTCGGGGACGCGACGCTCTTTGAGCTTGCGCTGCTCAACGGACTGATCGTGCTCGCCGCGCTGGTGTTGGAGCTGCTGCGCTCCCGCTCGGTTCGCCCCACGATGCCGCTGCGCTACGACCGCCTGGACCTGCTGCCCCCGGGGCGTCGGACTGAGCTGCTGGCCGACCTGAGCGAGCGCCTGGGTGTGCGCTGCGTGGGCGTTCGCGTGGAGTCGGTGAACCTGTTGATGTCCACCGCGGAGCTGTCGGTCGAGCTGGAGGAGGGGCTGTGAGTCCCCTGTGGATCTGGGCCCACCTCTCGGGGGCGGCCTTGGCTGCGGAAGGCCACGAGCTTCAGATCTGGAACGAGGTGGGGGTGGAGCTGGACCTGCCCAAGCGCTGGGAGCTCCAGCTCAGCGAGTCCCTGCGCCTGGACCCCCTGGCGCCCCCCGCCGCCGATGAGCTGCTCACCGACCTGAGCCTGGGCTGGCGGCCGACCAAGAAGGCGCCCCTGGAGCTGAGCGCGGGTTTCCGCCAGGAGCTGCTGGGCGTGGGGAGCGGGGAGCTGGGAGCCGCCCAGCGGATCAACGTGGACCTGGGCTGGGAGATCGATCCGGGGCCCTTCGAGCTGGACATGCGCCTGCGCGGTCAGCAGCGGCCGCCCTGGAGCGAGGCCGAGGACTGGGCCGACCGGAACCCGACGCTACGCCTCAAGGGGGGGCTGGATCTCAAGCAGGACTGGGCGGTGGAGCCCGTGCTGGCCGTGGAGCCCTGGTGGCGCGCGGGGCAGGGCCTGCACAAGGTGCGCGTGGACGTGGGGGCCAAGGGAGATCTGGGCGACTGGGGGCTCAAGGTGCTCTACCGCTACGAGGAGCCGCTGTCCGACCCGACGGACCCTCGGCGGCACGTGGTGGCGCTGTCGGTGGAGCGTGGGGTGGAGCTGGATTGAGGGGGCTACGGGGTGTGAGTGAGCGCGGGGTGGTGGCTACGGGGTCTGGGTGAGCGACTTCCTGAGGCTACGCCTGACGGGTGAGCGATTTGGGGACCGTTTGGGCGGGATCTGGGGTCGAATGGGGGTGGAGAGCGCTGTTCTGGGGGTCTTTGGGGCCGAATCGGTGGGCCGATCGCTCACTGAGCATGGGTAGCCTCAGCGAAGCGCTCATTGAGAGGGCGTAGCCTGGGGGTTGCGCTCATTGGGGGGGCGTAGCCGCGGGTGCGGTAGGTCGGCCTCCCTGAGCGCGGGCTTCGTCGCGGAGCTCGGGGGCCGCCGGGTGGGCTTTGGCACGATGGTCCCCTTCGATGAGAACCCGGGGCTGCAGCTCTTCGCCAACCAGTTCCGGAGGCTCGACGCCAAGGCCAGAGCCTGGGCTTCGATCGCCTCTTGGATGTGCAGGGGCCGCGCGCGCAGCAGGCTCTGATGCTGCTGCCGCTCGGGACCAAGGCCGAAGCGCTCGGGCTGGGGTGGCAGCTCGCCAGGCTGCGCTGGCTGGCCGCGTTCTATGGTCGGCCGCTCTCGACGCTGCTGGTGACGCTGCTGGTTTTGGTGGGGTACGGCATCGGCCTCGCAGGCGGTGTCACCTGGGTCTGGCTTCACCTCCTCGAGTGATCGCAACCACCCGAGGCCCGCTTGGCGACGCCCCATCGGCCGCGCGGCGTCCGCATCGTGGACCGGGTGCGGGCGTCGTCGCGGAACCTCCGCGACAACCCGCTGTCCCACCCGACAGTGAGGCCCCCATGTTCCTGCTCCTGCTTGGCTGCATGCCCGAGTCCCAGTGGCTCGCCGATCCCGGGCTGATCGAGCTCACCGAGCTGCAGGCCCGGCCGCTCCCAGGTGTCGTTGGCGCGCGCTTCACACCCGATGGGGACGACCTGGACCTCAGCGGATTCTCCTTCGTCACCCATGGCGTTGTCGAGCACGACAGCGAGCAGGCGCGCTTGGCGGTCGACATCCAGGGGCTCCGCCTGCTCCTCTGGTTCGACCTCCAGGACCTCACCCCCGGCGCCTGGGCGCCCTTCACCCTCGAGGGTCCCGAGCACGCCGTCCACCACCCAGGCGGCGCCCCTACGTTCGACGGCAGCGGCCTCTCCGAGCTCTGGTACGTCGATGCCCAGGAGCCGCTGCTGTTCACCCACGCCTTCCCTCGGGAGGAGCCGCTGCTGACCGCACCAGACGGCGAGCTCCTCACCCTCTTGAACCCGCGGATGCTCTGCGGCTGCTCCGTCTCCTGCCGCCCAAGCGAGGACACCCTGGCCAACCCCATCGGCCCCTCTCGGGACGGCTACCGACCCGTGGAGACCGAGGACCCCGTCACCGGACTGCGATTCGAAGGCTGGGTCCGCGCCGAGGCCCTGGAGCGCCGAAGCCGGCCGACCACCACCCACGCCCGGAACAAGGTCTTCCAACCCGGGGCGCACTTGCAGGGATGGAGTCCCCTCCAGGCCCTGCTCGCGGGCAACCCCGCCATCCAGCCCGGCGAGCCCCTCTACGACGCGGAGGGAGAGCTGGCCGCCGTCGCCCTCTCGGAGCTCTACGTGGACTGGGGAGAGCCCGAAGGAGACGGTTGGATCCCCCTGCATTTTGGTGGGTCTGAGCTCACCCTCTATCTCCCGCCGGAGTAGCCCCTCAGCCCTCAGCTCGCCGCACCATCTCCCCGATCCACGCCGGCGCATAAGGCGAGGTGCAGCCCTTGCTGACCGGGTAGTCGCGGTAGACGCCCAGGGCCTCGCCGATGGCCAGGGCGCGGGCGCGGTGCTCGGGGAGGTTGATGCCGATCTGCGCCAGGGTGTTGTTCATGGTCCACTGGACTGGCGCCGGGGCGCTGCCCATCTCGGCTTCGATGCGGTCCAGGAGCGCGTCCGTCTCCAAGCCCTCGGGGGCCTTCTGGGCGCGCTGGGCGCTCAGGTGCCAGCCGGCGCGGGCCACCCAGGGGTGGGCGCTGTCCATCCAGGTCTGCCGGCGCTGCTCGCGTTGGGGGTGCTTGCCCACCAGGTAGTTGTTCAGCCAACTGGCCACCTGCTCGCAGTCGCAGCTCTGCAGCATGGCCTCCAGCGCCTCCAGGCTGCGGTCCTTGGGGCGGACGATCAGGATGGCCAGCAGGCGGGCGTCCAGGTTGCCGGTGGCCCAGAGCTGCTCGGCCAGCTCGGGCTCGCGCTTGATCTCCTTGGCCAGCTTGCGGATCGCGCCCAGGGGCACGCCGAACTGCGCCTGGGCGCCGCCGCGGATCTTGACGTTGAGCATCTTGGGGTCCGCCAGGGACTCCAGGCGGGCGAGGGACTGGGAGAGGGTCATGGGGCCTCAGTGCTCGTGGCGGTGGTGCAGGTCGGGGCTGTGGGCGTGGCTGTGCGCCTTGGGGGCGTGGGCGTGCTCGTGGCTGTGCCAGCCGGCCACCGGCGGGTCGTGGGTGTGGTCGTGGTGGTCGTCGTCGTGGCGGTGCCGGTGGGTGTGGGTCAGGGCGTGGTGGTGGTGGTCGTGGGCGTGCTGCTGGGCGAAGAGCAGGGCCAAGGAGCCGATGAGCACGCCGCCGGCGGCCAGGTGCTGCCAGAGGAGGGCCTCGCTGAGCAGGAGCAGGCTGGCGATGGCGCCCAGGAAGGGGGCGGTGGAGAAGGCGAGCTGGCTGCGGGTGGCGCCGAGCTGCTGGGCGCCGGTGATGTAGAGGACCAGGGACAGGCCGTAGCCGACCGCGCCGATGCCCAGGAGCAGGGCGACGGTGCTCCAGGCGGGGAGCTGCTGGGAGAAGAGCAGGCCCAGGCCCAGGTTCACGCTGCCGGCGACGGCGCCCTTGGCGAAGGTGGACTGGGCGGGGGTGAAGCGGTCGATCGTGGCGGTGAGGTTGTTGTCCAGGCCCCAGCACAGGCAGGCGGCGGCGACCAGGGCAGCGGCGGGCGCGGCGGAGAAGCCGTCCTCGGCGGCCAGGAGCACGCCGCCGGCCAGGACGCCGGCGCAGGCGAGCCACTCCCAGCGGCCCATGTTCTCCTTGAAGAAGAGCACCGCGAGCACGGCCGTGGCGACGGTCTCCAGGTTGAGCCACAGGCTGATCGAGGCGCCGGAGCCCAGGGTCATGGCGGTCACCAGGGCGGCCGGTCCGAGCACGCCGCCAAAGAGCACGGCGCCGCCCAGGCGAGCCCACTCCTTGCGCGGGGGGCGCAGGTCCTGCTCGGGCTTGGGGCGGGCGAAGGGCAGGGCCCCCAACGCGGCGCCCAGGTAGAGCAGGCCGGCCACGACCAGGGGCCCGGACTGGGGAAGCAGGGCCTTGGTCGCGGGCACCGTCAGCCCGAAGAGCAGGGCGGCGGCCAGGCATTGGATCAGGGGCAGCATGTCCTCGCCTTAGCCGATTGGTGTCAGGGTGTGTGCGCACCGGGGGGCCTGGGAGATAGGGGCGGGGCATGGGAAGCACCACTGGCCGTCTCTTCACTCTGACCACCTTCGGCGAGAGCCACGGGGGCGGCCTGGGCGCCGTGATCCAGGGCTGTCCTCCGGGCATTGCGCTGGATGTCGCCGCGATCCAACGAGACCTGGACCGGCGCCGTCCGGGGCAGTCCAGCCTGAGCACGCAGCGCAAGGAGGCCGACCAGGTCGAGATCTTGAGCGGCGTGTTCGAGGGGCGCACCCTGGGCTCGCCGATCGGGATGGTGATTCGGAACAAGGACGCGGACCCGCGGGCGTATGCGCCCTTCAAGCACCTGTATCGACCCAGCCACGCCGACTACACCACGGACGCCCGGTACGGGCTGAGGGCTTGGGCAGGGGGAGGGAGGTCCTCGGCGCGCGAGACCGCCGCCCGTGTCGCTGGGGGTGCCGTAGCCAAGCAGGTCCTCGCCGCTCTGGGTGCCGGCGAGGTCATCGCTTGGGTCGACCGCGTCGGCGACATCCAGGCCGATGTGGACCCTCTGACGCTGACCCTGGAGCAGGTCGAGGCCAACGCCGTGCGCTGCCCGGACCCGCAGGCCGCCGCCGCGATGGAGGCCCGCATCAAGCAGGTGCGCTCCAAGGGCGACAGCATCGGCGGGGTCGTGCGCTGCGTGGCGCGCGGGGTGCCGGCTGGGCTGGGCGACCCGGTGTTCGACAAGCTGGAGGCCGAGCTGGCCAAGGCCATGCTTTCGCTTCCGGCGGCCAAGGGCTTCGAGTCGGGGGCGGGCTTCGCCGCGGCGTCGATGCTGGGCAGCGAGCACAACGACCCCTTCGAGCCCGACGGGCAGGGCGGCGTGCGCACCCGGACCAACCACTCCGGCGGGATCCAGGGGGGCATCTCGAACGGGATGCCCATCACGCTCTCCGTGGCCTTCAAGCCCGTGGCGACCATCTTCACGCCCCAGGACACGGTGGACCAGGACGGCAACGCGGCAGTCATCAAGCCGCGCGGCCGCCACGACCCCTGCCCGGTGCCGCGGGCGGTGCCGATGGTGGAGGCGGGCGTGGCCTTGGTGTTGGCGGACCACCTGCTGCGCCTGCGGGGGCAGACGGGGAGGCTGGGGCCGGCGTAGGCGGGTTCGCGCGCTCGGAGACCGGCGATGACGGGGTGGGACGCAGGCCGGCGGGAGGTTCGCGGCGACCGAAGACCGGGAACCGGCGATGACACTGGAGGTGGCGTTGATGGGGTGGTGGCAGCCTGCAGGATGGGCGGCTCGGGGAGGGCCCGCGACTGGGGCACGGAGGGCGTTGGCGGCCCGGGCCGGCGTGATGCCTGAGATCTGACCTCTGAGACCTGACTCCCGACCCCGTCACCGCGCAATTGGGGTCGAACGCAACAAGGCCCCGCGCAATTGGGGTCGAACGCAACAAGGCCCCGCGCAAGTGGGGTCGAACGCAACGAGCCACTGCGCAAGTGGGGTCGAACGCAACGAGCCACTGCGCAAGTGGCTCTGAACGCAACGAGCCACTGCGCAAGTGGCTCTGAACGCAACGAGCTGCCCTGAGTCCAGCGACTTCCGGGGCCCTGCTGTTGCGTTCGCCAGGACTTGCGCAGCCCGCTGTTGCGTTCGCCAGGACTTGCGCAGCCCGCTGTTGCGTTCACCCGCCCTTGCGCGCCCTCACCCCATCCAGGCCAGCCCCTCGCGCAGCGCCTCGCGTCCGCCCTGCTCGACGATCTCGCCGTGGTTCATCACCAGGCGGTCCCACTCCAGCTCGGTGAGGGCCCGGGCCGCCTGTACAAAGGCGGCGAAGTCCTCCTTCACGAACACCCACTTGAGGCTGCGCGAGGCCGACAGGCACTGGTGACAGCCCACCAGGCGCATCACCCAGGGCGTGGCCCAGCCGCGGGTCTGCCGCAGGTTGAACACCAGGTCGGTGACCACCAGGGTGCCGCTCGCGGGGTGCAGGAACACGGTCTCGTTGAGCTTGGGGCCGCTGGGCAAGGGGATGGCCCGGAGCCCCGGCACGTCGAACCCGGCGTCCAACACCCGGTCGACCCCCAGGCCGGTCTTCTCGCGCAGGCCGGGCGCGCCCCAGAGCACGGCGTCGGGGAAGGCGGCCTTGGCGTCGGCTGCGTAGAGGTGGTGGACCAGGTTGGGCGCGACGATGTGGCCCACCTCTCCGAGCTCCGCGAGCTGCGCCCGCGCCCCTTCATCCAGCGGGACCGGGCTGTGCAGCACCAGCGAGGCGTCCGCAGCGCGGAGCACCGTCATGCGCCCCGAGAAGCAGACGCCGCCGGGCATCCAGGTGTCGTGCGGCAGCTCCCAGAGCCCCTCGTTGATGCGCTCCATGTGGACCTCAAGTTGGTCAAGTAAGCCTTGCCAATTTTGGTCAGGTATACTTGACCAAAGCTGGAATGGTCAAGTGAGCCGTATAAAAAATCCCCAGGACCTGGAAGACGCCAAGGCCGCCAGCCTGGGCCAGGTGTTGTTCCGCAGCGCCCGCCTGCTCAACGACATGGGCGTGGAGCGGCTGCAGCGTGACGCGCCCCAGGTACGTCGGGCGCACACCCGCCTGCTGCCGCACCTGGACTTCCGGGGGATCCGCCTGACGGAGCTCGCGGCCCGTCTGGAGGTCAGCAAGCAGGCCGCCGGCCAGCTGGTCGATGAGCTGCAGCAGATGGGCATGGTCGAGCGCGTGCCCGACCCCAGCGATGGCCGCGCGCGGCTGATCCGCTTCTCGCAGGCGGGACACCAAGGCCTGCTGCGGGGCCTGGGGGAGCTGCGCGCCCTGGAGGCCGAGCTGGCTCAGGAGGTCGGCGCGGAGCGCATGGCCCGGCTGCACCAGGACCTCAGCGTGCTGCTGGCGGCCCTGGAGGCGCGCCGCTGACCCGTCCGTCGCTGGCCCGCCCGCCGCTGTCCCACCCCAAAGAACGCAGCCCCAGGGGACTCAGCCCCCCAGCTCCCGCGCCTGCTGTACCCAGCGGTCCCGGAAGATCCGTCCCGGGAAGGTGCCGAGCTGCGCCGCGAGCCAGGCGGCCTCGGCGGCCTCCAGGCGGGCGAGCTGGTGGAAGTGGTAGATGCCCAGCTTGTTCAAGGTGGCGCTGAGCACGGGTCCGATGCCCTTGATGCGCTTGAGGTCGTCGGGCAGCCCCTGGGGAGCCTCCAGCAGCCACTCGGGGGCGATGGCTTCGCCCGCCGTGGAGAGCAGCTCGGTGTGCTGGGCCAACAGCTCCTGGTGGGCGGTCTCCAGCTCCTCCAGGCGGCTGCGGGCGGCCTGGAGCTGCTGGTCGACGCCGCCGCTGTCCTTCATCAGCTCGAGCTGGGTGGGCCTGCTGGCCGGCAGGTCCTGCTCGCGCCGCAGCGCCGCCATCTCCAGGCGCAGCGCCTCCAGCTCCTGCTCCAGCTCGTTGCGCCGCTGCCGGGACTCCCCCAGCTTGAGCTCCAGGGTCGCCGCCTTGGCCTGGGACACCTGCAGCTCCACCGGCGAGGGCCCCAGCGTGGGGCGGGGCTGGCTCTGGGCCTCGTGCAGCTCCACCTGGCTGATGTGGAGCTGCTCCCGCACCGAGCCCAGCTCCATGGTCAGGGCCGCCACGCGCTTGACCAGCTCCTCGTCCTCGTCGGCGTCGGGCTCCGCGACCGGGCGCGAGAGCTCCAGGGCCGCCAGATCGGCCTCCGCCTTCTGCTGCAAGGTCCGGGCCGCCGCCGCCTGCTGCTGGGTCTGGGCCAAGGCGGCGCGGGTGGCCTCCAGCTCGGCCTGACGGCGCCGCTCCTGCTCGTGCAGGCCGGTGGTCTCCTCTTCCGAGGTGAGCTTGCGCATCATCCAGCCGATGGCGGCGCCCACCACCACGGCCAGGAAGATCCACAGGGAGATGTGCAGCAGCAGGAAGCTCACGGCGTGGACTCCAACAGGGTGAAGACGATGCGGCGGTTGTCGGCGCGGCCCGCGGCGCTGCGGTTCGAGGCCACGGGCTGGGCCTCCCCGAAGCCCTGGGCCTCCATGCGCTCAGGCGGGATGCCCAGCTCCACCATGCGGCCCCGCACCGCCGCCGCCCGGCGCTCGGACAGCCTCAGGTTGGCGGCGTCGTCCCCCACGGAGTCGGTGTGGCCCTCGATGCGCAGGGCGGGCCCCGGGCAGGCCTGCAGCGTGTCCGCCAGCCGCACCAGGTCGATGTCGCTGACCGGCGCGATCTCCGCGCTCGCGCTCAGGAAGCGGATGGGCTCGCCCACCAGCATGGCGTTCAAGCGCGCCTGGCAGTCGCGGGTGCTCAGGGCCACCGGCAGCTCCACGCTGGGCGAGAGCCCCGCGCAGCGATCCAGCGGCAGCTCCTCCACCACCGCGGCCGTGGGGACCGCACCTTGGATGCTCAGCGTGTCGCCCACCTGCCGGATCACCCCCGCCTGGATCTCCGGCAGCAGGGGCAGCAGCGCCGCCGCGCAGTCCGAGTGGTCGGGGAGCCCCGCCTGACCGGCGACCACCAGCTCGTCCTGGACCTGCCCCGCGCCCCAGAGCTCCGCCGCCGCCGTCACCACCCGCGAGTGCGCCTGCAGGTCCGGGACCGCGCCGTAGAGCCGCACGCCGTCTCCGTGCGCCCCCCGCGTCCGGGTGATCACCAGGCTCATGTCCTGCGCCGACCAGTCCCGCCGCAGGGCGACGATCAGCTCCAGCTCGGGCAGCGCGGTCTCCAGCGCCCGGCGGGTCTCCCCCACGCTGTCCAGGTCCGGGGCCTGTCCGCGCAGGCTCAGGCGGCCCGGCACCGCCTCGGCCTCCCCACCTCGAAAGCGCGCCACGTAGGGGAGCGACGCGCGCAGCGGGGCGCTCAGGTCCGGCACCCCGTCCACCACCTGCAGGCGGTCGACCACCTGGGCCTCGCCGAGGATCTCCGCGGCGGACTGGATCAAGGCCAGCCTGACCTCGCTGGTGGGCACGAGTCCAGAGATCTCCACGCGCCCTGTGGGGAGCTTTTGAGCGGTGAGCCGATGGTGCTCGGGCAGGATCGGGTCCACCTCCAGTGCATCCTTCACCACGCGCACACCCTTGAGCTCCCGGGTGACGGCGAGGGCCTGCGTACGCGCATCCTCACTCTGCAGGGTGCCGCTCAGGGTCAGATCGCGCCCGTCCACGGCGACCCCCACACCGGTCACCTGCGCCTGGGCCAAGGCCTGCCCGGCGCGCTCCTGCAGGTCGGCCTCGATCAGCGGGCCCTGGATCTGCCAGGCCAGCACGCTCAAGAGCGCGGCGGCGGCCAGGGCGATGAGGCTGAGGGTGAAACGCACGCTCTGTACCTACCACCTTGGGCGGCCGGGTGCCTTGGGGTGAGTCCCGCAGAGGGAGGCTCAGAATCGGCCGACGACGCCGAGCTGACCGGGGCCCAGGACTGGCGCGAGCTCGAGGCCCCGCGGCGGGGTGGGCGCGGAGACCAGGCTGACCGGGAGGCCGAGCTCCTGGGCGAGCGCCGCGTTGTGCTGGTCGACGAGCTGTTCGAGCTGCTCGGCGGTCCACCAGTGGGTGTAGTCGTTGGCGCGGTGGGTGGCCTGGGTCTGGATGCGGTAGCCGCCGCCCACGAGCACCAGCCCGCCGACCACCAGGCCGACGCCGGTGACGCGCATGATCTGGGCGTAGTCGTTGTTGGTGTAGCCGCTTGCCAGCAGGGGGACGATGTTGGCGCCCACCAGCGCGGAGACGCCGCCCACCAGGTAGAAGCTGTTGACCACGCTGCGCGAGAGGCGGGCGTCGTAGTCGATGCGCTGCCAGGTCCACCAGTCGTCGGCGCGCCGGGCGAAGGTGTCGGGGGGCAGGGGGCGGCCGCGGCCGTCGAGCACCGCCACGGACCCGCCGTTGAGCTGCAGGTGCAGGGCGTTCTTGTCGTAGTCGGCCTGCCGCGCGGCCTGTCGGGGGCTGGGCGCGGGGGCCTCGGAGGCCAGGGCGGCGGAGAGGGTGCAGAGCCAGATCACGGGCACCATCATCGCAGCTTTCTGCCCGCCCCGCAGGATGCACAGGCCCCCGCGGGGTAGCTTTCAGACATGCCTGACAAGACCAAGATCGCCCTCGCCCTGGGCGCCCTGAGCCTGCCGCTGCTGGCCCTGGGGAGCACGGGCTTTGCCACCGCCCCCGACCTGGACGCCGGGGACTCCGTGCGCCTGCTGCTGCTCGGGGACACAGGTCAGCTCCCGGTGGACGGCGACCCCCACAAGATGGACGCCTCCCAGCGGGCGCGGCTGCGGGCGGCCCTGGGTGCGCAGGACGCCGACGCGATCGTGGATCTGGGCGACCTCTTCTACAACAAGGCCCCCAAGTGCGGCCGCGGCGAGAGCCCCGAGGGCGCGGGCGGCAAGCTGGACGCGCACCTGTACGACCACGTGGGCGGCCTGGATCTGCCGGTCTACATGGTGCTCGGCAACCACGACGTGGGCCCCATCGGCGAGTGGGCCAAGCGCAAGCTGCTGGGCCGCCGCACGGGCAAGCGCTCCAAGGCCCGCGAGCGCTGCTACCGGCTCTACGCGCAGCAGCGCCCCGGCGAGATGATCTTCCCCGGCGAGGCCTACGGCGTGGACCTGGGCCCGGCGCGCCTGGGGCTGCTGCACACCTCGGCGCCCGAGCGCACCTGGCCGGCCGACGAGCTCAAGGCCTGGCTGGCCGAGGACCCCGACGACTGGCAGATCCTGGGCGGCCACCACGTGCTCTACGAGGTCTGCGACAAGACGGACGAGGACTTCGTGCTGCCCTGGCTGCAGGAAAACGAGCTCCAGCCGGACCTGTGGATCAACGGCCACGCCCACCTGCTGCAGCTCAGCGTGGTCGCGGGGGTGCCGGCGGTGACCTCGGGCGCGGGCTCCAAGCTCCGGGAGTTCCCCGACTGTGATCCCACGGCCCACGAGGGCGTCGAGTTCGGCGTCTCCCAGTATGGCTTCGCCGTGCTCGACATCACCCCGGAGACCCTGCGCGTGAGCTTCCGCGACATCGACGGAGGCGAGCTCCACTGCTGGCAGCGCGGCCGCGACAACCCCCAGGGCGAGGCCTGCCAGTGAGCGCGCTTCAAGGCATCAAGGTCCTGGAGCTCGGCCAGCTCATCGCCGGGCCCTTCGCGGGCACCCTGCTGGGCTACTTCGGCGCCGAGGTCGTCAAGGTCGAGTCCCCCCAGGGCGACCCCATCCGCTCCTGGCGCACCATGCAGGGCGACACCAGCCTGTGGTGGCGCACGATCTCCCGCAACAAGCGCCTGCTCAGCCTGGACCTGCGCACCGAGGCCGGCCGCCAGATCGTCCGGGAGCTGGCCGCCCAGGCCGACGTGCTCATCGAGAACTTCCGCCCCGGCCGCATGGAGCAGTGGGGCCTGGGACCCGATGCGCTCGCCGAGATCAACCCCCGCCTGGTGGTCTGCCGGGTCTCCGGGTACGGCCAGACTGGGCCCATGCGCCAGCGCCCCGGGTACGCCGCTGTGGCCGAAGCCGTCGGGGGCCTGCGCTACCTGACCGGCGACCCCGACGGCCCCAGCAAGCGCGCCAACCTCTCCATCGGGGACACCGTCGCCGGCATGCACGCCGCCATCGGGATCCTGCTCGCCCTGCTCCACCGCGAGCGCGGCGGCCCCGCCCAGGTCGTGGACGTCAGCCTGGTCGAGTCCGTGCTGACCCTGCTTGAGGCCACCCTGGTCGAGGCGAGTGTCGGCGTTGTACGCCAGCCTTCGGGCGGCACCATCACCGGCCTGGCCCCCACCGGCGGCTACCCCTGCGCCGACGGCGAGGTCGTCATCGGCGCCAACGGCGAATCCGTCTTCCGCCGCCTCTGCGCCGCCATGGGCAAGCCCCAGCTTGGCGACGACCCCCGCTTTGTCGACAACCCCGCCCGCGTCGCCCACCGCTGGGAGCTCGACGCCGAGATCGCCGCCTGGACCCGCACCCTCAGCGTCTCCGACTGCGTGGACCAGCTCGCCGCCGCCGGTGTCCCTGCCGGGCCCGTCCAGGACGCCGCCCAGATCTTGGCCCACCCCCAGCTCGTGGCCCGCGACTTCTTCCCCGAGATCCACGTCGGCGGCCAGCCCATCGTCCTCCCCGAGCTCGCCCCCAGGATGGAGAAGACGCCGGGTGCCACGCGATTTGTGGGTGGACCGCTCGGGGCCGACTCCGCCGCGGTGCTCTGTGACTGGCTGGGCATCGGCGAGGACAGGCTGGCGGAGTTGGTGGGTGCGGGGGTTGTGGGCTCTCACCCGAAGAAGCTCGACCGCACCGGCCCCTCCCAGAACTGATCCGAGGGCCGCGGAGACACCCTGGCCACGAAGGCCTCGAAGTGCTGCTGGGTATCGCCAGGGGCGATGCCGTCGGGCTCGGGTGAGGCCTCCAGGATCTGCCGCGCCCAAGCCTCCGGAGGCTCCGTCGAGGCCTCTCGCCGAGCGGCCTGGCCGTCTTCACCCACCCGCATCCCGGGCTCCCACGGAGCCGTGTTGGTCTGGGCCAGCAGGCCGACCCAGTGCGGGACGATGCCCGGCGGATCCCGCCAGCGCAGGACCCGGGCGAACAACGGCTGATCGGGCGGCCGCTGCGTGCAGTGGGCCAGATCGTAGGCGACCACCAGGCCCTCGGCGCCGCTGGAGGCCGGGCGCAGAGGGAGGCCCAGCAGCTCGGCCAGGACCATCCCGACCACCTGGCTGCCGTGGTCGGGCAGCGCCAGGATCTGCTGGGGGAGCTGGCCAGTCTGCTTGAGGATCTCTGCGAGGCGCAGCAGGTCCCGGTGGATGGCCTCCGGAGAGTCCTGGGTGAAGGCGTAGCGGCCATTCATGCCCTCGTCGAAGCCGTAGGGCGACAGGTGCAGCAGCACGCAGCCGTTGAGCGCGTACTGCCAGGCGCGTAGGTCCCGCTGGTCGGACCCCAGGCTGTCCAGACGCTGGAGCATGGCGCTCACCCGATCCCGGGCGGCGGTCTGGTCTCGGTCCTGAGGGACCAGCTGTGCGTGGTGCTCTCGGGCCGTCTCCACCAGGCCGCTCAACAGGGCGTTGAGGGACAGCAGGTAGCGCAGCCAGAAGTCCTCCAGCGCCTGGGGCGCCGCCGCCAAAGTCTCCACGACTTCGGCGTGCTGACCGGAGCGCTCCAGTGCCGCCGCCAGCTCGCCCAGCAGGACCTTCTCGGAGGGGTGGTCCTGCAGCGCCCGCCGCAGGAAGGGCACCGCCACCGCGGGCAGCCCCACGTGCACAAGCCCCCAGCCCAGGTCGTAGAGGGCCTGGCCGCTCATGGCCTGCAGCGCCCGCGCCGGCTGCTCCAGCTCGGTCAGGGACATCGTCTGGCCGATACCGGCCAGCAGCTCCGCGATGCCCAGCAGCTCGGCGTCCGCGGGCTGAGGCCCCCGAGCCACCCAGCGCAGGGTGCGCGCCGCCTCCTGAGGGTCTCCGGCCGCCAGCTGCGCCCGCGCATCGTCCAGGGTGGGTGTCTGTCCCCCGCTCATTGTCGACTCCTGTGTGCCGGGAGCTTTGTGCACCAGGAGGGGGAGGTCAACCGCCCCGAGGGGAGTTGGCGGGCATCCACCCCTGAACGCCCGCTTGAGCCGGGCATCCACCCCTGAACGCCCGCTTGAGCGGGGCATCCACCCCTGAACGCCCGACTGCTGGAGAGCGGGTCTTCGCGGCCAACGGGATTTCAGTCACTTCGCGCCCTGCCCGCCCGACAGAGGGGACTTTGGAGCCCAGATTTCTGGCCGAGGCGGGCGTTCGACCCCAGATGCCCGGCCGAGGCGGGCGTTCGACCCCGGATGCCCGGCCGAGGCGGGCGTTCGACCCCGGATGCCCGGTGCTTGCGGTGCTCGGTTGGCTGCCCGTGGGGCGCGGTGCGTGGCATCAGCTCCCGTTGACGCTGTCCCAGTACCCGCCCCAGTAGTCGTAGTAGTTCTCGTCGGTGTTGGAGGTCACCCAGTCCTCCGGGCCACTCTCGAGCAGCTCGGGGTGGTTCTGTTCCATCCAGGAGATGAAGTCGGGGAGCCCGACCTCTCCGCTGCCGCGGCCGAGCTGCAGCAGGGTGCTCCGCGCGCGGGGGGTGTGTCGGCGGGTGTAGCTCATGGTCGGACCCTCTCCAGGGTGGAGAAGGGGCCCGCTGGCTTGAGGCGCCACTGCTCCGGGCTGCCCTCGTTCAGGACCTCCAGGGTCAGCTCCCAGCCGGCATCGCCTTGGACCGCCAGTCCGCTCTCCAGGCTCTGGTGGCGGCTGTGCTCCCTGAGCAGTTCAAAGGCCAGCGCTGGGACCTCCTGAGCGGAGAGCTGGGGCTCGGTCGCCAGGACCTCGCTGGTTCCCTGGGCATGACCGCTGGTGATCCAGGTGCCGGAGGCCCCATCCACGAGGGCCACGCTCATGGGTTGGGACGTGCCGAGAGGGACCAGCAGGTAGAGGCTGTGGTGCACCAGCTCGGGCGCCTTGTCCGACGGCCGAAGGACGTAGGAGTCCTCCGACTCGGTCCAATGGGCCAGCTCCAGATCTTGGGTGCGTTCCACGGCTGCGCGCACCTGGGCGTGATTGGGCGTGGGCGTCTCCGGCGCCTGGGACGGCGCGCACACGCACCCCCCAAGCTGAGCGAGCAGGACAGTCAGCACCCCCCTGTTCTAGCGGCTGCCCGGGTCTCTGTCACGGGGTGGTGAAGCTGCCGGGCTGCGGGGGAGCTGCTCAGCCAGCGGTTGATCCTCTCGCTGAAAGGCACGTTGGACCCTCGATGCGCGGTGGGACGCCCGTTGGACCGGCCCCGAGCTCCCCACTCAGCCCGCAGGCTCCAGGTACTGGATCCGTCCATCACAGCGGGCCCCCTCAAGGCCCACTCACCCGAACCCGCCGCGTCCCCTCCAAAGTGATCGGCCACCGCCACCCCGCCGCCTGCGCCAACACACACGCCTCCGCCGCCGGCGTCGCATTCCCCCCCACCACGCGGGGGTTCTCGCTCTCGCCATAGCGCAGGTCAACCGCCACGATGACCTCGCCGGGGGCGTCAAAGCAGGAGCGGGCCTGGGCGCGGTAGTAGGCCAGGTGGTGGGCCAGCTGACCCTGGAGGTCCTCGGCCCCTCCCTCCTCCCAAGAGGGCAGCTCGACGGGGTCCACAGGCCGCAAGAACTCGGTGGCGGGTGGGCTCAGGGTCCACTCCAGGGCGCCGGTGAGCGCGGGGTCCAGCTGCCAACCCAGGGCCTTCTGGGCCAGGCAGGCGTCGCCCCAGGCGGCGACCACGCGACCCTGCCGCAGGACGACGTCCAGGGTGGCGGGGCCGTCCTGCAGGCACGCGGCGATCTGATTGTCCCGAGGCGCCCGGCCCTCGGGAAGCGCCCCCCTCGACACCGCGACCACGGCCTGCGCCTCCAGGTCGGGGACGGCCCGCCAGGTGAGCGGGGGCAGCAGCTCCTCGCCGAGGGACTGGTCTGCCGAGGTGTCCCGCATGGCGTGGGTGCTGAGCGTTGTGCCCTGCAGCTCCAGGCCAAAGACCAGCACGCCCTCTCCTGAACCCTGGACGTCCGAGCCCTGGGCCTGCTCCATCAGCTCGCCCTGAAGCCCGGCGATCCACGCACTCAGGGCCGGGTCGGGGAGGGTCGGCTGCGCGCCGTACAAGGTCGCGGGCGCCGGCAGGATGAGCAGGGGCCAGGAGAGGTCCGCGGTGACCGTCGGCTCGATGGCCCACCCCCGGGCCGCCTTGCGCACGCAGCGCTCCAGATCACCGTCGTCCACCGTCGAGGTCAACAGTCTGGGGAACCAGACCCGCCCCATTCGTGCACGAAAGCCGAGTTCAAACGCCCAGAAAGAACCGTCCGCGTGCTGCGCGTGACAGGCCGCCAGGTCCTGGGCCTGCTCGCCGACCAGCATGGCCAGAGGCTCGGCCTGGGGCGGGGACAGCAGCTCGCTGGCCCCCAACAACGCCAGCAGCAAGGGGGTCAAGCGCGCTTGTTGCCCTGCCACCACCGGGCCTTGGGCAGCTCGGTGATCAGCACTTTGAGGTGGTCCTTGCCGACGGGCCAGGACAGGGCCTTGGACTCGCCGCCGACGCGCTGGCCCTCGATGGTGGCCAGCTCGGCGATGGGCCAGCCGCGCTGGAGGGCCCGGATGCTGATCTGGTACTCGATGGGGAAGCGCTTGACGGTGGTCTCCAGCGCCAGCAGGTCGGCCCGCCGCAGGGCGCGGAAGCCGTTGATGGTGTCGGTCACGAAGGGCTGGCCGTCGTTGAAGCAGACGTTCGCGATGCGCGTGAGGGCGCGGTTGGCCCAGGCGCGCGGCCGGAAGGGGGAGACGTCCTCTTCGTTGACGGAGCCTTCGGCAAAGCGGCTGGCGATGGCCACGCGGGCGCCACCCAGCAGCAGGTCGTCCAGGCGCTCGATGTCGGCGGGATCTTCGTTGCCGTCGGGGGAGTAGAAGACCATGCGCTCGGCGCTGGAGGCCTCTGCCGCGACGCGGAAGGCGACGCCGCGCCCGGGGATGGACTGGTCCAGGATGGGGATGCCGCGCTCGGTCAGGAACTCCCGGCTGCCGTCGGTGGAGCCGCCGTCCACGGCGACGACCTCGGAGAAGCGGTCCAGGGGGAGCGCATCCCAGCAGTCTCTCAGGCCATTGATCTCGTTGAGCACCAAGAGGACCAGACAGCAATCGCGCACCGGGGTTTCCGTGCTCATGGGACCAAGCCCTCCTGGATCAGCCAGTCCGCGACCAGCTCGGCGATGGCGCGGTTGCCCGCGGCGTTGGCGTGACCGGGGTCCTGGGGCGCAAAGTACAGCCGCTCCCCGGCGCGCACCCGCTGGGCGATGGTCTCGCTGGGGTCAAGGTGCGGGATGCCCTTGTCCTGGGCCTCCAGGCGCAGCAGGCGGCGGTGCTCTTCGGTGTAGCCGGCGACCTCCAGCGGGTAGCCAAAGTGGGCGATCTCCCCGCCCCCGGCCTGCACCTTGGCCCTCAGCGCGCGCAGGTTCTCCAGGTAGTCGGCGCCCGGCACGCGGCGGGTGTTGCCGTGCTCCTTGGCCCGGGTCTGGACAGCCCCCAGGCTGGTCTGCAGCACCTGGTAGAGCCGCCACTTGTAGAGCACGTTGCTCTTGAGAAAGTCCGCTTCGCCCTGCATGACGGCCTGGGACTTGTCGGAGTAGGCGACCTCCCGGGCGTCCTGGACCACGAAGCCGGCCAGGGCCAGGTCGATGTCCATGTCGGCCAGCTCCTGGTCCCACAGCCACAGGCCCTGGAAGCTGGTGTAGCCGGGCTGCCCGGCGTTGATGACCTGCACGTCGTGCCCGCGCTCGCGCAGGATGGCCTGGAGCTGCGCGGGGTAGGTCTCGCTGTCGGCCACGCCCCAGCCAAAGGTGGTCGAGCAGCCCATGGCGGCGATGCGGAAGCTGCCGGGGCTGTCGTGGTGCGGGGGCCGGAAGCCGTGGTCGTCGGTGGAGACCGGGAAGCTGACGCCGAGCTCCTTGTGGGTCATCGGCTCGTCGACCAGGTTGTCCTCGACTTGCCAGTAGACCTTGTTGTGCTCGAAGACCGGGCGCTCGTCCTGGGTGGGCAACCCGAGCACGCGCAGCAAGACCTCGGTCCCCCCAAAGAAGAGGACCAGGACCAGCAGCGAGAAGCCCAGCCGCTTGGCGTGCTTCACCGCGTCAGTTGGCCGGGCTGATGGTGATGCCCGCGTGGTCGGTGATGCTGCCCGACTGGAAGTAGACGTTGTCGTAGTAGGTCGCGTCGTTGATGGCGACCATCACGCGCCCGTGGGCGATGGGCGTGTAGACCGTCTCGGAGCCGATGGGGAAGAGCTCCTCGGCGCCGTCCTCGGAGACGAAGCGGCCGATCAGCATGCCGGCGGCGCAGCCCTCGAGCTTGCAGGGGGCGTCGTCCGCGGGGGACTCGCCCAGGCCCTCGACCGTCATCCAGTCGCCCTGCTCGGAGATGCGGTACTTGTCCTGGGTGGTGCCCTCGATGCGGATGGCGTCGCCCGCGCACACGTTGACGCTGAACTGCCAGCCCGCGCCGATGTCCAGGTAGTCGAACATGGTGGCGGTCAGGGGGTTCAGGCACTCACCGGCGGTGAGCTGCTCGGGGAGCTGGCCCAGCCAGGACTTCCACGCGTCGGCTGCGGCGCCCACGCCCATGACCTGCTTGCAGTGCTCCAGGTTCTTCTGGGCGACGGCCTCGATGCTGTCGGGGCGGCCGAGCAGGGTGGTCTCCACGTCCTCGACGTAGTTGGGGGGGAAGCTGATGCCGTCCTCCCGCGCGCCGCTCCACTGGGACTTCATCTGCTCCAGGGCCTCCTGGCGGGCCAGGCGCCTGGCCGAGGTGCCCTCCGTGCTCTGCACCTGCTCGAAGTCGGGCGGGAAGTAGCACTGGCCCTTCCAGCCCTCCTCCGCGTGCCAGCCGACGGGCGGCGGCGCGGGCTCGGTGTTCTTGTCTCCGCAGGCGACGAAGAGGGAGAAGAGCAGCATGAGGACCTCCAGGGTGGGGACCTTATCCCAGCGGGCCGGTGGGCACACGCGGTGGGTCTGTACTCTGGGCGCCAGCGAGGAGCTGCTGGCGCTCACCAGCCCCCTTGGAACAGGACCCGGGGCCCGCTCCAGGCGTCTTCGTTGGTCCATTGTTGGGCCACCAGCAGGCGTCCGCTGTCGGAGCCTCCGCTCACCAGGGCGTGGATTCCGTACCAGTCCGGGCGGTCGCTGGTGCTGTCCAGGGCGTACTGAGCCTGCCGCTGCGCCAATATCCACTCCCTGGCTTGAGGGTCCGGGGAGTCGTCGGGTCCGGATGTGAACCCCAGCTCGAAGTGAGGAGCGTCAGGCGTGCCAGAGAGCTGACCGAGGCCCTGGATGCGGAAGGGGGCCTCGTCCGCGAGGGTGAGCGCCAGCTGTACGGGGACCACCAGACGCTCCTGGCAGTCGTGCGCCGAGGTCACCAGCTCCGGGGTGGCGGAGAGCTCGCCGATGTGCAGGACGGGCTCGAAGGAGATGCCCGCGGGGGGACCCCATTCCTCGCTCCAGGCGACCGGCAGAGGCAGGGTCTCAGGCAGGGCGGCGTGGAGTTGTTGGGCCGAGAAGCCCAGGGAGGACACCTCCTCCTGTCCCAGCACCTCCGAGCTGCCTGGGCACGCAGGCTCTGGGGCCGGGGGGAAGCCTGGGCTGCAGGCGAGCAGGAGCCACATCATGGCGCCTCCCGGCTGACCACCAGCCCTTGGAGGTTGGCGCTCGCGATGCGCTCAGGGCTGCCCAGCCAGTAGACGGAGAGCTGACCGATGTCGGCGCTCCCTTCGAGGGTCAGCCCCACCCCGTAGCGTTCGTTGTCTCGGTCTGGGAACGCGGTCTCGTAGGCAGAGCTGTACCCCGTCTCCTGGTCGTCGGAGAAGAAGAGGGTCCAGTCTTCCGGGCGGGGGCCAAAGACGCGGATCTCGCCATCGGCGTCGACGGTCTGTTGGACACTGTCCCCGTGACCGCTCTCCCAGATCCCCCCGTTGTCCAGGGCCAGGGTCCAGGAGAAGGGCACGGACAGGTGCTCGCCACAGTCCCAGGACTCCCGGAGCATGGGGGGCGCGTTGGACTCCAGCGTGAGGGTCCACCCGGTGCCCCACTCGGCGCCAGGGTGCTCGGAGACCGCCGCCAGCCCGCCGATCGCTGCGTAGCGCGTGGTGCCTTCCCAGTGGTCCACCACCTGTTGGGCGGTGCCCCCTTGGAAGGGGGTGTCCCAGCCCGTCTCGGTCGCGGAGAAGTCGCAGTCCCAGGGGGGCTCAGAGCGCTCCTGGATCCAAGCGCAGGACGAGAGGAGTAGGAGCGTCATTGGGTACCCTCTAGTCCGCCTCGGGCAGGGCAGCACACTGGGAAATGATCTCGCTTCTCCACTCTGCGATTCGGGGCCCCCGCATGTGGGTAATGCCCCAGCTATCGTAGTAGGCACTGGACACAACGGCCGTAACGAATCTGGTACCGCCAGGGCTTCTCCCGTCCCAGAACACCGGTCCGCCGGAGTCGGCTGAGCCAAACATCAGGTCGAATGCGATACTCTCCCGGTATACGGCGTCAACGAAGACATCACCGTCTTCGCGGTGGTAGAGGGCTCGCCCGTGGCTTCCGCCCTGATCCCCTTTGGCATATCGGAAGTTGTCGCACTTCTCGTCCCAAACTGGGTCGGTCTCTTCCACGATGGGATTGTTCTCGCCTCCGACGGTCTGGCACTGATTCAGGGGACCCGCCAAGACAGGGGCAGCGAGGAGCTCTGGTTCGAAAACGGGATCGAATAGGTCTTCCCACTGCGACAACACCATGATGGTTGCTTCGGTTTGGTCCGTGGAGATCAGCGGGGCCTGCAACCGGATAAGCGCCCAGTCTCGCCAGGGGAGGGTTGTATCTCCGAAGGCGTAGTCACTTGGATCGATCGAGATTGCGTGTTGTGAGTTGACGCATGCGCCATTCATGCCACGCAGGTTTCCGCGGGTACACCATTCCTGGTGAGTCATGTCCTGACGGACCTCTCGACCATCTCGAAGACCGAGTACGCAATGACGTGCTGTCAGCAAGACATCGGGTTCGATCAGAACGCCGGAGCAGTAGTCGTCTGTGGCTACTGCGTCAGTCTCCTCCGGAACGACCTGACTGGGTTGCTGGATTTTGGTGTACCAACTTGAAGATGGAGATGCCAGATCGCCTCGGAATCGGCTCGTGATGAAGACACCGTCGTGCTGCGGATACTGGTGCCACCAAGTGTCGTACTGGGCTCCGGGGGCCAGCAGGCCGCTGGTCAACCATCCTGGAGCGAACCGGAGGTACTCCCAACTGTCTCCCGGACCGAACCCGGGCTCTGCCGGATACGAGGAGGCGACGGGTCCCTCCACGTCTGAGGGATGGGTGGCGTTGTAGTCCTGTACCACTTGGTTCACCTTGGAGAGGTCCACAGCTACGGCCTTGAAAAGGTGCCCGTCAGCATCCCACATCTCGCTCTTTAGAAGGAGATCGTGGGAAGATGGACGCGCCGGGGGGATGACTGTCTCGTCCATGATCAAACGACCTTGGGGGACCAACTCATCCACGAACACCGCTGGGCCGACGTACTCCCAGGTGATTGGGCCCAACTCTATCTGCTCTCCAAGTTGGTAGCGATCGGCCGTTGACAGAGTGTAAGTACCGTCAGCGTTGTAGATCCGGTTGCTCTCGTCGACAGGGTCTGGTTGTCCGGTGTCGGAATGTAGGTCGGAGACCTGCCAACCCGTGTCGAATTCGCTCTCGGCACTGCCCGATGAAGCTACGATAAGCCCCGTCACCGCCGTCATGGCTGCGACCGCAAGTGCCGAGAAATCACCGATGAGGTTTCTGCCCACCTTGCCCCCTTCGTTCGCTTTGGATGTAGGGACTGTTTCACGTCGGAGGCAGGCTGTCCGGCACACCCCAGAGCACAAAAGGCCCCCGGGCAAGCGCCCGAGAGCCTCTCGATGCCGGGGCCTGGCCCCGAAGGCCGGGAGCTTAGAGCTTGCCCAGGGCCAGGAAGCCGAAGCCGAAGGTGAAGAGCACCAGGGTCTCGATGAAGACCAGGGCGATCAGCATCGGGGTCTGGATCTTGCCAGCAGCCTGGGGGTTGCGAGCGATGCCCTCGAGGGCGGCGGAAGCAGCGCGGCCCTGGCCCATGCCACAGATGGCAGCAGCCAGACCCATGCCGAGCATGGCGCCGACGACGCCCAGGCCAGCGCCGGAGCCGCCAGCAGCGTCCTCAGCGAGGGCGGGGGAGGAGATGAGGAAGAGGCCGAGCATGGTGGCGGCGACCTTCAGGGACTTGGACTGCATGGTGTCTCCAAGGGCAGGCTCAGCCAGGCTGAGCAGTAAGAAAGGGGTTGAGAGAAGAAAGGGGAATCAGTGGTGGTCGCCGTCGCCGACCGCCAGGGCGATGTAGACGACGGTGAGCAGCATGAAGACGAAGGCCTGGACGAAGGACACGAAGGCGCCGAGTCCGACGAAGAACGCGGGGGCCAGGATGCCGTGGGTCAGGTAGCTGGACACGCCCAGGAGCAGGTGGTCGGCGAACATGTTGATGTAGAGCCGGACCGACAGGGTCATGGGGCGCAGGAGCACGGAGAAGAGCTCGACCGCGAAGATGAAGGGCGCCAGGGCCAGCATGGGACCGGCCATGTGGGCCAGGTAGGCCTTGAGCCCGATCTCCTTGATGCCGGCGTAGTTGAACATCACGAACACCACCAGGGCCACGGCCATGTTGGTGCTGATGACGCCGGTGCTGGCCAGGAAGCCGGGGACGAGGCCCAGCAGGTTGGAGACCAGGATGTAGGTGAAGACGCTGCCGAAGAGCGGGAAGTAGCGGGTCGCCAGGTCCCGGCTGTTCAGGACGTTCTCGGCGAAGCTCAGCAGGCCGTCCACCAGCATCTCACCGGCGTTGCGGGGGCCCAGACCGGTGTCGGGCACGTACTGCTGGTTGCCACCCTTGGCGATGGCCTTGTTCAGGCCGGCGCGGGCCATCAGGGCGAACACGGCGATGATGGCGAACACCAGCCAGGCGGTGGGGATCGCGTAGGCGCCGACGGCCTCGTCGTGGCCGACGTGCAGGGGCTCAAGGACGCTGCCGTCTTCGAAGCCGGGGAGGAGGTAGAACCAGGAGTAGTTGTACATCTCAGGCCTCCTGGGCCGGGTCGGGGACAACGAAGAGGGAGGTGACGGAGCGCAGGCTCAGCGCGGCGACCACGCTGGCGAGTCCGCCCATGATCCAGATCCCGTTCAGGAGCTGGAAGAGCCCAAAGAGCAGGACCGCGGAGAGCAGGGTCTTGACCAGCAGTCCGGCGATCATGGGGCCGGCAGCGGGGGTCTCGGAGCCCTCCGGGGCGGCCGCGATGGCGGTCATGCGCTTGACCACCTGGGCGATGAGGAAGAGGTTCCCCAGGCCGAGCAGCCCACCGGAGAGCACCGCGAGCGCGGGCGTCTGCAGACCCTGCCAGCCACCGTAGATGGCTGCGCCCACGACGAACAGAGCCATCACGATGGCGCTGTCTCGGAAGATGGTCTGGGTGTTGAGCATCGGGACGCTGAGGGGCTCCAGGAGGGTCGCTTTGAGACCCCCCTCTCAAGGAGGGGGCGTGAGGTAGCACGGGGGCTTGTGGCCGTCAACAGCGCGGCCCCGGGCCGGGATCAGCTCTGGTGGAGGACCTGGTCCAGGGCCTCGGTCATGGCGGTCGCGATCCGCTCCAGATCGGCGTCTTCCAGGGTCAAGGGGAGGAAGGCGGCCTCATACTGCGAGCAGGGCAGGTACACCCCCCGGTCCAGGCAGGCCCGGTGCCACTTGCCGAAGGCCTCCAGGTCGCACGAGGCCACCTGATCCACCCGCGTGGGGGCGCTGTCCCGGAAGAACACGGTGATCATGCTGCCTACCCGGCTCAGGGAGAGCCCGTAGCGGGCGATCGCGGGCTGCAGGCGGGCCTCCAGGCCAGCGCCGATCTCCTCCAGCCGCTCGTAGGTGCCGGGGGCCCGGAGCTGGGCCAGGGTGGCGCGTCCAGCCGCCACCGCCAGGGGGTTTCCGCTCAGGGTGCCGGCCTGGTAGATGCTGCCCACGGGGGAGAGCTGCTGCATCAGCTCGGCCTTGCCGCCGAAGGCCGCCAGGGGCAGGCCGCCGCCGATGATCTTGCCCATGCAGACCAGATCCGGGGTCACGCCGAAGCGCTCGCCGGCGCCGCCGTAGGCCAGGCGGAAGCCGGTCATCACCTCGTCGAAGATCAGGATCGTCCCGGTCTCGTTGCAGACTCGGCGCAGACCCTCCAGGTAGCCGGGCTCGGGGGGGATGCAGCCCATGTTGCCGGCCACGGGCTCCAGGATCACGGCGGCCACGGGCTGCCGGCGCAGGTGCGCTTCGACCGCGGCCAGGTCGTTGTAGGGCGCGGTGAGGGTGGCGGGCGCCAGGATGCCGGGGCTGGAGGGGCTGCCGAAGGTGGCCAGGCCGCTGCCAGCGGACACCAGCACGCTGTCGTGGGCGCCGTGGTAGTTGCCGTCCAGCTTGACGATGGGCTCCCGGCCGGTGGCCCCGCGCGCCAGGCGGATGGCGTGCATGGTGGCCTCGGTGCCGGAGCTGACCATGCGGACCTGCTCGACGGCGGGCACGGCGTCGATGATCTCCTGGGCGAACTCGACCTCGGCGGCGGTGGGCGCGCCGTAGGAGGTCCCGAGCTCGAGCTGCGCGGCGATGGCGGCCTTCACGGCGGGGTGGCCGTGGCCCAGGATCATGGGGCCCCAGCTCCCGACCAGGTCGGTGTACTGCTTGCCCTCCACGTCCCAGAGGAAGTGGCCCTGGGCCTTCGCGATGAAGGGCGGGTCCCCGACCACGGCCTTGAAGGCCCGCACAGGGCTGTTCACGCCGCCGGGGATGAGGGTCTTGGCGCGCTCGAAGATCTCGGTGTTCCGCACGGGGGGCCTCCTGACTGCCGCCGGGTCTAACCCCCCGGTGCAGGCGAGGACACGCTGGCGGCCTTGATCTGGGCATCCAGAGCCTGCAGGCGCGGGTCCTCCGGCCGCAGGGCCAGGTAGGGCGCGAGCACCTGGGCGGCCTGCCCGGGCGCTCCGGTGGCCAGCAGCGCGCGGACCTGGCCGTCCACATAGACCAGGTTGTCCGGGCGCGCGGCCCGCAGAGCGGCCAGAGGCTGGAGGGCGTCGGCGGGGCGGCCGAGCTGGGTGTAGGTCCACCACTGGCCCTCCAGGGCGGGCAGGTGGCCGGGGTAGCGGGCGAGCTCGGCGTCCAGCAGGGCCAGGGCGGCTTGGGGGTTGCCGCCGGCGGCGACGGCCTGGGACAGGCGGGTGCGCACCCCCACGGGCGGATCCCCGGCGGCGGCGGACTGCTCCAGGTAGGGCAGCGCGGCCGCGGTGTTCCCGTCCCGGGCCAGCATCAGGCCAAAGTAGCCGGCGACGCGGGCGTGCTCGGGGTCCTGGGCCAGGATCTGCTGGGCACGCACGGCAGCCCCGAGGCGGTCCCCGGCGGCGAGCAGGGCCTGGACCTGCAGCTCGCTGGCCAAGCGGTCGCTGGGGTCCAGGGCGGAGGCCTGCTCAGCCAGGGCCAAGGCCTGGGTGTGGTCGCCCATTCGGCCGTGGAGGCTGGCCAGGCGGGCGTGCAGCCGGGCGTCGGAGGGGTGGTGCTCGAGGGCGATCCAGCCGGCCTCCCGCGCGGCGGCGCTGCGTCCGGCGCGGGAGAGGGCGTCCATGAGGCGGGCGTGGCCCTCGCGCAGCTCCGGCCACTGGGTGGTGACGGTGGCCAGGGCCTCCAGCTCCGCGCCCAGATCGTCGGCCATGCGGGCGGCGCTGGCCTGCTCCAGCAGGGCCAGGGCCTCCAGGTCGATCGGCGCCAGGGTGTCCTCGCCGGGGCCAGGGGGGCTCAGGTAGCCGAGGGCCAGCAGCGCGGCCTGGGTGGTGGGGTCCACAGCCTGGGGATGGGGCGGATCCCCTCGCTCCCCAAGCAAGACCTGGAGCTCGGCCAGTCGGGTGGGGTCCTGCAGAGGGGCGCCGTCGGGGACCTGGGTCAGGGTCGGGGCGTCGAGCACGGAGAGCCAGGCGCTGTCGTGGACCAGGGCGCGGTGGGGCTCCCAGCCGTAGCGCCAGGTGAGCTGCCAGGACTGCAGGCGCAGGGGGCGGGGGTTGCCGGGCTGGGGGGCGCCGTCGAGTTCGGCGGGGATGGGGAGCTGCAGGGCGCTGAGCAGGGTGGGCATCAGGTCCGCGAGGCCGACGGGCTGGGAGACCACCTGCTGGGGGACGCCGGGGCCGGCCATGACCCAGGGGACGCGCACCTGGGGGGGATCGACCAGCAGGCCGTGCTCCTGCTCCAGAGTGCCGTCGCCGAGGCCCTCGCCGTGGTCGCCGACGACGAGCCAGAGGGTGTCCGCGGGGCGCTCCCCGAGGCGCTGGACCAGGGCGGAAAGGGCGGCGTCCACCCGCTCAAGCTCGGCGTTGTAGCTGCCTTCGTAGGGGGCGTGGGGGTCGTAGAGGTGCACCCACAGGAACACGGGCTCGGGGTGCTCGTCCAGCAGGGCGAAGGCGGCGTCCAGGACCTGCGTGGCGCTGCGCTCCCGGCGCCAGGGGTTGTCGGCGGCCTGGGGTAGCTCGGCGTCCACGGCGGTGAAGCCCTGGTGCAGGCCGAACTGGGGGTGGGTGACGAAGGCGCCGATGGCGCTCAGGGGGGTCCAGCCGGCCTCGCCCAGGACCTCGCCCAGGGTGAGGACCTCGGGGGACAGGGGCGTGCCGTTGGCGTGGACGCCGTGGTGCTGGGGCTCCAGGCCGCTGAGGATGCTGGCGTGGGCCGGGCCGGTCAGGGGGGTGGGGCTCAGGGCGAGCTCGAAGCGGGTGCCGCGGTCGGCCAGCGCCTGCAGCGCGGGGGTGGGGACGGGGCCGCCGTAGGGGCTCAGGCGATCCGCGCGGGTGGTGTCCCAGGTGACCAGGACCACGTCGGGCGTGGGGTCGCGCTGACAGGCCAGCGCGCTGAGCAGAAGCAGGCTCACAGTTGCTCCAGGCTGCGGAGGGGGCTCTCGTTCCAGGCGTCCCACTGGCGGGCCCACCGCTGGGCCTCTTTGGCGTCGCCCATCGCCACGGCTGCGTACCAGAGCGAGGCCACCAGCTCCGGGTGGGGGCCCTGGTGCTCGGGGGCGTGGGCGGCGTGGAAGGCCAGGGCCTCTCGGGGCGCGCCCAGATCCACCAGCACGCGCATGTGCACGGCCTGCAGGTCGGGGTGGTGCGCCACCATGCCCTGGGCCTGCTCCAGCAGGTGGGCGGCGCCCTGGGGCCACCCGCTGCGGCGCAGGGACTCGGCGAGCAGGGCGCGGGCGCGGGGGTCCTGGGCGCGCTGGCGCAGGGCGCTTCGGGCGTGCTCGGCGGCGGCGGCGGGGTTGCCCAGGTCCAGCTCCAGGCGGGCCAGGGTGCGCTGGTTGGTGCGGTCCGCCTGGAGCTCGGGGGGGAGCGCGCGCAGCAGGGTGTCGCCGCGGTCGGTCTGTCCTCGCTCGAAGCAGAGGCGCGCCATGAGCAGGGGCAGCGTGGTGTTCAGCGGTGCATGGACCGCCATGTGGTCGTGCAGCGCAGCCGCCTCCTCCTCCCGGCCGGCCCGGGCCAGGTACCACCAGGTCACGGCGCTGCGGTCGGGATCGCCCTTGCGCGCCAGCGCGTCGCTCTCCAGCATCCAGTCGGCGGCCTGGGACCACTGGTGCCAGCTCGCGTGGCAGCGGGCCATGGACTCGGCGAAGGCGGCGTCGTAGAGCTGCGGGAGCTCGGCCAGGCCGGGGACCCCGTCGGCGCAGTGGCCGGTGGCGATGCGCGCCCGCAGGTACAGGCCCGGGGCGGCGGGGTGTGTGTCGAGCAGGGCGGGGAGCAGGGTCAGGGCCTTGGCGTGGCCGCCTCTGCGCATCAGGTGCTGGACGCGCTGCAGCTCGGAGGGGCGCTCGCTCGGGAGTCTTGGGGGCGCGGTGGCCCGCAGTCTGGGCGCGGGGGCTTGTCCCAGGGACAGGGTGGAGAGCAGCAGGAGCAGCATGGGGTTCAGGCTATCCCGCTGCTCTCCAGGTACGACCGCCGGTGCGCGAGTTGGCTCGCTGGCGACCGGCGCCCGATCGAGGACTACTCGACCAGGGGGTTGCCGTTGGCGTCCTTGAAGTCGCCCTTGATGATCTGGATGATGTCGATCAGCTGCCACACACCGCAGCCGCCGAAGGTGAGCAGCTGCAGGATGCCGGTGCCGATGTGCCCCGCGTAGATGCGGTGGATACCGGCGAAGCCGAACGCCAGGGGGGCGCCAGCCAGGATCAGGGCCATCTGCTTCTTCTTGCTCTCGTCGGACATTGGACTCTCCTGTCTCGGTTGCGCTCGACAACGCAGTCTGCACCCTTCCGCTTTCAGCTTGGGTTCATTTTTTTGTGGAGGGGGTGTTGTGCAGGTCCAGCCGCACGCGGAAGTCGATCTCGTCCCACAGCGGCCAGGGGTGTCGGGGGCGCACTCCGAGCGCGGTGCGCGCCGCGTGGGGGTCCCCGTTCCGGCGCATGCCCTCGGCCAGCAGGGCGCGGGCGGTGGGGTGCCGGGGGTGGCGGTTCAGGACGGCCTGGGCGTTGCGCTCCATGGCCAGGCGGTCGTCCAGGGCCAGGGCGATCTCGGCCTGCAGCAGGCGCACGCTCCAGTCCCGGCGCTGTCGGCGGGTCAGGCAGCGCAGCCAGTCCTGGGCGTCGTGGGGGCGGCCGTCCTCCAGGGCGATGCGGGCGCGGACCAGCAGGTAGCGGGGGTGCAGCGGATCCTGGCGCTCGATCCCGCGGGCGATGCGGGCGGCCTCCATCGGCTCGTCGGCGCGCCAGGTGTGGAGGAGCTGGTTTGCGCGGTGCTTGCGGGCCAGGTGCGGGTCCAGCTCGGCGTCCGCGGCGATCCCGGCCCAGAGCGCCGCGTGGGCGTCCAGTCCGCTCTGGGCGTAGCATTGGGACACCTGCTGGGCCTGCTCGGGGGTGGGCGGCCGGTCGATCCGGTCCGCGAGCATCCAGTCGGCGACCCAGCAGCGTCGGGCCCGCAGCGCCCGCTTGAGCTGCGTCTGCTCAGCCCTCTGCGCCCGCTCGGCCTCGGTCAAGCTGGCGGGCTCCGGGATCGCGTCCAGCTCCAGCGCGGCGGCTGGGGAGAGCAGCAAGGTGAGCAGCAGGCCGGTCATGGGCGTCCCTGGGGACTCCAGTGTACGGCAGCATCGTCTCGCTATTTCGGGGCGATCAAGCGTCGCTTCTGAGCAGCACCACCGCCGCTCCCGGGTCCAGGCGCCAGCCCTGCTCGTGCCGCTGGATCAGCTCCTTGAGCCCCAGCTTGCGCAGCCCGGACAGAGCCACCGCCAGCCGGTTCTTGGCCGCGCTGTACTGGATGCGCTCGCCGGGCCAGCCCGCTTCGATCAGGTCCTCGGCCTCCCGCACCATGTGGGGCCCCTGCTCGGCGGCTTGGGCCAGGGAGGTGAGGATCCGGGCGTGCGCAGCTTTGGGGAGCACCTCCTGGCGGGCTTGGCCCGGGAGCTGGATCCAGGCCCCCCCGGCGCCAACGAGGACACACTGGCCCGACCCCAGGGCGCGCCGCTCCAGCAGACGGAGCAGCAGGCGGGCGTCGTCGCTGCGGTCCGCGAGCTGCTCGATCAGCACGAGCCGGCGCCCCAGAGCGCTGGGCAGGTCGCCAGCCTCCCACTCCAGCACGGCGCGCCAGCCAGCCACGAGCTGGGCGGCCAGGGGGTCGCCGGCGGGCAAGGCGGCCTCGGCGCGGTCGTGGTGGGCGCGGGCGGCCTCCAGGTCGGCGCGCAGGGCGGCCACGGCGCTGCGGCGGGCGTGGCAGAGGGCGGCGGAGCCCGGGTCGCTGTCCCCCAGCAGGCGCAGGGCCTGCCGGTAGCGCTGGTCGGCGGCCTCCAGGTGGTCTTCGAGCAGCTCGGCGGCGCCCTGGTTGACCCGGGTGATGGCCAGGTAGCGGCGGTCCGGGGCGCGGGTCAGGCAGGCCACGGCGCGCTGGAAGGCGGCGCGGGCTTCGGGCACGCGGTCCAGCTCCAGCAGCAGGGCGCCCTGGTTGGAGTGCAGGATCCCGCGCACGCGGTCGTCCCCCAGGCGCAGGGTCTGGGCCTGGGCCTGCTGGTAGCCGGCCAGGGCGGCCTCGTGTCGGCCCAGGTCGTGGTCCAGGGCGGCCAGGTTCGCCAGGCACAGCGAGCGGGCGCGGCGCAGATCCAGGGCCTCCAGCTCGCTCAGGGCCTGCTGGTAGGCGGCGTGCGCGGGCTCGGAGTCCCGCAGGCGGTGGTGAGCCAGCGCCAGCTCCAGGCGGGCGATGGCGGCGTCGTGGGGCTCGGCGTTGGGCCCGTTGAGCGCCTGGGCCAGGGTGTCCGCGGCGGCGCGTCGGTCCCCCAGGCTCTGGTGGGCGCGGGCCGCGCAGCGGGCGCTCAAGACCGGCTGCAGAGGCGCGCTCTGCAGGCGCTCCAGCAGCCCCTGGGGGTCCTCTCCCGAGAGGCTCCAGGCCAGGAACTGCCAAGGTTGATCCGTGGTGATCTCCGGCCACAGTCCACAGCGGAACCACTGCTTGGAGCCGCCCTGGCTGTCCCAGCGGGCGATGCGCGCCTGGGCCTCGCTGCGCAGCCAGTCCAGGTAGGGGGCGCGGTCGGCGGCCTGCCAGTGCCGCAGGACCTCGGCGATCGCGGGCATCACCCGCAGCTCCCCGGGAGACTCCACGCGGGCCCAGCCGGTGGCCAACAGGCCGCCCAGGGCGGGGCCGTGGCCGCAGTGGTCCAGGCCGGCGCGCTGGGCGGGGCCGGGCAGGTGGCAGAGCAGGGAGAGCGCGGTGCGCTCGGCGTCGGTGAGGGCGCCCCAGGCCTCCCGCAGTCCGGGCCACTCGGGAATGGGGTCGGCCAGGATGGCCTCGATGCGGTGCTCGGGCCAGCGGCGGGCCGCCGCGACCAGGGCCGTGGGGTGGCCGTCCAGGCGGCGGAGCAGGGCGCGCAGGGCGGCGCTGTCCTGGAGGCCGGGGGTGAGCTGCAGGAAGAGCGCCAGGGCCGCGTCGCGCTCCAGAGGGGCGAGCTCCAGCACCTTCCAGCCCGGGCCGGGGCGGGGGCCGGCGGCGATCACGGGGTGCTTGAAGGCCGCGCTCGCCAGGCCCGCGGGCGCGTCGTCCACGCACACCAGGTTGTCGGTGGGCACGGCGTCCAGCCAGTCTTGGGGCCCGTCCAGCCAGAGCACCCCGCCGGGCCAGCGCTCGGCGGCCTGGCGCATCGCGTGGGTGCGGCCGCTGCCGGGCGCGCCCTTGAGCCACACGCCCAGGCCCTGGTGGAGGGCCGCCAGGATGTCCTCGGTCACGGCAGGCGCGTCATGGTGAAGGCGCGGTCGGGGTCGTCCAGGGGTTGGACCTGGATCTGCTGAGGGCCCCCGTCAAAGGGATCGATGGGCTCCACCTGCCTGAACTGCACCCCGTCGCACCAGGTGCCCGAGAGCTCCCCGTCGTGCAGGATGGCCCCGCTGCGGCAGCCATCGGGGGCCGCGTCGTAGAGCCCGCCGTCCTCGAAGGGGGTCAGGGTGCCCTGCATCAGCGTGTCCTCGCTGGTGAGCTCGAAGTCCTGCCCGTTGAGGGACAGGGTCCAGGTTCCGTCGGTGCTGGTCATGGTGTCGCTCTGGATCCAGGTCGACTCCTCCACCTGCTCCCCCTGCCCACACAGGTAGCCCTGGCCGGAGGGGAGCAAGCCGATCACGCCCCAGTCGGGGAGCTCGGCCCACCCCGACCCATCCTGGGCGCACGCGGACAGAAGGAGCATCAGGGCGACGGCGAGGACAGGCTTGCGCTTCATGACGCAGACTCTAGCCCCTGGCCGCCGCCCTTGCATGGAGGGTCAGTCGGCCCCGACGACGATGAGGGTGGCGACGGCCTCCGAGAAGTCCCGGGGAGCGGGCCAGTCGACCAGGGTCTCGTCGCTGTCGCTGTAGTAGTTGTAGGGGGTGAAGTAGTAGGTGCCGGGCTCGGAGGGGGCGTAGATGGCGAAGGACTCGCTGCCGGAGTGGGTGTTGGAGCCGGTCAGGGTGTCGATGTACTGGTAGTCGAAGTAGTCCTCACCGCCGGCGGGGCTGTGGGCCATCATGTAGACCTGCCAGTAGCAGCTCCCGCTGCAGGCCCCCATGTTGAAGTCCCAGTCGTAGTTGAGGGTCAGGGGGGTGTTGGGGACGGTGACGGCGATGTAGTGGCCGTTCTCGGCCCAGTGGGCGCCGCTGATCTGGAAGCTCCCGTTGTCACGCTCGTAGAGGTAGTCGCCGGCCTCGCGGCAGCCGTTCTCCAGGGGCACGGCGGGGTCGCTGCCCAGGTAGACCTCCAGGCTGTCGTCGATGCAGTCGCTGTCGCTGTCGGCGCTGTTGGGGTCGCTGCCCCAGGTGTGCACCTCCTCGCCGTCGGGGATGCCGTCGAGGTCGCTGTCGACGCTCAGGGGGTCGGACTTGGTCTGGTTGACCTCCTCGCCGTCCAGCAGCCCGTCGCCGTCGCTGTCGGCCACCAACAGGTCGGTGCCGTAGGCCTTCTCCTGGCGGCGCCCCAGGCCGTCGCCGTCCTCGTCCTCCACGTAGATGAGCTGCAGCACGTCGCCGGACTTGAGCTCCAGCTTGCCGAAGTCGTAGTCGGCGGAGTCGGGGTTGTAGACGTCCACGGTCTGCACCAGGCCGTCGGTGGAGATGTGGACGGTGGTCCAGTAGCCGTTCTTCTCGGGGTTGTTGGCGACGTCGCGGACGCTGAGCAGCTCGCGGTTCTCGTCCATCTCGTAGGGCAGGTCCAGGATCTCCGTCATCGCGTCCCAGGCGGTGATGCGCAGGTTCTCGGAGTCGATGTTGGTGGCCACCTGGTAGCGCTCGGAGTCGAGCAGGGTGTCCTCGCCCTCGTAGTCGACGATGATCGTGGCGGTGCGGGCCATGATGTCGGTCTGGTTGTGGGTGAAGCTGCGGCCGTCCACGTCGGTCAGCTCGTAGGCGACCACGCGCAGGTGCAGGTTGGTGGAGTCCTCCAGCAGGGCCTGGGCGGTGCCGGTGTCCAGGCCGTCATTGAGGAAGACCATGGGGCCGTTGACCTGCCCGGGGCCGTAGCTGAACTCGGGGAAGGCGTTGAACTCGGTGTCGAAGTTCAGGTTGGCGACGGGGCTGAGCACCTGCTCGCGCCCGGGGGTGGACATGTAGGCGGAGAGCACCAGGTTGGAGAGGGTGTAGGCGATGTCGCCGGTGTTCTGGACGTCCACGGTGACGGCGATCACGCCGCCGCTGACGCTGGTGCCCTCGGACTGGGCCAGGGCCTCGGCCTCGGCGAAGCCCTCGCTGTTCTCCTGGGACTGCTCGGAGGACCAGGTGAAGCTGGTCTCGTTGGTGGTCGCCAGGGAGCTCTCGAAGCTGACGGTGGCCTCGACGCTGCCGGAGAAGCCGCCGGGGAAGCCGGCCGAGGCGCTGGTGGTGACCGACGCGCCGGTGGTCACGGCGAACTCGACGGAGTGGCTGTTGGTGGACTCCTTGCCGGTGGTCACGGTGTTGGAGGACTCGGTGCTGCGGGTGACCTCGACCACCTCTTCGGTGCCGGTGCTGGACTCGTAGAGCAGGGCCAGCGAGGGCGGGCTGGTGATGTCCACCTCGATGCGCGGGGTGTCCGCGATGCGGGGGTTGAACTTGAAGTTGTTGTTCTCGGGGGAGAAGCCCAGCTCGACCACCTCGCGGAAGTCGGAGAAGCCGTCGCCGTCGGTGTCGGCCAGGTGCAGGGCGGTGCCCAGCTCCAGCTCCTCGCAGTCGTCCAGGCCGTCGCCGTCGGTGTCGGTGCCGAACACGCAGCCGCCGGTGTCCTGGGGGCTGGTGTCCTCGACTACGGGCTCCGGCTCCACCTTGCAGGCGGTCAGGGCCAGGGCGCTCAGGGTGGTGAGGATGAGATTGCGGGCTGAAATCATGCTTGCCTCCTCCGCGGACTCAGCGGGTGAAGTCAAGCTATGGAGGGGCCCTTGGGACCGCGCCTTAAAGGCCCTTAAAGGGCCCGCGGGGGGAGCTGGATCGGGCAGGTCTGCATGCGGGTCTGGCCGGCGTGGGGCTCGCCGCGCTCCTGGGCGTCCATGGCCCGCAGGCACAGGGCGTCGGCGCGGGTGTTTCCGGGCTCGCCGGCGTGCCCCTTGACCCAGGTCCAGTGCACGCGGTGGCGGCTGAGGGCCTGGTCCAGGGCGATGATCAGGTCCTGGTTGGCGACAGGCTCGCCGTCCAGCTTCTTCCATCCGTAGCGCTTCCACTTGGCGCCCCATTTGGTCGCCACGTTGCGGACGTAGGTGGAGTCGACGCGCAGCTCGATGTGGGCGGGCCGGGAGAGGCTGTTCAGGGCGTGGATCACCGCCGAGAGCTCCATGCGGTTGTTGGTGCTGCCGGGCTCGCCGCCCCAGAGCTCCAGGGAGGCGCCGCTGCCGGCGTGCACGATCAGCGCGCCCCAGCCGCCGATCCCGTCGGGCTTGAGGCGGCAGCCGCCGTCGGTCCAGATCCACAGCTCGGTGGGCTGCAGAGGGGGCAGGTCCGGCAGCGGCGGGGGCTCGGCCTTGGCGTCGGGCTCGGGGGCGGCCTGGACGGCGGCCTCCTTGATGGGCGCGTAGAGCGGGTCTTTGCGGTCGATGTGCGCGCAGGCAAAGCGCAGGCGCTCGCGGTGCTGCTCCAGGGCCTGCACCAGGCGGCGGCTGGCGGGGGTGGTCTTGACGCGCTCGCCGGCGCCGACCTTGTCGATCACGCCGACGAATGCCTCGTTCCGGACGTAGAGCGTGACGGGGCCGTCGGGCAGGTGGGGGAGGGCCTGGACCAAGGCTTCGCAGAGCATGGCCCAGCTCCGCGCCCCAGGCCGGCCCCCGGAGTCCTGGGTGGTGAGGGTCCCTGCCTCGTACACCCCGAAAGCCCAACCTCCCTTGCCGGAGCCGGACAGGACCAGCGCCCGATCGCTCAACGCTTGCCCAGGCTGCCGTCTTGGGCGACGACCACGCCGCTGCTGGGGAAGTCCTCGCGGGAGAGCTTGCGGATCAGGTCGGTGGCCTTGTGGTCCGGGTCGGGCTCGGGGACGCCCTCGCCGATCTGCTTGGTGGGCAGGATCTGGCCGCCGACGAAGCGCCCCTGGCTGTCCAGCTCGACCTCGAGCACCAGGCCCACGCCCAGGTAGCCGCTCAGGTTGAAGCGCCCGTAGGTGGCGAAGTTGCCCAGGCTGTAGGCGATCAGGCGGTCGTTGTAGACCTCCATCGCCCGGGGGACGTGGGGGCCGTGGCCCAGCACCAGGTCCGCGCCGGCGTCGACGACCACGTGGGTGAACTTTCGCAGGTGACCGCGCTGCTCGCCGTAGAAGGTCTCCATCTGGTCGGGGACGTGCAGGGCCTTGGAGCCCTCGGCCCCGCCGTGGAAGCTGACGATGACGATGTCGTGGGTGGCGTCCAGGGCGCGCACCAGCTCGGCGGCGGTCTCGTGGTCGTTGATGTAGTGGCAGCTCTTGGAGCTGTGGAAGCCCAGCATGGCGACCTTGAGGCCGTTCGACTCCACGCTGGCGATGGTCCCCGGGCGCCCGGAGTAGGCGATGCCCAGGGCGTCCAGGGTGGACTCCGTCTCCAGGCGGCAGCTCTCGCCGAAGTCGCCCGCGTGGTTGTTGGCCGTGCTCGCCAGGTCCACGCCAGCCTGGGCCAGGTAGTCGCCGTAGCGGGTGGGGGAGCGGAAGGCGTAGCAGTTCCCGGAGCTGCCGCACTTGTTGGTGGACCCGCCATCACACAGCGGCCCCTCCAGGTTCACGAAGGTCAGGTCTGCGTCGGCCAGCATGTCCTGCACCGCCGTCAGCATGTCCTTGCCGTCGTTGGGGGGCAGCTTGCCCTTGGGGAAGTCCGTCCCCAGCATCACATCCCCCACGGCCCGCAGCCGCAGCGTGGTGCCCTCGGGCGCCTGCCCCTTGACCGTGTCCGGGGCGCCCGCGGCCGCCTTCGCGACCATCGCCTCGGTCTCCAGGTGGCCCATGGCGGTGGGCAGGTACTGATCGACCTGGGGGTGGTCCGGCTGCAGCGCCTTGACCTGCTCCCAGGCGCTCACCGTCGCGTCCCAGTCGCCTTGGAGCCAGTGCGCCCAGCCCAGCTCCCAGTGGCACTCCGTCTTGGTCGGGGCCACGGCCACGCAGGCCGCGAGCTTGGCCTCGGCGTCTTCGGCCTCCTTGGCCTTGAGGGCCGCCACGCCGGCCTCGTAGAGCGCCTGGGGGTCGTCCTGGGCCTGGGTCTCGGCGGGTTGGGTCAGGCAGGCAAAGAGGAGGGAGAGGATCATGGAGCGTCCGGCTTGATCGGCGCACCTCCTAACACCTCGGCGGCCCCCCACCCTCCGCACTCTGCGGCGCCAGCGAGGTCATATTAGCGATGTCGCCCCGCGTCACCCGATCAGGGACTGACCGTGCAGCACCGCGAGGCTGCGCGCCTGGCCCGCCCAGTCCTCATCCTCGATGCGGGCCGGGGAGATCTCCATGCGGCTGGCCACCCAGGCGATGTCCTCGGCGTTGAGGGCGGCGAGCTGGTTGTAGCGGTGCACGCCCAGGTTGTTGAGCATGCGCTGCGCCAGGGGGTCCACCCCCCGGATGGCCCCGAAGTCGTCGGGGTGCGCGCAGGGCCCGCTTGCCAGAAAGGAGGGGCGCGCCCCTTTGAGCCCGGCGATGACCCGCTGGGCCTGCGCCAGCTCGCGCTCCAGGTCCTGCTGTCTGGGCTGGGTGGTGGCTTGGGGTTCGGTGGCTTGGGGATTGGTGGCTTGACTGCGCTGCGAGGCGCTCGCAGGGACCACCTCCCGGCGCAGCAGCCATCCAGCCATTCCCCCAGCGAGCAGCGCGACCAAGGCCCACAGTGCGGTCGTTCCCGGCATCCTGATTCCGTTTCTGTCCACAGCCAAGCTAGCTGGGCGGGGCCTGGGTGGCTCTGTCCCTCCTCTGTCCCCAGGTGAATGCGCGCGGGGGCCTGGGGATTGGGTCCGGGTTGGGGATCGTCCGTAGCGATCCATCGTGATCCTGGAACGCCGAAAATGGCGAAATGCCGCCTTGACCTGTCCACAGGGCGATCCATAGCTGTGGACAACCCTGCTCAGGTGTTCAGGATCCAGGGGAGGGCCAAAAGGGCGATCAGGCTGACCAGGGTGATGGACAGCTTGGAGGCGGTCCCCAAGGCTCGGGCTGCGGTGGCCCACAGAGCAGGTTTGAGGCTGTCTTTGTCCTGCTTTGCCTCAGGCCCGGTGGTCTCTCCCAGGAAGGTCCCGGCGAAGGTCCCCACGAACGCGCCGATCAGGCTGCCCAGCACGGGGAATGGGATGAGGATCCCCAGGATTCCACCAGCAATACCGCCAAGCAGGCCACCCCAGGCCCCGCGTTTGGAGCCGCCGCCCTTGCGCGCGCCGTAGCTGGCGGCGCCGAACTCGATGACCTCGCCGACGCCACCCAGCAGCGCGACGGTGATGAGCAGTCCCCAGCCAAAGGTGGTGTGCTCACCCTCTGGGAGCCAGGCCGAGTCGCTCACCTCCATGAGCAGGGCCAGCCCGAGCAGCACCCAGTGACCGGGGAGCCCCAGCGCGACGCCGACCAGACAGATCAGGCCGAGCAGGCCCAGGACCACAAAGAGGAAGATCTCCATGGGGAGAAGGTAGGCGTGGCGGGGCTGGGGTCAAGGATCTGGGGTCGAACGCCCGCGTTCTTGGGGCATCTGGGGTCGAACGCCCGCGTTCTTGGGGCATCTGGGGTCAAACGCCCGCGTTCTTGGGGCATCTGGGGTCGAACGCCCGATTTTCCCGATGAATGCGCCCTCTGAGACCTGAATCAGGCCGATTCTGGGGTGTTCGGGGCCAGATTCCCGCTGGAGCCGGGCGTTCACCCCCAGATGCCCGCCGGAGCCGTGCGTTCACCCCCGGATGCCCGCCGGAGCCGTGCGTTCACCCCCAGATGCCCGCCGGAGCCGTGCGTTCACCCCCCGTTGCTACTCCAGCGTCGCCAGCTCCACCCACTCGCGGGGGCTGTGGAGCTCCCCTGCGCGCATGACGCCCTGGATCTGTCCCCAGGCGGCGGGGTCCTGCAGGGGGTCGGCCTCCAGCAGCAGCAGGTCGGCTCGGTAGCCGGGGGCGATGCGGCCCACGCGGTCGTCGATGCCCAGCATCTGGGCGGGGTTCCAGGTGGCGGCGGCCATGAGCTCGGCGGGGTCCAGGCCGGCCTGGGTGAGCAGCTCGACCTCGCGCTGGGTGGTGACGCCGTGGAACTCGTACAGGAACACGGGCCAGTTGCCGGAGTCGCTGCCCAGGACGATGGGGACGCCGGCCTCGTGCAGGGTGGCGACGGAGTCCAGGGCGGTGCGGGTCTGGCCGCGCAGCATGCGCTTGAGGCCGAAGCTGCGGGCGGTCCAGTTGTGGACGACCGCGCCGCTGTGGGGGAGCACGCCCTGGGCGATCAGGTGTGCGGACTCCTTGCGCCAGTCCAGGTCCTGGGCCGCCTCCAGCTCGGCGGCGGGGATCATCCAGGCGAGGTCGGGGTCCTCGAAGCGCTCGGGCTCGCTGGCCCAGAGCATGTGGTCGAACACCGAGATGGTGCTGATGACGGGGATCCCCATGTCCACCAGCCGCGCGACGGTGGCCTTGTTGGGCTTGGTGGGCGGGTGGACCAGGCCGGAGACCCCCATGTCCAGGGCCTGGTTGGCCTCTTCATTGGAGATGGCGTGGGCGTAGAGGGGCCGGCCGCTGTCGATCAGCGCTTGCCGGACGGGCTCGGAGTAGAGCGGCCAGACCTCGGTGAGCATGCCGGACTCGACGGTGATCTTGACGCCCAGGGGCTCAAAGGGGGCGAAGGCGGCGATCGCCGCGTCCACCTGCTCGGCCGAGGTGTAGCCGGGGAAGTGCGGGAGCACGACGGAGACGTAGCCGCCCTCGGGGGAGACCAGGGGGCCCAGCAGGTGGATGTCCGGGCTGGGGCTGGTCTGCGCCAGGGGCAGCATGCGCTGGGCGGCCTCCAGGGGGATGCCGGTGTCCAGCACGGTGGTCACGCCGTTTGCCAGGTAGGCCCCCAGGTGGTGTCTCCACAGCGCCAGCTCCTCTTCGGGCGAGGGCTGGATGTGTGCGCCGCTGGGGGTGAGCGCCAGGTGCACGTGCGCGTCGATCAGCCCGGGCGCCAGGGTCAGCCCACTGCAGTCCACGGTCTCCACCTCCAGGTCCGCGGGCGGGGCGCCGATGGCGGCGATCTGGCCGTCCTGGATCAGCACCGACTCCACGCTGCGGGAGCCGTCGATGTCGGCGATGGTGGGGTTGAGCAGGAGCAGTGCGGTGGACATCGGGCCCTCAACGGGGGAAGGGTGGACTGTCCCCTATCCCCGGAGACCCCCCATGCCCTGGCTGCTCGCCATTCTCCCCGCCTTCGCCGCCACCGACCAGCTCGAGGCCTCCGCGGGCTACCGCCTCAGCGGCAACAGCACTGACCCGGTGCAGAACCTCCAGGTGGACCTGCAGTGGACCCACTCGGCGGACTTCGGCGACCTGGACACCCGCCTGATGGTCCTCCCCATCGGCGGTCAGGGCTTCGGGGACATGTCGCTGGCCGGCTCGGTGACCTACCTGCACCCGCTGCCCGCCGGCGATCACGCCGTCTTCTACCCGGGCGTCGGCCTCTCCCGCGGCCCCATGGACTTCCGCTGCGGGAGCTGCTGGGTCGAGCAACTCTCCGCCAACCCCCAGGTCGCTCTGGCCCTGGGCAGCGGCGAGTGGGGCCTGACCGCCACCCTGGGCGTGGGCATCCCCATCCTGGGCGCCAGCGGCGTCGTCCGCCCCATCGGTGCCATCCGCGTCCGCCACCAGCAGGGCGTGTTCGTCGAGCTCGAGACCGGCCGCCTCCAGGACGTCGACGCCCTGCGCGTGGGGTGGAAGTGGACCCTCTGAAGCTGCGGGCCCGCCTGGCGGTCGCGGGCATGCTGGCGCTGGGGCTGGGCGCGCTGGTCTGGCGGTCGAACGCAAACCGCATGTCCTCGCCGGTGGAAGGAGCTGTCCAGCAGGCTCGGCCACAGCAGGATCCAGAGGAGGTGGGGACGGGGCGGCCGAACACCCCGCAGCTCACCTCTCCTGCACCTGAGCGCCTCAAGATCCCGACACCCCCTCCCACCAGCGAGGTCACCCGTCCGATGACCGATCTGGATGACCCCAAACCAAAGGTTGAAACAGCTACAACGGGGAATCCAGAGACTCCACAGGACACCGGCCCCGACGGCGGCGTGGACCCCGAGCTGGCGCTGACCCCGGAGACCCTCTCGGAGCTCGCTGATGCGATGCACCCGGAGATCGAGGACTGCGTGAACGCGTGGTCCGACGCCCTCCCCGAGGAGCTCCAGGGGCGCCTGGTGCTGGCCTTCACCCTGGATGAGCAGGGCGTCGCCGAGGCCTGGGTGGAGGACGTGGAGGCGCTGCCCGCGGGCATGTTGGGCTGCTTCTCGAGCGCGGTCTACAGCCAGCGCTGGCCGGCGGCGGAGGGGGGCGTGGAGGTCACCCTGCCCTTTGAGGTCGACATGGGCGACGGCGGCGTGCCCCAGGATCCGGGCGGCGAGCTGATCGACCGGCGGGAGGAAGCAGACTGACGGCTTGACGCTCCGAGATGGCGGCCCTAATGTTTCGATGCTTATCGAATCAAAGTGGAGTCTGTCATGTCCAATCCGGAGCTGCTGCCCTTCTTCAAGGCGCTCGCGGACGCCTCGCGCTTGCGCATGGTGGGGCTCTTGAGCCTGCGCCCGCACTCGGTCGAGGAGCTGTCCACCGTGCTGGAGCTCAAGGCCAGCACCGTGAGCCACCACCTCAAGCGGCTGAGCGAGGCCGGGCTGGTGCGCAGCGAGGCGCAGGGGCACTACCACGTGTACCGCCTGGATCTGGAGGCGCTGCAGGCGCACGCCAAGACGCTCTCGGAGCCGGAGTCGCTGCGCGCGAGCGCGCAGGTGGAGGCCGAGGTGGACCCCTTCGACGCCAAGGTGTTGCGCACCTTCGTGGACGAAAACGGGCGCATCGCGCAGCTCCCGGCAAAGCGCAAGAAGTTCGAGGTGTTGCTGCGCTACGCCCTGCGCCTGTTCGAGGACGCGGGCCCCTGGGACGAGCAGGAGGTCAACGCGCGTCTCAAGACCATCACCGCGGACACCGCGAGCATCCGGCGTGGCTTCATCGACCACCGGCTGATGACGCGCGAGCGGGGTGGGCGGGACTACCGGCGGTTGTGAGGCGCAGGGCGTAGGCTCTGGGGGGAGCTGTGATGTCTGCGCCTGAGACCGCTGTGCTGTTGGGGACCCTGGGGGGCCTGCTGCTCGCTGGAGTGGCCCTGGATGGGCTCGCGCGGCGGGTGGGCATCCCCCGGGTCTCGCTGCTGCTGGTGTTCGGGGTGGTGGTGGGGCCCTCGGGCCTGGACCTGCTGCCCGACTCCTGGGAGGCCTGGTACCCGGCGGTCTCCGAGCTGGCGCTGGCCATGGTGGGCTTCCTGCTGGGCGGGGAGTTCACGCTGCAGCGCCTCCGGGAGCGGGGGCCTCAGGTGCTGCGGCTCTCGCTGGCGGTGACCCTGGCGACCGCGGCGGTGGTCGGCGCGGGGCTGTGGCTGCTGGGCATGGACCTGGGGGTGGCGCTGCTCCTGGGCACCGCGGCCACCGCCACGGACCCGGCCGGCGTGGACGACGTGCTCAAGGAGATGGGCGCCAAGGGGCCGCGCGCGGAGCTGCTGCGCGGGGTGGTGGCCATCGACGACCTCTGGGGCATCCTGCTCTTTGGGGTCACGATGGCGGCGCTGGGCATGCTGGACGGCGGTCCCGCCGGGGAGGCGCTGCTGGACGCGGGCTTCGAGCTGGGCGGCTCCCTGCTGCTGGGCCTGGGGCTGGGCCTGCCCATGGCCTACCTGACCGGTCGCCTGCGCCCGGGGGAGCCCACCCGTCTGGAGGCCCTGGGCTTCGTGCTCCTGGGCGGTGGCCTCGCGAGCTGGCTGGGGCTCTCCTACCTGCTCACCGCCGTCGTCATGGGGGCCGTGGTCGCCAACCTGGCCCGGCACCACAAGATCCCCTTCCGCGAGCTGGAGCACCTGGAGTCGCCCTTCCTGGTGCTCTTCTTCCTGATGTCGGGGGCCTCCGCCCACCTGAGCGTGCTGCCAGAGCTCTTCTGGCTGCTGCTGGCCTACCTGGGGCTGCGGGTGCTGGGGCGCCTGGTCGGTGGGCTGCTGGGTGCGCAGCGGGAACAGCCCCGCAGCATCGGCCTGGCCCTGCTCCCCCAGGCTGGCGTGGCCGTCGGCATGACCCTGGTGGCCACCCAGCACCACCCCAACCTGGGCGGCGAGGCCCTGGAGATCGTGCTCCTGGGCACCGTCGCCTTCGAGACCCTGGGGCCGCTGCTCACCCGCTGGAGCATGCGGGATGCCTGATCAGGCCTGGAGCACCTGGGGGATGGCCGCGCCGTCCACCGTCATCACGAACACGTGGTCGCCCTGGCGCAGCACCAGGTTTCCGCGGGGGGCCAACATCTCGCCACCTCGGGCGACCGCGGCCAGCACCACCGCCTCGTCCAGCCCAAGCTCCCGCACGCTGCGGCCGATGGCGGGGGCACCAGGCTCCAGCCACACCCGCGTCATGGCCGAGCCCGCGGGCGCGTCGCCCCCCAGATCCAGGGTGACCGGCGCGCTGGGCGGCTCCGGGTGGGTCAGCCCCAGCGCCCGCGCCAGGGGCACTGTGGTGGTCCCCTGCACCAGGGCCCCGACGATCACCACCACGAACACCACATCAAAGATCTGCTCGCCCGCCGGCACCCCCTTGAGCAGCGGCACGGTGGCCAGGATGATGGGCACCGCGCCCTTGAGCCCCGCCCAGGACACCAGGGTGAGCTCCCGCAGCGAATAGCGGTGCTGCGCGAAGGGCCACAGAGGAAGCACCGCGACCGCCACGCTCAGTGGGCGGGCCAGCAGCACCATCCCGGCCGCCAGCAGCGTGGAGGGGCCCAGCGCACCCACGAGCCGGTCGGGGAAGGAGAGCAACCCCAGCAGCAGGAACATCCCGATCTGGGCGCCCCAGGCCAGGGTGTCCAGGGCCGTCTGGATCTCGTGCAGGTAGGCCACCTTGCGGTAGCGCAGCAGCAGGCCGGTGACGTAGATGGCCAAGAAGCCGTTGCCCCCCAGCAGGTTGGTCAGGGCGAACAGGCCCACGCCGCCGGCCAGCGCGAACACCGGGTAGAGCCCCGAGCCCTCCAGGCGCAGGCGCCGTAGCGTCCACGCCAGCCCCCAGCCGCCCGCCAGGCCCACGCACAGCCCCAGGCCCAGTTGCGCGGCCACCCCCAGCAGCAGGTGGGGGATCGAGACCTCGCCGCCGGTGAGCGCCGTCGCCAGGGCCAGGGTCAGGTAGATCGACATCGGGTCGTTGGTGCCCGACTCCGCCTCCAGCAGGGAGCGCAGGCGGGTGGGCAGGCCCGCACGGCGCAGCACCGAGAACACCGCCGCCGCGTCCGTCGGGGCCAGCACCGCCCCCAGCAGCAGCGCGCTGGACCAGTCCAGGGGCGTGAGCCAGCGGGCCAGCGCCGCCATGGTCAGCATCTTGGTGAGCACCCCCACCGTCGACAGCGCCAGGGCCGGCGCCAGCGCCCTGCGCATCCGGGACGCGTCCGTATTCAGCCCGCCCGAGAACAGGATCACCGCCAGCGCCAGCGTCCCCACCCGGTACGCCAGCGCGTAGTCCGCGAAGGGGATCCCCCCCGGCCCGCTACTGCCCGCCAGCATGCCCAGCCCCACAAAGATCACCAGCGCCGGCACCCCCCAGCGCGCCGCCGTGCGGGTTCCAACCACCGACAGACACACCAGCACGGAGAGCACCAGAAGCAGCGGATCGATGAGGGGCTCCAGGCGCGATTGGGGCCCACTCAAGGCCACCAGCCCCCAAAGCTTGCGACCCGGCCCCGCCCCGGCAAGCGGCCCAGCGATGGGACACTCCGTTGTCTGTCCGGTGCCTTGCGCCAGGCTCAAAACGAAACCATATTGGTTGCAGATTCAGATGCAGAACAGCCGCTTCGCCGTCGCCGTCCACATCTTCACCCTGCTGGCCTGGGGCCGGGGGGAGCCCATGACCTCTGCCTTCATTGCGGGCAGCGTGAACACCAACCCCGTTGTCGTGCGTCGTCTCCTCGCGGAGCTGCGCGAGGCCGGCCTGGTGTCCTCCAAGTCGGGGCCTGGTGGTGGGTGGGTCCTCGAGCGCGATCCCAGCCTCGTGCGCTTGGATCAGATCCTGGCCGTCGTCCAGCCCGGCCTCCCCTTTGGCCTCCACGCAACCCCCCCAAACCCCGCCTGTCCCGTCGGCAGGCAGATCCAAGGCCGCCTGGAGCAGTGCTTCGACGCCGCCCGCAAGGCCCAGGACGCCGAGCTCGCCAAGACCACCATCGCGGACCTGCTCGCCGAGCTGCAGGACTGAATCCACCCCTTCCTTCGTCGGGCGCCTCTGGGTGCCCAAATCTGTAACCAAAACAGTTCCAATCAGGAGCCTCTCATGATCGCCATCACCGGATCCACTGGCCAGCTCGGCCGCAAGGTCATCGCCACCCTCCAGTCCCGCGCCCCCCAGGCCCAGCTCGTCGCCCTCGCCCGCAGCCCTGAGAAGGCCGCAGACCTGGGCGTGCCTGTCCGTCAGGCCGACTACGACCAGCCCGAGACCCTCAGCGCCGCGCTCCAGGGCGTGGACACCTTGCTGCTCATCAGCGGCAGCGAGATCGGCAAGCGCGCCGAGCAGCACGCCAACGTCATTCGTGCCGCCAAGGCCCAGGGCGTCCAGCGCATCGTCTACACCAGCTTGCTGCGCGCCGACACCTCTCCCATCTCCTTGGCCCCCGAGCACCTGGCCACCGAGGCCGCCCTCGCCGACAGCGGCATCGCCCATACCATCCTCCGGAATGGCTGGTACGTCGAGAACTACCTGGCCAGCCTGGGTGGAACCTTGCAGGCTGGCGCTCTCTTCGGCGCTGCGGGCCAGGGCCGCATCCACTGGGCCACCCGCCAAGACTTCGCCGAGGCCGCCGTCGCCGCCCTCCTGGATCCCCAGACCGCCGGCCAGGTCTTCGAGCTCTCCGGAGACCAGGGCTACACCCTCAGCGAGCTCGCCGCCGAGATCAGCGCCCAGACCCAGCGCGAGATCCCCTACAACGACCTGAGCGTGGACGACTACGCAGCCCTGCTTGTGCAGGTCGGTCTGCCCGAGCCCGTCGCTGCATTCGTGGCTGCGGCGGACGGGGACGCTGCCCAGGGTGCTCTGGAGGATGAGGGCAAGCAGCTCAGTGGCCTCATCGGGCGCCCGACCACACCCCTGAGCACCTCGGTCGCCCAGGCACTGGCCGCGCTCTCCTGACCCCAGCGAGGTGCGGCTGGGCCAGTCCCAACCCCTTCGGGCCCCCTCGCCGCGCCATCGCGCTGGATCCCCTTGCCGCTTTCAAGCCGGGTGGCTAAACGGGAGGGGCTCCTATGTCGGGGTGTGGCGCAGTCTGGTAGCGCGCCTGCTTCGGGAGCAGGAAGTCGTGGGTTCGAATCCCGCCACCCCGACCATCCCCTCAATCCGCCCCCCGTCTGGCTTTGCTGGCGGGGGGCGGTGAGCTTCAGGGGAAGGGTGGGATCGGCGTGACTAGCACCCTGACTAGCAAATCGGGCTGCTACGCCGTCCGGTCCTCCCCCAGGAGCCTGTGGACCATGGCTTCGAGATCCTTCGGCTGAAGAGGCGCATCGGCTCTCTGGATCCTCCTCGTCAGCTCAGCGACCAGGAAGAGGAGCTCGGCCGGCCCGTCGATCACACCGCGGTCATTGAGCCAGTCAGCGACCTGCAGGAGACGTCCGAGGCTCACCCGGTGGGGACCTGTCTCCATCTCACTCAGCGTGGACACGGGGACCGGTGGGGTCATGGAGGCACCGGCCTCGGCGAGGGTGACACCGGCCCGGAGTCGAAGACACCGGAGCAGGAAGCGAACAGCGTCCACGACCTGGTCTCTCGAGGAGGTGGGAAGGCCTCGCGAGCGGTCTGCGTCGCTCAAGGCGAGCACCGTGCCGAGGATGTCTTCCCAGGACTCCGAGTGCTCGGCCAGGGTCTCCGGAGAGACCCGGTCGAGAGAGACGGGAATCCGCTCCTCCCTCAGATCCTCCACCAACTCACCCACCTGGGCCAGGAGTGACGTGAATCCGGCCTGCCCGGAATTTGCCGAGTAGGGCCGGAGGTGGGGATCGAGGGCCAGGAGCTGGCTGACGTTCGCGGTCGAGAGTCCCGACTCCAACCTGCTCAGGTTGGCCTGTGGAATTCCTGATCGCCTGGAGACCTCCCTCATCGAGAGACCCAGCTGCCGTCGTCGGGACATGACGAGTACAGCGGCCACGACCGAGATCGGAATTGGAGAAAGTTCTTGCGGGGCCATTCAGTGTGATCCTATTATCGATCATGAATGCTGCACTATGTGACAACAACCGCCTGGCAACAGGCCATGGACACCGACGAAATCGTGGACCCTCCATGCGGGGCTCCAGTGCACGTTCGCTTCGGGACATCGGCTTGGACCCACGTAACCTGCCCTGGGTGCTTGCAGATGCGGCCGAAGGTGCCCGGGCCGTGGCTCTCCATGCCCGAAGCTGCTGACGTTCTCGGGGTGAGCGAGCGACACCTGAGAGACCAGATCGCGAGGGGACGCCTAGCAGGCGCGGTTGTCCGGCTGGGCCGGACAGTCCGCGTACATGGAGATTCCCTCCCTGCGGTACTCCTAAGAGGAAGCGATGGCCTGGCTCATCAAGAACAAGCGGAAGCACCCGGACACCGGACGCAAGAGGACCTACTACCAGATTGCGTGGCGGGACCACGGCATCGTGACGACCAAGGCGCTGGGCTTCATCCCGGCGACCGAGGCCCAGAAGGCGCAGAAGATCGTGGAGGCGAGGCTCCTGGCCGGCCTCAGTCCCCTGGAAGTGGAACAGCCTTCGCCCGGGCCCTCTTCGCGAGTGCCGACCGTGGGTGAGTTCCTCCAAGAAGAGTGGCTGCCCACGGTGCGGCGGGACTACGCCAACTCGACCTACAAGCACGAGGTCACGGGTGCCAACAACCTCGTCAGGGAGTTGGGCAGGCTGCCCCTGGATCGCATCGACTATGCCCGCATGGACCGCTTCATCACCAAGCGGCGCAGGGAGGGAGTCCGCACCCGCACCGTTCAGCTCGATGTCCGGGTGATGAAGCGGGCACTCAGACACGCGGAGCGCCTCGGAGTGCTCGAAGCCGCACCTGAGCTGCCCGTGGTCAAGGTCACCGACGCAAAGCCCCACAACTGGCTCAGCGAAGAGGAGAGCCGCCGCCTGCTCGTTGCCGCGAAGCCGCCCGAGGTCCAGGCAGACGTCACGCGCGGGCGTCCCCCCAAGAACTACGACCCCCTCAGCTACCTGGCCATTCTTATGGCGCTCAACCTGGGGATGCGCCGGGGTGAGATCATGAGCCGGGGATGGGAGGACGTCCGTTGGTCTCGCGGGCCGCATGGCGTCTTGACCATCTCGGCCAAGCCGGCCGCCGACTTTCGCGTCAAGACGCGTCGGTCTCGGGTCATCCCCCTCACCCCCGAAGTCCGCGCGGCGCTCAAGGCCCAGCACGAGACGCTCGGCTGTCCCGCGACCGGCTGGATTTTCCCCAGCCCGCGTGACCCCAGCAGGCCCCGGAAGACCTTCATCCGAGCACTCAAGAACGCATGTGAGCGTGCGGGGCTTCGGCCCATCCACCCCCATGGACTCCGGCACAGCTGGGCCTCTCGCCTCGCCATGGCTGGCGTCGACCGCAAGGCCCTGATGGAGCTCGGCGGCTGGAAGGACGGGAGGATGCTCGACGAGATCTACGCCCACGTCAGCGATGACCACGTCGCCGAGATCATGAGCCGAGTCGGTCTCTCCCCCGTCAGTTGAAGCCACCACTCTTCCCAACACAGGAGCCTCCATGCACTACCGGGATTCCGAGGAGTTCATCACCATCCAAGCAGCTGAGATGCTCACTGCCTGGCATCGCGTCGTCCATAGGCTCCTGGGGAGGCAGCAGACCCCTCAGCAGAGTCCGCCCAAATACCCCCACTTCGACGACAGCGGCTGGGTCCGCCTGCCCCCCGACTGGGTCTGGGAAGAGCTGGCCCCGATCACCGTGGTGTTCAGGCGACTCGCCAGGGAGCGGCATCCGCCCATCCAGTACACGCTCGTTCCTGACGAGGGCACGCTGGGGCAGGCGGGGTTCGAAGACTGTCTGGCCCAAATTGCCGGAAGGCTGGACGCCCCGTTTGCTGGCAAGATCCGCTTTGAGCTGCTCTCGGAGGGCCGGCGGGAACATGTGCTGAACTTCGACGCGACCATCGGGTGGCCATTCTCGCAGGACACCCTCCGATGAGGCCGGAGGAGCGCCTCTACAGGGGTGGAAAGACCGTCGCGGACGCGATCCTGGAGGTTGGCGACGCCAGCTCCATCAGACTCCAGACCTACGGCGTGGACGTGTCGCTGGCCAGGGCCTCCTGTGTACCCCCAATCCGCGATGAACGTCTGGTCGTGCCATGGGACGCTGCACTCCAAGCGCTGCCTCGGGAACTACTGGCCATCAGCCCTCCAACGCTCCATGAGCCCGTGGCGTTGGAGCGCCTCCTCCGCTCTGTCCTGATCGAAGCGCTGCTGGTGTGGAGGCTGGACGACGCCGGCCTCCAGGCTGGAATGAGGCTCGAGCTCGGCCCCCAGGAGCTACGAGTCACGGTCCCTGGAAGCGTCCCGGGTGGGACGGCATCGACCTCACCCACCGCCTATCAGCCAATCAACCCTCTCCTTGCATCTCGGCTCTTCGCCCGTGGGCATCGAACAGACGGTCCCGCGGCAACAGCTCAGATGGCTGAGGACCAGGGCTTCAAGCTGAGCTGGGAGGAGGGCGCAGATCATGTCTGTCTACACCTCCAACGCGTTCGGACCCTCGTGAGAGCCGCCAGGCTTCGTCGACGTGCGAGGACACCAGCCGCCGCAAGACGTGAGCTGATCCTGGAGCTGATGCAAAGCCAGCCCCAGCAAACCGCCACAAACCGGACCCTACGCGCCCTCGGGGGTTTCAAGCGCCAGACCTTGAGCAAGGACCTGAAGGCCCTCGAAGAAGCCGGCCTCGTCGCTCCAACCCACCCCAACCGCAGCAGCTCGAACCAAGCGTGGCAGCTGACCGCCCAAGGCCAGCGAGCATAGAGATGGACGCTGTATCCTGGACCAACTGGTTCCAACTCCTCGATCTCACCTCAAGCATCCAGGATGTCGTCTCGACAGACGGACCGCTCCGAGTCTCCATCGCGTTGGATAGGCGACCGGAACTCAATCAGTCGACCTTCTTCCTGACTCGCGCGCAGGAGCCTATTGCCCACTGGCTGGGGCAGACAGCCGCTCTGCTTCCCTCAAAATACCGTGGCGGAGTCGTGATTGAGCTCGTTCCCCTATGCCAACAGCTGGGGACAACCGAGGAATACGAGGTGTGGATCGCTCCGCCCGCAGCGATCCGGGCCCAACGGCGGGTCGACGAAGCAGACAGAAGGGCGGCCCGGGCCTTCCAGATGCTCAATCAAACACAAGCCACGGCAAACAGGATTCTGGGTGGAATCGCTGCCAACATCGAAGCCACCGCGAGCCTTGTGGAGGCCGCTCGACCTCACGAACGTCGACCGAAGACCCGCAGACGAAGGGGCCCCGAGAAGACTCTGGAGGCCCTTCGGGAGCTCTTCGACCTGCCAGCCAAGCAGGAAGACGACCTACCCAGAGGGCGAAGGACAGCCACGCTCCGTCAACAGCTGAAGTCCATCCGGGTCAGGCTGTCGGAGTCGGACAGTAAGGATCCTGACACCCTGGAGATCCTCCACGAGCTTCAAGACCTGGATGGAGCGAGCCCTGAACAGCTCGTGGCCAAGAAGCAGGCATACGATGCATTCTGCCTCCGCCGCGAGAGTGCAACGAGCCAGCCTGTGGAGCCCGCCGGTCGGGGTCCAACGAAGAAGAAGGCAGCAGGTAGAAGGACCCGTCGAAGAGCCAAGGCAAGCTCCGGCGACCTTCCCCCACTCAAGGCAGCATGGCGCAAAGCAGCCCAGAGGATGGAGAAGCTCGCCGTGGAGGCTCCCGAGTCACTGAAGGGCCCGATCGCTCGTGCGGCCGCGGTGCTTGCGGGCGACTTTCCAGAGGATCTCCGGGACCAAGCAGATGTACCGGCCATGCTCACTCGGGGAATTCTCTCCATCGACGACCAGTCAGCAGTGCCAGGGCCACTGCAGCTACGCGCCGCTCACTGCTTGGTTCAGCTCATTGAAGCCGTACCTGGTGTGGTCGCTGTCATTCCCTGCCCTGGAACACTCGTCGATGGGGACTTTGCGGTCAGCAGCGATGGGCAGACGGGCAAGATCCGACGGGTTCTGCAGATCGGCTGGTGCAGCCGCAGCGATGGTCTCTGCGCCATTGTGGAGGTCGAGGACGGACGTCCCGACCAACCCATCGGGAGCCTGTAGAAGGGCGTCTCCTCCTGACGCCTTATCGCAGAAGGGAGTCGGTTGAGTCGGAGCCGCGCTTCCAGCAGTTGGCTTGCGTCTGTTCCGCTCATCGCTGGCTTCTCCAGTCTTGCCTTCTCCGTCCTTCCAAGAGAAGGGAAGGCGGGAAGGCTTCCAAACACCTGCAATCACTTGGATCAGCCGGTTGAGTCATGCTGTGGGGTGCCGTTGGTTGGGCACAGAGTAGCTCGGCCCGGAATCGAAGAGGAGTCACTCGAGTTGCTCCAGCACTCCCAACGCGAGCAACCTTCCACAGCCCCTTCTACGAGCATGGAAGGACCCTTCTGTCTCAACGACCTGAAATCACACTGGATCAGGGCTTGTCCTCCCTAGGCAATAGCGGGGGCGGCCCGTCGGAATCGTCAGAAGCAGTCGTACTCGCCAGCGGTCTCCACTCCCAACTGCTGACATTCCGAGGAGCTGAGCTCCGAGATCTCCGCCGGAGAAGCCTCGTCCAAGAAGTCCTGACAGATCCGGTAGAGGTCGTCATAGCCCCAGCTTCGCCCCCCGGTGTCCTGACCACTGCAGTAGCTCCAGGCCGCATCAGCACAGCTCTGGGAGCAGGAAGCAAGCGTGGTCTCAGTTCCGGAAGTGCCGGTATCCCAGCCGCCTCCAGTGCATGCCAGCAGAAGCCCTGCGAATCCGAGAAGCCCTGCCCCACGAGAAAGCACCTTCACCATCCACACCTCCGAGTTCCCACACACCGTAAGGTTGATTCCGATATTCGTCAATCAACTATGCGGTTTATCGTCTGGATGAAGCCTCAGGAACAGGCCATGCCGTCCAATGGACGAGATCGCGCATCGCTTGAGCCAGAACCTCCGTGCCCTCAGGACACGTGGGGGACTCACCCAGGAGCAGCTTGCAGACCGCGCTGGGCTTCGGGTGGCCCAGATCTCCCGCTTAGAGAATGGCGCGAACACCACCCTCGCCACTGTGCAGGCTCTCGCCCACGGACTCGGAATCGACCCCGTCGAGCTTCTTCAACCAACAGACCGACCCAAGTCCGTTCGGCCCGACCTGCCCGGCCTCTCGACGCTCTCACCGACGGTTCAGGCTGCGATCGCCAGCCTGGTTGTGAGCTTGGCGAGTGACCAGAGGGAGCCACGTGTTGGCTGAGCGCCTGCCCCCGCGCCTCGCCATCGCTGGGCTTCAGCCGTCGCTTCGTCCTCCAGCTGTCCTACGCCCCGGGTCAGTCCTGCCACACCAAGGGTCCAGAGACGAACAGGTCACCACGAATGGCGAGCAGTCTTGGGAGCAGGGGCCGGTGAGCGGGGACGTTTCCAGTCCCTCCTCGGGAGTAGCGGTGCATATGACAACATCAGTAGACCGCTGAGGACTTTGTACAGCGTCTGGGGTGCAGGCCTGAAGAACCCGTGGAGGCCTGAGCAAGGCCACTGGCCAACCTCTTGAATTAGATAGCCGCTGTTTTTAGGATGACCATCCCGATCGACCTACTCGACGTAGCCTAGAGCAAACGTGATCTTAGGGTGTTGGTGGCGTTGTACCCGAGGGTGTACCCCGAGAGCTGTAGCTCAAGAGAAGCCGAGTTCAAGTCCAGGATGGCTCCCCGTGGCCTGCCGCATATGAACTCCGGCCATCGCCGCGGCGTCGCCGGCCGCAGCCATGTGCTCGCCCGAGGTCCCCTCGACCAGCCCCGTCACCTCGTCGGTGAGCAGCTTGATCCCGTTGTTGTCGAACTTCACATTGAAGTGGACGCGGACGACCTTGCGTTCGACGATGTCCACGCTGTCGACGAAGTAGAGGGTGATCCGACGCAGGGCCTCGAAGGGCAGGGTGTTGAAGTCCTGGCTGAAGGCCTTGGCGAAGCGGCGGAGCTGGCCGACGTTCAGCTCCAGGGCGCGGTCGTAGTAGTCCTCCTTGAGCAGGACGCGGGACTCGCGCTCGAGCTCCTCGTGGGTCTCGGTGAGGGTGGCGATGTGCTGCTGGCAGACCGATGGGTCGAGGCCGTCCCCGATGGCGCGGAAGTAGTTGGCGATGCGACGCTCGAGGCCGCCCAGCTTCTGCTCGACGGCGCGGGCGTCCATGCCGTAGGTGCGGCGGCGGGCCTCGATGCGGCTGTGGATGCGGCCCTTGAGGTCCTCGCGAAGAAGGGCGAAGTCCGAAAGGACCTGCTCTACCGGTTCTCCGGCGTCCGCTTGAGCCTGCCGGGTCTGGAGGCGCGCCGGCACGAGTTGCTCGATGTCGCGCTGAGGACGGGAGTCTCCGGTGCTGGGGCAAGAACGAGGACGGCCAGGTCAGCGGCACCCCAAGCTCCGACGGGTGGGCTCAGGTCGAGATGGGCTACTCCCACGCCTGCGCTATGGATGGCACCGGAGCCCTGACCTGCTGGGGGTCCAACAAGAACGGACGTGCAGCGCCTCCAACCACCGCGATGGTCGACCTCTGCGTGGGCGACACCTATCGCGCCAAGCCCGGTGGCGGCTGGTCTCGGCCAATGACCCACACCAGCCGTCCGAACGTCGATCTCAGCGCACCTGATGTGCGGGTGATGGATCTGGACGGAGACGGGATCCCCGATGCCCTGCGCCTGGGGGCTTCCGGCGCGACCTTCTTCAAGAACCTCGGCGAGGGCAAGTGGGCTCCTGGCGTCCACGTCATGGGCAGTCCGCCCTACCGGCTGGATGACCCCCATGTGCACCTGGCAGGCATCAAGGGAGATGGTTTCCCAGATCTGGTCAAGGTCAGTCAGGGCCGCATCGAGGTCTACCCTGGCCTTGGCAAGGGCCGCTTCGGCAGCCCCTTCATCATGCAGAACGCACCCAAGTTCGGTGCTGGCTTCAATCCTCGCTACGTGCGCTTCGCAGATCTGACGGGCTCAGGACAGGCAGATCTGCTCTACATCGAGCACAACCGTGTGACCGCCTACTTCAACCAAGCGGGACTTGCCTTTGCCGAGGGCGTGGCCCTCGGTCACACGCGCCTTTCAAGCCAAGGGCACATCGAGCCTGTCGACCTCTATGGAAACGGAGCCTCGGGTCTGCTGGTCACGGACCGCAAGGACCTCTCCGGCACTTGGCGCTACCTAGATCTCTTCCCCGACGGCACGCCAGACCTGCTGGAGTCCATCGACAACGGGCTTGGGGCCAGCACCACGATCACCTACGGGAACTCGGCGGCCCACTGCCTCCGGGACCGGGCTGCCCTGGAGCCCTGGCAGTCCCACATGCCTTTCGTTCAGCGCGTCGTGGACAAGGTAGAGGTTCACGATACCCTCAGCGACCTGCGCCTCAACACCCGGTACACCTATCACCATGGGGTCTACGACGGCCGGGAGCGTGAGTTCCGAGGCTTTGGCCGGGTGCAGCAGTACGACACCGAGGTCGACCTGGACCCCGACCATGACTCCAGCACCACCGACAGCAGTACCCTGCTGCAGGCGATGACCAAGAGCTGGTTTCACTGCGGGACAGATCTCAACCTGTCCGAGGAGTACTACGAAGTCAGCGGCTACGCGGCCCTCGAGCACGTCGACGAGCGTCCCTCCCGCCTGACGGCCCTGCGTGCGCTGCGTGGACTTCCGCTCCGACAGGAGACCTACACCACTGACGATCTGGACACGCCCTACTCGGTGAGCGAGTCGGTCTACCGAGTCCACGAGCTTGAGGACGGGAGTGTAGGCAAGCCCTCGGATGCCCCCCTGGCCTACAAGGCGCGGTCCATCTACACCGAGCGTCTGTCCTCGGCCGAGGCGCGGGTGATGGAGACCGAGACGCTCTACGACCTCGATGACCCTTCTGGCACAGACTACGGCCTGCCCACGAAGGTCACGGAGACCGGCTACGGCAAGGCCTCCAGCGATGGCAGCGACGTGGGCGACCAGATGGCCGAGACGCTCACGCGGGTCCGGACCAGCGAGTACCACACGGCCGTCGACTCCACGCCAACGGCCGACTACGACGTCGCCTACGACAGTGGCACGGAAGAGTTCTACTACTTGGTGGGCTTCGTCAAGAAGACGCAGCTGCAGGACAGCTCCAGCAGCGTGCTGGCCGAAGAGCAGTACTTCTACGATGGGGACGACTACGAGGGCTTGGGACACCCCAGCTCTACCAGCAGCGCGGCGGTCGAAAAGGGCCTGCTCAAGTGCAAGCTGGTCCTCGCTATGGACGATGCCCTTCTCAGTGCGACCTACCCCTCTGGTGAAGGAGACGCTGCGGCCTTCTCTGCCCGAGGCAACTACCTGACCGACGGGACCGACCACTACATCCAGGCAGAGCGCTACAGCCACACCGATGAGGGCCTTGTCGCCACGGCCAAGGGGCCTGGCGGTGGCACCGTCACCTTCGAGTACGACAGCACCTACGAGCTCTTCCCCATCAAGGCCACCGACGCCCTGAGCCACCCAACGGAGGTCTCCCGCGGAGAGCTGTTGTTCCGCGTGGAGTCCTCCCTGGACGCAAACGGCAACACCACCACCTACGGCTACGATGTTACCGGACTACCCGCATGGATCGCCGTCAAGGGGAAGTTCGACAACACCATCGCCAGCGACTGGGACGGAGACACCGACAGCAGCCCCACCCAGCAGTTCTCCTACGACTTCACGACATCCCCCATCCAGATCGTTGTGAAGACCCGTCAGGTCCGCGGGGGCGCGACCTTCGATGTCTACCGCTACGTCGATGGCATGGGCAGGACGCTGCAAGAGCGGCATACCGCCGAGCCAGATCCAGACACCAGCGTGACCCGCTTCCGGGTGACGGGCTGGGTGGAGACCAACGCCAAGGGACAGCCCTACCGGGCCTACCAGCCCTACTTCGACTCCAGCTCTGCCTTCTCGATCCCGTCCACGACCGACAAGCCCTTCGTCGAGACCACCTACGACCCCCTCGGACGGGCGACCCGGGTGGACTACCCTGACGGGACCTACGAGAGCACCAGTTTTCATCCCTGGTACCAGTCCTTCTACGACCGGAACGACAACGCCTCAGCCATCGATGCCGAGGATGAGCGTTACGGCGACTTCTTGGGCCGCTTCAAGGACCACCTGAACACACCAACGGTGACCTACTTCGATGCCTTCGGGCGGCAGATCGCCGTCTCGGAGGACGTGGGCAAGCAGTCCGAGACTGACAAGAGCTTCCGGATCACCACCTACGAGGTCCCAGCGGGCCAGTTCACGGGGACCAGCTACGAGCTGCCCCTGCAGCAGGCCCTCAGCGAGCACTACTTTGTGATGCTCCAGGGAAGTGTGAATGTCACGGGACCCGATCCGGCCAACGCGAACGCACGCGTGAGCTCGGACCCCCACGGGAACTTCTCCGGCAGCACCGACGCAGACAAGCTCGAGCTGACCCGTGGTGCCTCCAACCAGGGAGACTGGGTCGGCTCGGTGACCGTCTGGGAGTGCCTTGGAGATGTCGGCGTCTCCGGCTTCCAGCTCATCGACGTTGTCGAGATCTCTGCAGGCACGGCGGCTACCCAGACCACGCAGTCTGGGAGTGCGAGCTCCAGCGCCTGGACTGACGTGGACCAGGTTGTGATCTATGGCGGCGTCCGCGGGGGTGGGGTGTCTACCTCCGAGACGGCCAAGGCCCAGTTCGGCTCGACCTGGGCAACTCTGAGTCCCTCCGGCACCGGCTCCAACGTTCTCTGGGAGCGCTACAACGAAGACTCCACCCTCGAGGCCGCGACCTTCACAGCCTATGTCGTGCAGTGGGGCAGTGAGCACAGCATCCAGCGGGTGGCCATCTCAGGCAACGCGGGTGCAGCGGGCGCAGACAGCAGCAGCGCCTACGACACCCAGGCACTCGCGACTGCGGTGGACCGCTCCAAGAGCTGGGTGTGGGCCTCGGGCTACACCCACGGTACGGCTTTGCAGGATGGCTTCACAGGGATCAGTGTTGCCCTCGGCGATGGGGTGACCGTCAACGAGAGTGAGTCCAGCGTCTCCGCAGGGGCCGAGAACGCGATCGAGAAGGAGCTCGTTGTCAGCGTCCACAGTCACCCAGACTTCGACGTGGACTGGCAGTTCAAGGAGGATGGAGACTCCACGGCGACCACCTACACCCACGATGTGCCCGGCGCCCTGGCCAGTGAGGTCACGAGCACCTCCACAGTCAATGCGACCGCGGGAACGCGGGCCCTGCTCCAGACCCAGACCTCAGGCGGCACGGTCAACGCCAACTACCAGCGGGTGCTCTGGCGGGCGCGTCACGAAGACCAAGGCGACGGTGTCGTCGACCGCGTCGGAGGCGGCACGGACTGGACGGCCTGGGTGCAGTCGCTGGACGCCGGTCTGCTCGAGCATGCCGTTGCGCGGCCCATCGCAGAGCCAGACACCGCGCTGCGGGTCACCACCTACCAGCTTGGTGGGACCACCTTCTCGGGCACCACCTACGACCTGAGCCTCAACGACGACCTGGCCAAGAACTACTTCGTGATGGTCATTGGCGCTGAGGAGCAGTCCTCAGGCGCCCGCGCAGACGGCTCTGGGGTGCGGGTGAGCGCAGACCCCTTCGGGACTGGAGACCTCTCCAAGAGCTCTGCAGACGACGTGCTGAGCTTCGAGCGCGGCGGGAGCACAGACCCATGGCATGGCACCATCGTGGTGGTGGAGTGCCTCGCGGACGAGGCCGCCGCTGGCTTCCGACTTCTGGACGTGGTTGAGGCGACCTGCGCTGGGGGAAGCACTGGGACACCTGCCGAGACCACCTCAGTGACCTCCCGGCAGGCCTGGGAGGATTTGGGCCAGGTCGCGGTCTACGGCGGGCCGCGGGGCGGCGGCGCATCGGTGGCCTCCGCAGACCACAAGAAGTGGGCTTCGCTCGCAGCACGCATCGTCCCCTCCGGAGACGAGGACATCACCCTCACGCGCCTCTCTCAGCTCCAAGGCCTGCTTGAGGCGACCTTCACCCTCTACGTGGTGGAGTGGGGCGTTGAGCACAACCTGCAGCGCGTGAGCGTGAGCGGCACCGCCGGCGGCTCCGGGGCCTCCAGCACCTCGCACTACAACACGGCAACTATCAGCGAGGTCGACCGAGACGGTAGTTGGGTGTGGGCTTCTGGCTACACCGCCTCGGACAACATGGACGGAAGCTTCTTCGGTCAGCTCTTCGCGCTGGGCGACGGCGTCAACCAGTCCACCACCGAGACCTCGGTGGCGGTCGGCGACCAGGTTGGCGGCGTGCAGCGAGAGTTCTCCGTGCTCGTGCACAGCCATCCCTCGCTCGCGGTCGACCATGTCTTCCTCTCTCAGGGGAACAACGTCCCAACCACCCGCGATGCCACGGTGGACGCGGCGGCCGGGACCGAGACCTACAACACCGGCACCCCCACCAGCACCGACGGGACACGCGTGGGCGTCTGGACCACCTCCAACACCACCACCGGCATGTCTGGCTTTGCCAAGGTGGTCTACTTCCCCCGCTTCACCGCCTCCACCACCCTCACAGGCACCCGCGCCGTTGGCAACAAGGAGACTGCCAGCTGGGTGCAGTCTGTCGAGACCGATGGCGTGGTCTTCAGGCGCAAACACGTCACCCGGACGGTCTTCGATCTCAAGGACCAACCCATCGAGGTCTGGGACGCACGGGGGCTGGACGATGCCACCTGGGAGTTCTCCTACGACTACGTCGGACAGCGGATCAAGACCGCACACCTCACGGCCATGGGCACCCGCTACGCCCTGGCGGACGCCGCTGGCAACCCCATCTGGTCCAGGGACGCCCGAGGGGTCGAGGTCGACCGGGTCTTCGACACCCTGAACCGCCCGACCACCGTCACCAGCGACGATGGCACCACCGCCAAGCTGCGGCGGCAGTTCACCTACATCGCCTACTCGGCCACAGACACCGCCTCGATGGCCAAGAACCTCTTCGGCCGCGTCGAGGAGGCCCGGGACGCCGACGGTCTACGTTTCTTCGAGTATGACTGGCGCGGACTGGTCACCACTGCGAGCCACAAGTTCTGGGACCAGGCGGATGGTGCTACCGCGTGGAATAGCGGAAGCCACAGCATGTGGGCCACGGGCTTTGCCTGGGACCCCGCAATCCCCAGTGGGGCGCGCTCGGGGCTTTCGAACTTCCTCTCGCTGGCCGACCTCGGTACAAGTGGGACAGATACTGTCCAGATCTCAACGACCTACGATGCCGCTGGACGTCCCACTCAGGTGGACTATCCTGAGGACATGTCCCTTCGGATGTCCTACAACAAAGCTGGCCTGCTGGAGTCCCAGGAGCTGCAGCGCACCTCCAGCTCTGGTTGGCAGACCATCGTCGAGGACTGCGAGTACAACGCCCGGGGTCAGGTCAGCTACTTCAAGCACGGCAATGGCGTGGAGACCACCCGGGAGTACGACAGCTCCCTTGAGCGCCTGGAGCGGATCTTCACCGAGCTCACGGGGACGACACCGACGCGCTTCCAAGATCTCCGCTACGGCTATGACCCGGTGGGCAACCCGGTGAAGATCACCGACGCGCTCCGGCACGACCGCTACCGCTCCAACCAGCTGATCCCCAACAGCCGGAGCTTTTGGTACGATGGGCGCTACCGCCTGACCCGGGCCACAGGTCGGAAGCGCGCGGTCCTGGACGCCTACGGCGAGGCTGAGGTCCTCAGCAACCCGGATGAGAACGACTACGAGGGCTACGACTACCGCTACACCTACGATCAGGTCGGCAACTTCTGGAAGAACCACGAGTATTCCACCAAGAAGCTCTACTACAAGGCGAACCGCCTCGACCTCTTCAACGGAACGGATGAGGGGAACACTGCACCCGGTTCGGGGAACTGGACCTATGACGCCAATGGCAACACCCTTCACACCCCTCGCCACAAGGAGATGCGGTACACCTTCGACAGCCAGCCCCGTTTCGTTGACATGGATGGTGGCGGCGCTGTCCACTACTTCCGACATGCAGACCAGCGAGTGGTGCGCATGGTTCGCAAGGGAACCTCAGGCAGCCAATTCGGGCTCGGCATCTACCTTGGGCCCTGGGAGTACCAGGAGAGTGCCACCGAGGGCTGGAGCAAGATCGTCCTTCACTGCGAGGGACACGGACGACACGCGCAGGCTGAGGTGGTGCATGACGGCACGGACAGCACTAGCGAGGACGTCTTCTTCAACCACGGAGATCACCTCGGGAGCGGTCACGTCCTGACGAAGGACGACGGAACGCTGCTCAGCCAGGAAGAGTACTTCCCATATGGGAAGGCGAGTGACAGGAGGGATGAGAGGAATCGGTATCGGTTCATTGGGGTGGAGAGGGATGAGGCGACGGGACTTTCTGTCGTTGGACCTCGATTCTACGATCAGGCCGCTGGACGATTCCTTCAGGTTGATCCAGTTGAATTCCATGGCGCGTCCCCCTTCTCCTACGCAGGGAGTAGCCCGATCGCATTGATGGACCGTACTGGCTATGCTCCTGAGTGGGTAGACCGTGCGTTGAATTGGACAAGGACTCTCATTCAAAGAACCTACGAGTATGTAAAGCCCGCAGAAAAGCCTCAACCCGATCCACTGAAGGCCTCGAGAAACGAAGCTGCATTGGCTGCACTGGAAGGCGAGCCGGCCGAGGTCATTGGGATCACACTGATCAAGTCATCGGACGGTAGTCACGACTTTCGAGACTCCCCCGACCTCGGGGCAAACCACAGAAACAGCAGCCCTGGCCCACATAGCTATGGTGGACGAAACTACTACGGGGTCCAAATTGAGTTCAACCTCTCTGAGGAGTCTTCTTCGAATTCCGTGTACTGGAAGCGGGGCGTCGAAATTCGCGAATCGACGATTTCATTCAAAGATGCGCCAGGGCAAACTGCCGAAATGGACGTTCTTTCAAAGATGGTTGGCACTCCGACAGTGCAGGGAGTGTCTGGGGAGAAAGAACTCGTCGTTGATGACAAAGATATGCGCTCATTGCAAGCCTCGACCCTACGGCCAGATGAGAGAACACTCGTAGTCGCAGATTCCGTCGGCGGGCTGGACTCCGGTTCGGAAGGCAGAATGCTGTTGGACTTTGTTGTTGTTCTGTACACGCTGCCTGATCTGGACGAACCAGACTCGCTTTCCGAGAAGGAACAGAGGGACTCACTCGGGGGTAGAGCAATTGGGGAGGTTCGCTACACCATGGAGTACGCGTATGATGGCGGCAAGTGGGTTGGTGAGGGAGTGGTTGAGGGGTCAGTGGAGGGCTGGATTGTCGACACCGAAACGGGCGAAGTTCGGAGTATTGATGTTGAGGTTAAGTAGAAATTCCCGGACAGTGAGGCCTCACCTTTTCGCTTTCCTGTGCCTATTCGGTACGCAGGCGTGGGCTACCGACCAAACTTGGTCGGGGCGCGGCGTTCAGTACTCAACCGGTTTCGGCGGTCCCGATCGTGCGATAGTCCTGGATACGAGAACAGGGGCACTGCGCTCGATCCCAATCGAGCAGATGGACCAGATTTCCGGACAGCGAGTGACCTACCCATGGGAGCATTGTCTTGTCGCCGAGCAATCGGATGATGTGCTATCTCCGATGGATGTGTCGGCGTGCAGAGAAAACCCGGTTACGCCCTTGGCCCATTTGTGGACGGAAGAAGAACTCCTTTTCACCGTGAATACTGCTGACGCAAACGGGCCCAGGCGGCCACTGAAACGGGAATCGGAGCTGTTCGTAATCGTCCAGTACAACCACCTCCCAGAAGTGCTACAGGCTGCTGCCATCCGGTCAGGAGACCTTGCCGTGCTCGATATCCCAAAGTGTCGGCTATTCCAGACTGGCTTGTGCCTTCGCCAACGACGTTTCGAAAGTCATTGGGTAGTCGTACTGGAGGGTGCGCCCCTGCTTGCCGACCTCCCATTGGCCGAATTCGTCCTATCAACGCATTCCGCCCTCTACAGCACTGGAGTCACGATGAGCAGGGACTACATTCTTCACTGACCAGGTTGATGGTTTCAAGGCGACGTCCTGCCTCAGTTGAACCGCTGACCGGCCAGAGGGCTCCCAGAGACTGGAGCCGGCTGTGCGGCCGCTTGGCGCTAGTCACTACAACTGCTCTGGTCGCCTGACCAACCTTAGCCCCCAGAGCGGAGTTGTCGCGTAGTGGGATGAGGCAGGCTCGAAGGATATGCTCCTGATCTGGACGTCTATCGGACCGTTGTCGACCTCTACGTCTGTCAAGTAGTTCCCTCCGGCAAGCCCGTAGCCGCGGAGGTCAGAGTAGACCAACTCCGCAACGTTTCCGAATACGTGACACAGCTGATGCCCTGTGCAGCCGGCGTGGGCTGGAAGCAATTTCGTAAGGGACAGCCTCTTGCCATCCATGTACCACTCGAGATTTGGAAGCTGCGAGCTACTGTAGCCGTTTGCCTCACGTTGTATGCAGAGCGACTCTTCCCAGGTCGGAAGCGACCAGGGGCCGAATTCGACCCCGTCCATCATGTCGACAGCGGGCGCTGCAGATGCGAACTGAGTTGCTACCTCCTTCAAGTCTCTCGGTTGGAGACAAGTCACCGGGTAGGTGTCTTGCTCGGTCGCAACAGGGTTCATGCATGTCGTGTAGTTTGGGGCGTCGAGGCGGACTCCCGCCGCCTTTGCTTGTCTTGTAGTCAGCTCTGTTTGTTGGACCAATATCAACTGCCCCCTGCACGGGACTGCGACTGAACCCTCCTTCTCAGGGTTCTGATTCAGATGCATCTCTGGGATCCGCGTCGAGGGGGTGGCACAGGCCAGTGACAGAAGCCAAAAGGGGATCATGGCTGTCCTTGCGTGTTCGTCTGCTTGGTTTGCTGGAGGGCATTCCATGCCGAAGTGACTGACTGGACGGCTTCCGCATCACCCCTGAGGTATGCGTCCAGCAGCTGATCCTCAGTGATAGCGCCAGACTCGACCAGCTGTGTAACAGCCGCCATCTCCTCAGGGTATCCAGGACCTCCAACCACGAACGTTCCATTCTCTCTTGTCCAGCTGGTCTTGCCATCTAGGACCATATTGGTGATATAGTCGGTCGCGCCCTCACGGAGAGCCCGTTCCGCTGCTTCGTGGAATGCTGGTGCTGTAGCCGCATGGAGGTACTCATGGGTTAGGACCCACGGGTTCTCAATGTTGTCACTGGCTACCGTGATGCGGTGCAGTTCGCCAACATAGTGGCCGCCGACTGCGAGGAGACTCTTGGTGTATTCTGCCGCTAGCTGATCGGTTCTCCAGGCGATGAACTCGGGCCTGGTTAGCGATACCTCCTTCGTCTCCTTGTAGGTACCTTCAAACGGAATGGGCACCAGTCTTGTTTCAGTTCGTGTGAACGTGGCGATCTCTTCATCCGACATGGGGGCTGCGATCGCTTCGGCGGCCAAGCGTGCTTCGTTCTCTAGCTGTTGCACTCGGGTCGCTGGGTCTGCAGACCAGACGCGAACCTCTGCGGAGAATGTTCGCTTCGCATCAATTCTCGACGCGACTTTCGGGTTCGAAAGGAGGAGTTCCTTCGACATCGCCATGTTCTCCTCCAGCGAAGCAGGCGCGGTAGGAGGTGGCTTGTTCTGTGGCTTTACAGTTAGGCCTGGTTCTTCAGTCTGGTGTCCGGACCAGTCAACGTAGCGACCGGGGCTTGACGCAGCATATCCGTAGGCGGACGAGTCAAGCGCAACCAAGCGAGGTTCCCCCTGGAGGAAGCGGCTTGTTCCGGTATCGTAGGTCCTAGGCCCGGCCATCAAAAGCCCACTGGTTTCATCTCGTTCGACCCCAATGTACCGATACCGATTCCTCTCATCCCTCCGGTCACTCGCCTTCCCATATGGGAAGTACTCTCCTCCCCTGGGGAGACCATTGTTCCTTCGCGCCCAGCGCGCGTCGGTGGAGTTCATCAGCATGGGGCCAGAATAGACCATCTCCTGCCTGGCTTCGCTGACCATTCTACGAATGGGCCTGCTGGGCTACTCCTCGGACGCGGCCAGGAATCCAGTCCTGGCCAACTCCGCTGCAGCCTCCACGGCCTCGGTCAAGGCTGGCGTCTGGAGGCCGGACTTGCGGAGAAAGCCCTTCCACTGCGCCTGCTTCGACCTGTCCTGGGCGAACTCGGAGCTCAGCCCAATGGGCAACTCCGATGGAACCGGGGTCCCTCGGCGCGAGAAGGTGTGGCGAATGGCCATGCCAAGGCCCTCGCCGGTGACGATACCCAACTGATGGGCCGCCCAGAGGTCGTAGTAGTCCTTCATCCTGCTGTTGGCCAGCCCCAGCGTCACCACGGCGTGGAGCTTCTCGGCCAATGTGGCCTCTGCCGGGTAGCCCAACAACCTGGGTGCTCCCAGGTCCAGCAGCTGCGGGTACTCGAACCACTCTGGCTCGGGAACCACAGCGTCTCCGAACCCAACGTCGACCTGCATCCTCAGCTTCATGCCGGCGAGATCGGCAACGAAAGACACCCGCACCCCGACGTAGGCGGTTTCCACCCGGATCTCAGCGCCCTCAATGGACTGGGCGTCAAACTGGACACCGTCATCCGCTTCCACATCGAGTACGTCCCCGATGCGTTGGCTGACCGCCGACACGGAGTTCTGTCCCCAGCCCAGCAGGTCGATATCCCTGGTGACTCGGCCGTACTCCCCCGCCCAGAGGAGCGTCGTCAGCCCGCCCTTGAGGACGAATCGGTCTACATGCTGCGAGTGGGCAAGGCGGAAGAGGAACCTCTCCATTGCGTAGAGGGTCGCCAACTCCTGAAAGACGCGTCCCTCTGTCCGTGCGCGATTGAGCAAACGACGCCGGACCGAAGCGGCCATGTTCGTGACTCTCCGCTCTGTCATGCCAGCGCCTCCAGGTAGGGTCGCATCACGGAGCGGACCCCGCAAACATCGCCCATCTCATCCAGCTCGGCGGCCGTCGAACTCCGAGACTCCAGGGCCATCTTGAGGGACGCGATGGCTGCCTCCAGACCGACGCGGCTCCGGAACTTGAAGGCGTCCGCGACAGACTTGGCCGGTGTCGTCAGTCTGACCTCGACCCCGTCGATGTCGCGGGTCTCCACCCCGGCCTGATAGCTCGCCGGCGAGAAGTGGTAGACCTCAACTGGCGGATAGTTCAGCTTGGCAGGATGAGAGCCGCGCGGGAGCGCCAGGTGTACGGCCCTGGGGATCTCCAGGGTGAGACCATGCAGGCTCAGTGCGGTGGTGAGACAGAGAACCGCCTTGGGCATGCGGCTGACGACGGCGATCAGATCCGGCTCCGAGAGCGGTAGCTCCGCGACGCGGTAGACCCCGCGTGTCAGTACGTCGATCCAACCTGCGTCCCTCGCTGCGTAGAGGTCCCGGGGGTGGACCCCCGCTGCGAGGATGTCTCGCGTACGCGCAGTCCCCCCCAGACGCAGGAGTACATCCACGACGGGCGAGACTGAGGACTTGGATAGATTGCTCGACACCTACACCTTTCTATAGCAGATTCTATCCAAGGGACGCGCTGATGGCTCAAGGCAAGTCCAGGCGGCAGGAAGCCAACACCGCTCAACCACCTGAAATCAGGCAGATGCGCTCCAGTCAGTGCTCCAACCACGGAGCACGACATGACCGATTTCGCCTCGATCCTCAACGCCTGGCTGGCCCACACCAAAGACCGAGTGGACCTCGCCGAAGGGACCAAGCGCAACTACGCCCGGGTCCTTCGCACCCTGCTTCACTGGTGCGGAGACCGGACCTTCGCGGAGCTCTCCCTGCCCGACTTCGTCCGCTCTCGTAGGCGGGCTGGCCTGGCAGACCGGACCATCCACCTGGAGCTCAGCATCCTGCGGATCGTCGTCCGTTGGGCAGAGCAGGAGAGGCTGATGGTCCTGGCCACGCCGCTGCGGCTCCCTCGACTTCGCATCGATCCTCGCCAGTTCAGGGCCAACCACACCACTCCCACACCGGAGGAAGCAGGCCTGGCCATCGCCTCCATGCCGCACGACGACTGGCGGCTCGCCGCCTCGCTGCTCGCACGAACTGGCGCACGCGTTGGCGAGGTGGTGTCCCTGCGGTCCCGGGACCTGGACGAGCATCGAGGGACCTTGGTCCTTGGAGCTGCGGTCGGGAACTCCAAGACCGGCTCTCGCACCTTCCCCTTGGACCCCCATTCACTGAGGCTCCTGCGTGGACGGGGAGCCCGCGGTCGGACGCCTTTGCTGGACTTCGGGGGCGTCCGGAACCCCAAGCACGGCATCCGTCAGCGCCTGCAGAAGGCCTGCCTGAAGGCCGGCGTCCAGGTCTTCACACCGCACGGGCTTCGTCGCATGGTTGTGGGCAGGCTCATTCGGGCGTGCGTCGACCCTGGAACGGCGGCCGCGCTGACCGGCCACACCGTGACGGTGATGCTGCGCTTCTACCAGGTGGTCACCGAGCGGGATCGCCGTGCCGCAACGATAGCCGCGCAGCTTGGTGAGCTGACGGGCGAGTAGGAACCCCGAGGCCACGGGCATGGTCTACACTAGGCCCGTGGTCGCACTCCCCGCCAGTTCCGACAACCCTGGCTCGGTCCAAGCCCGAGAGGAGTACTTCCCATATGGGAAGGCGAGTGACCGGAGGGATGAGCGGAATCGGTATCGGTACATTGGGGTGGAGAGGGATGAGGCTACCGGTCAATATGTTGCTGGGCCGCGGACATATGATGCAGAGACTGGAAGGTTTCTTCAGGGAGAACCCATCATATCTGAGTCCATTCTCCAGTCTCCGTATTCATACGCGGGTCTATCTCCAGTGGCCTATCTTGACTCCTCTGGCCGAAAGCGGGAGAGGGCGACGCCGGAGGTTTCTAGCGAGCCAATCGAGTTCGACCCCTTAGGCACGCCGATTACTCCTAGCGGTACCTCACCACAACAAGGCTTCACGATGAAGCGAGCGGAAGGTATGGAAGCGATTCAGTCTCGGCTGGAAACAGATAAGCATGGGGGAACTGACTGGGCTGGATTGCTAATCCTGAACCAATACATGCTCGGAGAGGGGAAAGATGTGGTTATCCACAATTCAGAACGCTGGACGGACTACCTGACGACTGCACCGGTATCCCCGAAGGTAAACAAGGCAGGGGACATCTTTTACTGGAAACTTCAGACGGTCACCGAGCAGGCCCTCAAGGACGTGACAGAGTATCTCGTGGAGAATCACCAGGACTCGGTTGGCGAGACCCTCTACGTGAAGTTCGCGATCCCCCGAGCCAAGATTGCACAGAGAGGAAGGGGGACGGGCTTCTATCTCCTCAATCAGCCAGATGATACGATTGGCGGCTTCTTTGCTGTCGGTACGGCCGTAATCTCGGAGACGGAGACGGGCTTTTCGGTTGAGTACGATCTTACGTTTGTGTGGCAAGATCTCATCAACGACAATCCGAAGTATCGCTTCGACAAGTGGTGGGCGCCCATTACGCGCGCATTCGGAGCCAAGAACTACGGCCTTCGCATATCTTGGGATGCGCAACAGACAGTCTCTGTGAGCTACTCAAGTGAGGCACAGATCGCAACGGAAGTATCAGGTGGATGGCCAGCCTCAGATGAATAGTTACGTGCTGTTCATATGGATGGCTGCTTGCCATCCATCGGCAAGCAACCATCCAGCAACTCCGACGACCCTCCGAGAGTGCTCTGGAGCGGACAGCATGGAGCTCAAGGCGGTTCGGAGGGTCTATTCGTCTGCTTCACTATCGTGTTGGGAACCCTACTTCTCGGACCTTCCGATGCAACGCACTGGTACCAGTCTGTACTTCAGGGAGAGCTATTCTGGATGCCCAGGTGAGGAGATGGATGAGTCTGGTGTCCGGACACTGGGGTACTGGGTTGGTACTGTGTTCATCTTCCGAAACGGAGTTCCCGTCTGCCAGGTTGACGTAAACTACTCCCCCGCCCCGTACTCGCTGAGCGCGTTGCCGGGAGCGTTCAGCGCAGGCCTCATGGCCGAGGTGAATTCAACCCTCAGAGAGTAGGCTCTCTGTCGATGGAACACTGCCTGCTCAGCTAGGCGGAGTAGTGTACCCATTGGAATCCCTGCGACGGGCCGGGCTAGGTTTGCGGGCTCCGAGGGTGGTGCAGTCACCGCCGCGACGTGGTTCTCCTTGATCGGCAGCTGCATGGTCAACGCCATCGATCCCTGGCTGTACCTGAGCGACGTCTTGCCGCAGCTGAACCGCTGGCCGGCCAGACGGGTCTTGGAGTTGGAGCCAGCTGCGTGGCGGGCCAGGAGGCTAACCCGGCAGGGGTGAAGTCCAGGGGGTGGGGTTCGCCGGAGGGATACCGGGAGAGAGCACAGCCCGTCATCCAGCTGCGCTGCATCGACGTCAACGGCCAGTGGGAGACCTTCGTGAGCTGGGTCCTCAAGCGAATGCAGACAGAGACCCGGCAGCAGGGCCGAAGGGCCCGACTGCAGACACAATCACCGGCAAAGCTGCCCTATCAAAGGAAGGTGGCGTAACGGAGGCCGATCTGCACCCTACTGGTTCAGCGTGAGCCTGACTCTCGATGGACACTACTGTGTCGATGCAATCGGCCCTTTTTCGGAACTGCGATCCCAAGGATTCTGTCATAAACATCGTCAGGTGCAGGCCCAAGCCGAGATAGGCGGCCAAAATGAAACAGCCGCGCTGGCAGACAATACACCCCATTCTTATCGACAAAGCTTCCAAACGGCAGCCAAAGGACGACCGCCCGAAGTTCCTGAGCCTTGTGTAGCACGACGTCCCCAGCGCTCCCCTTGGGAGCTGGAAGCCCCCCAAGCGACTCCCACTCAACCTCGTTGTCTCCACCCTCTTCCATTGAGAGATAACGTTCCACAACCTGATCACCATGCGCATGAAGATAGCCAAACGAATGCCCAGCCGTATCCCCCGCACTTACGCAGAAAGACTCCAGCCCCTCTACAACCGGCCAGTCCACACCAAAAACCCTGCTGTTGATGCGGCCAAACAATGAGTCTGGGATGACTTGGGTCCAAGCGCTTCCCTTCAACTGCAGGAAGAGAATCCGATGGTAGCTGCTTGGTGGGTAGTTCGCCCAAGACTCTTGGACCAAATGACCACCGTGCTCAGAAATGGTCCTGTCAACCAACTCGTCGGCTGAAGTTCGAACCAGCACCGCTTCCCAATTCGCCTGTGGGTAGTGACAGTACCCGAAGTCAGAGAATCCGACCATGTTGTCAGAAATCCTCTTCCAGAAGTCAGACATACCACTCTCCATCATTGTTCAACCATCCTATAATACCCATCGCTGCTACCCCCCCGGCACCAAGACCCAATCGCCTGCCTCTGTGGCCAGACCGGTCTCAAACTCTGGATTCAACGAGAGCGGCGCATCCGACTCTAGCAGCTCTGCCCTGCCGACCCTCACGTATGTGTCCCCTCCATACTCCGCGTACTCAAGCTTGGCGTGGTAGACGGCGACTCCAGCCTCATTGAATTCCTGTACCAACGCAGGTGAGATAGAAACATCGGATGTGGTTATGTAGATGATTGATGCATGAGCAAGACCCATCGAGTCTTGAAACCCGGTCTCTTCCGGATGGTCCGTAATGTACTCGAGGTAACCGGCTGCTTGACCCGAATCTGCCGCCATGGTTACGACATGTTCACTGTCTGCCATGCCAGAGCCACGTGCCTTCACCTCCACAAGTATCCCATACTCATAGATCTTCGACTCAAAGTCATCACCTGGGACAGGAACAGGGATAAAGCCAACCCATTTGATGTCGATCGTCCCGCGAGCAACTATCGTACTCCGCCAAAAGTCCGGACGAACCGAGTGAACCCCCCATCTGCTTCCCCGGTTTGGAGTGGGGAGCGGGCCGTAGAATCGCTCCAAGAAGCGAGCATGGTCTGTTGACTCTCCGACGATCGCCTCCGCGAGGTAGCCCGCTTGTTGCTTCACATTCCGACGACGAATACGGCCCACCCAACCGTGTTCAATCGCAAGGCTTCGCAAGGTGTCGGTATCCAGCTCTTTTGCATCCTGCTCAAGCTTTGCCAGGGCCCCCGGACTGTCCTCAGGCTCCCAGCCTGAGCTGTCCAGCTGTCGCAGCGGGTTCGTCGGATATCCAAAGGCTGCTCGAACGCCGTAGTGGTCGACTTCAAACAGAATCGGATCACCCTGGAGAAAGCGACCTGTCACTGTGTCGTAGGCTCTTGGGCCGGTCATGGAGAGGGCCGTCAACTTGTCCCTTTCCACCCCAATATACCGATACCGATTCCTCTCATCCCTCCGGTCACTCGCCTTCCCATATGGGAAGTACTCTCCTCGGACTCGAACCGAGCCGGGGTTCTCGGAATTGGCGGGGAGTGCGACCACGGGCCCAGTGTAGACCATGCCCGTGGCCTCGGGGTTCCTACTCGCCCGTCAGCAAACCAAGCTGTGCAGCGATTGTTGCGGCATGGCGATCCCGCTCAGTGACCACCTGGTAGAAGCGCAGCATCACCGTCACGGTGTGGCCAGTCAGCGCGGCCGCCGTTCCAGGGTCGACGCACACCCGAGTGAGCCTGCCCGCAACCATGCGACGAAGCCCGTGCGGTGTGAAGACCGTCCCGGGCCTCCGACGCGACCGAAGAGGTTCTTGGCCATCGAGGCGGTGTCTGTGGCCGAGTAGGCGATGTAGGTGAACTGCCTCCGCAGCTTGGCGGTGGTTGCATCGTCGCTGGTGATGGTGGTTGGGCGGTTCAGGGTGTCGAAGACCCGGTCGACCTCGACCTCTCGGGTGTCTCTGGACCAGATCGGGTTGCCAGCGGCGTCCTCCAGGGCGCAACGGGTGTCCATGGCCGTGAGGTGTGCGGTCTTGATCTGCTGTCCGACTTAGGGTCGTAGCCGGGATCCTACGCCGAGTGGCTACTGGGTGCAGGGAGCCGGCCGCGCACCACAACCAACAGAACTGCACGGCTGGGCTGATCCTGCTTCAGCATGAAGCTGACATCGGCTCCGATGCCCGCGGGAGTCTCTGTCTTCTGGCCCACCTCGAGCACAACAACGGCCCCGAAGCGGGAGTGATTCCCGACGGCATACTGAAGGTCCTGGTCGGCGAAGGTCTTGGCCTCCTCCACCTTGAACGACGCCTTCGTCGTCACCTTCAGCTCAACGGGGATTCCACGGTAGGTGATATCAGTGATTCCCCCCGCAGTCTTCGGCGCTTCAAGCACCTCGTGGCCAAGTCCTGCGGCGCCCCGCAGGTACAGAAGCGTGAATCGTTGAAACTCGGCTTCACTGACCGTCTTCTTGAAGGTGTGACCATGCAGACAACTCGCCGCGAACCCGACCAGCTTCGAGGCGAGCACCAGGAAGTCTCGAATGTGCTGGTCTGAAGCTGGTGGCACCACGCTTTCCCGCACCCAACGTCGCAGGTCCGCCAACTTCGCATCACCCTCGGGGTACCCCGTTTGCGAGTGCTTTCCGTCGGACGTCGACTCATAGGTGATGAGCGGCACGCGCAGGTCAGGACCGCTCTCTTCGTCATAGAAGGCTTCATAGGTGATCTGGACTGGCCGAGCTCCAATACTCGTAGCAGCGTGAGACAGCAGGCGTCCCATCCCTCGAAGCTCCAGCGGCCAGGTTCGGCGGTCGTGCGGGGGAAGCGTGAGCTTGAACTCGGGTGCCTCTACGACCCGGGCGTGTTCGACCGTGCGAGGAAGTAGGTTGAGTGTCGAGACGTTCTCGGGGGCTCCGGTGAGCGACACCACGATTCCGAGGTCATAGACTGTTCCTGTGGTCAGCGTCAGCGTTTGCGACCAGTCTGGCGCGTCGCCGTTGATAGTCCATTCGCCGACCGCCACATGCACACGTGGACGGCGCGGTGTCGGCCGGGCAGTCAGAGGAGCATCTGCGCTGGCTTCGTTAGCGTCAGCTGGCTCGATGGTCGTCCCTGTGGCCACTGGGAGGGGCACCGCAACCAGAGCCTCTGCAACCAGTGCGCCTCCGCCTTCGTCCGAAGCGGACTTGACGCAGTCCAGCACCGTCAGCCAATCATCCGCATCGTTTCCCAGAGCTTCGACGGCGCGCGACGTCCTGAGCACGGCGGCACGAAGGAACCTACCGGGGTCGGGTTCTGCATCCAGCACCGCCCTCTGAGCGCGGCCCAGCAAGACTACGGCCTGCACGAACTCTGCGAAGGCGTTCCAGTGGGGCCTGATGTTTGCTGGCGTGAGTCCAGCGACAATCTTGGACAGGGCGGTCGCGGCACCTTCGAGGTCACTTGAGCCGCCCGATCCACTGGAAACGTTGACGAGCACTTGCACCGCGCGTGCCCTCGCGACCTCCCCGGCTTGCCCGTACTCGTCATCGCCCGCCTCCGCGAGCTCTGACACGAGTAGGCCTCGCCGTGCCGTGTCACCTCGCGCGATCGCCTCCTCAAGTTCCAGGGCTCTCCTCCGTAGGTCGAGCGCCTGCCGGCGCGGGCCGGTCCACTTGTAGGACGGGATCGCTGTGAGTAGGCGGTCAATCAGCAACCTCGCGGCACCCCACCGCGCGCCCCACGACAAGAACGTGGTCGCCTCCCAGATCTGGCCACCCCGTCCAGCAGACACTTCATGAACAACGAAGTCGTAAGCGGCATCGGCGAGCATGGACGCGTGCCTGACCGGTGCCAGCCAAGCGGCGGCAATCCAGTCATCCCAGAGGTTGTCCGAGAAGTGCTCGGCCTTCGGAAGGTCTGCCCACTGCACCCAGAACTCATCTTCGTCGTCCGCCACCCCATGAAGGCTGCGGAGAAGGCGAAGGCGGTCGTGGACCATGTCCGACTTCGACGCGAGCCGCACGGAGATCACGGGGAGGAGACGTGCATACTCTCCTCCCAGCCCTCCGATTGACTGCCGCAGCAGCCTGACCAGAGCCCCCAAAAAGTTGGACCCATAGCTGTCGGCCTGCTTCGAATACGCCAAGGCGAGGTTCAGCGCGGCAACCGCAACTCGAGGTCGAATCTCTGCCGGGAGGCTCGCCCATCGCATCGCCTCCGTGGCTCGTTGGTGCACGATGTTGTAGGGGTCGGCCAGTTGGACGACTGCGAGTTCGTGGAGCAACGGGGGCAGGCCGGTAGGACTCTGCTCCACAAGCTTCCCGTAGAGTTCTGCGCCGGCTGAACGAATGACCTGTTCCTCATGCACCATGCAGGTGTACGCAACGTGGACCAAGGGTCCTCGAGCTCTCGGCACGTTGACCACCGACCCGAGTGCCCGCACCCCGCGGGCTGCCAGAAACAGGTCCTGAGTCCACAACGCGACAAGGACATCTGCAATCTCTTCCACGGCAGAGCTGGACTCGTACGCCGCGGCGAGGGCCGCTGTCTTGAGCACAGCGGAGGACAACTGGACCAGCCCATCCCTGGCCGCTTGGTGCTCCATCCGTTGAAGGGAAGTCACCAGCAAAGACTCTTGGCTCTGCATCGACTGTTGAGCTCTGGAGACTGCGAGAACAGCCCCGAACCACTGCATGTGCTGGCCAGCGAGCGCGTCAGGGTGGTGATCGCGCAGCCACCTCACGATACCCGACTGGATACGGACCGCCTCCGCAGACGAAGAGCCACCTATCTCAGAAATGACTCGACTGGCGACTACTGGAGCGAGCGCGGCGTGGGGTTGGACTGTGTCGTCGAACCGCGCCATATGCAATGCGTCGTGATAGGCGTGAAGCCAACTGTCAGCAAGCTCACCACCGTTTCGGTCTCTAACGGCGCTGATTGCCTCATCGGCCTCCGTTGGGTGGTGAGCGAGAAGGTCCCCGAGCGCTCGCTGAACGGCATTGCCACGCCTGCCGAACCTGAGGGAGTCCCCCTGGATGTGCCATGCACGAGCCAGCTCACCCGGCGCCCATCCCACCAACTCGCTGTGCTCACGGGCAATCAAGGCCAGGGCCCTCGCTGCCTGGTCCTTCGTGGTGGCTTCCTGGAGGAGGATTCTGATTCGAATGGCGACCCTTTCGGGGTATTCCGAGTACAGCGAACTCAACGGCTGAGAATCCCCGCTCACCGCGCCGCCATGCCAATCGTAGGGTGCCGCAACCATCACCATGTTGTCGACAGCATGGTCGACAACATCGGGTTCGAGCCCGACAGAACGGGCACCGCGAATCAGGTGGCTCGACTTGATGCCGTCGACTTGAGGACCGCTGGCCGCCACAGCAACAAGAAGGGAGCCGGCGGTACAAACTCCGAGAGCCTCAAGAACGGGAAGACATAGGTTCCCTCGCTGCGAGTCCACCTGGCCCACCTGAATGATCGCGTCGACGACGCCTTCGCTGAACAACTCTGGGCTCACGGTTGCCAGTGAGAGAAGCCGCTCGTCGTCCTGGGCTGGGTCTCGGTCGATCTCGTCAAGTATGGAAAGCACGTCCTGAGTCGGTCGAGGGGCCGCTGCAATCAACTTTCCTCTGACTGCCACCCTCGACGCCAACCCCGCTTCTTCCTGCTGCCGCTGATGCTGCTCGTGCTCCGCGGCGCTCTGACGCTCCCGATCTCGCCGAGCGAGCAACTCCCCCACATTCGGTAGGCCGACGGGCTCTCTCTCGTTGCAGGCACGGCAGTGTAGATCGACAAACTCGACCGCGAGCGGCTTCAGGTTCATACCGGTCATGCTCGGTTCGGATGCGAATTGGCACGCAAGGAACCCTCCAGACACCGGAAGCCCCGTCATCTGCTCGACGATACCGACCCCCAGAAATGGGCTGCCCTCCACTCTGATGTGGGTGCACCAGTTCTGGCAGAGCCGGATGATCTCGCGATTGCGCTCGCCGATCCGAACAGCGTCATCGAAGATGTCGTCCGGCATGTTGTTCTCCGCCTCGGGTCACGGTCGGTGCGGAGAATCGTATCCAAGGAACCGCAATCTGCCGATCCCTACCTCCCCGCCGAGCCCATTCCCGGCGGGGAGGCCCGGCCTCTCAGCCGGTGCGGGCCGCTCCCCGACCAGGGAAGGGTGCGACAGCTCCTCCGGCCGGGGTGTCGACAGACTCGTCGAAGTCGTGGTGGATGAGCGCCGCGCGCCCGACGAAGGCGCGCGTGTGGGCAAGGCGCACCAGCCGCTCGGCCTCGCGCTCGGCGTCCGAGGGCGCCATGCCGGCGTCGAAGGTCAGCATGCCGGCCCGCTCCTCGAAGTCGGCGATGTCGTCGTCGGACCACGCCGCGCGATCGACAGGCAGCACCGCCCCCGCCTTCACGAGCGCGATGAGGCTCCCTCGCACGCGCCCTGCCGCAGCCCGGAGCTCGTCGTCGAGCGTCCCGGCGGGCGCCCGGAAGCGCAACCGCTGGTCCTCGACCCAGAGCTCAGCCCCGGCAGAAACCAACGCCAGCAGCACGTCGGGCGCCATCACAGCTCACCTTCCTCGAGCTCAGGGCTCCCCGGCTCGGAGTGACGGATGACGGGGGACCTGCTTGACCAGGGCCTCGGCCAGCGGCACCCCGGCCTCGGCCTCGACGGCGGACACGAAGCGCGTGCCGACCAGGCGGGCGAGGTCGTTGCGGACGCCCTCGCCCTCGCGCTTGAGGAAGGTCGTGAAGTCGGTCTGGGTGGCGTAGTCGCCGAGCAGCGCCCGGATGGTCTCCAGGAAGGTGCTCTTGCCGTTGGCCCCGGTGCCGTAGAGCAGCAGCAGCACCTGCTCGCTCGTGTGCCCGGTCAGCGCGTAGCCGACGGCCCGCTGGAGGAAGCCGACCAGAGCCTCGTCACCGCCCATGCAGCGCAGCAGGAAGGCGTCCCAGCGAGGACAGACGGCCGCCGGGTCGAAGGGGACGGGGGCGAGCCGCGTGAGCAGGTCGGCCCGGTCGTGGGGGCGCAGCTTGCCCGTGCGGAGGTCCAGCGTGCTGTTGGCGACGTTGAACAGGTCCGGGCTACGGTCGAGGTCCTCGGTGGCGACCGGCAGAAGGGCCTGGGCGAGGCCGGTCATGGCCCCGATGCGGGCGGCGGACTCGCTGTCCAGCGCGTGCTTGACGAGCTGGTCGCGAGCCTCGGGCTCGCTCAGCGTGCCGGCCTCGGCGGCGATGGCCCGCAGCGTGTCCCGGCACCAGCGGGTGGCCCCGCCGTCGGTGTCGCGGGTCCACCGCTTGCCGTCGAAGAAAAGCCAGGTGCCCCAGGTGTGCACGTAGCGGAAGCGGTCGCCGGCGAAGGCAGCGAAGCGTTCGGCGTTGCCGAGGTCCGTGCGGTTCGCGGCCAGGAGCACGGAGGTGGGCTGGTAGCGCACCGCGCTCTCGGCAATGCGGCCGACCTCGGCGTCGTCCAAGGGCGGCTGGCAGCGCGCACGGTTCGTCTGTGCGAGTGCGTCGCGGATGGTCTCGAGGTCGGCCCCCCGCCGCCGCATGGCCCCGGCGAGGCTCATGACCGTGCTGTAACGGTCGCCAGACGGGATGGGCGGGCCGGCCTCGGGGCTCGGTCGTCAAGCCGTTGCAGGAAGAACAGAACGGCACAATCCATTCCCCCGTCTCTCCCTTCGTTGTCGAGATGATGTGGGCACCAAGTGTGGGCTTGCTGGAACAGCCTGCCCGCGAACACTTGCTTGGCCACGCCTTTCCTGCCCCCTTGGTCCAATGGGCCATCCAAGAACCGCACCCACAACTCCGGTCCTTGATCCCCTTCTTGTTCTTCCATCCGCTTGAGTTCACGAGCATCCTTCGGTTGGTTCAGTGAAGCCAGGCCACCGCCTGGCGCGAGTCCAAGACCTGAAGGACCTCTTCGAGGACAAGATCCAGGTTCCACTCATCGAGTACGCCGGGCCCGGCCTGCAAGCTTCTGAGTGCCTGAGCCAACCGGTAGACAGCGACCTCGCCACTCTGAGACCTGAGCACTCCCAGCTCGGCCTCGAGCTCCGAGAGAAGGTGGACAGCGGCCTCTCCAGCATCGGGTGTGAGCGCTGCAGGGCGGCGCTCCGCTACCGCCCAGAGCGTGACCGTCCGAGGCCGGATCTCCACTACGCGGACGCGCTCCAGGCCCTCAAGGCAGACCTTCTCTTGCCCGCCCGCAGTCTGGAAACGGCGGACGATGCGAGCGGTGCACGCGAAGGGATGGAGTCGTTCGAGCCGCCTGGGGCAAGTGGCATGCGGGTTCCGCTGCGGAGCTCCCACCAGCATCCCTCCCTCGCCAAGGCGATCGAGCAGAGAGATCGTGGACGGCCGGCCCACGGACAGCTCGGTCAAGCAGCCAGGCAGCACTGCGCAGTCACGCAGAGGAAGCAGCGGGTAGTTCATGCCCTTTCAACATACCCAAGCCCCACTGTGTCCGTGATTTCAGCCCATTTCAGGCAGGCTACTCCTTCCTCAGCGAGGCCAACACCCGGTCCCCTGGCGCTCCGGAGGTCTACGAAGTCCAGGGCGAGGCCTCCGTTGTCGGGATGCAGTACCTTCGCTCGACGCCTGAAGGGTGAGCTCACCTCTGCGATTCTGGCCCCCGGCTCCGCTCCCAGCACCTCGTAGTCCATCCCCAGCTTACCAGCGGGCTCCCAGCGTCGCAGGCAAGCGGCCTCCGGGAACGAGAACGCCAGGTAGCTGAGCACCCTTGGGATGGGCGTACCGTAGAGATCTTCGGTGTCGTTGCAGAAGAGGTAGTAGCCCAGCGGGACGGCCGCCTTGTCGTGCTGCCAGCCGAGCTGATGACGCCAGTGCCGACGCAGAGGGCCTTGAGCATGTGGTGGACCACGGCGCGGCCGAGCTCCGCCGGGATCCCGTTGCCGACCTGGGAGCGGGCCTGGCGAGGCGAGACCGGGAAGTCGTACCAGTTGGGCTGCTCGCTGGCTACGGCAGCAAAACAGTCAGCGACCAGACGGATCTCGTTGAATTGTGGAATCTCTCTCGAGTCCAGTGTGCGTTGCGACACTTCGTCGCTCCCCCGTCGTGGCAAGGCCCCTCGCATTGACGCCGCAATCCGGACGCTATTCACTCGTCGAACACCGCGCCTAACGAGGCCTGTCATGCCATCCCTTGGCGTGTAACTAGCACCGCAGTACCGCCCCCTGCCGGCCCCTGCCGGCCCACGCCCACCAACAGCCCCAAGTTATCGAGATCACGTGGAACCCCCTGCATTTCGGGAGCAGGAAGTCGTGGGTTCGAATCCCGCCACCCCGACCATCCAATAGCCACCGCCTCCCGAGCGGTGGCTTTTCTCCTTCAGGCGCCGAGCGTCCTCTTCAGGCCGCGAGCGTCCTGCGACCTCCTGCGCGACACGTGGGCCGGACGGCCGGACCCTCGACTCCCGCCACCCCGACCATCCAATAGCCAACGCCTCCCGAGCGGTGGCTTTTCTCCTTCAGGCTGCGAGCGTCCTCCGACTTCCTGCGCGACACGTGGGCCGGACCCTCGACTCCCAGCGCCCTCCTCAGCCTCCCCAGGAGAGGGGGGAAGTGCGATCTGCACCAGCCGAAGTCCCTGGCCCACCGACCTCCACGTGGAGCTGCCCTGTCTCGCTCGGCAACAGGCTCGCAGACGAGGACCGGCGATCCATCTTCGACCCGATCCACCGATCCTGCGCGAGTGGATCGTCCTCTGCCGCCCCAAGAGGAGCTCCCTTTACGGAGCTTGCCCGGTCCTTTCGGGGCCTCATGGGCTCCCCCCGAACCGGCCAAGGAGATCAGGGGCGGACGCGATCGCTTGACGCAGTGTTCAGGGGTCGATAGGAGCGGGGGCCGCCAACGAGGCGCTGCTGAAACGCTCTTCGGAGCTGGCCAGCGAAAACAAAAATCGCCTTGACACTCAACGCGAGGGTCGATAGAAGGCGGGGGCGCCGAAAACGCGCCGACTCGGAAACGAACTGGAAACAGTCCCGAGTCACCCTGGCAACCAACTCTCCGGAGTTCGCTGCCAGGAACCAACGGGAACGCCCGTCGGTCTTTGAAAAATAGGTAACAGCTCT
>JAZAMN010000009.1:0-47744 GCA_036229005.1 Myxococcota bacterium
CCCCAGAGTCGGCTGCCCCCCCCGCCCCAGCCCACCACAACGTCATCGGCGGTCCCCCGTCCCCGGTCCCCGGTCGCCGCCTCCCTGATACCCGACCCCTGATACCCGATACCCGACCCCGCCCCCGCACTCACCGACAACACCGAAACCCATCATCCCCGTTCGTCGGCCCGTCCTTCTCGTGCGCGTGCCGGCTCGGGCAGCCGTGCCCGTAGATGGCCACCCACATGGTCCCCCCGCGCAGCACCCGCAGGACCTCGGGGTCGTTGGGGTGTGGGTCGGCCACCCACTCGCTGACCTTGCCCTCCAGGTCGTAGATCCCCCAGGCGCTCTGGCAGCCCGGGTGGTCCCCCGCCGGACTCAGCGCGTCGTGGTCCCCGACCTCCTCGCTGTCCTGACAACGCCCAGGTTCGTGGGTGTTGCCGTAGGGGTAGAAGCGCCCCAGCTCCCCGCTGCAGGCCCGCGCCCACTCGTCTTCCGTGCACAGGCGCTTGCCGGAGGCCGCACAGATCTCCTCGGCTGCATCCCAGGTCACCCAAACCATGGGGAGCGCCCCCTGCTGGTTGGGGTAGGGATGGCGGTCCATGCAGAACCCAGCCGTCTCCCTCCTCTTGATCGGCCGCGGCAGGTTCCAGGTCTCCTCCCAGTCCGCCGCCTGCACCTGCCCCTTGGTCGCCCCCAAGAAGAACACCCCGCCAGGGACCGGCACCATGTCCGCAGGACAGTCCGGGAAAGGCTGCTTTCGACGCCAGATCCCCAGCGACCCCGCCCGGGCCGTCTGCTCCCAGCCCATGCTCAGCGCCCGCTCGCTCATCTGCGCCAGCAGGGGGTCGTCGTCCATCAGCACCAGCGTGTCCACGGGCTCCAACCCGATGGGCCAGGCGCGCTCCCAGTGCGGCGGCGGGTCCTCGTCCAGCAGCAGGTGGCTGGCGTTCCACAGCTCCTTGCGCCCCGAGAGCGCCGCGATCAGCCGGTAGTCGGTCGCCACCCGGTCGTCCGGGCCCACCCGCGCCAGCAAGGCCACCTCCTGCGCGTGCTCCGGGCTCTCCAGCACCGCCCGCTGGTCCGCGAGCCGCTGGTGGTGCCGCGTCCGCTCCCCCGGAAAGGCCGCCAGGTTGCCCACACACATGCCCACCCCCAGCACCCACGGGGCCCAGCTCCAGCGCGCCCCCGCCCGACTCGCCACCCAGGCCGCCCCCAACGTCCCCGCCGCCGCCTGACAGGCCAACACCACCGAGCGCAGGTGCACATAGGGCCCCGTGAACAGCTCCCACTCCCGGGCCGCGTCCAGCCACAGAAAGCCCGCCGCCGGCGCCCCAATCAGCAAGGGCAGCCACCCCAGCGGCGCCAGCGCGTAGCCCGAAGCCAGCGACTGCCCCACAAAGCCCCAGCGCGCCTGCACCAGCTCGGTGGGCGGCTCCGTGATGGTGCCCGCGTAGGTGCTGGGGTCGAAGTGGAAGAAGAGGTTGCCCTTGAAGCCCCACAGGAGGGCAAACCACCCGGCCCCGATGGCCGCCACAGACAGCCCCTTACGCCAGTCCACAAGCGAGGTCACCAGTCCCGCAAAGACCAGCAGGTACGCCGACTCCTCCCGCGCCAGAACCGCCAGGACGGCCCCCGCCAGCAGAGGCCCCCAGCGCCGCGTCCACGCCCCCAGCGCCAGCCACGCAAAGGCCGGCACCAAGAGCGCCATCGGCCGAAAGTCGGCCTGCGCCGCCGACAGCGTAGGCATGTAGAGCAGGTAGGCCAGCCCCGCCAGCGCCCCGAAGCCCGCGTGCTTGGAGACCCGCGCGCCCAGCAGCCCCAGGGGGATCGCCGCGCTCGCCACCATCGCCGCGTTCACGACCAGCAGCACCCCCGGCCCGTCAAAGGCCCACACCAGCGGCCCCAGCAGCACCAGCATCGGCGAGAAGTGCACCATCTGCAGCAGGCCCTGGGGCTCCAGCAGCAGGTGGCTCGCCCAGGGGCCGCCGTGGGTCCCCGACCACAAGATCTGGTGGAAGAAGGCCAGGTCCTGCGACCACTGGCTGTCGTACACCGCCAGGGCCAGGAGCTGCGCGCGACTCCACAGCACCGTCGCCACCAGCGAGGACAACAGCAGCAGGGGGAGCAGGGCGCGCTTCACGACCGGCAGTGTACGCCGCCGAGCAGGCTCACCCCTTCTTGGTGCGCTCCAGGATCTCGGTGACCATGGTGATGAGCTGCGCCCCGGTGAAGGGCTTCTCCAGGAAGTTGTGGGCGTTGAGCTCCCAGGCGGCGTTCCGGATGCCGGCGTGGTCGGCGTACCCGGACATGAACAGCACGGGGACCGCATCCTGGAGCTGGTGCAGGCGCTCCACCAGGGTGGGGCCGTTCATCTCCGGCATCAGGACGTCGGTGATCAAGAGATCCGGAGCGCCGTTCTCCTGGACCCACTCCAGCGCCTCAGCGCCGCTGGCGAAGCTGAACACCGAGAACCCGTGGGCCTCCAACTGGCGACCGGTGGCCCGCAGGATCCCGGGCTCATCGTCCACAAGCAGCAGCCGACCCCGCTCCGCACCGATCTCGGCGTCCGAGAGGTCCAAGGGCTCCTCATCACGCTGGTGGGCGGGGAGCTGGACGTAGAATTGGGCCCCCTGTCCGAGCTCCGACTCCACCCACATGTCGCCACCCGACTGCTGGACAAAGCCCCGGCTGCTGGCCAGCCCCAGCCCCGTGCCCAAGCCCTTGGGCTGGGTGGAGAAGAAGGGCTCAAAGCAGCGCTCAGCCACCTCGGGCAGCATCCCCGGGCCGTCATCGCTGAACACGAGCTGCACCCGCCATGGTGCGTCATCTCGGAAGATATTGGCGCAGTCCAGCCGCACGCTCCCCGGCTCCGAACCCAGGGCATTCCTGGCGTTCGTGGCCAGGTTCACCAGAGTCTGCTCCAGCGCAGTGGGGTCAACGCGCACCCACCACAGATCGGGAGGGAGCTCCAGCGTCAGGTGCACGTTGGGGCCCAGGATGGTCTGCAGGATGGGCCGCAGCCGGTGCAGCAGGCGGGTGAGCTGAACCGACTTGGGCGACATCGGCCGGCGCTTGGAGTAGCTCAAGAGCTGGGCCACCAGATCCGCCGCCCGGTTGGCGGCCTGGCTGATCGCCTCGATGTCTTCGGCCTCGCAGTCCTCTTCACCCTGCCCCAGGGTGTTGGTGGTGAGCAGGATGACCCCCAACAGGTTGTTCAGGTCGTGGGCCACGCTCCCCGCGACCTCGCCGACCGAGTGCATGCGACGCGCAGCCTCCTGACGCTCCTGGGTGGCGCGCTCGATGGTCACATCCTCGAACAGCACCATGACCGTGCCCATGGGTCCCGGAGACAAGACGCGGCGCAGCCAGCGCGGCGAGGTCCGGGGGTCCCGGTACTCAAAGATGGTGGTCTGCGCGGCCTTGGTGTCCAGGACCTCCTTGAAGGCGCCAAAGAGCCCCTGCTCCAGCGAGGGCTGGAAGGCCTCCGCGGCGGTCTTGCCCACCACCTGAGCGTTCATGATGCCCGAGACCTTCCCGGAGGCCGGGTTCACGTAGAGGAGCCGGAAGGAGCCCAGGTCGCTCGGGTCCTCCAGCTTCCAGATGGCAACCCCCAGGGCCAGGCTGTCCAGAGCCGAACGCTGGATGTCGGCCTGGTGCTGGACATCCCGCAGCGCGGTCAGGTCCACAAAGCTCAGCACCACCCCGTCCAGCTCACCGGCGACCCGGTAGGGGCGCGCCTGAAGCAGGAAGGTGTCTCCATCGGGCGTCACGGTCTCCCGGTCTTGGCTCTTCCCTTCCGCCGCGACCTGCCTTGCCAACTGCAAGGCCTTCTTCTGCACCCCGGTGACGCAGAGGTCTCCGAGCGGCCGCCCCTCGTCCCCGGGGAGCAGGTTGAAGACCCGCCCGGAGCCGTGGATGAAGCGGCGGATGCGCAGCCGCCCATCCAGGAACACCACCGCGGTGGAGATGGACTCCACCAGGTTCTCCAGATCGCTGGTGAGGCTGAGGAGCTCGGCGTTCTTCTCCCGGTACTCCCCGTTGACGGTGTGCAGCTCCTCGTTCACGGACTGCAGCTCCTCGTTCGTGGACTGCAGCTCCTCGTTCGCCGCAACCAGCTCCTCGTTGGCGGCTTGCAGCTCCTCGTTCGAGCTCTCCGCCTCCTCCATCGCAGCCTGAAGAGACTCGCGGGTCCAGGAGAGCTCCTGCTCAAGAGCGTAGTTGTGCCCTTCCTCCACCCGCACCAGGGCCGACGCGGCAGACTCTCGGGCTGGCGGCTCCCCAAAGGTCACCAAGAACGCGGTCTCGCCCCCGCCGAGCTCCAGGGCCTCGACCCTGAGCTCCATGGACTCGCCGTCCAGCAGGAAGCTCGCCCGGGTAGGCTCTCCGGCCTCCTCCGTACGGAAGAGGCCGGCGCCCAGAGGCCCCCGCATCCCGTCGGGGACCAGCTCCAGGACGTTGAGAGATGGGCGTCCAGCCCGAGCCACCAAGAGCCGGCTTCCTTCGCCCAGGACATGCAGGAGCTGACGTCGGTTATCGACCAACAAGCCTGCGGGGGCATAGCGCTTCAAGAGTGCGTCGTAGGCCTTGAACTGAGGCACCCGGGGGAGTGAGACCCCAGCAGGGGAATGCTCGGTGTGTACCCGTCGCGGCACGGAGGAGGGCGCGTAGTTTCCGCTGGCTCGGACCTTCCGGAAGAGCTTCCAGCGGGCGTCCACCGGCTCCAGGTCCCGCAAGAACTCACCGGGAGATTCGCTCGGCCCCAGAAAGAGCAGGCCCCCTGGGTTCATCGCAAAGACCAGTCGCGACAGCGCCAGGCGCTGGCCGGCGTTGTTGAAGTAGATGAGCAGGTTCCGACAGGAGACCAGATCCACCCGCGAGAAGGGCGGATCCCGCAGCAGGTCGTGCGTCGCGAACACCACGCTGTCCCGCAGGTACTTGCGCACCCTGTAGCCCCCGTCGACGGGGACAAAGTAGCGCTGCAGGCGCTCCGGAGAGAGCCCAGCGACCGCCTCTGCGGCGTAGAAGCCTGTGGACGCGATCCGAATGGACTGCTGGTGCAGGTCTGTCGCGAAGACCTTGACGTCCTGCGTGTCGTCAGCGTTCTCGTGCAGCACCATGGCGATGGAGTAGGCCTCTTCTCCCGTGGCGCAGGCGGGCACCCAAGCCCGGATCTCGTCCCGGCCCCGGACCAGTTGGAGGGCGACATTCTCGGCCAGGGCTTGGAAGGCCTCTTCGTCCCGAAAGTAGCGGGTCACGCCGATCAGCAGGTTGTAGTAGAGCCGCTCCAGCTCGTCCGGGTCCTCCTGGAGCTTGGCCAGGTAGGCCTCCATGCTGTCCAGACCCATCAGGTCTGCCCGCCGCTCGATGCGCCGACCGACGGTCCCCTCCTTGTACAGGTCAAGCTGCAGACCGTGGGCCTCGGTGAGCAGCCGGCGGATGCTGGTCTGGGTGTCCTCGCTGGGACCAACCCATCCAGACTGATCCGGCGACATGGGCGAGGCGATGTGCTCCTCCAGGGCAGCCCCGATCTCCTTGGGCGGCAGGACCAGGTTGCAGATGGTGGCCCGCAGCGCCGCGTCCGGCATGCCCTCGAACTGGGCGGTCCCCGGCCGCTGCACCACGGTCAGGCCACCGGCCTCATGGATGGCCTTGAGTCCGCGGGAGCCGTCCGAGCCCGTGCCCGAGAGCACCACCCCCATGGCCTGCACGCCGTGCTCAGCCGCCAACGAGCGAAAGAGCACGTCGATGGGAAAGTGCGGGCCGCGCTGCCCCTGCTGCTTGGGCCAGGGAGTCAGGGCCAGATGGCCGTCCTTGACCTCCAGGTCGGACTCGGGGCGGTTGAGGTAGACCGTGTCCGGCTCCACCACCATGTCCTGCTCGGCGACCACCACCCGCAGCCGGGTCTTCTTGGTCAGCAGCTCGTTCATCACCGACTGGAAGTGCGGCGAGAGGTGCTGGATCACCACAAAGGCCAGCTTGCCGTTGGGCTGGATCGGAGCGAACAGCTCCGTCAGCGCCTCCAGTCCCCCCGCCGAAGCTCCGATCCCCGCGACCCGAAAGGATGGCGTGATTTGCGACATTTCCCTCGTCCTTTGGGCAATGATAGCACAGGCTCTACGCCTGTTTTGAGCCCAAGCCAACAACACGACCAGGGCCCAGGGGCCAAAGCCCAGCTATCACGCCCGCATCCACGGACCAGCGGGGCTCACTCCACCGTGGGAACGTCCCAGCCCCGCTGCACGGCGGGCCGCTCGCGGAAGCGCGCCATCCACGCGCTGACGTTCTGGAAGCTGTCCATCTCCAGGACCTCTTGGGCGCCGTACCACTCCAGGCCGGCGATCCAGGGGGCGATGGCGATGTCGGCGATGCTGTAATCATCGACCAGCCAGTCCCGGCCCTCCAGGCGCTGGTCGAGCACCCCCAGCAGGCGCTTGGACTCGGCGCCGTAGCGCTCTTGGCCGTAGCTGTCCGTCTTGCCCTTGGCGAACTTGAAGAAGTGCCCGAACTGCCCGAACATCGGGCCGATGTGCCCGACCTGGAAGAACAGCCACTGCAGGACCTGGTTCTCGCCGACGGGGTCGGTGGGCATCAGCTTGCCGGTCTTGCGCGCCAGGTAGTGCAGGATGGCCCCGGACTCCATGATGGAGACGGGCCCGCCTTCGGGGCCGCTGGGGTCCACGATGACGGGGATCTTGCCGTTGGGCGAGAGCCGCAGGTAGTCCGCGTCGGACTGGTGGCCCTTGAGGATGTGCACCAGGTGGGGCTCGTAGGGAAGCTCCAGCTCCTCCAGGGCGATGGCGACCTTCCGCCCGTTGGGGGTGGGGAAGCTGTAGAGCTGGATGCGCTCGGGGTGCTGGATCTCAAAGCGGCTGGGGTACATGGAGCCTCCTGTGGCGGGCCATAGCTCCACACGCCCCGGCCCATCGCCAAGGGGCCAATCCCGGGACAGCCGCGACCGCTACCCGGGACAGCCGCGCGCGCTCAGAGCCCGAGCTGCCCGACCAGCAGCTCCAGGAAGCGCTCGGGGTGCTCCAGGTGGGGGCTGTGGCCGCACTCGGGGAGCACGACCTCGTCCACGACGTTGCCCTTGGAGGCGTAGGCGTCGAGCACCGCGCGGGTCTGCGCGATCATGGGCTGGGCGGGGTAGGCGTCTTCTCCCGGCCACCCGGGGACGGCGCCGAGCTGGCCCAGAAAGCCCAGGTCAAAGAGGCTGGTGTCGGAGACGATCTGGTCGTCGGCGCCGCGGATCCACAGGACCTTGGGGCCGTCGGCGATCTGCCCGAAGGCGTCCAGGCGGCAGTACTTGCCGGAGATGGCGTTGTTGGTGCCGGTGGTGCCGGGGGCCACGGCGGGCCAGGTCTCGGTGCCGTTCAGATCGCCCGGGTAGAACTCGACGCCGGTCTTGGTGTCGCACATGGCCGCGGTGTAGGCGTCCTCGATCTCCTGGGAGAAGCGCAGGGGCGGCTTGACGTAGAAGTTCCGCAGGATGTTGCGCGGGCTGGTGTCCGCGTCCTCGCTCATGTCCTTCTCGCCCAGGCGCTTGGCGAAGTCCGGGTTGGCGGTGCCGCCGCCGGTGCCCGACCAGGCGTCGTTGGTGGGGGCGCCTTCCGGGCCCTTGGTGCCGCCGAATCCGTAGGGAGACATGGGCGCCTCCAGGGTCAGCGAGGCGATGCCGTCGGGCCGGTCGATGGCCATCTGCATGAGCACGCCGCCGCCCACGGACCAGCCGACCAGGTGCACGGGGCGCTCCTCGTTGCCGACGCCCACAGCGTCCAGGAAGGCCCACAGGTCATCGGCGAAGTCCTTGACCCCGCGGGTGCCGTCGATGCCCTTGGCCTCGGAGTGGCCGTAGCCGCGTAGGTCGGGGGCGTAGGCGCGCACGCTGGCCGGGAGCTGGGCCATCAGCTCGGCGTAGAAGCGGCCGGAGGACACGTTGCCGTGCACCAACACCACGGGGACGCCGTCTTCGGAGCCGGAGACCAGCGTGTGGGTGTCCAGGCGGGGGGTCTGGACACGGATCGAGGTGACACCATCGGGCAGAGACATACAGGTCCTTCCTTGTCTTGGGACCGTGTTTTCCCACCCCCAGCGGTGGCCCGTCAAGGGGCCCCGGAGTGGGATTCACCGTCTCTCTCTGGGAGGTCGAGGGGGAAGCGCAGCGACACGCAGGTCCCGGGCCCACCGCTGGACTCCAGCTCCCCCCGAAGCTGCGCAGTCAGATTCTCCACAAGCGAGGTCCCCAGTCCCTTTCCTCGCTTGGGACTTGTTGTCTCCGGGGCGCCGACCCCATCATCCCGGACCCGGAGGTGTACCCACCCGTCCTGTACACCAAGGTCCACCTCGACCCTCCCCTCTCGGCCATCGGGGAACGCGTGCTTGAGGGCGTTGGTGATCAGCTCGTTGAGGATCAGGGCGCAGGGCACCGCCTGGACCAGCGACATGGGCACGTGGTTCAGCTCCAAGTGCAGCCCCACGTTGGCGTGCCCCATGCCGGCCATGACCCGGTCACAGAGGCCCTGGGCGAAGCGGTCCATGGGGATCGCGCCGTGGTCCTTGGAGCTGTAGAGGAGCTGGTGGATCTCGGAGATGCTCTGGATGCGCTGCTGGCTGGCGGCGAGGGCAGCCTTGGCGGCGGGATCCTGCACCTGGGCGGCCTGTAGGCGCAGCAGGGAGGCGACGACGGCCAGGTTGTTCTTGACCCGGTGGTGTACCTCCCGGATGAGCACGTCCCGCTCGTGCACCGAGCGCTGCAGGGACTCGGTGCGTTGGAGGACGCGGGCCTCGAGCTCGGCGTTCAGATCGGCGAGCTCGGCGATGGCCTGGGCCTGGGCGGCCTCGGCTTGCTGGCGGCGGCGCTCATCGGCGGCGAGGCGCCGGGCGCCGCGGAGCAACACCAGCACCAGGGTGAGGGCCAGCACAGTCATGAAGACCGCGTCGGAGAGGCCCGGAGAGATCCACCCCTGGCCCTCCAAGGCCCCGGTCACCACCCGCGCAGCGGGCAACAGGACCGCGGCAGCGAGCAGGGTGCCCCGCAGGAAATCGGCGCTCTGGGTGTCCGAGAGCAGGAGGCGCATCACCCCTTGGTCGGGCTTCGCGGAGAAGTACGCGAGGGTCCCGAGCAGGAAGCCCGCGGTGGTGTGCAGGGCCATGGACTGGAAGGGGCCCAAGGCGTAGAGCGCCGTCGGGGAGGTCGCGTACCCGGAGAGCGCGAGCAGGGAGAGCCCGCCAGCGGTGCCCGCCAGGACGTCCCCCAGCCGGAAGCCTCGGACCGGGAGGCCCTGGAGCAGGCGGGCGGTGGCCAGCAGCCAGAAGAGCCACGCGGTCGCGGGCGAGGGCCGACCCGGAGGAGCCCCCTGGGTGTAGGGATCGGCAGCCAGGAGCTGATCCAGACCCAGATCAAGGTCCAGCAGCCACTCCGCGCTGGTGCCCGCGGCGATCAGCGCCACCGCGATCCCCACCGCGACGGAGAGACGGCGCGTCCGGGGGTGGTCGGCCAGCAAGCCCATGGCGCCCAGTCCAGCGAGCATCACGGCGGTGTTGGCCTTCATGGAGGCCAGGCTGGGGTGCAGGCGGGTGAGCCCTTCGATCTGTAGCCACCAAGCCACCAGCACCAGAGCGCCGACCAGGGTCATCAGGCCGGAGACCAGCAGCGAGGTCCGCCGCACCGCCTGCGCCCGAGACGTCACGCGCCGAGAAGGGGCAGAGCGATCACGAAGCAGGCGCCAGGGCTGTCCGGCTGCGAAGGGGCCAAGGAGATTGTGCCCCCCGCCCGCTCGATCAGGCTGCGGGAGATCGGGAGCCCCAGGCCGGTGCCGAGCTCAGCGCCCTTGTTGGTGACGAAGGGCTCGAAGATGGAGTCCCGCAGGTGCTCGGGGACGCCGGGGCCGCTGTCGGCGACGGTGATGCGCAGGGTGTCTCCCTGAACCTGCCCGCGGATCCAGATGTGGTTCTGGACCATGGACCGGCCCGCCATGGCGTGGGCCGCGTTGACAAAGAGGTTGGTCAGGACCTGGGCCAGGCTGAGCTCCGAGATGGGCAGCCGCAGCCCCGGGGGCAGCTCCGTGTGGAGGTTCGCGACAGGGATCACCGTGCGGTGCGAGAGGCGCCGCGCCCAGGCCAGCGCCCGGTCCAGCTCGCAGCGCTCCTCCAGCTCCTGCGGCTTGGTGAAGCGGCTCAGGTCCCGCCCGACGTGGGCGATCTGCTGGACGGCCTGTTCGATGTGTCCCAGGGACTCGTCCAGGTGGGCGCAGGTGTCTCGGGAGAGCGCGGAGCGCACGCCGGGGTGGGCCAGGTCCGTGCGCAGCAGCTCGAGCTCCGAGACCAGCACCGTCAGGGGGTTGTTCAGCTCGTGGGCCACGCCCGCGGCCAGGGTGCCCAGGCTGGAGAGCCGGTCCAGCAGCGCGACCTTGCGCTCCAGCAGGCTCTGCTGGGTCAGGTCCCGCAGGACCAGCACCGCGCCGCTGGGGCTGCCCTTTTCAAGCACCGGGGTGGTGGTGTCCGCGACCACGATGGGCTTCTCTCCGACGGGCATGGTCGCGGGCTCTCCCCGGACCCTCCTGCCCTCCTGCAGGACCATGTCCAGCACCTTCTCCACCGGGAGCTCGGGGCGCTCCAGGCGCAGCACGTCGCGGAGATTCCGGCCCTTGAGCTCTTCACCGCTGAGCCGGAGCAGCTCGCAGGCCGCAGGGTTCACGAAGGTGATCCGGCCCTGCAGGTCCAAGCGGATCACCCCCTCTCCGACGGCCTCCAGCGTGGTCTCGACCCAGCGCCGCTCCTGCTCCAGGTTGCGCTCCAGCAGCTTGCGCCGGCGCGCGATGTCCACCGCAGCGAACAGGGTGCCCCGCCGCACCGGCTTGACCAGGTAGCCGTAGGGGTCGGTCAGCATGGCCCGCCGCAGGGTGTCGCGGTCGTCGTGCGCCGTCAGGAAGATCACCGGGGTGTCCATCCGCTCCCGGATGGTGCGCGCGGCGTCCACCCCGTCGGCCTCGCCGCGGATCCGGATGTCCATCAGGACCACGTCCGGCAGCAAGCGGGCGCAGGATTCCACCGCGCCCTCGGCGGTGTCCTCGATCCCCAGGACGGTGAAGCCCAGCTCTTCCAGCGTGAGCTGCAGGTCCATCGCCAGGATCCGCTCGTCTTCGACCAGCAGGATCCGTCCAGCACCGGTGACGTCTTGATTCACGTTCTTGGCCTCTGCCCCGAAACCTGGGCTAAGACCTATCCTAACGCGAAGAGATACGGATCATCCCTTACGCTTGGTTCAGATCCTGCCGCGCCCTCCGTGCCGGTGTCCCGAGCGACCGCGCCCCTCTCCGCGGGGGCCACAGCCGCGCCCGCCTCGCCGGCCCTCCGGACGATCGCCGCGCTCCGGCCGCTCACCGCGCTCACCGCCGCCGCGCACGCCGCCCTTGAGCTTGCGCATGAAGGCCCCAAACGCGGGCTTCATCTCGGAGAACAGGGCGTTGCCGCGCTCGTGCAGCATGGTCTCGCCAAAGAGCTTGAGCCCCAGGGCGAAAGACAGCCGCTCGGGCTCGGAGACCAGCTCGCTGCCCTGGATGCGCTCCATGACGGAGAGCACGTCGTCGTGGTTGTGGGTCTGGAAGCTCTGGCTGCGGCCGGTGGGGCTTCCTTGGGGACCGTCCAGCTCCTGGACGGTGATCTCGTAGTGATGTGCCATTCGATGGCTCCTTTGATTGACAAAATCAACTAAGCACCCATGATTGACACCGTCAAGCATCTGGCGAAGAATGTTCGCCATGTCCGATCCCATCCCCTCCCTGCTGCACCAGATCACCCACCACTTTCGCCGCCGGATGTCCCAGGATCCCCAGGTCCAGGCGCTGGGGCTGAGCCCCATGCAGGGGCGCCTGCTGCAGTTCGTGGGCCGCCACCAGCCCACCACCGCCAGCGCCTTCTCCGAGCACAGCCGGCGGGACCGCGGTCAGGTCACCCGCCTGCTGTCCGGGATGGTCAAGCAGGGCCTGATCCTTCGGGAGGTCAGCCCCCAGGACGGGCGGGTGCACCTGCTCTCCCTGAGCCCGGAGGGCGCCCGGACCGCCCAGACGCTCCGCGACCACAAGGCCCGCGTAGGCCAGTCGCTGGTGCAAGGACTGGATGCCGCGGAGCGCGAGGCTCTGGCGGCGCTGCTCACTCGGCTGCGGGACAGCCTGGAGGCTTGATCTCCCCCCCGCGTGGGCTCACCCCCAGCGCACCCCGGCCGCACCCCACGCGTAGGACACCCCGGCGCTGGCGAGGACAACCTTCATGCCGGCCTGCAGCCGCCCACTCTCGGCGCCCAGCTCCAGGCAGAAGATGGGGTCGAGCTGGCCCATGTGGCCGTAGTCCTCCAGGTACACCGCCCTGTCCTCGCCCAAGCCCAGCTCCCCCAACACTGCGTGGTGCGCCGAGCGCTTCATGTGGAGCAGTCCCAGGTAGTCGACCGCCTCAAAGCCGCTCTTCTCCGCCGCCTTTCGGATGACCGACATGAAGTTGGGGTGGCTGCGGTCGCGCAGGCGGGCCTTCATGGCGTCCACGTCCGTCACGTCCAGCATCATGGCCCCGGTGCCGATGTGCTCGGGCTGCACCGGGCACACCGTGCCGCCAGCATGGACCCGCACGTCGTCAGCGAAGTCGCCGTCCGAGATCAGGGCGGTGCCCATCACCAGGTTCTTGTCGTGGCCGCGCCGCAGGACCAGCGCGCCGCCCGCGGCCGCCAGGGAGTACATGAAGCTCACCCGGGGGTTGCGGTAGTCGATCAGGTCGCCGTTGCGGTAGCCGCCGGCCAGCAGGATGGTGTTGATGCTGTCGTCGCTCGCCATCAGGCCCTTGGCGATCTGCAGGGCGGAGATGGTGGTGCAGCAGCGCTGGGCCAGGTCCACGGCCCAGGCGTTCTTGGCGCCCACGAACTGCTGGATCTTGATGCCGGAGACCATCAGCGGGTGCTCCTTGTACTCCTCGCTGATGGAGAGCACGACGTCGATCTCCAGGGGGTCCACCCCAGCCTTGTCCAGGGCGGCCTTGGCGGCGCGCGCCCCCATGGCGCAGGGGTGGTCGTCCGGGCCGGGCATGGGCTTGCGGTGCACGCCGAACTTGTCCCGGATGATGTTCTCCGGGATGCCCGTGGCCTCCGCCAGCTCACCCGAGCTCATGAAGGTGTTGGGGACGTAGGTTCCGGTAGAGAGGATGCCGACCTGCACGAGCGCTCCGTTTTGCATCGCAACACTATCGCCGGCCCGAGCGTGCTGCAACGCACCACGGGGCCTCAGATCTCGCGGGGCCCGCCCTGTCCTCGCCAGGACACGCCGTAGAGATCTGTGCGTCGATCCTGCCAGTTCTGCGTTGTGCCGCTCAACTTGTGGCGCCGCACGAGCTCTGTATCCAGCACCGAGACCAGCACCGTCTCGATGTTGGGGGAGGCCTCCGCCGCGACCTGGTTCCACGGGAAGTCGATGTCCGAGGGGGTGTAGAAGCCGGACTGGGCGAAGTGGATGTCGGCGTTCTCGACGAAGGGCAGGTTGCCCACGCAGCCGGCGGTCACCACGAACATGTGGTTCTCGATGCAGCGGGCCTGGGCGCAGGTGCGCACCCGCAGGTGGCCGTAGCGGTCGTTGGTGTTGTAGGGCACGAACAGGATGCGGGCGCCCTTGTCGGCGACCACGCGCACGAGCTCGGGGAACTCCACGTCGTAGCAGATGACCAGGCCGATGGGGCCGATGTCGGTCTCGAAGACCTCGACGCTGTCGCCGCCCTTGACGCCCCACCAGCGGGCCTCGCTGGGGGTGACGTGGATCTTCTTCTGCTGGCCGATCGTGCCGTCCCGGCGGAAGAGGTAGGCGATGTTGTAGAGGTCGTCGCCCTCCACCGTGAACTGGCTGCCGCCGATGATGTTGACGTTGTAGCGAACGGCCAGATCCGTGAACAACTCCAGGTACTTGGGGGTGAACTCGGCCAACTGGCGGGCGGCCTGGGCGGGCCGGCCCTCGACCAGGGTGAGGAGCTGGAGGGTGAAGAGCTCGGGGAAGAGCAGCACGTCGGCCTGGTAGTCGGCGCCGGTGTCCACGAAGAACTCGACCTGGCGCTCGAAGTCCTCCCAGCTCTTGAGATCGCGCATCTGGTACTGGACGATGCCTGCGCGCACGGGGCGGGTCGCGCGGCGGGCGGTGCGGCGCTTGGGGACGTACTCCAGGTTGGACCACTCCAGGTGGGTGGCGTAGCCGGCGCTGTCCTCGTCGCTGCTCAGGTAGTCGGGGATGAGCTCGCGCAGCACGAAGCCGTTGGAGAGCTGGGCCGTGAGCACGGGGTCGACCAGGCGCTTGTCCATCACGGCCTCGACGTACTCGCGGGCGCTGAGCTCGTCCTTGTGGGCGCCGTAGCCGGGGATGCGGCCGCCGATGGCGATGCGGGCCAGGCCCAGCTCGCGCACCAGCTCCTTGCGGGCCTCGTACAGGCGGCGGGACAGGCGGCGGCCGCGGTAGGCGGGGTCGACCTGGATCTCGATGCCATAGAGGGTGTCCCCCTCCGGGTCGTGGTTGCGGATCATGCCGTTGTCGCTGACGGACTCCCAGTCGTGGAGCTGGGCGTAGTCGTCGTCGTCGATGATCAGGCTGGCCGCGCTGGCGATCAGGTGGCCCTCGTACTCGATGCAGATCTGCCCCTCGGGGAAGATCTGGAGCTGGCTGCGGAACTCCTCCCGCGTCCACGGGGCCATGTCGGGGAAGCAGCGCTGCTGCAGGTCGACGATGGCGTCGTAGTCGTCCAGGCGGCAACGACGCAGCTCGAGGGGGTTCTCAAAGTCGGAGAGATCGAGCTTCACGGGGCGCTTCACGGGGACTCCAGGGTGCTCCCCGGGATGGTCCGCGTCAGGCGTCCGCGTGCGGGGGCGATTGGGCGACGTATTCCGGCAACCGGGCGCTGGGGAGGCCGGCGCGGAGGGGAAGGCAGCTCTCGGGCAGCGCGTCCACGACAGTGTGTCCTCGCCGATGGAGGGCATCCAGAAAGATGGGGAGCCGCCCCATGGCCCCGGGGAGTATGTCGTGGAGCACGACCAGCACGTGATCCTCTCCTGACTCGACCTGCTGGAGCGCGGTGTCCACCCAGCCGCGCTCGTCCAGCCAGTCGCCGGGCACGCTGTTCCAGAGCACGCAGGTGGCCTGCTGGGCGATCAGCCAGTCGCGAGCGGCGGGAGAGAGCAGGTGGGGGCCGAGCTTTCCGCCGCCGCCAAAGGGCCGGAAGAGGCGGGGCTCACCGGCGGGCAGCAGGGGGTCGAGCAGGTCCTGGGTGGCCTGCAGCTCGAGCTGGACGGCGTCGGGGCGCGGGTCCACGCCAAGCGGCGTCTCGTGGGTGTAGCTGTGGTTTCCGATGCGGTGGCCCTGCGCGACGATTTCGCGCGCGAGCGAGCGGCCGGTGTCGGTGGCCAGGTGCTTGCCCAGGACAAAGAAGCTGGCCCGGTGGCCCCGCTGCTGGAGGAGCTCCAGGACCAGCGGGGTGCCCTCGGGGTGCGGCCCGTTGTCGAAGCTGAGGTGGACCCGCGCCACTCAGGCCGACTCGCCGGGGGTGTAGGCGGGGGCGCCGCGGAGCTTCCGGTGCTCGTTGTTGGCGACGGTCACGCCGGCCAGCCAGTCCTTGAGGTCCTGGTGGGCGGTCTTGGCGTGCCGCTCCATGATCTCCACGGTCTCGGGGACCTTGGTGGTGAACTCGATCTGCATGCCGTTGGGGTCGTGCATGTAGATGCTGTAGCAGTAGCCGTGGTCGATCACCATGTGGTCGTAGCCGGCGGCGTTCAGGCGCTCCTTGGTGGCGAAAACCTCCTCCTTGGAGGCGACCTCCAGCGCGATGTGGTGGTCGAAGGGGTCCTGCTTGCCCTGGATCTTGGAGGGCGGGTACTTGTCCTCCTGGAACTGGAAGAAGGCCAGGGCGCTGCCGTCCGCGAACTCGAAGAAGCAGTGGATGTAGTTGCTGGGCTCCTCCGTCACGGGGTCGGTGGTCTCGACGAAGGTGCCGATCAGCGGCAGCCCCAGGATGTCCTCGTAGAAGGCGCGCGTGGCCTCCATGTCGGCGGTCCGGTAGGCGTGGTGGTGGAACATCTTGACCGGGATCTTGGCCCGGCGGCTCAGGGTTTCCTTGGACACTTGGCTCACTTGGATCCTCCGGATTTCAGGGGCAGGGACTCGATGATGGCGGCGGCCTGGACGTCCTCATCCACGATGGGGCTGTCCAGCACGCCGATGGACTCGATGGAGACGCTGCAGGTCTCCCCAGGGACCAGGTAGCGGGGGGGCTTGCGCGCGAAGCCGATGCCGCTGGGGGTGCCCATGGCGATCACGTCGCCGGCCTGGAGCTCGCAGGCGACCGAGAGCAGGGCGATGGTGCGGGCCACGTCGAACACAAAAGCGCCGGTGTCGCCGGACTGGAGCTGCTCGTCGCCCACGTGGGTGGCCAGCTTGAGGCCGGCCGCGCCCGGGGGGAGCTCGTCGGGGGTGACCAGGTCCGGGCCCAGGGCGCCGGTGCCGTGGAAGTTCTTGCCGATGGTCCACTGGTGGGTGGCCACCTGCCAGTCGCGGATGGAGCCGTCGTTGAACACGGTGTACCCGGCCACGTGCTCCAGCGCGCGCTCCTGGGGGATGCGCCGGCCGCCGGTGCCGATGACCACGGCCAGCTCGACCTCGTAGTCCAGCATGTGCGACTCGGGGGGGCGCAGCATGGGCTCGCGGTGGCCGATCAGCGTGCTGGGCAGGCGGGTGAAGATCACCGGGAACTCGGGCACGGGCAGCTTGGCCTCGGCCGCGTGATCCACGTCGTTGAGGCCCAGGCAGTAGAAGGCCGGGGGGTTGGGGACGACGGGTCGGTAGCGGAAGGATCCAGGGATCACCTCCGCAGACCCCAGGGCCGCGCGCGCTCTGTCCATCGCGTCCGCACCCGAGGACAACAGGGCGCTCAGGTCGGTGCCCAGGCTGGGGTCCGCCGCGCTGAGGTTTCGGTACTTGCCGTCGACCAGGGCGGCCAGGACGGGCTGGTCATCGACCAAGAGGGAAGCCAGACGCATTCAGGGGCTCCGAGCACAGGGAAGGGGCGTTGGAGGTTCGTGTGGACACTAACTCAGATTGTCGACATTCTTGCAGGGTGTGTTCAATTCCTTGTCATTCGGTCTGCAAGGTGTGAGGAGGGCCCCGTGAGCGACCCCAAGACCCACTCCAGCCGCCTGACCGACCGCCTGCGCGAAGAGATCCTGAGCGGCGCGGTCCCCCCCGCCTCCAAGCTCAAGCTGGCGCCCCTGGCCGAGCGCTTCGAGGTGAGCCGCGGGCCCCTGCGCGAGGCCGCCACCCGCCTGGTGAGCGAGGGCCTGGTCACCCTGGAGGACCAGCGCGGGTTCACCGTGGCGGGCATCTCGCGGGAAGATCTGCTGGACCTGACGCAGACCCGCCAGCGCATCGAGGTGCTGGCCCTGCGGGACGCGATCCAGCACGGCGATCTGGCCTGGGAGGGGCGCGTGATGGCGGCCTGCCACATGCTGGATCGGGTCACGCCGCCCACGGGCACGGCGGGCTTCACGAACCGCCACGCCGAGTTCCACCGCGAGCTGGTCTCCGCGTGTCCTTCGGCGTACCTCCTGAACTTTCGGGAGCAGCTCTACGCCCTGACCCAGCGCTACCGCAACCTGGCGGCGCACCTGCCCGCGGGCAAGCGGGACATCCGGGCCGAGCACTGGGGGATCGCCGAGGCCGCGGTCTCTCGGGACGCCGAGGGGGCCTGCAGGCGCTTGCAGGATCACCTGCACCGCACGGCCACCGCCCTGCTCGAGAACTACCCGGAGCTGTTCGGCTCCTACGAGGACTGACGCATGCAGACCATCACGGCCGCCGGCCGCGCCACCCAGCTCCGCCACCTGCCCGGCCCCGGCCCCACCCTGCTGCTGCTGCACGGCGCGAGCGGGACGGGCGCGAGCTGGGAGGCGATCGCGGCGCACTGGTCCTGGGCGGATCTGTGGATCCCGGACCTGCCGGGGCGCGGGGTGCCGGCCGCGGGGCTGGACAGTGTGTCCTCGCTGGCGGGCTGGCTGTCCGAGGTGGTGGCGTACACCGGGGCGGCGGTGGTGGTGGGCCACTCCCTGGGCGGCGCCATCGGACTGCAGCTCTCCCTGGACGAGCCCCAGGCGCTCAAGGGGCTGGTGATGGTGGCCAGCTCGGCCCGGCTGCGGGTGTCGCCGGCGATCCTGGAGGCGGTGGCGCAGTCCTCGGAAGAGCGGCCCTTGGACCTGGGCTTCGCGTTCGGCCCGGACACGGACAAGGCGGTGATCGCGGCCTACCGGGCGCAGACGATGGGCGTGCCGGCGCAGGCGGCGCTGGCGGACTGGCGGGCCTGCGATGCCTTTGACGTGCGGGCGCGCCTGGCGGAGTCGAAGACCCCGACGCTGGTGGCCTACGGGGACGCGGACGTGCTGACGCCGCCCAAGCACCAGCGCGGCCTGGTGGAGGCGCTGCCCGAGGCCTCGGAGCTGGCGCTGGCGGGCGGGCACATGCTGCCTTGGGAGCAGCCCCTGGCGCTGTCGGAGGGGGTGCGGAGCTGGCTGCTCTGAGCGCTTTGGAGCGGCCCTAGGCCGCCGTCGACGTGGCCCCCTGTCGGAGGGCGTCCAGGTAGTGGCGGATCTGGCGGGGGCTCCAGGACTCCCAGGCCGCCTCCAGGTCCCGGCCCGCCTGAGGCATGCCGTTGACGACGCAGCTCTCCGCGGTCTGGGCCACCGTGAAGGCGCCCGCGTGGCGAAGCGAGAGGAGCCCGCGAGCGCCGTCCTGTCCCATCCCGGTGAGCAGGATGCCGGCGGCGCGGCTGCCCAGAGAAGAGGCGACCGAGCTGAACAGTCGGTCCACCGATGGGACGGCCATGGCCTGCGCCGGGAGGAGCTGGATCCGTCCGTCGGCGAGGACCATGTCCCGATCGCCGGGAGCCAGGAGCGCCTGGCCAGGGGTGGGCAGGTCCCCATCGACCGCGAGCCGCGTGGACGCGCCGCAGTCGCAGAGCCAGCGGGCGAGCTCTCCGGCGTAGCCCGCTCGGATGTGCTGGGAGATGAGCACTGGGACCTTGAAGGGCGCGCCGATCAGGAGCTCCCGCAGCACCTGGGGCCCCCCGGTGGAGCTCCCGATGGCGACCAGCTCGGGGAGGCCATCCCTCCTGAGCGGCCTGCCGGGGCCGGGCGCACTCAGGCCCTGGAGTTGGCGCTTGAAGCGCGCCTGGGCGCGGCCGCGGGCAGAGTCCGACAGCGCGGGGGAGAGGGGGTTGCGCATCAGGCCGGTCGCCCCGGCCTTGAGCAGCGCGTGGGATGCCTCCAGCGCCAGCGCTCGGTCGGTGAGCAGGAGCACGGTGAGCGGGCAGCGGCGATGCACCGCGTCCACCAGCCGCGCGGTCTCCTCCACGCTGCGATCCCCGACGGCGATCAGGACCCCCACCGGGCGGGTCTCCCTGGGAACAGGCCACAGCGGGTCCACCATCTTCACCGGCACCAGGGTGAAGCCCTCCAGCAGCTCGGACAGGGCGGCGGCGGTGGCCTTGTCGCCAAGCAGCCAGATCACGGACCCGGACATCAGGACCTCAGGAGCCTGCGGATGGTCTCCGCCAGATCCACGTTCGCCGGCTCGTCCGAGCAGGGCGCCGCCACCACGGGCTCGCGGGGGTCCCGCCTGTAGATCCGGACGGGGGGACCGCTGCGAGCCACCGGAAGGAAGGACTCGAAGCCGGCAAAGACGGGGTCTGTGGGCGCGGTGATGAGGCAGCCGCCCGGACGCAGGGCCGCCCGGATGTTGTCCAGGACCCGACCGCCGCCCTCCTCCGTGAAGTAGATCAGCACGTTCCGGCAGAAGGCGAGGTCGAAGTAGGCTGGGGGAAACTGGGGTTCAGTCAGGTTCCCCACGCGGAACTCCACCAGGGGCCGCAGGCTGGGGTCGACCTCCACGCCGTCTTCGCCATGGGTGAGCCACGCCAGCCGCTTGGCGGCCTCCCCGCGCATGGACCAGGCGGAGTAGCGGCCGACGCGCGCGCAGGAGACCGCGGCCTCCGACATGTCGGTGCCGTAGACCTTCACCCGGTCCCCGGCGATCTCCCGCGCCACGGCGGCGAGCTGGTAGGCCTCCTCTCCCGTGGCGCTCCCAGCGGACCAGATGCGGAGGGTCCCTGCAGGTCGCTCCCGGACCACCCGCTTGAGCAGCTCGGCGTAGGCGTCAAAGCACTCGGGGTGGCGGGCAAAGTGGGTCTCTGGGATGGAGAGGATCCGGGAGACCTCGCCGAGCTGATCGTCCCAGCGCGCGCGGGGGATCGGAGCCATGAACTCAACGAAGCGCCGACTCCGGACCATCGGGAAGTTGTGCAGCGAGAGCCCCAGGCGCTCCCCCAGCCAGGCGTTCAGCTCCGGGTGGCCCATCAGGCGGCCTGTTGGTCCAGAGCGCCGGGGTCACCTTCGCCAGCCGTGAAGCCGCCCAGCACCTTCGCCATGTCCGCGGCGAGGCCGTTGATCTGGCCCTTGCCCACGTGGATGGCCTCCATGCCCTCGGCAGACTGGGAGGCGTTGGTGCTGATCTCCTCCATGGCCTCGGCGATCTGCTCGATGCCGGTGCCCTGCTGACGGGAGACCGAGGCGATGAGCTTCGCGGCGTCCCCGCTCTCCTCCACCGCCTCGGCGAGCTCGTTGAAGCGGAGCCCAGCCGTGACCGCCAGCTCGGCGCCCCGCTCCACCGCGAGGCTGCCCTGCTGGGTGGCTGCGACGGCGGCGCTGGTGGCGGTCTGGATGTCTCCCAAGATGGTCCGGACCTGCATCGTCGACTGCTTGGACTGGTCGGCGAGGTTGCGGATCTCGGTGGCCACGACGGCGAAGCCGCGGCCGTGCTCTCCGGCCCGAGCGGCCTCGATGGCGGCGTTGAGGGCCAGCAGCTTGGACTGCTCGGAGATCTCGGAGACCGCGGCGATGATGTCCCCGATCTGCTTGGTCTGCTCATTGAGGAGCTGGATGCGCTCAGAGAGGGTCTCCATCTGCCCGCGGATCTCGTCCATTCCCGTGGAGACCTCGGCCACCGCCTTCTTGCCCTCGCTCGCGATCTCGATGGTCTGCGCGGTGGTCTCCATGACGCCCTCGGCCTGCCCCAAGGCCTGGCGCGCCGTCTGGGAGAGTTCGCTCATGGCGGTGGTGATCTCCGCGACCGCAGCCGACTGCCGCTGCGCCCCCGCGGCCTGCTTGTCGATCGCCTGGCCGATGCTGCTGGTGCTGTCGTTGAGCGAGTCCAGGTAGCCGGAGAGGGTCTCGGTGAACTCGACCACGAGCTCCTGGTTCGTCTCCTCCCGGCGCACGACGTAGGTGTCGATGGCGATGGCCATGTCAAAGTAGAAGACGCGCGTCAGGGCCACCAAGGCCCGCTCCAGCTTCTCGGGCTGCCCGTCGTAGTGCCGGATCAGCGGGCCAAAGAGCCGGGAGAAGATGAAGCCAAAGGCCCCCATGTAGTACTCGGGGTCCAGCCCGACGCGCTCGTGGACGTTGCCGATCTTGACGCGGTCCTCGTAGTAGGCCTCATCCCAGTTCCCCTCGACCAGGCGGTCATAGTAGCGGAGCTGCGCATCCTTGAGGCGCTGGATGGTGGCCTCGTCCTTGAGCAGGTGGCTCAGACGCCCGGAGGCCTGCAGGTGCGCGTAGAGGTCGTCGATCACTCCCCGCACGCTGGAGGAGACGACGGGGGCAGCATCGCGAACGGCGGCGGCATCCTGCTCACTGAGCTGGAGGAAGGACTTGCGGCCCTGGAATGCTTGATGCTGGGTAGACATGAACAGGACTCCGGCAGCTACTGAGCGAGGGAGAAGGAGGGGCAATCGAAGAGCCCAGCGGGGTGGATCAAGAGGATGTCGTCCTCCACGATCCCGCCAAAGCAAGAGGCCTTGGGGCCCATGGCGATCGGGGTGGGCAGGCGCTCGTCGACGGCGATGGGCTGGATCCCCTCCACGTCGTCGACCAACAGGCCAAGCTGGCAGTCCGCGTCTTCGACGATGACCAGCCAGCGGTAGGTGTCCGGCGCCTTGGCGTCCGAGAGGAAGGCGGCCAGGTCGTGCGCCGAGAGCAAGCGGCCCCGACTGGGGATCACCCCCGGGATGTGGTTCGGCGCCCCCGGCACACGACAGAGGCCGCGGAGGCGTCGGATCTCCCGAAGGAAGGTCAGATCCACGGCGTAGCGACGCCCCCCTCGGACAAACACGGCGTGCTCCGAGGTGTGGCGCGTCGCGGCCTGCGTGTGGGTGGCGTAGTGGGTCGCCCGGAGCTTGAGCAGCCGCTGCTGATCGGGGTCGACCACCGCCAGCGTCTCCCCGCAGCGACCGCTCCGCTGGGCCCAGACCTTGACAGGCTGAATGACGGGGAAGAGGGCCTGCTCCACCCGCGCAAAGGCCGGTCGATCGGGCTCCAGCGTCACGTTGGCCTCCGGGACCATGACGATGTCGGCGACCTCGTCGACCACCAGGCCAAAGTCGCCCTCGGCGTCACCGCCGCAGACCAGCACGAAGCGCTCCGGGGTGAGGGCGCGGGCCTGGGACGAGAGCTCCAGCAGCGGGACGATCTCGCCGCGCAGGTTCAGCACACCGCACACGGGGTCGCTGGGGTCCACCGGCTGGGCCTCGCACATGGCGACGATCTCCCGGACCGCATCCATGCGGACCAGCCTAGAGCGTTGGTCCACGACGACTTCAAGGAAGGGATGGCTCAACATCGCAGCTCCACGGCATCCAGCCCCGGAGCGGCCGGAGCTTGGGGTTCAGGGGGCGGCGCGACCGGCAAGCCCTCCCGCTGGACCTTCTGGACAATGGCGGGCAGATCCAGGATCAACAGGACGCTCCCGTCCGCCTGGACCGCCCCTCCGCTGACCAGGGGGTGCTGCAAGAAGGCGGCGGGCATGGGCTTGACCATGAGCTCGCTCTCCCCCGGGATGTCATCCACCAGCAACACCAGGCGCGCGCCGTAGGCTTGCACCACGATGGCCGGGCGGCGCTCATCGCCCAGGGGCACGATCGGCTGGTCCACGAAGTGCCCCAGGGAGGCCACGGCGACCGGCTCGCCCTCGATGTGGACGAAGGGGTGCTCGTTCCCCTGCAGATCCTGCGCGCGCAGCCGGACGACCCGCTCCACGTTGGCGAGCGGGAACCCGAACTGGCCGTCGCCAAAGAGGACGATGAGCCCCCGGGAGGTGGCCGCCGCGATCGGCACATCGATCACAAAGCAGGCGCCCGTTCCTGGGTTGGAGTTGAGCTCCATCCGGCCGCCCAAGCGCTCCACCGCGTCCAGGACCACGTTCATCCCGACGCCGCGGCCCGAGAGCGCGTCCGCCTCGCTCTGGGTGGAGAAGCTGGGCTGGGCGAGCAAGGCGAGCACGCCGCTGTCGTCCAGCACAGCGTCCGGAGCCACGAGGCCGAGCGCCGCTCCGCGCCTCACCACCTTGTCCACATCCACACCGTAGCCGTCGTCCTTCACGGCGATTCGCAGGCGGGGGCCCAGGCAGCGGGCCTCGATGGAGATGGTCCCCACGGGGTCCCGCCCGTCCGCCTGCCGCCTGGCGGGATCGCCGACACCGTGCGCGACGGAGTTCCGGACCAGGTGAAGCAAGGGATCCCGGAGCCCCACCAGCACATGTCGGTCGGCCTCCGAGCCGCCTCCGTCCAGGACCAGACGGGCCCGCCGACCGGAGATGCGGGCGGCCTCGCGGACCACCGGCAGCAGCTCCTCCAAGAAGGGCTGAATGGGCATGACCCGCAGCGTCCGGATCGAGGCCTCAACCGAAGACACCAGCGCGCCATTCCGGTCCCGCAGCGAGGTGCCCCGCCGAGCCAGGTTGCTGGTCTCCTGGCGCAGGTCGGTCAGGTCCCGCTGGAGCCGGTTGAGCAGCGGCTCCAGCTTGATCCACAGGGATCCCAGGCTGCGCCGCTTCTCCCACAGGGCCGTCTGGAGCGCGCGGAAGTCGCGGCTGGCCCAGGTCAACCGATCCCGGACCCCGACCACCTCCTGGGTCTGGGCCGCCGCCTGTAGCTGCGCGACCATCAGCTCGGAGACCAGGTCGTGCGCGTCGTCAATGCGCTCCGGCCGCACGCGCAGCAGCTCCCGACTGGCGCTTCGCCCCTTGCGCGCGGAACTCCTCTTCGAGATGGTCTGCCTCCGATCCGGCTCGACGGGTGGCGCGGGCTGCTGCGCCGCTGGCGGCTGCACGTCCTCGTCTTCCTCCTCGAACAGGAAGAGCCCCTCGATCTCGCCAACGCCCTGCGGCGGTTCATGCCCACCGGCGGGGTCTGGTGCTTCAAAGGCCTCGCCCAGCCCGAGCCTCCGGACCAGCTCGCTCATCTCGTCCAGGCCCTCGATCACGCTGCCCATCAGGGCCTGGGCCTGCGCGGGTCCCCCGCTCTGGACGAGGCGATCCTCCAGCGCGTGGACCTGCCCGGCGATGTGGTCCCCCACCGCAAGGTTGACCGATCCAGCGGCCCCCTTGAGGGTGTGAAGCTCCCGCAGGATGGCCTCATAGGGCTCCTGCCGCTCTCCGTCGCCGGCGGTCTCCAGGACCATGGCCGCGGTACACGCGCGCCTCAAGAGCTCAGTCGCCTCATCGACAAAGGTCTGGTGCAGCGCTTGGGACATGCGGCTCGGCTCCTGTCATTGTCCAATCGGAAGCCCCGAAACCAACTTGAGCGTTGCCGCCTGCGCCCCAACAGACCAGACGCGATAGGCTGCCCGGCCACCCCGGAGCCTGCATGAAGCCCGTCGAGCTGCCACCTCTGAGCGCCGGAGATCCCACCCGCTGGGAGCACGGCCCGCTCTGGGCGCAGGCGGAGTCCACCCCCACCGGCTGGCGCCTGAGCCGCTCCTGGTCGCCGGGCACCCTGGCCCTGGGAGAGGCCCCCAACCTGGCCCTGCGCGTGGGCGAAGATCAGGCGATCGCCCAGCTCGCGGAGCCCGTGGGACTGGCCCCCGGAGAGACCCTCACCCTGTGGCTGTCCTGGCCCCTGGAGCTGGTGGTCCGCACCGGCGAGGCCATCCACGAGACCGCCCGCGCCGGCATGCGCCGCACCATGCTGGGCTCCGTCGACAAAGGTCGGGTGCTGCCCGCCGCCCAGTTGCAGGCCATGGCCACCCAGCAGCAGGCGCAGGGCCCCGGGGTCGCCGCGTTGAGCGTGCGCCTGGTCAACAAGGGCCGCACGACCGCCAACGTCCGGCGCTTCCCCGTGGACGAGGCCATCCTGAATGTGCAGCTTCAAGGCGCATTCCTGGTCACCGGAACCCAGGTCGTCGAGGTCCTGGACGACAGCCAGGCCCAGGTCCGCGTAGAGCCCCTGCCCGAGCACCCCGACGCCGTCGCCCTACCGCGCCCGCCCGTCCAGCGCCCCGTCCTGCACCTGAGCTGGCTGCTGGACTCCACCCGCCGCTCCGTGGGGTTCCAGCTATGAGCGTCGACGCCCTCTGGGGCCTGCTCAAGGCCGTCAGCGCCCAGCCCTGGCTCAAGGCGGCCGTGGTGATCCTGGTCGGCCTGGTCGCCGTCCAGGGGGTCGCCCGCTTCCTGCACCGCCGCCTGCTCACCGGCGCCAACCGCCACTGGGCCATGGTCGGCCGCCGCATCGTCACCGTCCTGGGCACCCTCGCCGTGCTGCTCGCGGGCGCAAAGACCATGGGGCTGGACCTCACCGCTCTGCTGGCCACCGCCGGCGTGGCCACCGTCGCGATCGGCTTCGCCGCGCAGACCAGCCTCTCCAACCTGATCGCCGGCCTCTTCCTGCTCATCGACCGCCCCTTCCAGGTCGGCGACACCGTCGAGCTGGAGGGCCGCGTCGGCCAGGTCCAGGAGATCAGCCTGATGTCCACCCTGGTCCGCACCTTCGACAACCTGCTGGTGCGCTGGCCCAACGAGGTCGTGCTCAAGGCCACCATCCTCAACTACAGCCGCTACCCGGCCCGCCGCGTCGACATCCCCGTCTCCATGCCCCACGGGGCCGACCTGGCCCGCGCCCGCGAGGTGCTGCTGACCGCCGTCTCCGAGGTCGACACCGTGCTCCTGGAGCCCGCCCCACAGGTGGTCACCAAGGCCATGCTGGACAGCGCCGTGCAGCTCGAGGTCCGCGTCTGGGTGCCCCAGCCCGAGTTCCTGGCCGGCCGCACCCAAGCCATCGAGGCCGTGCACAACGGGCTCAAGGCCGCCGGCATCCGCGTGGCCTTCCCCCAGCTCACCGTCTGGAAGGGCGAGCCCGACTGAGCGCCCCCAGCGCCCCCAGCAAGAGCAGCCCCAGAGGCCCCAGCGGCCCGTGCGCGCACCCCCTGTTCTCCGCGGGGGCCGGGGTCGGCGCGCGGTGGATCTCCACCTCGACCTGCCGGCGGAAGTGCCCATCGCTGGCCTCCAGCAGCAGGCTGTCCCGGCGAAGGGAGGGGCTGTCGTCCACCACCAATCGGGGGCCCACCACCCGGGCCTGGGTCTGCTCGGGCCCCCGCGCGATCCGCCACCCCAGCGAGGACACACTGGGCAGCTCCAGCTCCCCCGGCGCCTGCACGGGGCCCAGCGCCGGCAGCTCCGGGGGTGTACGCGCCGCGCAGCCCTCGGTGGGCAGCTCCGGGAAGGCCTCCCGCAGCGCCGCCGCCCCCAGGTAGCGCCCCCCCTGGCCGCAGCCGCGCTGGCCGTCGACGCTGGCGAGCACGATGGCCCAGATCACGTCGTCCCCCGCGGGCGTGGCGATCAGCACCGGGCCGCCCGAGTCCCCGTCGCAGGAGTCCACCCCCGGCGCCCCGCACACCGCGCCCTCGCAGTGGACGGCGGCGCGCATCAGGGTGTCCGTGCGCCGGGTGCCCGTGGGGTCCGTCGCGCCGAAGCCGACCAGCGTGGCCTCGTCTGCGGACGCACAGTCCTGCGCGAGCCGCGCAGCGGGCAGGGCCGAGGGGGTCGCGAGGGTGAGGATCCCAGCGTCCAGCGCCGCGTTCACCTCTCCTCCCGACACCCGATGCTCTTCGCCCCCGTGGGCCCCCAGGCGGGTCCGGTCCAGCACCACCCGTCCGGGCAGCGGGTCCATGCAGTGCGCCGCCGTGAGCACCTGGGTGGGGGAGACCAGCGTGCCCGTGCACACCTGCTTTGTGCCCCGGAAGATCGCCGCCACCTGCGGATTCGCCCCCGGTGGGCTGGGCTCTCCGCCGACCACAGCCAGCGCGGAGCCGCTCAGGAATGTCAACAGCACTTGACCCGACCTCTCGCTCCCGCGAGTATGCCGAACGGCACCTTTGGAGGGCAGTCATGCTGCTGATTCTGGCGACTATTGCGTGCAATCGAGGCGGGGACGAGATCCAGGATCTGCCCTGCCAATCCCGCCTGACCGGTGAGATCACCGACGGGCAGGGCTTCGGGATCCCCGGCGCCACCGTGACCCTGATCGGGTCGGGGGAGAGCGCCACGGCCGACGCCGACGGCGTGTTCCTGCTGGAAGGCCTGGAGCCCGACAGCGCCTACCGCCTGCGCGTGGACGCGGACGGCTACGCCCCCACCTACGCCAAGGCCGCCGCCGGCTGCTGGGAGACGGGCACCACCGGGGCCGTCATGAGCCCCATCGATGGCCAGGCCAGCTTCTCCGCAGCGGAGGGAGGGCTCGTGGAGACCGAGAACGTCTCGGTCCAATTCCCGGCAGGTGGGATCGTCGACAGCGACGGCGCCCCGTATGAAGGCGAGGTCACCGTGACCGTGGCCTGGATCGATCCCTCCACCGGCGAGGTCTGGGAGGGCCCGGGCGATCTGACCGGCCTGGGCATCAACACCGAGACCGGGGAGCAGGAGCGCCAGCTCATGGTCAGCTACGGCATGGCCGACATCAGCCTCTACGACGACGCCGGCGAGCCCCTGCAGTTGGCCGACGGCGAGACCGCGTCCGTGACCATGAACATCGCCCAGGAGCACCTGCCTGAAGGCGTGGTCCTGGAGGACGGCGACACCCAGTCCCTGTGGTGGTACGACGGCGAGACCGGCGCCTGGATCGAGGAGGGCGTGGCCACCGTCACCTCCGACGGCACCCAGGCCACCTTCGAGGCCAGCCACTTCACCTGGTGGAACGTGGACGACGGGCGCGTGGCCTACTGCGCCACCGGCTGCGTGGTCGACATGCTGGGCTTCCCCATCCGCAACGCCCAGGTCACCTGCACCGCCTTCGCGCCCCCCGACTTTGGGGACGACGACAACGACGGCGGGGACAACGGCGACCGCATCCTGAACCCCAACGCCGACAGCATCAACATCGTCACCACCGACGACGAGGGCTGCTACGAGTGCGAGGTCTGGGCCGGCTCCACCGCGGAGTTCGACGCCGAGCTGACCGTCAAGGGCGTGACCTACTCCGCCAACAGCGGCGTGTTGGACATCCTGGGGACCACCTCCAGCGTCAACGAGTGCGAGCCCATCCCCACGCTGGAGATCGAGGTCTGCCGCGAGTCCGGCATCGTGATGGTGGACGACCTGCGGGTCACCAACTCCACCATGGACGGCGTGGACGCGGACCAGGCCCGCGCCTGGTTCTGGGAGCCCGCCGGCGATCCCGCCCACTGCGCGGACCCCTGGGAGGCCATCCCCGTGGACTCCTGCGTGGCCACCTCGCCCCAGAACTTCCCCGAGGAGTTCGCCTCCGTCTTCCAGGAGCGCGACTGGGGCCTGACCCGCAGCACCCGCAGCGCGGGCTCCTACGTGGAGCTGGCCAGCGACCGCGGCACCTGGCGCCTGGAGCAGGAGAACATCGGCGGTGACCCGGTCTACATCTGGGAGACCGTCAGCGTCGAGGGCATGGAGCTCAACGAGAGCCCCATCGAGGTCTCCCCCGGCGACACCCTGCGCGCCTCCGCCCCCGGCAGCGCCGACGAGTACTTCGGCCCCGTGGACGACGAGCCCTGGGTGAGCATGCCCACCGCCCTGACCCTCAGCAACGTGCCCACCAGCGGGAACTTCGAGGCCAACGGCGGCGCCATCGACCTGCGCTTCACCGGCCAGGGCAACGCCGACCACGTGTTCGTGTTCGTGACCACCGGCGCCGACGAGACCGGCCTGATGTGCCGCTACCAGGACGACGGTGAGATCACCCTCAGCGCCTCCGACCTGGGCCGCGTGAACGCCGAGTGGGGCAGCGTGGCGGTGTACCGGCCGGAGATCGGCTGGGTGGCGGGCCCCGACGGCCTGCCCATCCGGGTGCAGGGTCTGGCCGGCGTGATCGTCGGCGCCGACCTGCGCTGAGTCCGCGCTCCGTCCCCCTGTAGGCAGAGCCATAGGCTGAGCCTATGGGGGGATAGAGACGAAAACTTGGGGGCAATGGCGATCCTGTGTCAAGTTTGGAATGAAACCAAACACTGGAGGCACCCGATGCGCCACTCCCCCATGTCTCTGCTCCTCTCCGGCCTCGCGCTCTCGATCCTGCCCGCGTGCGAGAGCAAGGCCCCCGCGCAGGCAGCCGCCGAAGGCGAGGCCAAGACCGAGGCTTCGACGGACGGCTACTCCGGCGCCACCGCCAAGGCCGCCCAGCCCACCCCCAACCAGGTCTGGTGGCCTGAGCAGCTCGACCTGAGCCCGCTGCGGCGCAACGCCCAGAGCAACCCCTACGGCGACGACTTCGACTACGCCGCCGAGTTCGCCAAGCTGGACCTCGACGCGGTCAAGGCCGACATCGCGGTGGTGCTCACCGACTCGCAGGATTGGTGGCCCGCGGACTTTGGGAACTACGGGCCCCTCTTCATCCGCATGGCCTGGCACAGCGCGGGCACCTACCGGGCGATCGACGGACGCGGCGGTGCGGACGGCGGCCAGCAGCGCTTCGAGCCCCTGAACTCCTGGCCTGACAACGGCAACCTGGACAAGGCCCGGCGCCTGCTCTGGCCGGTCAAGGAGAAGTACGGCCGCTCCATCTCCTGGGCCGACCTGATGGTGCTGGCCGGCAACGTCTCCCTGGAGAACATGGGCTTCGAGACCGTGGGCTTTGCCGGCGGGCGCGTCGATGACTGGGAGCCCGAGCTGGTCTACTGGGGCCCGGAGTCCGAGTGGCTGGGCGACAAGCGCTACCACGGCGACCGCGAGCTGGAGAACCCCCTGGCGGCGGTCCAGATGGGCCTGATCTACGTCAACCCCGAGGGCCCCAACGGCAACCCCGACCCCAAGGCGGCGGCCTACGACATCCGGGACACCTTCGGCCGCATGGCCATGAACGACGAGGAGACCGTGGCCCTGATCGCTGGCGGGCACACCTTCGGAAAGGCCCACGGCGCCCACAAGGTCGAAGACTGCGTCGGGCGTGAGCCGGCCGCCGCGGGCGTGGAGCACCAGGGCCTTGGTTGGGTCAACAAGTGCGGCGAGGGCAACGGTGCGGACACCGTCACCAGCGGGCTCGAGGGCGCCTGGACCGCCTCCCCCGCGGCCTGGAGCCACCAGTACCTGAGCAACCTGTTCAACTTCGAGTGGGAGAAGACCAAGAGCCCCGCTGGCGCGACCCAGTGGAAGCCCGTGGGGGACGCCACCGCCAACCTGGTGCCCGACGCCCACGACGACTCCAAGCGCCACCACCCCATGATGTTCACCACGGACATCTCGCTCAAGACCGACCCCGCGTACGCGGAGATCTCCAAGCGCTACATGGAGAACCCCGCGGAGTTCGAGGAGGCCTTTGGCAAGGCCTGGTTCAAGCTCACCCACCGCGACCTGGGCCCCAGCACCCGCTACCTGGGCGCCGACGTGCCCGAGCAGGACTTCATCTGGCAGGACCCCATCCCCGCCGTGGACCACGCCCTGATCACCGCCAAGGACGCGGACGCGCTCAAGGCCCAGATCCTGGCGACCGGCGTGGCCCCCGAAGCCCTGATCCGCGTGGCCTGGGGCGCCGCCTCCACCTACCGGGACAGCGACATGCGCGGCGGCGTCAACGGCGCCCGCATCCGCCTGGAGCCCCAGGTGAGCTGGGAGGTCAACGACCCCGCCGAGCTCAAGGCGGTGCTCACCCAGCTCGACAAGGTGCGCGAGGACTTCAACGCCAAGGCCACCGGCGGCAAGCAGGTCTCCCTGGCCGACCTGATCGTGCTGGGCGGCGCAGCGGGCATCGAGGCCTCCGCGCAGTCCGTGCAGGTGCCCTTCGTGCCCGGCCGCATGGACGCGAGCGCGGAGCAGACGGACGTGCAGTCCTTCGGCTTCCTCAAGCCCACCGCTGACGGATTCCGGAACTACTACAGCGATCAGGCGCTGCGGGACCCGGCCGAGGAGCTCATCGAGAAGGCCGACCTGCTGGACCTGACCGTGCCCGAGATGACCGCCCTGATCGGCGGCCTGCGGGTGCTGAACGCCAACGCGGGCGGCTCCAAGCACGGCGTGTTCACCGACCAGCCCGGGACCCTGAGCAACGACTTCTTCGTGAACCTGCTGGACCTGTCCACCACCTGGACCCCCAAGGGCGACGGCACCTTCGAGGGCCGCGGACCCGACGGCAAGGTGCGGTGGACCGCGACGGAGGTCGACCTGGTGTTCGGCTCCAACTCGGAGCTGCGCGCGGTCGCCGAGGTCTACGCCTACGACCCCGCCCGCTTCCAGCAGGACTTCGTGTCCGCCTGGGTGAAGGTGATGCAGGCCGACCGCTTCGACCTGCACCGCTGAGGGCCGCGGTGGCCCCCCCCGCTCAGTGCTGCGGGGGGCGCCCACCGGGAGGGGGACCGTGGTGCTCCTCCCGCCCGAAGGTGGCCTCGAGGCCCTCGACCAGGGCCTGGGTCTCCTCCGGTGTGAAGCGCGCCTCGGGGTGCATCTTGAGGTAGTAGTCGGGGGGCATGTGCCCCTCCTCCGCCTCTTCAGCCGCCTCTCCGGCGTCCCGCTGGGGGGTGTCCATCTCGGAGAAGTTGAGGTGCTCGCGGCCCTCGTCCACGTGGTTCCGGACCACCCAGGCGACAGGGGCCACGTAGCCGTACCAGGGGGTCTTCACCTGGTTGGAGTGGCAGTCGAAGCAGGCGCGCTCCGCCAGCGCACGGGTCTCGGCGCTGTCCCACTCGGCGTCCTGGGTGACCGGCGGGTTCTGCACCCGGTAGGGCACAAGCTGGATGGCCAACACCAGCCCACCGACGGCGAGCAGGCTGTTTCGGATCTTGGGAGACATGTCTGGGAACCTCCACTGAGAGTGTCACCTCTGGGACGATGGCGGGCCAGGGCGCGGTTGGGGCTTCGCAAGATCTGGCGCAGCCCGGGAGAGGATAGGAGACCGGAGCAGGAGGCGCCGTGAACCTCAACGATCTGGAGACCTTTGTGCTGGTGGCGCAGGAGGGCACCTTCACGGGCGCCGCCGAGCGCCTGGGGGTGCCCAAGTCCACGGTGAGCCGCCGGGTGGCCCGCCTGGAGGAGGCGCTGGGGCTGGCCCTGCTGCAGCGCTCGGGCCGCTCCTTCCAGCTCACCGAGGACGGCGAGGCCCTGATGTCCCGCTGCGCCCCGGCCCTGCAGGAGATCGCGGCGGTGGAGCGGGACCTGGGCGATCGGGCCGAGGCCCCCCGCGGTCTGCTGCGCGTGACCGCGTCCATCGACCTGGGCACCACGGACTTCCTGGCGCTCATGCTGGCCGACTACAGCCGGGAGAACCCGGGGGTGGAGCTGGAGCTGCGCGTGAGCAACCGGGTGGTGGACCTGATGGAGGAGGGCGTGGACGTGGGCTTCCGCACCCACGTGGCGCCGCTGCCCAGCCGCGACGACTTGATGGCCAGGCACCTGGGCGCGGTGGAGCTGGGGGCCTATGCGAGCCCGGACTACCTGGCCGCGCACGGCGTCCCCCAGCGGGTGGAGGCCCTCAAGGGGCACCCCGTGGTCTCCCACCGCAGCGCCTACCTGGCGCCCTGCCCCACGGAGCCCATGCTGCGCGCAGACGACTACCGCCCCGTGGCCGCTCTGCTGGCCGCCGGGGCGGGGGTCGGGGTGCTGCCGCGCTTTGTGGCCGCCCCCCTGGTGGACGCGGGCCGCCTGCAGCCTCTGCTCCCGGACTGGGAGCTGAAGCCGGCGACCCTGTCCCTGGTCTGGCTGAGGAGTCGGCACCTGGCGCCGCGGGTGCGGGCCTTCATCGACAAGGTCGTGGCCCACACCCAGCGCCCGGACTGGTTCCGCTGAGGCTCAGCCCCCCAGGCCGATCTGGCGCATGAACTCCTGGTTGTCCCAGAACAGGTACTCCTCGTCCATGACGCCGTCTTCGTTCCAGTGGCCGATGGTCGCCATCTGCAGGGAGTAGGCCTGCCCGGTGGGCTGGATGAACTGGCCGCCGCCGATGGGCATGGGCTCGGTGAAGGTGCCCTCGATGATGCCGATCACCGCGGTCCACTCCCCCTGACCCAGGCGCACGGGGTGCTCCTCGATGCGGGTGTCCGGGGCCCAGACGAACATGGCCGCCAGGTCCTGCTGGTGCTGCTCCAGGCCCTTGGTGGTGTGCCCGTCGGGCCAGTGCACCAGGATGTCCTCGGCGTGGCTCTCGCTCAGGCGCTCCCACTGCTGGTGTGTGAACACCTCGTAGTCGAGCTCGTCAAAGGTCTGGAGCGTGGCCGCGATGCGGGCGGCCTCGGCGGCCTGCGCGTCGGCCTTGCGGTCCTTGCGGCCGGCCATGGAGACGCCGCCGACCAGGAAGATTGCGCTGAGGGCCAGGGTGGGGAGGATGCGTTGCATGGGGGTCTCCTGTCTCGAAGGGGGATGCGGCGGCCTGCGGCCTCAGGCGGGGAGGACCAGGCGCCAGGCGGTGCCGAAGCCGGTGTCCAGCCGGAACTGCAGGGTGATGCCCAGCAGGCCCAGGGCCTCAAGCTGCTGCGCGCGGCTGAGGGCGCCCGCGTCGGTGACCGTCAGGCCTCCGGCCCGCACGATGGCGGCCACGCGCTCCTTGGCGGCCTCGTCGTCGCCCGCCAGGAAGACATCCAGGGTCTGGCCGGCCACCTCACCGGCGACCAGGGTGCCCGCGAAGGTGGTGTTGAAGGCCTTGACCACGGTGGCCTTGGGGGCGGCCTGCGCGATGGTCTCCGCGGCGGAGGTGCCGGGGGCGGTCACCAGCCCGTCGAAGGAGGCGTTCAGGGGGTTGGAGATGTCGATGACGATCTTGCCGGCGAGCTGCTCGGCCAGGCGCTCCGCGAGGGCCAGGGAGGCCTCGTAGGGGGTCGCCAGGACCACGATCTCGGCCTCCAGGACCTCCTCCAGGCTGGCGGCCTGTGCACCCAGCTCCTGGGCCAGGGCGGCGGCCTGCTCGGCCTGGTCGCTGTAGATACGGGGGCTGAGGCCGGCGGCCACCATCCGGGTGCCGATGCCCCGAGCCATGTTGCCGCTGCCGATGATGCTGAGTTGGGTTGCCATGAGAGGCTCCTTTTTTCTGAGGACACCTCCAATCTATACGGTTGCCGTTCAGCTACACTGGATCATGTTTTGAACCATTGGTTGCCTTCACGCAACCCTCAACCCAATCAGCTCCAGCGCACACTCCGCATCGAGATCGAGCCCCAGTCAAAGCCCGTGATGGGGTGGTCCACCCGCTCCAGGCCCGTGGCCGCGCCCATCGCGTAGAGCAGCGGCAGCCAGTGCTCCGCGGTGGGGTGGGACATGCGCCCGCTGACGCTGATGTCCGGCGCCCGGTCCAGGATGGCCCCGTCGTCGTGCTGCTCCAGGGCCGCCGCGATCTCCGCGTCGTAGGTCGCCGCCCAGTCCGGCGTGGCCGTGTCCCGCGCCCGCTTGCGCCCGATGGCGTCCGGCAGGTTGTGGACGATGTTGCCGCTGCCGATCACCAGCACACCCTGCTCCCGCAGCCCCGCCAGCCGCGAGGCCAGCGCCAGGTGCTGCGCCGGGCTCAGGTTCCGGTCCAGCGAGAGCTGCAGCACCGGGATGTCCGCGGCCGGGAACATACGACAGAGCACCGCCCAGCAGCCGTGGTCCAGGCCCCGGCTCCCGCTGACCTTGGCCCGCTCCGCCTTGAGGGTGGTGGCGATGCTCTCGGCCAGCTCGGGGGCCCCCGGCGCCGGGTACTGCATCTCGTGCAGCGCCGTCGGGAAGCCTCGGAAGTCGTGGATGGTCTCCGGCCAGGGGCTGCCCGTGAGCAGCGTGCCCCGGCTCTCCCAGTGGGCGGAGATCACCAGGATCGCGGTCGGTCGGGGCAGCGCCGCGCCCAGAGACGAAAAGCCCTCCGCCCACGCGTTGTCCGCGATGGCGTTCAGGGGGCTGCCGTGTCCAACGAACAGCACAGGCAAGGTGGACATGGGGGACTCCGTCGGCGCCAGGGTGACCTCGCTTGCGGGACGACATGCAGAGATCAGGGCGGTGGCCGCGATCCCCGAGAGGAAGGCCCGGCGGTCGCTCATGCCCCGATCGCTCCTCGACCCAGAAGACTGGGAGGTCCGATGGGGATGATGCCCGTGGGGTTGACCTGCTTGACCGAGCCATAGCCCCGCCGCATGGCGTCCAGGTTGCAGGTCTCGGCCACCCCCGGCGTGTTGTAGACGCGCTCCAGGTGGGCCTGGATGTTGGGGTAATCGGATATCCGACGCAGGTTGCAGCGGAAGAAGGGCACGTAGGCGGGGTCGAAGCGGAAGGTGGTCACGAAGAGCCGCAGATCGGCCTCGGTCAGGCGGTCGCCGACCAGGTACTCCCGGCCCTCCAGGTGCTGCTCCACCGCGTCCAGGGTCTCGAACACGCCGCGCACGGCCTGGTCATAGGGGGCCTGCTCGGTGGCGAAGCCCGCCCGGTACACGCCGTTGTTCAGCGCGTTGTAGAGGCGCTCCCCCCAGGCCTCGAGCTCGGGGAGCAGGGCCTCCGGGCGCAGGCTGGGGGCGTCGGAGGGCACCCGGTCCAGCATCGCGATGATCTCGCTGGACTCGTTGTTCACGATGCGCTGCTGCTGGCTGTCCCAGAGCACCGGAACGGTCACGCGCCCGGTGTAGCGAGGGTCGGCGCGCAGGTAGAGCTGGTAGAGGTGGTGGTCGCCGTGGGGCGACAGGCTGGGGTCTTCGAAGGCCCAGCTCTGCTCGGTCAGCGTGTTGGCAAAGTGCACGGGGATCGCGTCCTGCAGCCCCTTGAGGGCCCGGAACAGCAGGGTGCGGTGCGCCCAGGGGCAGGTCCACGCCACGAACAAGTGAAAGCGCCCCGGCTCCAGGGGCCCAGCGGGCAGCTCGTCCCGGAACACGCTGGCCTTGCGCACGAAGGCGCCGTCGGCGTCCTCGTCGGTGGGGCGCCATTGTCCTTCCCAGACGCCATCGATCATGCGGGCCATGCGAACTCTCCTGTTCTTGAGCAGGCAGGGTATTGGACCCAATGCCGGGGCACACCATCAAAAAGTGGGCATCATTGTCCCACCATTGAAATCAAGCGCCAGCGAGGTGCGGCGACTCAGCCCCAATGCGGCTCAACCGCGGAGCTGCTGGACCCCGAGCGCGATGCCCCAGGCGGCCAGGCTCTTGACCGCGGCGCCGGGCAGGAAGGGCCACAGCCCGTACTTGAGCGCGTCCCCAAAGCCCAGGTGGAACGCCAGGACTGCGACACCGATCGCCAGCACCGCGGCGTGCCCGGCCAGCCCGCCGAGCAGCCCCCACCACAGCCCCCGCTGGGCCAGCCAGCCGGCCAGGGCGGCGGCCACCCAGAAGCCCAGCACGTACCCGGCCGAGGGCTCCGAGAAGAAGCCCAGGCCCCCGCTGGACTTGCCCTCCGCGAGCACCGGCAGGCCCAGCAGCACCAGCGCCAGGTAGAGCCCGCCGGCCAGCGCGCCGACCCGCGGACCGCCGATCAGCCCTGCGGCGATCACGGCAAGGGTCTGGAGGGTCATGGGCACCGGCAACATCGGCACGGTGAGCTGGGCACCGAGGGCGATGGCGACGGCGCCAAGGAGAGCGGGGAGCCAGGGGGACAAGGGCATGGCCTCTCTCTATCCCGGGGCGGCTGCGTCCAGCTTGGCAGCGGCCCTAGAGCTTCATTCCGCCGCTGGCCTCGACGCGCTGGGCCGTGACCCAGCGGCTGTCCGGACCCGCCAGGAAGGCGATGGCGTCGGCGATATCGTCCGCGTGCCCCACCCGCCCCAGGGCGGTGATGCCGCTGATGTGGGCGGCGCCCTGCTCGGTGCGCAGGCCCGGGTTCATGTCGGTGTCGATCGCGCCGGGGGCCAGGACGTTGGCCGTGATTCCCCGGGGCCCGAGCTCGGCCGCCAGGTAGTGGGCCAGGGTGGTCAGGGCCCCCTTGGCGGCGCCATAGACGATGTACTGGGGGAACGCGAAGCGGGTCAGGCCGGTGCCCAGGAGGACGATCCGGCCGCCATCCCGCATGCGCCGCGCGGCCTGCTGGGCGGTGAAGAAGACGCCCTTGACGTTCAGGTCGAACACGGCGTCGAAGTCGGCCTCGCGGACCTCGTCCAGGCGCCGATCCTGGATGATGCCGGCGTTGGCGACCAGGATGTCCAGGCTCTTGCCTACGCCCAGCCGCTCCTCGACTGCGCCAAAGAGCGCCATCACGCCAGCGTGCGTGCAGAGATCGGCTTGAAGGGGGTGAGCCGACCCACCCTCAAGGGCCACGGCCTCCTCCACCTCCCGAGCAGCCGCCTCCTGGCTCCGGTAGGTGAACAGCACGGTCGCTCCATCCCGAGCGAGGCGCTCCACCGCGGCCCGCCCCAACCCACGACTGCCACCCGTCACCAGCGCCACCTTGCCCTGCAGTTGTCCCTTGCTCATGCTCTGCTCCTTCTGCGTTTTCGTGTTGGGGGGCGGCGGGCTCGGATTGAGCGCTTCGCCCCATCGCAAGGGAAAGGTAGGGAGTCTAGGGGGCTCAGCCCAGCCTCGTCTACGCGCAGGGGTTATACGTTTCTGTATGTCAATGTCCTGGGATGACCTGCGGGTCCTGTTGGCGGTCGCGGAGTCCGGGAGCCTCTCTCAGGCGGCCGAGCAGCTTGGGTTGACCCAGCCCACCGTGGGGAGACGCCTGGACCGCCTGGAGGCGGAGCTGGGCTTTGCGCTGGTGCGGCGCAGCAGCCTGGGGTGCACCTTGAGCGAGCCCGCCCAGGCGATGCTGCCGGAGCTGGCCCGCATGCGCGAGGCGGCCGAGGGGGTGTCGCTGGTGAGCCGCAGCGCCAAGAACGACCTGTCGGGGGTGGTCCGCCTGGCGATGGGTCCCCTGCCCGCCCACAGCCTGCTCGGGAAGCTGGCGCCCGCCCTGCGCGAGGCTCCGGAGCTCAAGCTCGAGGTCCTGGCCGGGACGGAGCTGGTGCGGCTGGAGCGCGGCGACGCGGACCTGGCCATCCGGGCGGTCGTGCCCGCGGGGGACCACTGGGTGCTGCGCTCCCTGGGGGTTCGGCGCTTCTGCGTCTACGGCGCGCGCTCACTGCTGGAGCGGGAGCCTGAGCTGCGCGGAGCCTGGGAGAAGGCCCGCTGGGTCGGCTGGCCCTCGGGGAGCGGGACACGCTCGGCGCGCTGGATGCGGCGCACGCTGGGGCGGGATGCGGACCTGCGCCTGAGCCACTCGCTGCTGATCCTGGAGGCGGTCAAGGCGGGCCTGGGGCTGGGCGTGCTCCCCGCCTATGTCGCCGCGGGCCACCCGGACCTGGTGGCGCTCGGCCCCCCGCTGGAGGACCTGATGCTGGAGAGCTGGCTGGTGATCCACCCCAGCGCCCGGAGGCTGCCCCGCGTGCGCTGGCTGGCCTCCAAGCTGGTGGAGTTGATGCCCGACGAGCCCTCGCCGGGAGCCGCGCCCCCCGGAGACACTCAGATGCGCTCGTAGCGGCGCTGGTGGTCCACGGTGCCCGTGTAGAAGAGCCCCGAGCCTATGAACATCCGTATGGGCCATGCGGGTGTCTCCGCGGGCGCGCTGGGCCTACTCCTCTTCCTCGTGCTCCTCGCACTCGCCCTCTTCCTCACCCTCTTCCTCGTCGCCATGGTCGTGGATGTGGCACTCCAGCTCGTCTGCGCAGTCGTCGTCAGAGGTGCAGGGGTCGCCGACTTCACCGCCAGCGCCGCAAGCAGCGAGTCCGAGGAGGGCGGTCAGGGCGAGAACAACAGAACGCTTCATGGGGGTCTCCGAGTGTCGTTGGGACGGCCGGAGCCTACTGCGATCGTTTTGCTAATGCAACTGGATCGCTTTAAAGAATAGAGCCCCAACAGGAACGCAGCGTGAACAAGCCCCTCTCTCCTGTCGCCGCAGACACCAGCCCTCTGCGATGGGTGGATCGCCTTGGAGGGCTGGCCAGCAGCCTCTGCGCTGTGCACTGTGCGCTGGTGGGATTCGCGCCCTCGATCGCGACGGTGCTCGGCCTGGCGGGCGCAGTCAACGAGAAGCTGGAGTGGGGCTTCTTTGGCGCGGCGATGCTCTTGGCCGGCGTGGCTGCTGCGGTGGGCTTCCGCAAGCATGGCTCCTGGGCGGTGCTGGGGGTCTTCTCTGGCGGCCTGGCGCTCTTGTTGCTGGGCCGCATGTCAGAGACCTTCGCCTTGTTTGAGGGCGGAGGCGTGCTCTCCATTGTTGGCGGTTTCACGCTGCTGGGAGCACACCTGCTCAGCCTGCGTCGGCGGGCCTCGGAGCCTTAGTTCCCCCGCGGGCCCACTCGAGCACGGGTCCCAAACGTGTTCTGCCGGACGGACCACCTCGCCGTCTCGGACCGGCAGAACAAGCAGGCTGCGGCCTCAGCCGATCCGCGCATAGCGGCGCTGGTGGTCCACGGTGCCCGTGTAGAAGAGCCCCGAGCCCAGGCCCCAGCGCGCCGGGTCGGCCATCTCGCTGTTGTTCAGGTCGGCCTCCTCGCTGGCGGCACAGAGGGCCTCGTAGTCGGCGATCGAGAGCGCGCGGCGCGCGTCCAGCTCAGCGGTGGGGTCGAGCGTAGCGGACCAGTCCCCGGCCCCTTGGACCACCTCGGCGAACATCAGGGCCGCCCCCGAGCCGCTGCCGTAGGAGAAGAGGCTCAGGCGCTGTCCGGCGTGCTCTGGGCCGAGCTGGCGCAGGAAGTCGATCATCGCCAGGAACACCGAACCCGTGTAGATGTTGCCCACGCGCTCGTTCAGGCTCAGGAAGGGCGAGACCTTGGCGCCGTAGCTGCCCAGGATGTCGGCCATGCGGGGGTCTTCGCGGGAGACCCGGTCGCCGAGCTCGGTCTCGCGGTGCCGGTGGTGCGCCTTCTTGGCCATCTTGGTGAAGGGCACGTGGTACAGGCAGGCATCCAGCTCCCCGATCTGAAAGGGCTTTCCTTGGTTTGCGTCCTCGGAGAGCTGCTCGCTGGCGTGGTCCAGGCAGCCCTCCAGAGCCTCCAGGTAGCAGTCGATGCTGTAGTGGCCGTCGACCTGCGCGTACTTGGAGTAGAGCGGCCGCCAGAAGTCCATCACCTGCTTGGTGAAGTCGCCGCTCAGGTCGGCATCCAGCGCGAGCAGGCGGGGGTTCTCGGAGATCACCATCGCCACCGCGCCGGCGCCCTGGGTGGGCTCACCGGGGGTGTTCACGCCGTAGCGGGCGATGTCGGAGGCGATGATCAGCGCCTTGCGGCCCTTGGCGCGGCCCGAGAGGATCCAGTCCATCGCCGCGGTCAGTCCGGCCATGGCGCCGTAGCAGGCGTGCTTGGTCTCGAAGGTGCGGCAGCGCGCGGGCAGGCCCAGCAGCTCGTGCACGTAGACGGCGGAGGGCTTGGAGTGGTCCACGCCGGTCTCGGTGCCGACGACCAGGGTGCCGATCTCCGCCGGGTCGATCCCGAAGGCCTCCAGCGCCTTGCGGCCCGCCTCGGCGGCCAGCGTCACGGTGTCCTCGCAGGGGGTCGCGACCGCCATCTGCCGCTGCCCGATGCCCTTGATGTACTTGTTGGGGTCCACCCCGCGGGCGTCCGCGAGCGCCGCCATCTCCACAAAACACTCGGGGCCCGCGAAGGCCATCGCGTCGATCCCGACCACCGGCTTGTCCATGCTCTCTCCAAGGCAACAGGGCGCATAGGCAGCGGGGACACTGGGTGTGCGTCCCCGTTGCGCTACCGCCACTCTAGACGACTGGGGTCATAGCTGGGGTTGGGGCGCTCGCGTATGCGCTCGGCCATGTAGGCCAGGAAGGCCCGCACCGTGGGGGAGGGGTCGGGGAGGTAGACCAGGCTGCTGGTGGTGGGGGTGTGCACCTCTGGGACCACCTGGCGCAGGAGCCCCTGTTCGATCGCGGTGTCAGCGAGGACATCGGGGACCAGCGCGATGCCCGCCCCCGCCAGCGCGAAGCCGATCACGTGGCCCGTACCGTGGGCCCGGACCGCCACCGGAGGCAGCGCCACCCGCGTCCCATCCTGCAGGCGCCAGGGCAGCAGGCGCCCCAGGCGGTCCCACTCCTGGATAGCGCGGTGCTGGGGGAAGTCGGCCACCGAGCGCAGGGGCCCGTGGGCGTCCAGGTACGCGGGGCTGGCCACCAGGATCAGGCGCAGGTCAAAGAGCTTCTGCACCCGCAGATCGGGGTCCACCGGGTGCTGGTGGATCCGCATGGCGACGTCGAACTCGCCGGGGCGCAGGTCCTGGGGGTCCCAGCCCTGCTGGATCAGGAGCTGGATCTCCGGGTGCTCGCGGGAGAAGTCCGCCAGGGCGGGCACGATGGCGACGGGGGTGCCCATCACGGGCATGCGGATGCGCAGGGTGCCCGCGGTCTGTCCGCTGGCCAGGCGCACCTCCTGCTCGATGCGGTCCTGGCGCTCGATGATGCGGCGCCACTCGGCGGCCAGGCGGCGCCCCGCCGAGGTGAGCACCAGGGTGTTCCCAGCGACCTGGGTCAGGGTCAGCCCCAGCTCCTCCTCCAAGGCGGCCACCCGACGCATGGCGGTGGTGCGTGCGATCCCCAGCTCGCGGGAGACGGCGGCGTAGCTGCCCGCGTCGGCAAGCTGAACAAAGAGTCGGCGGGAGTCCATGGCAATGGGTAGCACAGACGCACGCTGGGCGTGCACAAACGAGCAGGGTCGCGGCCACGTCCGGGTCATAGGTCCCCAGCCTCCCCGGGTGGTGCCATGTCCGAGACCCCGACCTTCAAGACCCTGCAGGACGTCTACCTGCACTCCCAGTTCCGCTTCGCCGAGCGGCCCCTGTTCGGCACGCGCGGTCCCCAGGGCTGGGAGTGGCTGAGCTACCGCGGCTTCGGCCGCCAGGTGGACACCCTGCGCACCGCCCTGGCCGGCCTGGGCATCCAGCGGGGCGACCGCGTGGCCATCGTGGCCGACAACCGGGTGGAGTGGGCCGTCGCGCTCCACGCCACCGTGGGGCTGGGGGCCTGCTTCGTGCCCATGTACGCCGCACAGCGCGTCGAAGAGCAGGTGTTCATCTTGGGGGATTGCCGGGCTCGGGTGCTCCTGGTGGCCGACTCGGCCATGGCCCGGCAGCTCCAGGGGCGGCGTGACCAGCTACCATCCCTGGAGCACCTCTTTGTCCTCGACGGTGAAGACCAGTCCAGCGACTGGGCCCAGCTCATGCGGATCCCGGGCGGTGGGGACCCGGTGCCCATGCGCCCCGTCACCCCCTCGGACCCCGCGGCCTTCATCTACACCTCGGGCACCACGGGGGACCCCAAGGGGGTGATCCTCAGCCACGGGAACCTGGCCAGCAACGTGCAGGGCGCGCTGGCGGTCTTCCCCATCGCCCCGGAGGACCGCTCCCTGAGCTTCCTGCCCTGGGCCCACTGCTTTGGGCAGACCGCCGAGCTGCACGCCATGTACGCGGCGGGGGCGTCCATGGGGCTGGCCGAGTCGGTGCCCAAGCTGCTGGACAACATCGCCGAGGTGCGGCCCACCATCCTGATCAGCGTCCCGCGCATCTTCAACCGCATCTACGACCGCATGCACCAGCGCATGGACAGCGCAGGCCCCCTGGAGAAGCGGCTCTTTGACGAGGCCCTGGCAAACGCCCGGCTGCGGCGCGAGCTGGCGGGTCAGGGGCAGCAGAGCCTGCGAGTGGAGCTCAAGCACGCGGCCTTCGACCGCCTGGTCTTCTCGCGGGTGCGAGAGCGCTTTGGGGGGCGGCTGCGCTACGCCGTGAGCGGGGGCGCGGCCCTGTCCACCCGGGTCGCCGAGTTCATCGAGGACGTCGGCATCGTCGTGTTCGAGGGCTACGGCCTCACCGAGACCAGCCCCGTGGTCGCCACCAACACCCCCAAGGCCCACCGCATCGGCAGCGTGGGCAAGCCCCTGCCCGGCGTGCGCGTCGTACTCGACCACAGCGCCACCGAGGATGTCGTGGACGGGGAGATCGTGGTCTACGGGCCCGGCGTCATGCGCGGCTACCACCAGCGCCCCCACGACACCGCCGGCGCGTTCACCGAAGACGGCGGCTTCCGGACCGGCGATATGGGCCGCCTGGACGAGGACGGCTTCCTCTACATCACCGGCCGCATCAAGGAGCAGTACAAGCTGGAGAACGGCAAGTACGTGGTCCCAAGCCCCCTGGAGGAGGAGCTTCAGCTTGCCCCTCTGGTGGGAACGGCTGTGTTGTGTGGGCACAATCGACCCCACAACGTCGCGCTGGTGGTCCCCGACTGGGACGCCGTTGCCCTCTGGGCGGCAAACGAGGACATCCCGGCGCAGACCCCCGAGCAGTGGGTGCGCGACACGCGCCTGCAGGGCGCCATCCAGGCCCAGGTGGACGAGCAGGCGGCCGCCTTCAAGCGCTACGAGCGCCCCCGGGCCGTGGGGCTCGTGGCCGAGGCCTTCACCGTCGAGAGCGGGCTCCTGACGCCCAGCCTCAAGGTCAAGCGGCGGGCCGTGCTGGGGCGCTATTCGGGCGTCGTCGAGGGTCTCTGGGCCTGAGCCGGTGATAGCGTCTGGCTCCCCCCCGCCGCGTCGGCAGGGGGCGTGAGCAGGAGGCCCTGTGCCCCCCACCAAGCGCAAGCGTCTGTCCTCCGCCAAGCGGGCCGCCGGCAAGCGGGGCCAGGCCCCCGGGACCGCCATCTACGTGGGGGAGGAGCGCTCCCACCCCATCCAGGTCACCGTCCTGGATTACAACCCCGAGGCCCTCAAGGAGCACGCGCACGCCTCCCTGGACGACCTCAGCAGCTTCCGAGAGAGCCCCTCGGTCACCTGGGTCAACCTGGATGGCGTGCACGACGTCGCGGCCGTCAGCGCGGTGTGCGAGGCCTTCGGTGTCCACCCCCTGGCCATGGAGGACATCCTGAACCCCGGCACCCGGCCCAAGGTGGACGACTACGGGGACCAGGTCTTCGTCGTCGCCAAGATGGTCACCCCCAGTGAGCAGGGCTTTGAGGTCGAGCAGGTGAGCATGGTGCTGGGGACCGGCTGGGTCCTCACCTTCCAGGAGCGGGAGGGCGACCTCTTCGATCCCATCCGCAAGCGCATCCGCAGCGGGGGCGGGCGCATCCGACGCATGGGCTCCGACTACCTGCTGCACAGCGTCCTGGACGCCCTGGTGGACGGCTACTTCGAGACCCTGGTGCGCCTGGACGAGTCCACCGCTGCGCTCGAGGACCAGGCCTCCGAGGCCTCCACCGGCGAGGCCGCCAAACGCGTCCACGCCCTCAAGCGGGACCTTGTCACTCTGCGCCGCCTGATCTGGCCGCTGCGCGCCGCCACCGGCGAGCTCATGCGCTCCGGCGAGCTGATCGGCGAGGCCTCCCTGCCCTACTTCCGCGACCTGCAGGACCACGTGCTCCAGGTCCTCGAGCTCATGGACAGCTACCGCGACCGCCTCACGGGCGTGCTGGAGCTGCAGCTCGCGGTGGCCAGCGGCCGCATGAATGACGTCATGCAGGTGCTCACCATCGTAGCCACCCTCTTCATCCCCCTCACCTTTATCGCCGGCATCTACGGAATGAACTTCCAGGCCATGCCGGAGCTGGCCTGGCGCTGGGGCTACCCCGCGGTCTGGGGCGTCATGTTGGCGTGCGCGCTGGGGATGGTGGCGTACTTCCGGCGGCGCGGGTGGCTCTAGGGAGCGCGCAGCCAACCAGCCAGCATGCCAGGAAGCGTGAATCCGCCATGCTGGCCGGTCGAGAGAGGATCGAGACCCTGGTAGGCTTCCACCCAGCACCCCTCAGCCCAGGTCAGCTCCGTGGACATCTCCTCCCTGAATCAAGCAGTCTTCTCGGTCCACTCCAAGGGCCGAAAGCTCGGCCACTACTTCGCGCACTTTGACGACTGGCAGCTTGCTCCCGACCGGACCATGACCATCGGGGACCGCCAGGTCACGACCTTCGCAAGCTGCTCCTACCTGGGGCTGGAGTACGAGCCGAGCATCATCCAAGGAGCCCAGGAGGCCTGCGCCCGCTACGGAACCCAGACCTCATTCTCCCGGGGATACCTCTCCTCTCCCCTCTACCGGGAGCTGGAAGAGGAGCTGCTGCCCACCCTGTTCGGCTCCCAGAGCGTGGTGGTCACCAGCAGCACCAGCTCGGCTCACATGATCGCCATCCCGGCCCTCATCGACGAGCGGGACGCCGTGGTCTGCGACCACCAGGTCCACCGCTCCGTGGACGACGCCGTGACGCTGCAGTGTGCGCGCTCCCACGCCCGCAAGGTCGTGATCCGCCACGGCGAGCTCGACCAGGCGCTCGACGTGCTGCGCACCCTGTCGGCTCGGCACCGCCACGTCTGGCTCGCCTGCGACGGGATCTACTCGATGTACGGCGACTATCTCCCCACCAGCTTCCTCAACGAGGTGCTGGCTGTCGCCCCGAACATCCGCCTCTACGTGGACGACGCCCACGGCATGAGCTGGGCCGGGAAGTACGGGCGGGGCCACTTCCTGGACCGCATCCCCCTCAGCGAGCGGGTGGTCCTCACGACCTCCTTCGCCAAGGCCTTCGGTGTGGGCGGCGGCGTGATCACCAGCGGGGACCCGGAGCTGGTCGAACGGGCGCGCCTGGTCGGAGGTCCCTACTGCTTCTCGGGCCCCCTGCGGCCTGGAGATCTGGGGGCAGCGGCCGCGTCGGCTCGCCTCCACCTGGGCGACCAGCTTGAGCCCCGTCAGCGACGCCTGGCCAGCCTGGTCCAGCGCGCCAACGAGCGGCTGCGCACGCTCGGCGTGCCAGTGGTCGTCTACAACGAGGTCCCCTTCTTCTTTGTCGCTCTGGGCCGGGCAGAGACCGTGTACGGGCTCGCGGATCGCTTGATGCTGGATGGCTACCACGCCAGCGTCTCCGGCTTCCCCGCGGTCCCCTCCAGCCGAGGGGGCCTCCGGGTCGCCATCACCGCGAGCCACGATGAGCGCGCGGTCGACGGCGTCATCGACTCGATCGCGCACCACCTGCCCGAGGTCCTGCATGAGAACGGGGTCAGCCCAGAAGAGCTGGAGCGTGCCTTCCGCAAGGCGCGCCCCTGCCTCCGGGGCGACGAGCAGGCCGCGTCGGACTGGGCGGAGATCCGCACCCGAATGCACTTTGAGGTCCAAGCACCGACGCAGCTCCAGACCCAGGTGGTCGAGTCCATCAGCGAGCTGGACCCCGCCGAGTGGGACGCGCTCATGGTCGACCACGGCTGCATCAGCGCCGACGCCCTGGCCATGGTCGAGCGGGTGTTTCCCCCCGACGCTCCAAAGCCCGAGGAGGCTTGGTCGCTGCGCTATGTCCTCGTGCGAGATGCAGCGGGGGAGGTGCTCGCCGCGGCGCCTCTCACCATCTGTCTGATGAAGGATGACTTTGTCATGGACGCCAGGGTGTCCAGCGCCATCGAGCAGCGGCGGGTAGACGACCCCTACCTGTTCACTTCGAAGGTGATCTCGACCGGGACCATGCTCTCGGAGGGGCTCCACCTGCACCTCACCGACGGGCCCTTGCGGCGCGAGGCCTTGACCGCGCTCACCAAGGCCATGGTCGAGCTCATGCAGACCCACGGCTGCGGCTCCGCGATCTTCCGCGACATCCCCCAGGACCCCGCCAACGCGGACCTGCGCGACGCCCTGATGGGCCTTGGGTTCGTCCCCGCGCCGATGCCCGACATGTTCATCGTCTCCGTGACGCCCGACGAGGCGGAATGGCTCCGCGGGCTCAAGAAGCGCTACCGGGGCGTGATGCGGAAGAACCTGGAGCGCGCGGACGCCTACAGCGTCCGGGTGGTCGGCTCCAACGCGCTCACCCCCCAAGAGCTCGAGTGGGCGCACAGCATGTACATGGCGGTCTCCAACAAGAACCTGGGGCTCAACATCTTCCCGCTCTCTCCGGCTGTGTTCCAGGGCTGCGCCGACTCCCCCGCGTGGGAGTTCCTCTTCCTGCACCTTCGGCCGGAGCACGGCGGCCCGGAAGACGGGCGGCCCGTCGCATTCTGCATCTCCCACCACGTGGGCGGCGCCTACCGCGCCCTGGTGGCCGGCCTGGACTACAACCACCTCTGGCCCTTCAAGGTCCAGGATGCCAGCACCTACCGCCAGCTCCTCCTGCAGCTCCTCAGGCGCGCGAGGGCCCTGGGCAAGGAGAAGCTACACCTGGGCATGGGCGCTGAGCTCGAGAAGCGCCGCCTGGGCGCCACGCGTCACGCCATCGAAGCCTTTGTCCGCTCCGACGAGACCTTTGACGCGGCGACGCTGCGAGAGTTCGTACAGGCCCTCGGGATGGGCTGATCGGGCCGTAGGACGCCAGAGACGCTCCCCTGACGCCGCGTCATCCTCCCTGGACACCGCGGCGTACATTGGGTGCAGCAGACGCGAAGGCTCCGGAGCGTCTGCTGCGAAGGCCAGGAACGCAAAAGCTCAGGCAAGGAACGCAAAAAACCGCCCCGGGAGTGCAGCAGGCACTCAACCGGGACGGTTTGATGTGAAGGGCGGCGACAACCTACTCTCCCACAGCGTGACCGCTGCAGTACCATCGGCTTCTTGAGGCTTAACTTCCGTG
>JAZAMN010000010.1:0-7571 GCA_036229005.1 Myxococcota bacterium
ATGCACGCCATCGGCGGTGACTACCCCTCCGGCTGCGGCGGAAACCAGGCCTACACCGGCTTCTACGAGGCCACCGTGGCCACCGGCGGCCTCTTCCTCAGCATCTGCGCCACCGACTTCGGCTCCCACCTCGAGAGCCTCGCCGAGGGCTCCGCTGCGGACCTCACCGCCTTCGAGCTCACCGACTACCCCGTCCCCGAGACCATCATCGTCACGGTCGACGGCGTCACCGAGAACCTGGGCTGGACCTACGTCGCCTCCACCAACACCGTGGACTTCGAGGAGGACTACGTCCCCGAGGGTGGTTCGACCATCGAGATCGAGTACGCGCTCTACGGTGACTGCGAGCAGTAGGCGTCGATTCAAAGCGTGACTCCAACCGGAGTCACGCTTGAATCTGACGAGCGCTCTGACGAGCGCTGAAGACTCGAAAGGGCTGGCCTTCATGGTCAGCCCTTTCTGCTCTGGGGAGCGCATCAGCCTGTCCTCGCTGGCTTGACGGAAGCTCGACGAAGCGCTCTACATCCCCCGTGCGAAGATGGTGGGCAACGTCTGGAGACGCTTCCATGATCTTCTTCCTCTCCTTCCTCGCGTGCGGTTCTGACGACTACGGGGACTGCGAGCACTACATCGCCTGCTCCGAGGCCACCGGGCAGCCGGTGACCGCCCTCATCGCCACCTACGGCCCCGACGGAAGCTGCTGGCAAGGGGGCGCGGATCTGGCTGAGCAGTGCCGCGCGGAGTGCAGCGATGGCATCACCATCCTGCTCGAGGGTGACGGCAAGGGCCTGCCCGAGTGCGAGGCCGCCGAGGAGCCCGCTGGCGACAACCCCATCGTGCCCGAGGAGCTCTGGGAGAGCTGGCAGTACGAGGTGGAGAGCGCCTGCGATGAGGGCGAGACCATCTACTTCATCTACGGCGAGGGCTACGACGACGGCAGCGGCGGCTTCACCGCGACCGAGTGGTGGTACGGCTTCGGCAGCGACCCCTTTGACTACGACAACGACACGGTGGACACCCTGGAGTTCACTCTGGTGGCCCCCATGACGGCCGCGGAGATCTCCGGCTGGGGCGTCAGCGAGGCCGAGCGCGGCTACGAGACCCTGCGCAACGCCACCGACAACCAGTCCGGCGTCCCCTACGGCGACGACACCGAGATCGGGTACATCTTCGACACCCTGAACCCCAACGGCGGCCTGAACTACGAGAACCGCATGCTCGTCTACCGGGTCTCCGAAGGCCGGAACGGGCGCAGCGCGTCGGAGTGGGGCGAGGTCGGAAAGAGCTTCTACTACCCCGACGATGAGAGCGCTCTCGACGGCGCTGGGCGCTTCGTCTGGCAGGCTCGCCGCTGCTACTGAGCGGGAGCGCCGGGCTTTGGCTCCAGCGCGGCGCAGGTGGGATACTGAAACTCCCCCAAAGGAGTTCCCATGTGGCTGCGTGACAAGGTCGTCCTGATCACCGGAGGAAGCCGCGGCGTCGGTGAAGCCGTCGCGGTCGCCTGCGCCAAGGCCGGCGCGAAGCTGGCCCTGGCCGCCAAGACCATGGAGCCCCACCCCAAGCTCCCCGGGACCCTGCACACCGCCGCCGCGAACGTCGAGGCGGCCGGCGGCGAGGCGATGATCGTCCAGGTGGACGTGCGCTTCGAAGACCAGGTGCAGGCCATGGTGGATGCCGTCATCGAGCGCTTCGGGCGCATCGACGTGCTGGTGAACAACGCCGGCGCGATCCACTTGGGACCAATGCGAAGCTGGACCCTCAAGAAGTACGACCTGGTGCACGACGTCAACGTGCGCGGCTCCTTCCTGTGTGCCAAGGCGGTGATCCCCAAGATGCGCGAGCAGGGCGGCGGCCACATCCTGATGATGTCCCCGCCCATCAACCCTGCCGGCGGCAAGGGCAAGGCGCCCTACCTGAACTCCAAGATCGGGATGACGCTGCTGGCCCAGGCCATCGACGCAGAGGAGCCCACCATCGCCGGTCACGCGCTGTGGCCCGTGACCGCAATCAAGACGGCCGCCACCGTCAACAACAACCTGGGCACCGACGAGGACTACCGCACCGTGGACATCCTGGCGGAGGCCACCGTGGCGCTGCTGGACCGGGAGCCCACCGACTGCGTCTACAAGGACTGGCTGGACGAGGAGGTCCTGCGGGAGCTGCGGGGGGTCCAGGACTTCTCGGCCTACAACGTGGTGCCTGGCGCCTCCCCCAGCCCCTGGAGCATCCAGCTTGTGGACCCCGACTGGGAGTCCCGGGGGTCTTGACACTCCTTTACAAAGCGAGGGGGAGCTTTGGACGTGGCCAATGGGCGCGCAACGTGGGCGCCCTACCTTGAGAACGTGGCCGATGGACGGCCGCGACGACAAGGAGAAAGACGATGCGGAACAAGATCTTCGGTGCCCTGGCCCTGTCCACCCTGGCTGCCCTCTCCCTGGGGGGCGCCGCCCTCGCCAAGGGGGGCCCCGGCCACCACGGCGGCAAGGGCATCTTCGGCCCCGGCATGCACCACGTTCTGGCCGAGCTCGACCTGAGCGAAGAGCAGCAGGCCCTGGCCAAGGAGCTGCGCGACGAGGCCCGCGCCAACCATGAGTCCGAGCGCGCCGAGCGCGAGCAGGCCATGGACTCCGCCCTCACCGAGCTGGCCAAGGCCGAGCCCGACAGCGCCGCGCTGCACGCCATCGTGGACCAGCAGCTCGCGACCATGTCCACCCGCATGCACGACGGCGTCGACGCCTTCCTGACCCTGCACGCGACCTTCACCGAAGCGCAGCGTGCCACCCTGGTCAGCGAGCTGGAGGACCGGCGTGACGAGGCGCTCGAGCGCCGCGATGAGTTCGACCAGCGCCGCGCCAAGCAGGCCGAGTAGCCCCCCGAGACCGGAGCAGAGAGAGCCCCCATGCACACCGTACTGGTCATCGACGACGACGACGGCATCCGCACGCTGCTGGCTGAGTACCTCAGCGCGCGGGGCCTGGGCGTGAAGACCGCGGCGGAGGGCGCGGAGGGCCTCTCTCAGCTCCGGGGCGGCGGGGTGGACCTCGTGGTCCTGGACCTGATGATGCCGGGCATGGACGGCTTCGAGGTGCTCAAGGCGGCGCGCGCGGACGCGGGACTCGCCAGCACCCCGATCATCATGCTGACCGCCCGCGGCGACGACATCGATCGCATTGTGGGCCTGGAGATGGGGGCGGACGACTACCTGGCCAAGCCCTTCAACCCCCGCGAGCTGCTGGCGCGCATCCAGGCCGTCCTGCGCCGCGCAGCCCCACAGGCCCCGCAGGAGCAGCCTGTCCTCGTGGTCGGGGGGATCCGTCTTGATCCGGACAGGCGGAGCGCAAGCCTGGACGGTGAGGACCTGGAGCTGACCACCACCGAGTTCGAGCTCCTCCGTACCCTCATGGCCAATGCCGGCCGGGTGATCCCGCGCGAGCGCCTCATGGAGCTGGCCCGCGGTGAGGAGTACGCCGCCTTCGACCGCAGCGTGGACGTGCACGTCTCCCACATCCGGCGGAAGCTGGGCGACGATCCCCGCAAGTCGCGCTTCATCAAGACGGTGCGCGGCGTGGGCTACACCATGCCCCGGAACCCCGCGTGAAGCGCCTCCGGACCCGGCTGGTGGCCGCCATCGTGCTCCTGGTGGGCGCGACGGTCCTGGGGAGCTGGCTGGCGATGGGCGCGGTGCTCCGGCCCTTTCTGGCGCAGGTCATGCGCAGCGACGCCCAGGTGGCCGTCCACGCCATCGAGCGCGTCGAGGCCGGCGAGAACCCCCGCGAGGTGGGCCACGGGCTGGGCCTGACCATCCGCCGGGCGCCCTGGTACACCGGGGACCTGCACCCGGTCCCCCCGGATCGCCGCCTCCTGGACCAGCGGGGCCGAGGGGGGAAGCGGGGCAAGGCCAGTCCCCCGGAGTCCGCTGCGGAGGTCGAGAGTGAGGCGATGGACGAGAGCGAGGCCCACCTCCCAGCCCGCCTGACGCTGGTCGCCCAGACCGTGGGTGGGCGCGAGGTGCACGCCTCCAGGAACGGCTTCGTGGTGTTCGTGGAGACCGAGCAGGGCTGGGTGGTCGTGCGCCGGGAGGTCGAGCGGCCGGAGCCCAGCGTGCGGGTCATCCCCTTCCTGCTGGCGGTGGGGGTGCTCGTGGTGCTGGCCTCGGTGGGGGTGTCCGTGATGGCCCTCCGCCCCCTGCAGGAGAGCCAGGAGGCCATGACCCGCATCGCGCAAGGCGAGCTCGGGCACCGCATCGACGAATCCAGCGGCCCCACCGAGCTGCGCGAGGTCGCCAGCGCCTTCAACACCATGGCCCAGCGCATCGAGGGCCGACTGCGGGCCGAGAAGGAGCTGATCGCCGGAATCAGCCACGAGCTGCGCACCCCCATGACCCGCCTGCGCCTGGAGCTGGAGCTGCTGCGGGAGCTGGGCCCTGACGCGCGCCGCCTGGACCGCATGGAGGGTGACCTGGGCGAGCTGGACACCCTGATCCAGGAGCTCACCACCCTCTCCCGCCTGGAGCTGGGCGCCGACGTCGCCGAGCGCAGCGAGCTGGATCTGGACCGTCTGCTCCGGGAGCACCTCGCCGATGCCGACCGGGTGGAGATCCAGGGACAAGGGGCCAAGGTGCTGGGGGATGAGCGCCTGATCCTGCGGGCGGTCGACAACCTCCTCTCCAACGCGGATCGCTACGCCCCGGACGGCCCTCTGGTGTTGACCCTGGACGGACCGGAGCTGACCCTGCGCGACCACGGCCCCGGGGTCCCGGCCGAGCGCCTGGAGCAGCTCTTCGACCCCTTCTTTCGCGCCGAAGGGAGCCGCTCAAAGGCCACCGGCGGGCTGGGCCTGGGCTTGATGATCGTGCGCCAGGTCGCGGAGCTGCACGGCGGCTGGGTCCGCGCGGAGCTCCCCCAGGGCGGCGGCCTACGGATCCGGATGCGGCTGGCCCCCTGAGTCCGCCCCTGCGTTAGCATCGACAGGAGGAGGCAGACCTTGGCGCAGTGGAAGGCGGTCATCGGGCTCGAGGTCCACGCCCAGCTCGCCACCCGGAGCAAGCTCTTCTGCGGCTGCGAGGTGGTCAGCGACGGGCGCCCCAACCGGGCGATCTGTCCCGTCTGCATGGGGCACCCCGGCGCCCTCCCCCAGCTCAACGGGGCCGCGGTGGATCTGGCGCTGCGGGCTGGGCTCGCCTTCGGGATGCGCGTGCACGCCCGGTCGGCCTTCGACCGCAAGCACTACCAGTACCCGGACCTGCCCAAGGGCTACCAGATCACCCAGCAGCGCTGGCCCATCTGCACCTCCGGACACCTCCACCTGCGCGAGGGCGAGCAGCTCGTCCCCTTCGCCATCGAGCGCCTCCAGCTCGAAGAGGACAGCGCCCGACTCCAGCACGCCGAGGGCCGCACGCTGGTGGACTTCAACCGCGCCGGCGTCCCCCTCATCGAGCTCGTCGGCGCCCCCGACCTGAGCACCCCCGCGCAGGCGGAAGCCTGGCTCCGAATGCTCCACCGCGTGCTGGTCGAGGCCCGCATCTGCGGCGGGGCGATGGAGAAGGGCCAGCTACGCTGCGACGCGAACCTCTCCGTGTGCGCCCCCGACGGGAGCCAGAGTCCGCGGGTGGAGCTCAAGAACCTGAACAGCTTCCGCCACGTCCGCAAGGCCCTGGAGTTCGAGATCCAGCGCCTGCAGGCCGCGATGGAGGCCGGCGAGCCCCTCTCCCCCGAGACCAGGAGCTGGGAGGGAGGATCGACCCGCCCCTTGCGCGAGAAGGCACACCACTCGGGCTACCGATTCGCCCCCGACCCCGATCTCGGCAACCTGCTCATCGACGAGGACATGCTGCAGCAGGCCGCGCGCGCCTTGCCGGGGATGCCTCCGCTGGACATCCACCTGCTGCGGGCCGATGACGACCGCGTGGCGGGATGGATGCAGCGCTTCGGCCTGGAGCGGGAGCAGGCGCTGCAGCTCTCCGGGAACCCCGAGCTGGCCGGCTTCTTCTCGGCCTGCGTGGAGAAGGGACTCAGCCCCCAGCAGACCATGCGGTGGCTGCAGCGGGACATCCCAGCCCGCCTCAAGGAGCTGGGCCGCGGGCTGGAGGAGACCCCCCTGCGCCCCAGTCACCTCAGCGATCTGCAGGACATGCTGGAGGCCCAGGAGATCACGCGGGCCGTGGCCGAGAGCGTGCTGGCCTGGATCCTCCGACAGGGCGGTGATGCCCGCGGGCTGGTCGCGGTCCAGGGCCTCGGGCGCGTGCGGGACCCCGACTTGATCCAGCAACACGCAGAGGCGATCCTTGCCGCGCATCCTGAGCAGGTGGCGGCCTGGCGCGGGGGCAAGACGCAGCTACTGGGCTTCTTCCTGGGCCAGGCCCGTCAGGCCACCCGGGGGCGCGTGGACCCGCATGAGCTGGAGGCCGCCGTGCTCGCCGCCTTGGAGTCTGAGTCTTGAGCTACCACTACCGCCGCGAGCCGGGAACCCAGGGCACGATCCACACCGTCGACGGTCCCGCCCAGGGGCAGGACCTGGCTGGGCTCCTGCAGATGGGCCGGCCGCCGCTGCGCGCCTGCCTGGAGATCGGCAGCGCCCTGGCCGACATCCTCACCATCGCCGAAGAAGACCAGGCCATCCACGGCGACATCAACACCGGCGACGTCATCATCGCGCCGGACGGCTCCGTCTCGTTGGACGGCTACGGCCACCAGCGCCGCAGCACCCGCGCCCCAGAGGGCCGCCCCATCGGCCCCCTCTCCGACGTGTTCGGGCTGGGCGTCGTCATGCACTCCCTGCTCTCGAGCGGCGGACTGGGGATGCTCCCCCGGGACCCCGATGCGCACGATGACGCGGTCGTGGACCACGTCATGGACATGGACTTCGGAGGCCTCGAGGGCCGCCGCTGGCTGGACGACGTCCGGCGCTTCCTGTGCACGGTCATGGCCTTCGACCCCCAGGAGCGCCCCGCTCCCCTGGACGCCGCGAACGTGCTGGTGCGCGTCGCTGAGCAGGCACCGGGTCCGGGGGTCTCCGAGTGGGCCGCGCAGATGGTCCGAGGCGCTCCCGCCCCAGCACCAGCACCCCTAGCGCCGCCCCCCGCACCGGAGCCCGCCGGCCCGGAGTCTCTGGGCGGCCCGCGCAACCTCTCCGCCCCCATGTCCCGCCCGCTGGAGGCCCGGCAAGCCCCAGCGAGCAAGGGCGCGACCACGGAGATGTGGACCCGCGAGCGCTTGGCCGCGCTCTTGGCCGAAGAGGACGCCGAAGAGGGTGGGTGGGATGCCCCCGCCGAGCGCCTCGACGGTCCCCGCCAGGCCACCCCGGCGCCCGCGATGCCGGGCTGGGACGCCCCCGCGCAGCCTGGCGCCTGGGATCCCGAGCGCCCCCCTCGGAGCAGCCCCTGGGAGCAGGCTCCCGGGACGCAGCCCTGGTCCTCGAGTCCCCCGCAGAGCCCCGGCGCGCTCCCCGGATTGGAGCCGCCCCCCCTCGGCCAGACAGGCTTTGACGACCCTTCGCCCGAGCCCGCTCCCCCCTTCAGCCCGTCCCCGCCGCCGCCTCCCGCTCGTGGCCCAGCCGGCCGCACCGCCGCGCCC
>JAZAMN010000011.1:0-255282 GCA_036229005.1 Myxococcota bacterium
GGGAGGGGGGAAGTCAGCGGGCGGGGGCGGCGGAGGCTCTCGGTTCACCACCGTCGGATCCACGTCCCTGTGCGGGAGCTTGGGCTCTGGAGGCGGCGAGGACACCTTGGGTGCGGGCTCGATCCGGGTCGCGGCGTCGGCGGCCCACTCGTCCTCGTTGTGCTGGTCCAGCAGCGCCTCGATGGACTGGCCACCGCCCATGGGGGGCAGGTCGTCCATGTCGGGCACGATGGTGGGGTTCGGTCCCAGGTCCGGCGGCGGCGGCCTGACCTCCTGCAGCTCCGGCTGGAGCGGACGCTTGGTGGCCTCGCTCCGGACAAAGACCTGACTGTCCTCTTCGAGCACCCTGCCGGCCATGGGGTTGGGAGGAGACTGCGCCTGCAACCCCTGAGCCCGCTTGACCAGCCCGGGGATCTGCTCCTCGCACCACTCGGTGATGCTGGAGCCGGGAAGCGACCGCGAGATCTGTCGAGCGATCTTCTGGACGTCCTCCGCCGAGGGGCGGTCCTGGTGCTCAAAGGCCAGGCAGCGCGTCAGGAGCTGCTCGATCTCGGAGCCGAGCTGGGGCGGCACGATCAGCGAGGCGCGCATGAAGCTCATGCGGTCCGCCAGGAAGCGTGCGTGGCGCTCAGGGCGGCCCTTGGCCTTGCCCAGCTTCTCCAGGGTCAGCACCTCGAAGATGCTGGCGCCCAGGCTGTAGATGTCGGAGGCCGGGGTCTCGGGCTCGAAGAAGAGCCGCTCGGGGGGCATGTAGTCCACCGACCCGAACTGGAGCTCCCGGGTGTGGCTCTCCCGGGAGTCGAAGTCCGCCCGCGCGACGCCGAAGTCCAGGACCTTGACCAGGCCGGACTCGTCGATCATGACGTTGGAGGGCTTGATGTCCCGGTGGATCACCCGCAGGGGCTTCTCGCCCGGGTAGGGGGGGCGGTTGTAGGCCGCGTCCAGGGCGCTGGCGACGGACGCCGTGATCTCCATGACCACGCGCGGCGGAACCAGCTCCCCGCTCTCGCCCAGGAAGGCCACCATGTTCTTGAGGTCGCAGGCCTCCAGGTACTCCATGACCACGGCGGCGCGGCCGTCGATGGAGGTCAGGTCGACCACATCCACGATGTTGCGGTGCCGAAGCCAGCCCAGCAGGCGGGCCTCATCGCGCATGCGGCGCGCGATCTCCTCGTTCTCCGACCAGCGGCGGTGGAGGAGCTTGACGGCGGCCAGGCGGGAGAAGCCGTCGGCGTGCATCACCTTGCAAAGGTAGACCCCGCCGAATCCCCCGCTGGCGATCTCCCGGATGAACTGAAAGCGACGCTTGGACTCGCGGCTCACAAGGCCCTCGACTGTGAAGGTGGCGAGCCTACCACGCGTGCCCATGCGCCACTGGACTCGACCCCGGTGGCGTGTCCGTCGCCCAGGAGCAGCCCCAGCAAGGGGTCGACGAGCTCGCAGCTCCCCATCAGCTCTCGGTGGGCGAAGGGCCCGATGGTGGGCGCTCCCTGGGAGCCCGCGCCGCGATCCTCCAGCTCCAGCAGGCTCTCGGGGTGCCCCGCCGGCTCCAGCTTGAGGGCGATGGCGGCCTCTCCGACCGGCCCTCGCAGTCCCAGCCGCCCGCGGTCCCGCAGGCTCGCGCCATCGATCTGGCTGTCCGCAACGAGCACCAGGGCCGTCTGACAGCGGCCCTCTTCGATGGCGTGGATGGCCAGCCGCAGGGCCTGGACGCCCGCGCTCTCCGCACCGACCACCGCGTCGCCGGGGCCCATCAGCTCCAGGTTGATCGCCACGTGGGCCAGCACCATGTTCGGCAGGGTCATCAGCGGCAGCAGCGGCGGGTAGAGATCGCGCCCCCGCTCGGCCAGCAGGCGGGTGTCCAGGCGCCCCTGCGCGTCGAGGCTCGCGGCGATCGCGGCGTCGGCCTCGCCCCGGTCCGGCGGCTCCCGGCGCACGCCGGCGAACAAACCTACGTCTTCCGGGTCCTCGATCTGGCCCAGGGCCTGGAACGCCACCGGCAGCGCGAGCTTGGCGGCGCGGGGCAGCAGCTTGGCGTCCTTTCGGCGCTTGAGCAGGCCCTTGAGCTTGGGTCCGGGGACCCTGGCGCCCAGCAGCTCCTCCCAGCCGGGCTCACCCAGCGGCTGCAGCGCGCTCCGCCCCGCGGCCAGGGCCTGCTGGACGCTCTCCAGGTCGTCGCCCAGGGCGCAGAGCACCCCCACTCCGGTCACGCTCGCGCGCATCAGCCCTCCCACCGGCTCAGGATCAGGCTGCCGTTGCTGCCGCCAAAGCCGAAGGCGTTGGTCAGCGCGTGCAGGGTCTCCTGCTCGCGGGCCACGTTCGCGACGTGGTCGAGATCGCAGGCCGGATCCGGGCTCTCCAGGTTGATGGTCGGCGGCAGCACGCCGTGGCGCACCGCCATCGCCGCAACGATGGCCTCGACTGCACCACAGGCAGCGACGAGGTGACCCATCATGGATTTGGTCGATGAGACCGCCGGGCCCAGCGCACCAAAGACCCGCTGGATCCCCGTGGACTCGGAGGCGTCGTTCATCCGGGTGCTGGTGCCGTGGGCGTTGATGTAGCCCACCTGGTCGGCCGAGATCTGCGCGCTGCGGAGGGCGTTCTCCATGGCCTGGGCCGCGCCGCGTCCGTCCGGCGGGCTGTCGGTGATGCGGTAGGCGTTGAGGCTGGCGCCGTAGCCCGAGAGCTCGGCCAGGATCTCCGCCCCGCGGGCCTGCGCGCTCTCCAGGGACTCCAGGATCAGCACCCCGGCGCCCTCGCCCAGCACGAAGCCGTCGCGGTTGATGTCAAAGGGCCGGCTGGCGGCCTGGGGGTTCTCGTTCCGCGTGGACAGCGCGCCCAGCAGGGAGAAGCCGGTGACCATCACGGGGTTGACCAGCACGTCCACGCCGCCGACCACCACCGCATCGCAGGCGCCGCGGCGGATCTGCAGCAGGCCCTCGCCCACAGCCTGGGAGGAGGACGTGCAGGCGGTGGACAGGGTGACCGTGGGGCCCTGCGCGCCGATGTGTTCAGCGACCCAGCGGGTGGGGGCGGCGGGGGCGTTCCGGAGCAACTCTTCGGCCGAGGGCACGCGACCGCTGCGCACCCGCGTGGCGACCACATCCAGGGCCGGGCGGGCGGCCTCCGAGCCGAAGATCACGCCCAGCCGACGGGGGTCGACGTCCGGCAGTCCCTGGGGACCCAAGGCCTCCTGGAGCGCGACGCGGGTCAGATCCAGCTTGAGCTGTCCCTCGTCGATGGCCCCGGGCAAGTCGACCTCTGCGGCGAAGCGCACGGGGAAGTCGGTGGGGTCGAAGCGTTGGATGGGACCGATCCCGCTCCTCCCCTCCAGCAGAGCGGCCCAGGTGGCCGGGAGGGTTCGACCGAGGGGGGTGATGGCCCCCATTCCCGTGACGACGACGCGGCGCACTCAGCGATCCTCGGGGGGGAGGCCCGCCCACAGCCCAGCCAGGGCCTTGCGCTCCAGGCGCTCGACCCGCTCGGACTCACCGGGGGTGTTGAAGGCCACCGCGTTGAACACGAAGGTCTCCTCGGCCTGGGCGATGACCTTGCCGCCCACCTTGGCCCGGACCTTCATCACGGCGGACTCCTCGCGGAGGGCGATGAACTGGGAGTGCAGCTCGACGGCGTCGCCGGGGCGCACGAACTTCCGGAACTTCACCTTGTCGGCCATGGTGAAGATGGGGAAGGGCCAGTCCCCGCGCTGCTTGCGCACGGTGTACCCGATGAGCTTGCCGGAGAGCTGGGCCATGGACTCGAGCAGGATCACGCCGGGCACCACCGGGAAGCCCGGGAAGTGGTCCGCGAAGAAGTGCTCCGAGAGCGTGAAGGCCTTGACCCCCACGGCGCTCTCGCCAATCACCATCTCGTCGATGCGGTCGACCAGGAGCCAGCGCATCAGTCCAGCACCGCTTCGAGGCAGTCCACGGCGACCAGCTCACGCGCACCGCCGTCACACTGCTTGTACCGGTGCACCTCGAAGAGGTGGTAGCCCGAGTACGGCGCGTTGAAGTTGTGCAGCCACTGGCGGCGCTCCCCGACAACGGGGCCCGCGGCGACGTTGGCCTCCTTGGGGCGCCCGTCGAACCAGGTGTCCATGGTGTAGGTGCAGCTCGCGTCGCCGTCCTCGGCGGCCACCGACCAGGCCCCGACGGGCACGGCCTCGCCCAGGGAGGCCAGCTTGTTGACCTCGCCGCGCTCCAGCTCCTTGTTGGCCTTCTTCCAGTCCTTGGCGGCGTCCTCGACAAAGAGGGTGGCCTCGCAGACCTCGAAGGAGAAGGGCTGCCCCTCGGGGAAGGGCAGGTACTCGACGTAAGGCGTCGCGTTCAGGGGCTTCTCGACCTCCTTCCCATCCGCCATGGTCACGAGCATCTCGGACACGCGCACCGCGCAGGTCCGCTTGTTGGGCTCCAGGTAGAGCCGCTTGAGGTTGTCCTGCCCCGCGTCCACGGCGGCCTTGCGCTCGCCGGTCGCGACCTCTGTCAGGACCAGGTCGGAGTCCCGCTTCTCCCCCTTCATGGCGCGGCGGGTGCTGCCCCCGTCCACGTAGACCGCGCTGTTGTCGGCGTTCACGCGGATGCGGAAGTCGTGGACCCCCTTGGAGCCCTCCACCTTGATCCAGTCCCCGGCGAGCTGATCCAGAGCGATCTCCGGGCAGGGGTCTTCCAACACAAACTCAGGCTCTTCGGGCGCGCCGCTGCAGGCGAGCGACAAGATCAACATCAGCATGGGGTACCTCGGGCCGATGAGGGTAGCGCCGATTCAGGCCCGCGGGCAAAGTCGCTGCAAGGCCGTGACAAAGTCGAGCGGGAAGGAGGCTGCCGTGCTGCTCTGGATCTGTGGGTTCACCGCCGCGATCGCGGGCCCCCTGGACCCCGTGACACCTTCGTCCGCCGGCGAGGTCACCCTGTCGCTGACCGGCTCTCTGCGGAGCTTTGAGCAGGTGAGCAGCGCCCACCACGATCCCCAGGTGCTACCGGCAAGCTGGGGGGTCGCGGTCCTGGCGCTGGATGCCCAGGCCGGCCTGCGGGAGCACCTGGCCGTGGCCGCTGGGCTGTCCTGGTGGGACGCCACCCCAAAGGTCCTGGACGCAGGCACCTGCGCGGACTGGGCGGCCTGCGAGGCGGTGAAGGCCCCAGGCGATCTGACCCTGTCCCTGCGCAGCCTCTGGCGCCTGGGGGCCTGGCGCGTCGAGGGGCGCGCGGGGGTGGTGAGCGGGGCTCTGTACCAGCGCCACCTGGAGTCGCTGGGCGCGCCCGGCAACGGCAACCTGGACCTGCACGCGGGCGGCGCGCTGAGCAGGCAGGGCACCCTGGGGCCGCTCTCTTGGCGCACCCAGGTGGCCGCCGGCGGGAGCCTCGCGCCAGGGCGGCCCCCGAACACCCTGGAGGCCAGCGCGCAGCTCTCCGTGGGCACCCCGGTGCTGCAGCTTGGACTGGGGTGGATGACCCACCAGAGTGTGCACGGCGTCGACTTCGACGTGGCGGTGGCCGACCCCAGCGACCCCGCGCGCTTCACCGATCTGGACCACGACCTCCAGCGCCTGGACGTGGCGCTGGGCGTGGCGGTGGGGCCGCCCGGCTGGTGGCTGGTGGCCGGAGGGTGGATGCACACGCAAGTGGACAACGGCCCGGCGGACCTGCGGGGAGCGGAGCTGGGCGTGCAGTGGCAGCGGGACTAGCGGGGCATCCGGGGTCGAACGCCCGCCGAGACTGGGCATCCGGGGGCGAACGCCCGCCGAGGCTAGGCATCCGGGGGCGAACGCCCGGCGAGACTGGGCATCCGGGGGCGAACGCCCGCCGAGGCTGGGCATCCGGGGTCGAACGCCCGCTTCTACCCTGAGACCCGGGCGTTCAGCCCCCGATGCCCCCAGAACCCGGGCATTCAGACCCGGATGCCCCCAGCCCCCGGGCGTTCAACCCCCGATGCCCGATCCAGAGCCCGCGCCTACTCTCCCCAACCCGCAAGCTCCGTCCACTCCTGCGTGTCCAGGTCCAGCTCCCAGACGTCGTTGACAAAGTTCGGCGCGTTCTCGTCGTCTGCGGGGTCCCCGCCCATGATGGTCAGGTGGCGTCCGTCGGGGCTCGCGCTGACCTGGGCGTCGCGACCGATGGGCGCGGGCTCCGAGTCGTAGGCCGCCCAGGTCGCGGTGCTGGGGTCGAAGGCCCACAGGACGGTGTCCTCGCCTTGGCCAGCCCAGATCCAGAGGTGATCCGCATACCAATGCACCGTGTGTGAGGCCCGGACTCCGGGGGTCTCCCCGACCACAAAGACCTCCTGCCAGATGGCCTTGCCAGGCTCCGAGCGCGTATCCACGGTCCACAGCCAGTCGTGGCGGGTGTCGTCGGCGTCGATGCCGCCCATCAGCCAGACCCTGCCGTCATCGGCCAGCGCCATGCCCGAGCGGGTGAGCGCGCCGGGGCCGCCGACCTGCTCCAGCTCCTCCCAGGTCTCGGTGTCCGGGTCGAAGGCCCAGAGATCCGAGCGGGTGAGCGTCTCGTCCCCGTCGTCGAAGCGCCCGCCGTAGACCAGCATGCGGCTGCCATCCCAGACCGCGTCGGCCTTGTAGCGGCCCAGCGGTCCCCCCTCGCCCAAGGTGGTCCAGGTGTCGGTGCTCAGGTCCCAGCGCTCGAGGGAGGCGGACTCGGTCGAGCTGTTGCCCTCGCTGCCGCCAAAGACCCAGGCGATGTCCGTACCGGGCTCCTGGACCAGGGTGGACCGGAAGATGTCGCGGGGCGGGTCCCCCATCCTCTCCCAGGCCTGATCGGAGAAGCGCCAGGCGTCCCGGCGCTTGCCCCCCGAGCCGGAGCCTCCGGTGATGTAGAGGTTCTCCCCCGCCGCATCGAAGGTCCCCACGTGGGAGTAGCGGTAGCGGGGGACGGAGGCGACGGGGTCACCGCCGCCGTCGGTGCAGGCCAGCAGGATCATGAGCATGCTCCAGCTATATCCGACCGGCGGCCTGGTGGGGTCTGACGGGAGGGACGGCGCGCTGCTATGCTCGGTGCCAGGAGTCCCCCGTGCTGCTCATCCTGCTCTCCGGCTGCTGGAAGACCGACGTCGCCGTCGACACCACCATCATCCCCTTCACCAACGCCACGACCAACACCTCGGGCTGGGTGGAGCGGGTGGAGACCCAGCTCTCCTGCCCCGATGGCAACCCGGCCAGCTTCTACGTGGTCTACCCCCAGACCCAGAGCGGCCCGCAGCCCGCGGCCGTGGTCCTGCACAGCGCGGCCTTCGACTACATCATCGCGCCCGACGCCGGGAACCCGCTGCTGGGGCAGAACTACGCGGGCCTGAGCGCCGACGGCTACACCCGCCTGGAGGCCGACTGGGGCGAGGCCAAGACCTTCGAGACCCTGGGCCTCATCTCCCGCATCGACGCCAGCGAGGACAACCTGGGCACCCTGCCCGCGGCCCTGCTCGACGCCGGCTACGTGGGAATCTACCCCACCAACTGCTGGGGCGACCTGTGGCACAACGAGACCCCCAGCGCGGGCCTCCCCAACCTGTCCAACAACACCGAGCTGGACTTCTTCCAGCGCAACGGCGGGGCCCTGGCCCTGGACGCCTGGGAGTTCGCCACCGGCGACCAGCTCTTTGAGTCCGGCGCGCTGATCGACACCTCCGAGACCCTGCTGGTGGGCCTGGGCGACGGCGCCCGCGGCGCCACCGAGCTGCTGCTCCGCGACGATGTGAACCCCTCCGCCATCCTCATCGACTCCCCCATCGACGAGCTGGAGGACTGGGCCACATCGACCGGAGTCCAGGCCGGCCTGGAGCGCATCTACCTGGGCTCCACCGAAGAGGGCTACAACTGGAACCAGTGGACCCTGGCCCGCATGGCCTCGGCCGCCGTCGACAGCCTGCCCGACGTCCCCATCGCCCTGGTGCACTCCAGCATCGACCCCCAGGTCCCCGCCGGCAACAGCGAGCGCCTGCTGGAGAAGTTCGACGAGACCGACCCGCTGCGCTGCGAGATCGACACCACCGCCAACAAGCACATCCAGACCAACGGCGACGCCCTGCTGGCCCGCGACCTGGTGGCGTGGCTTGCGGGGGGGGACCTACCGGCCCAGTGTGAAGCCAGCGAGTGAGTTCGCCTGCGGCCGGTTAGCCTGCTCCCATGCTGCTTCTCCTGCTCGCCTGCAAGGCCCCCGCCCCCGAAGACACCGCCCCCTGGGAGCCCTCCTGGGACCAGCCCGACTGGGACACGCCCGGCGCCCGCCGCTGGGCCAACACCGGCGGCTGGTACCCCAACGACCCCGATGAACTGGACGCCGAGGTCCAGGCCCTGCTTGAGGCCGGCGGGGGAACGCCCCAGGCCACCCAGTCCGTGCTCGTCCCCCACGCGCGCTTCCTGAGCGCCGGTGCCGTCGCGGGGCACGCCTATTCGCGGGTGGAGATCCCCGAGCGCGTCATCCTGCTGGTCCCCAACCACGGCTCGGGCGCCCAGCTCGCCATCTGGGACGAGGGCCCCTGGCTGGTGCCCGGCCACTCCCTGCAGAAGGACGACCAGCTCACCGATCGCCTGCGCGAGCTGCTCCCCGAGCTGGAGAACGACCCAGTGTCCTTCTCGCGCCACCCGCCCGAGATGCAGCTCCCCTTCCTGCAGTACCTGAACCCCGACGTGAAGATCGCGGCCATCGCCATCCGGGACACGCCCAGCGAGCACTTCGGGGAGGGTGTCCTCGACCCGGCCTTCACGCCTCAAGAGGTGGATCGCTGGGGGACCGCGCTCTCGACGGTGCTCCAAGAGTTCCCGAACACCCTGCTCCTCACCTCGACTGACCTGACCCACTGGGAAGACACCGAGACGACCGCGACCCAGTGCGAGGCCTTGATGGGCTACATCGGCACCAACGACGTGCCTGGCCTGCACGCCTACGTGGTCACCGGCGAGATCAGCATCGGCGGCGAGATCCCCACCGCCATCATGATGAGCGCCATGGGCAAGCTGGGCTACGCCGAGGCCTCCTGGAGCCACTGGGGCGACTCCTTCCACGTGAACGAGGACCCCTCCGACGTCATCGCCTACCCCTCCCTGGGCACCTGGAGCGCGCAGTGACCCCCGCAATGATCCCCGCGATGCTCCTGGCACTGGCCTGCAGCCCCCCGGAAGACTGGGAGGCCGTCGACCCGCCCTTCTACAGCTACGACGACAGCAAGACCCCGCTGGTCGAGCTGCCCGCCGACGAGAGCACCTGGGAGGACCTGGAGTTCCCCCTGGAGCAGAGCGGCGGAGACAACGGCGACACCGGCATCACCTACAGCTTCGCCCTGGCGGCCTACTACATCCTGGGCGTCCAGAACGTCGGCATCGGCCAGCCCTTCGGCTACACCCTGGAGCCCACCACGGGCGTCTGGGAGGACGACGACTCCTGGGGCCGCCAGGTCATGGCGACCATCACGCTCGTGCGCGCCTCCAACGTCACCGGCCGCCCCGAGTTCGAGCTGGGCGCCCGCATCGCCATGCGCCAGCTCCTGGAGGACGCCGAGGAGCAGGAGGACGGCTCATTGAAGCTCTCCAGCATCGGCCCCACCGCCCTGATGGTCATGGCCATGACCGAGCACGCCGCCCTCACCGGCAGCACCGAGTGGGAGCCCGCCCTGGAGGGCTTCGGCGCCTACATCCTGAGCGCCCAGAACCCAGACGGCTCCTGGTCCGAGGGCAGCCGCCTGACCTGGCAGCAGCTCCACAAGGCGCTGTGGGAGCTCTACGTCCACACCGGCGAGGTCGTCTACCTGGACGCCCTGGAGGCCACCGGCAAGTGGCACAGCGACAACCGCGATCTCACCGGCGACGCCGAGCCCTTCGAGTACCCCTACCTCTACGGCCTCTGGGCCGCGGAGCCCCTGCTGGGCCTCTACCGCGAGCGCCCCGCCGACTGGATCCCCGAGCTGGTGTTCTCCGTGGGCGACGACGTGATCGGCGACCAGTGGACCCCCGACACCGTCACCGACGAGACCGCGCAGTACATGGGCGGCTACTGGGCCAACCCGCCCAACGAGGACGGCCCCCCCAACTGGAACCACACCATCAAGCTCGAGGCGGTCATCGACTGCTGGCGCATGGCGGATGAGGTCGGGGACGAGGAGCGGGCTGCGCTCTACCGTCGCTCCGCTCTCATCGGCACGGCCCACCTCCAGGACTGGCAGTTCCGCCAATCCGACATCACCGGCTGGCCCAGCGAGGACATCGCGCTCGGCGGCATGCCCCTCTACGTGGACGACCCCAGCATCCGCATCGACATCCCCGCCCACGGCGGCGTCGCGATGATGAAGGTCGCCAAGTACCTGGAGCTGGAGGCGTGGCCGGGGGGCTACTGACCCGTCAGCCACCCCTCCATGTCCACAGCGAGCTGCTCATTCACCCCAAAGATCTGCGTCCCGTGGCTCCCCGGGTCGTAGATCACCACCGGCCAGTCCGGGTTCACCGCCTCGAAGTCGTCGGCGTTGGCGGCCTCGCTCGTGGGGAAGCCCACCCAACCCGGCAGCTCCGCGATGGCGCTCAGGTCATGGTTGGCCTGGGTGTAGTTGCCCGGCGACAGGAACATGAAGCCGTCCAGCGCCGGCCAGGCCTCGCTGCCCTCCAGGCTCGCGTAGTCCAGCACGCTGGTCGAGCCGTTGCTGGCGCCCACCATCAGCAGCTTGTCGAAGCCGTCCGCCTGGGCCCGCAGCACGCAGGCCTCCAGGTCGTAGGCGCCCTTGACCGTGTTGTAGGCGTCCGCGGCCATGCCCTCGCTGTCCCCCGCCCCGCGCCGGTCCAGCACCATCAGCGCCAGCCCCGACTCGTGCAGCGACTCCAGAAAATCCGTCGGCCAGTCCGTCCGGTTGAAGCCCGCCGAAGGGTTCATGTGCGCGAACACGACCAGGGTGACCTCGCTTGAGGACTGGCCGTAGTAGTCCGTGGTGATCTGGACCTCGTCCCGGGTGGTGAGGGTCAGCGTCTGCATCGCCACGGGACCGCTCACCTCCTGGGAATCCTGGGTGTCCTGAACCTCTGTGGACCCGCCGGCGCAGGCGAGGACAAACCAAAGCAGACCCATGATCAACCCTCCTGCCCGATGAGCCAGGCCGTGAGCTCGGGCGCGCAGTCGGGCGCCTCCGCGAACATGCGCGTCCCGTGCGCCCCGGGATCGTAGAGGGTGAAGCTCCACTCTCCGGGATCCACCTCCTGCCAGGGCGCGTTGTTGTCGGCCTCGCTGGCGGGGTATCCGAACCAGCCCGGGAGCGCGGGCATGTCGGCGATGGCGTGGTTGTTGGTGGTCGCTCCCACGGCGGAGAGCATCGCGAAGGCGCTGGGCGCGGTCCAGCCCTCGGTCCCGGCCAGGGCGGCGTAGTCCAGCACGCTGGTGGTCCCGTTGCTGGCGCCCACCAGCATCAGCTCGGAGAAGCCGTCCACGCCCAGCACGGCGGCCTCGATGTCGTAGGCGCCCTTGACGGTCTCGAAGGCCTCGCTGGCGACGCCGGAGCTGTCCCCGGCCCCGCGGCGGTCGATGACCATGACGTGGAAGTCGGCGTCGACCAGGGGCTGGAGCACCTCGCCGGGCCAGTTGTCGCGGTTCCAGGAGCCGGTGGGGTCCATGTGCACGAACACCACCAGCGGCCGGTCGTCCCCGGAGGCCGTGTAGTGATCGGCCACGATGTCCACGCCGTCGCGGGTGGTCAGGGTGACGATCTCGCCGCCCTCCGGCTTGGGCTCGGCGGTGTAGGGGGGCGCGGTCTCTTGGATCTCGGCCTTGGTGCAGGCCAGCAGGAGCATGAGTGTCATGGGCAGAGCCTAATCCCCGCGCTGCGCCTCTGCGCCCACGACCAGGATGCCCTCGACCGTGAACACCCGCTCATCGCCGCTGTTCCACATCAGGTCGGCGCCCGTGCCGGTGCAGATCAGGTCCAGGTGCAGCTCGGAGCGGCCCATCGCCGACATCCCCCGCGCCCCGGAGAGCGCCTCCAGGCTGACCACGTCGATGTGGCCGCGGCAGGGGATCGCGGGGCTGCCCAGACGATCCGCGCGGCGCCGATCCCGCTGGCGCCAGGTGGCCGTGAAGCCCTGGCTGTGGCGCCCCAGCGCGCCCTGATCCCCCGTCTCCAGGAAGTCGCCGTCCAGGCGCAGGGTGAAGCTGCCCTCCAGGGGGGTGGGCCGCCACGGGTAGGTGCCCTCGGCGAGCCCGTGGGTCCCGCGCACCTGCAGGCCGTTGATGGCCGCCTCGCCCTCCAGCGGGCCGGTGAAGATGCGCTGGGGGCCGCCGTCCTCGCGCAGGCGCAGGTCGGTGTGCACGGAGACGTCCAGGGGCTGGGAGTCCCCCACGAAGAAGTCCAGCAGCAAGAGCATGGGCACCAGGGCCCCGAGCAGGAGCCACAGCAGGTGCGCGCTTGAGAGGGGACCCCTGGCCATGCGTGGAGTATAGGTGGGACGTGACCGCACTCGTCTGGATCCTGCGCCTGACCATGGCCCTCACCCTGCTGGGTTGGGGCGCGACCTGGCTCAAGGTGCTGACCCGCAAGCGTGACCCCAAGTGGGCACTGGGCCCCGAAGACCCAGCTTGTTCGCCCGATCTGCTGGTCAGCATCGTCATCCCCGCCCGCAACGAAGAGGCGCACATCGCCGGCTGCGTGCAGGCCGCGCTCGCCCAGGACCACCCCAACCTGGAGGTCGTGGTCCTCAACGACGGGAGCAGCGACCGCACCGGGGAGATCCTTGCCGCCATCGACGATCCCCGCCTGCGCGTGCTCCAAGGCGGAGAGGCCCTGCCCGACGGCTGGTTCGGCAAGCCCTGGGCCCTGCAGCGCGCCCAGGAGCACGCCCGGGGCGACTGGCTCTTCTTCATCGACGCGGATGTCCGGCTCGCCCCCCAGGCCGTCTCCCGAGTGGTCGGCTACGGCGAGTCCAAGGGCCTGGGCATGGTCACCGGCTTCGGCACCCTGACCATGGAGAGCTTCTGGGAGCGCGTGCTGCAGCCCGCGGTGGGCGGCCTCATCCTGCTGGGCAACTCCCTGGACCAGGTCAACGACCCTGAGCAGCCTGACAAGAACATGGCGAGCGGGCAGCTCCTGGCCTTCTCCCGGCGGGGCTACGACCAAGCCGGGCAGCACCACGCGGTCAAGAACAACATCCTGGACGACGTGGGCCTGGCGCGCGCCTGCGTGGACGCCCAGGTCGGCTACCACTGCCTGTTCATGCGGCGTCTGTACAGCGTGCGCATGTACACCAGCCTCCAGGAGATCTGGGACGGCTGGGGCAAGAACCTGTTCGCCGGGATGCACTACTCCTGGGCGACGGTGGCCTTCGTCGAGTACTTCCTGTTCACCAGCACCCTGCTCGGCCCCATCCTGCTCGCGGTGGGGCTCGCGACCGGCGCCTGGGAGTGGGTGGCCTGGGGCGGCGCGCACCTGGTGCTGATGCAGGGCACGCGCCTGTCCATGGACCTGCAGTACGGCCACAAGCCGCTCTACGGGCTCTCCCACGCCCCCGCGACCGCCATGGTCATGGCCCTCATCGTCCACTCCGGCATCAAGAGCCAGGGCAAGGGCGTGCAGTGGAAGGGACGCACCTACAACCCCGAATAGGCGCAGAGCCCCTCAGCGTGCGGCCAGCAAGGCCTCCCACGCCGCCTCGTCCCGGAGCACCACGGGGTCCTTGATCTGACCGTGGGGCGCCCCCGCCGCGACCTTCGCCGCCCGCCAGCGCGCATAGGTCCCCTCAGGCAGGGCCAGCAGCTCCGGTGCGCCGATGCGCATGCTCTCCCGCTTGGCCTGGTACTCGACGTTGCCCTCCTGCAGGGCGCGATCAAAGCGCTGGGCGAAGTCCGCGGGGAACCCGGGCGCCCCGCTGCCCTCGACCGCCACACGCAACACAGGCACCTCGTCCATGCGGTACCCGACCGAGAACCCGGCGACAGCCACCCCAGATCCCACGGCGGTGGAGACGGCATGGACGAGCTGGTCCTCACTCAGCTTCTCCCCGGTCACGTTGAGCATGTTGCCGCCCTTGCGCACAAAGCGGAGCAGCGGCGCTCCGTGCACGTGCCCGGTGCACTCCAGGATGTCGTTCATGTCGTAGCGGTAGAGCCCGCCGGTCGACGAGATGACCAGGCGATAGCGCTGCCCGGCCTCCAGCTCCCAGGCCCAGCGCAGGCTGCCCGCGTCGTCCACGAACTCCAGGAGCTGCCCCCCCAGCCAGGCCACACCGCCCTCGTCCCCGTCGGACATGGGGATGGCGAAGTAGCCCTCCGACGCGGTGACCCCCAGCTCCCGGATGGGCAGCGCATCCCCACCGGGCCCCAGCGCAGCGCGGAGCCGAGGCAGGAAGAACTGGGCCGGGCCCCCCTTCCAGGTGTTGAGGACGGCCAGATCCCAGAGCTCCAGAGGGCTGGGCTCACCGCTCAGGCGTCTGCGGCGCAAGCGCGGCTTGAGGGCCCATCGCGTTCGGCGAGGCAAGGCTGAAGCCGGCCCACTCAGGGTCCCGTCGCGCAGGTCGCGCACCAGGTCCGGCCAGTGCTCCTGCAGCTTGCGGAAGAGCAGCAGCAGCGTGCTGGGGTTGGCCGTGGTGAAGCTGGAGATGTCGGTCTGCAGGGCGAAGCGCAGCAGGCAGTAGATGCGCACCGGGGAGTCGGTGATGGCGGCCACCTGCGGGGGCACCGGCACGCGGGCCCGCACATACCAGGGCTGGCGCGACTGCATGCGCCCGGTGTTGGAGCCATAGGGCAGGCCGCTCGGCAGCCGGCCCTCCACCGGCGGGGAGACCACGGTGAACGCGCGGCCCTTGGTGACCCCCTCGTGGTCGCGCATCAAGGCCAGCCGCCAGAGGGCCTGTCCGGCGTCCACGGCCTGGGCGTATGGCTCGGTGACCGGCAGGAGCTTGGCCGCGCCCGTGGTCCCGGAGGTCTTGAGCAGCATCTGGACCGGGGCCTTCGTGAGCACCCTGTCCTCGCCAGCGTGCACCCGCTTCATCCAGGGCTCGAGCTCCCCGTAGCTCCGGAGGGGCACCTTCTCGCGCCACTGCTCCAGGGAGTCCCCCCTCCTCAGACCATGGGCTGCCCCGAAGGCCGTGCCCTCCGCCTGCGCGATGATGGCGTCCAAGCGGCGGATCTGGGCCCCCATCGGGTCCACCAGCGAGGCCTGGAATTCGCGCACCAGGGGCATCGAGAGCCCCCTGAACAGGCGGTAGGGGCCGTTGCCGTCCTCCGGCAGGGTGTAGGCGGCTGGATCCACCGACGGGCTCTTGATCATCGACGCTCTCTGGTCGCGGTTTTCTGGCTTTGACACGGATCCCGCGTACCGATACCTTCGCACATCCCTCCGGCGTGCCTCCCCCTGCGCCACCCCCCTCCCTCCGAAGCGACAAAGGCCTGCCCGTGAAGACCGGTGATCTCGTCCACGACGCCCAGGGCCGCAGCTACCAGGTCGGCCCCCTCCTCGGCCGCGGCCTGTGGGGCAAGAGCTACCTCGTCCGACACGGCGACTCCCGCGCCGAGTTCGTGCTCAAGACGCCCCTGGGGCGCGATGACTTCAAGGGCGACGTCCCCCTGACGGACACCCTGCTGCGGGCCTGCCAGGACGCGTGCAAGGAGCAGGCGGAGCTGCTGGGTCAGAGCGCCCAGGTCTTCCTGCCGCCGCTGCAGTCCCGCGCCTCCGAAGACGGGAGCCCCCTGCTCATCCTGCCGCGCTTCACCAGCACCCTGGACCGGCGCATCTCCCAGGGCTGCTCGCTGAGCGAGGTGCTGGGTGTGTTGCTCCAGACCACGGAGCACCTCCAGACCCTCCAGAAGGAGTCCGGGGCGCACGGCAACCTGCGCCCCTCCAACCTGCTCCTGAACGACCGGGGCGAGGTCCTGCTGGTCGACATGGCCACCGCCTCCGCCCGCAAGAGCCTGGGCCAGCTCCACGCCATCAGCCCGGAGCCCAACCACTACCTCCCGCCCGAGGTCCTGGCTGGCGCGGCCATCACCACCAGCACCGACACCTACGCGCTGGCCGCCATCCTGTACCGGGCCATCCACACCCCGCGCGAGGGCGACGCCGAGGGCAAGGCCATCCCCCTGCCCCAGGCCGGCCTGGACAAGGGCGCGCTGGTGGAGCTCAAGAACCGGGCCGCGGCGCGCCTGGCGGACGAGGACTCCAACCCCCGCTTCCACGCCCGCTTCGCCGAGAAGGTCGCCAGCGTGCTGAACCGCGCCCTCAGCCGCGAGGTCCACCCCAGCCCGCCCTACCGCTTCTCGAACCTGGCCGACCTGGCCGCCCGCTTCCAGGAGCTGCGCACGCTGATCCGCCCGGAGATCACCACCGTCGGCAAGATCATGCTCAACCGCCCGCCGGGGTCCACGACCTTCGAGACAGACGAGCAGGTCAGCTTCACCGTCACCGTCGGGGCCTCCAATGGCGTGAGCGGCCACGACGAGGTCGCCGTTGGCGTCGCCCTCTTCGACGAGGAGAGCGAAGAGCGCCTGCGCAGCGTCGAGACCCGCTACACGACAGAAGACCACCCCTCCGGCCGCTACCGCTTCCGCTTCGACATCAGCGATCTGACCCCCGGCCGCTACCGGGTGCGGCTGGCCTTCGCCGTGCGGGAGTCCGGGCACCCGCCCCAGACCACCGAGATGGTCTTCGAGGTGCGCGCGGCCGCCGGCTACGTGCCCCCCCAGCCCTCCGCGAGCGAGCCCCAGGCCCTGCCCTTCGGCCGCAAGGAGGACGAGCCCAAGACCGCGGTGACCGAGCCTTTCCGGGAGGATCTCTCCCAGCCCCGGCCTCTGGCCCCCGGCGAGCCCAGCGCGCCCAAGCCGCCCCCCGTGGCGCCCGCGCCGCCCGCCATCTCGGTGTCCCCCACCCCCTCGTCCTTCGACGAGGAGCCCCCCACCGTGGCCGAGCCCCCGCCCGTCGCGGTGCGCCCGACCCCCGTGGCCACCGTGCCCAGCCTGGACGACGTGCCCCCGCCCCCCGCGCGGCCCACCGCCGTCCCATTGTCGACCGAGGACCTCTACGAGCCCGAGGCCACCGAGCCCCACGTCTCCCAGAGCACGCAACTTCCGGAGCGTGACCCCCTCAAGGACATCGTCGGCGCCGGCTCCTGGACGGACCTCCCCCTCCCCGGGGATGCCCGCGATGACAGCGCCCCGCCCGACCTCGGAGACGGCCCCGAGCCCGAGCCCGAGAGCCCCATCGCCCGCTTCGTGGAGATGATGCGGGCAGATCCCTTCCTGATGCTCATGGTCGGCGGCGGCGCGCTGCTGCTCGTCCTCCTCATCATCCTCATCATCCTCAAGCTCACCTGAGTGAACCGCATGCAGATCCAGACCTCCGCCCTCGCGGACGCCCCCCTGTTGGCCGTCGTCCTGACCGAGGGCGACCTCACCGTCCCCGCCGCCCTCGATGAGGCCTTCGGCGGCGCCCTGTCCCAGCTTGTGGAGAGCGAGAAGTTCAAGGCCAAGGCTGGCTCCTCCCTCACCGTCCGCGGCATGGGTGCTGTCTCCAACGCCTGGGTTGGCCTCTTTGGCGCAGGCGAGGGCGACGCAGAGGGTCTGCGCAAGGCGGCTGGCGCCGCGTCCAACTTCGCCCGCAGCAAGAGCCTGACCGGCCTGAGCCTGCAGGTCCCCGGCGGCGACGCCAAGGCCGCCGAGGCCATCGGCGAGGCCATCGTGACCGGCAACTACCGCTACGAGCGCTACCTGCCCGAGGCCCGCCAGACCAAGCCCCTGGAGGCCGTCTCCGTGACCGGCCTGGGCGACACCACCGGTCTGGACGCCGGCGTGGCCCTGGGCACCGCCCGCAGCCTGGCCCGGGACCTCATCAACGAGCCCCCCGCCGACATCTACCCCGAGACCCTCGCAGCCGCGGCCACCAAGCTCAGCACCGACCGCCTGCAGGTCGAGGTCTGGGGTCCGGACCGCCTGGAGTCCTGGGGCGCCGTGGGCACCCTGGCCGTGGGTCGGGGCAGCAGCCGCACCCCCCGCCTGGTGCACATGACCTACACCCCCGCCGGTGAGAGCCAGGGCACCATCGCCCTGATCGGCAAGGGCGTGACCTTCGACGCAGGCGGCCTGAGCATCAAGCCCTCCGCCGGCATGGTCACCATGAAGTGCGACATGGGCGGCGCCGCCGCGGTCGTGGGTGTGATGAGCGCCCTGGAGAAGCTGGGCGTGAACGTCACCGTGCACGGCATCTTCGCCGCCGCGGAGAACATGCTCGGCGCCGACGCCTACAAGCTGGGCGACGTGCTGCGCTACCGCAACGGCAAGACCGTCGAGATCCACAACACCGACGCCGAGGGCCGCCTGCTCCTGGCCGACTGCCTCTGCTACGCCAGCGAGATGGACGAGGTCACCCACATCGTGGACCTGGCCACCCTCACCGGCGCTGCCGTGGTCGCCCTGGGCGAGAAGTACACCGCGCTCTACGCCAACGAGCAGGACTTCGCCGACACCCTGTTGGCCAGCGCCAAGGAGTCCGGCGAGGGCCTCTGGCAGATGCCCCTGGAGAACGACTACAACGCCCTGCTCAAGGCCGACATCGCCGACATCAAGAACGTCGGTGGCCGCGCCGCGGGCAGCATCACCGCCGCCCTCTACCTCCAGAACTTCGTGGCCGAGGGCAAGACCTGGGCCCACCTGGACATCGCCGGCCCCGCCTTCCTGTCCAAGCCCACCGAGCACCTGGACAAGGGCGGCGCAGGCCCCCAGGTCGTGACCCTGCTGAACTGGCTGCGCAGCCTCTGAGGCTGACGCGCTGAGCGCAGGACGCCGGGGTCTTCGGGCTCCGGCGTTCTTGTGTTCGGGCCCTCTGACACAAAGGGTCACAACTCCCGAAGCCTCTGCCGGTCGCCGGGTGCATAGGACTCCTGGCACCAAGGAGTGTCCCCGATGTTCGTACACAACGCCGACGATCTGCAGAACTGCTTGCGCTCCGCCAGCGGCTGGGTGGAGATGGAGGGGGTGGATCTGTCCCAGGTCCCCCCGGAGCTGGGCAACCTGAGCAAGGTGGCCCACATCACCTTCAAGCGCTGCACCCTGGGCAGCTTCCCCGACGCCGCCTTTGGCCTGGGGAGCGAATACAAGCAGGTCAAGGTCGACTTCTACCAGTGCGACTTCGACGCCGACGCGCTCTTCGACCGCGCTCTGGACCAGGGCCTCGGGAACTGGAAGGTGCGCGTGTTCGGCCGGGGCAACAAGTCCGAGCCCCGCTGGAAGACCCTGCTGGCCATCGGCTCGGAGCACGAGGGCACCCCCAGCCTTCGCCGCGCCGCCTATGCGCTGCTGGCAGGCTCCCTGTCCCCGGAGACCCCCACCGCCCACGTCATCCCGCTGCTGAACCACGGGAAGGCCCCCGTGCGTCGGGCTGCGGGAGGTTGGCTGGATGTGCACTTCCAGGCTCCTCAGCTCACCAACGGGACCCAGGTCCTGGTCTTGGGCAAGCCAGAGCGCCTGGAGCGAGACGAGGTCACCGAGCTGCTGGAGGCCCGCGGCCTGAGCGAGACCCGGGCCCTCAAGTCCGCCGGCGCGGTGCTCCTGCTCCAGAAGCCCGGCAAGCGCCTCGCGCAGGTCCTGGAGCTCGGACTCCCCCTGCTGGTTGAAGGGCACCTGGAGGCCGCTCCCCAAGCGGCCCCCTCCACCGAGACGGAGCTGGATCGCCTGGACGACATCCTGTTCGCCAACGAGCCCGCGACCATCCTGGTCGGCCTGCGCCTGCTGGGCGGACGCGAGCTGGACGACCGGCTCCTGGCGGACACCCTGGCCCTGGCCCTCTTCCACGACGACAAGGGCATCCGCAAGGCCGCCCGCGAGCTGGTCCTGGCCAAAGCGCCCGACAGCCTGCGGGGCCCCCTCGCCGGCGACCGCCGCCGCTACCACACCCTCCAGGACAGCAACAAGATCCACAAGGCCCTGGTGGCCTTCTCCAAGCTGGGCGTGGACCCCGTCGCCCTGGCCGTCGCCGTGGTCCGGGTGCGCGCGATGCCCGAGAACCTGGGCGAGTCCGAGGCCCTGACCGCGGCGCTGCGCATCCCCGGCGCCGACCGGCCCGCGCTCGCCGCCGTCGCCCACCTGGAGTCGCTGGCCTTTGGGATCGAGGGCCGCTTCCCCCAGGGGCTGGAGCAGCTCCACGCCCTCAAGGAGCTCCTCATCGAGTCCGGCTCCACCATCAAGTCCGACGAGAACGTCGCTGCGCTCGCGTCCCTACCGAACCGCATCCACCTGGATGTGCGCCCTCGGAGCCTGGACCTGACCCACCTGCTGCCCGTGGCCGAGCGCCTGGTTGGGCTCGCCGTCTCCTACACCAACAGCCTCAAGCACCCCGAGCTGCTGCCGCACTTCTCGAACCTGGAGATCCTGACCCTGGAGCGCATGGACCTGACGGATCTGGGCCACCTCAGCAGCCTGCCGCTGCGCATCCTCCGCATCGCGCGCGTGGAGGCCACTGACCTGAGCCCCCTCGCAGAGCTGGCCGGCACCCTCAAGGTCCTGGACATCTCCCACGTCAAGGCGGACCTGAGCCCTCTGCGCAGCCTGACCGGCCTGCAGGAGCTGAGCATGGTCCAGACCGGCGTGAAGGACCTGAGCTTCGTCCAGGCCATGCCCGAGCTGCGCACCCTCGACATCGGCAACGCCCACTGCAACGACCTCGCCGCGCTGGCCGGGCACCCCAGCCTGGAGGTCCTGCACATCGGCTACTTCGTCCGAGAGGGCCAGGTGGATCTGAGCGCCCTGCTGGAGGTGCCCAAGCTCCGGGCCGTGCATGGCGTCGGCACCGTCACGCCAGAGGCCGCTGAGCAGCTTCGGGCTGCGCGGCCCCAGCTCTGGATCAGCCATTGAGCAGCAGCGGTCTCGGTCAGCGGCTCAGCGCTCCGGCGCTCAAGGAGCTGCTGGCCCACACCTTCCAGGCCAACCTGGCGGCCGAGGCCCACGGCGGTCGCCGCCTGCCCGTATGCATCTGGGGTCCGCACGGGATCGGCAAGACCGAGCTGGCCGAGGACTTCGCCCGGGAGCGCGGCTGGGCCTTCTCCTACGTCGCCCCCGCCCAGTTCGAGGAGATGGGTGACTTCCTGGGGATGCCCCGCATCGACGCCCAGGGAGACACCCGCTTTGCGCCCCCTGCGTGGGTCCCCCGCGAGCCCGGGCCGGGCCTGCTGCTCCTGGACGACTTCAACCGCGCCAGCGGCCGGATCCTGCGCGGCACCATGCAGCTCATGCAGCGCCACGAGACCATGGCCTGGCGCCTGCCCGCCGGCTGGCAGATCCTGGCCACCGCCAACCCCGAGGGCGGCGTCTGGCAGGTCAGCGCCATGGACCCCGCGATGCTCAGCCGCATGGTCCACGTCAGCCTGGCCTTCACCCTGGCCCCCTGGCTGCGCTGGGCGGAGCAGGCCGGCCTCGACCCCCGCGGACTGGCCCTCGCCCGCTCCGCGCCCGGACTCCTGGAGCAGGCCAGCCCTCGGGCCTTCACCCAGCTCATCCGCCTGCTCGCCCCCATCCCCGACTGGAGCGCCGACTCCGAGATGGTCCAGGCGCTGGTCTGGGGCTGCCTGGAGCCCGAGGCCGCCGCCATGTTCCTGGGCCTGCTCTCCAAGGGCCCGCGGGCGCTCCCCGATCCCCTCGCCTGCCTGCGCAGCGGCGCCATCACGCCCCTGCTGCTCACCCCTCTGTCCGAGCTGCTCAGCAGCGAGGCCCCGCCCATGGACGCCATCCTGCAGTTCCTGGGCCGCCTCGCCCCCGCCTGCGACGCCCTCTCCACCTCGGAGCGCCCCCAGGCGGTGGCCAACCTCAAGGCCCTGCTGCTCCTGGATGCCCTGCCCGAAGAGCTGGTGATGGTGCTGGCCACCGAGCTCGCCCCCACCGGCGCACTGGGCAAGCAGGTGCTCTCCGACCCCCAGGTCGCCAGGCGCCTGCTGGGAGGCTGAGTGCAGAGGGCCCTGAGCCGCGCCACCACCGAGCTGCTCCTGCAGCGCCCCTTCTTTGGCCACATCCTCTGCGGCCTGGAGCGCCGAATCGTCCCCGGGGCCGCGCTGCGCCTGCGCGTCGACCAGGGCCGATTCATCCTCCAGCTTGGCCTCGAGCGCGTCCGCACCAGCACCCCCGCCCAGCTCCGCGGGCTGCTCCTGCACGCCCTGCTCCACCTCGCCCTCCGGCACCCGCAGCGCCAGCAGCAGCGCCCCGCCGCCACCTGGCAGCTCGCCTGCGACCTGGTCATCGCGCCCCTGATTCCCCCCGATGAGCGCGCCGAAGACCACCCCCTCCCCCAGGAATTCGGCTTCCGGGAGCACCTCAGCGCGGAGGCCTACCACGCCCTGCTCGATGCCGACCCCAGCCAGGCTCCCGGCCCAGGAGACGGGCTCCCCCACCCCGAGTGGGCCGAGCTCGGCGACGGCCCCGACGTGGAGCTCGCTCAGCAGCGCCTGGCCACCCTCATCCAGTCAGCGTGGGCCCGCCGCGGCCCGCCCGGTCTGCTCCCCAGCGCCCTCCACCGCGCGATCCTCCAGTGGCTGGGGGTGCCCAGCGTCCCCTGGAGCGCGGAGCTGCGCCGCTTCGAGGCCCGCGCCCAGCGCCAAGAGCGCAAGCCCACCCTGCACCGCCGCTCCCGTCGCTATGGCACCGTCCCCGGCCTGCGCACCGGCGACCGCTGCCGGCTGGTCGTCGTCCTGGACACCTCCGGCTCCATCGGTCCCCAGGAACTCGGCCGCTTCGGCACCGAGCTCCGCGCCCTCTCCGCCACCGGCACCGAGCTCTTCCTGGTCCTGTGCGACGCCGCCGTCCACGCCCGTATGCCCTTCACCGGCACCCTGCCCGAGCAGATCCCCGGCGGCGGCGGCACCGACCTGGAGCCTGGCCTGCAGGCCGCCCTGGAGTACGACCCCGACGGCGTGATCCTCTTCACCGATGGGGGCCTCCCGCCCCTGCGCACCCGAGCCCCCTGCCCCCTGCTCTGGCTGCTCACCCCCGACGGCCTCTCCGATCCCTACAGGCAAGGGGAGGAGCTGCGTCTGCCCCCGAGCTGATGGGCCCACCCCCCGGGCACCTCAGCCCTCGAGCAGCTCGACCTCCTCGGCCCCGACGAAGTGCTGCTGTCCTGAATCGCTGCGGATCCCGACGCGGATCCCCGGTCCTCGCTTGGACGGCCCGATCCAGAAGATGACCCCGCGCAACCCCCGCTGCTTGGGTGGGCCCAGGACCACCTGCACCCGGTCCCCCTTCTCCAGCTCCACAGCCACAATACCCGTGTCCTCCGGTGCTGCGACCCTGGCCTTCATCCAGGCCACGCACTCCTGCAGCGACGCGATCTGGCGGTGGGCGCGATCCCAGGTCCCCACCCCGTCCAGCCCGTCCTGCCCCACCATGCGCTGCAGGCTGCTGAGCTGAGCCTTCGCCAGATCCACCGCGGAGGCACCATCGGAGAGCCGCAGGTTGCGCCGCCGCAGCCGCTCGATCAGCCACGGGGGCATGGGCTTGGGGAGCACCGCCTCGACACCGGGCAGACACGCCAGCGCGAAGGACCAGCCGTTCATCGACAGCGCCGTCACGAGCGGCAGCCCTCCCAGATCCACCCTCCGCCAGTCCCGGATCCGCGGGGCCAGCAGCCTCCCAATGGCCGGCCACTGGTGGTCGCTGGCCACCTGGAAGGCCGCGATCAGGGCTGCCTGCGAGAAGTCCTCGTGACGCTTCAGCAGCGCCTCCAGTGCGCCCGCCTCCCCCCTCGCGGCCAGCCTCCGGAGCTCCTCCGCCGCCTCGGTCTCGCCGCTCACAGCGCCGCCAGGCTGTGGTCGCCCCGGGGCAGCCTCAAGCGCTTGGGCGGATCTCCGGCGGCCCCTCGGTGTGTCTTCCCCCCGGCGTCGACCAGCAGCGAGAACTTCGCATAGCCGTGGGTCACCAGCCAGAGCGCCGGGCGAGCCGAGCCCTCCAGCCCCTCGGCCGCCAAGGCCTGCTGCCCCGCCGAGCGCCCACCCTTGAAGTGCGCCTTGGCCTGCGCGATGGCCCCCGCCTGCACCGCGGTGTCCGCCATCATCTCCAGGTCATCCCAGTCCCAATCGCCGCTCTCCAGCATCTCGCCGGCCATCAGATCCGGCTCCGCAGCGGCGACGGCCACCCCCACCACCGCGTGGTCCAGGCTCTCGCCGTAGGCCTGTCCGTGGGCCAGCGCGCTCCAGCCCTCGACGCCCTTCAGCGCAGCCTGGAGCGCCTCGAGCGCGCTCACGCTGAGCTCTTCGAGCGCCCACCCATACACCACCACCGCGCAGCCACCATCGGGGAGCTCAACCATGCTTGCCTCCAGGTCGACGAGCGCATGTCCTCGTCGATGCCAGGGGGTCTTAGTCCGGCCACCGCGCTACCAAGCCCGCGGAGTTGTGACCGGATGTGACCTACTCCTCTCCCATCCCCTTGAACCCCGTCCCTGCGATGAAGAACTCCCGGCTCACGCTGCGCACCGCCTCGGGCTTGTAGCGCCGGAGCACCTGGAAGTCCTGGCGGATGGCGTCGATGCAGCCGTTCGCGTCGCTGCCGTCGAAGATCTTGTAGACGATGGCCCCGCCCGGCTTGAGGAGCTGCTGCGCCAGGAAGTGCGCCCGCTCCACCAGGCCGATCTGGCGCAGGTGGTCGGTGTCCTTGTGACCCGTGGTCTTGGGGGCCATGTCCGAGAGCACCACGTCCGCGGGGCCGCCCAGGGCCTCCAGCAGCTCGCTGGCCTCGACCTCGTACACCGAGCGCACGATGAAGTTGCCCACGATCCCCTGGGGCTCGTCCAGGTCCACCCCGGAGATCACGCCCTTGGGGCCCACCTTCTGCGCCGCGTAGCGCGTCCAGCTCCCCGGGTAGCAGCCCAGGTCCACCACGCGCATGCCCGGCTTGAAGAGCCCCACCTTGCGGTCGATCTCCTCGAGCTTGTAGACCGAGCGGGCCGCGTAGCCTTGGCCCTTGGCCTTCTTGGTGAAGTGGTCGCCCCGGTAGGCCGACCCACCGCCCTTTCTGCGACGGCGGCTCATGGCAGATCCAGCTCCTGGCCCACCGCCACGGCATTGAGGACCCGCCAGGTCTCCTCGACACCCAGCCCCTCGAGCGAGGAGAACGCGATGATCTGCTGCGTGGACAGGCCCAGGGGCTTGCGGATCTCCTTGAGGGCCGCCGCGCGCTTGGAGCGCTTGATCTTGTCGACCTTGGTGGCCAGCACCAGCAGCGGGATGTGCGCCTGACGCAGGCCCCAGATCATCTCGGCGTCCAGGTTCTGCACCCCGTGGCGGGAGTCCACGACCACGACCACCAGCTTGAGGGCCTCGCGGCCGCCCAGGTAGCCCTCGATCATGCCCTTCCAGTGCGACTTGACCTCGGCCGGGACCTTGGCGAAGCCGTAGCCCGGCAGATCCGCAAAGATCAGGCGCTTCTCTACCGTAAAGAGGTTGATGCGCTGGGTGCGCCCCGGCGTGCCCGAGACCCGCGCCACCTTCTTGGTGTTCAGGAGCTTGTTGATGGCCGAGGACTTGCCCACGTTGGACCGCCCGGCAAAGGCGATCTCCGGCCAAGGGGTCGCGGGCATCTCGTGGACGGCGCCGAAGCTGCCCAGCAGGCCGACGCGACCGCCGGCGTACTGCTTGATGGGCTCTGGTGTCTGCATGGGAGCCTCCCTAGCGCTCCCAGAGCCCGCGCGCACGCGTCAAAGTCCCTCAGTAGACGTCGGTGGGGGTCAGGCGCTCCGGCTCTCCCCCGTCCGTGAGCTCGTAGCGGGCGTAGACCCCGTCCCCATCGACATCGATCAAGGCCCCCGCCAGGTAGCGCTGCCCGTCCCCGGGCACATCCACCCAGTAGACCCCGCGGACCTGCCCAGCCTCGGGGTTCAGGCGCTGCCAACAGGGCGTCTGAGGCCAGCTCCGCTGCGCCTTGGGATCCACGCTCGCCAACATGCCGGTGGCCTCCTGCTCGTTGGAGCACCCCAGGTAGGCGCTCTCCGCCGCGTGGATCGCCGCCTGCTGCTCCGCGATCTGCTTGAGCTCGAAGGGGGCCTCGCTCCGCTTGGTCCGCAGACTCATCTCCGTGTCCGGCGCCGCGCAGGCCAACACCAGACCACCAAACCCCACCACCAGACCGCTTCGCCAGCTCATCGCGTCCTCCACCGGATCCTGCCGACTGATATGGCTCCAGGGGCGACGCTGCAAACCCACGAGGCTACAGGATGAGCATGCACGCCTTCGAGTGGTCCAAGGCCGTCAAGCAGCGCCGAATCCACCGCCTGGATCCGGAGCGGCGCGTCTACGTGATCTCCGACCTCCACCTGGGGGACGGGACCTTCTCGGACACCTTCGCCCAGAAGGATCGCCACCTGCTGCGCTTCCTGGACAAGGTCGACCAGGAGGGCGCCACCCTGGTCGTGGCCGGCGACGCCGTGGACTTCTCCCAGGCCTGGTTCTTCACCAACATCCTGCGGGCCCACGGCAAGGTCCTGGGCCAGTTCTCCGCCATGGCCGCCGACGGGCGCCTGATCTACGTGCTGGGCAACCACGACCACGACCTGCGCTTCTACACCGACGTGCTGCGCATCCCCGTCGTGCACGGCGTGGAGATCGGCCAGCGCGCGCTGATCCTCCACGGCTACGAGTTCGACCCGGTCATCGGCATCGACCTGGACCAGAGCGAGTGGCGCACCCGGGCCCACCACCTGGTCGAGCGCGCCCTCAAGACCTGGATCCGCCTGCCCCTGCAGCACTTCTACACCTTCTGGAATCGCCTCACCTTCTGGGGGTTTCACAAGATGGTGCACGTCGGCCGCGCCCGCGCCGACCTGATGGACCGCCTCTTCGGCGGGCAGCGCCGCGCCGAGCTGGAGGCCGAGATCAACTACTGGCTGCTGGGACAGATCGGGAACCCCGGTGGCATCTGGGACCAGGCCCGCGCCGCGCTGGAGACCGGCCCCTACGAGATGCTGATCACCGGACACAGCCACCTGCCCGGCGTGGTCTCGCTCCCCGGCGGCCGCCAGTACGCCAACACCGGCTCCTGGACCTTCCGGAGCGCCACCGCCCTGCGCATCGACCAAGGAAAGCTCGAGCTTCGGGACTGGCTCTCCGGGCGCGCCTGGACCGACGAGCTCTACAAGCCCCTGCTGGCCGGCGAGCTCTCCCAGGTGGACTTCGACGCGTGGTGGTCCCAGAACTACCTGGGCTGGCTGCGGTACCGTGTAGACCTCAACCCCCACAGCGCGGAGAGCCAAGCGTGATCACCTGGTGGATGGCCATCAGCGCCAGCGCCCTCGCGGCGTCCGAGAGCACCCAGGAGCAGGCCCGCGTAGAGCGCACCCTGCTCACCTGCAGGACCCGTGCCCAGGAGCTCCTCGACGAGCCCCAGGCTCTGCTCGCGTCCTGGGACCACTGCGCCGAAGAGGCCAAGGATCGCGGCGTTGAAGCTGCCATTCCACTGATCCTCGGAGAGCGGACCCTGGTGGAGCTGCGCCTGGCGCACCCCGAGCTCAAGGCCCAGGATCCCCTCGCCTGGTCGCTGCTCGTCCTCAAGACCCAGGCCGCCAGGCCGGAGGCCACCCTCCCCTTTGAGGAGGTGAAGGAGTCCTGGCTCAAGCAGGTCAGCGATCCCTCAACTCGCCAGAACCTCGATCGCGTGCGCACCGTGACGGTTCGACCCGCAAGCGAGGACAGTGATCCGCAGGCCCAGGCGGTGTACGACCTGGTGCGGCGCCACATCGGGGACCTGGGCTTCAAGGTCTCCCTCCCCGACGAGGCCTCCGCAGCGGACTCCGCGATCCACCTGAACCTGGGCATCCAGAGCGACAGCTCCGTCCGCAAGACCAGCCGGATGACCTTCCACGAGGTGGAGATCCAGCTTCAGTGCAGCGCGCCGCGATACGTGCGCCTGGACGCCGAGGGCGCGCCCCTCAAGGTCAGCGGTCACTCGACCCCCACCCTCAAGGACCAGGCCTGGCGAGAGGCCGCAGATCAGGCCGCCGCCAAGCTGGCCGAGGCCCTGCTCCGGCAGGTGGTCCAGACCCTCTACGCAGACTGACAGGAAGGCTTTGTGAAGGTTGACGGCACGCCATACCGCACGGTGTGGATGGACGGCTCGGTTGTACGCATGATCAACCAGCACCTGATCCCCCACCGCTTCGAGATCATGGACCTGGGCGACTACCACCAGACGGCCAAGGCCATCACGGTGATGAACGTCCGCGGGGCCGGCGCCATCGGCGCCACGGCAGGCTTCGCCATGGCCCAGGCTGCCCTCTCCGCCGGAGACAGCAGCTTCCACGCGGACATGGCCCAGGCCGCCAAGGTGGTGCAGGCGACCCGTCCGACCGCCCAGAACCTCTTCTACGCCGTCCGCCGCGTGCTCAAGGCCATCGAGGCCCAGGGCAGCGACATCGCCAAGGCCCGCCAGGCCGCCGTGGCAGAAGCCCAGGACATCGCCGACGACGACGCCGCCTGCTGCGAGGCCATCGGCCAGCACGGCGCTCCCCTGGTGCCCGAGAACGCCCGGGTCAGCACCCACTGCAACGCCGGCTGGCTGGCCTTCGTGGACTGGGGCAGCGCCCTCTCCCCCGTCTACGTCGCCCACCGCCAGGGCAAGAAGCCCTTTGTGTTCGTGGACGAGACCCGGCCCCGCAGCCAGGGCGCCCGCCTGACCGCCTGGGAGCTCGCCAAGGAGGGCGTCCCCCACGCCGTCATCTGCGACAACGCCACCGGCCACTACCTGCGCACCGGCCAGATCGACATGGTCATCGTGGGCAGCGACCGCATCGCCGCCAACGGCGACGTCGCCAACAAGATAGGCACCTACACCAGCGCCCTGGCCGCCAAGGCCGCCGGCGTGCCCTTCTACGTGGCCGCCCCGACCACCACCATCGACCCCGACTGCCCCAGCGGGGACGACATCCCCATCGAAGAGCGCGACCAGGACGAGGTCCGCTACACCTGGGGCTGGTCCGACGACGGCATCTTCACCCGCGTCCGCACCGTCCCCGAGGAGTCCAGCGCCCGCAACCCCGCCTTTGACGTGACCCCCGCCGAGCTCGTGGCCGGCATCATCACCGAGAAGGGCGTGGTGAGCGCGAGCGTTGAGGGGATCGCGTCGGTGGCGCGGAAGGGCTGAGGCCGCAGATTGGCTGTTGCTCCTCCAGGGACATCCCGTATAGGGTGTGTCTACTGGAGGGTGACGCATGTTCATGGTCCTGCTGGCGGCGTGTACGCAGCCCCCCTCGCCTTCGGCTGGCCCCGACACCGGCGACGCTTCTACGCCCCCGGCGACACCCGAGCTCTGCGACAACGGCCTGGACGACGACCGTGACGGGCTGACCGACTGCAGCGACCCGGACTGCATGCCCTGCCAGGAGGACTGTGAGGACGGGGTGGACAACGACCTGGACGGGCTGGCCGACTGCCTGGACCCGGACTGCGATGTCTACACCGTCTGCATCGAGTTCGACTGCGAGGACGGGCTGGACAACGACGGCGATGGCCTCGCCGACTGCCTGGATCCCAACTGCAGCATCCGGTGCGACGAGGACTGCGGGGATGGGGTCGACAACGACGCGGATGGGGATGTCGACTGCACCGACTCCGAGTGCATGGAGAAGGCCCCTGACTGTGTAGAGGAGTGCGACGACGGGCTCGACAACGACGGCGACGGTCTGATCGACTGCGACGACGACCACTGTCGCGGCTTGGAGGCGCCCTGCATCGAGGTGTGTGGCGACGGGCTGGACAACGACCGGGATGGGGACACGGACTGCGCGGATGCGGAGTGTTTTCGCGACGAAGTGTGCGCCGAGACCTGCGATGACGGTCTGGACAACAACGGGAACGGCTTGGTGGACTGCGAAGACCCCGTGTACTGCCAGTGGGACTCCTCCTGCATCGAGGACTGCGCCGACGGCCTGGACAACGACCTGGATGGGAGGCTGGACTGCCGCGACCCCGACTGTTTCCGCGCCCCCGACTGCCTGGAGGTCTGCGACGACGGCATCGACAACGACCTGGACGGCGACGTGGACTGCGACGACCGGGACTGCGCCAGCCTCCAGGCCCCCTGCGTCGAGGTCTGCGACGACGGCGCCGACAATGACCTGGACGGCCTCGTGGACTGCGAGGACGGGAGCTGCTCCGCCGAGTGTGCGGAGAGCGACTGTACCGACGGGGTGGACAACAACGGGAATGGCCGGGTCGACTGCGACGACGAGGAGTGCTGGGGAATCGAGGGATGCGATGACGGCTTCGCCATCCGCGTCCTGAGCGGTCATGTCACCCAGGACTTCGTGACGAGCTCCATCGCCAGTCACACCTGGGTGGTCCAGTCTCCGCAAGGCGTCGCCCACATCGGCGAGTCCAGCGAGCACATAAGCTGCACCTGGTCTGCTGCGGGCTTCACGCTGCGCCACCAGACCTGGACCAACCGCAGCTACTACGGAGCGACCTCCTGGACCGGGAGACAGTACTGGCTGATCGACAGCCTGCAGACCTCAGGAGCGTGCTCCGGCCGCCTGAGCAGTGGGATGCTGAGCTTCGAGTCCACTGCGTCCGACCGTGGGGCGCTGGGCCACCACATGGCCGGCGACTATGGCTCGATGAACCTGGACAGCACGCGGCTGCTGGGAGGCGTGTACTTCTTCCCCAGGTCGACCTACTACGGCGCGACGCACACCTGGCGTGCCTGGAGCGCAACCTTCCAGATCGACCCCGCCATGACCGAGCCCCTGGAGCTGAGCGAATGACACCGCTGCTCCTGGCGTTGGCCTGCAACTCTCAGCCCCAGCCCCAGCCCCGAGACTCCGCGGACACCTCTGTCCCCCAGCCCGATCCCGAGCTCTGCGACAACGGCCTGGACGACGACGGCGACGGCCTGATCGACTGTCTGGACCCCGACTGCACCGAGCTCTGCCCCGAGGACTGCCACGACGGATGGGACAACGACGCCGACAGCCTGGAGGACTGCGACGACCCCGAGTGCGCGCTCCAGTGCGTCGAGGACTGCGACGACGCATTCGACAACGACAACGACCTGCTGATCGACTGCTGGGACCCGGACTGCGAAGGCGACCCCACCTGCACCGAAGACTGCAGCGACGGCATCGACAACGACGAAGACGGTCGCATCGACTGCAGGGACTCCGACTGCTACGCCTCGGAGGACTGCGTCGAGGACTGCAGCGACGGCGTCGACAACGACCTGGACGGCTACACCGACTGCGAGGACTCCGAGTGCGCTGGGCTGGTTGAGCACTGCGTCGAGGACTGCACCGACGGCATCGACAACGACGGGGACTGGGCCATCGACTGCCAGGACGCGGAGTGCGCTGGGCTGGTCGAGCCCTGCATCGAGGACTGCAGCGACGGCATCGACAACGACCTGGACGGCCGCGTGGACTGCGAAGACGGCGACTGCTCCTTCTCCTGCACGGAGCTGGACTGCCACGACGGGCTGGACGAAGACGGCGACAGCCGAACCGACTGCGACGACGCCGACTGCTGGGGGGTTGGGACGTGCTCAGGGAAGGCCAGCCTGCGGGTCCTGGGTGGCGTGTCCAAGCACCTCTCGCTCTACTCCTTCTCCTCCAGCTACTCCATGTCCGGAGAGGCCCACAATGCGACCAAGGTCTACGGCACCGCGTTCCTGCAGGACGCCGATCGCTCCCTGGCCTGTGACTGGTCTGCCGATCGGCTCTTCGCCTTTGAGACGATCGGTTCACGGCGCGAGTTCAGCTACGAGGTCGTGAGCAGCAGCACCTTCATCCACACCTACTTCGTCCCTGTCTACCGGCAGGGCCTCCGCTTCTTCGGGTTCACCAGCACGGGCGCGTGCGGCGGCTTCCTCACCAGTGCAGCCGTCTCGTTCGCTTCTTCGGCCGAGGAGACTCCCCTCCCCGAACGGGTCGACTTCCCGAGTGCGAGCGTACTGTCCCTGGACAGCACACCCTTCATCGTGCAGGCGGGTCGATACAGCACCATCGTCGGCGCACGGACCGAACCCTGGGTCTTCTGGGAAGAGGAGTGATCCGGGGTGGCCCGGAGAGGCTGAAACGTGCGGTGAACCCGGATTTCCTGTTGCCGACCAAGGGACATCCCGTATAGGGTACTGTCTACTGGGAGGTGACAGATGTTCCTGTTCGCTCTGCTGCTCGCCTGCGACAAGGACGTCGAGGTCACCGAGACCGACACCGACACCGGCACCCTGTCCAGCGAGATCTGCGACGACGGCATCGACAACGACCGCGACAGCCTGGTGGACTGCATGGACCCCGACTGTCCGGCCTGCGCCGAGGACTGCGCAGACGGCGTGGACAACGACGGGGATGGGGCCATCGACTGCCTGGACAGCGACTGCGCTGCCGAGGCCTCCTGCCAAGAGGACTGCACGGACGGGGCCGACAACGACGCCGATGGCTTCACGGACTGCGAAGACGACGACTGCGCCAGCGACGCCGCCTGTCGCGAGTCGGTCTGCGACGACGCTGTAGACAACGACAGTGACGGCTTCACAGACTGCGAAGACGACGACTGCACGGCAGACAGCCACTGCGATGAGTCCCTGGCCTGTGAGGACGGCGCGGACAACGATCTGGACGGCCTCACCGACTGCGAAGACGACGACTGCGCTGGCGATGCCGCCTGCCCCGAGGTCGACTGCGGCGACGGGCTGGACAACGATCTGGACGGCCTGAGCGACTGCTACGACGACGACTGCAGCGCGGATCCAAGCTGCGATGAGTCCACCCAATGCGCAGACGGGGTGGACAACGACGGCGACGGCGACATCGACTGCGAAGACCACGACTGCAGCCGCGATTCCGCCTGCAAAGAGTCCGACTGCCGCGACGGCGCGGACAACGACTCCGATGGCCTGAGCGACTGCTACGACGACGACTGCGCCCGCGACTGGGACTGCCTGGAGAACAAGAACTGCGACGACGGCGCCGACAACGACCTGGACGGCGACACCGACTGCGACGACAGCGACTGCGCCACAACAAGCGAGTACTGCGTGGAGTTGGACTGCTTTGACGGCCTGGACAGCGACAGCGACGGGCTGGTCGACTGCGAAGACGGAGACTGCATGTCCGCCTGCACAGAGAGCGCCTGCAGCGACGGCGTGGACAACGACTACGACGGCTACACCGACTGCATGGACGACGACTGCATCGGGGACAGCGCCTGCAACGATCGGATGTGGGCCACCATCACCGGCGGCAACGCCAGCTTCTCCGAGCGCATGGACTGGGGCGGGGTCTCCGGCGCCATCGTCGAGCAGAGCGCCTGGGTTCAGAGCCCCAGCGGGAGCGCCCAGCTCCAGATCAGCTCCGCCACCTACGCCTGCAACTGGACCGCGAGCAGCTTCCAGGTCAACGACACCTGGAACGATGGCCTCTCCTCTTGGCGCACCTTCGAGATCACCGGCCTGAGCTCCACCGGCGCCTGCGGCGGCCTGCTGACCTCTGCCTTCTTCGACAAGACCTACTGGTCCCCCACCGCGAGCAGCGGCATGGACCTGTACATCTGCGGCGCCAACCTGCTCCTGGGCTCCCACACCCTGATCCGGGGCGGCTCGATCAGCGCGAGCACCTCCAGCAGCGGCACCGGCTGGAGCCGACAGACCACCTACGCCCCCGTCCAAAGCGGCGACCTCTGGCCCCAACTCTGAGCCCTCGGAATCGCAATGCTCCTCCTCCTCAGCCTCCTGGCCTGCGACAAAGACCACTCCGACACCGACACCGACACCGGCCAGCTCTCCACCGAGATCTGCGGCGACGGCATCGACAACGACCGGGACAGCCTGGTCGACTGCATGGACCCGGACTGCCCGGTCTGCGCCGAGGACTGCACCGACGGCTACGACAACGACGGGGACGGCGCCTTTGACTGCGCGGACAGCGACTGCGCCGGGGACCTGGCCTGCCTGGAGGACTGCAGCGACGGCGTCGACAACGACCGCGACGGCCTGCTGGACTGCGAGGACGACGACTGCGCCGACGACAGCGCCTGCACCGAGACCAGCCCGGAGACCGAGACCGCCTGCAACAACGGCCTGGACGACGACAGCGACGGCTGGATCGACTGCGAGGACGAGGACTGCGAGGGCAAGTGGGCCTGCAACGAGGCCAAACACTGCGACGACGGAAAGGACAACGATCTCGACGGTCTCACCGACTGCGAGGACGACGACTGCGCCGACGACGAGGACTGCGCCGACCCCACCCCCGAGACCGAGACCGCCTGCAACGATGGCCTGGATGACGACGCCGACGGCCTGGTCGACTGCTATGACGAGGACTGCGAGGGCAAGTGGGCCTGCAACGAGGCCAAGCACTGCGACGACGGAAAGGACAACGATCTCGACGGCCTGACCGACTGCGAGGACAGCGACTGTGCTGCGGACGCTGCCTGCCCGGAGACCAAGTGCAACGACGGCGTCGACAACGACAGCGACGGCCTCACCGACTGCTGGGACAGCGACTGCACCGGCAAGTGGGCCTGCGATGAGTCCAAGCACTGCAGCGACGGCATCGACAACGACATCGACTTCCGCGCGGACTGCGACGACCCCGACTGCGCCAGCGACGCGGCCTGCATCCCCAGCGCCGAGCCCTACTGCGACGACGGCATCGACAACGACCTGGACGGCGACATCGACTGCGACGACAGCGACTGCGCCACAAACGCCGCCTGCTACGAGTACGACTGCAGCGACGGTACGGACAACGACTCCGATGGGCTGGTCGACTGCGAGGACGGCGACTGCATGGCCTCCTGCAGCGAGACCGACTGCAGCGACGGCCTGGACGACGAGGGCGACGGCTACGTGGACTGCCAGGACGACGAGTGCATCGGCGACGCCGCCTGCGACGGCGGCACCTGGCTGTGGTTCGACGGCGGCGACGCAACGATCCGCAAGCAGACCATCCGGGCCGGGTCCTCGGGTGGCAACTTCCAGTCCACCGCGGCAAAGATCGACTCCGCCAGCGGCCGAGCGGTGCTCCAGACCAGCTCCACCACCTACTCCTGCTCCTGGACCGCAAACCGGGTGGGCATGAGCCGCGCGGGCGGGACCTCGTACCGCACCAACTCCATCTGGGCCCTGAGCGTCAGCTCCACCGGTGCCTGCAGCGGGCTGCTCAGCGATGCGAACTTCTACCGCATGAGCAACAGCTACGGCTCCGGAAGCGGCTGGTTCGACCTACGCTTCAGGGCGCCCCAGGTCTACATGGACAGCTACCTCATCCTGAGCGGCACGCTGTCCGGGACCACCACCTCCTACACCGCCACTGGGTTCGGCAGCCGGCGCACGACCTCCTACGATCTGAGCGTCCTGCCCACCAACCCCTGGTTCAGGCCCTGAGGGAGGGACATGATCTGGCTCCTGCTGGCCTGCACCCCCACCCCCCAGGACAGCGGCCCTGCGCCCAACTCCGTCGAGCTGTTTTGCCGGGACGACGAGGACAACGACGGCGACGGCCTGACCGACTGCGAGGACAGCGACTGCGCCGAGAACCCGGCCTGCTACGAGGCCTACTGCGGCGACGTGCGGGACAACGACCTGGACGGGCTGACCGACTGCTACGACCCGGACTGCTGGGGGCGAGACAACTGCACCGACGTGTGCGATGGCTGTCCTGAGATCTGCGATGACAACAAAGACAACGACCTGGACGGACCGCGAGACTGCGACGACCCCGACTGCGAGCTGGATTCGGCTTGCGTGGAGATCTGCGACAACGGCCAGGACGACGACGGCGACAACAAGGTCGACTGCCTGGATCCTGACTGCGCGGGCCTGCAGGCGCCCTGCATCGAAGTCTGCGATGACGGCGTCGACAATGACCTGGACGGCGCCACGGACTGCCGGGACTGGGACTGCATCGACGAGCAAGCGTCGTGCATCGAGATCTGCGACGACGGCGTCGACAACGACGCGGACGGCCTGGTCGACTGCGAGGACGGTGCCTGCGCCGATACATGTATCGAGCACTCCTGCGACAACGGCATCGACGACGACAACAACGGCCGGGCAGACTGCGACGACGAGGACTGTTGGGGGCTGGGCGCCTGCCCCAACCGCGCGGGCCTCCGGGTGCTGGGGGGCCGCTACCGGCACCACACCTACCAGGATGCAACGTTCTACATGCACGCCACCATCTCGCAATGGTGGGTGGACTCCGCGAGCGGGGTGCTCGTGCGCGGCAGCGATGGGGTCCAGAGCTCCTGCGCTTGGGAGGCCAACTCAGTGGAGGCCTGGGAGGTGTTTGGCGTCAGCTACGGCCACATCTGGACCCGACAACACCTGGCGCTTCCTGGCTTCAGCAGCACCGGCGCCTGCTCGAGCTGGGGCGCGCCCTCCCAGTTCACCTTCTCGGATGTGCTCAGTGGAGACAGCCTCCCCGAGCGCTTTGACAGCTCCCCCAACGGCTTCACCCTCGACGGCCAGTGGCTGGCGCGCGGGCTACCCTTCCAGGACAGCTTGGGCAGGATCGAGGTGAGGGTGCTCCCCAGCTACACCGAGCCCTGGGTGTTCTGGGAGGAAGAGTGAAGATCCTGCTGCTGCTGGCCTGCGCCCCCACCCCTGCGACACCCCAGCCCACTCCAGACTCCGGAGAGATCTGCGATCCCTGCGAGGACACCGGCAGCACAACCCCTGCGGTCGAGCACTGCAGCGACGGCGTGGACAATGATGACGATGACCTCGTCGACTGCGCGGATCCCGACTGCAGTGAGCTGTGCATCGAAGACTGCGGAGATGGGGTCGACAACGACCAGGACGGGCAGATCGACTGCGCTGACACATCTTGCCGACAGGACCCAGTGTGTCAGGAGGACTGCAGCGATGGGGTGGACAACGACCTGGATGGGCTCACCGACTGCGAAGATGGCGACTGCCAACTCGACTGCATCGAGACCGCCTGCGAGGACGGGCTGGACAACGACGCCAACGGGCTGGCCGACTGCCAGGACCCCGACTGCTGGGGGATCGTGGACTGTCCCGACGCCAAGGCGGTGTTCTGGACGGAGACCCGCGACTCGTGGAACAGCAGCAGCATGTTCCGGGTGGGCTCCCACTCCAGCACCATGAACGCCACCTGGCACTACGCGGCCTCCTGGTGGGACGACAGCGCAGCCGGCGTCGGGTGGGTGCTTCGGGACGGCGTTCTTCAGAGCTGCACCTGGACGGCGGACCGCTTCTTCGCGCAGCACACCACCAGCCAGGACCACAGCGTGGTGGAGATGCGACAGCTCATACACTTTGACGCCCTGCAGAGCAGCGGGGCCTGTGGCGGTGCGATCAGCGGGAGCGCCCTGGACTTTGACGTGGACCCTCGCGACGGCGCGCGCTTGGGCCTGGGCTCCAGCCTGCAGATCGATGGATACGCCTTCGGGGCGCCGCAGTGGGAGCAGCGGCAGCCCTGGGTGATCGGAGTCGAGCCATGATTTGGCTTCTGCTTGCGTGCACAGCGGACTCTGAGCCCTACCGCTTCCAGCCTGTGGAGTTCTGCATCGATGGCCTGGACAACGACGGTGATGGCCTCACGGACTGCGACGACGACGACTGTATTCCGGACCGGCAGTGCCCGGAGATCTGCGACGACGGGCTGGACAATGACGACGACGGTGAGGTCGACTGCGACGACCTGAACTGTTCGACCGTCGCCCCCTGCGTGGAGATCTGCGCAGACGGTGTCGACAACAACCACGACGGCAAGACGGACTGCGAGGACGTCCAGTGTTGGGAGCACAAGAGCTGCCAGGAGGACTGCAGCGATGGCATGGACAACGACCTGGACGGGCGCACCGACTGCGAGGACCCGGAGTGCGACTGGGTCCCTCCCTGCCTGGAGGACTGCAGCGACGGCGTGGACAATGACGGCAACGGCCTGATCGACTGCCTGGACTCGGACTGTGAGTCCTCGGGCTGGTGCATCGAGGACTGCGCAGACGGCGTCGACAACAACCAGGACGGCCGGGTGGACTGCGACGACCCGGACTGCAGCGACACCTGTCTGGAGGACTGTAGCGACGGTGTCGACAACGACGCCAACGGGCTGGTGGACTGCAAGGACACACGCGACTGCTACACCCACGAGGCGTGCGCGGAGGACTGCACCGACGGGATCGACAACAACTACGACCGGCTAGTGGACTGCGACGACTACGCCTGCTGGCGCGACGACGCCTGTCGGGAGCTCTGTGACGACGGCATCGACAACGACGAGAACGGCCTGGTCGACTGCGAAGACGGCGCCTGCCAGTTGGAGTGCCTGGAGAGCGACTGCACGGACGGAGTCGACAATGACGCCAACGGGCTCGCGGACTGCCAGGATCCGGACTGCTGGGGCGTGGTGGACTGTCCTGACGCCCGCGCGGTCTTCTGGACCGGGGACGACATGTCGTGGTGGAGCAGCCAAGGTCGCTACGGGTGGTCTGGCTCCACCAGCGGCCAGTCCGGCAAGGTGGTCTGGCAGACCTCCACGTGGGTCCACAACAGCCCTGACGGTCTGGGGTGGGTGCTGGAGGACGGCGTCCCCCTGAGCTGCGGCTGGAGGGCGACTCTGATGACCGCCCAATACCGGAACCACAACAACGATGGAAAGCGGGAGCAGCGCGAGATGCTCGAGTTCACCGGCCTCAGCAGCACCGGCGCCTGCCTCGGGGCCTTCTCGGGCAGCGCGCTGGACTTTGACCTGGACCACCTCGAAAGCCAACGGCTGGGGAGCGGCTACTATCTGCAGCTCGACGGCTACGAGTTCGGCCAGCTCTACTGGAGCGATCGCCAGCCCTGGGTGATGGAGCTGGAGGACTGACCACCGGGCAGCTGTCATCCTGCCCCCCCGCTGGAGCGCCGATGCTGAGCTGGACCTGCGGCCCACGGCGGGGGCCTAAAGTCCGGGGGAGAGGGTCCGATGGCGCGCAAAAGGAAGACGCATGGACCCGAGCACCCTGTACTTTGTGCACATCCCCAAGACGGCGGGGCGCTACTTGGTGGTGAAGGCGCTCAACCACGAGCTGCTCGAGTACAAGCACCTGCCGAAGGGCCGCCTGTATCGCGGGAATCCGACGGGCCGGGTGTACTACGGCGGCCACAATGTGTGCCACAGCGCGCCCGCGAGTCCGATCAAGTACTTCACGGCCGACTGCACGCAGGACGCGGAGTTCCACAGCTCGACGAGCTTCGCCATCGTGCGGAATCCCTTCGACCTGCTGGTGAGCATGTTCAAGGCGGGCTGGCCCTACCAGCGGGGGATCAGCGACCACCGCTTCCCGGACTTCGAGGCCTTCATCCACGCATATTGCGACCCGGAGTACCCCTGGGTGGTCCCGCTGCAGCAGCGCTTTCTGTTCTTTCAGGTGCTGGATGATGGGGGTCGCTGCGCGGTGGACCGGCTGCTGCGCTTCGAGGACCTGGACACCGAACTGGCCGAGCTGTGCGCACCCATCGGGGTGAAGCCGGCCGTGGACTCGCCCTTCCGGCCCTCGCGGCATGGGGACGACCGCGACCACCGGCGCTGGTACAACAACGCGACCCACGACCTGGTGCGGGCGGCCTGCGCCCAGGAGCTGGAGCAGCTCGGCTACGACTTTGACGGGATCTGCGCGCCGCTGGACCGTGAGCGGCTCCACGTCCCGGACTTCCGGGCGGTCGAGGCGGAGCTGGCGGCCTGAATCTGGGGGCTACCGGGGGTGAGTGAGCGGGAGGGGGTGGCTACGCGTCGCGAATGAGCGGTCGCTGGAGGCCAGGGGTACTCGGTGAGCGATTTGGCGACCGATCGGGCGGATTCAGGGCTGAAATCAGCCGTTTCCGGGCTACTTGGGGCCGAAATGGTGGAGATCGGTGAACGGATCGCTCACTGGTGAGGCGTAGCCTCAGGCAGTCGCTCATTCAGAGGCCTTGGCCACCCCCGGGCGCTCACTCAGCAGCCGTAGCCGCAGCGAACACCGGTCCGCGGGGTGGCCAGAACGCAGAAAGCGCCCCCGGAGGGGCGCCTTGGCACTCCGGGGGGCTGGCCCCCCGAGAGAATGAGCTTTGATTTCTACGAAATCAGGACCGGCCGCTCCTTTGACTGCAAAGGAGACCGGCGGCCGGTCCCGGACTGCGTGAGCAGGCCGCCAGGGGGTGCCCTCAAGGGCACTCCGGGGGGCGGGCCCCCCGAAAAGAATGAGCTTTGATTTCTACGAAATCAAAGCTCCGCGGTGGTGATGTTCCAAGTCAGGATGTCCTGCTCCAGGCGGCCGAGCAGCTCCTTGTCGAAGGTGCCGCGCTCGGCGTTCCAGGTGTAGCGCTTGAGCTCGCGCTGGGTGTCCGCGGCCACGTAGAGCTCGGGGACGCCGTTGCCGTCCAGGTCGGCGGCGTAGGCGCTGTGCTCGAAGCCGCCGCTGGCGGAGTCGAAGCGGGTCACGGTCCACTCGGTGGCGCCGTCGGCGGGGGGCTCCATCAGGTACAGACCCGAGGTCATGGCCGCGGCGACCAGCTCGACCTGGCCGTCGCCGTCAAAGTCGCCGGGGACCAGGAAGCGGGTCTGGCGGTCCTCGATGGTGCCGACGTCGGTGCGGGTGAAGCTGCCGTCCTTGTTGTAGCTGTACTGGGCCACGGTGACGGGCTTGAGGGTCTTGCGCTTGTCGTTGGGGTCGATCTCGGCCTCGAGCACGGAGAACAGCTCGGTCTTGCCGTCGCCGTCCAGGTCACTGGCCAGGATCTCCTTGGCGTGGGTGCCGTGCTGCTCTTCGACCCAGGTGCGCTTCCAGGTGCTGCCGTCCCACTTGTACATGACCACGCCGCCCGCCTGGCTCTTTCCAGCCTGGTTGCGGTCGGAGGGGGTGGCGAAGAACTCGAGCACGCCGTCGCCGTCGATGTCTCCCAGCTCGATCTCGTGGACGAAGGTGTCGGCCTTCTTGTCCATCTGGGTGACCTTGTGCGCGCCGCCCTCGCCCTTTCCGGGCTCGACCACGGCCACAACACCGGAGTCGTGGGTCGCGATGATGTAGTCGTCGGCGCCATCGCCGTTCACGTCACCGATCTCGATGTCGCGCAGGCGCTGGAACTTGCCGCCCCAGTTCTCCTCCCAGAGGGTCTCCGAGGACCACTTGCCGTCGGCGAAGCTCCACTTCTTGAGCTTGGCGCCCTCGGCCCCGATGGTCAGCAGGCTGCCGTCGTCGAGCTGGATAGCCTTGTGGAAGACGTTGGACTCCTCGTCCTCCAGGCGGGTCATCTTCCAGCCGCTGCCGGTGTCCCGCCAGATGTCCATGCGCGCGGGGCCGGGCAGAGGCTTGCCGGCGGCGTCCTTGTAGAACACGGACTGGGTCAGGAGCAGGGCCTTGTAGGGGCCGCCCTCCAGGGGCTGCTGGACGGCCTTGGGCACGCCAGCGTCGGCGGGCTTGTCCGCAGCGGCCTCGGTCTTGGCGGGCTCGGACGGCTTCTCGGGGGTCTCACCGCCGCTGCAGGCGACCAGGCCCAGGGCCAACAGGACGGACAGGCTGAGGGGCTTCATTCTTTCTCCGGAGGGGGGGTGCGTCCGGAGCGGACGGACACCGCGACGCCGTCTTCTACCCGGTGCGGCCCCTCTCCGCCGCCCCAGGCCCTCAGCACATTGTGTGCAGGCCCCACCACGAACGCGCCGTTGGGGACGTGGCTGCCGTAGCCCAGGATGACCTCGGCTCCCAGGCGGGCGTCGTGACCGATGGCGGCGCCCAGAAAGTGCGTGCCTGAAGACACCCGCTCCGAGCCATCCCAGACCTTCACCTCCCCCGAAAAGGAGAGGTCGTAGATCATCACGGTCTCCGCACAGAAGCTGTCCCGCCCGAACACACTGGCCTGGTGGCCGCGCCCGTTGGACACCATCGCGCCCGGGTAGAGCACGCACAGATTGACCATCGCACGCCGCCCCACGCGGGCCCCCTCCCCCACGACGCTGGCGTTGCAGATCGCGTGCTCCTCGATCTGCACGCCAGCGCCCAGGACGGCGCCGCGGACGACCGCGAAGGGACCGACCACGCAGCCGGGGCCCAGCTTGGAGGCCTCGACGACGGCGGTGGGGTGGATCTGGCAGTCCGCGCCGATCTGGGAGAGCCCGCGGGCCAGCTTGTCCCGGGAGACGCCGCGCGCTTTCCAGAGCACCCCCGCGATCTTGCCGGCCTTGGAGAGCAGCCCCGCCCGCTCGAAGCCGCGCCGCTCCCGCTCGATGGTGGTGGCCATGGCCAGCCAGTTGACCCGCAAGATGTGCGACCAGTGGTCGAGCTGGTGGACGCAGGCGTCGGACGCGGGCACGGCCTTGGGCATGGCGTGGGCCATGGCGGGGTGCTGCTTGTCGGGCTCGGTCAGGGTGAACTCGAAGTCGACGGTCACCGGCTCCAGGTCCGCGAACGCGGTGGGTCCGCCCGGCGAGATGCCCAGCTCGTAGACCCCGGGGGCGTCCAGGCGCTGGAGGGCGCCGCTGAGCTCCCAGAAGGCCTCGCTCTCGATGCGCAGGCGCTGTCCGGGGGAGAGAGCGGCGAGCAGGCGCTGCAGAGCGGCCGGGGTGAACCACGTCCGACTGGAGAAGACCAGGTGCGGGCCGGAGGGGGGCTTGTCGGCCCAGACGAGGCCACACTCGCTGAGCGCTTCGCGCTGGAGCTGCTCCAGATCCCGGGCCAGGATCTGGACCTTACCGGTGGGGTCGTCAAAGGGCGCGATGGGGTCGCCGGCGGGCACGCAGTAGGCCTGCCGGAGGGGGGGGAGTGCTCTCACAACAAATCGCTCTCGATGTCGCGGGCGATCCAGTGGGCGCCGGTCTCCTTGGCCTCCTTGAGGGCGGCGGCCAGCAGCTCCTTGGCGCTGTCCGTGTTGCCCTGCTCCAGCAACACCCGACCCTCCAGCCAGCGGGCGGCCACCGCGGTCTGGCCATCCCCCAGCGCGCGCGCCCGCTTGTGCGCCCGCCGGATCTGCGCGAGGCCCTCGCCGGGGTCGCCGCGGCGCGCCTCCAGGTAGCCCAGGTAGGCGCGGTTGAGGGCCACGGAGCGGTTCAGGCCCGCCTCCTGGGCCAGCTCCAGGGACTCGGTGAACGCGGCGTGCGCGTGGCCGTACTGCTCCAGGCGGAGGTTGGCGTCGCCGATGTTGTGGAGGTTGATGACCAGCCCGCGGCGGTACCCGGTGCCTCGCCGCAGCTCCAGGGCGCGGCGGAAGTGCTTGAGCGCGGCGGCGTAGTCCCCGAGCCCGTGGCGGGCCAGGCCCAGGTTGTTCTCGATGCGGCCCAACAGGATGCGGTCCCCGGTCCCCTCGGCGAGCGCACGCGCGGCCTCAAGGGGCTGCCAGGCCAGCTCTGGGCGGTCATCGCGGATGAAGCGGCTGCCCAGCCCGAGCTGCACCATCGCGGCGAGCTGGGGCTGATCTCCGGCGAGCTCCATGGCCTCGCCCAGCAAGGCCTCGCAGGCGGCATAGTTCCCCGCGTCGCTGCGCAAGGAGGCGAGCTCGGTGAGGACGGAGACCTGCCCCTTGGTGTCCCGGGTGCGGCGCGCCTCACTCAGGGCCTGCTCCAGGTTCACCTGCGCCATGCCCTCCCGGCCGGTGACCGCGTAGAGCTTGCCCAGAGCCAGGAAGCAGCGGGTCTCGACGTCCTGGATCACGGCGTCCGCGGCGATGTCCATGGCCACGACCAGGTGGCGCTCGGCGTCCCGGTGCTGGCCCAGGAGCCACGCGACCTCCCCCGCCTTGAGGTGCAGTGTGGCCTCCCCCCGCGAGTGGAGCGCCGGGTCCTCGCCCCCGTCCACAGCGGCCTCCAGCCAGGAGATGCCCTTGCGGTAGGTGGCCAGCGCACGCGTGAGGAAGGCGCCGCTGCGGTGCTGGTCGCCGGCCTTGGAGGCGTACCAGGCGGCGTCGGCCAGGCGGCCTCCGGCGGCGCAGTGCCCGGCCAGCGCCTCGTAGTGGGGGGCCAGGCGGTCCTTGTAGAGGCGCTCCATGCCGGCGGCGACCATGCGGTGGTGGTCCCGGAGCTGCACGCCCAGGATGCTGCGGCGCACCACCTGCCAGACCATCTCGGAGGCGAAGCGGCAGCTCTCGCTGGACTCCTCGTCGACGATCAGCGTGGCCTGGGCCAGGTCCGCGAAGATCGGTCCGGGGTCCTCGAGCCCCGCGGCCTCGGCCACCAGCGCGGGGGAGAAGCTGGGGCCGATGGTGGCGGCGAGCTGCAGCGCGCCCTTGGAGGCCGGGTCCAGCGCGTCGATGCGCGAGGTCACCAGCCCCTCCAGAGTGGCCGGGAGCACCGGAACGGCCTGCTCCCCGTCGCGCAGAGAGGCCCGGCGGCGGTCCCAGTCGATGAGCTGCCGCTCCTGCAGGGCCTTGAGGACCTCGGCCACGTAGAGGGCGTTCCCCTGGGCCAGGCCGCCGACCAGCTCCAGTAGGGGCTCATCGACCTCTTGGGCGCCCAGCAGGTCCTTGACCAGGGAGCCGACCGCGTTGCGCTCCAGGGTGCCCAGGGCGATCTGGACCGTGGGCTCGGGGAGCTGCTCGGGGAGCTTGCCCCGGGCGGTCACCAACCAGAGGACCCGGGACTCCGCCGAAGAGCGGACTAGGTGGCCGAGCAGCGCGCGCTCCGGGGGCTTGAGGAACTGCAGATCCTCGAGCACCAGGAGCACTGGACGCTCCGCCGCGACGCCTCGGACAAATCGGGCGCCCGCGGCAAAGATGTCCTCGCGTGAGGGCTCGCGCCAGGCCTTGCTGCGTACACCAAAGAGGGCCGAGAGGTGGGCGATGTCGCTCTCAGCGAGCCCCAACTCGTGCATCCGCAGGAGCCGCTGTCGCAGGGCCCCGGAGCCCTCCCTCGGATCGATGCCCAGGGCGCTGCCCACCAGGTCCCGGAAGGGCGCCAGGGGGGATTCGTGGCCGTAGGGATAGGCGCGGGCGGCGAAGAGGGGGACCCGGGCCCTCCGGGTGAGGCGGCGCAACTCTCGGACCAGGCGGCTCTTCCCCGTCCCTGCGGGGCCCCGGATGGCGATGAGGCCACCCCGACCGTCCGCCAGCCCGGAGATGCCCGTGGCGAGCTGCTCGAGTTCATCGGCGCGCCGCACCCAGCGCCCCTGCGCCCCCCCCAGCGCCCGGCGGCGTCGCCCGGCCAGGTAGAAGGTGGCGAGCTCCTCGCGGCGGCCCTTCATGCGGACGCGGGGCCCGGTGGTGAAGCGCCAGCGCTCGCCGGCTTGGGAGGCGACCTCGTTGGAGACGTGCACGTCGCCGGGCTCGGCCAGGGACACCAGGCGACGGGCCAGCTTGAGGGTGTTGCCGCGCGGGACGTAGCGCAGCTCCTCTTCGGTGCCGGAGAGGGCGACCTCGCCGCGGTGCACGGCGACCGCCAGCTCCATCGCGTGGCCCTTCTTGCGCAGGCGCTCGGTGACGCGCAGCAGGTCCTGGGCGCAGGCCAGCGCCCGGTCGGTGTCGTCTTCGTGGGCCCGCGGCACCCCAAAGAGCAGCGTGAAGGTGTCGTGGGTGAAGTCGTCCAGCCAGCCGTCGTAGCGGTCGGCCAGCTTGCGCACGGCGCGCATGAGCACGTCCTGCTGGTGGAGCACCTCTTCGGGCTCGACCACAGCGCTCGCGTCGGTGAGCCCAACGAGCTCGGCGACCACGACCGCCACCGTCTTCTTCTCTCCGAGCACCCGCCCCCGGGCGCCGCCCGTGGTCTCCGAGTGGGTGCTGCCGGTGTCGGGCCCGGACACCTCCATCCGAGAGAGCTCAGCCGCCAGGGACTGGAGCTGCGCGACGCCGGGGTCGGGCCCCAGCTCCTCGGCGAACAGGTCCCGCAGGAAGCCGCTGACCGACGCCGAGTCCACCCGCAGCCCGAGCTCGAACAGCAGGGCCCGCAGGTCCTCCTCCAGCAGAGCGGCCGAGGGGTAGCGGTCGGCGGGGTCCTTCGCGAGCGCGCGAGCCAGGATGGGCATCAGCGCCTCGGGGACCTCGTCGTTGAGGGCGCGCAGGTCGGGGACGATGGCCTCGCGGACGAGCCTCAGCTTCTCATCGCCATCGTCCGCCTGGAAGAGCCTTCGACCGGCCAACATCTCCCACAGGACGATGCCGCAGGAGAAGATGTCCGAGCGGTGATCCACCATCCCCCCGGAGGCCTGCTCCGGGGACATGTACGCGAACTTCCCTCCCCCGGGACCGCTGCGCTCCCCCTCCTCCTTGAGCTCGGAGGCCAGCCGGGCGATGCCGAAGTCCACCAGCTTGACCTCGCCCAGGAAGCTGAGGATCACGTTGTGGGGGCTGACATCTCGGTGGACGATGGGCGTGGGCTTGCCCGTGGCGTCGGTCCGGGTGTGTGCGTAGGCCAGCCCTCGGGCCACCGCGGCGGTGACATGGAGCGCGAGCGCCAGCGGGATGTGGCGGTCCTGGCCCCGAACCCGACGCAGCGTGCGCGTGAGGTCCCGGCCGTGGATGTGCTCCATCGCGATGTAGTGGTCTTCTCCGACGCGCCCCAGGTCGAACACCTGCACGATGTTGGGGTGATGCAGCAGCGAGGAGATCTTCGCTTCGCGCACAAAGAGCTGCACGAAATGAGGGCTTCGGGCCAACTGGGGGAGGATGCGCTTGATCACCAGGCGCTTCTCGAAGCCCTCTACGCCAAAGCTCCGCGCGAGAAACACCTCTGCCATGCCGCCGGTCGCGATGCGCTCCAGCAACTGGTAGGACCCAAAGGTGGCGGGCAGCTCCACGCCCGGAAGCCTACCCCAGAGACCATGACCTTCGCCCCCGACCAGACCACAGACTCCGCTCCCATCCTCCCCCTGCACGGGGTGGTGCTGTTCCCAGGGATGCTGGCGCCGCTGCTCGTGCGCGCCCCCGAGGGCATCCTGGCGGTCGCCGAGGCGCGGGACCACAACCGGCCTCTGGGCTGCTTTCTTCACCTGGACGACACCCTGGCGGAGATCGGCTGCCGCGCGGAGCTGCTGCGCAGCATCACCCTCGCGGACGGCACGGTCCGGGTCCTCCTGCAGGGCCGCGAGCGCGTGCGCCGGGTCGAGGAGATCCAGGGCGCAGAGGCGCGCTGGGCCAACCTGGAGGTGCTCCCCGACGCCGAGACCGATCCGGTCCAGCTCCACGCCGCCGAGACCACCCTGCGCCAGAACCTGCAAGCGCTGCTGGGCACCGACGCCCGCCGCCCCAAGGAGATGGTCAAGGCCCCCCCCCGCGCCGAAGGCCCCGCGCGCCTGGCCGACTACGCCGCCGGCATGCTCCAGCTCCCCCTCCCCATGCAGCAGGTCTTGCTGGAGGAGGTCGACCTGGGCTCCCGCCTGGAGGTGCTCTCCCTTGAGGCCGCCAAGGCCCTGGAGCTGGTGCATCTGAGCAACGACATCCAGCACCAGGCGCGCATGAGCGTGGATCGCAAGCAGCGCCACGCCTTCCTGCGCGAGCAGATCGCCATCGCCCAGCAGGAGCTGGGGACCCCCACCGGCAGCGACGACCTGGACCGCCTCTCCATGCGCCTGGAGGCCGCCAACATGCCCCGGGGCGTGCTGGAGGAGGCCCGCCGCGAGCTGGAGCGCCTGCGCCTGCTCACCACCGAGGCCGCCGAGTACTCCATCACCCGCAACTGGCTGGAGACCCTGGCCTCCCTGCCCTGGGACATGGCCACCGTCGACGACAACGACATCAGCCACGCCCGCGAGATCCTGGAGGCGGAGCACCACGCCCTGGAGGAGCCCAAGCAGCGCATCCTGGAGTACCTCGCGGTGCGCACGCTGAACCCCCAGGCCCGCGGCGTCATCCTCTGCCTCGTGGGGCCTCCCGGCGTCGGCAAGACCTCGCTCGTGGACGCCACCGCCCGCGCCCTGGGCCGCAGCTTCCAGAAGATCGCCCTGGGCGGCGTGCGCGATGAAGCCGAGATCCGCGGGCACCGCCGCACCTACATCGGCGCCATGCCCGGCCGCATCATGTCCGCGGTCCGCCGGGCCGGCACGCGCAACCCCGTGTTGCTGTTCGACGAGATCGACAAGCTCTGCTGGGAGCGCGGCAACCCCGCGGCCGCCCTGCTGGAGGTCCTGGACCCCTCCCAGAACCAGGCCTTCGAGGACCACTACCTGGGCGTGCCCTTCGACCTCTCCCAGGTGCTGTTCATCGCCACCGCCAACGTGGCCCACAACATCCCGCCCGCCCTGCTCGACCGCCTGGAGGTCATCCAGCTCCCCGGGTACACCGAGGGGGAGAAGGTCCAGATCGCCCACCAACACCTCCTACCGCGGGTGCGTCAGCGGGTGGGTCTCACCCCTGAGCAGCTCAAGGTGTCCAGCGAGGCCATCGAGGCCCTGGTCCGCGACTACACCCGCGAGCCCGGCGTGCGCACCCTGGAGCGCGAGCTGGAGCGCATCTTCCGCCGCATGGCCCTCCGCTTCGTCGAGGGCCGCAAGCGCAGCCTGGTCGTCCGCGAAAAGCACCTGGCCGAGCTCCTGGGCCCCGCCCCCTACCGCCCGTGCGCCGCCGAGCTCCAGATGCGCCCCGGAGTCGCCATGGGCCTGGCCTGGACCCCCAGCGGCGGCGCCATCCTCCACGTCGAGGCCGCCGCCTTCGAACAGGGCCGCGGTGACCTGCGCCTGACCGGCTCCATGGGCAACGTCATGCAGGAGTCCGTCCAGGCCGCCCGCTCCCTGCTCCGCTCTCGCGCCCGCGAGCTGGGCATCGACCCCGGCCGCTTCCCGCGCGAAGACCTCCACCTGCACTGCCCCAACGCCGGCATCCCCAAGGACGGTCCCAGCGCTGGCCTCGCCATGCTGGGCGCCCTCTGGAGCCTGATGGCCGACCACCCCCTGCCCTCCGGCCTGGCCATGAGCGGCGAGATCACCCTCCGCGGCCGCGTCATGCCCGTCGGCGGCATCAAGGAGAAGCTGCTCGCTGCCCGCCGCGCCGGCCTGCGTCAGGTCATCCTCCCCCAAGGCAACCGCCCCCAGGTCGAGGCCATGAAGCCCGGCACCCTCAGCGGGCTGCAGCTCCACTTCGTGTTGGACGTCGAGCAGGCCTTCGCCCTCTGGTCCCAGACCTGAGCGCCAGCCCCCCTACTCGTTGAGCTCCCGGAAGCGCTCCACCAGCGCGATGGAGTCCGCGTCCAGCACCGCCGGCACCCGGATCCGAAAGCGCACCAGCACGTCCCCGGTGTTGCCGTTGGCCAGGCGCTCTCCCCGCCCCCTCAGCCTGAAGGTCGACCCGCCGCTCGTGCAGGGGGGGATGGTGAGGCTGACCGGTCCTTGCGGGGTTGGGACCTCCACCCTTCCACCCAGCAGGGCCTGCGACACCGTGATCTCGACCTCTTGCTCAAACGAGGAGCGACCGGCCGCAGACGCACCCTCGCCCTGGGAGCTCTCTGGCGCAGGCCCCACCGCCCGGATGTCGCACACCAGGTCTCCCTGGGAGCGCAGCCCATCGTGGCCCCAGCCGTGCGCGCGCAGCGTGTCGCCGTGCCGGGTGCCCGGCGGCACCTTGAGGTCGTGGATCTCGTCGTACTCGAAGAGCCCCCGCCCGTCGTCCGTGCGCCGCATCCGCTTGTAGTGCAGCGTCACGGTGCCCCCACGCTCCAGCACCCCGCGCGGGACGTCCACCTGCTGGTGGATGTCGCGGCCCTGGATCGGGTCCTGATCGCCGCCTCCGTAGCTCCCCTCATTCGGCCGGGCGCTGCCCTGCGGCGCGCTCCCGTAGGCCTGCTGGTGGGGCGGGGTCTCCCGGGGGCGCTGCCAGCGCGCTCGGCGGCGGTCCGCGTCCGTGGGCTTCTTGACCTCGGTGCTGCGGGTGCGGCCGCGGCCTCCCCCCATGCCGAAGTCCTGGGCGAAGAGATCGTCCAGATCCATGTTGTTCGCCGGGTCCCGCTGGCGGGCCCCGCTGTTCAGGTCCGGGCCCCGGCTCCCGCTGTCCCAAGGGCGGATTCCCCCCGCCATCCGGCCGGGCGTGCGTCGCTGGAAGCGCCGGTCGTAGCGCCCCCGCTCCACCGGGTCCCCCAGCACCTCGTAGGCCGCGGACACCGCCTTGAAGCGTTCCGCCTTGGCCGGGTCCTCTCCCGCGACGTCCGGATGCAGGCTCCGGGCCAGGCTCCGGTAGGCCTTCTTGATCTCGGCCATCGAGGCATTCCGGGGAACACCAAGGATCGCGTAGTGGTCGGCGCCAGCGCTCATGAATGCATGCCCTCGCTCTGGGGTCAGCATACCCGCCGACGCTGTTCCCCTACAGGTGGAGGCTCATCGTGCCGACTTCTTTGACGCCCTGGATCGGGGCGCTATAAGATCACCATTGGCCGCGTCAGGCGAGGAATGAATGGCGAAGTACAGCAACCCGGGCGGTCTCTCTTGCAGCTTTTGCCACAAGCCCCAGCGCGAGGTCGACAAGATCATCGCGGGGCCCAATGTCTACATCTGCAGTGAGTGCATCAAGCTCTGCCTGGACATCATCCGTGAGGACTCCAGCCAGAAGCCGATCGCCTGGGGTCATCAGAAGCTCCCCCCCCCCGCCAAGATCAAGGCCTTCCTGGACCAGTACATCATTGGTCAGCATCAGGCCAAGCGGCAGATCTCCGTGGCGGTGTACAACCACTACAAGCGCCTGGAGCACAACAAGAAGAACGCCGCTGGGACTGAAGTCGAGATCCAGAAGTCCAACGTCCTGCTGATCGGCCCCACGGGCACCGGCAAGACCTTGATGGCCCAGACCCTGGCCCGCTTCCTGGACGTTCCCTTCGTCATGGCGGACGCCACGACCCTGACCGAGGCCGGCTACGTCGGCGAGGATGTCGAGAACATCATCCTCAACCTCTACCAGGCCTCCAACAACAACCTGGAGCGCACGGTCAAGGGCATCGTCTACATCGACGAGGTCGACAAGCTCGCCCGCAAGAACAGCACCAGCTCGGTGAGCCGGGATGTCTCGGGTGAGGGCGTGCAGCAGGCCCTGCTCAAGATCCTGGAGGGCACCCTGGCCAACATCCAGGTGCGCGGCAACAAGCGCCTGCCCAACCAGGAGTACCTGCAGGTCGACACGACCAACATCCTCTTCATCTGCGGCGGCTCCTTCGAGGGCCTGGAGCGGGTGATCGAGGATCGCGTCGGCGCCCGCAGCGTGGGCTTCGTGAAGTCCGCCGGCAAGACCGACGAAGAGCGCGAGGCCATGCTGCAGCAGGTGCAGGCCGAGGACCTGACCAACTTCGGGCTCATCCCCGAGTTCATCGGTCGCCTGCCCGTCATCGCCACCATGAAGCACCTGGCGGCCGAGGACATGGTCCACATCCTCAAGGAGCCCAAGAACTCCCTGGTCAAGCAGTACCAGAAGCTCTTCCGCTTCGAGAAGGTCAAGCTCAGCTTCACCGACGAGGCCCTGCGCGCCATCGCCGACGAGGCCGTCAAGCGCAAGGCTGGCGCCCGCGGCCTCCGCTCCATCATGGAGAAGGTCATGCTGGAGATCATGTACGAGATCCCCTCGCAGGAGCACCTCAAAGAGGTCTGCATCACCGACGAGATCGTGCGTGACGCCGGCAACGCCTTCGCTGACATCAAGGAGCCAGTGGCCACCGGATGAGCGACACCCCCCTGCGCCCGGCCAACACCTTCCGGCCGGGCCTGCTCATCGCCAGCCCGCAGCTTCGGGACCCGAACTTCTCGGGGACCGTTGTGCTGCTCTGGCACCACGACCAGCAAGGCGCGATGGGCGCCATCGTCAACCGGGCCACCGACCTCGACCTCTCCGAGATCACCGAGCAGCTCGCGCTCCCCGCCCCTGACGCGCCCACCGCTGTGCACTTTGGCGGCCCCGTGCAGCCCGAGAACGGCTTCCTGGTCTACGAGGGGCAGGTGGACGAGCGCATGGGCTGGAACCCCCGGCCCGACGTCGCGGTCACCTCCAGCCAGGAGATCCTGGAGCAGGTGCTCAAGGAGAAGGCCGACTTCCTGCTCTGCCTGGGCTACTCCGGCTGGGGCCCTGGCCAGCTCGAGCGCGAGATCGAGGAGGGGAGCTGGCTCTACACCGAGCTGGATCCCCGCATCCTCTTTGGGATGTCCGCTGACGAGCGCTACGATGAGGCCATGGCATCCCTGGGGCTGGATCCCCGCCAGATATGGATGATGCAGCCGATCAGCGAGTAGAAGTCCTTGGCCCACCTCCTCCCCCTTCTGTTGGCGTGCACCTCTGCACCCGAGCTCACAGTCGAGGACACCTGGGCGCCGACCGGCGACGCCCCCATGGACCCTGCGCTGCTGCTTGAAGCCGCCCAGCTCCCGATGCGTTGGGCGCTGCTGATGGACTCCCAAGCGCAAGCTGGCCGCGACGCGTGCCCTCAGGTCGAACGCACCCTCGAAGGCCACGTCCAGCTTGAGGGCGGCTGCACGGACGCGCAGGGCGTGGAGTGGGTCGGCACGGCCACCCTCTGGACGGAAGACGGCCAGCAGCACTACGGCGCAGCCGACTTCGGCACCTCCGAGCGCCAGTATTGGGGCAGCATCATGGCCGGTCAGGCGCTGCACGCCACCGGACGCGCGAGCTTCGGGGGCGGCCTGGAGATCCGCTACGACGACCACAGCGTGGGCGACTGGCCGGCCTGGCAGGCCATCGACCAGGGCGCCTCCGCGAGCACGGCCATCCAGGGCCAACTGGACGTCCAGACCCCCACCCTTCGCAGCACTCTCAGCCTGGATGGCACCCTGATCCGCAGCGAGTGGGCCAGATGCGAGACCGGCCCCGAGTCCGGGAGCCTCTCTCTCACGGGCCACCCCGACGGCGCCCTGACCTTCATCTGGTACCCCGACACCTGCGGGGAGTGCGTGGACTGGCTGCACGGGGGAGAGCAGGGCCAGATCTGCGAGTAGCTACCCGCGCGCGAGCAACCGCAGCGCCATCCGCAGCTCCCAGGACCGCCGGGCCTTGCGGCGCAGCACCGCCAGGGTCTGCGCGTCCGCAGCGTCCCCCAGGCGCGCTGCCTGGACCAGCTCCAGCACCTGGACCATCTCCGGCGCCCTCCCCCAGCGGCGGGCCTGCGCGAGCTGCTTCTCGGCCCGGACAGGCTGGCCCAGCTCCAGCGCACACCACGCACTCCAGCAGGCCGCGAAGCTCGCGAACGCAGGCCGCCCCGCGCTGGCGTGTCCTTGGATGCTGGCCTGCAGGTGGCCGACCGCCTCCTCGACGAGCCCGTCCTGGAGGGCCAGAATGCCCAGCACCCCCTGCGCCATCGCGGCTGTGCGGGGCTCGCCGAGCCGCCCCGCGGCGTTCAGCGCCCGCCCAAGGTCCTCGCGGGCCAACACCCCTGTGCGCTGCGCCACCCGGAGCATGCCCCAGCGGAGGGGGTGCAGCGCGTGCTGGAGGTCGAAGTTGATGCCCTCCAGCAAGGGATCCACCGCCTCCAACTGGGCCTGAGCGCGCCCATAGGCCCCGATCTCGAGCAGATGCCTGGCCAGGGTGCCGCGGGCGCGAGCCTCCTGCCTGGCCTCACCGCGCTCCCGGTGCCCGCGGACCAGCCGCTCCAGGGTGGCCTCCCCCTCTGTGTCCCGCTCCACCCGAAGCTGAACCTGCGCCAGGTTGGCCAGGAAGCTGGCCTGCAGTCGCCTGTCCTCGCTGGCGTCCAGAGCTCTCTGGTAGTCGGCGATAGCCGCGGGCCACTGGCTGCGAGATTGGTGGACCACGGCGCGCTGACCAAAGGCCATCGACCTCGAAGCCTCTCCCCCAGGGGACTCCGCCCGGCGCACGCCCGCCTCCGCCGCCTCCGCCGCCTCGCTGAGCTGGCCCCGTAGCCGCAGCCACTCCGAGCGCACCTGCCAGAGCTCGCTGGCCTCATGCGCCGGGAGCTGCGTCACCCGGGAGAGGAGCGCCTCGTGCTGTTCGCGGAGCCACCCTTCGTGCCCCAAGCGCCGGCAGGCCGTGTCCAGCGAGACCACCAGCCGCACCGCCAACGCGCGCTCGTCGGGACGCTCCGTGATCAAGCGCTCCAGCTCCGGGCGCAGCCCCACCAGCTCCGCAGCAGCCTCGCCACCGCGGGGGCCATGGACCTGGGTACGCAGCGAAGCGACCCGCGCCTCCAGCCACTGCATCCAGCGCCTCCAGTGCTCCGGACCGGCCTGTCGCCGCGCGAGCGCCTGGAAGGGCGTGGGCAGGTAGAGGCTCCCCGGGGGCTCCCAGCTCACCCAGCCCTGCCGGTGAAGGCGCTCCAGCTCTGAGCGGCCCACCAGCGCAGCGGCCTCCGGGACCGAGAGGCGTGGCCGCGCGGCGCAGGCCAGAGTCCGCAGCGCGTCCCCACCCCCAAGACGCTCCCAGCGCTCCGAGCAAGCGGCCCACCAGCGCGGCGCCACCGACTCGGGCTCTGTCGTGAGGGCCTGCAGAAGCGCCCGCCCTGTCATCAAGCGGGCCCGCGCGCCAAGCTCCAGGCAGGGGCCGGGCAGGTGCCCCACCAGGGCGCAGAGCTCCGCCGCCTCCGGCACCTCCCGACCTGCTGCCCGCAGCAACAAGTCCCCGGCCAGCTCGGGCGCAAGTCCCCCCAAGGTCAGCGCCCCCTGCGCGGGTCCGAGGCTGCGCCCCAAAGCCTGGGCCACCGCAGCACACCCCGCCCCTGGAGGCCCCCAGACGCTCAGCGACTCCCCTCGGGCCAGGTACGCGAACGCGGCGCGGCGCCCCAGAAGGTGGGTGACCGGTCCGCTATCCGACAGCTCCAGCCGGTACCCCTGGCCGTACACGGAAAGCAGGAGGCGCGGGTGCTTGGGGTCCGGCTCCAGCTTCCGGCGGAGCTCCGAGACCACCCGGTCGACGCGCCGCGCCGATGCCTGGGGCAGCAGCGTCTCCCGCGCACACACCCCACCGCCACTCTCCAGCAGTCGGCTCAAGAGCTCGACCTCTTGCGGAGTCAGCCCGACCGGACCTGCCGGCCCACGCAGCACGGCCGCGTCAAGATCCAGCTCCAGCGCTCCCAGACGCCACACGGACATTCTCCGGACAATTGTCCGCCACATAGCCGGCTGGAGGAGCCGGGGCCCGGGTACCTCTGGAGTGTCCCCGCTCGGGACCCAACAGGAGACACAGCATGCGCACGACCCACGCCCTCTTCGGCCTCTTCATCCTCATCGGCACCGCCTGCACTGGAGGCGGCATGGACAGCGGCTGGGGCGACGACACCGGCAGCTTCGGCGGCGGCGGTGGTGGTGGTGGTGGCGGCGGCACCTGCGGCGGCGACTTCGACGGGAACGTGGTCGACGAGGGCAACCGCAGCCACAGCTTCAGCGTCAACGAGGACCGGGAGGTCACCCTGACCCTGGACTGGGACAGCAGCTCCGATCTCGACCTGCACCTCAGCACGGCCAGCGGCGACGAGCTCACCCGCTCCGAGACCGACGGCGGCGGCACCGGCGAGGAGATCTCCATGGAGCTCCAGGCCGGCGACTACGTCGCGACGGTCGTCCAGTGGGACGAGACCGACACCGACTACGAGCTCGAGGTCGCCTGCGACTGAGGCTCCCCGGGGGGGGGACTCCAACCGGGCGCCCCCCGTCCGGCCGACTCGAGGCCTACTCGCAGGCCGTCCCGGTCGCGCCGTCAAAGCTCCAGTCCGCGCAGCCGTCGCAGCCCGCGCCGTCCCAGGTGTAGACCAGGTCCCCGGCCGAGTGGCCGGACAGGGTCAGGGTGCCGGCGTCGAACTCGTCGCTGCAGGTGCCCGCGTTGCTGATCGAGCCGCTCGCGGTCAACACCACGCTGGCGCCGTCCTGCGCGTAGGTCATCAGGCCCGAGAAGTTCGAGCTGCCCTCGCCGTTGAAGAGCCCGTTGCCGTAGCCCTGCCAGTCATCGACGCCGTAGTCCGCGTAGGTCAGGGTGAGCTGCTGGCCCTCGTAGTCCAGGTCCACGGCCAGGTCGCTGGTCAGGGCCGCGCCGATGTCGATGTTCCCGGTCACGGTGACCTCGCTGTTGCCGAAGTCTGTCATCGCGATGCTGCCAGCCGAGTCGCCCGTCTCGGTGAGCACAGCGGTGCCGGTCCAAGCGGTCCCCTCGGTATCCGTGCAGTCCCCGCTCAAGGTGGTCACGGTCTCGCTGGTGGCCACCACGCTGGGGCAGTCGGTGGCATCGCCCGCGGCCATGAAGCCCACGACGAAGGCATAGGCCATCGGCAGCTGAGCGGCGGTGTAGGCCAGCTCCGGGTCCAGCTCCGCCTCTCCGCCCGAGGCGGTGTCCGCAGTGCCCGAGGTGTCGTCGATCTTCACGCCGGTGCAGGCCAGCATCAGCAGGAAGGAGAGGACGGTCGTGGTGCGCAGGGTCATGGGTCTACCTCCAAGCGCCCCTATCCCACCGCGCCCCGAGAGCCCCTGGACGCAAGCGAGGAGATCGTGCTCTTTTTCAAGGAATCCGATATACTACGCACTGATCCCTAGTCCACGCTTCGGTCAAGGCTCTTCACATGTCAACCCTCCGCGCTCGCATCGCCGCCACGGCCATCGTCGGCTCCCTCGCCGTCGCTGTCGCAGCCCTGATTCCCTGGCCGAGCCGCACCCAGGCCCAGCCCGAGCCCGTCGTGGAGCCCGCCCCCACCCTGCCCGAGCCGGAGCCCGAGCCCCGCTTCACGCAGGTCTCCCACAAGATCAAGCGCGGCCAGGCCCTGGGCAGCATCCTGCCCGACTACGGCGTGCACCAGGTCGACGCGGTGGTCGAAGCCGCTCTGCCCTGGGTGGACCTGCGCAAGATCTACGCCGGCAAGGAGCTGCACTTCACCCAGGACCGGGAGCTCGGCGGCAAGACCGTCGAGATGCGCTACGTCCTGGACGAAGACCACACCCTGGTCGTGGACCTGAGCGGCGAGACCCCCACCGCCTCCGTGGACGAGGTCCTCTACACCGCCCAGCCCGAAGAGAAGGTGCTGATCGTGGACGGCAGCCTCTGGGCCGCCGCTGTGGAGGCCGGCCTGCGTCCCGCCGACATCGTGCGCATCGCCAAGGTCTTCCAGTACGACGTGGACTTCAACACCGAGCTGCAGGCCGGCGCGCGCTTCTCGGTCATCGGCCAGGCGCTCTACCGGGAGGACGGAAGCTACGCCAAGATGGGCGAGCTGCAGGCCGTGCGCCTGGAGAACAAGGGCGAGACCTTCACCGCCATCCACTACGTCCACAGCGACGGCGAGACCGACGGCTGGTACCACCCGGACGGCACCGCCTCCAAGAAGCCCTTCCTGCGCAGCCCCCTGGACTTCGCGCGGGTCACCAGCGGCTTCTCCACCGGCCGCTTCCACCCCGTCCTCAAGAAGAAGCGCAAGCACCTGGGCACCGACTTCGGCTGCCCCACCGGGACCCCCGTGCGGGCCACCGGCGACGGCGTGGTCAAGGTCGCCAAGACCCACGGCGGCCACGGCAAGCACGTGGTCGTCCAGCACCCTGGCGGCCGCGTCACCAAGTACAGCCACCTGAGCGCCTACAAGGTCAAGCCCGGCCAGAGCGTCAAGCAGGGCCAGGTCATCGCGCTCTCCGGCAACACCGGCATGAGCACCGGCCCCCACCTGCACTACGAGCTGCACGTGGGCGGCAAGCCCGTGGACGCCATGACCGTCAAGCTGCCCAACACCGAGTCCATCCCCTCCGGCGAGAAGTCGGCGTTCAACGCCCAGAAGGCACTCCTGGTCGCGCAGCTTGATGAGCTCGCCAAGCCCCAGGACACCGGCGGGCCCGCGCTGGCCGATGGCGGCCCCTCGCCGGCGGAGTGAGCTGGGCCTCCAGATGAGCGCGCCGGCGTATAGAGTGGGGCCATGGTGCTCCTGGCTCTGATCCCACTGCTCCCCACCGCCCAGGCCGCCGTGGCCCCCGTTCAGCAGGCCTGGATCCGCCTCCCCGACGAGGACACCCGGGCGCAAGCCGAGTCGATGGGCGCGAACTTCGCCGAGGGCGTGGACGGGCCCTGGGTGCTCATGGACGCCCGCGCTGACGACTGGCCGGCCCTGCAGGCGCGCTTCGAGACGCGCGCAGCGCCCGCCACCATCGCGCCCCCCAGCCCCGAGGGCTACCGCAGCGCCGAGGAGATCAACGCGGCCCTGCGGACGATGGCCGAGGACCCCGCCGCCACCCTGCTGGACCTGGGCGAGAGCGGGGAGGGCCGCCCCATCCTGGGCCTGTCCATCGGCCCCCAGGACGCCCCCGCATTCCGCATCCTGGGCGCGCACCACGGCGACGAGGCCCCCTCCGCCGAGCTGGCCCTGGCCGTCGCGGAGGCCGTGCTCGGGGGAGAGGGCGCGTGGGCTGGGCTCAGCGAGTCCCTGCACCTGGTCGTGGTGCCCGTGGTCAACCCGGACGGCCTGGAAGCCGGCAGCCGCTACAACGCCAGCGGCGTCGATCTGAACCGGAACTACGACTACGAGTGGGGCGAGGGGGCCTTCCGCGGGCCGGCCCCCTTCTCGGAGCCCGAGACCCGGGCCGTACGCACCCTGAGCCTCTACCACCCCTTCCACGCCGGCCTGAGCCTGCACACCGGCGCGCTGAACCTGGGCTGGCCCTGGAACCACACCACCGAGCTCTCCCCCGACGAGGACCGGATGGCCGCACTGGGCGAGGCCTACGCGCGCTACTGCACCCACCCCGACTTCTACACGACCAACGGCGCGGCCTGGTACACCACCACCGGGGACACCAACGACTGGTCGCTGGGCCGCCAGGGCACCCTGGACCTCACCCTCGAGGCCTGGGAGGACAAGCAGCCCGCCGCCAGCCAGCTCGACACGGTCCTGAACACCCACCTGCGGGCCATCGCCGAGTTGCTGAGCACCCCCGTGCCGCTGCGCGTCCAGGTGGTCGACGCCCAGACCGGTCAGCCCCTGCAGGCCGAGCTCTCCGTCGGGGAGCGCGCCAGCCCCTTCTGGACGGGCCCGGACGGTGACGGCAGCCACATCCTGGAGGTCGGGATCTACACCCTGGAGACCCGGGCCCCCGGCTACACCACCGACACCCGCGAGCTGCGCCTGCCCGCCGAGGAGATCGTCAGCCTGGAGGTCGCGCTGGAGCCTGCCGATCTGTTGGAGCAGCGCCTGGAGCCCACCTTGCTGCCCTGCTGCGAGCCCACGGAGCTGCAGATCCTCGACGCCTCCGGTGCCCCCATCGACAGCCCCCCTGCCCTGCTGACCCTCTCCCGCCCGGGCTTCGAGTCCAAGCGCCTCGCGCTGCGGGGGGACAGCTACCCCATCGACCCCAGCTACTACGCGCCCGGCCCGTGGACCGTGGAGAGCGAGCAGGGTGTGCTGCCCAACGCGCTGCTGGTGGCCTCGCAGGGGGGGCTGATCCGGCTGGAGGAGCTGCAGGTGGATGCTCAGACGGTGGACCTCACCGCCTCGGGCTTGGGACCCAGCCCCTCCCTCTTCCTGCTCTCTGGGCCCACCCGAGGACTGACTCGGCTGGAGCTGCAGGAGCACAGCGACACCCACCTGCGCGCGGCCCTCCCCGAGGGGCTCTCGGGAACCGTGGACCTGCTGATCGTGTCCAGAGGAGAGCAGCTCGTCATCGCCGACCTGCTGGGAGAGCCCGAGCTGGATCCTGGAACCCCCGCTGAGCCTTTGGACACCGCGCCGCCTTGGCAGGGGCAACAGCTCGTCGGTTACGGCGGCTGCAGCTCCGCTCCCCGCCCTGTCCCTGGGAGCCTGTGGCTCTTGCTGGCCACCCCCCTGCTGCTCTGGAGAGCCCGCCGATGCGCATGACCCCTCTGGCCCTGGCCCTGCTGTTGACCGCGTGTGACCGGGACCGGATGTACTCGGAGAACACCTTCTCCGACAACGTCTACCAGGCCTACGCGGAGTGCTCGCCCGGCGAGATCTCCTTTCTGACCGAGCGGCACGGCATCCAGACCGCGTTCGAGCCCTGCGGGTCGAACAACTTCGTGGCCTTCGCCTGGGCGCCGGATGGGGTGAACCTCTACTTCCAGCTCCCCCTGTCCGCGCACATCATGAACGGCGAGACCAAGGAGGTCGTGGCCCTCCCGACCGAGGTCCCCGTCTCCACCCCGGCCTGGCTGAGCCCGGAGCTGCTGGTGCTGCCCCTCAAGCCCTCGGCCGGCAAGGAGGCCCCCCGCCTGGTGCTCTTCGACCGCGTGCAGGCCAACATGAACACCCTGGAGCTGCGCGGCTACACCAACCCCGAGCACCTGACGGCCAGCGGAGACCGGGACAAGGTCTACCTGAGCGCCGAGCAGGACGGTGCGCCCAAGCTGCTGCTGGCGGACTTCACCACCGGCGAGATCACGCCGGCCTTCCCCTGGCACAGCGGCCCCATCTCCGATCTGGACTTCGAGCCCACCCTGGGCCAGGTGGCCATCGCCAGCCAAGGCAGCGTCAAGGTCTACGACACGGAAGGCACGCTGCTCTACGCCTTCGACGACGCCAGCGGGGTCGACCTGCACCCTGGGGGCCGGTACATCGCCCTAGAGACCCTGGGCGACGCCATCTCGCCCTTTGACCAGCGCACCTGGAACGAGCTGAGCGACCAGTCCCGCGAGCGCGAAGAGCGCCGCATGCAGGAGTGGCTCGCCAAGCAGCCCGACTGGGTGGACAAGGAGGTGCAGCCGCCCGTGCTGGACGTGTTCGATGCGGGCACCCAGGAGCGCTACCGCCTGGGCTACGTCTACGGCGACCGCTTCCAGTGGTACCCGGCGCGGGACTACTACGCGTCCTTCGTGCTCTGGGGCCTGGAGGGCAAGGAGCTCAACCGCAACGTGGCCCTCACCCAGCTCCACGAGCGCCTGCGCATGGCGGCAAAGGGCACCTTCTCCCTGGGCGTCGAGCAGCGCCCCTACACCCCTGTTCCCGGCACCGAGGTGCCCAGCCTGGCGCCGGCTCAGGGCGGCGAGGGATCGGATGCGGGTGGATCCGAGAACACCGGGTCAACGAACACCCCCCCGGTGAACCCCGGGTGAACGGTGACCCCCCAGGGTGGGGAGAAATCACCAAAATATTCGTGATTTCAATAACTTGAAGACTTGGCACAACTCCTGCTTTGCACCTGGGTGCACACAGTCAGGAGGACCCCATGTCCACACAAACCGCCCGTACGCCCACGGGTCGCCGAGAGGAGCTGATCTTGGCCCACTACCCGATGGTTCGGAAGGTGGCCTACCGGATGGTCAGTCGCTTCCCTTCTTGTGTCGAGGCTGAGGACCTCGTCACCATCGGCACGCTGGGCTTGATCGACGCCGTCGATCGCTTCGAGGAGACGCGCTCCATCAGCTTCTCGGCCTACGCCCGCATCCGGGTACAGGGCGCCATCCTGGACGAGCTCCGCAAGGAGGACTGGATCCCCCGCAGCGTCCGCAATCGCCACCACAAGATCCAGGCGACCCGCGATGACCTGCGCGAGAAGCTGGGCCGCGACCCCAGCCACAGCGAGCTGGCCGCCGCGATGGAGGTCACCACCGAGCGCCTGAGCGAGATGATCCAGAACTCCACCCTGCGCTCGCTGGTCTCCATGGAGGACAGCACCGGCGCGGGCGAGGAGCCCATCCACTCCACCCTCCAGTCCGACGACGAGTCCCCCTGGGACGAGGCGGTGCAGCACGATGTCTCCGCCCGGGTGCGGGAAGCGCTGCAGTCCCTGCCGGACCGGGAGCGTCAGATCGTGGACCTGTACTACTACCGGGATCTGTCCTTCAAGGAGATCGGCGAGCTGCTGGGGGTCACCGAGTCCCGCATCTCCCAGCTCCACAGCCGCCTGCGCAACCGCCTGATGAGCCGCCTGCAGGACCTGATGGACGACCCCATGGAGCTGCTGCGCGCCGCCTGAGGCCGCAGGGCCTGTGACTCGGAGGCCTAGAGCGGCGCGATGCTCCAGTAGCGGTCATTGAGCTCCCGCATGCCCATGCGGGAGCTCACGTTGAGCGCCAGGAAGCCGTCGATCTTGCTGGGGAGCCTGGGGACCACCAAGAGGTCCACGTTCTTGAAGGTCACCGTGCCCACCTGGATGCTGTCCACGTGCACCAGCTTGCCCTCGAGCGTGCCCACGCCGGTCAGCATGCTCAGGTGCGGCATCACCTCGGTCACGCCCTCGGCGCCCTCCATCGCTGCGGCGTCGACGTAGGTCCAGGCCGCAGAGGTGTCCAGGCCCAGCCAGAGCTCCTTGCCCGCGAGCTGGGTCTCGAAGCGCCAGTACCCGTCGGAGGGGTCCTGACGGACCTTGCCCTCCTCTTTGAGCTGGACGCCCTCACACTCCGGGTGCTGCCCTTCGAGCGTGGCGATCGCGGTGCCGGCCGTGCCCCGCAGCTCGGGACTGACGAACCAGAGCTGCCCCCAGGTCACCATCGCGTCGCAGGGCTTCTGAAGCTCCTCCTGCAGCTCGGCCAGCGCCCGGAGCTGCCGGTGCCCCTTGGAGCCCCTGGCGGCGACCTGCTGGCGGCGCAGGGTCAGCGCCTCGTCCTGTCGGCCGGCGAGGGCGAGCTCGGCCACGAGCTGGTCCGCGTAAGGGGAGTTGGGCTTCCCATCGCTCAGCGCCTGGGCGAGCTCGATGGCCTTGGCGTGGTCCGCGAGCTGAATCGCCAGGTCCAGGTGCTTGCTCATCAGCGTCTTGTTCTCGCCGCAGGCCGCGTGGAAGTCGCTGTAGACCTGCATGGCCGCGGGCCCATCACCCGCCTCTGCGAGGGTCGTCGCCAAGGCGTTGACAGAGTCCGTCTTGCAAGGGGCGGCCGCCACCGACTTGCGGTGGTTGTCGATGGCCGTGGCGTAGACCCCGTAGGGGCTCGGCTCGCAAGCGCTCAGCAGGAGCAACAACATGATGACCTCCAGGCTCCCCCTCCCCCACTCGCGGAGGCTCTGGAACCGAGGCCCACAATAACCGACTCAGCGCTCCAGGCAGCGCTCCACCTGCGCGGCGGTCTCCCCGACAAAGGCGACGCCCTGGGGTCCCGGGGTGCCGCACTGCTTCTGGCCGTTGACCAGCACGCAAGGGTCCACCAGCCGACCATCCGGCGGAGGCTCGCCGGCCGCAGAGACCCGGCAGTGGACGGGCCCCCGGAAGAAGTCCAGGCCGATGTGGAAGGACTGGATCCGGATGTCGTAGCGGCTGGAGAGATCGTCCCGGTACACAGCCAGGGCGACCAGCAGCGGCGAGAGGGCCTGCAGGTCGGCGGGCGAGGCCTTGGGCGGCGTGCGGAGCGCCCCCGGCGGCACCAGGATGCGGATGCGGCCCAGGTGCTTCTCGCTGTCAAAGCTGATGGTGAGCTGGACGGTCTCCGAGAAATAGGGCGCCAGCGCCACGCTCAGCGCCGTGATGGCCTTCTGGTCGGAGAAGTAGCTCTTGTAGAGGGCGCCGATGCCCTCCCAGACGATCTCCACTGGCACCAGCTCAGCGCCCTCGACGGGGGTCGGGGGCGGTGCGGGCTCGGCGGGCGCCTGGGACAGCAAGGCCTGGGCCGCAGCCTCCGCCTCTTCTGGCGTGGGCTGGGTGACCTCGGGGGCGGGCGGATCGCTGCAGCCGCTCCCGAGCAGGAGCAGCCCCAGGACGGTGGGCCCGAAGGCGATCAGGAGATCAGCCCCTTCCGCTTCTTCACATCGCGGACGGCCTTGTCCATCGCGACCTCGAAGTCGACGGTGCCCTCCTTGATGTTCTTGATGGAGGCGCGGGCCTCCTCGCGGATGGCGCGCTCGTCGACATCGTGGGTGCGGATCAGGTCCAGGGTCTTGCGCCAGAGCAGGCCGTCATCGGTGAAGACCTCCTCGACGAAGCGGCTGATCATGAAGTTCTCGATGAACTGCCGGGCCAGGAACTTCTCGACCGCGTCGCCGGTGGGGTGGTTCCACTCCTCGGCCACGCGGTTGCGCCACTTGCCGTACTGGTCGTAGCTGGCGTTGACGGTGGCCATCTGCTCCTTGACCTTGTCGCGGAGCTGGTAGTCCCGGCGGAGGTACTCCTCCATGATGGACACCAGATCCAGCTCGGCCTCCGAGCGGTTGGCGGGCTCAACCTCGATGTCTCCGCCGTTGCAGAGCTCCTCGATGACGTGGCGCGCGATCTCCGGGACGCGGGCGCGGTAGAGCTTCATTCCAGCCTCCTGTGCCGGGTTCACTAGCCGCTCGGAGCCCGCTGCGCCAACCCCAGCGGCGAATGGTGGAGGCCGGATGCAGAAAAGTCGAAATGCAGCCCCTCAGTCCTCGAAGGCGTCGATCAGCAGGTCCAGTGAGACCGGCTCCGGGCGGTCCCGACCCGAGAGGGTCAGGGTCTCGTCGCTGGCCGGGGAGAAGCGCTCGCGGATCTTGTCGCGGGCGAAGGCCAGGTGGGCCTCGGTGGGCTCGTCCAGGACGTAGCGGTGCACGTCGACCAGGGTGCTGCCGTAGGCGCGGCCAAAGATGAAGCCGCCCTCGGCGGGCACCACCACGTAGCCCTGGAAGAGGAAGTCCAGGTCCGCGCGCGAGATCGTGGGCTGCTCGGGGACCGAGGGCTCCGGTTCGGGCTCGGGCACCGCCACCTCGACCACATCCAGGTCCAGGCCCAGATCGGGGAAGGCCGGGGCGTCCTCGCCGATGCTCAGGGGCTCCGGCTCGCGCCCGAGGGAGAGATCGTCGTCGGTGAGGTCCCCCAGGTCGACGTCCGAGAACTCCACCCCATCGGCGGGGTTCAGGGAGTCGATGATCTCCAGGAGCGAGTCGGTGTTGGAGGGGCCGTCCTCGTCGGGAGGCGGCAGGTAGAAGGGCTGCCCCAGATCCACCTGCTCGGGCTCGGAGGGGGCGCTGGGCTCCCACCCGTCGTCGGAGGCCTCGTCCCAGTCTTCGAAGCCGTCCAGGGAGTCGCCCAGCATGTCGAAGGTGTGCAGCGCCTCTGCGGGAGCGACCGCGCTGCCCGCCTCGTGGGCCTCCAGGAGCTCGGAGTCCTCGTCGTCCTCGATCTCGAACTCCATCTCCACCTCGCTCTCCTCGTCGTCGCTGTCCTCGGGAAAGCTGTCCTCGGGGAAGCTGGGCTCAGGGAAGCTGGGCTCGGGGTTGGACAGCTCCAGCGGGCCGTCCAGGGAGTCGTCGGAGGGGAAGCTGAATCCGCTGGGAGAGGAGAGCGCCGGGATGACCGGCCGCTGCCGCTCGACGGGTGGGTCCACCTCGATGGACTCCGTGTCCTCTCCGTTCAGGTCAAAGCCGCTGTCCGTCAGCGAGGTCTCCAGTCCGTCGCTCAGGTCCGCATCCAGGCTCGCGGACAGGTCCGCGTCGAAGCTGCTGGACAGGCCCGCGTCCAGCTCCGTGTCCAGGGTGACGCCCAGGATGGACTCGTCGGAGCCCAGCACGTCCTGGGAGAAGGGCTCCAGGACCACCTCGTCCTCTGTGGCGGGGTCCTGGTTGGAGGTCAACTCCGTGTCGTCATCCAGGGGGGGCATGCCCAGCAGGTCGTAGGAGACCGCCTCGCCCAGGTCCTCCAGAGAGGCGGCCTCGACCGGGGGCTCGTCGCCCTCGATGGCCCCGACCAGGCCTTCGCTCCAGTCCGCCGGCGGTCCCTCGTCCGCGTCCTCCTCCACGGAGACCGGGGTCGGGTTGAAGGGGTCGAACACCGGACCGGTGGAGTCTTCGTCCACGGTCTGGACCTCGTCATCCCAGAGGCTGCCCGCGGCCCCGCCGCCCCCCAGCACGGCCTCGACCGGAGGGCCAGCGAGCACGAGCCGATGGCCACACCAGCCCCCCACCAGCGGCCCCTCGACCCGGGCCAGGTGGAAGGCCTCGCTGAGCTGCACCGAGCCCAGGCTGCCGATCTGCAGATCCAGGCGCTCCATCCGCTCGGTCAGCAGCGCCTCGAAGCTGCGGGCAGCGGGCTCGTCACTGAACGCGGCCAGGAAGGGGGGGCCGCCTCGCTGAACGCGCCCCCCGAGCTCCAGCGCCTGGGACTCAAGCTGCTCCCAGATGCGCCCGAGCGCGGCCAGCCCCCCGAGCGCCCGCGGGTCCGCCACGAGCTGGTTGGCCTGCTGACCCAAGCGCACCCCCACGACGTGGGCGTGGGCAGCCTCATCCAGGCTGGAGGGCACCAGCAGCTCCAGCAATGGCGCGGAGACCTCCGAGCCGCCGCTGCGCCACCGCCCCGCCCGCCGCTCGACCGGCAGCAGGCTGGAGGCCAGCGCGCTGATCAGGTCCAGGCGCCGGCAGGCCTCGACCACGTCCATCAAGCCGGTGGTCGCGGCGACCGCAGCGGGCCCGAGCAGGGCGGACGCCTCGCGAGCGCTGAGCCCCTGCGCCTGGAGCTGCTGCTGGGTGACCAGCGCGGGCAGCAGGGAGAGCCCCAGCCCCAGGCTGCGCCGGTGGAGCATGAGCCCGTCGATGGAGCGGCCCTCAGCAGCCTCTGCGCGCAGGATGGCCCCGGCGGCGGAGTCCTGCGCCATCCCCTCTTCGAGCGCCGCGCGCCCTGCGGCCCAGGCCGCCCGCAGCGTGGCGTCGGCGGTGGGCTGCTCCAGCACGCGCGCCACCAGGACCAGATCCCGGGGGAGCTCCAGGTTGCTCGCCCGCAGCACCAGGGGCAGGCGGCTGGCCACCAGGCTCTGGTAGAGGCGCCCCGGCCGCGCGAGGCCCTTGGTGAGGGCGTATGCGGCGCCCAGGCGCACCTGGATCGAGAAGGCCAGGCCGCTGAGCAGCTCGCCCCGAGCTTCCGGGGTCTGGGAGGCCAGCCACCCCAGGTCGGCGTCCAAGCCGTCCTGCTGCACCCGATCCAGCAGCTCCCGGTCCCGGGCGAACACGCCGCTGGAGAGGCGCACCAGCTCGAGCAGCACCAGGCTCTGGGCCGGGCGGCCGAAGGGGGCGCTCTCGACCAGCAGCTCCGCGAGCTCCCGGACCAGCGCGTCCTGCTTGAGGACCTGGGGCTGGAGCTCGCGCAGGTCCTCGTTGACCTCGCCGGCGCGAGCGGCCTTGAGGCGGGTGGCGATCAGACGGCTGACCGGACGGTATAGACGGGATGTGAAGCCGCAAGGCGCCAGCACCTCCTCGCTCGCTTGGACCCGAACCGAGACCAGCTCGGGCATCTCCGCGAGCAGGTTGGGGACGAGCACCAGCGCCTCTTCGACCCGGGAGAGCCAGCGGGCGTGGGCGAGCGCAGCTTTCAGGGAACGCAGAGCGTCCATTCCGGACAACCTCAAGACAACCCGGGGACCATAGCACCCGGGCCCCGGACGGAGGATCCTGCCCCGGTCTCAGTCCCGCAACAAGGGGCCCTCGAGGCCGGAGCTGGCGGGCAGGTGCAGCCAGAGAAGGCCCATGGGGCGCTGCTTGACGGCCACCATCGGGTAGGGCTGCAGGGCGCCGTCCCGGAACACGAAGGGGTAGCCGACGCCGATGGGCTCCTCGTCGTGAGGGCGGAACACCAGGGTGTTGGCCTGGTCCACCAGGCACTCGTCCAGATCCGGGAGGGTGGACTTGGACTCTTCGATGTAGGCCCCCTGCGCGTTGCCATCGGGGGCGATGAAGAAGGTCACCTTGACCACCCCCACCTGGGTGCGCCCACGCGCCGACGAGAAGGTGTAGCACTGCTCGAAGCGGGCGAGCTGCTCGCTGAGGGTGGCGTGGATCTCGTCGGGCTCGATGTAGAGGGGCAGGTTCTGGGCGTCGGTCTCCGCGGTGCCCCGCCGGTAGAGTTCGGTGTCCACGGGGAGCGCTTGTCCGGGGGCCGGCTCGCTCTCGTGGACCTGGACGGTCAGGTGCTGGATCTGCTCGATCCACGCGCCGCTGTCGTAGTCCAACCGCAGCTCCCGCTCCCAGTCGACCTGGTGCCGGAGCACGGTGGCGTCGGCCACGTTGACGCTGACCTCGCCGCTCGCGGTCCCGCCCACGCTCATCCGCGCGCCCACGGGGGTGTCCATGCCCCGGCCGTCCAGCTTGCCCTGGTAGCTGAGGGTGGCGTGCTCGAAGTTCCGCTCCAGCCCGGTCCACTCGGCCTGCAGGTTGGTGTGCAGGTTTCGCTGCCGGGCGACCTCGAAGGGCCAGGTCTGCCGTCGCCACCCCGAAGCGCCGGCCTCAAGGTCGGGGACCACCGGCGAGATGGCGAAGAAGAGGGCGTCCAGGGTCTCCCCGTGGCGGCCGGGGCCGGAGATGTGGGCGGCGTTGCGAAGCTGCAGGATCTCGCCGGTCTCGAAGCCGCGCAGCTCCAGGCTCTTGCCGGAGAGCTCCGAGCGCGTCCAGGGGCCCTCGGGGCTGTCGGCCTGCTCGACGGGGCCAAAGCGCAGCACCCAGCCGATGCTGTCGTCCGAGAAGCGCCGAACCCGGTAGCGGGCCACGCTCCCTCGCAGCGCGCTCTCCATCTGGGCGTAGGGCGCCAGGGCCTCCAGCGGCTCACCGTCACGCTCCCCGGTGGTCGTGAAGCTGCCCTGGACCTCGAAGGTCCAGACGGGAGCGGTCGTGGTCGTGGTGACGGACGGGCGGCCAGCGCAGCCCAGGGCGAAGGCGCCCAGCACGGAAGCAAGCATGGTCTCTCCATAGCCAGTGGACGCGCCGGGAGCCCTCGGGGTTAATGGCGCGCATGGCTGTGTTTGTCCTGCTGGCCGCCGGGAGCTCGGCCCGAATGGGTCGCCCAAAGGCCCTGCTCCCCCACCCCGCCGGCGCGCCGATGGCCCGGGTGTGGCTGGATCGCGCGAGAGCGGCCGGGCTCCACAAGCGGGTGGTCGTGGGGGGCGCGGATCCCCAGGCGCTGCGGGCTCTGCTTGAGGAGGAGGAGCTCTGGGTCCACAACCCGCAGTGGTCCACCACCAAGATGCGGGAGTCCCTGATGCTCGCCGCCGAGCTCTGCCCCGGCGAGGACATGCTGTTCACGCCCGTGGACGTGCCGCCGTGCAGCGTTCAGGCCCTCGGTGACCTCGCCGGCACCCAGGGGGCCGCGGTGTTGGGGCACCACGGGGCGCCAGGACATCCGGCCCGGATCCCGGGGGGCCGGGATCTGGCCTCCTTCCCCACCCTCAGACCGCACCTAAAGGGGGCCCATGTGGTCGAGGGCGGGCCCGACTGCCTGCTGAACCTGAACCACCCGGCCGACTACGCGGCCTGGTTCACTCGCGCAGCCAGAGGGTGACGGTGGACTCGGCGATCGCGGTGTCGCCGTCGATGTCGGTGGCCTCGACCACCAAGCGGGCCTCCTGGCCGACCAGGGCCTCCAGGTCTTGGGCCTCCTGGTAGTCGGGGTGGTCGATGGGGGTCGCGGTGCCCCACATCAGGCCGGAGCCGTCCTCCTGGCAGTAGACGAGCATGTCCTCGTAGAGGTACTCGCCGATCACCTCTCCGCCGACCTCGGTGCGCATGTCCAGGTCCACGAAGTTGTTGGCGACCAGCCCCAGGCTGCGGGCGCGGAAGGTCACGCCAAAGCCACCCTGGGGCGGGGTGATGATCTCGACCTCCTGCCCGTCCTCGAATGGGGTGAACTCGGTGCCCGAGCCCTCCCCCAGCTCCATCGAGCTGGCTCCCCGGCCAGCGCAGAGCTGCTCCGGCGTCCAACATGCGACCAGCAAAGTCCAGATCATCGCGTCCTCAGGCTGCCCTGCCCCAGACCCTACCCGGGTGGGGGCGGAGCCGCGAGGGGCGATGGGGGACCAATGCGCTCAGCCGCTGACCTGGGCCTTGACCCACGCCTGCATCTCCTCGCGGGGCATGTGCGAGGAGCGCTTCTGCTGGCTGGAGTCGAAGGAGTAGACGCTGGAGGGGCAGTCCTCGTTCTTGGAGGGGAAGGTCTTCTCGGCGAGCACCTTGCCGCTGCGCCGCCCGAAGACCTGGACCTTGGCGTCCTGGACCTGGAGGATCACGGGGCTGGTGGGGTTGCCGGCCTCGTCGACGTAGCCGTCGCAGGTGATCTCCTTGACGGTCACGCGCTGAACGAAGGCCAGAGCGTCGAGCTCGCCGATGGTCTGGGCCATCCCCAGCACCACCTCGTCGTAGCCGTTGTCGTAGTAGATGGCCTTGATCTGCTCGGGGTCGGCGTTGGTCTCGCCGTGAAAGAGGACGGGACCCCGCTTCGCGGCCTCCACCAGGTCCTCGCCGGGGAAGTAGACGGTCTGGTCGGGCACCGGGACGCTGAAGGCCTGCCCGCCCGGAGGGGTCACCTGGAGGGTCAGGCCGCCGAGAGTGCCGGTGTTCCAGGAGCTCTCGTTGGGAGCGGGCAGCTTGATGCTGTTGAAGTACGCGAACGCGGAGACGTCGGCCTTCATGCGGCCCTCGGCGTCCGCGCTGACCGTGGTGTCGCCGACCAGGAGCTCGGTCCCGGGGGGGAAACCGAAGAAGTAGACGCTGAGCTCTCCGTCGCTGAGGCTGACGCTGCCGCGCATCTCGTCCTCCCCCTGGACCTCGAAGCGATCGTCGGACCAGACGAAGGCCTCGGGGCCGGTGAGGAACTGAGCGCGCTCCTGCAGGGGGGTGCTGCATGCGGTGAAGGTGGCGAGGGCGAGTAGGCTCATCGGGGGACTCCTGGGGGTGCGGCGTCTAACGAGTCCTGGGCGGGACGCTTACAGGAGATTTGGGGCCGGGCGTCAGGTCTGGCGCGTGTCTGTCTTGGTGCCAAGCCGTAGCGAGAACCCCGACCCCGGGTGGTAGAAAGGGGGCCACTTCTCCCGGAGAGACCCATGACCTCCCTGTTGATCCACCTGGCCCTGGTCGGCACCGCCTCGGCGGCAGACCTGACCATCGACGGCACGACCCAGACCCTGGACGGCACCCAGAGCTACGACAACATCTACGTGATCAACGGCGGCAGCCTGGTGGTCACGGACTACGATGGGACGGGCACCACCGGCACGGTCACCCTGGTCGCCGAGACCGTCACCGTGGACAGCACCTCCTCCATCGTCGCCTCGGGGGCCGGCTACCGCGGCGTCACCAATGCCCAGGGCGAAGGCACCGGCGGCGGCACCGGCGGCAGCGCATTCCCGGACTCCGGCGGCGGCGGCGCCCACGGTGGTGACGGCGGCGACGGCGTCCAGGACGACAACCTGACGGCCGACGGACAGGGCGGCACCGCGTACGGTGACAGCAGCTCCTTGAGCGTGGACATGGGCTCGGCGGGCGGCTCCGCGGGCGGCGGCGACGGCGACACGGGCGGCGCTGGCGGCAATGGCGGCGGCTCCATCACCATCCAGGCCGACACCGTGACCATCGCCGGCACGATCATCACCAACGGCGACGACGGCGCGATCTACAACAACGACGCAGCGGGCGGCGGCGCCGGCGGTGGCGTGTTCATCCAGGCCGACACCCTGAGCTGCACCGGCACCATCACGGCTGCGGGCGGCGACGGCGGCGATATTGATGACAACGGCGGCGGCGGCGGCGGCGGCGTGGTCAAGCAGTTCTACGACACCAGCGGCACCACCTGCACCGTGGACGTGAGCGGCGGCACCGGCCCCGGGCGGGCCAGCGACGGCTCCACGGGCATCGACTCCAGCGGCACCGTGGACTACGACGGCGACGGCTACACCGTGGCCGACGGCGACTGCGACCCCACCGACAGCAGCGTCAACCCCGGCGCCACCGAGGTCTGGTACGACGGCGTGGACCAGGACTGCGACGGCGGCTCCGACTACGACCAGGACGGCGACGGCGAGGACTCCGACGCCTACGGCGGCGACGACTGCGACGACACCGACGCGGCCATCAACACCTCCGCGACCGAGATCGACGGCAACACCGTGGACGAGGACTGCGACGACGTCCTGGGCGGCTACGACTCCGACGGGGACGGCCTGGACGACGACGACGAGGTCTACGTCTACGGCACGGATCCCTTCGACGCGGACACCGACGGCGAGGGCCTGACCGACGGCGAAGAGGTGCTGACCTACGGCACCGACCCCCTGGACAAGAACAGCGACGACGACGGCCTGAACGACTACCGTGAGGTGGTCACCGAGGGCACGGATCCCAACGACGCCGACTCCGACGACGACGGCCTGACCGACGGCGAGGAGGTCAAGAAGCACGGCACCGACCCCAACGACGACGACACCGACGGTGACAGCCTCAGCGACGGCGAAGAGGTCAACACCTACGGCACCGATCCCCTGCTCGCCGACACGGACGGGGATGGGCTGGATGATGATGACGAGCTCCTCGTCTACACCACCGATCCTCTGGATGCGGACACGGACGGAGAGGGCCTGGATGATGGGGACGAGGTCAACGTACACGGGACCGACCCCCTCCTCGCCGACACCGACTCCGACGGCTGCGACGACGCCACCGAGGTGGCCGCCGGCTCCGATCCCCTGCTGACCGACACCGACGGCGACGGGGTGGACGACTGCAGCGAGATCAGCGACGGCACCGACCCCACCGACTCCGACTCCGACGGCGACGGCCTGAGCGACGGCGAAGAGGACACCCTGGGCACCGACCCCACGGACTCCGACACCGACAACGACGGCCTGAGCGACGGCGAGGAGGTCAACACCACCGGGACCGACCCCGTGGACGCCGACTCCGACGACGACGGCCTGGACGACGGCGAGGAGGTCAACACCCACGGCACCGATCCCAACGTCGCCGACACCGACGGTGACGGCCTGAGCGACGGCGACGAGGTCGACTCCCACGGCACCGATCCCAACGACGCTGACACCGACGGCGACGGCCTGGACGACGGCGACGAGGTCAACACCCACGGCACCGACCCCACCAGCGCCGACAGCGACAGCGACGGCCTGGACGACGGCGAGGAGGTCAACACCTACGGGACCGACCCCAACCTGGCCGACACCGACGGCGGCGGCGTGGGCGACGGCGCCGAGGTCACCGCGGGCACCGATCCCCTGGACGCCAGCGACGACGTGGCCAGCGACGACAGCGACGGTGATGGCCTGAGCGACGACGAAGAGGCCGCGCTGGGCACGGATCCCCTGGACCCCGACAGCGACGGCGACGGCCTGGAGGACGGCGACGAGGTCTACACCCACGGCACCGATCCCAGCGACGCGGACACCGACAACGACGGCCTGGACGACGGCGAGGAGGTCCTCAGCGAGGGCACCGATCCGCTGGACGCCGACACCGACGGTGACGGGCTCGAGGACGGCGAGGAGGTCGACTCCTACGGCACCGACCCCCTGGACGCCGACACCGACGGCGACGGCCTGGACGACGCCGAGGAGGTCGACACCTACGGCACCGATCCCCTGGACGACGACAGCGACGACGACGGCCTGGGCGACGGCGAGGAGGCCCTGACCACCGACACGGATCCCCTCTCGGCGGACACCGACGGCGACGGCCTGGACGACGGCGAGGAGGTCAACACCTACGGCACAGACCCCAAGGACGAGGACACCGACAACGGCGGCGTCTCCGACGGCGTGGAGGTGCTGGTCGACGGCACGGACCCCCTGGATCCCAGCGACGACGTGGCCGATGACGGGACCGATACCGACGGTGACGGCCTCACCGACGTGGAGGAGGAGGCTCTGGGCACCGACCCCGGCAGCGCGGACAGCGACGGCGATGGCCTGAGCGACGGCGACGAGGTCGACATCCACGGCACCGATCCCAACCGCGGCGACACCGACGGCGACGGCCTGAGCGACGGCGACGAGGTCAACACCCACGGCACCGATCCCCTCTCCGCCGACAGCGACGGCGACGGCCTGGACGACGGCACCGAGGTCAACGACACCGGCACCGACCCCCTGGACCAGGACAGCGACGATGACGGCCTGACGGACGCCACCGAGGTGAACACCTACGGCACCGATCCCAACGACGCCGACAGCGACGACGACCTGCTGGAGGACGGCCGCGAGACCTTCGAGGTGGGCACGGATCCCCTGGACTTCGACACCGACGACGGCGGCCGCGGCGACGGCGCCGAGGTGGACCAGGACGGGACCGATCCCTTCGATCCCTCCGACGACGTGAGCGATCGCGACGGCGACGGCGTCTCCGACTACGACGAGGAGAACACCTACGGCACCGACCCCGACAACGCCGACAGCGACGGGGATGGGCTCAGTGATGGCGACGAGATCTTCGTCCACACCACCGACCCTCTGGATAGCGACTCCGACGACGACGGCCTGAGTGACGGCGACGAGGTCAACGTCCACGGGACCGACCCGGGCGACAGCGACACCGACGACGGCGGCGTCTCCGACGGCGACGAGGTCGACAACGGCACCGACCCGCTGGATGGCAGCGACGACGTCCCCGACACCAACACCCCCGACGACACCGGTGATACCGGAGAGGACGACCTGAACGGCCTCTACGCCGGCGGCGGCGGCGCGGGCTGCAGCAGCACTGGCGGGAGCGCTGGCGGCCTGCTGGGTGCCCTGGGCCTGCTGCTGGGCATGACCCTGCTGCGGCGCCGCCGGGACTGAGGCCTGGACGCGAGGCCTCCAGGGTTAGGGGATGCACATCCCCAAGGCTCTGGAGGCCCCGATGACCACGCTGATCTGCACCAAGACCTGTAGCACCTGCCGCAAGGCCGTCGCCCTGCTCAACGAGAAGGGCGTCGCGTTCCAGTACCGGGAGTACACCAAGGAGCCCCTCAGCGTGGCTGAGCTGGAGGCGCTCTTTGAGCAGCTCGGGGTGGAGCCCAAGGCGCTGCTGCGCAGCCGCGATGCCAAGAAGTACGAGGTGTCCGCCGACCTGCCCGCAGACGCGCTGATCGCCAAGATGGCGGAGCTCCCCCGCCTGCTCCAGCGCCCGATCCTCCAGCACGAGGGCAAGGTGGCCGTGGGCCGCCCGGTGGAGAACATGCTCACCATCCTGTGAGCTGAAGAAGGAAACCCCGCCGGGTGCCCGGCGGGGTTTCGGATGGTGGCTCTGACTGGACTTGAACCAGTGACACTACGGGTATGAACCGTATGCTCTAACCAACTGAGCTACAGAGCCATGCTCGAATCGCCCCGGCTTTTAATCGGTCCGCATGGGGTGTCAAGGCGACTTTCTGCTCGCGGATCCCCCACCGGGGCCCCGAAATCGCCAGATGTGCAGCTTGTCCCCCATGTGCTGGGGATCTGCCCGCTCCGCCAACCAGCGCTCCAGGGCCTGGATCTGCTCTGGCTCCAGGCGATGCACCACCAGCACCAGCTCGCGGTAGGGCTGCGTCTCCCAGTCCGGCTCGGCAGGGGCCGCCCTCCAGGCCTGCTCCGCCATCGCGAGGCCACCCACCCGAGCCAGCGCAGCCACCTGGCCGTGGTCACTGGCGGAGGCCCCCAGGCGCAGGTCGTGGGCGCCCGGGACCGATGCCCTCGCCGTCACCAACAAGGCGCTCCCCTGCCCGCCTCCCTCCATCCAGTACGGAGGGTGGGCCGCTGGCAGCACGAGCGCCGGACCCGTCAGGGTCTCCAGCCCCTCGCTCCCCACCAGATCCGGTGTCGCTGGGATCGAGAGGGCGGGCCTGGCGAGGGAGAGCTCGCCCAGCGCGAGCACCGTGAGCCCCACCGCCAGTCCTGGGGTCCAGCGCCCCATGCCGGTCAACAAGCGGGCACCAGCGAGGCCAGCGAGGGCGGTCACCAGCACCAACATGCGGCGGGGGTTCCCGAGCACCCCAAGCAGCGGCAGGCTGTCCAGCGCGCGCTGCAGGGGCCCCGCGGCGTCGGGACGCCCCAACTCCAAGGCCATGACCATCGCGGGCACGCCGGGCCCCAGCAGGAAGAAGAACAGGCCCATCGCCGACCAGGGGCGGCTCTCCCGCCGCGCGAGGCCGGCCAGGAGCAGCAGGCTGGCCAGGAAGCCGCCGGGCCACCGGACCAGGATGCGGCGCCACCTGGGGGGACGGCCCGCGGGACGGCGCTTGGAATCGGGAGCCTCCGAAGCGGGGCCACGGGTTGGGCGGTCCGCACCGAGGTGGCCAGCGCCTGGGGGAGGAGCAGCCTGTCCTCGCTTGGGCTTGGGTGCCGGTCGTCCGCTTGCGAGCACCCGGTTTTGGGGCGGTGAGACCGTGAAGCCGTCAGAGAACCCAAGCCGGCCCTCCGGCCCCTCCACGGCAGCGAGCAGTCCCAGCGCGAAGCCACCCGCCAGAGCGCCCATCCCCACGATCTGCAGCCACTGTCTCCACGAGCGCCAGGTCCCCGCGAGGGCCAGCGCGCAGGCCAGCACCAGGAAGACCGCGTAGTAGGGCGAGGACAGCGCTGTGGCGAGCACCCAGAAGCCCACCCAGGGCAGGCGGCGGCGCTCCCCATCGAGCACCCGCAGCATCTCCAGGGCGGCCAGGCACGGGAGCCCAGCGGCGGCCATCTCGACGACCGCGCCCTCCAGGGAGTTGAGGAGGAAGGGGCTGCATTGGAGGAGCACACCGGCGAGCAGCGCGGGCGCGGGGCTGGCTCCCAGGCGCCGGGCCAGGAGGTGAGGACCGAGGCCCGTGAGGCCCAGGAGCGCGGCGGTGACCAAGGCGAAGGCCCGGGCGTCTCCGACCAGCGGCATCAGGGCGAGCATGAAGAGGTCAGGAAAGGGCGTCGCCGACCAGAAGGGCCGGCCCTGGGGGAAGCCCAGGAGATCGGCGTGTCCGATGGGGGCCTGCCCGAGCACCCAGCGCGCCTGTTGGTGGAGCAGAGCCAGCCGCTGGTCGAGCTCGCTGGCCCCGCCGCCCGGCAGCATGTCCTCGGAAAACCAGGCCCGCAGCAGCAGCAGGGCCACCACGAAGTGCAGGGCTGGGAGCAGGACTCTGAGGGCGCGTTGCATCGTCTTGACAAGCATAGCGCCCGCGGCGCTACAAGAGCCGCAGACCGATACCGAGCCCGAAGCTGCTGGCGAACAGGAAGCCAACGCCGGCCCAGGTCCCGACCTTCATCACCAAGCGCAGGCGGCCGAGCTCTTCGTCGGCGATGTGCTCCTGGAACCAGTCATCGCGGATCCCCAGGGTGCGGATGGCGAAGGCGATCACGACGTCCGGGCGGGCCATGGCGATGAACACGCCGGTCGCCAGGACCACGTCGGCAAAGAGCAGCAGTGTGAGGGCCAAGCGCATTCCAAGGCAGGGTACCCCGACTCGGACCACCACGCCGCGCCCAGGTTCCCGGCCGGGTCCCTTCCCCGAGCCAAGGCGCCGGAAGTGGTAGACAGAGGGCTGTGGAGGTCCCCATGAAGCGCCGCGATCTGCTGACCCTGGGACTGGCCGCTGGCGCGCTCACCGCCTGCGAGGGGCCTCAGCCCCGTCAGCGTCCTCAAGGCGAGGTGGGGACGGCGTTCACCGGGCAGCGCGTGGTGTGGCGTCTGGCCAGCTCCTTCCCTCGGAGCCTGGACACGCTCTATGGCGCCTGCGAGGTGCTGGCGGAGCGTGTGTTCGCCATGTCCGATGGCCTCTTCGAGATCCGCCCCTACCCCGCCGGCGAGCTGGTCCCCGGCCTGCAGGTCCTGGACGCCGTGGGTGGCGGGACGGTGCAGTGCGGGCAGTCCGCCAGCTACTACTACATCGGCAAGAACCCGGCGCTGGCCTTTGACGCCTGCGTGCCCTTTGGCATGACGGCCCGCCAGAAGATGGCCTGGCTGCTGGAGGGCGGCGGCCAGGAGCTGATGGCCCCGCTGTTCGCGGACTTCGGGGTGCGGAGCTTCTCGTCGGGCAACACGGGCGTGCAGATGGGCGGCTGGTTCAAAGAGCCGCTCACCGGGCTGGCCGACCTGTCCGGCCTCAAGATGCGCATCCCCGGCATGGGCGGCAAGGTGATGGCCAGCCTGGGGGTGAGCGTACAGAACATCGCCGGGGGCGAGATCTTCACCGCCCTGGAGCGGCGAGCCATCGACGCCACGGAGTGGGTCGGCCCCTACGACGACGAGAAGCTGGGCTTCTACAAGGCCGCCAAGCACTACCAGTACCCGGGCTGGTGGGAGCCGGGGCCCAACCTCAGCTTCTACGTGGGAGAGGCCGCCTGGAGCAGCCTGCCGGCCGCCTACAAGGAGATCTTCCAGAGCGCCGCGCTGGAGGCGTCGATGCGCATGCAGGCCCGCTACGACATGCGCAACCCGCCCGCGCTCAAGCGTCTTCTGGCCGAGGGCGTGCAGATGTCCCCCTTCCCCGACGACGTCATGGCGGCTGCCCGCGAGGCCTCGATCCAGCTCCTGGAGGACAGCGCCGCGGCCGATCCGGGCTACCGCAAGGTCTACGAGCACTGGAAGGGCGCGCAGACCGAGCTGTTCCAGTGGTTCGGGGCCAGCGAGCTGGCGTATGCGCGCTTTGCCTTTGGGGGCTGAGGTCCCGGGCTACACTGGAGTGCAGGAGGCCCCATGCTCGCACTCATCCTGACCCTGGCCTGCAGCACCCAGACCACGCCCACCGCCCAGGCCGGGAGCCCCTGCATGTATGAGGCCTCCAGCAAGACCTACAAGACCTGCAACCACGCCTCCATGGGCAAGTGCCACAGCTACGGGTCCACCTGCGAGCCCGAGTGCATGTTCGAGGCCTCCAGCGGTCTGCACAAGCAGTGCGCCCACGCGTCGATGGGCCAGTGCCACCACTACACCAGCACCTGCGAGCCCGACTGCATGTACGACCCCAGCGACGGGGTCTACAAGGAGTGCGCGCACAAGAGCATGGGCAAGTGCCACCACTACACCGGGACGTGTGAGCCGGCGTAGGGGTGGCACACCCATTACAGACTACGTCTTGTCTCGTTCTCTTGATGGCGCCCCTGCACTCGCGCTTCGGCGAGTTCATCCAGTTCGCGGTCCGCGGTCCTCATTAGCGCTCGCTCCTGCGGAGACCTGTTCCCTTCCGCTTCGTCCTGCCTCAGCTGACGCCGAGCATCACACAGCCACTCCGCCTGGGCCTTGGCATAGGAACGGAGCAGAAGGGCGCCGAAGGCCACCACGGTGGCGACGGAGACAGCAATACCCGCGACTCCTGGCAGATTCTCGCCAAGTAAGGCGCAAGCTGGAACCAAGAAAACCGCCCAGAAGATCAGGCGGCTCTGTCTCCGAATGGCGAGGCTGTACACCGGGTTCCCAGAGCTGGGTGCGGCCAGCAGTCCAAGGCCCTGAAGCAGGGCCATCACGCCTCCCAAGAGAGCCATTCTGAAGGCACTCTCAAAGTGGTAGGCCTCAGCCCCCACAGCAGAAACAACCAAGCCACCCCCGAGGAGCATCCAAGCCACGGCCTTCCGCCGTAGTTCCTCGGCGATGCCCACTGATTGGTCAGTCACAGAAGCCATCGCCATTCTCGTCGACGCCCGTCGACAGTGTGTATTCAACGCACCCCGACGAAGATTCCGTCGTCCAGGTGCCTTCAATCGTGAGGACACCGCCAGACCACGAGCCGGTCTCAGACCACTTCTCTTCCGTGACAGTCCCCCACTTGCTGCACACCTTACACGGAACTTCGTCGTCGTCTCCCCCGGAGCCCGGGTCTGACGAGCCCCCCCCAGCAGAAACATCGTCGCCAGGGACGATGCAGATCTCGGAAGTGAGTTCCGCCTTTAGCGTATCGCGCCACTTGTCACAGAACCAAACCCCTGCCGAGATACCCGCGGCTGCTCCTGAGGCGGCTCCGTATATGACTTCGGCCGGAATCGCAGGGGCGTTCGCTCCGACCGTAGCAACGGTAAGTCCCCCGGCGACGTAGGCACCCACCACGCCACCGCCGATGAAGCCAGACACCCCTCCCCCAATAATCCCCCAACCGAGACACCCATTGTACAGGTCGATCGTTGCTTCATTCAGCAGGTCATCACACTCAGCCGGCGGCTTGTCCTCCTCCTGGTAGGCCACGGAGACACACTCACCATCGACGCAAAGCACATAGCTACCAGCACCAAAGGTCGCCCGCCTATACTCCACCACCCCGAAACTCGCAGAAAGCGCACCATCAACCACTTCAGCGACCGGTCCGTAGACAAAGGACTCGGAGTAGGCTTCTTCCGTCACCGAGTCGTACGAAATGCTGGAGTCCACCTGCATGGCCATTGGGTAGCCCTTGAAAGTAGACCAACCAGTCACCACACCAGCCCCAGGCACCAGGACCCGAGTCGTACTGCTGCCGGCAGCCACGTCCAAGTAGTCCAGGATCAAGAAGTCGTGCGACGAGGATCGGCTCCCCGCCAGCGTCACTTCATAGCCAGACCAGGCAAACGTGGACGAGAGCCAGGTGAAATCCCTGCACGCGCCATCGAACCAGACCTCCTCTGCGCCACAGTCAGGAAAGGACTGTGGCACAAATGACCCGAGTTCCGTGGGGTCCGACACCACCCCAGTGGTCAAGGTGGTACCGGCGTTGGCGGACAGAGCTGTCATCAGAGACAAGAATAGCATCACAGACTCCTGTGTTACTCAGGAGTTCCCCCCCCCGAGCATCTTGATTGTTTTGTGTACCAGTTTACTGGCGACGCGAGCCTCGCTCGCCGAACTGCTATAGACCGCTCTCTGAGCGTGCGCAACCCCCTACTCCAACAACCCAGTCACCAGCTCCGGGAACACAATCACCAGCGCCAGCGCCAGCACCTGGATCCCGATGAAGGGCAGCGCCCCCCGGTAGATCGCGCTGGTGGGCACCTCCTTGGGCGCCACGCCGCGCAGGTAGAAGAGGGAGAAGCCAAAGGGCGGCGTGAGGAAGCTGGTCTGCAGGTTCATGCCCAGGATGACGCCGAACCACACCAGGTCGATGCCCAGGATCCGCGCCGCCGGCACCAGCAGCGGCAGGATGATGAAGGCGATCTCGAAGAAGTCGATGAAGAAGCCCAGGACGAACACCACCAGGTTCGCCACCACCAGCAGGCCCACCTTGCCGCCGGGGAGGTTGACCAGCAGGTCCTCGATGAAAACGTCCCCATAGAGGCCCCGAAAGACCAGCGCGAACGCCGTGCTTCCGATGAGCAGGAACACCACCATGGCCGTCAGCTCGGTGGTCTTCTCCAGGGAGCCCACCAGCGCCTCGCGGTCCAGGCGTCCGTTCAGCCAGGCCAGCGCCAGCGCGCCCACGGCCCCCAGCGCCCCCGCCTCGGTCGGGGTGGCGATGCCCGCGAAGATGCTGCCCAGCACCACCAGGATCAGCAGCAGCGGCGGGAACATCGCCTTGAGCACCTGCTTGGCCAGCTCGGCCCCCTGCAGCGTGCGGTCCTCGGGCGGGAGCGCGGGGGCGGCCTCGGGCTTCACTATCGCCACGAACACCACGTAGAGCGCGTACAGCCCCGCCAGCATCAGCCCCGGCACCAGCGAGCCCACGAACAGGTCCCCCACCGGGATGCCCATCTGGTCGGCCAGCACCACCAGCACCACGCTGGGTGGGATGATCTGCCCCAGCGTGCCGGACGCCGTGATGACCCCCGCCGACAGCTCCTTGGAGTAGCCATAGCGGAGCATGATGGGGAGGGAGATCATGCCCATCGCGACCACGGATGCCCCCACCACTCCAGTGGCTGCGGCCAGCAGCGCACCGACCAGCACCACGGCCAGAGCGAGGCCACCCCGGAGCGGACCAAAGAGCTGCCCCACGGTCTTGAGCAGGTCCTCCGCCAGCTTGGAGCGCTGCAGCACCGTCCCCATGAAGATGAAGAAGGGCACCGCCAGCAGCACCTGGTTGCCCATGATCCCGAAGATGCGCTGGGGCAGCGCCAGCAGCAGCGTCCAGTCGAACAGCCAGCGCTCCACGCCCACAAAGGCAAAGAGCACCGCCACCCCGCCCAGCGCGAAGGCCACCGGGTAGCCCGAGAAGATCAGGGCCAGCGCGCCCACGAACATCAGCGGGCCCAGCCAGGCGTCAGGCACGAGGTCCGTGAAGCCCAGCAGCCCCGCCACCAGCAGGCAGAAGGCCGGGATGCCCAGACCTGCCAGCCCCCTGTCGGTCAGCGCTGTGTCGGCCCGCGTTGGGGTGACCTCGCTTGGGGAGCGAAGCCGTGTCCATGCGCGGAGCAGGAAGGAGCCCCCGGCGGTGAGGAGCAGGTAGAAACACAGCAGGATCAGGCCCTTGATCGGCCAACGCGGGAGCCCACCGGGATCTGGGGACTGCTCCCGGATCCGGAAGCTCTCCGCGACGCTGGGGAAACACACCCAGATGGCGACGCCCACAAAGGGCAGCAAGAGCAGCAGGGTCCCCAGCAGGTCGATGGAGGCCTGATTCCGGGCTGACATCCGGCCGTACACCACGTCCACTCGGACGTGCGCGTCACGCTGCAGAGTCCACGCGGCGCCGACGAGGAAAACCGCAGAGAACAGCGCCCACTGCAGCTCCAGCATCGCGTTGGAGCTCAGGTTCATCCCCGCGAACTTGGAGCCGTAGCGCAAAAGGGCGTTGGCCGCTCCCAGCAGCACCATGGCCAGCGTCAGCCAGGAGACCCACTTGCCCAAGCGGGCGATGACCAGATCGATGCGGTGGGCGAGGGCCAGCATGGGCGCATTGTGCCAGAGCGGGTGTGCTCGGGCGGCGCCAGAGCCGCGCGTTCCCTGGTACGGTCCTTTCATGCTCGCCTTGGTTCCCCTGCTCCTGTCCTGCGCTGGCCCCGGCGACGAGCTCGCCGCCATCCGGGTCGTCTCCGCGGATCTCGACGGGATCGTCCTCAAGTCCGCGGCCGTCGTGGGGGGCGGTGTCGGCGGCCGGGCGACCCTGAACGTGTGGGACGCCCAGGGGCGGGTCCACAGCTTTCCGGTCCTCATCAAAGGCAGCACCGTCGGCGCCGTGGTCGAGGTCGATCGCGCCATGGACCTGGGCCGCTACTCCGCCATGCGCCTGCCCGATGAACCCCTGACCGGCGATCAGCTCCTGGGCCGCTACAGGGGCCCCTCCGTCGGGGTGGTGGTCGGCGCCGGGGTCACCACCTGGGACCTGGAGAACCGGCACGGCGTGGAGCTGGACAAGGAGTTCCTGACCCTGGGCGTCGCTGTCTTCGCGGGCGTGGAGTGGGTGCACTTGAGCCTCGGGGGGCCCGGGGGGCAGGTAGAGGACCTGGGCAGCTCGGAGTTCCCTCCATACGACTCCGGGCTCGACACCGCCGACACCGCCGACACAGCCCCTGACTCAGGCGAGGACACCGGTCCCCTGACCTGGGACAGCAGCGTGCCGCCCCCTCCCCCGGGAGCGCCGATAGGCTGTGCGGTCCGCTCCGATCAACAGCCGCAGACAAGCGACGACCCTGAGCCCGGCGACACGGGCTTCAGCGACGCCGGGGGCTCGAGCACAGACTGCGGCGGGGGCTGTCAGTCCGACAGCGACGGCGCCTGCGACTCAAGCTGTGATGGCAGCAGCGCCTGGCTGATGGGCCTGCTGGTGATGGTCGGGTGGCGCCGCCGCCGCGCGGCCTGAAGAGAGGACGGGCTACTCCATCTCCTGCCGCACCAGGTCCAGGTTCTCCTGGATCGCCTCGGTGTAGCTGGACTCCGGGTAGAAGGTCACCAGCCCCACCAGCAGGGTCTCGACCTCGGCGAGCTGCTTGTCGCGGGCGTCCCCGGCGGGCAGCGCCCGGGCCTGCTTGAACATGTGACCGGCGCGCTCGCGCTCGCTGCGCACGAAGCCGTCCACCGCCTCCTGCCACAACCCCTTGGTCACCGAGTCCCAGAGGGGTCCGTCCTGGTAGGGCTCCAGGGTGCTCATGGCGCCCGCATAGTCCCCAGCGGCCAGCTGCTCGCGGGCCTGGGCCTGAGCATCCCCAAGGGCCAGCGAGGGCTCCTGGCCCAGCGTGTCCTCGACGATGAGGTCCTCTTCGACGATGTCCTGGGCGCCCCCAAGAGCTGACGGTAGGGACAGACCTTCGTCCAGCACCAGCTCCTCCCTCTGCTCGATCTCCAGCAGGGTCTGCAGGTAGCGCTCGGCGGCCAGATCCGGGTCCTGCCCGTCCCGCAGGGCCAAGGTGTAGCTGTGGGCGGCCTGGAGGCGGTCGACGCGGTCCTGGTCCTGCACGCCCCCCTCGTCCAACAGCGCGGCGAACTCGGCCTCGTAGGCGGCGTAGTCCACCTGGGTGCGGGCGGGCGCCTGCTGGGCGGCTTTCGCCTGCTCCGGCGTCACGGCGGGCTTGGGGGGGGCGCCATAGGGCTTGACCACGCAGGCCATCAGTAGAATCAACATGAGGGCCTCCTAATCCGCGGGCTGCAGCTCGTCCCAGACACTTGGGGCGGGCTCGTCGGGGACCTCGGGGACGACCTCGGGAGCGATGCGCGCCCGGAGCCCCGTGTCCTGGGGAGGGAGCTCGGGCACCTCGGGCTCGGGATCCCGCCAGGGGGAGCCCTCCCACGCCGTGGCGCTGTCATCGCTCACCTGGGGACGGTCGGTCAGAGGGGCGAAGCGGCGCTTGAGGGCCCCGGGTGCACCGTAGACCAGCACGCTGCGGTCACCACCGGTGCTGGACTCTGCCCCATCAACGAGGTCACCCGTGGCCAGCCCGCTGTAGTCCACCACGGGCACCCGCGCGTAGCCGTCCTCCAGCTCCTCCTGGAACTGGACCTTGCCCATCAGGCCGCTGGCCTGGAGGCCCTGGACCGTGCCCATCCACGCCGGGAGCGCGCCGCTGGCGCCGGCCAGCTTGATGTTGTTGCGGACCATCTGGCGGTTGTCGTCGTAGCCCACGTAGACCGCGACGGTGTAGGCGCTGTCGGGCACCAGCCGCCCCTTGGCGTCCGCGATGGGCGCGTGCCCGATGAACGCGGCGTTGCGGAAGTCGTTGGTGGTGCCGGTCTTGCCGCCCAGGGGGAAGTCGCCCGCCACCCGCAGCGCCCGGCGCCCGGTGCCGTGGGAGACCACGTTGCGCAGGATGTCCACGGTCAGGCGTCCGGCGACGGGGTCGGCCACGGGCACCGGCTCGGGCTCGGCCTGGTAGATCAGGTTGCCCTCGCGGTCGCGGATCTCGGCGATCAGCAGCCCCGGCACCTGCTGCGGCGGCACGGCCTGGCCCCCCAGCAGCTCCGAGGTGGTCCCGGAGTAGGCCTTGCCCGGGTAGGTCCAGGCCTGGCCGGCCAGGTAGCCCTGGTAGACGTTGGCGGCCTCCAGCAGGCTGATGTCCAGGGCGCCCAGCGGCATGGAGAGCACCGGGGGCAGCTCCTCCTGCACGCCGTAGACCTGCGCCAGCTTGGCCACGTACTCCATGCCCAAGAGCAGCTTGAAGTCCGGGTGCATCAGCAGCAGCTCGGGGTCGTAGGGGTCGGTCTCCTTGTGCTGCTCAGCCAGGCGGTCCATGGCGCCGCGCATGCTGTGCAGGGTGGACGCGTGCAGGCGCCCGTCGATCAGCAGGTCGGTGTCCAGGCGGGGGAGCTCGGGGTTGCCCAGCTCGAAGATCAGCTTCTCGCCCAGGGGCTGCCAGGACTCGCTGGGGGCCTGGGTGCCGCAGGCCAGGTGGATGCCGCCAGGCCCCAGAGAGGCCCAGAGCAGGTCCACGTCCGCGGGGTCGACCTTGGGGGTGGGCTCGGGCGCGGGGGCTTCCTCGGGCTGCTCCAGGCCCAGGCCCTCCAGCAGGCGGTCGCGCAGCGCGGGCACCGTGGGCTCAGGCTCGTCGGCGGGGACGGTCTCGATGGCGTGGAGCTGCTGCTCGCAGACCAGGAGCTGGCTCTCCAGGTGCAGGAAGTTCTGGCGGAGGGCGGCCTCCTTGACGGCGTCTCCAGAGACACGCGACAGCTCCTCGGAAAAGCCCCGACCGTAGTGCAGGCTGCGGAGCTCCGCGGCGTCTTCGGGGTGACCCGAGAACTCCAGACCGCTGATGACCTCCTCTTTGACCGCCCCGAACCAGCTCTCGGAGAGCCGGGAGCGCGTGGCGATCACGCCGTGCTCGTCGCGGATGCGGGCGATGTAGTCCTGGCGGGACTCGCCTCGCTGCTGGGCCAGGCCGGTGATCTCGGCGACCCGGCGGAGCTGCTCGGGGTTCAGGCGGTCGGTCAGGTGGTAGAGCAGCCAGATGCTGGCCAGGTTCTCGGAGCGCACGCCGGCCCAGTTCAGGCTGACGAAGTCCTCGCTGCGGTGGTCCGGGCGCGGGTAGTACCAGGTGCCCGTGAAGGGGAACACGCCGCGGCGGTTGTCCAGCACGTCCGTGGGGGCCCAGCCGAGCTGCAGGGCGGCGTTGAAGACCAGGATCTTCCAGGTGGAGCCGAGCTGGCGCTTGGCGGAGACCGCCCGGTTGAAGTTGCGGTTGTCGTTGCCGCCGACCAGGGCGCGCACGGCCCCGTCCTCCAGCACGACCACGGCGCCCTGCAGCTCGGGGGTGCGCTCCAGGTCGCAGAGCATGGGCTCGCCGGCGCTGCGCACGCTCACCCACACGACGGTGCCGGGGGTCAGCCGCTTTCGCACGCTCTCGCGCAGCTCCGCGGAGCCGGTGGCGCCCTTCTTGCCCTGCGCGCCCAGGGCCAGGATGTCGGCCGCCCGCTGGAGCGCCTCCTTGTCCAAGCGCCCCTTCACGCCGCCAGGCAGCAGCAGATCCACGCCGCCGTCATCAACCGCGCTGACCTTGGCCTCCACGAAGTCCCGGACCTGCGGGGCGTCCGCATCGGGGCTGGGGCCCACCGCTTTGGGGCGGATGAAGTCCTCGACCTTGGCGCCCTCCAGGCTGGAGCCGGCCTCGCTCAGGTGGTGCCAGAGACCGTAGGTCGCGGCGCGCTGGGCGTCGGCGTCCAGGGTGGTGACGATGCGGATGCCCGAGGTCGCCGGGTTGTCGATGCCGGCCTCGGCCAGGATCTCCGGGAAGGGGGCCTGCTCGAGCTGCGCGGCGACCTCATCCAGGAGCACCGAGGAGTCATAGCGGAAGGTGCCCTCGGAGAAGCGCATGGGGTGGTCGAACCACTGGTCCAGCTCCTCCTTGGAGATCTTGCCGTCGATGTACATGCGCTCGAGCACGTAGTTGGCGCGCTTGAGGGCCCGGGTCTCCTTGGCCTCCCGCTGCTCGGCGTCCTTGGCCAAGAAGGGGTTGTAGTTGCCGGGGCCCTTGACCATGCCAGCCAGGAACGCGCACTCCTGCAGGGTCAGCTCGTCCTGGGGCGCATCCGAGTTCAGGTCCTTGTCGAAGAAGTACCGCGCCGCGATGCCCAGTCCGCGCCCGTTCCCGTGCACGTGGAACTGGTTCGCGTAGAACTCCAGGATGTCGGACTTCTCGTAGTGGGCCTCCAGGCGCAGGGCGTCCACGACCTCGTAGAGCTTGCCGTGCAGGTCCCGGGTGCCCGGGTGGAAGAGGTTCTCCGAGGTCTGCATGGTCAGGGTGCTGCCCCCCGACACCAGGCGCCCGGCCTTGATGTTCTGGGTCATGGCCCGCGCGAGCCCCACACCGTCCACGCCGGGGTGCTCGAAGAAGCGCTGGTCCTCGGCCGACGTGATGGCGTCCACCCAGCACTGCGGGATGTCCTCGTACTCCACGTAGATGCGGTGGTCGTCGGCAAAGAACACGCCGATCGGCGTCTCCCCGTCGCGGTACAGCACGGGGGACTCCTGGGCGATCAGCGCCTGGATGCGCTGCTTCTCCAGGTGCTCCCCCGGGTTGTCCACCACGTAGGTCTTGTAGCTCCAGCCCGCGGCAAGGCCGCCGACGATCAGCAGGATCAGCAGGGCGATCAGCACCTTCTTGAGCACACTCCAGAGTCGTCTCATGCCCGGGCCTCCTGGATCAGCAGAGCCTCGACGGCGTCATAGGTCCGCTCGCGGGGCAGGGCACGCGCCGCACGGACACACATACGCGACAGGGCCGGCAGGTCTTTCAGGACCGCGCGGGTGGCGTCCACGAAGCCCTGGGGGGTGGTGGCGGTGAGGCCCGGGACCGGGAACACCTCGGACACGCCGTTCTGGGGGGTGGTGATGGGGACCACGCCGCAGGCCATCGCCTCCAGGCACGCGTTCCCGTAGGGCTCATAGACGGTCGGCAACAGCATGACCTCGACGGCGGGCAGCCATGTCTCGGGGTGTACGGCGCCCACAAAGTGCAGGCGGTGGAAGCGGGATCTCCACTGCTCCAGCCGGTGGTCCCTCCCCATCACAATCAGAGGCAGCCCCAGCTCCTCAGCGACCTCCGCTGCGACGGCGAGGCCCTTGCGCTCAAAGCCCGTGCCCAGGAAGCCCAGCACCGGCTGCTCGGGATCCAGGCCCAGCTCGGCCCGGCGCTGGGCACGCCACTTGGGGTCCGGCCGGAAGCGCTGGCTGTCCACGCCGTTGGGGAGCACGCGGATGCGCGCGGGATCCAGCCCGTAGAAGCGCTCCAGGTCGTCCGCCGCCGAGCGCGAGGGGGAGATGACCCGCCTGGCCGAGAGCACCGCCCGCCGGTCGATGTCCCGCTCGATCCAGGCCTGGGGGTTCAGGCGCCAGCCCGGCTTGCAGGCCTCCAGGTAGGCCGCGTGGGCCCCCCCGCCGCAGCGGAAGAGCTGGTGCCCTTGGGTGCGCCCAAAGCCCATGACCACCTGGTGCCCGCCCCCGGAGACCGCCGCGGAGCTCCGGTAGAGGCTCAGCACCTTGGCCGGCCGCAGCATCGGCAGGTGGTGGAAGCGGGGCCCGTCGTCGACCAGGTCGTCGCGGATCTCATTGCAGTAGACGTGCACTTCATGGCCCTTGGAGAGCAAGTGGCGTGCCAGCCCCACCACGAAGCGCTCGGTGCCCCCGTGCTCGGTGTAGCGCCGGTGCACGAGCGCGATGTCCAGGCCCGTCATGGCCGCTCTCCCCGCTGCTTTCGCCAGGTCCGCCCCCACTTGAGGGCCACGTAGCTCGCCCCCAGCCAGGCCAGCATCCAGCCGGCGATCCCGTCCCGGAATCCTGCAAGGAGTAGATAGGCCTTCACGAAATGTAGCGGCGGCCGCAGGGCCACGTCCCAGATCCGCGCGGGCCGCTCGGTCTTCTCGGCGTAGAGCCCGGTGTAGAAGTCGATGCTCTGCAGGTGCTCCCGCATGCTGCGGTAGGGCGTGTGCAGGATGCGCCCCGGGAGCCGCTGGGTGGGCCCGTCCACGTGCAGGATCTCGTGCACCTCCGAGCGCCAGACCGCGTGGCCCCGATGCGCCATCCGCGACATGTGCCGCGGCCTGAAGGTCCCCCCGCGGATCCGGGTCCCCAGCCACAGGTTCTCCCGGCAGAGGGTGAAGCCCCGAACATCCGGAGACTCCGGGAGCGCCACCAGCGCAGCCTGCAGGGTCTCGTCCAGCACCTCGTCGGCGTCCAGGTAGAGCACCCAGTCGTTGCGCACCATCTCCAGCGCCCGGTTCCGCTGCTGGGGAAAGCCCGGCCAGTCGACCTCTTCGACCCGCGCCCCCAGGCTGCGCGCCAGCTCCTGCGTCCCGTCCGTGGAGCCCGAGTCGAGCACCAGGATCTCGTCCGCGAAGGGCACGCTCGCGATGGCCGCGCCGATGCGGTCCGCTTCGTTCTTGGACAGGATGACGACGGAGAGCTTCACGGGCACCTTGCCCAGGGATTATCCCAGGGACATGCCTGCGCCCTATCTGGACGACTACGCCTCCGCCCGAGCCGCCTTCCTGGAGGCCGCCCGCGCCCGAGCGCTCCCCACCTGGACCCTGCCTCTGGACGCCACCGGCCCCGGCGAGCTCCCCCTGAGCATCGACATCACCTGCCTGGGCCCCCAAGACGCACCCAAGGCCCTGGTGCACGTCAGCGGCGTCCACGGCGTCGAGGGCGTCTGCGGCTCGGCCATCCAGCGCAGCCTGCTCGCCGAGCCCCCCGAGCTGCCCCCGGACACCGCGCTGTTCCTCGTTCACGCCATCAACCCCTACGGGTGGGCATGGCGCCGCCGGGTCAATGAGTTGAACGTCGATCTCAACCGCAACTTCCTCCCCCCGGACCGGCCCTACTCAGGCGCCCCCGAGACCTACGCCCGCCTGGATCCGCTGCTCAATCCCCCCTCGCCTCCCGGCCCGGATCTCTTCCTGCCCAAGGTGGTCTGGAACATCGCGCGGCACGGCTTCAACAGCCTCAAGCAGGCGGTCGTGGGCGGCCAATACGCCTACCCCCAGGGCCTCTTCTTTGGCGGCAGCGGGCTCCAACAGGGCCCCCGCCTCTACATGGACTGGGTGCGCGAGCACCTCAGCGGCCGCCAGCAGCTCCTGGTCATCGACGTCCACACCGGCCTGGGCGAGCCCGCCTACGACAGCCTGCTGGTCGACTGCGACCCGGGCACCGAGGCCTCCCGCCGCCTGGAGGCCATCTTCGGCGAGCGCATCATCCCCTGGGACCCCGACGCCGGCGTGGCCTACCAGATCGAGGGCGGCCACACCTTCATCTACGCCCGCCTCTGCAGCGGCCGGGTCGACACCGTCACCCAGGAGTTCGGGACCTCAAAGCCCCTCGCGGTCCTCAAGGCTCTGCGGGAGGAGAATCGGCTCCATCTGCACGGAGACCTTGGGCCCACCGCCCTGGATCACCCGGCCAAGCGCCAACTCCTGGAGACCTTCGCGCCGGCGAGGACAGGCTGGCGCGAGCTGGTCCTGGAGCGCGGGCTCACCCTGGTGGATCAGGGCTTGAAGGGCCTGGCGCCCTCCACCTGACCGCTGTCCCAGAAGCCCAGGGTGATCCAGTTCACGTTGGTGAACCCCGCGCCGTGATCCACCGCGAACTCCAGCGCCAGATCCCGGGAGAAGGACCCCACCTCAAAGTGGTAGACGCGCAGCTCCAGCCCGCCCGTCGCGTGCCAGGTGCCGTCCAGCGTCCGCAGCCGCGCCGCCTCTCTCCAGGCCCCGCTGCGCACCCGCAGGCGCTCGTCGATCACCTCGAGCTCCAGGCCCCCCCGCGGAGACATCGTCACGGTGTCACCCGTCGCGATCCACTCGCTGGCGACCAACACGCCCTCCAGCGCCGCCGCGTCATCCACCGGGCCCTCGACCACCAGATCCAGCGCCACGCGCATCGGCCAGGGGCGCGGCCAGGGGGCGTCGTCCACCTTGGACACGCCGAAGCCGATCTCCCAGGGCGCCACGGCCGTCTCCGGGGCCCAGTCCACGTCCTGCCAGCGCCGGGCGATCACCCGACTGCGGAAGCTGGCCCCCACGTTCACCCCGCCGTCCAGGGTGGTGATCAGCGTGCCCATTTGGAAGCCCGCGCCGGCGTAGCTGACGTTGGGCAGGTCCGGGAGCCGGAGGGCGGCGTTGGCCAACCGCACACCCACCCCCACCGCGCCAAAGGGGAGCTGGGCCGCGCCCACCACGTGCCCCTCGCTGTAGATGAGGTCACCTTGGGGGCCGGCCTCCTGCAGTGTCGTGAACACCGCTCCGGTCCCGAAGCGCCCCAGGCGGCTGCCCACCCCCAGGTCCAACCGGGTCTCCACCAGGCCCTCGGTCAGCGGCCGATCCTCCTGGCCGGTCAACACCAGGGCGGAGCTCAGACTGAGCACCCCGGAGACGCCAAAGGGCCCGGGGTGGTTCGTGCGCTGCACGGCGGGGGCCGCGGGGTTGAAGAAGGTCCCCTTTGCGCCCCATGCCAGGCCGATCCCCGCGCTGCCCATGGCCATGGACTCCGCGGAGGTCACGGGCACCCGGCGGGCCAGCTCCAGTTGGAGCGGCTCCTGGGCGAAGGCGGTGGACAGAATCAGGTGCAGCAAGGTGCTTGACAGGCCTCCACCAGGGGTTAACCACTGGGGGCCTTGAAGCGAAGCTGCAAAAAGCAGCCAAGCACCGCGGCGACGTGGCCAAGTGGTAAGGCAATGGTTTGCAAAACCATGTATCACCGGTTCGACTCCGGTCGTCGCCTCCATCGAAACCCCGACTGCTCACGCGGTCGGGGTTTCTCGCTCTGGGCCTGGATCGGGATCCGGTGACCTCGCCGGCGCCCTGATCCCAGCCGCTTGGGGAGCGCCAACCTACCGAGCGGTAGAAAACACAGGCGCGTCGCAACACACCCCCGCCTCCTCTCGTTACCCTTGCCCGTGAAAATACGGGAGCCGGTGTGGACCTCGAACAGAAGATGCTGGACTTTGCCCTGCTCGGCGCCGGGTGGGTCATGTGGTTGCTGGTGGCGCTGTCGGTGCTGTGTGTGGGGGTCGCGATCGAGCGGCTGATCTTCTCGCTGCGGAACAGCACGCCCGCCGCGGAGCTGCAGCAGGCGCTCAACGCCTACCTCTCCAAGGGCGACAAGCTGGGCTTCAAGCAGGCCCTGGACAGCCTCAAGGGCGTCGAGGCCCGGGTGCTGGCCGCCGGGATCGAGGCGGCAGAGGACAACCCCTCCGCGGCGGAGGAGGCCATCGCCGGCACGATGATCTTCGAGAAGGCCAAGATGGGCCGCGGGCTGATCGTGCTGGGCTCCACCGGCTCCAACGCCCCCTTCGTGGGCCTGCTGGGCACGGTGCTCGGCATCATCAAGGCCTTCGCGGACCTGGCCACGGCCACGGACGAGGCCTCCACGGCGGTCATGGCCGGCATCTCCGAGGCGCTGGTCGCGACGGCCATCGGCCTGCTCGTGGCGATCCCGGCGGTCGTTGCGTTCAACTTCTTCCAGCAGCGGAACAAGAACACCCTGTCCCGCGTGGAGTCCCTGAGCCACCTGGTCCTGGCTCGGGTCAAGGCCGACCATGGGGGCGCCCTGGCCCAGAAGGGGGCCTGAGTGGCCGCCAAGCTGGGCGGGGATGACGACGCCATCATCTCCGACATCAACGTCACGCCGCTGGTCGACATCACGCTGGTGGTGCTGATCATCTTCATGGTGACGGCGGTGGACATCGCCAAGAGCGCCATCAAGGTGAAGCTGCCGGAAGCCGCGACGGGCGAAGCGAGTGAGAACATCTCCCTGGGCTTGCAGCTCACCGCGGACGGGACGCTGACTGTCGACGGGAACGAGGTCACCGAGGCCCAGCTCCGCCAGGTCATCCAGGACGCCAAGACCGAGGCCGGGGACGCAGACGTGGTCTGCCTGATCGCCGCCGACGCCGAGGTCCCGCACAAGCGCTTCATCTGGCTGCTGGATCTCGTGCGCCAGGAAGGCGTCGCCCAATACGCCATCAACATCGACCCCGTGTCGGTGGAGGCCGGCGAGGCCATGAAGCCCCTGCCCGAGGAGGGCTGAGCGGTGCGCTCCCCTCTGGGTCCCCCCGTCCCCCTCTGGAAGCGGCTGCTGGGCAACAGCTCGGCGCTCGCCGTGTCCGTGGGCGTTCACGTGCTCGTGGGCATCTACCTGCTCAAGGAGCGCGTGGGCGAGGAGAAGATCGAGCAGTGGGTGGAGATGACGGTCATCAAGCCGCCACCGCCCCCCGAGCCGGAGCCCGAAGCCGAGCCCGAGCCCGAGCCGGAGCCCGAGAAGCCCAAGCCCAAGCCCAAGCCCAAGCCCAAGGTGGAGCCCAAGGAGGTCGACTTCACGGAGACCGTGGACGAGCCGCCCCCCGAGGCCCCGCCCCCCGACAAGCCCCGCCCCCGGAGGCTGGTCCAGGGCATGAGCGCCAACTCCTTCGCGGAGGGCGCTGGCACCGGGCTCTCCGCCAACGCGGGCACCACGCTGGGGGTCGCGGACTCCCAGGAGAAGATGGCCGTGGACGAGGCCAAGGACTGGTCCTCGGTCCCCTACGCGTCGGTGACCACCCGCCCCAAGCTCAAGAACCGCCCCCCGCTGGAGGTCCCCCAGGCGGCCATCGACGACGAGATCGAGGGCACCTGGACCGTCTACCTGGACATCTCGGACCAAGGCCGCGTGACCGCCGTCCGCATCCCCAAGGCCATCGGCTACGGCATCGATGAGGCCTGCACCGAGGCGTGGAAGGCCTCCAAGTGGAAGCCCGGCGAGATGGACGGGACCCCCGTGACCGTGACGAACATGCCCTACAAGTGCCAGATCAAGGCGCTGGATTGACCCATGCTCTTGTTGTTGCTCTCCACCCTGGCGCTGGCCCAGGACTCCTCGCAGGGGCAGGCCCCGCCCCCTCCGGCGGCTGAAGAGGAGCCCCTCCCGATCCTCAAGATGCCGGCCATCGTGGAGTTCGTGCAGGCCCCCTACCCCCAAGAGGCCAAGGACGCGGGCATCGAGGGCCAGGTCCTGCTGCTCATCGAGATCGACGTGGACGGCACCATCTCCTACGCGGAGGTCCTGGACGACCCCGGCTACGGGCTGGGCCCCGCGGCCCTGGAGGCCATCCAGCAGAGCACCTTCACCCCCGCCGAGGACGCCAACGGCCCCGTGCCCGTGGCCCTGGAGTTCAACTACGGCTTCGTGCTGGACGCGGCCTCCGTCGAAGAGGCCGTCCCCGAAGAGGAGCTGCCCCCCGCCGAGCTCCCGGTCACCGTCGACGGGCAGATCTTCGAGCTGGCCACCCGCCGCAACCTTGGGGAGATGGCCGTCGGGCTCGTGGGCACCGAGTACACCACCCTCTCCGACGCGGACGGCCGCTTCGAGCTCCGCGGCGTGCCCCCCGGGACCTACGAGCTGGCCATCGCCCGCCCCGGCTGGGAGGAGAAGATCCTCCCCATCACGGTCGAAGACGGCAAGGTGTCCTCGGCTGAGGTCTGGGTCCGCAACCTGTCCTACGACGACGACACAGCCGTGGGGGTGTACCGCAAGAACAAGGACGAGATCACCACCCGCACCATCTCCATGACCGAGGCCCGGAAGATCCCCGGCACCTTCGGCGACCCCGTGCGCGTGATCCAGAACCTCCCCGGCGCGGCCCGGGCCCCCTTCTCCAGCGGCCTGCTCATCATCCGCGGCGCCAACCCCGAAGACTCCGGCGTCTACGTCGACGGCATCCGCATCCCCTACATCTACCACCTGGGCGGCTTCGTCTCGGTCATCAACCCCGAGATGGTCCAGTCGGTCGACTACCTGCCCGGCTCCTACGGGGTGCAGTACGGCCGCAGCACCGGCGGCGCCGTCGACGTGGTCACCAAGAAGTCCTCCCCCGAGCAGAGCCGCCTGGTCTGGTCCACCGACGCCCTGGACTCCGGCGGCTTCTACGAGGGCCGGGTCGGCAAGGACGGGGAGCACCACGTAGCCGTCGCCGCCCGCCGCTCCTACGTGGACTACGTCCTCAAGCCCTTCCAGCGCAACCGGCCCTTCACCGCCAGCCCGCGCTGGTGGGACTACCAGCTCCGCTACAGCTACCACGGCTTCGAGAGGACCGAGGTCAGCGTCTTCTTCTTCGGCTTCGACGACACCCTGCTCGTCACCACCGACGAGAGCCTCGCGCAGGGCCCGGACCAGGACGCCCAGGGCGAGGTCTCCACCCACCAGTTCAGCCACCGCATCCAGGGCCGCATCGTCCACAACTTCTCGGACAGCCTCGCCCTGCGCGTCATGCCCGCCATCGGCGTCGACTACAGCTACTTCGGCCTGGGCCAGTCCTTCCAGCTCGACCAGACCCTCGTGCTCACCGAGGTCCGCGCCGAGCTCCCCTGGACCGTCAACGAGCGCGTCGAGCTGGTCCCCGGCCTGGACTTCATCGGGGGCACCTGGGACTTCACGACCGCGCTGCCCTTCAACCCCACCTCCTTCATCGAGTACGACCCCCTGGCCGAGCGCGAGCCCTGGGAGATCAGCGACAGCGGCGCCGGCTGGGGCCCCGACCTCTACCTCAAGGCCAACCTCCGCCCCTTCCAGGATCCCGAGCGTCTCTACATCCAGCCCGGCATCCGCTGGTCGACCTACACCATCACCGACCAGTTCTCCGCGCAGGCCTGGGACCCCCGCCTCGCCTTCAAGGCCAAGGTCAGCCCCACCACCTTCATCAAGGGCGCCACGGGCCTCTACACCCAGCCCCCCCAGTTCTTCGAGTCCTACCAGCCCGAGGCCGAGTACGACCTGGAGTTCGAGAAGGCGTGGGCCTCCTCCATCGGCCTGGAGCAGCAGCTCCGCCCCGGCCTGAACGTCGAGATCGAGGGCTTCTACAAGGAGCTCTACGACCTCATCGTCACAAACCCCGACTTCGCCGGCTTCGAGGACACCGCCTACGTCAACGACGGCACCGGCGAGATCTACGGCGCCGAGTTCATGCTGCGCCAGGACCCCATCAACCGCGTCTTCGGCTGGGTCAGCTACACCTGGAGCCGCTCGATGCGCCAGGACTACGCGGACTCCGACCCCTACCTCTACGACTTCGACCAGACGCACATCTTCACCGCCCTGGCCGGCGTGAAGCTCCCCTACCAGTTCGAGGTCTCCGGCCGCATCCAGTACGTCACCGGCACGCCCTACACCCCCTACTCCGGGGCCTTCTACGACGCCGACCTGGACGCCTGGACCCCCTACTCCACCGGCAAGCGGAACTCCGAGCGCCTCGGCGACTACACCGCCGTCGACCTGCGCGCCGAGCGGGCCTTCGCCTTCAAGCACTTCCGTCTGCTCACCTATGTCGATCTGCTGAACGTCTACCGCGGCGACAACCCCGAGTTCCGCCTCTACAACTACGACTACACCGACTACGTCGACGTCCGCGGGCTGCCCTTCATCCCCTCCCCTGGCGTCGAGCTGGAGTTCTACCTGTGATCCCCCTGAGCACAACGCTGGCGCTGCTGCTGGGCTGCGAGATCACCCAGCTCGACTCCGCCTCCATCGTCGACCGCACCCGCATCCTGGGGGTCAAGGCCACCCCCGCCGAGCCCGCGCCCGGCGACACCGTCACCTTCTCCTCCCTGGCCGTGGACCCTGAGAGCGGCATCGCAGGCGTCACTTGGTTCGGCTGCGTGCTGGAGGACAGCGACTCCTTCGGCTGCGAGCTGGACACCGACACCCTGGAGGCGCTCTTCGCCCAGGACCCCACCACCATGACCGCCCAGGAGCAGCAGGACTGGTACGCCGAGCTCCAAGCCGCGGGCTTCCTGGGCATCGAGCCCGACCTCTCCCCCACCCTCACCGTCCCCTCCGACCTGTTGGACGGCTTGAGCGAAGAGCAGCAGGCCGAGGGCAAGAACTACATGCTCACCCTCTCCGCCATCCCCGGCGGCCTGGAGATCGACGACCTGGATCTCGACGCCGAGGGCACCCAGGCGGTGGGCGAGCAGGGCCTCAAGCGCATGCCCGTGAGCGTCGGTGGCACCCCCAACCGCAACCCCGAGATCACCTCGCTGACCCTGGACGGTGAGTTTGACGTCAAGGACCAGGATGTCTTGGAGGTGAGGGCTGGGCAGACCTACACATTCCAGCTCAACCTCTCCGACGACAGCGTGGAGACCTACACTTTCGTGGACTCCCAGGGCGCCAGCGAGGACAGGATGGAGCAGCCGTATGTCAGCTTCTACGCCACGACTGGCTCCTTCTACCAGACCATCAGCCTCCACCCCTACCTGGAGGCGGAGTGGACCGCGCCCATCGATCCACCCGGCGAATCGCACACCCTGTGGTTCGTCCTGCGGGATCGCCGCGGCGGCATGGATTGGGTGACCGTGGAACTTCTGGTGCGCTGAGAAGTCTTTCACCCTGTTTGGCCCCCCTTTACCTTGACTGCACATTGACAGCCGCTCAGCAAGCGGCCAAAAGGGACTCCCTTGCTTGTGCTATCTTTCCGCGACCCGAAAAACGCCCCTGCGCGGGATCTCCCCGCGTGCTGAAGCTGGAGAAGCAGTCCATGAACTCTACCCGCACCCTGGTTGCCGGGACGATGGGAGTCGCCATGACGGCACTCGCGCTCGTCTCGGGCGGCGAGGCCTGGGCCAACCCGGCGGAAGACGCCCTCCGTCAGGCCCAGGGAGAGGTGACCGTCAAGCAGGACGCGGTGCAGAACCGCTTCTTCCTCAAGTCCCAGCGATTCGAGATCGCGCCGGTGCTTGGAGTGGTCCCCAACAACCCCATGGTCCGTCGCTACACCGGCGGCATCCTGGTGGCCTACCACTTCAACGAGCAGTTCGCTGCGGGCGGGCAGCTCATCTACAGCCCCGACCTGGGCATGAACGATGTCAAGGGCCTGACCGAGACGCTCGTGCAGATCGCACACAGCTCGGACAGCGGCGTTGAGTTCCAGCAGCCCCTGGACAAGCTGATCCTGGGCGCGACCTTCTCGGCCAACTGGGTCCCCGTCTACGGAAAGATCAACCTCATCGGTGAGACGGTCGTGAACTTCGACCTCTACATGTCCGCCGGTCTGGGGATGCTCTCCATCAAGAAGTACCACGCCGAGTACGACAACCAGGCGGCCGACGGCACCACGCCCGTCAAGCTGGTGGAAGACCAGAACAAGGTGACCGTGCCCGCCAACCTGGCGGTCGGCACCGACATCTTCCTCACCCAGACCCTGGCCCTCAAGCTGGAGGCCCGGTCGTACATCTACCGCGACCGCGTCCCCCAGTACGACCCTGACGTCGATGTGCAGGACATGCGCCTCTACAACGTCTTCATCGCTTCTGCAGGCCTCTCGATGTACTTCCCGAAGATGGAAGAGCGTCGGACCGAGTTCTAAGCGGAGAACCAGAGAACATGCGAATGAACACTGCCCCGATCTGGCTCTGCACCGCCGGTCTGCTGCTCTCCACCCCCGCCCTGGCCCAGGAGGATCCCTCCCTGGACGGCGTGGCCCAGGAGGACTCCGAGGAGTCCGAGTCTGGTGACGACGAGCTCGACGACCTGCTGACCACCCCCGGCTCCAGCAGCCGGCGCGGCGAGAAGGAGGACCTCCGCGAGGAGAGCTCCTCCTTCAACCAGCCTCAGAACAAGAGCTACGTCCCGCCCCAGCGCACCATCAAGACCATCCAGGAGAAGGACTTCATGAAGCTGGGTCGCTTCGAGGCGACCCCCTCGGTCGGCTTCGTGACCAACGACCCCTTCCTGAACCGCTACATCGCTGGCGCGCGGCTGGGCTACCACATCACCGAGATCTTCGCGGTGGAGGCTGAGTTCTCCTACAGCCCCGACCTCGGCACCCGGGACTGGAAGCCCCTGACCCACCAGCTCGTCGAGGAGAACAACGTCTCTCCCGACATCAGCAAGCTGACGCTGATCTCCAACGCCACCTTCCAGTTCTCCCCCATCTACGGGAAGGTCGCGCTGGGCAACGGCAACATCATCCACTTCGACATCTACGGCGCATTCGGGATGGGTGTCACCCAGACCCGTGACGATCTCGAGGCCCTCCAGGCCATCGACGATCCCATCGCCCAGGCCACCGAGGTGCAGCTCCAGCCCACCACCAACTTCGGCGGCGGTGTGCGCGTGAGCTTCAACGAGACGGTCGCCCTCCGCATCGATGGCCGCTCCCTGGTCTACATCGAGACGGTGAACTCCACGACCCTGGAGATGAAGAACAACTTCATCCTCTCCGGCGGCGTCGGCTTCTTCTTCCCGAGCATGGAAAAGGTGAACCAGTGAGCACCAAGCGCAGCCTCTCCCTCCTCATGGGGCTCGGCGCGATCGCGCTGAGCGCTACCAGCTCTTCCAACGCGTGGGCCTTGGACTGCGACGAGATCATGAACATGGTCAACGTCAACGTCCCCACCAACATCATCGTGCAGACGATGGAAGACAGCGGCGATCAGTTCACCAACGAGGACATCCGCTGCCTGATGGACGCGGGCGCCCCCGACGACGTGGTGACCACCGCCAAGCGCATGTCGGCCTCCGCTGCCCCGGATCCCGAGCCCATCGAGCGCGGCGAGCCCAGCACCACCCGGGACGCAGACGACTGGGATCAGACCGACCGCATCGGCGAGAGCTCCTCCCGTCGCGGCGGCCGCGGCGGCTACGACGACCTGCCGGAGGACGGCGAGGACCAGGCCAACCAGGCCGGCGGTGCCTGCGCCGACGACGTGGACGAGGCGGTCGAGGCCTACAAGGCCAAGAAGTACCTCGGCTCCAGCCTGATGCTCTTCCGCCTGCTGGAGGACGGCTCCTGCCCCGAGCAGGAGGAGCGGATCCACTTCTACCTGGGCATGAACCTCTACGACCTGGAGATGTACCACTCCAGCCAGTACTACTTCATGCAGGTCATCAAGAAGGGCACCAACGGGCGCTACTTCAAGTACGCCCTGCCCAAGGTCGTGGCCATCGCCCGCTACACCGGCGATGACAGCGAGCTGATGCGCGTGGCCAAGGCCGCCTCCTCCAAGGATGTCCCCATCCAGGAGTACCCGCGGAACGCCCAGAACTACATGGCCTACCTCTACGGGGTGGACGCCTACGACGACGGCGAGCTCTCCAAGGCCCGCCGCTACTTCGGGATGATCTCCACCAAGTCGGACCTGTACCTCAAGTCCAAGTACTTCGAGGGCGTCATCTACCGGCAGCAGGACCGCTACAAGAGCTCCGTCAAGAGCTTCCGCGACGTCATCCGCGACTCCGAGCAGGTCACCCTCTACACCGAGGAGGAGGTCCGCGACGTCGAGCGTCTCACCGACCTTTCCCTGGTGAACATCGGGCGTATCTACTACGGCATCCAGCGCTTCGACGAGGCCGAGAAGTACTACGACTACGTGCCCCACGACTCCGAGGTCTGGCCCCAGGCGCTCTTCGAGGCCGCCTGGTCCAACTTCATGCAGGGTGAGCTCAACACCACTCTGGGTCAGGTGCTGACCGTCCAGTCTCCCTTCTACGGGAACGAAGAGTTCTTGCCGGAGGCCACCATCCTCCGCGCGCTGACCTTCTTCAACCTCTGCGAGTACGACCAGGTCGAGTACGAACTCCTGCGCTTCGAGGCTGAGATCAAGCCGATGAACCAGGAGCTCAAGGACTTCATCGGTCAGTACAAGTCCAAGGAAGGCCGCAAGCTCGCGGACCAGGCCTACGAGGCCTACTTCGAGGGCGTCAAGAAGGACACGGTCCTCCCCAAGAGCATGTTTGTCAAGTTCTTGCGGAACCAGGACCTGTACTCGCTTGTCAGACACCTCCAGATCATGGAGGAAGAAGAGACAAAGATTGCTGCACAGAAGACCCTCTGGCGCGACTCCGTCGGCGCTCACCTCGAGCAGGTCCTGGAGCAGGACCGCCGCCGCTACAAGCAGCGGGCCGGCATGGTCATGCTCCAGGAGATGGTCCTGATGCAGAAGCACCTTGGTGACCTGCTCGGCCAGTCCCAGATCATCCGCTTCGAGGTCGTGTCCGCCCAGCGCGCCGGCTACGAGTACGCGATGTCCAACCTGGACCTGTCGGCCACCAAGGACGAGAACGCCATCGATTTCGCTACCAGCGTCGACTACATCTACTGGCCGTTCAACGGCGAGTTCTGGAAGGACGAGCTGGGCTACTACTACTACACCGAGCAGGGCTCCTGCGAGTAAGCAGGACCGACCCAGGTCTCTCAGAGGGGAGCGCCTGCTCCCCTTGACCCGCCATTTCCTTGGCAGGAGTAATGCACATGAGCATCCGCAACCTCCGCACCTTGGTGTTGCCCGTCGCGCTCGCCTTCTCGGCGGGCATCTTCGTTGCAGGCGACGCCCACGCCCAGGACCGCAAGGACAAGGAGGAGCGTCGCGTCCTCCGGGCTGACGATGTCGACGACATGCAGTCCCAGTCCGACGAGCTCCGGGCCCTCGCTCGCGAGAAGCGCCATCAAGAGATGGAGATGGCCAAGCAGATGCTCAGCGGTGGTGGCCTGGAGGGCGAGCAGAAGGCGAGCATGATGCTCCGCCTCGCTGACCTCTACTTCCAGGAGGGCCGCGACATCTACTTCGTGGAGATGCGCGAGTACGAGAAGAAGTTCGACGCCTGCTTCGAGGACGACTCCTGCGACACCTCCAAGATGCAGCCGGACAACTCCGAGTCCAACAAGTGGCAGAAGCAGAGCATCAAGCTCTACCGTCAGATCCTGACGAACTACCCCACCTACGCCCGCGCCGACGAGGCGACCTTCTACCTGGCGCAGGCGCTGCAGGACACCGGTGACCGCAAGGCGGCTCTGACCGAGTACACCCGCCTGGTCAAGACCTACCCCGAGAGTGGCTACGTCCCCGACTCCTACGTGCAGATCGGCGAGTACTACTTCGACGAGAACGACGCCTACAAGGCGCTGCTCGCCTACCAGAAGGCCACCGCCTTCAAGAACAGCGAGAAGTACGCCTTCGCCCTCTACAAGCTGGCCTGGTGCTACTACAACGTCGGCGAGTACGGCAAGAGCATCGAGACCATGAAGGGCGTCGTCGCCTACTCCATGGCCTCGGAGGAGGCTGGGCAGCAGAGCAACATCCAGCTCCAGGAAGAGGCCCTCAAGGACCTGGTCCGGTTCTTCGCCGACGCCGGCGAGATGGACGAGGCCTACGCCTACTTCTCCAAGCTCGGTAAGAAGGAGCTCATCCGCTCCATGCTCAAGCGCCTCGCGGCCACCTACTTCGAGCAGGGCAAGTTCGAGGAGGCTGTGCAGACCTACCGTCGCCTCATCGCCGAGGACCCCAACTCCCCCGACGCGCCCGAGTACCAGGCTGAGATCATCTCGGCCTACAACAAGATCGGCCGCAAGGAGGAGACCCTCGCGGAGATCGACAAGCTCCTCAAGACCTACGGCAAGAACTCCGCTTGGGCCCGCGCGAACGCGACCAACCAGGAGGCCATCGAGGACGCGCAGGGCTACATCGAGAAGAACCTGCGCAAGGTCGCCATCGACTACCACACCGAGGCCAAGAAGCTCGGCACCGGTCGTCAGGCCCGCGACGTGTACGGACACGCCGAGACCGCCTACCGCGTCTACCTCGAGCAGTTCCCGGACAACAAGCACACCTACGAGATGCGCTACGCCTTCGGCGAGCTCCTCTACACCCTCAAGAACTACGAAGAGGCCTACGAGCAGTACATGGCCGTCGTGGCGCTCGACCCCAAGGGCAAGCGCTCGGAGTTCTGTGCCAAGTCCGCTGTCTTCGCCGCTGGCGAGATGGTCAAGGCCGAGGAGAAGGAAGGCAAGGTCGAGAAGGCCTCCAAGGACAACAAGACCGAGCCGGTCCCCCTGTCCGACTGGGAGAAGAACAAGCTGGCGGCGCTGGACCAGTACGCCGAGCTCTTCCCCACCAACAAGGAAACCAAGGGGATGATCTACGAGGCTGGCTACCTCTTCTACAACAAGAACCAGTTCAAGGAGGCGTCCGATCGCTTCCGGATCGTCATCGGCATGGACCCCCAGTCCAGCCAGGCGATGCTGGCCGCCAACCTCATCCTGGACTCCTTCAACCTCGTCGAGGACTGGAAGAACCTCAAGGAGGTCTCCAAGGCCTTCTACGACCAGGACAACCTGGGCAACAAGAAGTTCAAGGAGGAGACCTACACGGTCTACCAGAACGCCTCGCTCAAGCTCATCGAGGTCACCCTCGAGGAGTCCGGTGACAAGAAGACCGCAGCGTCTTCGCTGGTCGCCTGGTACGAGGAGTTCCCCAAGGCCGAGAACGCCGACCTCGCCCTGAACAACGCCGCGACCTACTTCTACGGCGAGGGCATGCGCAAGGAGGCGATGGAGACCCGCCTGACCCTGCTGGAGAACTTCCCCAAGAGCAAGTTCTACAACAGCCAGGTCGCCCAGCTCGGCTACGACTACGAGTCCATGGCCGACTTCTCCTCCGCCGCCGCGCAGTACGAGAAGCTCTTCGAGTTGGACAAGGACAACGAGAACTCCCCCGATGCCCTCTACTCTGCGGCCCTGTTCCGCCGGGCCCTCGGTGAGTGGGAGGCTGCTGTCGACAACTACCAGAAGTACATCACGGCCTACCCCGACCGCGAGAACGTCCAGCAGGTCCAGCTCGAGATCGGCATGCTCTTCGAGGAGAACGGCCAGCACGAGAAGGCTGCCAAGGTCTACCAGACCTTCTACTCCCAGAAGGACCCCCAGGGTGTGAGCGCCGACGAGCTGATGTACGCCCGCCTGCACTACGGACTCTCCCTGTCCGAGATGGGCCAGGCCTCCAAGGCGACCAAGCACTACAAGGACTCGGTCGAGTGGTTCAAGTCTGCCCAGGAGGGCGGCGCCGGAATGACGCTGGGCGTCGAGTTCGCGGCTCAGATGATGTACATCCTCGCGGAGCCCACCTTCGACAAGTACATGGCCATGACCATCGACGGTCCCAAGTCCAAGGTCAGCCAGCGCCAGGAGGACAAGGTCCTCGGCGACAGCCTGATGGCCAAGGCGAAGACCCTGCAGGAGGTCGAGAAGCTCTACGCGGAGATCGTGGCCACCGGCGCTGGTGAGTGGGGCCTCGCGGCCCTCGTGAACCTGGGTCAGGCCTACGAGAACATGGGCGACTCCATGATCAACTCGCACATCCCGACCTACCTCACCGAGGACCAGATCGAGTTCTACCGGATGAACCTGGAGGACACGGCCTACCAGCAGCAGGAGAAGGCGGTTCAAGCCTACTCCCTCGCCCTCGAGAAGAGCTACGAGCTCAACCTCTACAACGAGCGCCTCGCCCTCGCGACCCGTCGTCTCGGTCAGCTCCGCCCCGAGGAATACCCCGGGCTGGAAGAGACCCTGATGGAGCCCAACTTCACCTCGTCGTCCGGGACTGCCAGCCAGCCCTTCGTCGAGAGCCTCTGAGCGCACTGGAGATTTTCATGCTGACCAAGCGCATCCCCCTCCTGCTCGGGCTGGCCTTCACCTTGGGCCTGTCCACCGGCTGCGGCGACAAGAACGACACCCCTGCCGTTGACGAGACCACCGTCACCGACCCGGGCTACTTCTTCAACCGCGGCGTCACCACCCTCAAGAGCCCCGACTCCAAGACCGGTGACGTCAACTACCAGGCCGCCTACGACGACTTCGTCAAGGCAGCAAACCTCGATGCCGGCAACAAGGGTGTCCAGTACAACGCTGGATGGACCGCCGAGCAGATGGGTGACCTGAGCAAGGCTGAGACCCACTACCGCAAGGCACTCGAGCTCGACCCGACCTACGAGGCGGCCCTGAACAGCCTGGCCAAGATCCTGGCGGCTGACGGCCGTGACGCCGAGGCTGTGGACGCCTACACCGCGTACCTCGCTGCCAAGCCCGGCAACATCGACATGTGGAACGCCAAGGTCGACGCGCTGACCCGCGCCGGTCAGTACGACGCCGCGATCGCCGAGGCTCAGGCCATCCTGCAGGCCTCCCCCGACAACGTGCCGGCGTACCGCAACCTCTCCCGCGCCTACCACGGCAAGGGCGAGCTCGGCATGAGCCAGCTCACCGCTGAGAAGGCCAAGTCCCTCAAGGAAGGCGACCCCGGCATCTACAACAACATGGGCGTGACCTACCTCCAGCAGGGAGACCAGACTGCGGCCATCGAGTCCTTCCAGACCGCGATCAAGGTCGATCCCGACAACGTCGAGGCGAACCTGAACCTCGGCTACATCGCGCTGGACTCCGGCGACTACAACCTCGCGCTCGCCTGCTTCCAGGCGGCGACCGGGGCTGAGCCCAACAACGTCCCCGCGCTCCTCGGCCTCGCCGTCGCTCAGCGCGGAACCATGGACTACGAGGGCGCCTCCGCCACCTACGACAAGGTCCTCAAGCTCGATCCCGAGAATGAGATCGCCTACTTCAACGCCGCGACCCTGCACGAGAAGTACACCAAGGACTTCAAGAAGGCCAAGGCGCTGCTGCAGGCCTACGTGGACGTGAACCAGGGCAACATCGCCCCGAGCCACGAGGTCTTCGGTCGAATCGATGGCATCGCCGCCGCCGAGGCCGAGGAGAAGGCTCGCCAGGAAGAGCTCAAGCGCCAGGAGCAGGAGCGCAAGGAGCGCGAGGAGCGCCAGAAGGCACAGCTCGTCAAGCTCCAGGAGCGGACCACCGCCTACATGGCCAAGGTGGATCAGGCCTCCTGCCCCGCCGTCATGGAGATGGGCATGGTCGAGGAGTTCGCGATGATCGGCGAGCAGGCCCAGATGGTCATCGACGCTGGTGACTACGGGATGGCCGGAGACATGCTCACCTTCCTGGACTCCATGGAGCCCACCCTGGACGAGCTGATCCCCATGTGCGGCGACGCAGGCTCCACGGAGCCCGCTCCTGCCGAGGGTGAGGCCACCGAAGCCGCTCCTGCAGAGGAGACCGCTGCTGAGCCCGCCGCGGAGGCCGCTCCCACCGAGTGATCGATCGGGAGTGCTGCAAGAGAGAGAGGTGATCCTTCCGGATCACCTCTTTTTTTTGCCCCTCGTACAGATTTCGGGGAACTTGAGTCCCGAGCCGCTGTCGGACTGGAAGCTGCTGTTCTCTTCGGAGCCTGCATGCCTCCTCCCAACTGGCCAAGCGCCCCGTGGTTGCTTGGTTTCTGGCTTGACCGACAACTGACAAGCCCCCCATTGTTCAACCCTTCCCCTTCCAGCAAGATCGCCTGACTCGGCCACGACAGCCCGCCTGGTGCGTCAGAGAGCAGTCAGGGGTGTGCAAACGCCTTCTGATTCCCGCTCACCTGCGCTACTCTCCCCGGCGACCGTCGTCCGCCATCCAAGGAGACCGACAATGAACTTCCGCCGCGTGTCCGCGCTTGTGCTCGTCTCGAGCCTGTTCGCATCCCCTGCCCTCGCTCAGGATGACGACACCAAGATCCAGTACAAGGCAAAGACCGAGATCGACTTCGAAGGAGTCGAGGTGGACGGTGAGTTGGTCAAGCCCACGGGCGCCTTGCTCCTCGACCGCAAGCGCGCGGACTTCAACCCGCTCATCAAGCTGCGTGAAGACTTCGACGAGGAGATGGACCAGTCGGTCAACCAGGTCAAGTGACCCGGTCACCACTTCCATCCCCACTGCGCAACCCATCTTCATTCTGAACCGGCGCCCTTTCTGCGCCCCAGAGGGATCCCATGGCGGACAGCCCCATCCTCACTTTTGAGGTCTACCGAGACAGCAACTTCCTCTTCCGCGAGGACCTGTCTGCGGAGAGCATCACCATCGGCAAGGGCCCCGCAGCCATGCTCCGCATCGAGGACGATGCGCTGCAGGACCTGCAGGCTGTCGTGAACGTCAACGATGACGGCAGCGTGCAGTTGCTGGACCTCGTCGGCGAAGGCACCAAGGTGAATGGCTCCAGCGTGGTCAACACCACCCTGAACAACGGCGACACCATCGAGGTCGGCGCGATCCGCGTCATCATTGGTATCTCCGGCGCCGCCGAGTTCGACGACGAGGAGGCCACCCAGATGGTGCAGGCCCCCGAGGTCGGCGAGCACATCGAGGACGAGGCGACCGACCACGGCGAGAAGGGCGGCTTCGCCCTCAAGTCCAAGAGCGAGGTCAGCGCAGACGCTTCGGCAGCCGCAACCGAGGGCGAGGAGCCCGAGGAGCAGTACACCGAAGATGTCATGGCCTTCATCATGCGCTCCGGTACCGGCCAGAGCGATGTGGGCAACGACAACAAGCGCCCCCCCGTCCTGGAGGTCTCCCAGATCTGGGGCGATCAGGTCGTGGACACCAAGCACTACGGCAAGGGTGGCAAGCCGGTCACGGTGGGTACCTCCACGGGCCAGCGCATGCGCTTCATGAGCCACCCCTTTGGCTGGGGACCTGAGTTCGTTCCCGGTGTCCTGTGGCTCACCGGCGGCATCCTGTCCGCCACCCAGGAGTGGAAGAACGAGTTCTACGTCCCCCCCGAGGACGTGGCTGAGGAGGGCTACCAGCTCTTCACCTGGTCCGGCGGCTCCTGGACCGCGAACATCTCCGACAAGTGGAGCGGTTTCGTCGACATCGGCGAGCAGCGCCACACCATCCAGGAGATGATCGAGTCCGGCAAGGCCACTGGCGGCGGCGGCAGCTACTCCATCGAGATCACCGACGACACCCGCCTGGTCCTGGACCTGGGCAACGTCGTGTTCTTCGCTCAGATGGTGCCCTCCTCCAAGGCCATCGTGTCCAAGGTCACCGACAACCTGGACTACCCCTTCCTGGGCATCATGTTCTTCACCGTGTTCCTCGGCATCATGGCCGGGGTCCTGGTGTGGAACGCTCCTCCCGTGAAGAGCACCGGCCTGAACGAGGTCCCGGACCGCTTCGTTGAGCTGCTGCTCGAGGAGCCGCCCCCCGAGCCCCCCAAGGAGAAGTCCAAGCCCTCCGGAAACCCCGACGCGGGTGAGGGTGCCAAGGCCAAGCGCGAAGAGGGCAAGGTCGGCAAGAAGGACGCCAAGATGGAGCGGGCCAAGGGCAACAAGGTCGAGATGAACAAGCGTCAGATCGACAAGGAGATCGCCGAGAACGCCGGCGTCCTCGGTGCCATGCGTGATGGCGGCGAGATGGACGGCGTGTTCGGCTCCTCCGGCCTGAACTCCGACATCGCTGGCGGCATCGGCGGCCTCATCGGCGCCAAGGGCACCCAGATCGGCTCCGGCGGTCTCGGCTCCCGCGGCTCCGGCCTCGGCGGCGGCGGTACCGCTGAGGGTCTCGGTGGTCTCGGCACCAAGGGCCGTGGCTCCGGCTCCTCCGGCTACGGTACCGGCGGCGGCAACTTCGGCGCCAAGGGCGAGGGTGGCATCGGCCGGATCGGTGGTGACCCCATCATCCTCGGTGCACTGGACAAGAGCCTGATCGACGCCGTCATCAAGCGCAACATGTCGCAGATCCGCTACTGCTACCAGCGTGAGCTGACCAAGAACCCCTCCCTGGGCGGCAAGATCGTCGTGAAGTTCGTCATCGCCAAGGACGGGTCCGTGTCCTCCGCGTCGACCAAGGCGACCACGATGAACAACAAGGCCGTGGAGAGCTGCATCAACGGGCGCTTCATGCGCTTCAAGTTCCCCGAGCCCAAGGGCGGCGGCATCGTCATCGTGTCCTACCCCTTCATCTTCTCCCCCGGCTGATCCAGCCATCGGAGACTCCAAGGGCTCGGCATCCAGCCGGGCCTTTGTTGCATCCGGGCCAACGCTCCTGCGCTGCGGCCTGTCTGTCCTGCGAAACCTCTCCGCGTGTGTTAAAACGCGGGGCCAGTGCGGAGGCTCTCTGAGCGCTCCGCGATCTCTCCGAGGTAGCTGATGTCCCTGTCCCTGTCCTACGCGCTGCTGACCAGCCTCATCTCCACCCCCGCCATGGCGCAGGGGATTGACGGCCTCGACGACCCCGTCGAGGAGCAGGAGAGCGCACGCCGGCCCCGCAAGGAAGAGGTGGTGAAGGAGGTCAACAAGGGCTTCTACGCCAAGTCCAGCTTTGGCGGCGCCGGCTACATCCTGGAGCTCGCTCCCGCGCTGCGCGCAGGCAGCGCGATCGGTCTCGCAGTCGGTCAGGACTTTGTTGACCAGGAGAAGACCTCGATGGCTTGGGAGGTCGCCCTGCTCCAGGGTGTCCACAACGGCTGCAGCTACATCTACCAGGCGGACGGCACCTGCCAGGGTGGCACCCCCGGCCCCTTCATCCAGGGCGACACCCGCACCTACTCGATGCTCGCAAACTACGAGTTCTCGAAGTACCCCACCCGCCGCATCGGCCTCGGCGTTCGCGCAGGTGGTGGCGTGCTCTTCGCTCCCCTGCTGATGGATCCTGACGCCTACCAGCGTGACGTGGTCGCCGGCGAGTGGGGCGGCAACGACGGCTTCTACCACAACGGCGCCAAGCCCCTGGGCTTCGGCGGCGTCACCTTCGAGTACTACAGCAAGCTCTCCCACTTCTCGGTGGGTGCAGATGCCGACGTGTTCTACGCGGTGAACTTCGACCTGGGCTACAACGCCACCGGGTACTTCAAGTACACCTTCTGAGCGCACGCTCGCTCGCTCCACGGCCCCGCATGGGGCCGTTTTCATTTGTCCTTCGTTCAGTCAAGACTTGGCGAAGCCCTCCTCTGCGCGCTACCAGGCGCGACGGCACCGACGGTCCCTCCTACCCGGAGGCGGACCTGCCCAACCATGCACCGGAGTCCCCCCATGCGTGCCCTGGCCCTCATGCCCCTGCTGCTTCTCCTCCCCGCTTGTGGTCTGGAGACCAACTCGCCGTCCACCAGCGACAGCACCAGCGGTCCTGAGACCTACGGCAACCTGACCATCAGCTCCACCAACCTGGACTTCGGTCAGGTCGACGCAGGTACCAGTGCAGAGGCCACCCTCACGCTGAGCAACGAGGGCGTGGATCCCATCGAGCTCCTGGACGCGAGCACCGACAACGCCGTGTTCGAGGTCATGGACGCCGCCTCCCTGCTGCCCATCACCATCCAGGCCGGCGGCTCCGCCAGCCTGGATGTGTCCTTCACCCCCGACCGTGCTGTGGACTTCGAGGGCGTGATGACCCTCATCACCGACGAGGTCGAGGCCTCCGAGGTCACCGTCGGACTCTACGGCAGCGCCGCAGAGGGTGGTGGGGATGACACCGGGCCCCAGGTGACGGGTGGTGAGCTGAGCTTGAGCGTGAGCTCCATCAACTTCGGCAACGTCGAGACCAGCGAGATCGGAGCAGAGCCTCTGACCATCACCAACATCGGTGACGAGGACGTCCTGCTGGTGAACTTCACGGGCTCCGAGAGCATGTGGGGCTACGGCGGTGAGCTTGCCCTCCCCTACGTGCTCGGCGCAGGAGAGTCTCGCGAGGTCACCCTGACCGCCACCCCGCCCGCTGAGCAGACCTACAACGGGACGATCACTCTGACCTCGGATGCGAACAACGACAGCATTGACATTCCGGTGAGTGTGACGGGGACCTATGACTACGACGGTCCAAGCTCCTACATCGAGTGCCTTGAATGCGAGGGGGGTACCAAGCTGATCATGAACGCTTTCGGCGGCTTTAGCACCTCCGGAAGCTTCAGTATCGTCAACGATGGCGATCAGGACCTGGTGATTTCCAATGTCACCATGAGTCAAGACGATGCTCTGTGCAGCGGTTGCAGCTTCTCCATGAGCGGCTTCTCGGGCAAGACAACCCTGCGTCCCGGTGAGAGCCTCCCCATCACGATCAAGTTCACGCCGGTGACTGGCGGACTTTTTCTCTTTGGTTCGCTCGAGATTTCAAGCAACACACAGGGCGGGAGTGGTCTTGGCCTGACCTCGCTTGACCTTCAGGGAAATCACTTCTCCCTGTGATGCGTTTTCGCGCCTCTTTGGCTACGATTTGACGTTTCTCGCCTGCCCCGAGACTCTCGGCACGAGTCAAATCCCCTCCCCCCGAAGCAGGAATGCCGTGTCCGAAACGGCAACCGCCCATACGAGCCAAGGGAGGCCACCATCCGCGGCTTCCATCGTGGTTACGCCGCCGTAGGGATAACCTCCTCCCAATTCCACCACAGCATGGGGCTGGGACGGGAGAGCCCCGTGAAGCGGGTTGGCCCAAACCTCGACAGTCGGGTTTGTGCCATTGTCCCTGACACCACCGGCAACCAAATCCAGGTGGCTGTCCCCATCAACATTCCCAGCCTCAAGCCAGTAGACCCCGGTGAGCGAGTCTCCTTCGAGCAGCACGTCAGCATCCGAGGCATCGTAGTTGTTGAAGGTCTGTGGCCCCCCCAAGAACACGGCCACTTGGCCCACGAACTCGGAATCGTCGGCCTTGCTGGGTACACCGACCGCAAAATCGTCGTAGCCATCCTCATCGAGGTCCGCCGCTACCCCGTTGGCTCCCAGCTGCCCCTCCGAGCTGCTGTCTGAAATCGATCCGTCAAAGTCTTGGACGGTTCGACTGCCGTTGAGCGAATCAGCGTAGAAGAAGTAGAACCGCTCCCCGTGAAGCGCGAGATCCGTTGCCCCATCTCCATCCCAGTCGGAGAAAACGGGCCGTCCAACATACATCCCAACCTTCACCCCGCTTGAATCGGTGATGACCACGTCCGCACTACCTGCGCCTGTGCCGCTGGTGGGAGCTACGTCCCAGAGATACACCGAAGCGGCCGAAAAGTCCTTTTCAAGCTGCGTGATCGCAAGACTCCCCTCATGTCCAACGACGCTCCATCCAAAGTACACGGAGTTTCGTTCCCTCTCAATCAGGACGTCTGCGCTGGCACCCAAGCCTGCGCTCCCCCCGAGAAAGAGCCTGACATACTCATTGGTCGCTCCGTACTCTGGCACCAAGTTGGCGTTTCCAACGGCCAGGTCTTCGAAGCCATCGCCGTCCAAGTCTCCGGCCCAGAGTGACCCACCTACCTCATGGTAGTAGCCCTCCTCTGGCGTGTACTCCCAATCGGCACCGGCGGTCGACAAGACCGTCGTATCCCCTGGTTCGTCGAAGAGGTAGACGGCTCCCCTTCCATTGTCCGGTGCCCCAAGAACTAGCGAGTCCGCCCCATCCCCATCAAAGTCACCTGCAGCCAGTCCCCAACCCAAGTGGAAGTTGGAACTGGATGAAACGACCACACCGGCATCACCAGCACTCCACTCCCCCACCAACCCACACTCCGGCGCCCCCCCACTGCAGTCATTGTCGATGCCGTCCCCGCACACCTCCGTGCGGCCCGGGTTCGCCTGGGTCTGCTCGTCGTCGCAGTCCCCCGCTACCTGGACGTGCCCCACGGGCACATCACAAGCCTCGATCGCGCCGGCATCGTCGCCGTAGCCGTCTGAGTCGCCGTCCGGGTACCAGGTCAGGAACTCCAGCCCGTCGTCCTCGACGCCGTCACAGTCCTGATCGATGCCGTCGCAGACCTCCAGCTGACCGGGGTGGACCGAGGCGTTCCAGTCATCACAATCCTCTCCCTGCAGGACGTGCCCAGGCTCGAGCGCGCAGGAGTCGAAAGCCCCAGCGTCGTCGCCCCACCCGTCCCCGTCCTCGTCCGGGTACCAGGTCAGGAACTCCTGGCCCTCGTCCACGCTGCCGTCGCAGTCCTGGTCCACATCGTCGCAGTCCTCGCCCGCTCCGGGAAAGATCGCTGCGTCCTCGTCATCGCAGTCCGGACCGCCGAACTCCGCGGAGGGGAAGCCGTCCCCATCCATGTCCCGAGCCTGCTCGTACAGGTCGCGGTACTCCGCGGGACTCGTCAGACACCCCACCAGCCAGATCCACATTCTGACCTCCTCTTGGCCCCTTGATAGCACAACGGGTGACCTCGCTTGGGGGAGTTGGAGGAGGTGCCGACAGGACCCGGATCCCTGGATGGTGATCCCCGCAACTGGGGTCCACCGGGGTCCTCTCCTTGCCGAAGAGAGGGTGCTGGGCTACATGCGCCCGGCTGCGGGACACCTCCCGCGCTGCATTCCGTAAGAAGGCGGCAATGAAGCCGTCGTCCAATGCGAGGACATCAGAATGAACAAGAACCCCGGCATCCTTGGCCGCAAGATCGGCATGACCCAGTTCTTCAACGAGGACGGCACCGTCGTCCCCGTGACCGTCGTCGAGGCGGGCCCCATGGTCGTGACCCAGATCAAGACCGTCGACACCGACGGCTACAACGCCATCCAGGTCGGCTTCGCCTCCCAGAAGGAAGGCCGCCTCAACAAGGCCATGAAGGGTCACTACGCCAAGGCTGGCGTGGCTCCCGCCAAGCTCCTCCGTGAGTTCCGCATGGACGACGTCTCCGGCTACACCGTCGGCCAGGAGATCAAGGTGGGCGAGGTCTTCGAGGCTGGCCAGAAGATCGACGTGACCGGCACCTCCAAGGGTCGCGGCTTCGCTGGCGTCATGAAGCGCCACAACTTCGCTGGCTTCATCCGCTCCCACGGTACCCACGAGTTCTTCCGTCACGGTGGCTCCATCGGTACCCGCCTGACCCCCGGCCACGTCGCCAAGGGCAAGAAGATGCCCGGTCACATGGGCGCCGCACGCACCACCGTGCAGAACCTGACCGTCGCCAAGGTCGACGCTGAGCAGAACCTGCTCTACATCAAGGGCGGCATCCCCGGCGCGCGCAACAAGCTCGTGATCGTCAAGGGCGCTGTCAAGGCCTGATCGGTCTCCGCGCCACACGCTGGGTCGGTCCTTCGGGGCCGGCCTTTCGTGCTCTGGGGGATGGGGTTGTTAGGCTCTTCGACGAGCCAGGAGGCCCCTGTGAACAAGGTCTACGCGTCGGCCCAAGAAGCCGTCGCTGACATCCCCGACAACGCCGTGCTGATGGCGGGAGGCTTCGGTCTCTGCGGCATCCCCGAGACGCTGATCGCGGCTCTCGTGGAGGCAGGCCCCGCTGGCCTGACCTTCGTGTCCAACAACGCCGGCGTGGACGACTTCGGGCTGGGGCTGCTGCTCCAGACCCGCCAGATCAAGAAGATGATCAGCTCCTACGTGGGCGAGAACAAGACCTTCGAGCAGCAGTTCCTGAGCGGCGAGCTCGAGGTGGAGCTCACCCCCCAAGGCACCCTGGCGGAGCGCATCCGGGCAGGCGGCGCCGGCATCCCGGCCTTCTACACCCCCACCGGCGTCGGCACGCTGGTCGCCGAGGGCAAGGAGACCCGCGAGTTCGAGGGGCGCACCTACGTCCTGGAGCGCGCGCTGACCGCCGATTTCGGGCTGGTCAAGGCCTGGAAGGGCGACACCCACGGCAACCTGGTCTTCCGCAAGACCGCCCGGAACTTCAACCCCATGATGGCCATGGCCTCGCGCATCACCATCGCCGAGGTCGAGGAGCTCGTGCAGCCCGGGGAGTTGGATCCCGATGAGATCCACACCTCCGGCATCTTCGTCCAGCGGATCATCCAGGGCGACCACTACGAGAAGCGCATCGAGCGCCGCACCGTGAAGGAGGGCTGAGAGATGGCCACCGACCGCAATGGCATCGTCGCCCGCGCCTCCCAAGAGCTGCGCGATGGCTACTACGTGAACCTGGGCATCGGCATCCCGACCCTCGTCGCCAACCACATCCCCCAGGGCATGAACATCGTCCTGCACTCGGAGAACGGCCTGCTGGGCATGGGGCCCTTCCCCGCCGAAGCCGACGTGGACGCCGACCTGATCAACGCCGGAAAGCAGACCGTTACCGCGCTCCCCGGCGCCGCCTTCTTCGACTCCTCCACCAGCTTCGCGATGGTCCGTGGCGGCCACGTCGACCTGACCATCCTGGGCGCCATGCAGGTCTCCGAGCGCGGCGACCTGGCCAACTGGATGATCCCCGGGAAGATGGTCAAGGGCATGGGAGGCGCCATGGACCTCGTCGCCGGAGCCCGCCGCGTGGTGGTCACCATGACCCACACGAACAAGCGAGGGGAGACCAAGGTGCTCAAGGACTGTGGCCTACCGCTGACCGGCGTCGGCTGCGTCGACCTGGTGATCACCGATCGCTGCGTCTTCGAGGTGCGTGAGGGTGCGCTCGTCCTGACCGAGCTCGCCCCCGGTGAGAGCGTCGAGTCCATCCGCGAGGTCACCGAGGCGGACTTCACGGTGGACGGCCCCAAGCCCATGTTCGTGGGCTGAAGACTCCGGAGGCTCCCCTCACCAGGAGGAGCCTCCCGGGCGCTCACCCCATGCGGTAGTTGGGCGCCTCTTCCGTGATGGTCACGTCGTGCACGTGGCTCTCACGCAGGCCGCTGGACGACATCCGCACAAAGTGCGTGTCCTCCTTCATGGCCTTGATGTCCTTGGAGCCCGTGTAGCCCATCGACGCGCGCAGGCCGCCCACCAGCTGGTAGACGACATCCGCCACCGGGCCCTTGTAGGGGACCCGACCGGAGATGCCCTCGGGCACGAGCTTGCGGGTCTCGGCCTCGGGGTCGCCGACCAGGGCGTCCTCCTGGAAGTAACGATCGGCGGAGCCCGCCTTCATCGCCTCCATCGAGCCCATGCCGCGGTAGCGCTTGAAGCGGCGGCCACCCAGCAGCACGACCTCACCGGGGGCCTCGGAGGTGCCGGCCAGCATGGAGCCGACCATCACGGTGTCCGCGCCGGCTGCGATGGCCTTGGCGACGTCACCGCTGAACTTGATGCCGCCGTCGGCGATGATCGGGACATCGTGCTTGCGGGCGACCTCGAAGCAGTCGGAGATCGCGGTGAGCTGCGGGACACCGACGCCGGCAACGACGCGGGTCGTGCAGATCGAGCCGGGACCGATGCCCACCTTGATGGCGCTCGCGCCGGCCCTGATGCAAGCCTCGGCGGCGCCGGCGGTGGCGATGTTGCCGACGATGATGCGCAGCTCCGGCCAGGTCTGGCGGGCTGCCTCGGCGGCTCGGAGAACCCCGGCGCTATGTCCGTGGGCGGTGTCGATCACGACCGCGTCCACGCCGGCGTCGACCAGCGCCTGGATCCGCTCGTTCTGACCGGGGCCCACCGCGGCGGCGCAGCGGAGTCGCCCGCGCTCATCGGTCACCGCCAGCGGGTAGCGGGTGGAGAGTTCGATGTCCTTGATGGTGATCAGGCCCTTGAGCAGCCCGGCGCCATCGACCACCAGCAGCTTCTCGATCTTGTGGCGCTGCATCAGCTCCTTGCAGCGCTCAAGGTCCGTGCCCGGGGGGACCGTGACCAGCTCATTGGAGGTCATCACGTCCCGCACGGGCAGGTCGTGGCGCTTCTCGAAGCGCAGGTCCCGGTTGGTGAGGATGCCGACCGCGCGACCATCGACCGTGACCGGGACGCCCGAGATGCTGTGCAGCCGCATCAGCGCGCGAGCCTGCCCGATGCTGTCGCCCGGCCCCACGGTGATGGGATCCGCGATCACGCCCGTGACCGCCCGCTTGACCTTGGTGACCTCGGCCGCCTGCTGCTCGGGGGTGAAGTTCTTGTGGATGACCCCCATTCCGCCGACCCGGGCCATCGCGATGGCGGTTCCAGCCTCGGTGACCGTGTCCATGGCCGCCGAGAGGAGCGGAACGTTCAGGTGCAGGTCGGCCGTCAGACGGCTGGAGACATCCACCTGGTTGGGCAGCACATCGGAGGCCGCGGGCTGGAGGAGGACGTCGTCGAAGGTGAGTGCCAGACGGGGCTGCTTCTCGAGCATGTGAGCTCCTTTGCGGCGGGGTAACCGAGCCGGAGAGGCCTGCCGCCCAGGGACACGCAATGGTTGCAGGGGGATCGAGGGAATCCAATGGACGATCCGTGGGTCGATCCTGCGCCCCGTCAGGGTTGACACTGGGTTGTCACCTGCCGTAGAACGCACTGCAACTGCGTCAGTCGGCCATTCCGTCGTTCCCCCCTGACCTGTGGAGAGACAATGAATCGCGTGTGGATCCTGGCTCCTGTGCTCACCCTCGGACTGGTCGCTTGCGGCAAGAAGCACGAGGGCAACTACGAGGTCGCTGAGGCCGCCGCTGACGCCCAGAACTCCAACGTGGAGCTGATGGTGACAGGCGCGGACGCTCTCTGGGAGAAGCGCGGCGAGGAGGAGTCTCTCCGCCAGGCCCTTGCCGCCTACGAGGGGGTCGTCAGCGCCGACCCCACCAACCGCCACGCCTACGCCCGCCTCACCCGCGGCTACTACTTCCTGGGGGACGGCGTCCTCACTGAGCCGGCCGCCAAGGGCGAGGCCTGGAACACCTCCGTGAGCTGGGGCAAGAAGTGCCTCGCGCTCAACAGTGACTTCGTCGGGCGGGTCGAGTCTGGTCAGACCGAGGCCGAGGCCGGCGCCGCCTTCGGCCAGGAGGACATGCCCTGCATGTACTGGATGGCCAGCTCCCTCGGGAAGTGGGCCAAGGCCGAGTCCCTGGCCACCATCCTCCAGTACAAGGATCAGATCTACGCCTGGATGCTCCACCTGGACGCAACGGATCCGGAGTACTTCTACGCCGCCGCTGACCGCTACCTGGGCGCCTACTGGGCTGCCCTCCCCAGCTTCGCTGGCCAGGACCTCGACAAGAGCCAGGAGCACTTCCTGGCCGCCATCGAGGCCAACCCCGACCACTTCGGCAACCGGGTCCTCTACGCGGACTACTGGGCCAAGAAGACCCAGAACAAGGAGGTCTTCCTGGAGCAGCTCAACATGGTCGTGAGCGGCGATCCCAGCGTCATCGAGGGCCTCGAGCCCGAGCAGCGCGCCGAGCAGGTCAAGGCCCAGGCGCTGCTGGATCAGGCCGACGACCTCTTCGTCGATTGAACTTCCCCTCTCCCGGAGCGCTCCCCATGAAGAAGACCTGGATCAAGGCCGCTGGTGTCAGCGCGGTCGCCCTCGCTGTCCTGGCCACCCCCACCTCGGAGACCCAGGCCCAGGCCCAGTACACCCTGAACTTCGGCACCGTCGCGCCGGAAGGCACCCCCTGGGCTGACCAGCTCCAGTCCTTCCGCAAGCGCATCCAGGACGACTCCAACGGCGCCATCAAGGTCGTGGTCCACCACGGCACCATGGGCGGCGAGATCGAGATGAGCCGGGACTGCCGCCGCGGCGAGCGCCTCCAGGGCGTCGGCGTGTCCACTGGTGCCCTCTCCGAGGGTGCCGGCGTTCCTCTGCTCCAGCTCCCCGAGCTCCCCTACCTCTTCCGCAACGAGGCCGAGGCCGACGCCGTCCTGGACGAGGTCCTCTACGAGCCCGTCGCCAAGCAGCTCGACGCCAAGGGCTTCGTGTTCAACACCTGGGCCGAGAACGGCTGGCGCAACTTCGCCACCAAGGGCGGCCCCGCCACCACCCCGGAGGAGCTCGCCAAGTTCAAGATGCGCTCCCAGGAGTCCATGGTCCACACGGGCATGTACAAGGCCCTCGGGACCCAGGCGGTCGCCCTCCCCACCTCCGAGGTGCTGCAGTCCCTGAACACCGGCGTGGTCACCGGCTTCGACAACACCCCGCTGTTCTCCCTGGCCGCCGGCTGGATCAACCCGGTGACCCACTACACGCTGTCCCGGCACATCTACCAGCCCGCCGCCATCGTGTACTCCAAGCGCTTCATGGCCCGCCTGAGCCCGGACCTGCAGAAGGTCGTGGAGGGCGATCCCGCCAAGGAGGCGTCCATCGGCCGAAAGGCCGTGCGCGCCCAGGAAGGCGACATGCTCGCGGTCATCAAGACCAAGGGCATCGAGATCGTCGACCTCAGCGACGCTCAGCGCCAGGCCTTCGCCGCAAAGACCCAGGGGGTCCACATGGACTTCGTGGCAGCGAACCCCGGCGTGAAGGGTGAGTACGAGAAGACCATGGCCAAGCTCAAGGCCATGCGCTGAGCTTGCTCCGCCGCGCCGAGCCCTGAGTCCCAGGCGCTCGGCGCGCTCGTGCCTGGAGGCACCGTGTATCGCCTGTTGACGGGATTCTTCGACGCCTTCGCGGGCGTCATTGGCGGGGTACAGGGTGGGATCCGCAGGGGCTGGAGGGCCTTCGCGGACGGTCCAGGCCAAACGCTGGTCTTCTTCCTGATCCTCAGCTTCACGGCACTGCGCCTCATCGTCGAGGACACGCTGGAGTGGATCGATCGGGTCATCGCCTGGCTCGAGAAGGCCATCATCGCGGTGGCCCTGCTGGCCATGACGGCCTTCTCCTTCCTGGACTACCTCCGCCGCGAAGCCGGCGTGGAGGCCCTGGAGGTCGAGGGTGGCCCCAACATGGCCATGCTGCTCATGGTCTGGGTAGGTTTCCTGGGCGCCTCCCTCGCCACCCGTCGCGGCGAACACCTCAGCGTCGACGCCACCGACCGGATCCTGTCCCCGGGCGCCGCCAAGATCGCCAAGCGCTTCTCCGCGCTGGTGGCCGCCGGCCTCTCGTGGATCCTGATGAAGAACGCCTGGATGCTCACCGCAGAGGGCATCGAGTTCGGCGACACCATGGAGGGCCTGGTCGTCTGGCCCGCCCTGGTCACTCCCCTCAACTTCATCATCGGCAGGCTGCCCGGTGCAGACGGGATCGCCTGGCCGGCGCTCCTGGGCTTCGGCCTGGTGTCCGCCATCGCCATGCGCCAGCTCCGCCGGTGGGAGCCCCAAGACAAGGCCGCACGGGAGCGCCAGGAGGCCCTGAACCTCCGTGACATCACCAACCCGGAGCTGCGCCCCAAGCTCCTCCGCCGCGCCGGACTGACGGCCCTGGAGGCCCTCGCGGGCGTCACCGGTGGGCTCGCCCTGCTGGCCGCTCTCCCGCTCATCTGGGAGCCCACCCTGGAGTTCGGCGACCCCGTCGTCTGGCCCAGCGTGGAGCCCGACGCCGGCTTCCCCATCTGGCTGGGCAACGTCGTCCTCCCCATGGCCTTCGCATTGATGGCCCTTCGCTTCGGCGTCGCCGGCATCCTCGGCCGCTTCAGCCCTGGCGCGGACGCCACCGAGGACGACGGCCCCATCGGCGCCAAGAAGCCCTCGGGCACCCGCACCCGGGCCGACAGCGTGATCGCCGGCTGGTTCCCTGGGCTGCTGCTGGGCGTCGGCGCCACCCTGGTGCTCGGCAAGCCCGCCATCATCCTCATCTGCGCCATCCTGCTGGTGCTCGTCGGCGCCCCCCTCTTCGTCGCCATCGGCGTGGCCGCCTTCGCCAGCGTGGTCATCCTGTCGGACGGCGTGTCCGGCGTGGCCGTCGTCTCCGACATGTTCGAGGCCACCAAGAAGCAGGAGCTGCTCGCCATCCCCTTCTTCGTGCTCGCCGGCAACATCATGACCCAGGGCTCGCTCGCTGAGCGTCTGGTCGGCGTCGCGCGCGCAGCCATGGGCAAGACCCCCGGCGGCCTCGGCCTCGCCACGATCTTCGCCTGTGTGATCTTCGCGGCCATCTCCGGGTCCTCACCCGTGACCGTCATCGCCATCGGCGGCCTGATGTTCCCCATGCTGCTCAAGGACCGCTACCCCGAGTCCTACAGCACCGGCGTCCTCGCCTCCGCTGGCTCCCTGGGCATCATCATCCCGCCCAGCATCCCGATGATCCTCTACGCGGTGGTGACCTCCAACCCCCGCAACCCCATGAGCCCCATCGACCTCTTCCTGGCCGGTCTGCTCCCGGGGCTCTTCATCGCTGGCGTGCTCGTCGTCTACACCCTCTACGTGACCCGCCCCTCCGGCGGCGTGGACATCAAGATCCCCAAGGTCGAGGGCGGCTGGCTCAAGAACATGGGCCGCAGCCTCAAGCGCGGCATCCTCGCGCTGATGCTCCCCGTCCTGATCCTGGGCGGCATCTACGGTGTCTTCGCCCCCATCGGGATCCGCTTCACCGTGACCGAGGCCGCGGCCGTCTCGGTGGTGTACGCGATCGTCATCGAGCTCTTCGTCCACCGCGAGATGAGCCCTCGCCAGCTCACCAAGGTGCTGGTCGAGTCCGGCGTGATGATGGGCAGCCTCTTCGTCATCATCGTGCTCGCCATCGCCTTCAACAAGTTCCTGGCCTTCGAGAAGATCCCCGACCAGGCCACCGAGTGGCTCGCCGCCCACGTGGACTCCAAGTGGGAGTTCCTGCTCCTGGTCAACCTCTTCCTCATCGCGCTGGGGATGGTCATGGAGATCATCTCCGCCATCCTCATCGTCGCCCCGCTCCTGGCCCCGATCGCCTCGAGCTTCGGCATCGACCCGATCCACTTCGGGATCATCTTCATCGTCAACCTGGAGCTCGGCTACCTCACCCCGCCGATGGGCATCAACCTCTTCGTCGCCAGCACGGTGTTCAAGCAACCCATCGTCAAGGTGATCAAGTCGGCCCTGCCCTTCCTCTTCCTGATGGTGTTCTCCCTGGCGGTCATCGCCATCTTCCCCACCCTCTCGACCGCGATGCCCTGCGCCGTCAACAATGACTTCGACCGGGAGGCGACCGCGGCCTGCATCTGGCCGGACGAGCCCCCCGCCGATACCCAAGAGGCAGACAGCCCCGGAGCCGACTGATGTCCGCCACCACCACCCTGGCCAGCAAGGACGGCACCCGCCTCCGCATGCTTCGCTGGGACCCCCAAGGTGAGCCCATCGGCAAGGTCCTCATCGTGCACGGCTTCGCGGAGCACATGGGCCGCTACGAGCACGTCGCCGGCGCCCTCACCGCCCGGGGATGGACCGTGTTCGGCCTCGAGCTGCGCGGACACGGCGCGTCCGAGGGCGAGCGGGGCCACATCCTCCACTGGTCCGACTACGCCGACGACGTCGATGCCGCGCTGGCCGAGATCGCCGACCCCGCGTTCGTGCTCTGCCACAGCATGGGCGGCCTGGTCATGTCCTGGCACGGCATCGAGCGCCAGCGCCCCCAGATCCAAGGCGTGGTCTTCACCAACCCCCTGATGGGCACCGCCTTCGAGCCCGCCCGGCTCAAGGTCATGGCGGGGCGCCTCCTCTCCAAGCTCGCCCCCGGCGTCGACCTCCCGGGAGAGGTGGACCCCCAGAACATCTGCCGGGATCCCGCCGTGGTGGACGCCTACGTGAACGACCCCTTGGTCTTCACCACCATGAACGCCCGGTGGGCCATGGAGGTCCTCGCGGCCCAGCGCCTCATCCACGAGCGCGCCCGGGACTTCAAGCACCCCGTGCTCCTGCTCGTCAGCGACGGCGACAAGATCTGCTCCGCCGAGCGCTCCAAGGCCTGGCTCTCCCAGGTCGGGAGCCCCGACAGCAGCCTGCAGGAGTTCGGGCCGCTGTACCACGAGCTGATGAACGAACCCGAGAAGCAGCAGGTCCTGGATTCGATCTGCGACTGGCTGGAGGCCCACCGTGCGTGAGCGCTTGATCACCCTGTTGAAGGAACTCTCCTACGAGCGCAAGCGCGTCGTGCTCGCCAGCGGCCTGGAGTCCGACTTCTACGTCGATGGCCGCCAGACCACCCTCAACGCCGAGGGCTCCTGGCTCATCGGCAACCTCGTCCACGAGGCCCTCAAGCCCGAGGTCGTGGGCATCGGCGGCCTCGTCGTCGGCGCCGACCCCATCTCCGCCGCCACCGCAGCCGTCAGCTTCCACCGGGGACGCCCCGTCCAGGCCTTCCTGGTCCGCAAGGAGCCCAAGGGCCACGGCATGAAGCGCCACATCGAGGGCCGCCGCAACCTCCCCGACGGCAGCCCCGTCTGCATCGTGGAGGACACCTGCACCACCGGCGGCAGCATGCTCCGGGCCATCGACATCGCCGAGGCCGAAGGTCTCCGCGTCGTGCAGTGCCTCACCATCGTCGACAGGAACGAGGGAGCTGTGGAGCGCCTCGCGGCGGCTGGGCACACCCTCCAGGTCCTGGTCCATCGCCACGAGCTCGAGTCCTGAGCCCAAGCGAGGTCACCCGTCCGTGATCTCGATCGAGCCCGCCCCGAGCTCCTGCAGCTCCTCCTTGAGCCCGCTGACCGCCTCGACAGGCACCGCGAGCCGAAGCTGCACGGCGTGGTCCCACTGCGCATCGGTGACCTCGCCTGCGAACCGGGTGATCAGCCCGCGCACGGGCCCCTCCAGCGAGTAGGTGCACCGCAAAGTGAGGGGCAGGGTCGCAGCCTCCTCGACCCACTGGACCTGCTCAAGCGCCAGCGCGGCGGCCTCTCCGTAGGCCCGCACCAGCCCCCCGCAGCCCAGCTTGGTCCCGCCGTAGTAGCGGGTCACGATCACGACCGTCTGCTCGGCCTCGGCGGAGTCCAGGCGGCGAAGGATCGGCAGACCGGCCGTCCCGTTGGGCTCCCCGTCGTCCGAGCTGCGCCGTTGTTCGGGATCGATGCGCCAGGCAAAGCAATGGTGGGTGGCGTCCGGCATCTCCTCGCGGAGCTCCTGGATCAGCGCCATGGCCTGCTCCGCGTCCAGCGCCCGGTCCAGCGTGGCCAGGAAGCGGGACCCCTTGATGGGATCCAGCGCGACACGGACTCGGGAGGCGGGGCGACGCAGCAGCGGCATGGCTCCCCAGTATCCCGCCGGAGCAGATAGGTTGTGGCCATGCTCACTCCCAAGATCTTCGCTGACCGCCGCGCCGCCCTCGCCAACACCCTCGGCCGCCCCGTGCTGCTGATGGGCTGCGGGACGCGCCTGCGCAACCTGCCCATGAACCACCTGCCCTTCCGGCAGGACAGCAGCTTCCTGTACTTCACGAACTGCGCGATGCCCGACGCGGCGCTGCTGATCGACGGCGAGCACAGCACCCTCTTCCTGCCCCCCGCCGCGGACGACGACGCCCTCTGGCACGGGCACGTCGAGACCTTCGCCGACCACCGGGAGCACTACGGCGTGGACGAGGTCGCCGACATCTCCACTCTGGAGGCCCGCTGCGAGGGCAAGGAGCTCGCGACCCTGGCCGTGGCCGATCCCGCCCCCACCGCCCGCGCGGCCGCCATCACTAGGCTCCCCCTGCGCTACGGCAAGCAGAACGGCAGCGACGACCTGATCGACGCCATCATCCGCATGCGCCGCAACAAGAGCCCCGAAGAGCTCGAAGAGCTGCGCCACGCGGCCGTCTCCACCGCCGAGGCCTTCCACGCCGTCATGGCCGCGACCGAGGTCGGCGGGAGCGAGGCAGAGCTGGCGGCGCTGTTCACCGGTGTGCTCTACGCCCGCGGCCTGGAGCCCGGGTACCACCCCATCGTGACCGTGCGCGGCGAGGTCCTCCACAACCCGCACCACAGAAACCCCCTCCGCGAAGGCCAGCTCCTGCTCCTCGACGGTGGGGGCGAGCGGCCCAGCGGCTACACCGTCGACATCACCCGCACCTGGCCCGTCGACGGCGTGTTCACCGGCCGGCAGCGCGCCGCCTACGAAGCCGTCCTGGAGTCGCAGCTCGCCGCGATCGACAAGGTCCGCCCCGGCGTGCGCTACCGCGAGGTCCACGACACCGCCGCCCGCGTCCTGACCCGCTGGCTCCGCGACGAGGGCCTGCTCCGCGGCAGCCAAGACGAGCTCATGGAGGCCCACGCCCACGCCGTCTTCTTCCCCCACGGCGTCGGTCACCACCTGGGCATGGACGTCCACGACCTCGAGCAGTTCGGGGACCGCGCCGCCTACGCGCCCGGCCGCAGCCGGGATCCCCACTTCGGGACCGCCTACCTGCGCATGGACATGGACCTGGAGCCGGGCCACGTCGTCACCATCGAGCCCGGCTTCTACGTCGTGCCCGCCATCCTTCGGGACGACACCCTCCGGGAGCGGCTGGGGGCCAAGGTGAACTGGGCGCTCGCCACCGAGTGGGCCCACTTTGGCGGGATCCGCATCGAAGACGACATCCACTGCACCGACGGCCACCCCGAGGTCATCACGGCGACCACCGTCAAGGGAATCTCCGACATCGAGGAGCTGGTCGGCAGCGGTGTCCCCGCCTCCCAGCGCCTGCGCCGCTGACCTGTGCGCCGCCGACTCAGTCGATCAGGCGGCGCTCCAGCACGGTGTCCCGGATCCAGCGGTCGTCGCTCTCCGGGAAGTCCAGGGTGTAGTGCAGCCCGCGGCTCTCACGGCGCCGTAGGGCCGACTCCACCACCAGCCCGGCCACATCGGCCAGGTTCCGGAGCTCCACAAGCTCCGGCGTCAGCACCGTCTCCCAGTAGTAGTGGCGCAGCTCGTCCTTGACCATCTGGACGCGCCGGCGGGCCCGCTTGAGGCGGTTGGTCGTGCGGACGATGCCCACGTAGTCCCACATGAACTTCTGGATCTCGGCCCAGGTGTGCTTGATCACCACCAGCTCGTCGGCCGGGACCGCGTGCCCGACATCCCAGGCCGGCAGCGTCGAGGGGATCTCTCCGGTCCGACCGCGCGCCTCGTTGGCGGCTGCGTGCGCGAAGACCGCGGCCTCCAGCAGCGAGTTGCTCGCGAGGCGGTTGGCCCCATGCAGCCCCGTGCAGCTCGCCTCTCCGATCACGAAGAGGTTCCGGATGGAGGACTCACCGTTCAGGTCCGTCCGGACGCCGCCGCACACATAGTGACAGGCGGGGACCACCGGGATGGGGGCCTCGGCCATGTCATGGCCGGCCTCCTTGCAGTGCTTGTAGATGGCCGGGAAGTGGTCCATCAGGAACTCCCGGCTGTGGTGCGTCATGTCCAGGTACACGCAGTCATCGCCGCGGCGCTTGAGCTCTGCGTCGATCGCGCGCGCCACGATGTCGCGGGGGGCCAGCTCAAGGCGCTCGTCGTAGTTGACCATGAAGCGCTCGCCGCCCGAGTTCAGCAGGCGCCCGCCCTCTCCGCGGAGGGCCTCACTCACCAGGAAGCTGTCCTTGCCCGGGTTGTAGAGCGTGGTCGGGTGGAACTGCACGAACTCCATGTTCGCGATCCGTGCCCCGGCCCGCCAGGCCATGGCCATGCCGTCACCCGTCGCCACCCGCGGGTTGGAGGTGAAGCGGTAGATCTGCCCGGCACCGCCAGCGCAGAGGGCGACGACCCGGGCTGAGACGGCGCTCACCGTTCCCGACGGCTCGTCCAGTACGTAGGCGCCCACCACCCGGTCGGGGTAGCTCGGCAAAGGCCCGCCGCGCCGGCAGAGCCAGGCCTCGGTGATCAGGTCCACGACCGTCTGGTGCTCGCGGATCTCGATGTTCGGGTGGACCCGGACCGCCTCGGACAGCGCCCGGACGATCTCCGCCCCGGTCTGGTCCCGAGCGTGCAGGATGCGGCGGGTGCTGTGGCCCCCCTCCCTGTGCAGCTCGTGCTCGTCAGGGCGGCCTTCGCGCTTGTCGAAGCTCACGCCCAGCTCGATCAGCTCTCGGATCCGCTCGGGTCCGGTCCGCACCACGTGCTCCACGGTCTCCCGGCGGCAGAGCCCCGCGCCGGCGACCAGGGTGTCCTGGATGTGGTCCTCGAAGCGATCCTTGTCGTCCCAGACCGCGGCCACACCGCCCTGGGCGTAGCGGGAGTTGGACTCCCGGAGCACATCCTTGGTCACCAGGAGCACGCGGCCGGTGTCGGCCACCTTGAGGGCAAAGAGCATGCCCGCGAGTCCCGAGCCAATCACCAGATAGTCGCAGCACTGCGTCATGGGATCTCCAGCGATCCTGATACCATGATCGACCGGAGACTGGACCCCGATGCTGCTTCTGGCCTTGCTCAGCGCTGGTGACATCTTCATGCGGGTCGAAGAAGACGGCTCGCTGACCTTCACCGATGTCCCCGCCGAAGAAGAGAGCTTCACCCTGTTCCTTCGGGAGAAGCCCCTCCCCGCTCCGACTGCGGTCTCCCTCAAGACCTTCCCGCTGCTGGACACCTGGGACGAGGACATCCTGGACGCCGCCAAGCGCTACGGGGTCGAGGCGGCCCTGATCAAGGCCGTCTGCGTGGCGGAATCGGGCATGAACCCCAACGCGGTCTCCCCCGCCGGCGCCCAGGGGCTGATGCAGCTCATGCCGGCGACCGCCACATCGCTGGCCGTCCTGGACGCCTTCGATCCCATCCAGAACATCGACGGAGGCACCCGCTACCTCAAGCGGCAGCTCCGCCGCTTCGGCTCCAAGGAGCTCGCGCTGGCCGCGTACAACGCCGGGCCTCACAACGTCGAGAAGCACGGGGGCATCCCTCCCTTCGAGGAGACCCAGCGCTACGTCCCCCGGGTCCTCTCGCTCTACGAGTTCTTCCGGGTGCAGCGCCCCGTGGTCGCGCCCGTTAGCCAAACCGAGTGAGCCAGCCTCCCTTCTACCGTCGCCCCGGCTTCTGGAACCTCCCGAACGCCATCACCGTCGCCCGCATCTTCGCGGTGCCGTTGATGGTGTGGGTCCTCTGGGACGAGCCCGGCAGGATGGAGGCCATCCTGGCCTGCGGGATCTTCGTCACCGCCATGCTGACGGACGTCCTGGACGGCTACCTGGCGCGCAAGTGGAAGCTCGTGTCCGTCGCCGGGGCCTTCCTGGACCCCCTGGCCGACAAGCTCATGGTCGCGACCACCATGGTCATGATGGTGGCGCTGGACTGGCTCCCCGCCTGGATCGCCGCCCTCATCATCTGCCGCGAGTTGACCATCACCGCCCTGCGGACCGTCGCTCTTTCCGAGGGCCTCAAGCTCCCCGCGGACAGCCTCGGCAAGTTCAAGACCGCCTTCCAGAGCACCGCCCTGGGCTACCTGCTCTGGCACTACCCCACCGAGCTGTGGCCGGGCTTCACCGTCTCCGCCACCAGCGTCGGCTACATCCTGCTGCTGATCGCCGTCGCCTTCACCATCATCTCCGCGTTCAACTACCTGTGGAACTTCTTCAAGCACGCCGCGGAGAAGGAGCGGAGGGAGGGGCTGCGGCCCTGAGGGGGACCCCACCCCAACTCGGTTGCGAGTGGAGCGGGCCAAGAACCCCCACCAGGAGGGCTTGATTCTCCCCAGTGTCTTTGCGCCTGCTATGGTCGGGGCAGAGGAGGGGAGATGCTCACGCTGTTCATTGGATGCTTGGTTTCGCCAGGGGAATACGAACTACTGCTTGAGGACGCTCAGGACGCCGACGACGACGGCGACATCTCGGAGGTCTACGGTGGTGCCGACTGCGATGATGCTGATCACGCAATCCACAGCCGAGCCCAGGAACTTTGCGACCAGATCGACAACGACTGCGACGGTCTCATTGACGAGGGCATAGCCACCCAAGCCTGGTACCTCGATGCCGACCGCGATGGCTTTGGAGACTTGAGCACAGCCGTGGACCGCTGCTCCGCCCCTGAGGACCATGTCCTGGAGCCTGGCGACTGCGACGACAGCGAGGATGATGTGAACCCTGATGCAGAAGAGATCTGCAACGACGGGATAGACAATGACTGCGACGGGGGAGCTCCCGAATGTGCATGGGGCGGGACCTATGACCTGGCCCTGGCTGACGCCGTGATCCGGAGCGAATCAGGCCTCGACTACTTTGGACTCACGCTGGCTGTCGTCGACGCCAACGGAGATGGCACGGATGAAGTCGCCATCGGTGCCCCGTTCCGAGACAGCGACGAGTTCTCCGACGCTGGCGTTGTCTACCTCTTCTCCAACGTGACCGGCAGCCACTTCGCGCACGAAGAGGCAACTTGGCAGGTTCCAGGAACTGAGTCTGGGGCTGGCCTCGGCCTCTACAGCCTTGGTCTCTCCGATTTCAATGGCGATGGCTACGGGGATCTGGCAGTTGGCGGTGACGACCGCTACGGAGCAGTACATGTATGGACCGGCTCAGCGGCCGGCTACAGCCAAAGTCCTCAGCTGACATTCACCGCCCCCGAGTCAGGGCGGACCTCTTGGGGAGAGGGAATGGCCTCAATCCAAGTCGAAGACGGGACCACTGGCTTGGCCATCGGCGCTCCTGACGCCAGCATACCAGCCCTCTATCTATGGTTCGACCTGGTTTCGGCCACCAATCCAGCCTCCAGTGCTGACCTGGTCGTGGAGGGAGAAGGTATCGGCGAGTCTCTCTCGAGCACAGCATCCGGCGACCTCGACGGAGATGGACAGGGCGATCTGGTGCTCACTTTGGAGGACAGAGACATCGTTGCCCTTGGATACGGGCCCCTTCCCAGGGGAGTCATCCCTGTCGCCGACCTCGGTAGGCAACTCCACGCAGAAGGGCTTGAGCCTGGAACCGGGCCAGCTGTCGGAGACTTCGATGGAGATGGCTACGACGACGGTGTCTTCGCAGACATCAGCACAGGCACACTCTACCTTCATCACGGGTCAGCGTCCCGAGAGTGGGCAGACCACATCGCCGACACGGATGTCGTTATCGAGACCGGCTACGAAGGAGGCGGACTCGTAATGTCAGCGGGGAGTCTCGTTTCCGAGACAGACCTGTTGGTGACTGTTCCCAGGTACGTCGAAGACAACTGGCAGGGAACCCTCATACAAGTCTTCTCATCCCCCATCTCCGTAGACTCGAGCCCGGCGGTGACTGCCACCGGCGACGGTCGTTACTGTGGATTTGGGGTCGCCACCGCCGATCTGAACGGTGACAACGCGCCCGATCTCATCGTGTCATGTCCTCTGGCAGAAGACCGCGGTCTGGCCTACATCCAATTTGGCCGAACACTCTAAAAAATGATGTCCGCCCCCGCATCAATCCGGAGACTGTAGGTCTGGGAGCACCCCTTCGTGACCCAACTTGATGGATAGATCCGCAGCGCCCAGTCGCTATCCGTCCCCCACTCCTTGGGCTTGGTCAGCCTCAACACCCCCCCACCAGACACGCTGGCAGAGGTGTAGAGCACGCTCCCATTGTCAAGGTCGTACAGCTCCGCGACCCAAGCCCCGCTGGCAGGGAGGCTCGTGATTTGGACGGTGAAATAGGCTGACTCGAATAGGTTGTCGCCAACGTCGAAGACAAACCAGTCCTCGTCTCCTGGCCCCGACATTGTCAGGCCGGAGACCGACAGGCTGTCACCGCTCCACAACAAGCCATCAACCTCCCCAAAGTCATAGGCCCCCGCCTGCGACTCATTCTCTTCGTAACTGTCCCACCAGTCCTCGTTGTTGTCCCCATCGCAGTCCTGATCGACCCCGTCGCAGACCTCGGCCTCGCCAGGAGACACCTTGGGGTTGCCGTCATCGCAGTCCCCCATGTTCTCGGTGTAGCCGTCCCCGTCGTTGTCGTAGTTGTCGGGGTCGATCACGATGACCTGCGCGCTCGCGGATCCCTCGTTCCCGTCCTCGTCGACGGCCCGCAGTGTCAGGGTGTGCGTGCCCTCCATCAGCGAGAAGGATGAGGACACCTTGCCGGAGCTGTCCGCAGCCCCTCCCCACAGAGAGCCCTGCAGGTCCGAGTCGAAGGAGAGGGAGAGGGCATTGGGCGCCGTCAGATCATCGCCCACCGTCGCGGACAGCGTGATGGTGTCGGTCGTCCAGTGGTTGGCTCCGTCCTTCGGCGAGGTCAGCGTGACCGTAGGCCGGGCATCCTCCAGGATCTCGATGCCGACGGTGGCGCTCCCGACCTTGTCCTCCAGATCCAGGCAGCGCAGCGACAATGTCGCCGCCCCGATGCTGAGCCCGGTGAGCGCCTGGGTGACACCGCCGTTGGCCGCGGGGCTCCCCGTCCACAGCATGCCGTCGCGGGAAGAGACGATCTCGCAAGACAGCTCCCCCGGAAGCTGGACGTCGTCCTCCACGAAGGCCACCACGTTGACCTCGGCGCTGGCAGGGAACGCGTCCCCCTCCATGGGGCCGATGATGTTCACGACCGGGGACCCGGGGACGTTCTCGCCGTTGCCGACCTCGATCTCGACCGTGGCCCGACCGGCCTCGCCCGAGGCGTCGATGGCCTCCAGCGTGATCACGTGCGGTCCGGGAGAGAGGCCCGTGACCGGCAGCAGCACGACCCCGCTGGCGTCTGGGACCGCCGTGCCCAGCTCTCCATCCACAGAGGAGGCCCAGGTGACCTCCAGGGTCTGCGGGTCCTGCTGGTCGTCTCGGGCGATCCCCGCGAGCTCGACGCTGTCCCCGGGGGGAACGGCCATGCCCTCTTCGGGCGAGGTGATGCTCACCGAGGGCGGCGTGTTGTAGACGCCCACCTCATTGTCATTGCAGGCGACAAACGCCAGAAGGAGGACAGAGCTCATCCGTTGATTCCCGTCCGGTGCCTGGGGCAGACCAGTATACAACGCGACAAGCACCTGCGAGGCGTTAGACGGTGCTCGTGTTGGATCTCGGCTACTCCTTCGTCAAGCCCCTCCTCTTCGCGATGGATCCGGAGCGGGCCCACGAGCGCGTGCTGGGCATGGCGCACAGCTTTCCGGGCATGGTCCGAGCGCTGACCCCGAACCGCCCGCCCCCCGCGTCCCTCTCCCTGGAGCTCGCGGGGCTCAAGCTCCCCGGTCCCGTGGGCCTCGCCGCCGGCCTGGACAAAGAGGCGAAAGCCCTGCGCATCTGGGACCGCCTGGGCTTTGGCTTTGTGGAGATCGGCACGATCACGCCTCTGCCCCAGCCCGGCAATCCCCGGCCGCGCATCCACCGCTTCCCCGCGCACAAGGCCATCGTGAACTCGATGGGCTTTCCCAGCGAGGGCGCAGAGGTGGTCGCCCAGCGCCTGGCCGCGCTCAAGGCCGAAGGGGCCTGGCCCAGCGTCCCCATCGGCGTGAACCTGGGCAAGAACAAGGCGACCTCGGCCGAAGACGCCCACCTGGACTACGTCAAGGTCGCCGAGCGGATGCGGGACCTGGCCGACTACCTGACCGTCAACGTCAGCTCGCCCAACACCCCCGGCCTTCGCGCGCTGCAGATGGTCGAGCCCCTCCAGCGCATCCTTGAGGCGGTCCTGTCCGTCCAGCAGTCCGGCCCCGTGTTCGTGAAGCTGGCCCCCGACATGGAGCCCGAACAGCTCCAGGCCTCCGTCGAAGCCTGCATCGCCAGCGGTGTCTCCGGCATCATCGCCACCAACACCACCCGCCGCCGCGGCGTCCCCGGCACCGAAGAGCTCCCCGGTGGCCTCAGCGGCGCTCCGCTCTTTCCCCTCGCCCTCGAGCGGGTCAAGCAGGTGTTGGCCGTCGCGGACGGACGGGTCCCAGTGGTCGGCGTCGGCGGCATCACGACCCCCGAGCAAGCCAAGGCCTACCTGGACGCCGGCTGCAAAGCCGTTCAGGTCTACAGCGGCCTCATCTTCGAGGGCCCCGCGCTGATCAACCGGATCAACCAGCACCTGGCCTGAGCTCAGCCCTTCTTGCGGCGGTCCCCGAAGCGGCTGTCCGAGCGCACCGGGTTGGGATCCCGCGCCTCCCGGGCCTGCTGGCCGATGCCCTCCTCGGGAGAGAAGGCATCGATCTCACGCACCAGACGGCGCCGCGGCCGGGTCACGAACTCGGCGATGTTGTCGGCCACGCGGACACCAGCGGGCTCCAGCATGGGGTGGTGGCTGACGTCATCAAAGCGCCAGAGCACCGCACCGAAGTAGTCCGCCAGCAGCCTGGACTGGTGCAGCGTCACGATGGGGTCCTTGAAGCCATGGACCACCAACATCGGCGCCGAGATCGCGTCGCGGGGGATGTCCGGCCTCGACAGCCCGAGTTCGCGCGTCAGGCGGTTGGGCCAGGGGGTGAGTCGCTGCAGCGCCTTGGACTGCGCATCCGAGGGCAGTTGGTCGAAGCCGCAGTCCAGATACGCCTTCTCCGAGAGCGCCAGAGGACGTCCGCGCGCCAGTCCCATGAGCTGCGGCAGGAAGGAGCGGATCCCGGTGCGGGTCGGTCGCATCCACACCGCCTTGGGCGTCGCGCTGGCCACACATACCAGAGACTGCACGTCCACCTGCGAGGCCACCATCTGCGCGACCAGCCCCCCCATCGAGTGACCGATCAGAGCCACCGGCCCCTTGAGGGAGGAGAGGGATCTGGAGACGGACTCAGCGAGTTGGCCCAACCCCGGGTCCTGATCGCTCTGCGAACCATGACCGGGCAGCTCGAGCGCAAGCGAGGACAGGCCGTGCTGTTCTGCCCAGCGCCGCTGATCCCGCTCCCAGATCCATGGCCCCAGGCCAATGCCGTGAAGCAAGACCAGGGTCGGCCCATCTGAGGAGCCTTCAACCAGCACACCGGGGAGATCGCCAAATCGCATCCCCCTCGACCTAGCCCATCCAGACGCTGAACGCACCTTGGCTTGGGCCAGCAACGCACTTAGCTTCCGGAACATGCTGCTGCTCCTGATCTCCTGTTGGACCAAAGAGATCCCCGCACACCTGCAGCCAGGGCTGGCTGCCCCGGTGACCGCTCCTGTGTCTGCCCCGGTGGACCTGTCAGAGGCGATGGACCGCCTGGTCGCTCGGGATCCCCTGCTCCGCCGGCCCGATCTCGACGCAGCGGCCCAATGGCCTCCGCTGGATCCCGCTCTGAGCGCCTACCTGGACAGGGTGGCCGAGCAACCCGCTGAGCCCGCAGCCTTCCAGTCCCTGGAACAGGAGCACCCCGGAACGGTCGCGGTCGTGCTGGCCCGAGGCTGGCGACTCGCCGCCATCGAGCACTTCGGCACCCAGCTCAGCTCCAGCCTCCCGCTCCAACGCCAGGCTGGGCTGTGGCTCATGCCCTTTGGCGCCAGCGGTGTGACTCCCCAGGACCGGGGTCCCTGGAGCTGGCTGCCCCCCGATCAGATCCTCACCTATGCTGAACAGTGGGTCCTCCGCGCTTGGCTGGAGGCACCGGACCTTCCCCAGCAAGCCCTGGCGGAGACTCTGTCCGACCCGACCTTCGACCGGCTCGCCCTCTCCCCAGAGGGCCTGATCCTGAGCGCCCCCCGCGCCGGCGATGCCGACCTCAAAGCGCTCAATGACCTGGTCACGCTCTTCTTGGAGTCGGTCGCGGCAGACAGCAACAGCGAGCAGGCCCGACACCGGGAGAACATCGAGGCCCTGGAGGAGCAACTTGGGGTGGAGCACGCCGCACTCGAGACCTACGCCCAGTCGGTCCGGCTGGAGCTCGGCTCTGCAGGCGGTGACCGGGGACGCGGGGGCGCCTTGATGGCCTGGCAAGTAGAGCGCTGGCTGGATCCCTCCCGCGGCTGGGGCCTGGACCGCAGCGAGAACCTGCAGAGAGCCGCCCGGTGGGATCCCAGCCTTGAGGCGCCCGCCGCAGTCCTTCAGGTCGCACTCCTCAAGGACCTCGTGGACCGACTGGAGGTCGGACTCAAGAGAGGCCGCATCACCCACCTGCTGCCTCCGCTGGCCGACGCACTGAACGGAGTGGGGCACGCCCGCCTCCCCATGCGATGGCTGGAGCGTCCTGGCCCTGAGCCGGCGACCTGGTTGGATCTGACCCGGGCCGCGGGAGCGCCGGATGGCACCACCCCAGAAGAGGGGCTCGCCGCGCTCAACGCACTGCTCGCCGAGCGGTGCACGGTGGCGCTGAGGAACACGCTGCCGTCGGAGCAGCGCGCGCTCATCGAGCGCATCCAACGCAAGGCCACCCAGTGAGCCTCCTCGTGGAGCGCTTCGAGCGCCTCAGATTCAAGGCGCTCTGGCAACTGGGCGCCGACCCCGTGGAGCTCGAACGCCTGGAGCGCGAGGTCCTCCTGACCGCGCCAGCCCACCCACTGGTCATGAACCACCGGGCCCGCCTGGCGCTCCCAGAGACCGAGCTTCCGCCCCCGCCCCGCGGTCTGTCCGGCATCGCCAAGGCCTGGCTGATGGGGGACATCCGGGCAGCCCGCGGCCTGGCGGAGAAGCACAAGGGACCTCGGATCCAGGTGATCCGCGGAGACCTGGCGCTGGCGGAGCGGGCCCACCAGCAGGCGCTGGAGCACTACTCGCTCGCCGAGCGCGTCTTTGGGACCCACCCTCCGCTCCTGGCCCGTCAGGCCAGATGCCACCTCTCCCTGGGCGAGCACCAGCAAGCCAAGCAGCGGGTTGTCCTCGCGCTCTCCATCAATCCACTCTACGGGTCCGCGCGGACCCTGCGCTGGGAGGTGGGCGCACATGCAGGGACCAAGCTCCGCCCCGTCCCCCTCCAGGCCCCTATCCAGGTCAAACAGGGCAGCCTGTTCATCCCCAAGGACATGGACGAAGAGAGCCAGCGGGTCTGGCAAGCCTGGTACCAGGGCCTGCTGCGAGAGGACCCGACACGTCCGCCGCGCAGCCTCGCCCACGAGGCGCTGCTCTCCGCCTTTGGCAGCCGAAGCATCCACCACGAGGGGACCCAGGCCCTGTGCGAGCTCCTCGCACTGTGGCGAGGCCAAGAGCTCCTGGGGTCCTATCAGTGGAGCATGGGCCTGACCCCTGAGCGGGCACCGCAGTTCCGGAGCTGGCACGACCTGAACCAGGATGCCCTCCACCGATTCTGGGACCAAGGCATCGAGGCCTGAGCCTCCCTCCCTTGCTCCGGCTTGAAGCCCGCAGAGCAAGAGAGCCCCGCCCGAAGGCGAGGCTCCCATCAGTCCCAGACCAGACTCAGCTACCGGTGCAGGAGAAGTCGATGGTCATGGTGTCGGAGTCGGTGGCGCCGTAGCAGTCGGTGACCTGGAGACCCATGATCACGCTCGCGGTGTTGGTGCTGCCGTAGGTCGCGGAGACCCCGGAGACCGTGACCTCGGGGGTGTCGCTGCTGCTGTCGTCGATGGAGACGGTCGCGCCGTCGTTGTCGTCGACCGTCCAGCTGTAGGACATCCAGTAGGCGGACTCAGCGTCACTGGAACCCGAGGCATCCAGGTCGAACTTGTAGTCGTCGCAGTCATCGCAGCTATAGGACGCGCCGTAGCTGATGGCCTGGCAGGTCACGCTGTCGCTGTAGCTCTGGTCGCTACCAGCGTCCGCGACCGGCGCGGTGTTGCTGCCTGCTGCCGTGACCACGGCGGTGACGGTGGAGGGGTAGCTGTCAGCACCACCGTCGTTCACCGTCAGGGTGAAGACGTAGGTGCCGTCGACATCCGGGGTGAAGGTGGGGTTGGCAGCGGTGTAGTCGCTGAGATCGGAGGTGGTGGCCACCGAGGTCGCGGGCGCCGAGGTCAGCTCCCACTCGTAGGTCAGAACACCGGAACTATCGGGGTCGTAGGAGCTGGAGCCGTCCAGGTAGAGCACGCTGCAGTGCTCCAGGCTGGAGGAGCTGTCGTAGGTTCCAACCGCGATGGGCATGACCTCGGCATCACCGTCGCAGTCGTTGTCGATGCCGGTCTCGACCTCGGGCGCGCCGGGGTAGACGGTGACGCTGGTGTCGTCACAGTCGCCGTCGTCGCGGGAGAACCCGTCGCCGTCGTGATCGATGTGGGAGCACAGCTCGTTCTCCTCACCCGGAGAGCCGGCGTCACCCAGCAGCTCCCAGGAGTCCAAGGAGGTGCACCAGTTGTTGACGTCGTCGTTCAACGTCGCGTCGACGCTGCCGGGATCCAGGTTGATCGAGCCACCATCGGGGTCCGGCATCGTGGCGCCATCATCCCAGCTCAGGCTGTCGATCACGACCCCTTCTGCGGACAGGGAGACGTCGTCACTCTCGTTGGAGAGCGAGATCCCCGAGTACTCGTAGTCGACGGTCATGTTGCCGTTGGTGGAGGTGTTCGAGTTCGCGCCCAGCACCAGGTACTCGCCCGCCCCGATGACCAGGGGGTCACCAGGAGCGATCACGTGCGACTCACTCCCGGACTGGATCTGGATGCCGGCGAGATTCAGATCCCCGGCGGTGGTGTTGTAGATCTCGAACCACTCACCGTTCGGGTCGGTGATGTTCTTGGGGTTGTTCATCACCTCGGTGATGACCAACTCACCGCCTGCCCAGGGCAGCTCGTCCGTCATGCCGTCGCAGTCGTTGTCCACGCCATCACCGTCGACCTCGGTGTTGCCGGGGTAGGCGCTGGCGTCGGAGTCGTCGCAGTCGTCCTGGCACTGGGTCACGCCGTCACCATCGACGTCGTAGCCCTCGTCCACGAGGCTGTCGCCGTCGTTGTCCAGGCCGTCGCAGATCTCGCTGCCCACGCAGTCAGCGACACCGTCGCCGTCTGCATCAGCGAAGCCCTCGTCGACGCCACCGTCGCCGTCGTTGTCCAGGCCGTCGCAGTCCTCGACGTCCATGCAGTCCGCGGTGGAGTCGCCGTCGCTGTCTGCGAAGCCCTCGTCCGTCAGGCCGTTGCAGTTGTCGTCGACGCCGTTGCAGTCTTCGGTGCGGCCCGGGTAGACGTCGGCGTTGTTGTCGTCGCAGTCCCCGTCTTCCGCGGTGACGCCGTCAAGGTCGGCGTCGGTGGGGTCGGAGCTGTCTACGGGAATGGGCTCTTCGGAGTCCACCACGAGCTCGTCGTCCTTACAGGCGGCGAGCGTGAGGAGGAGGGAAGACGCGAACAGGGCCGATGCGGTCTTGATGTTCATGGGACAAAGCTCCCGAAGTAGAAGGGCTGGTCAGACAACGTCCGACGGACAATACCGTGAAAAGCAGATGCCAGACAAGATTTCATCCATTTTTCCATGCAAGGTCGGGGGGACGGTGTCCAACCCACCCAACGTACTTCCAACGGCACACCACATCCACGGGTTGAAGCTGACCTTGCGCTGAACTCCTGAAAAAAGCGATCCCCTCCAAGAGTTTTCGGCTTGACGTTTGGCCACTGGACGATAGATGGGTGGGGCTTCGCGAGGACATCTCGCTGGGCGAAGAGCTGCGCGGGAGTAGCTCAGTTGGTAGAGCACCAGCTTGCCATGCTGGCTGTCGCGGGTTCGAATCCCGTCTCCCGCTCCATTCAAAAGCCGCCCTCCGGGGCGGCTTTTTTTCTCTGCCCCCGAAAGGTGCTTGCGGCTCAGGCTCCCTCCGCCTTGCCGTCCACAAAGCGCCTGCCCTTCCACTCCGACTCCACCCCGAAGAGAGAGCGGAGCAGGATCCAGGCGAACATCAGGTTCCCCAGTGGGTGCGTCAGGGCGTGGAGCCCGCTGCGTCCATCAGCCCGCTCCAAGCGAAAGCGGAAGGTGTGGATCAAGGCGATCACCCCAAGCAGCCACGCCCCCCAGGGCCAGGTGGGCCCCGGCCAGATCCCAAGCAGGGAGCCCAGCCACGCCCCAAGCAGGGCGTAGGGCAGGAGCGTGCTGACCGCGATGAAGGTCATCGCTCCCAACGCGACCCCAGGTCGCCGGCCCATCCCCTCGTAGAGGTTCTTGCCGTATCCGGAGACGATCTCCGAGAGGCGCGTGTAGAGGCGGACCGAGAATGCCTCTGGGGCGTGGAACAGCCCCGTGGGCAGTCCGCGTTGCTTGAAGGCCTGAGCGAGCCGGACATCCTCCAGGACCTCGGCGCGGACGGCCTCGTGTCCCCCCAGGCTGTCGTAGGCCCCCCGTTCGACGAGGATGAACTGGCCGTTGGCGAAGGCCTCTCTGCGCCCGGGATCATTGATGGCGTCCAGGTCCACGGAGCCGCGGATGAACCACCCGATCACAGGGATCACCGCCACCTCCCAGAAGCTCTCGAGGGCCCAGTCTCCGAAGAGGGAGAGCAGCGCGAGCCCGCGAGCCTGCATCCGCGAAGCCGCCGTCCGCGCGGCCCATGGGGCGAGCCGAAGGTCCGCATCGACGAACAAGAGCTGCTCTCCCGCCGCCTCCCCAGCAGCGCGCTGACAGGCCCAAGGCTTCCCAGCCCAGCCCGCAGGAGGCTCCACGCCGGCGACCACCCTCAGGCGGGGATCTCCGCCGCCGGCATCCAGAGCCTCCTGGCGCGTGTTGTCCTCGCTCCGGTCATCAACGACGAGGACTTCGAAGTTGGGGTGGTCCTGGGTGAGCGCAGATCGCACGGCTGCCCCGATCTTCCCCTCCTCGTTCCGGGCAGGGATGCAGATGGAGAGCAGCGGGAGCTCCGCGGGGGTGGGCTCCTGAGCGTCCAGCCTGTGCCCGGTCCCCCAGCGACCGACTCCGAGCGCCAGGCCCGACCAGGTCAGGCTCATCAAGCCCAGGTAGCCGCCCGCGAGGACCGCAGAGAAGCCAGGGTCGGACCAGGTGATCACGGTGCCTCCAAGCGCCCGTCGCGCACCACGAGCGGCCCTTGGTGTCCCTCGGGCGAATCCGGACGCGCCAACACATTCCCTCCTAGCACGACCACGCCTGCGGGGATCCGGCGGCCGGGGGCGACCCAGACCCCGCTCCCCACCGTGGTCCCCTCCCCCACGCAGATCCCCGCCATCCCCATCGGCGCCGGGACGATCTGACCGCCGACCTCCACGCGGACCGGGCTCCCATCCAGGCGCTGGTCCATGCCGGTGCTCCCCCGCTTGAACGCCGCCTGAGGCCCCAGGACACCGAGCTGCAGGACCCCACCCAGACTCGCTCCGCTGCCGAGGACCCCGAACTTGAGCATCGCCTGCCGCTGCACGACCGCCTGAGGCCCCAGCACACTCCCCTCCACCAGCGCGAGCGGCTCGACCCGCGCGCCAGGCCCCAGGATGCTGCCTCGGACGACGGCGCCCGCCTCGACCTTTGCGCCCGGGAGGAGCAGCGAGGCCTCCACGATCGCGTCCGGGTGGACCTCGCCGCCACGAGAGAGCCCCTGCGGGATGCGGCGGGGACCCGAGCGAAAGAAGGCACGGACCACAGCCCAGGCAGCCCCGAGCCCCTCTCCTCCCAGCTCCAGCCAGAGCGTGGGGGGGAGCAAGAGCAGGTTCGCCCAGAGCAGCCCGATCCAGCTCCGGACCGGGAGGATGAGCCGATCGCTGACCATCAGGGCCTCACCGCCGGGCACCAGCTCTCCCAGGGGCTTCTCCTGGGGGTCGAGGCAGATCTCCTTGGCCTCACGGATGCGCTCACCGAGCGGACTCGGGCTGGCACCGTGCAGATAGACGAGCCCCTCTCCCGCAAGCGAGGACATGCGCAGCATCTCCCCGATCGCACCCGACAGGACGATCCGGCCGTCCCTGCCCGCCTGCTGCCCAGCTTCCCAGGCGGCCTCGAGCGCCTTGGGGCCGAGCGCACACCCAACGGGGACCACCAACACGGCCCCCTGCTCCGGGTCCGCGCACGGCGTGAACCCCGCCGCTGCAACCGCGATCACGCTGGCGTCCTGGAGACTGTGGCGCCCCAGCGGGAGGTCCTGAGCGGAGCCAAGTCCCGGAAGCTCCAGGCTCCCAGACTGCAGCAGCGCGCGCCTAGTAGAGGGCATGGATGCGCACCCCATTCCCCTCGGCGATGGGCGACTGGACGCTCTCCAGGTAGCGCACCGCCTCGTCGTGCATGTCCGGCCGGGCCGTGGGGTCTTCGTGGATCACCAGGTAGCGGATGCCCTTGCTGTGGGCAGCCCCCTGTGTCCGCTGCAGGGGCTTCCCATCGCGGGTCCGCGCGTCCGAGAGCAGCGCGCTCCAGACCGCTCGCGAGGCCGGGTTGTTGGGGAAGTTGAGGGTGCCGGTCAGCGGCTTGTCATGCGCGGTCTGCTCGTAGAGGTAGGAGCGCCCACCGGCCACGGGGTAGTTGATGACCGCGCCCGAGGGGGCCTCGGCGAGCGCCTGGAAGGCGGGGTCCAGCTCGAAGTCGGCGTGCTCGGGCAGCCCGGCGACTGGCGAGAGGAGGCGGAGATCCACCACCAAGAGGGCGAGGAGGGCCGGCGCCGCCCAGGGCCTGTCGATCCGGGCCACCGCCCCCGCCGCGAGGAGCGCGAGCCCCAAGGAGGGAAGCACGGCGAGGCGCCACAAGAGAGAGAGGGACGAGAAGCCCGGCGCCCCCTCCAGCAGGAAGTACGGGAGTGGGACGGCCAATCGGCGATCGATGACCCAAGCGGCCCCGTCCATGCAGACCACCGGCCCCATCGCCAGGACGAGCCCCGCTCCGCCTGCGAGCCAGATCACACCGTCGATGTCCTCGTCTGCGCCCCGGCGGCGGAGAGCGAGTGCGCCCCCAGCAGCCAGCAAGAGGGTGAGCCCCAGGTAGTGCGAGTGGATGAAGCCCTCTCCATACCGGGAGAGCTTGCGGAAGTCGGGGCTGCGGAAGTCGCCGGGGACCCACCAGCCGCGGGGATCCGCGGGGCCGATGCTGCGCCGGACGGTGCTGAGCTCCTTGTCGGTCTTGATGCCGACCAGGTTCTGCGGGTGTTGGACGCCTGCGCGCACCCCGGCGGCGACGGGCACCGTGAGCACGAGGGCCACCCCTGCGACCAGGGCACCTCTGCTGAGGCGCTGACGCCAAGGCACCCGCGGGCCACCGAGGACAAGCAAGGCGAGCCAGAAGATCCAGGCGGTCACCCCCAGATACCAGCTCCCGAGCGCCGCCAGGAAGAGGCCGACGGCGCCCTTGACGATGGCCTTGGCCCCTCCCCGTTCGAGGGCCTGGAGCATCCAGAGGACGGCGAGGGGGAGCCAGCCGCCTCCGATGGCCTCGCTGGTGCCGTTCTGCATGCCGGAGACGAGCACAGGGGCGAGGGCGAACGCGACGCCGGCGACATAGCCAGCCGCCTCCTTCCGCCAGAGGTGGACCGCGAGCGCGTGGGCGCAGAGTCCGGCGAAGGCGACGTGGAGGAGGCAGAGAGCGCCATAGGCCACCAAGGGGCCCGCGAGAGCGACCAGCGGGAGGGCAAGGAGCGCGTTCAGAGGGTCGGCGACCTGGATCACACCGCCGTCGGGCCAGCCCAGCAGGGTCGTGTGCCAAGGCAGGTCCCCCTGGGCGAGGCTGTGCTGCACGAACCACAGCGACCAGAGGGAGTTGCCGAGGTCGCTCCGTGCAGCCCCCGGGACCGTTCGGCCCAGCTCCGGGAGCAGCGGCCAGGTCAACACAACCGCCACGCCCGAGTACACAGCCAGACGGCTCAAGCGGGTGGGCCAGGGAGAGCGGGGAGAGGTCACAGGCGTCCGAGCGGGAGCTGGAGTCTATCACCGCACCCGGCGGGAGTTATCCACAAGCTGTGGACAACAGCAGAAATGGCGCCGACGTGACAAGCGCCCCACAACTTCGCCCAAACCGCTGTTTTTATTGGGGTATTCCCGTGCTCAAAACTTGCGCACGCACTCCCAATCCGATCTTGTCCGCAAGCAAGGCCCCCGCGTGCTCCCCCTGGGGATGGCGGTTATCGGGCCGATGAAGGAGTGTCTTTCCATGCTGACCCTGCCCCTGTTGATCGCGTCCCTGTTCACCGCCTGCGGAGAGAAGGAGGCGACCGAGACCGCCGCCCCCGCTGAGGCCGCAACCACCGAGAGCAGCGTGGTCCCCGCAGACAAGAACTCTCAGGCCTTCGCCGAGAGCCTGTTCGCCGAGGACTTCGAGGGCATGAAGCCCGTTGAAGGCGACGGCGTGGTCCTCACCTACAAGCGCCTGAGCTTCAACCCCGACGGGAGCTGGAAGGCCGAGGGCGTGGTCGAGGTCATGGACGAGGGCATGGAGTGTGTCGAGAGCGGCTCCTGGAGCATGGAGCCTGCTGACTCCAAGAGCGTCGGCACGGTGAGCTGGGACCTGGAGAAGACCAACTGCGCCGGCCGCGAGTCCGGCGGGACGACCCGCGCCGAGTTCAGCTTCGACGGCGGCGACTACTCCATGAAGATGCGCTGAGCAGCCGACGCCTCACCCGCGGGAGATGCCGACCGTCTCCCGCGGTGCGTAGCGCTCGACCAGCGACTCCGCCGCGCGCACACCATCGAGCGCTGCGGAGACGATTCCACCCGCGTAGCCAGCCCCTTCACCCACGGGCAGCAGATCGCGGAGCCCTTCTGCGTGGAGATCCCGGTCCCGCAGGAAGCGAACCGGCGAGGTCGTCCTGGTCTCCGGTGCGATCAGCAGCGCCTCCGGTCCCGCGAAGCCCGGGATCTTCTTGTCGAAGGAGCGGATGGCCTTCTTGAGCCCGGAGATGAGGCCGCTGGGGAGCACCTCGCGCAGATCCACGGCGCTCAGCCCCTGGGGGTAGGAGCTGCGCGGAAGCTCGGCGCTCACCCGCCCCGCCAGGAGGTCCTCGACCCGCTGCGCGGGCGCCTTGTAGTCCCCGCCTGCGAGCTCGAATGCCCGCTGCTCGATGCGGTCCTGGTAGTCCAGGCCGCCCAGGGGATTCTTGCTGACCTTGGGGTACTCGGCCGCCTGGACCTGGACGATGATGGCCGAGTTTGCCCAGAACGCCCGTCGCGCCGCGAAGCTCATGCCGTTGACCACCACCCGGCCCTCTTGTGCGGTGGCCGGTACGACCACCCCGCCTGGGCACATGCAGAAGGTGTGGGCGGCCCGGCCCTTGTTGGGCGTGTGGGTGAGGCGGTAGCTCGCGGGCGGGAGATCCCCGCGAGGGCCGCGGTAGCGCGCCTGGTCGATGACGGCCTGCGGGTGCTCGATGCGGGCCCCGATGGCGATTGGCCGCGCCTCGCACTGGGCACCCGCCTCGTAGAGCGCGCGGTAGGTGTCCCGGGCGCTGTGGCCGGCAGCGACGATGACGGGCGCTCTGCGGATGACCTCGCCGGTGGACAGAGCGACCCCGACGCAGCGACCGCCCTCGGACAGGAAGCGTTGGACCGAGGTGTTGAAGCGGATCTCAGCCCCGAGCTCCCGCAGCCGCTCCCTGAAGACGGGGAGGATGGCTCGGACCCGGTCGGTCCCGAGGTGGGCGTAGGCGCTGGTCTGGATCTCGGGATCCGCACCGAAGCTGACCAGTCGTTGGAAGACGTAGCCGAGGTCCCCGTCCCGGCGCCGCGTGTAGATCTTGCCGTCCGAGAAGGTCCCCGCGCCGCCCTCACCAAACACGACGTTGGACTCGGGGTCGAGCGGCCGCTTGTTCCGCCAGGTCATGTTGACGGTGGGCACCCGCTGCTCGACGGGCTCACCGCGCTCGATCAAGAGCACCTTCGCACCGGCCTCAGCAAGTCGAAGAGCGGCGAAGAGGCCTGCGGGACCTGCGCCCACAACGATCGGACGCACGTCGGGTGGCCAAGCCTTCCTTGGGATCGTGGCCCTGTCGAAGTCGCCGTAGCGCTCTTCGTCCCGCAGGGTCCACGCCCGGGCGCCCTTGACGCCTCGGGCCAGCAGCGCGGCCTCGTCGCCGCTGAGCTCCACCTTGTAGTTGGCGACCCAACGCTTGGCCCGTTGGCGCGCGTCCAGGGAGCGCTTGACCACCTCAAGTGCGGTGATTCGCTCCTCCTCCACGCCAAGCGCCGCGGCGACCGCAGATCGCTGCTCTTCCACCGGACTCGACTCGTCACCGAGCCACTTCACGCCCATCACCAGGATCGCCACGGAGCCTCCACGGCGGCCCTGATAACGCAGGCCGGGCATCGGGTGCCTCAGCACCTGAGGTCGGTTAGCCAAGGCTTCCTGAAACCCGCGGGCCCCCGATGTGGAGGGGCCCCATCGTCCTGGAGCGCACATGCCCATCCGCGTCGCAATCAACGGCTTTGGCCGCATCGGCCGCAACGTCCTTCGCGCAGGCTGGGACGACCCCGAGATCGAGTTCGTCCACCTCAACGACCTGACCAACGACGACATGTTGGCCCACCTGCTGGTCAACGACTCCGTCCACGGCCGCTTCGACCACGACGTGAAGGTCGTCGACGGCGGTATCGAGATCGACGGCAAGCTGGTCCGGACCTCGGCCGAGCGCGATCCCACCAAGCTGCCCTGGGGCGATGAGAAGATCGACGTCGTCATGGAGTGCACGGGTGTGTTCCGCTCCCGCGACGCCGCCTCCAAGCACCTGCAGGCAGGCGCCGGCAAGGTCATCGTCTCCGCTCCCGCGACCGACCCTGACGCGACCATCGTCGTCGGTGTCAACGACAGCACCCTGACCGGAGACGAGCGCATCATCTCCAACGCAAGCTGCACCACCAACTGCCTGGCCCCCGCCGCCAAGGTCATCCACGACCGCTTCGGCATCCGCCACGGCCTGATGACCACGGTCCACAGCTACACCATGGACCAGCGCCTGCTCGACGCTCCCCACAAGGACTTCCGCCGCGCACGGGCCGCAGCCGTCAACATGGTCCCGACCACGACGGGCGCCGCAAAGGCCGTCGGCCTGGTCCTCCCCGAGCTCGCCGGCAAGCTGGGCGGCATGGCCATCCGCGTCCCCACGCCGAACGTGTCCCTGGTCGACCTGGTCGTCGAGCTGGACAGCGACGCCACCGTCGAGGCTGTCAACGCAGCGATCACCGAGGCTGCCAACGGCCCCCTCAAGGGCATCCTGGGCGCCGAGAGCGCGCCTCTGGTCAGCTCCGACCTCGTCGGCAACCCCCACTCCTCCATCGTCGATCTCGACTTGACCGACATGATGGGCCCCCGCACCCTCAAGATCCTCACCTGGTACGACAACGAGTGGGGCTTCTCGAACCGCATGCTGGACCTCACCCGCCTGGTCATGGGGAAGAACCGCCGATGAGCGCCTTCGACAAGCTTCAGGTCCAGGGCAAGCGCGTCCTGCTGCGCCTGGACCTCAACGTTCCACTCAAGAAGCGCAAGGTGGCGGACGCGACCCGCATCGAAGCGGCGCTTCCCACCATCACCTCCCTGCGGGACCGGGGCGCGCGCCTCGTGATCTGCAGCCACCTCGGCCGTCCCAAAGGCCAGGTGGTCCCCGCGCTGTCCCTGGAGCCTGTGGCCGCCTGGCTCGCAGAGCACCTGGACACCGAGGTCGTGTTCGCCCACGACTCCGTCGGGGACGACGTGGAGTACCTCTCCCGCGAGCTCCCCGAGGGTGGGATCCTGGTCCTGGAGAACCTGCGCTTCCACCCCGGTGAGAAGGCCGGCGAGGACGCCTTCGCCCAGAAGCTGGCCCGGCTCGCCGAGGTCTACGTGAACGACGCATTCGGTGTCTGCCACCGCGAGCACGCCAGCGTGACCGGCGTGGCCAAGCACCTCAAGCAGCGCGCTCTGGGGCCGCTCATCGCGCAGGAGGTCGCGGCCCTCGACCGCCTCCTCAAGGGCGCGGTCCGTCCCTTCGTGGGTGTGCTCGGCGGCGCCAAGGTCAGCGACAAGATCGGTGTGCTCGAGGCCCTGCTGGAGCGCTCCGACAGCCTCCTCATCGGGGGGGCCATGGCCTACACCTTCCTGGCCGCCAAGGGCGAGGAGATCGGCTCCAGCCTGGTCGAGTCCAACAAGCTCCGCCTCGCCACCCGCCTGATGGCCACCGCCGAGGACCGGGGCGTGAAGCTGATGCTTCCCCTGGACCACGTCGTCACCCAGGAGGGCTCCGACGACCCCATCGTCGTAGAGGAGATCCTCCCCGGGATGACCGCATTCGACATCGGGCCCAAGACCGCCGCCGCCTACGCAGAGGTCCTCTCCAAGGCCAACTCGGTGTTCTGGAACGGCCCGATGGGCATGTTCGAGAAGGAGGCATTTGCCGGCGGCACCAAGGCCGTCGCCGAGGCCGTGGCAGCATCGGGCGCCTACACGGTGGTCGGTGGGGGTGACTCCGCCGCTGCCGTGAACCGCTTTGGGCTCGCAGATCAGATCTCCCACATCTCCACCGGCGGTGGCGCCTCCCTCAAGTACATGGAGGGCGCCGGCCTCCCGGGCATCCTGGCCGTCCGCGCGAAGGGGGCCCGATGAGCCGCCGCCCCTTCGTCGCTGGCAACTGGAAGATGAACAAGGGCCCCAACGAGGCTGACGCGCTCGCTCGCGAGCTCAAGGCAGCGCTCGCCGACCAGACTGCGGTCGATGTCGCAGTGGCCCCGACCTACGTCGCCCTTCCGGGCGTGTGCGCGCGCCTCCAGCACAGCGGCATCCAGGTCGCTGCCCAGGACATCCACCCCCAGGTCTCCGGCGCCTTCACCGGCGCGATCTCGGGCGAGATGGTGCGCCAGCTTGGAGTGACCTACACGCTGGTCGGCCACAGCGAGCGTCGGCAGCTCTGGGGAGAGGACGACACCCTGATCAACCAGAAGGTCCACGCGGCCTTCCGCGCAGGCCTGCTCCCGATTCTCTGTGTGGGCGAGACCCTCGCCCAGCGGGACTCCGGGCAGGTTGAGCAGGTCCTCGCTACCCAGCTCGCCGGTGGTCTAAAGGGACTCGCCGCCGACCAGGTGGCAGCCGTCACCCTCGCCTACGAGCCCGTGTGGGCCATCGGGACCGGCCGGACCGCCAGCCCCGCTCAGGCACAAGACGCGCACGCGTTCATCCGACGCTGGCTCTCCGAGAACTTCCCTGCCTACGTGCCGGACGCCGTGCGCATCCAGTACGGAGGCTCCGTGAAGCCTGGAAACGCCGCGGAGCTGATGTCCCAGCCCGACGTCGATGGCGCCTTGGTCGGGGGAGCTGCCCTCAAGGCCGACAGCTTCGCTGCCATCGTCCAGGCCGCTTCGACTTGACAGATCGTGCTCCGGGGAGCAAGTTCCCGGGGCTTTGGGCCCAGCGCCCCCGGAGACCGGACCATGTCCTTGTTCATCACCATCCTGCACCTGATGCTCTGTCTGGTGCTCATCCTCGTCATCTTGCTGCAGCCCGGCAAGGGTGGCGACGTGTCCGCCGCATTCGGTGCTGGCGGCAGCGGCGGTTCCCAGGTCTTCGGTCCGCGCGGTCCGGCCAACCTCCTCTCTCGGGCCACGACCGTGGTCGCGGTGCTGTTCATGGTCACCTCCATCACCTTGGCGGTCCAGTCCAACACCCGCGCAGGCAACGACGCCGACGCGGAGGAAGAGGTGATCATCGACGATGATGAAGGCTTCCTGCCGGCTTTCGAGGAAGTGCCCTCGACCAGCGGTGCAGCAGCCTCAGAATAAGATCCAAACGGGCCCCAAAGTGCCTTGACACTTTGTGGGCCAGCGTTAAAAGGACGGAGTCCTCAGCGCGGGTGGCGGAATTGGTAGACGCGCTAGGTTGAGGGCCTAGTGGACGTTTAGTCCATGAGGGTTCGATTCCCTCCTCGCGCACCATCTCTTCGGCCGGGCCTCAGTGCCCGGCCGAAGTCTTTTGGGGGGTAGCTCTCGGAGCGGTCGGCTCAGCTCGCCAAAGCCTCTCCTCGCTTGCATCCCAGACTGAAGAAGCGGCGAGGTGGCCACAAGGGTCAGGAGGTACACCTCCCAAGCCCTGACAGCCTCCTCAACCGCTCTCTCCCCCCTCCCCCAGCGAGGTCACCCGCAGCCCGTTCAGCTCGCCAGACAGGCCGGACAGACCCCGTACAGCTCATGCCGGTGGTGCTTGAGCCGCCACCCGAGCTCACGGACCACGGCGTCCTGGCGTGCCTCCAGCGCCTCGTCCTCGAACTCGTCGATGCGGCCGCAGTTGGTGCAGATGAGGTGGTCGTGGTGGTCGAGGTCAGCGAGCTCGTACCTGGCCTGGCCCTCGTCGAAACGACGCTCGTGCGCGACGTTGGCCTCCGTGAGCAGCTTCATGGTCCGGTAGACCGTCGCGAAGCCGATCCCCGGGTCCCCTTCCTGAACACGCCGCGTGAGCTCTTGCAGGGTGATGTGGCCCCCCTGAGCGAAGAAGCAGTCCACGATCACATCGCGTTGCCGTGTGTTCCGCTTCCCCTCCTTCTCCATGAAGCGAGCCAAGCGCTTTCGAAGCTGGTTCTTGTGCTCTTGATCCATTGCAGACTCTCCTGGCCCCCCCCTTAAGAGTTCGGGGGCAAAGATCCAGCAGCAACCGTCTGCTCCGCGCCCTGCCCAAGGACGCAGAAAGGGGAGACAGCCCTGTTGGACTGCCTCCCCTTTCTCACACAGGCTGGAGAGGACTACTCCTCGCCACCACCCTGCACGTCGTCACCAGCGACTTCCTGCTTGGCGGAGACAGGCTTCTCGTCGCCGACCAGCGAGATCACAACCATGGGGGCGTTGTCACCGGTACGGTGGCCCACGCGGGTGATGCGGGTGTACCCGCCAGCGCGGCTCTGGAAGCGCTCGCTGTACTCGTTGAAGAGACGGTTGAGGGCCTCACCATCGACCACCTTGCGGCGAGCCTGGCGGAGGGCGTGGAGACGCTTGGCCTTCGCCTCAGCGAGCTCGTCCCCGGTCAGCCCCTCAAGGGAGCTGGGGGGAACGCGCTTGCCCAGCGAGATGAGCTTCTCGGCGTAACCGCGCAGCTCCTTGGCCTTGGCCTCAGTGGTTTGGATCTTGCCGTGCAGGAACAGGCTGGTAGCCATGTTCCTGAACATTGCCTTCCGGTGGGAGCTGTTCCGCCCCAGCTTGCGGCCGGACTTTTCGTGACGCATTGGGATCTCCTACGACCTCAAGCAGGGGCTCCGGGTCAAAGACCCGGGCTCTACCGCTCAGGCCCGGTTCTTGGGGAAGTTGTGAAGCTTCATGCCCAAGGAGAGCTGCATGTCGGACAGAATCTCCTTGATCTCATTGAGGGACTTGCGACCAAAGTTCTTGGTCTTGAGCATCTCGGCCTCGGTCCGCTCGACCAGCTGCCAGATGTACTCAATGCCGGCGTTCTGCAGGCAGTTGGCGGAACGAACCGAGAGCTCGAGCTCGTCCACGCGCTTGTACAGGTGCTCGCTCCACTGCTCCTCGGGCTCGGCGCTCTCTGCGACCACCGGCTCGTCTTCCTCGGAGAAGTTGACGAAGATTGCAAGCTGCTCGCGGAGAATCTTGGCCGAGTAGGCCACGGCGTCCTCGGGGAGGACAGAACCGTCGGTCCAGACCTCCAGGGTCAGCTTGTCGTAGTCCGTACGACGACCAACGCGAGCGTTGGTGACGGCGTACTTGACCTTCTTGATCGGCGTGTGGATCGAGTCGACCGGGATGGCACCCAGCTCGTGGTCGTCGCCCTTGTTCTGCACTGCAGGGACGTAGCCCTTGCCCATGTTGAAGCGCAGGTGCGCCTCAAAGGTGCCATCCTGAGTCAGGGTGGCGATGGGGTGCTCGGGGTTCAGGACCTCCGCCTCAACGCCCTCATCAAAGACGACATCAGCGCCCGTGACGATGACGCTGGTGCGGGAGGCACCAACCTTCTTGATGCTCGCACCGAATGCATCCATCGCGGTGGTCTTGATCAGCAGGCCCTTGAGGTTCAGCACGACGTCAGTGACGTCCTCAACCACACCGGGGATGGAGGAGAACTCATGGAGCACCCCTTCGATCCGAACGGACGTGACAGCGCAGCCCTGCAGCGAGGACAGCAGGACACGACGCAGGCTGTTGCCGATGGTCGTGCCAAAGCCACGCTCCAGCGGACGCGCGACGAACTTGCCGTACGTGCTGCTGGACCGGGAGTCGCGCTCGACCGCCCGGGGCTTGATGAGGTTGCGCCAGTTGGCGTAGACGTGCTCCTCGAGGGGAGGCAGATCAGACATGTCACTCATGGATGTCTCCAGCGGGTTTCAGCGCCAACGACCAGCATGGCGTTCTACACCCGGGAAGCGAGCAGCGGCCGAGGCCGAGGTTGGTCAGACCAGGCGCAAAAGGCGCCCTGCAGTGAACAGAATCAGACGCGACGACGCTTGGGAGCGCGGCAGCCGTTGTGCGGGATGGGCGTGACGTCCTTGATCATGGTGATCTTGAGGCCAGCGTTGGCCACGGCACGCAGGGCGCTCTCGCGACCGGAACCGGGACCCTTCACGAACACCGCGACCGAACGCATGCCATGGTCCATGGCCTTGCGGGCGGCATCCTCGGCGACCAGCTGAGCCGCGAAGGGGGTGCTCTTGCGGGAGCCCTTGAAGCCCTTCACACCAGCGCTGGACCAAGCCACCGTGTTCCCGGCGGGATCGGTGAAGGTCACGATGGTGTTGTTGAAGGTCGCCTGGATGTGCACTGCACCGGCGGGGATATTCTTCTTTACGCGCTTTCCGCGCTTCTTCTTGGGAGCAGCCATGACAGACCTCCTTTCAGCGACGGCGCGCGAGGCGCTTCGGCCCCTTGCGGGTGCGGGCGTTGGTGTGGGTGCGCTGACCACGGACGGGGAGTCCGCGCTTGTGACGCAGGCCGCGGTACGCGCCCAGGTCGATCAGTCGCTTGATGTTCATCGCGACTTCCTTGCGGAGTTCACCCTCAACGGTGTAGCTGCGCTGGATGACGTCACGCAGACGAGCGACCTCGACCTCGGAGAGGTCCTGCACTCGGATCTGGGGCTCGACTTCAGCCTCCGCGAGAATCAGGCCGGCGGTGTGCCGACCAATCCCGTAGACGTAGGTGAGCGCAATATCAATGCGCTTGTTGCGTGGAAGGTCCACGCCTTCGATACGTGCCATTCGTCCTCTCCTCGCCGGAACGCCGGTTCAACGGTGGACAGTTTCGTTGTTGAAATGCGACATGGGCCCTGACGGGCCCGAAGCCGCTGGCATCTATGAGAGATGCCAAAGAAAGTCAAGCTGGAGATCAGCTATCGCTGGACTGCTGCTCCAGAAGGCGCCGACGCCGGCCCCGGCCAGCGCCTCCCCCACCCTCGCCCATCAAGCCATCGTAGTGCTTGGTGAGCAGGTGTCCCTCGATCTGCGCGACCGTGTCGAGAGAGACACTGACTACAATCAGCAGGCTGGTGCCGCCGAAGTAGAAAGGCACACCGAACTCGTTGATCAGCAGCGTGGGGACGATGCAGATGGCAGCCAGGTAGATGGCGCCAGCAGTGGTCAACCGGCTCAAGATGGTATCGATGTAGTCAGCGGTCTGCTTCCCGGGCCGGATTCCCGGGATGTAGCCACCCTGCTTCTTGAGGTTGTCCGCGACATCTACGGGGCTGAAGGTCACAGCCGTGTAGAAGAAGGCGAAGAACACGATGAGCAGTACATAGACGAGGTTGTAGAGCCAACGTCCCGGGGTCAAAGCACCGATGACCTGCTGCACGACGGGGTGCTGCCAGAAGGTGGCCAGCGTAGCCGGGAACATCAGCAGGGCACTGGCAAAGATCGGCGGGATGACGCCGGCCACATTCACCTTGAGCGGCAGGTGGGTTGCCTGTCCACCGTAGACACGACGTCCCACAACGCGCTTGGCGTACTGGATGGGCAGCCGCCGCTGTGCGCGCTCAAAGAAGACAATGCCGGCCAGGACGAAGAACATGAAAACAGCCAGACCAACCAAGAACACCAGGTTCATTTGGCCGTCTTGGACCTTCTGGACCAACTGAAAGATGCCCTGGGGCATCCCAGCAATGATGCCAGCCGTGATGATCAGGCTCGCCCCGTTGCCAACACCACGCTCGGTGACCTGCTCGCCCAGCCACATGACGAAGCAGCTACCGGCCGTCATCGTCACGATGGTCATGAACTCGAACCAAGGGCCGGCGTTCAACACGACGTCCTGACCGCCCGCAGCCTTCATCTGCTCAAGTCCCTTCGCAATTGCAAAGGACTGAACGATGGCGATGGCGATGGTGCCATAGCGCGTGTACTGAGTGATCTTGTTGCGTCCTGCCTGTCCTTCCTTGGACAGGCGCTCCAACTGCGGCACAGTGGCCGTCAGTAGCTGCATGATGATGGACGCAGAGATGTAGGGCATGATGCCCAACACAAACACGCTGAACTGCTCAAGGGCTCCGCCCGAGAACATGTCGTAGAGACCGAACAGCGTGTTGGAGTTGCTCGAGAAGAAGCTGGCCAGCGCCGTGCGGTCTACACCCGGCGCAGGCACAAAGACCCCAAGGCGATACACCGCGAGCATCGCGAGCGTAAACAGAATCCGGTTCCGAAGCTCTGGAACGCGGAAGATGTCCTTGAGGGAGCTAGCGTTCACGGTCAGACGACCTCAGCGGTCCCACCGGCGGCCGCGATCTTGTCAGCAGCAGTCTTGCTGAACTTGGCTGCCTTGACGGTGAGCTTCTTGGACAGCTCGCCACGGCCGAGGATCTTGAGTCCGTCCTTGCCAACGCGAGCCACGACACCCTGCTCCTTGAGCAGCGCCAGATCGATCTCTGCACCGTCCTCGAAGCGAGCCTCGAGCTCAGAGACGTTCAGGACGGTGTAGTCCTTGGCGAAATTGTTGTGGAAGCCGCGCTTGGGCAGGCGGCGCTGAAGGGGCATCTGGCCACCCTCGAAGCCGACCTGGATGCCGGAGCCAGAGCGGGAGCCGTAGCCCTTCTGTCCGCGACCAGCGGTGCGCCCCTTACCGGAGCCCTCACCACGACCAACGCGCTTGCGGGTCTTGGTGGACCCGGGAGCGGGCTTGAGGTTTGCGAGTTCGTTTGCCATTTTGGGTATCTCCACGCGGCAGGACCGCGTAAGCGAGGCGCTCAGGCCTCGACCTCTTCGACGTCCACCAGGTGGATGACCTTCTTGACCATGCCGCGAACTGCAGGCGTGTTCGGCAGGACCCGCTCCGAGCGGATCTTGCGAAGCCCCAGGCCCTTCACAGCAGCGATCTGCTTGTCGGTAGCACCGATGGTCGAACGCTTGAGGGTGACCTTGATGTTCTTCACTTGAACGTCCTTCTGCCGGAGGGCGCCGTGTACTTAAACACCACGCCCCTCACGGCTACTGTTTACTGGATGGAAGCCCAGTGGGCCTCACCCACCACGTAGTTGGGGGTCACCTCGCTCACGTCCTTCCCGACGCGAACAGCGTACTGCTCGGGAGTCTCGAGAAGGTGCAGAGCGTTGAGCGTAGCCCGCACAACGTTGTGGGAGTTGTTGGTACCAAGGCACTTGGTGAGCACGTTGTGGTAGCCAGCCGCATCCAGGATGGCCCGGATGCTGGGCCCAGCGATGACGCCGGTACCGGGAGCAGCGGGGAGCAGCAGCACCTGACCGGCGCCGAAGTTCCCGACCTGCTTGTGCGGAACGGTACCGTCCACCATTGCGGCCTGGAACATGTTGGCCCGAGCCTTCGTGCTCGCCTTGCGAATCGCCTCAGGCACCTCGTTGGCCTTGCCGAACCCGACGCCGACCTTGCCCTCACCATCGCCAACGACGACGATAGCCGAGAAGCTGAAGCGACGGCCGCCCTTGACGACCTTCGCAACGCGGTTGATGTTGATGACCTTTTCAGTCAGTCCGTCATCGGGCTGATTGCGGCGTCCGCGGGACATCCTTGCCATTGAAAACCTCCACCGAAGCCAAGCTCCGGAAGTGACCGGGCGACCGGTCTCAGAACTTGAGACCACCGTCGCGTGCGGCATCGGCAAGAGCCTTCACACGCCCGTGGTACAGGTAGCCATTGCGATCAAAGACAACGCTGGACACATCAGCCTCTGCAGCCTTCTTGGCGATGAGCTCGCCAACGGCCTTTGCTGCCTCGATGTTGCCCCGATGCCCCTCATACCCCTTCAGGTCGGAGGACAGGGTCGAAGCCGCTGCCAGAGTCTTGCCGCTGTCATCGTCGATGAGCTGGGCGTAGATGTGCTTCGCGCTGCGGAAAACGCTGAGCCGAGGACGGTCTGCAGTGCCGCGCAGGTGCTTCCGGATGGAAACCTTGCGACGGAGACGGGCCGTCTGGCGAGAGTTGGTGTTTGCCATTGGTGACTCCGTTACTTCTTGGCGGCCTTGCCGGCCTTGAGACGGACGTTCTCACCTTCGTAACGAACGCCCTTACCCTTGTAGGAGTCGGGAGCCCGGAAGGACCGGATGACAGCAGCCGCCTGGCCAACCGTCTCGCGATCCGGGCCGGTCAGCGTCACAAGCGTCTGCTTGTCCACGCTCACCGAAACCCCCTCGGGGGGATCGAAAGTGATCGGGTGGGAGTAGCCCAGGTTGAGGAGCAGGCTCTTGCCCTTGACCTCTGCCCTGTAGCCGACACCGATGATCTCGAGCTTCCGGGTGAAGCCCGTGGACACACCCACGACCATGTTGTTGATGAGGGCACGCATCAGCCCGTGGTTGGAGCGGTGCTGCTTGCTGTCAGACTGCCGGGTCACGATGACCTGGTTGTCCTCAACCTTGACGTCAACACCGTCCACCAGGGGACGCTCGAGTTCGCCCTTGGGGCCCTTGACCACGACCTTGTCGGTGATGGTGACCTCGACCTTCGCAGGAAGATCGACGGGCTTCTTTCCAATACGGGACATGCTCTTCCTCCTTACCAGACGTAGCAGAGGACTTCGCCACCAACACCCTCACGCCGGGCGGTGCTGTCAGTGAGCACGCCCCGAGGGGTGGTGAGGATTGCAACGCCGAGCCCGTCACGAACGCGCGGAATCTCAGCCTTGCCGACGTACTTCCGCCGTCCAGGCTTGGAAACCCGCTGCAGACCGCGGATGACGCCCTTGTTGGACTTGTCGTACCGCAGGAAGACCTTGATGCTCCCCTGCGGCTTCTCGGGGATGTCGATGTAGCCCTCAACGAAGCCTTCGGCCTTGAGGATCTTCACCATCTCCAGCTTGATCTTGGAACGCGGGATAACCACGCTGGAGTGGCCCGCCTGAGAGGCGTTCCGGATCCGCGTCAGCATATCCGCGATCGGATCTGTCATGGACATGTTTTGTTCTCCAGTTCGGAGCTGGTTTCCTCAGGGAGGACCTGGCTCGAGGAAGAAAGTCTTAGCGAGCTCTTGAAGCTCAGCTACGGAAAGGGAAACCCATCGCCTTGAGGAGGGCACGGCCCTCGGCGTCGGTCTTTGCGGTGGTGACGAACGTGATGTTCATCCCGTTGATCTTGGAGACCTTGTCGTAGTCGATCTCAGGGAACAGGATCTGCTCCGTCAGTCCCATGTTGTAGTTCCCACGGCCATCAAAGCCCTTGGGATCCATTCCACGGAAGTCACGAATACGAGGCATCGCCAGCGACACCAGTCGGTCATAGAAGAACCACATCCGCTCACCGCGGAGGGTCACCCTGGCGCCCAAAGGCATGCCTTCACGAAGCTTGAAGTTCGCGATGCTCTTGCGCGCGCGGCTGATGACGGCCTTCTGCCCCGTCAGCAGGGAGAGCTCCTCAGCAGCCTGGTCCAGGACCTTGGAGTTGCTGATGGCCTCCTTGAGACAGGTGTTCACCACGATCTTCTCGAGGCGAGGCACTTCCATCACGTTGCCGTACTCGAACTCCTTGAGGAGCGCGGGAACAGCCTGGGTGGCGTAGATGGTCTTGACACGGGGGGTCATGTCTTACTCCTCAGGCGTCCAGCGCCTGGCCGGTCTTGCGGTCAACCCGCACCTTCCGGCCATCAGCGTTGGTACCGAAGCCGACCTTCACACGACGCTGCTCGGCGGCGTTCCAGAGGGCGACGTTGGAAATGTGGAGGGCGGCCTCACGGTGGAGGATCTGGCCAGCCTGCTCGCCGGTGGGCTTCTGGTGCTTCTTCACCAGGTTCACGCCCTCGACAACAAGCCGCGCCTTCGCGGGATCAACGCTCAGAACGCGCCCCGTCTTGCCCTTGTCCTTGCCAGTGATGACGACAACAGTGTCACCACGCTTGATCTTGTACTTGGCCATGGCGGTTCCTACAGGACCTCGGGAGCCAGCGCAACGATCTTCATGTACCGCTTCGCACGCAGTTCGCGTGCAACAGGGCCGAAGATACGGGTGCCGATGGGCTCACCGTCCTTGTTGATGAGAACAGCGGAGTTGTTGTCGAAGCGAATGTAGGTACCGTCAGCGCGACGGACCTCCTTCTTCGTGCGCACGATGACAGCTCGGGCGACGTCGCCCTTCTTGACCTTGCCGTTGGGCAGGGCCTCGCGCACAGCAACGACAACAACGTCACCGATGGAGGCGTAGCGACGCTTCGAACCGCCCAGGACCTTGATGGCCTTGAGCTTCTTGGCGCCGCTGTTGTCAGCTACCTCGAGGGTGCTTTCAGTCTGAATCATGGGATGGTCTCCCTCGCGTCAGAAGTCGGTTCAGGAGCCACGGGGCGTGCGATCGACCACAACCCACCGCTTGGTGCGGGAGAGGGGCCGAGACTCACGGATGGTGACAGTGTCACCCACGCGGCACTCGTTGGACTCGTCGTGGGCCTTGTAGACGTTCCGACGGTTGATGTACTTGTGATAGCGCGAGTGCTTCACGCGCCGGTTCACTTCGACGGAGACCGTCTTGTCCATCTTGTCAGAGGTCACCCGACCCTGCAGGACCCTACGGCCCGAGGTTTCGTTGTGCTCAGCCATGTTTCGCTCACGTTTGCTGCACACAGGTGCAACGTGGTTTCCGGTTTATCGGACTTTGGCCAACCCGGTCTCCCACCGAAGCGGGACTCGAAGTTGGTCGGCGCCGTGCCAGCACTCGACGAGTGCAGGTTGTCAGCCGAAGCTGACCCGGCCCAACAGGGCCGGAAGCGGGCGGCAACTAATCGTCGCCACCAACCTTGTCAACAATCCCCTGCAAAAACCCAGCACCAGCGCCGTCGGCCTGACTGCCAGCGTCTGCAGCAGAGAAGCTGCCGCGGAACTTGTTGCGAAGGCTGTCCTTGGCCAAGCCCTGGTTCAGCTCCCGCTCGCGCTGGAAGGTCCGGGCCCGGGCGATGTCCTTGCGGAGCTTGCCGATGACCGAGGAGTCCTCGAGCTGGTTCGTCGCGAGCTGAAACTCGGCAGTGACCATCTGACGCTCCAACTGGAGCTCGTGATGGACAAGCTGCTCATCGGTCATGCTCTTCCAATCGGTGGTAGCCATCAGACCAAGCCCTCCCGGCGGACGATCTTCCACTTGATGGGAAGCTTGTGACCAGCGCGCTCAAGGGCGCCAACTGCGACCTCCTCCGCCACGCCGTTCAATTCGTAGATAACGCGGCCGGGCTTGACCACGGCCACCCAGAACTCCGGGTTGCCCTTACCCTTACCCATTCGGGTCTCGGCGGGCTTCTTGGAGATGGGCTTGTCAGGAAAGACTCGAATCCAGACCTTGCCACCACGCTTGATGTGGCGGGTCATGGCGATACGGCCAGCCTCGATCTGACGAGAGGTCAGACGTCCGCAGGTCATCGCCATGAGGCCGAATTCACCGAAGGAAACTTCGTTCCCGCGCCAAGACAGACCGGACATCCGGCCCTTATGGCTCTTGCGGTACTTGACACGCTTGGGGGTCAACATGATGAAACTCCTGGGCCCTCAGGCCTGCTCGCCCGGCAGGACTTCGCCCTTGAAAATCCAGACCTTGACGCCGATCATCCCGTAGGTGGTCTTCGCGGTGGCCTGACCGTAGTCGATGTTGGCACGGAGGGTGTGCAGCGGAACGCGGCCCTCGTGGTACCACTCCCGCCGGCCCATGTCAGCGCCACCGAGCCGGCCGCCGCACATGACCTTGACGCCCTTGGCACCGGCCCGCTGAGCCTGGGTGACTGCCTTCTTCATCGCGCGGCGGAAAGAGACGCGCTTGACGAGCTGGGCGGCGATGTTCTCGGCGACCAACTGAGCGTCGGTCTCGACCTTCCGGACCTCGATCACGTTGGCGTAAATCTCGGTGGAGGTGAGCTTCTGGAGGTCGCCTCGCAGCATCTCGAGACCCGTCGCACGCTTGCCGAGGATCACACCAGGCTTCGCAGCGTGGATGTAGACCTTGGCCTTGTTGGCAGCGCGCTCGATGGTGACCTTGGCGACACCAGCGTGGTGGTACTTGTCCTTGACGAACTTTCGGATCGCGACGTCCTCGTGGACATTGCGCTCGTAGTCCTTCTCGGCGAACCACTGGGCGTCCCAACCGCGGGACACACCAACTCGGAAGCCGATCGGATGAATCTTGTGACCCATGTCCTTACTCCTGGCGGGTGTCGAGGACGACGGTGATGTGGGAAGTGGGCTTACGGACCGGGGTAGCGCGGCCCTGCGCCCGGGGGCGGAACCGACGCAGACTTGCACCCTCGTTCACGAAGATGGTCTTCACGAAGAGCGCATCGATGTCAACGCTGTCATCGGTGTCCTCGGCGTTGGCCATGGCGGACTCGATGAGCTTCTTGATCATCGGCGCGGTCTTCTTGCGGGTGAACGCGAGGAGCTCAAGCGCCTCGTCGACATCCTTGCCCCGGACCATGTCCGCGACCAACCGGGCCTTGCGCGGCGAAACGCGCGCGAAACGGAGACTTGCCTTGGACATCAGCGGCGCCCCTTGGACTTCTTGTCCGCAGCGTGCCCGTAGTAGGTACGGGTAGGTGCGAACTCGCCCAGCTTGTGACCGACCATGTTCTCGGTCACGTAGACCGGAATGAACTTGCGGCCGTTGTGAACGGCAAAGGTCATCCCAATGAAATCGGGAAGAATGGTAGAGCGACGGCTCCAGGTCTTGACCACGGGAGCGTTCTGGCCGCTCTCGCGAGCCTTGGAGACGCGCTTGAAAAGGTGAGGGTCGACGAAGGGACCCTTCTTGATGGAACGTGCCACGGGTTCTCCTTACTTGCGACGCTTGACGATGAAACGGTTGCTCGGCTTCTTCCGAGCGCGGGTCTTGCGACCCTTGGTGGGCTTGCCCCAGGGGGTCACCGGGTGGCGACCACCAGTGGTCCGGCCCTCACCACCACCGTGGGGGTGGTCGATGGGGTTCATGGCTGCACCACGGACCTTGGGACGACGACCGAGCCAGCGGCTGCGACCTGCCTTTCCGATGGACTGGTTCTCGTGCTCGAGGTTGCCGACCTGACCGATCGTGGCCTGGCTGTTGCGGTGCACCTGACGGAGCTCACCGCTCGGCAGCCGCAGCAGGACGAGATCGCCCTCCTTGGCCATCACCTGGGCGTAGCTTCCAGCGGAGCGACAGATCTGGCCGCCGCGGCCAATGGTCAGCTCGATGTTGTGCACCCAGGTACCCAACGGGACGGCGTGCAACTGCATGCTGTTCCCAGGCTTGATGTCAGCCTCGTTGCTGCTGATGATCTGGTCACCGACCCGAAGGTTCAGCGGATGCAGGATGTACCGCTTCTCTCCGTCGGCGAAGTGAATCAGCGCAATGCGTGCCGAGCGGTTGGGGTCGTACTCGACAGCAGCGACCTTTCCAGGAACGCCCCACTTGTCACGCTTGAAGTCGATGATTCGGTAGCGCCGCTTGTGACCACCACCCCGGCGACGGACAGTCATCCGGCCGCGGTTGTTTCGCCCACCGCTGCTCTTGAGCGGAGCCAGGAGCGAACGCTCCGGGGACTTCTTGGTGACCTCGGCGAAGTCGCTGACGCTCATGAAGCGGCGACCGGCACTGGTCGAGTTGAACTTGCGAATGCCCATCGTTCTGTCCTCAGGCCTCGCCGGCGTCGGCGTAGAAGTTGATGCTGTCGCCGTCACGCAGGGTCACGTAGGCCTTCTTCCAGTTGGAGCGACGCCCCATATGGCGGCCGAAGCGCTTGACCTTTCCGCGCACAATCAGCGTACGGACGTTGCTGACGCGAACCCCGAAGAAGTTCTCAACAGCGTCCTTGATCTGGTGCTTGTTGGCCTTGAGACCGACCTTGAACACGTAGGTGTTGTCCTCGGCGGCGTAGGCGGTCTTCTCGGTCACGACGGGACCGAGCAGGATGTCGTGGAGCTGATCCATTTCAGGCCCCCAGGCGGCTGATGATACCGTCGACCGCAGCCTTGGTGGCGGCGATGTTGCCGTGCTTGAGCACGTCGTAGACGTTCAAGCCCTCGACGGGGAGCACGGTGACGCCGGGAAGATTCCGGGCCGACTTGATGACGTTCTCGTCCTTCTCGCTCAGGATGAGGAGCAGGTCGTTGAACTCGAAGTTGTCCATGACGGACTTGAAGGACTTGGTCTTGATCTCGCTCATCGCGAAGCTATCGAAGACAGTGAACTTCGACTCCTCAACACGGCGGGACAGCGCGCTGCACAGCGCGGCGCGACGGACCTTCTTGGGAACCTTGTGCCCGTGATCACGAGGGGTGGGACCGAAGACGATTCCGCCGCCACGCATCTGCGGGGCACGGGTGGTGCCCTGACGCGCGCGGCCGGTGCCCTTCTGCTTGAAGGGCTTCTTGCCGCCACCAGACACCTCGGAGCGGCCCTTCACCTTGTGGGTACCCTGACGGCGGTTGGCGAGCTGTTGACGGACCACCGTGTAGAACAGGTGCTCCTTGACCTCGGCGCCAAACACGTTCTCGTCGAGCTCGATAGAGCCGACGGACTGCTTGGCCATGTTGTAGACATCGACGGTAGGCATGCGAATGCTCCTGCTTCTCTGCCAGGCAGAGCGCTTAGGAAAGCTTGATCTCGACGTGCACACCAGCGGACAGGTCGAGCTTCATGAGAGCATCGACGGTCTGCTGGGTGGGCTCAAGGATGTCGAGGAGGCGGTGGTGGGTCCGACGCTCGAACTGCTCACGGGACTTCTTGTCGACGTGAGGTCCGCGCAGAACGGTCCAGCGAGAGACGGTGGTAGGCAGGGGGAAGGGACCCCGGATGCTCACACCCGTACGCTTGGCGGCCTCAACGATCTCGTTGGCGCTGCGGTCAAGCAGCTTGTGATCGTAGGCCTTGAGCCGGATGCGGATCTTGTTGGTCTGGGCCATCGGATTGCTCCAAAGGATGGGAAGGGGTCTCGCCAGAAAAGCCGGCGTGCTGCCGGCGTCCCGTCCGCGTGGTTGCGGTTGGCGAGCGCCTCTCGTACCGTAGGTAGGCAAGCGGTTGGGCATGCCCGAGAGACGGAACCCCCGCCGTTTAGCCGGTTGCTTGGAGGTGGGCCACCCTGGAGTGCGGAAAAGGATCCCTCCACGACGGTGAGAGCACTCACGGAGCGCCGTCGGTTGTTGGGGTCAGCTCCTGCTTTCGCTGGAGTTCCTCACGCACGGTCGCCGACGCGGGCGCGTAGCGTCGAAGGCGTGTCCCGTAGGTTCCCCTACCCTGGGTCTGAGACCTCAGCCGGGTCGCATACCCGAACATCTCGGCCAGCGGAACTTCCGCCACCACCCGTTCTTCGCCGGGCGTTGCATCGACTTGCTCAATGAAGCCACGTCGGCCGCTGATGTCGCCCAGGACCTGGCCGAGGTACTCGTGGGGTGCACGAACCTCAAGCTCCACCCGTGGTTCCAGGAGGACGGGCGCCGCGTCCATCAGCGCTCTCCTGAACGCCGTCCTCGCTGCCTGCCGGAAAACCGCCTCACTGGCATCGACCTCCCGATACTCGACCTCCTCCAGGGTCACCTCAACGCCGCTTACCGGCATTCCGGCCAGTGGCCCGCAGGACAAGACCTCGTCCACGGCCCCCCAGATCGCTTGCCGGTAGGACGCGGGGAGCCGGTCAGGCTGGACCAGGTCCGTCCGCTTGCGGTCTGCATGGGGGGACACCCCGAACACCACTCGTCCGAACTGACCCCGCCCGTTCACGATTCGCTGCTGGAGCGACTCCCCTACTGCCCGCCGAGTTGGCGCCTCCTTGTAGGCAACTTGGGGGCGCCCGAACTCGGCGTTCACGCCAAAGTCCCTCAGAAGACGATCCTGGGCGACTTCGAGGTGGAGCTCCCCCATCCCGTGGAGCAGAAGGTCTCCCGTGTCCTCGTTCTTGCGGAGACGAAGACTCGGGTCCTCATGGACCAGTGCCGCGAGCGAGTCGCCCAGCCTCGGTGCGGACTCTGCATCCAATGCCCGGACCGCAAGATAGATCACTGGGTCCGGTACATGAATGGCCTCCAGAACGACGGAGAGCTGCTGAGAGCAGACAGTGTCGCCCGTATCGACCCCATCAAGGGCTTCCACCCCCACGATGGCACCCACACCGACCTCATCGACTCGTTCCGCCTCACTCGCATAGAGTTGGACGAGCCGAGACAGGCGCAACTTGGTACCGGTTCTGGGGTTCCATGCCAAATCGCCGGCCCGAATCCGGCCAGAGTAGACTCGGAGCCAGGTCATCCGGCCGAGCGCAGGATCGTTCATGCGCTTGAACGCGAGCGCGACTAGCGGGGCATCCCTGTCCGCACGTACCCGCAGCGGCTTTCCATCGCTGCTCTCCACCTGCAGATCGGGATGGTCCAACGGCGACGGCAGGAGACGGGTCACGGCATCGAGGAGTGCAGTTGTTCCCTGGTTGTGGAAAGCAGACCCGCAGAACACCGGGACCACTCGGCGCTCAAGTACGGCGCTTCTGGCTGCCAACCAGAGGTCCTCAGTTGGGAGAGCGCCCTCGTCGAGGAACCGCGCCATGAGCGCTTCATCCTCAATGAGTGCGTCGAGGAGCAGCTCCCTAGCGAACTCGAGTTCGTCCTTCAGGGTGCCAGCGATCTCCATCTGGACTGGCCCCAACGGATCGCTGGAGAAGCGCCAGGCTTCCTGAGCCAGCAAGTCCACATAGCCGACAAAGCGCTCCTCCTCGACGATCGGGATTTGAAATGGAACCGCCTCTGCACCAAGACGCGTCTGGATGTCCTCAACACACCGGTCGAAGTCGGCCCCCACGCGATCCATCTTGTTCACGAAGGCGAGCCTGGGGACACCATAGCGGTCCGCTTGGCGCCAGACCGTCTCAGACTGGGACTGGACCCCCTCAGTAGCCGAGAAGACCGCGACCGCACCATCAAGAACCCGAAGGCAGCGCTCCACCTCAACAGTGAAGTCCACATGCCCGGGGGTATCGACCAGATTGACCTGGTGCCCCTGCCACTCGAGCACGGTAGAGGCCGCCGTGATCGTGATCCCCCTCTCCTGTTCCTGGGCCATCCAGTCCATGACGGTTGTCCCGTCATCGACTTCGCCCATGTGGCGCAGAAATCCGGCGCAGAACAAGATCCGCTCTGAGAGCGTGGTCTTTCCTGCATCTATGTGGGCCAGGATTCCGATGTTCCGGACCTGGCTGGCTTGATTGGCCACGGGGACTCCAGAGCAAAGCAGGGCACCCGAAGGTGCCCTGCCTCTCAGTCCCTACTATCCGCTTACCAGCGGTAGTGAGAGAAGGCCCGGTTGGCCTCTGCCATACGATGGGTGTCTTCCTTCTTCTTCACAGCATTGCCGCGAGAGTGGGAAGCCTCCATCAGTTCGGCTGCGAGCTTGTCGGTCATGGTGCGACCACCGCGCTGACGGGCGTACTGGATGATCCAGCGCATCGCGAGTGCCACTCGGCGGTCGGGACGAACCTCGACGGGCACCTGGTAGGTCGAACCACCGACGCGGCGGCTCTTGACCTCGACCATGGGCTCGACATTCTCCAGGGCCCGACGGAACACCACGATGGGGTCCTCACGGGTGCGGTCCTGAATGGTGTCGAAGGCACCGTAGACGATGGCCTCAGCGGTGGCCTTCTTGCCATCACGCATCAGGTTGTTCATGAACTTGGTGACCAAGACGTCCCCGAACTTGGGGTCGGGCAAGACTTGGCGCTTGGGTACTTCGCGGCGACGGGGCATATCGTCCTCTACTTCTTCGGGCGCTTGGCGCCGTACTTGGAACGGCCCTGGCGACGGGCGTTGACGCCCTGGGAGTCCAGGGTGCCGCGCACGACGTGGTAGCGCACACCAGGGAGGTCCTTGACACGACCACCGCGGATGAGGACCGAGCTGTGCTCCTGGAGGTTGTGGCCCTCACCGCCGATGTACGAGGTCACCTCGATACCGTTGGTGAGACGGACACGGCAAACCTTACGGAGTGCAGAGTTCGGCTTCTTGGGGGTGGTGGTGTAGACGCGAGTGCAGACGCCACGCTTCTGCGGGCAGTTCTGCAGAGCCGGAGACTTGGACTTGCTCCGGATCTTCTTGCGACCCTTGCGGACCAGCTGGTTGATGGTAGGCATTCCTGAACCTCAGAGCGCTGAGAGCCAAGGCGCCCTACGGGCGGCTCTTAGCGGGAAAACAAACGCCGGAAACAGTAGAGTTACCAGCAGAGCCCCGCCGCTTTAATCGACGGGAGTAAGAGCGTCAACACTGGCCCCCCCCGAGGATCGGGGGAGACCGGTCGACTCAGGTAGCGAGAAGCTCCTGATCCTCATCATCCGTCATCATGCCAAGCTGCTGGTAGGCAGCGAAGCCCGTGCCGGCGGGGATCAGCCGGCCCATGATGACGTTCTCCTTGAGGCCACGCAGCGAGTCCAGGCGTCCGTGAATGGACGCGTCGGTCAGAACGCGGGTGGTCTCCTGGAATGACGCAGCGGACAGGAAGCTGTCCGTGGAGAGGGACGCCTTGGTGATTCCAAGCAGGAGCGGGTCTGCCAGCGCCGGACGACCACCCATGGCAATCACCTGACGGTTGGACTCCTCAAAGATGTGCTTCTCGACCTGCTCATCGACCAGGAAGTCGGTGTCCCCGACGGCCCTGACCTTCACACGACGCAGCATCTGGCGAACGATGACCTCGATGTGCTTGTCGTTGATCTTCACGCCCTGAAGTCGGTAGACCTCCTGGACCTCGTCAACGAGGTAGCGCGCCAGCGTTGCCTCACCCTTGACCTTGAGGATGTCGTGGGGGTTGGCAGCACCATCCATCAGGGAGTCACCAGCGCGCACGAAGTCACCTTCGTTCACGGTGATGTTCTTGCCCTTGGCGATGAGGTACTCGGTAGTGCTCCCATCCTCGGACGTGACCACAACCCGACGCTTGCCCTTGGTGTCCTTTCCAAAGGAGACAACGCCGTCAGTCTCGGTGATGATGGCGACCTCCTTGGGCTTGCGAGCCTCGAAGAGCTCCGCAACGCGGGGAAGTCCACCCGTGATGTCCTTCGTCTTGGTCGTCTCCCGAGGGATCTTGGCGACGATATCTCCGGGGAGGATGTCGTCTCCCTCGTTGACCATGATGTAGGCACCAACGGGCAGGAAGAAGCGAGCCTTGGTCTTTCGGCTGTCGGCCTCACGGAGGACCACGCGCGGCTTGAGGTCTGCATCCTTGTACTCGGTGACAACCTTACGGGCGCGACCGGTCAGAGCATCGACCTTCTCGTCCAGCGTACGTCCGACCACCAGGTCTTCGTACTTGGCAACACCGGCACCGTTGGCCAGGATCGGCGTGGTGAATGGATCCCACTCGGCGATCTTGGTCTTCGCCGTCACCTTCTCCCCTTCCCGGACCAACAGGATGGCGCCGTAGGGGATGTTGTAGCGCTCGCGCTCACGGCCCTTGTCGTCCGCGACGAAGATCTCACCGTTTCGGCTCATGACCACCGGACGGCCGGTGCGGTCGTCGACGGTCCGGATGCCATCAGAGAACTTGATCGTGCCGGAGGTCTTGAGCTCGATGCTGGCCTGCGTGACGCGGGCGGAAGCGGCACCACCGATGTGGAAGGTACGCATCGTGAGCTGGGTACCGGGCTCGCCAATGGACTGCGCTGCGATGACACCGACAGCCTCACCGACGTTGACGAGTTCACCACGGGCAAGGTCTCGGCCGTAGCACATAGAGCAGATGCCCCAGCGCATCTCACAAGAGAGCACGGAGCGAATCCGCACCTTCTCCACACCGGCCTGGACAACACGCTCGACCGCTGCCTCGTCGAGCATGCCATTCCGGGGAACGATCACCTCGTCGCTGTAGGGGTCCATGATGTCGTGGGCCGCAACACGACCCAAGACCCGCTCTCCGAGGTGCTCGATGATCTCGCCGCCCTCGATGAGAGAGGTCACCTCCATCCCCTCCAGGGACCCACAGTCCCGAGCGGTGATGATGGTGTCCTGGACGACATCGACCAGACGACGGGTGAGGTAGCCGGAGTTCGCGGTCTTGAGTGCAGTGTCCGCCAAGCCCTTACGCGCACCGTGCGTACTGGTGAAGTACTCGAGGACGGAGAGGCCCTCTCGGAAGTTCGCGATGATCGGAGTCTCGATGATGGAGCCGTCGGGCTTGGCCATGAGACCACGCATACCGGCAAGCTGACGCACCTGAGTGGGGGAACCACGGGCACCAGAGTCGACCATCATGTACACGGAGTTGAACGACGCGTGCTCGATCTCACTGCCGTCGAAGGCCGTGATCACGGACTGACCGATGTTGGAGATCAGAGCCTTGGAGATCTCGTCGGTGACCTTCGACCAGATGTCCACGACCTTGTTCTTCTTCTCGCCGATGGTGATGAGACCCTCGTTGTACTGGGACTCGATCTCCTCCACCTCGGTCTGAGCCTCATCCAGCATGCTGGCCTTGGCATCCGGGATGGTCATGTCCGCCATGCAGATGGACACGCCGGCGACGGTGGACTGCTCAAAGCCCATCTTCATCACCGCATCGGCCATCAGGACGGTGGCCTTGGGCCCAGCAACTCGGTAGCAGCGGTCGATCAGCTGACCGAGAGCCTTCTTGCCCATCGCCCGGTTGACCAGCGCGAAGTCGAGCTCGTTCGGGACGATATCGTAGAACAGGACGCGTCCAACCGTGGTGTCAACCAGCTCTCCGCGAGCCTCGATGCCACTGAGGTCGCTCCCCTCCGTGAACAGGGGGACCTCCCCGTTGAACCCGAAGTAGCCACCCGGAGCTGCGATGAGCAGGAGGTCGTCGCCGAAGGTCTCACGGGCCCAGGCGACGGCCTGCTGCAGGTTCTGCAGCCGACGGCTGGTGTTGAAGCGAGCATCGACCTTGTCGTCTCCATCCAGGATCTGGTGGAGGACCACAACGGCCCGCGCGCTGTCCTTGCGCTTGGGGAGGCGGTACCCAATGGCCTGCAGGCCGCCCACACGGTGCAGGGTGATGTTCTCAGCCGGGAAGGCCCCCTTCTCACTGACGGCGAGCTCCGCCGCGTCAGAAGCGGTCAGCTCCTTGGAGAGGGTGAGCGACACGAAGCCGGGGAGGCCGGCATCCGTGGCCTTGGCGATCACGCCTCGACCAGCACTGTCGTCGTGGCTGAGAGCCACGTAGCCAACCAGCTCATCCCCACCAGTGGGCTTCTCGTCCACACTGACGGAGACAAAGCCACCCAGCGAGGCCAGCTCACCGACCAGGGTATCTGCAGCACGATCCCGCATCAGGCCGCGGTGGTAGTGCCAAGCCTCGTTCTTGCCGAAGCCAGTGTCGACGCCGACCAGCAGGTGGGCGTCCCCCAACTCCGGGATGAAGTCGGCAACACGGCGCTCCAACATGCGGGCGGGGATCCGAACCTTGACCTGGGTCTGCAGCTCGACCTCTCCGGCCTCGTATGCGACCAGCACCTCGTCGGGATCGGCGAACATGCGCCCCTCCCCCTTCGAGCCAGCGCGTGCACGGGTCATGAAGTAGCAGCCCAGGACCACGTCCTGCGACGGGTTGATGATGGGCTTGCCGTTGGCGGGGCTGAGGATGTTGTTGGTCGACATCATCAGCACGCGGGCCTCGATCTGGGCCTCGATGCTCAACGGCAGGTGCACAGCCATCTGGTCGCCGTCGAAGTCAGCGTTGAAGGCGGTACACACCAGCGGGTGCAGCCGGATGGCCTTGCCCTCGATGAGGACGGGCTCAAAGGCCTGAATACCCAGACGGTGCAGCGTCGGCGCACGGTTGAGCATCACCGGATGCTCCTGGATGACCTCCTCCAGGATGTCCCAGACCTCCTCCGGCTCCTTCTCAACCATCTTCTTTGCAGCCTTGATGGTCGTGACGTAGCCACGCTCCTCAAGCTTGTTGTAGATGAAGGGCTTGAAGAGCTCGAGGGCCATCTTCTTGGGCAGACCACACTGGTGCAGACGCAGCGTGGGACCGACAACGATGACGGAACGACCGGAGTAGTCAACCCGCTTTCCGAGCAGGTTCTGGCGGAAGCGGCCCTGCTTGCCCTTGAGCATGTCACTCAGGGAGCGGAGGGGACGCTTGTTGGGACCAGTGAAGATCTTGCCGCGGCGGCCATTGTCGAACAGCGCGTCCACCGACTCCTGCAGCATGCGCTTCTCGTTCCGGATGATGATCTCCGGAGCGTTCAGGTCCTGCAGACGCTTGAGGCGGTTGTTGCGGTTGATGACCCGGCGGTAGAGGTCGTTGAGGTCGGAGGTCGCGAAGCGGCCACCGTCCAAGGGCACCAGCGGACGAAGATCCGGGGGCAGAACAGGGATCACCTCAAGCATCATCCACTCGGGGCGGTTTCCCGAGCTGCGGAAGGCCTCGACGATCTTGAGGCGCTTGGCGATCTTGCGACGCTGCGGCTCGGAGGTCGTCTCCTTCATCTCGGCGCGGAGCTGGGAGCTCAGGGCGTCAACGTCGAGGCGGGAGAGCATGTCGCGAACGACCTCGCCGCCCATGCCGACATCGAAAGCACCGTAGCCGTATGCAGCGATGGCCTCCTGGTAGTCGTCCTCAGAGAGGATCTCTCCCTCCTTGAGGGTGGACTCACCGGGGTCGAGCACCATGTAGGACTCGCAGTACAGCACCTTCTCGAGGTCCTTCAGGGACACATCCATCAGGTTGGCGATGCGAGAGGGCAGGCTCTTGAGGAACCAGATGTGGGCGACCGGAGTTGCCAGGTCGATGTGCCCCAGGCGCTCGCGTCGCACCTTGGACTGGATGACCTCGACACCACACTTCTCGCAGGTGATGCCGCGGTACTTCATCCGCTTGTACTTGCCGCAGAGGCACTCGTAGTCCTTGTTGGGACCGAAGATCCGAGCACAGAACAGACCATCCTTCTCCGGCTTGAAGGTCCGGTAGTTGATGGTCTCGGGCTTCTTGACTTCGCCGTGCGACCAGCTCCGGATCTTCTCGGGAGAAGCGAGGCTGATGCGAACCGCCACATAGTTGAGCGGGTTCTTCGGCTTGTCGAAGAGGTTGTAGATGTCCTTCACGGCACACGCTCCTTCGAGGAGGGGGACGCCCAAGGGGACGCAGGGACAGAGAGAAGAGAAAAAGAAGGGAGCAGGTGCGGACCTCGAGGGCCCGCACCAATCGGTATCAGCCGCGCATGAAGTCGCGGTCCTCGATGAGTTCCACATCGAGGGCCAGAGCCTGCAGCTCCTTGACCAGAACGTTGAAGGACTCGGGCAGACCGGCCTCCAGGACGTTCTCGCCCTTGACGATGGACTCGTACATGCGAGTACGACCCGTGACGTCATCGGACTTCACGGTCAGGAACTCCTGGAGGTTGTAGGCGGCACCGTAGGCCTCGAGGGCCCAGACCTCCATCTCACCAAGACGCTGACCGCCGAACTGGGCCTTTCCGCCGAGGGGCTGCTGCGTGACCAGCGAGTAGGGACCGATGGACCGGGCGTGGATCTTGTCATCCACCAGGTGGTGGAGCTTGAGCATGTACATGATGCCCACAGTCACCCGCCGGGTGAAGGCCTCTCCAGTGCGACCGTCGAAGAGGAGGGTCTGACCGTCCTCGTCCTGGTCGGCCAGCACCAGCGCCTTGCGGATCTCCGCCTCGTCAGCACCGGCGAACACGGGCGTTGCCGTGGTCAGGCCGCGCTCGTACTTCTTGGAGAAGGCGACCATCTTGTCGTAGGACGCAGTCTCCAGGAACTCCTGGACGGGAGCGTTGTACTCGAAGGCTGCCTTGAGGAAGGTTCGCAGCTCCTCAGCGTCCTTCTGCTCCTCGATCATCCGGTTGAGCTTCACGCCCAGGGAGCGGGCGGCCCAGCCCAGGTGCGTCTCGAGGATCTGGCCGACATTCATACGAGAAGGGACGCCGAGCGGGTTGAGGACGACGTCCACTGGGGTGCCATCCTCGAGGTAGGGCATATCCTCGATGGGAAGGATGCGAGAGACGACACCCTTGTTACCGTGGCGACCGGCCATCTTGTCGCCGACCTGGATCTTGCGCTTGATCGCGACGTAGACCTTGACCAGCTTGATGACGCCAGGAGGCAGCTCGTCGCCCTTGCGCAAACGCTCGATCTTGTCCTTGAAGCGGTCACGGATCCGATCCTCCTTCTCGCGGACGTTGTCCACGAGGGCCCAGATCTTCTCCTCGACAGCCTCGTCATCCTTGACGGTGATCTTCTCGAACTGCTCGAAGGTGATGCGCTCGAGGTTCTGCTCGGAGAAGGCCTCGCCGCGAGCGACGAGCTCCTCACCGGTGTTGTCATCAAGAATCTTGTTGGCGGCGCTGTGGCCGTCCAGGATGGCAACGAGCTGACGGTGGGCGGACTCGTGGAGGACCTGAATCTTGGACTCACGGTCTCGCTCGATCTTGGCGACCCCTTCGGCCTCGATGGTCAGCGCACGGGTGTCCTTTTCGACGCCCTCACGTGCGAAGACCTGAGCACCGATGACGGTTCCAACAACACCAGGAGGAACGCGAAGGGAGGTGTCGCGAACGTCACCGGCCTTCTCGCCGAAGATTGCACGAAGCAGCTTCTCTTCCGGAGAGAGCTGAGTCTCACCCTTGGGCGTGATCTTTCCGACCAGGATGTCGCCCTGACGAACCTCAGCGCCGACCTTCACGATGCCAGCCTCATCGAGGTTGGCCAAGGCGTCCTCACCCACGTTGGGGATGTCGCGGGTGATCTCCTCCTTGCCGAGCTTGGTGTCGCGGGCGGCGACCTCAAACTCCTCGATGTGGATGGTGGTGTAGTAGTCCTCACGCACCAGCCGCTCGGAGAGCAGGATGGAGTCCTCGAAGTTGTACCCATTCCAGGTCATGAAGGCGACGATGACGTTCTGACCAAGAGCCAACTCGCCACGGTCGGTTGCGGGACCGTCGGCGATGACCTCGCCCTGCGTGACCTTGTCACCCAAGCGCACAACCGGCTTCTGGTTGATGCAAGTGTTCTGGTTGGACCGAACGAACTTGGTGAGGTTGTAGATATCGACGTCGCCACCGACGTCGTCGCTCATCTCGTCCGTCTTGATGACGATTCGGCTCGCATCAACCGAAGTCACCACCCCGGACCGCCGGCAGGTGGTGGTGACACCGGAGTCACGGGCAACGATGCGCTCCATGCCGGTTCCCACAAACGGGGCCTCGACGCGGATGACAGGCACCGCCTGGCGCATCATGTTGGACCCCATCAGTGCACGGTTCGCATCGTCGTTCTCCAGGAAGGGAACGAGCGAGGCGGCGACCGACACGAGCTGGTTGGGGCTGACGTCGATGAGGGTGATTTCCTCAGGAGGGACTCGGCCAAACTCACCGCGGACGCGGGCGTTGACGTTCTCCTCGGTGATGACGCCGTTCTCATCCCGCAACGTGGCAGACTGAGCGATGACGTGGCCCTCCTCCTCCATGGCGGAGTAGTAGGCGACCTCGCCGGTCAGCTTGCCACCCTCGACCCGCTGGTACGGCGTCTCGATGAAGCCGAAGTCGTTGACGCGCGCGTAGGTGGAGAGAGACGCGATCAGGCCGATGTTCGGACCTTCAGGGGTCTCAATCGGGCAAATACGACCGTAGTGGGTGATGTGGACGTCGCGGACGTCGAAGCCAGCTCGCTCGCGGGTCAGACCACCAGGGCCCAGGGCCGAGAGGCGACGCTTGTGGGTCACCTCGCTCAGGGGGTTGGTCTGGTCCATGAACTGGGAGAGCTGGCTGCTGCCGAAGAACTCCTTCACAACCGCCGAGACAGGCTTGGCGTTGATGAGATCGTGGGGCATCAGCGCCTCGATCTCGGACAGGCTCATCCGCTCCTTGATGGCCTTCTCCATCCGGACCAGGCCGATGCGGTACTGGTTCTCCAGGAGCTCGCCCACCGCACGGATGCGCCGGTTGCCGAGGTGATCGATGTCGTCGATCTTGCCCTTGTTGTTCTTGAGGTCGATCAGGTACTTCACGACCCGCAAGATGTCGTCACGGGTCAGCGTGGTCTGCTCGAGGGGCAGGTCCAAGCCCAACTTCAGGTTCAACTTGAGACGTCCGACCTCGGAGAGGTCGTAGCGCTCGGCGTTGAAGAAGAGGTTGTTGAAGTGCTTGACGGCCGTGTCGTAGGTCGGGGGATCACCGGGCCGCAGGCGGCGGTAGATCTCGATGACCGCCTCCTCAGGAGAGGAGATCTTGTCCACCAGCAGGGTGTCCCGCAGGAAGGAGCCGACCATCACGTTGTCCATGAAGAGAACGTCGAACTCGTAGATGCCCGCCTCAAAGGCGCGCTGGACGTTCTCCTCAGTCAACTCCTCGTTGCACTCAATGAGGATGAGACCGGTCTCCATGTCGACCACGTCGTAGGCAGAGACGGCGCCGTAGACGTTGGCCTCAGTGACCGGAATGGTACCCATCTCGACAGTCTGCTCTTCACCGTCGACGATCACCGTGCGCTCGGCGAGGATGCCAGCCTTCCGCATCTTGCGGATGGCGGGCCGGAGGAACTTCTTGCCCTCCTTGGCGATGACCTTGCCGGTCTCCGGATCGCTGACGCTGACAGAAGCGGTCTGGATGCTGAGGAGGTCGGCGGTGGTCTCCTTGACCCAAGCACCGTCAGCGAAGACCAGCTTCTCGTTGTCGTAGAAGTAGTTGAGCAGTTGCTCGGTGTCGTAGCCGAGCGCGCGGAGCAGGACCGTGGCCGGCAGCTTGCGGCGGCGGTCGATCCGGACGTAGAGGATGTCCTTGGTGTCGAACTCGAAGTCGATCCAGCTACCGCGGTTGGGGATGACCCGGGCAGAGAAGATGAGCTTTCCACCACCAGTCTTGCTGTAGGACTGGTCGAAGAAGATGCCCGGGCTGCGGTGGAGCTGAGAGACGACGACACGCTCGGTGCCGTTGACGATGAAGGTACCGTTCTCGGTCATCAGCGGGATCTCACCGAAGTAGACCTCCTGCTGCTTGACGTTGGAGACGGTGCGCGCGTCGGTCTGCGCATCAACTTCCCAGACAACGAGCCGAACAGTGACCTTGAGCGGAGCAGAGAAGGTCATCCCCCGCTCGCGGCACTCCTCAACGTCGTACTTCGGGGCTTCGAGATCGAAGCTCACGAAGTTGAGCGAAGCCTTGTTGGAGAAGTCCTTGATCGGGAAGACGCTCTTGAACACAGCCTGGAGGCCCGTGTTCCGACGCTCGTCCACAGGCACCTTGGACTGCAGAAAGGCTTCGTAGGAGGCACGCTGGATCTCGATCAGGTTGCCAATGTCCACCATGGGGTGGGCCTTGGCGAAGGTCCGACGGTGCTTGAAGTTGTTGGCGAGCAGGTCAGCCATGAGGACCTCGGCAGGTTGCGGCACCCACTGGGGTGAACAGCAAAGAAGGGTTGGCCGGCGCGAGGTCGTTCCAGAACGCAGAGAAGCGCTGCACGGCAGCGAAACTGCGCGCAACGCGAACAATCGGACAAGCGTCCAGGTTCGTGGGGACCATCAAGCGGCGGTCTCGGGGGATCCGGGTCAGGGTCAGCGGTTGCTGACGGGGCGGAACTCAAGGGAGCTCCGAACGGGATGGGCTCAAGGAGCCCGGAACGCCGGACTCCCACCCCATCAGGGCAGAAGTCCGGCGTTCGTTACGGCAAGATCACTTGATCTCGACGTCAGCGCCAACATCCTTGAGCTTGGCGGCGAGCTCCTCAGCGGCGGCCTTGTCGATGGCCTCCTTGACGGGAGCGGGAGCGGACTCGACCAGGCCCTTGGCGTCCTTCAGACCGAGGCCGGTGGCCTCGCGGACGGCCTTGATGACCTTGATCTTGTTGGGGCCGGCATCCTTGAGGACGACGTCGAACTCGGTCTTCTCCTCCTCGGGCTCGGCAGCAGCAGCGGCACCGCCGCCAGCAACGGCCATCACGGGAGCGGAAGCCTCAACACCCAGCTCCTCCTCGAGGACGCTGATGAGGTCCTTGACCTCGGAGAGCTTGAGGTTCTTGATGTACTCGACGACGTCAGCCTGGGTAGCAGACATGATGAATTCCTCGCAAATCGAAAATGGGGAGTAGAGAAAAGACTCAAGCGTCTATTCGCCGCCTTCCTGGCCGGCAAGCTTGGTCTCGTAGTTCTTGAGAAGGTAGAGCAGATCGCGGGCGGGCCCGCGGATGACACCCATGACCTGACGGGGCCCCTCCTGCATCGTCCGGAGCAGCAGCGAGAGCAGCTCCTCACGGCTGGGCAGGCTGGCGACCGCCTTGACACCCTCGGCGTCCAGGACATCTCCCTCGAAGAAGCCGGCCTTGACCTGGATCGCTCCCTTGGGGTTGATGTTCTCCTTCACCGACTTGGCAGCAGCGATGGGATCCTCACCGGAGAGGATCACTGCGGTCATGCCGTTGAAGTGGCTGGCCAGGGCCTCCTTACCGGTACCCTCGAGCGCCTTGACGGCGAGGGTGTTCTTCACAACTTCGAAGCGGAGGTTGTCCTTTTCGAGGTTGCGCCGGAAGGTGTTGACATCGTTCGAGGTCACGCCGCGGTACTCAGCGAGGACCACGAAGGGCGCCTCCTGGATCCGGGCCTGGAAGTCCGCAATGAACTCACTCTTTGCAGTGCGCAGCATCGTGGCCTCCTATCGACCGGCGGCGCGCAGGGCGTCCGCAGCGTCAACACGCACACCGATCCCCATGGTCGTCGAGACTGCAACACCCTTGAGGTAGGTACCCTTGGCGCTGGCAGGCTTGAGTCGCATGAGCTCGTTGATGAGCGCGGCGATGTTCTCTCGGATCTGCTCGGTCTCCATCGAAGCCTTGCCGACAGGGGCGTGGATGATTCCAGCCTTCTCGACACGGAAGTCGATGCGACCTCCCTTCAGATCCTTGACAGTCTGGGCGACGTGCTCGGGCGCGACGACGGTGCCAACCTTGGGGTTGGGCATCAAGCCACGGGGTCCGAGCAAGCGGCCGATCCGGCCAACCTTGCCCATCATGTCGCGGGTGGCGACCGCCTTGTCGAAGTCGAGCCACCCTCCTTGGATCTTTTGGATGATTTCATCGGAACCGACGAAGTCAGCTCCGGCTTCCTCAGCGGCCTTTGCCGCGTCTCCCTGTGCGAAGACCAGAACGCGCACCGTCTTTCCGGTCCCGTGGGGGAGCCCAGTCGCCCCGCGGATCATCTGATCCGCGTGACGGGGATCCACCCCGAGCCGGACGGCGACGTCCACCGTCTCGTCGAAGCCCGCGGTCGCGGTCTCCTTCAAGATGGCAACGGCTTCATCCAGGCTGTACTTGCGCGTCGAGTCGACCCGAGTCCGGGCTTCCCTGTAGCGCTTGCTCTGCTTTGGCACGATTTTCCTCCGCTCATACCCAAGACAAGCTTGGGCTCCCAGTGGGGTGCATACGGGCTACGGCTGCCCTCCCCCGCGCTGAGACGAGTCAGTCGGTGATGGTGATTCCCATGGACCTGGCAGTTCCCTCGATCGTCCGCATGGCCGCAGCGACGTTCGTGGTGTTCAGGTCCGGGAGCTTCTTGGTAGCGATTTCCTCAACCTGGGCGCGGGTCAGCGTGCCGACCTTCTTCTTGTTGGGCTCGCCAGAGCCCTTGCCCAGCCCCGCAGCCTTCAGGAGCAGACCCGCGGCAGGCGGGGTCTTGCAGACGAAGGTGAAGCTGCGGTCGGAGTAGACGGTGATCTCAACAGGAATGAACAGCCCGTCGCCGGCCTGAGCCTGCGTACGCGCGTTGAACTCCTTGCAGAACATGGGGATGTTCACGCCGGCCTGGCCAAGGGCAGGGCCGACAGGGGGGGAAGGGTTTGCCTTGCCCGCCATGATCTGCAGCTTGATCTGGTTGACGACCTTCTTGGCCATTTTCACGCTCCTCGGTGAGTTGCCCGGGGGCTCTCACTGGGCTGTTCCGTTGAAGTGTTGGGTTGAGCGCTCAGGAGAGCTTCTCAACCTGAGTGAAGTCCAGCTCAACGCTGGTGGGTCGACCAAACAGGTTCACCATCACACGCAGCTTTCCACGCGCCTGGTTCACCTCTTCGACGATGCCGTTCATGGTGGCGAAGGCGCCCTCCATGATCCGGACCTCTTCGTTGCGGTCGAAGTTGAGCTTGGGCTTGGGACGGGGCTCCCCGCCTTCGTCCAACCCCATACGCCGGATGATGCGTTGCACCTCGGCCTCGGGGACGGGAGGCGGCCGACGGTTGTTCCCGCCGACGAAGCCAGTAATCTTGGGGGTGTTGCGGACGACATGCCAGGTCTGGTTGTCCAGTTCCATCTGCACGAGCATGTAGCCGGGGAAGAACTTGCGGGCGACGCTCCGCTTCTGCCCACCCTTGACCTCGACAACGTCTTCCTTGGGGACGAGGATGTCTCCAAAGCGATCTTCAAGCCCGGCCTGAGCGATGCGCTCTTCCAGGGCCCGCTTGGCCTTTCCTTCGTAGCCCGAGAAGGCGTTTACAACGTACCAGGCCATCGCCATGGTGAGGTCCTCCAACGACGCCCTGCAGCGCCGAAGTGGGTGGGAAGTTCAGCTCAAGCCGAACAGGAATCTCTCCGTGACCTGGGCCCAGACCCAGTCATAGATCGCGAGAGACCCGGAGAAGATGACAGTGACCACAATGACAACGATCGAGTTGTTGGTCGTCTCCTCGCGGGTCGGCCAAGTGACCTTGACCAGCTCGCCGATGACCTCGTTCGTGTAGGTCACAGCCCGCACATTCTTGAGGAGCGCGAACATGGAGACGATTGCGCCCACGCCACCGATGATGGTGGAGAGAGGCAGGAGCCCCGCGACCGCGAAGTCTTCCACGCCGTCCATGTTGAGCAACACGGCTTCAGCAGCGGAGGCGAGCGCCCAGCCCATGAGGGCGGCGGTGACCAGGAAGACCACGTAGATGTAGCGGGTGTGCGTTGTCACTTGAAGTCCGGTGCAGCCAAGGCTGCTGTCTTCGGTTCAGCCGGGCCCCGATACCATGGGGATCGCCGGATGACAAGCCGTAGACACGAAATCCCCGGGCACAAGGCCCGGGGATTCGAATTTTGGTCTCTCAGAAGAGAAGACCTGAGATCACTCGCTGATCTTGGAGACCACGCCAGCGCCGACGGTGCGGCCACCCTCGCGGATAGCGAAGCGGAGTTGCTCGGAGATGGCGATGGGGGTGATCAGCTCGACGTTGAACTCGATGTCGTCGCCGGGCATGACCATCTCGACGCCGTCGTCCAGGGTGATCTTTCCGGTCACGTCGGTGGTCCGGAAGTAGAACTGGGGACGGTAGCCGTTGAAGAAGGGCTTGTGACGACCGCCCTCGTCCTTCTTCAGGATGTAGGCCTTGCAGCGGAACTTGGTGTGCGGGGTGATGCTCTTGGGCTTCGCCAGCACCTGGCCACGCTCGATGTCGTCGCGCTTCAGACCGCGGAGCAGTGCACCGATGTTCTCACCAGCCTCGGCGTAGTCGAGGATCTTGCGGAACATCTCGACACCGGTGATGGTGGTCTTCTGGGTGTCACGGATGCCGACGATCTCGACCTCGTCACCGGTGTTGATGCGACCGGACTCAACGCGACCGGTAGCAACGGTACCACGACCGGTGATGGTGAAGACGTCCTCAACGGGCATCAGGAAGGGCTTGTCGATGTCGCGCTCAGGGGTGGGGATGAACTCATCCACAGCCTTCATGAGTTCCATGACGGAGGGAACACCGATGGGGGAGGTGTCACCCTCGAGAGCCTTGAGAGCGGAGCCCTGGATGATGGGGGTGTCATCGCCGGGGAACTCGTACTCAGACAGCAGCTCGCGGACCTCCATGTCCACCAACTCGAGCAGCTCCTCATCGTCCAGCAGGTCGACCTTGTTCAGGAAGACGACGATGTAGGGGACCTCGACCTGACGGGCCAGGAGCACGTGCTCCTTGGTCTGGGGCATGGGGCCATCAGAAGCAGCAACCACCAGGATCGCGCCGTCCATCTGGGCAGCACCGGTGATCATGTTCTTGATGTAGTCGGCGTGACCGGGGCAGTCCACGTGTGCGTAGTGCCGGTTTGCGGTCTCGTACTCGACGTGCGAGGTGTTGATGGTGATACCGCGGGCCTTCTCCTCGGGAGCCTTGTCGATCTGGTCGTAGTCCAGGAAGGCTGCGCCACCGGCCTCAGCGAGGACCTTGGTGATAGCGGCGGTGAGGGTGGTCTTGCCGTGGTCCACGTGACCGATCGTGCCGATGTTCACGTGGGGCTTGTTCCGCTCGAACTTCTCCTTGGCCATAATGGCACCTCCGAGAAAAAAGGGCGGCCCTGTAAATGGCTCGCCGGGTCGATCACGTTCTAGAAAAAAATGGAGCCGACGATGGGATTTGAACCCATGACCTCCTCCTTACCAAGGAGGTGCTCTGCCCCTGAGCTACGTCGGCAAAAGTGACATGGAGCGGGAAACGGGGTTCGAACCCGCGACCCTCAGCTTGGAAGGCTGATGCTCTACCAACTGAGCTATTCCCGCGTCATGTCAGGTTTCCTGTCAAGCAAATGAATGAAAGACAGGACATATGGTGGGGAGTGGTGGATTCGAACCACCGTAGGCAGAGCCGACAGGTTTACAGCCTGTTCCCTTTAACCACTCGGGCAACTCCCCATATGTGAACAAAGAACAACCTGCCAAGAGCAGGGTAACCACGCTGGTGCTGACGGTGGGAATCGAACCCGCAACCTGCGGTTTACAAGACCGCTGCTCTTCCAGTTGAGCTACGCCAGCGTGGCTGCCCTTCACCCTTCCGGTCTCCCGGGGGGCAAGGTGGCCCGCTATTTAGTCCTCCCCCGGAAGCCTGTCAAGGAGACTCCGGATCATCCTTCAGAAATGGATCGTCTTCGCCGTCCAGAGGTCCCCAGATCTGCTCCGGGAGCGCATCGAGAAGGCTCAACTCGATCAAACGAATGTGCTCGATCTCCGTGCCATCTCGGCTCAGGATGACCTCGAAGGGCACCACAAGACCGGTGTCGAGTTCCCGCCAGTCAGAAAAGTTGTAGCGCACATCTCCTGCGTCACTTCGGAAGCTCACCTGCGTGATGGTCCAGCGTTCCGCATCGATCAGGAGCTGAAAACTCTCCCCCGTGGCCTCCCGGATGGTCTCCAGGCGGTAGACCTGACGGCCTTCGTGCTCTTCCAAGCCCTCCACCCGGAGCGCGTCGAAGGCGGGATCGTCTGCGACGCGCTGCGCGAAGCCCAGGGGCCAGAAGAGCACCGCATCCGGCCCAAAGTCCGCGAGGACCTCTCGGGTCTTCTCCGGATCGCGCTCCAGGACACCGGACTCCTCGGTGTAGACCCAGGCCTCCTCGCCGCGGACGAGCATGGTGGCGTCCACTCCAGGGCCGTCGATGTGCTGGATCCGCAGGCGCTGATCCCCAGCTTCCCAGGCCAGGTCGTGCCTCGCTTGCACCCGGCCTGCAGGGGTGTCCAAGGACCGCTCGTATCGGAAGGTGAGGGCTTCTGCGTCGGCGAGCCGGGCCTCCCCTCCCCCTTCTCCTCCCAGGGCCCTGACAGCGTGGGCGAGGATCTCCTGGGTCGTAGGGAGGGGCTCCTGGGGCGTCTCAACGGCGACCGCACCGGGGTCCAGCGAACTGCCGGTCCACCCCTGTGCGCGGGCGTTCAGGCGTCGACCGCCCGTCTCATCCCCCTCATAGACGGTAATGCCCTGGCCACTGTCCTGGGCAAGCTGGGCGGCGGCTTGCTGGGCCGCGTCGAGCTCGGTGAAGCCCTCGGCGACCACCAGGTATTCCCAGCCGGAGCCATGCTCGTAGCGTCGGACCACGCGGGCGTTGATGCCCGACTCCTGGGCGAGCTGCTGGATCTCAAGGGCCTCCGCGCGTGTCGGGAGCGGAGGCGACTCCAGGTAGTAGCCTTCATCCGCCAGGGCCACGGACGCCATCAACGCCAAGGCAAGCAGGGTCACCATTCCGCCACGACCTCCTGAGCGAGGGCCCGGAGACCTGGATCGGGCTCCTGAGCCGCCCAGGCACGCAGGCGCTGGGCATCCGATGGGATAGCCCGAGCGTCGATCGCCATCCACGCGGCCCTCCGGACACTGGTGTCCTCGTCTTGGGCGAGATCGGCCAGCGCAGCGTCGACCAGGTCCCCCTCCATGTCCGAGAGGTGGGCACAGAGCCAGCGGCGGACCTCAGCCTCTGGGGCCCCCGAGAGCATGAGCAAGTTGGCGTGGTCCCGAGCGAGCAGGGCCAGGCGGGTATCGACCTCTGCGCGACACTCCTGAGAGAGGGGCTGCTCTCGCGCCAAGACCAATACGCGCGCGGCGTTCTCGAAGCGCTGCATGCGGAGGATCTCCAGCGCCGCCAGGCAGTGTTGGGTCCCCTCCCCGGCTGGTCGGTTGGACTGAGCGAAGAGGATCGGAGCCCCCCGGAGATCCCCGCTCACCACCAGCGCCCGCATGGCCGAACGTCGCCCTTCGGGGTTGTCGGGCTCGGCGAGGACACCCTCAAGGAAACGCAGATCCGCTTCGCTGAGGTGCTCGAGGTCCATGACCCGACCGGTGTCTTCCTGGGGAGCAGGCGCGGGCTCGGTGGGCTTGTCCGGTAGCGACTCGGGGGCCGCAAACCAGAAGACCAGTGCCATGACGAGCACGAGGCCGCCAGAGAGGACCGCGGTCCCGATCCAGGCCCGCTCGGTGCTCACTGGGGGACCCCGAGCATGGTGTCCATCTCGATCGGGACGGGCATGAAGCTCAGGATGAAGGCGATCCCCACCAGCGCGGCGACCCACCTGGCGCGAGGGGTCAGCGGGGGCTCGGCGGGCACCTCGAGGTTCTTGTAGCCCCGGAAGAAGAAGAGCAGGAGGCCCCATACGGCCCAAGGGGTCCAGAGGACACCGGCGGCGATGGCGACGCCGAGCAGCAGCTTTGAGACCTTGGGCGCCGCCTTGGGCCAGAGACCCGAAAGGATGTGTCCGCCGTCCAGTTGGCCGATCGGCAAGAGGTTCATCGCGGTCAACAGGCACCCTACCCAGCCGGCCAGGGCCATCGGGGTGAGCTGATCGAAGCGACCAGGGGCCGCGCCGAGGATCAGCTTGCCGAGGAGATCCATGAGCAGAGGGTTCGCGAAGATGAGGACCTCGACGTGGCCGTCGGGGACGGTGGGGAAGAGGTGCTCCCAGAGGGGGGCCAGGAAGCTGAGGGTCTCCGGAAGGAGCACGGGCTCGGGAGGGATGGGCGGGAGCGGAGGTGGCTGAGCCTCTTGGGTGCCAGGCAATCCAACGGCCATTGCGAGGGCTGCGACGACGAAGCCCGCCAACGGACCCGCGGCGCCCATCTCCAGGAGGGCCGTTCGACTCTTGGGGAGTGACCGGAGGCGAATGACCGCCCCGAAGGTCCCGAAGGCCGCCGGGAAGGGGATGAAGTACGGCAATGACAGCGCGAAGCCGTGGCGACGGGCGACGACCCAGTGGCCCATCTCGTGCGCGAGCAGGATCGACATGAGGGTCACGGCGAACGCAGCGGCGTCCTTGGCAGCGCCGGCGTCACGCAGCGGGTTGCCCCCGGTCCAGAGGAAGCCGTAGACCAGATAGACCGAGAGCAGCGTCGCCAGGAACAACCCGACGCTGGTTCGGGTCTCCCGACGCTGCTGCTCAGCGCTCTCAGTGAGTTGGACCGCCCCGCTCAGTCGTTCTCCAGCGCGTCGAGGGCGGCCTGCTCGACCTGCTGTACCTGCAGCTCGTAGGAGCCCTGGTCTCCACCGCCCGAGACGATGATCACGTACTGCTCGCCGCCGACGAGGCTGGCCGTGAGGGTGGCCTCCTCCCCGCTCGCTCCGCTGCGGCCACCGAGGTTGTAGCGCGGGGAGTAGGTGAAGTCGTCGTTGTCGTCCCGCTCGTCGAGATCGAAGATGCTGGTGTCCACGCTGGCCTCACCGCCCGATTTGCAGGCGACGGTCCACAATTGGTCCAGGAAGCTGGCCGGCTCCAGCTCGTCCTCGTTCGCGACCCCATCCAGCTCGTAGTCGTCTCCACAGCCAAGCTCGGCGGTGGTTTCGGCGCAGAAGTCCTCCGCCATCTCCTCCTCGGTGAAGGCGACCGAAGAGGTGAAGAGCTGGTAGTACTGGTAGCTCAGGACGGTGTTGGGGAAGGCCCAGCTCTCGCTGCTCTCGGCGCAGGTTCCGGAGTTCCAGTCGGCGGGGAGGACGCCGGAGAGCGCCTCGGCCGGGAGGATGGCCAGCCAGGGGTCGTAGGGGGCCTCGTCACCCGAGCTGTTCTCGAAGCGCCGGTCCAGTTGGACGACAACGGGGACCACCTGGCCAGTGGGCCGCGCGCTCAGGTCGAGGAGCCAACGGTCGGTGTCCTCGACATCCTTGCCCACGGTGTCGTCGTCTTCGATCACGCGGGTGGAGAAGCTCTCGCTGATCTCACCCATTCCGTAGACGGGGCTGCCATCCTGGGGGAGCTCAGGGATGGGGACGAGGTTGGACTGGTCCAGCGCGGAGAAGACGCGCTCGATCTCGATGTCCTCGCCGCTGCCTGGCCAGCGGACGACGGCGCCGGAGAGGGTGCCCTCGGTGTCGATCTCGAGGGCAGCCCGCTCGAGGTTGAGCCGGGAGAGGCGGACGACGTGGACGCCGTAGGACCCCGCCGTGTAGCCGTGGAAGTCGAAGTCGGGCACGAAGGTGTGGAAGTCCGGGCCGGCGGTGCGCACGCCCTTGCTGTCGGCCTCGGTCGGGCTCGCCGTGGTGCCGGCGGTGAAGAACTGGTTCAGCCCCCGGACGTTGAACCCGGTCTGGTAGCCGTTGGCTCCGTAGTACACGCCAGGGGTGGGCGTGGAGGGCGCGACATCGGGCGCCGAGAGCTGCGCGGAGGCGGCGTAGGGGGTCCAGACGGCGGAGTCGACGAGCTCACTGCCGTCTTCGGCCTCGACGCCAGTGGTCAGCAGGGCGATCTGCCAAGCCAGGACCAGATCGCCGAAGGTCCACTCTTCGCCAGAGACCGTGCTCACGGCCGTTGCGACGTTCTCCTCGGAGCTCTCCCCCAGGGAGCCCGCGTCCAGTTGGACGATCTCCGAGAGCACGCCCACGCCGAAGGCATCGACCAGCCAGCGGCCGAAGAGGTACTGGGCGCCGCGGGGGTCGGTCGCGATGATGCCGTCGTCCTCGTAGGAGGAGAGGCTGTAGAGGTAGGGGGCGTCCAGGTACTTCCAGGCGTCGTCGTAGTAGACGGCGCCGAAGCCCACCGAGTCCGCGGCGGCGGTGCCCAGGGTCTCGATGAGCCAGGTGTCCTCCATGGAGGATTCGGCCTCGAGCACCCGGTAGTTGTAGAGGGCGAGGTTGGTGTAGGAGCGCGCGATCTCAGCAGCGAGGGTCATCTCCGTGTAGGACTCGACCGTGGCGGTGTAGTAGCTGTTGAAGAAGCCATAGGGGTCGGGCGCGAAGACGAAGATCACCTCCTGCTCGTTGGAGCCGGGGTTGGCGGTGGCGTCGTAGTCGGCGAGGTCGACCTCGGGGTTGGCGTAGCTGGGCACGACCTGGGTGAAGTCGTCTTCGTCCGAGGACCCTAGCGGCAGCTTGTTCAGCCAGGGGCTGATGACGACCGAGACGAGGCCATCACCGTTGAGATCGCTGGGCTCCCCCATCGTCGCGTTGATGTTGGCGAAGATGTTGGTGTCCACGATGTTCGCGACGTCCTGCAGGTCGCAGTTGTCCAGGCCATAGGAGCCGCGGGGGTCTACCTCGTCCAGGGTGCCGTCACAGCCCTGATCCCAGTCGATGGCGACGTCGTCGTCCACCCAGATGGCGACCGAGTCACCCAAGCCCCAGAGGGTCGCGGTGATCTTGGCGTAGCTGCCGCTGTCCTCGAAGTCGTTGCGGACCCGGAAGGACTGGCGCGAGACGCCGACCTCGTAGGCGGCTGGGGGCGCGACCGGCTCGCTGAGAGGCTGCCACCCCGCTGCGGGACGCTGGAGCTTGGCCGGGGCCTGCTGAGGACCGCTGGGGATGCGGATGCCGCCGGGGCCGCCGGTGTCACCGCCCAGTTGGCTCGCGTCGCTGTAGCGCAGCGTGTAGCCGGCATCGCCCTCGCCGTTGTTGATCACGATGAGGAAGAAGTCCTGGTCCTGGTTGGAGTCCCCGCTGGCGTCGCTCAGGTCAACGTACTCGTCCTCCGAGGTGAAGGTCACCAGGTCACCAGGCTCATCGAGCTCACCGACGGGATCGGAGTCCGCATCCGTGTCGCTGTCAGCATCCCCGTCCGCATCGGCGTCCGTGTCGCTGTCAGCGTCCGTGTCGGTGTCGCTGTCCCCTTCCGTCTCACCGTTGGTGGTGTTGAAGCGATCGTCGCGCTCCACGCACCCTGCCGCCGCGAGGGCACCAAAGACCATGGCTGGCAGGACGAGTCGGCTGAAAGGAACAAGGCGCATGGCGTCTCCGAACAGAGGACTGGCAGGGGCCCTCAGCCTCCAGTCTACACCTGGGTGGCGTTGGAACGCGAACCGTGGAGCCGCCGGGACCTTGACATCCACCAGTGACGCAGGCAGTTTTCGGTCTCGCAAGTGGGCCAGTTCAGCCCCAAATGCCCCACCGAGGGGCCCTCGCCACGGAGACCGGGCCCATGATCGCCTCCATGTTGGTGCTGGCTGCGGCCTGCACAAAGGAAGCCCAGGACACCGCAGACCTGGCTCGACCGGACCTGGTCTGCCCCGGCGACCAAGGGTGCAGCGACGCCGACGGTCCACTGATGGCAGGCGCATCCGCGGTGGAGATCACGCCGAGCTGCTTCGAGTCCTGGGAGGACCTGAGCGGAGACAAGCGCTGGTCGGCGACCAAGGACGCCTACTTTGACTGCGGCTGCGACCGCCTGTGCCCAGAGGACGAGGGCTACCCTGGCCCCGACGAGGGCGAGGGCGACGGCGAGTTCATCGCGATGTGGATGGGGGGCTTCTCCCAGGCCCACCCCGCACAAGGGGTACACGACCCCCTCTGGGCCCGCACCCTGGTGCTCGAGCGCGGGGAGACCCGGGTGGCGGTGGTGTCCGTGGATCTGGTGGGCTTCTTCAATGAGGACGTCGACAAGGTGCGCGCGATGCTGGACGAGCAGGAGTTGGACATCGACTACCTTCTTGTCTCCGCCACCCACAACCACGAGGGCCCCGACACCATGGGCCTTTGGGGCAAGGCCTTCGGAAAGAGCGGCTACCAGGAGTTCTACTTGGAGCAGGTGCGCGCCGGCATCGTCAGCTCCATCCAGCAGGCGGTGCTGGAGTTGGAGGAGGTCGGAGAGATCCGCGTGGGGAGCGTCGCGGCCGCCGACTACCACAGCGACGGAATCGCGAACGTCATCCGGGACACCCGCGATCCCGTCGTCATCCCCCAGGAGGTCGGGAGCCTCTGGCTGCAGGACCAGAGCGGCGAGACCATCGCCACCGTCGTGCACTGGGGCTGCCACCCCGAGACCCTCGCGGACGACAACCTGCTCCTCTCCTCGGACTTCGCGGACAGCCTCCGGAACACCGTCGAGCGCGGCAGCGAGTGGGACGCGTACCAGACCGAGGGGCTCGGCGGGGTCGCCATCTACCTTCAGGGGATGGTGGGCGGCATGATGACCACGCTCCGGATGGACGTGGAGACCCCCGATGGCGAGAACCTCGGGGACGCGGGCTACCCCAAGACCGAGGCCATCGGCACGCTCCTCGGTGAGATGGCCATCGACGCCGCCCGAAACGGCGAGGTGGTCGACCTGGACAGCGCCCTGAGCGTCCGCGCCAGCGACGTGAAGATCCCCGTGGTCAATGACGCCTTCCAAGCGCTCTTCCTGATCGGCACGCTCCCCCGCGAGCTCTACGACTACGACGCGGACGAGCCCGTCACCGACGAGAACCAGCCCCGCGTGCTCACCGAGGTGAGCCTGATTCAGCTCGGTCCCCTGTCCCTGGCCACGGTGCCCGGAGAGCTGCTCCCCGAGGCGGCCCTGGGCGGCTACGACGGCAGCCTGATCGGCTCGGAGCTCTACAGCCTGATCCAGGAGGGAAATGAGAACCCGCCTGACCTCGCTGGCGCCCCAGAGGCCCCCTACCTGATCGATGCGGTCCCCGGTTCCCAGCGGTGGATCGTCGGGCTGGGGAACGACGAGATCGGCTACATCATCCCCGCCTACAACTTCGAGCTGAACGCGGATCTGCCCTACCTGGACGAGGCCCCCGGTCACCACTACGAGGAGACCAACTCCCTGGGCCCCGAGACGGAACCCATCCTGAACGAGGCTCTGCACGAGCTGTTGGAGTGGAGCCCCTGAATGGCTGACTACTACGTCATCCTGGGCGTCTCCCGGAGCGCCGATCTGTCGGCCATCCGAAAGGCCTTCAAGGACATCGCCCGCAAGCACCACCCGGATCGCAACCCCGGGAACGCCGAGGCCGAGCGCATCTTCAAGGCGGCCAGCGCGGCCTATGCGGTGCTCGCGGACAACAAGAAGCGCGCCCTGTACGACGAGTTCGGGGAGGAGGGCCTCGCGGTCGGCTTCAACGTGGAGCGTGCCCGCGCGCGGCGAGCGGCCAGCCAGGGGCGGGCGGCCTACGGGGGCGGCATCTCCTTCAACGACATCCTCAGCGGGCGCTACAGCCCCAAGGATATCCCCGATCCGGAGCCTCCAAAGGACCGCTCGCAGGGACCATTCTACGACCACAAGCCGCGCAGCCAGGGGCCCTACTACGGCACCCCTCCCCAGCGCCCTGCCGGTGGCGGATACACCCCTCCCCCCCGTCCAACACCGCCGCCGCCTCCCCGCGCCCCGACGCACGGTGGACGCGTTCGAGCCCAGACCCAGCCGGCAGCCCAACCCCTGCGGACTTCGGTGACGGTGGATCCGATGACTGCGCTGCAAGGCGGGGAGACCCGGGTCCAGTTCATGAGGCCGACCCGGGTGGGCGGACTGGAGGAGGTCACCCTCCGGGTCACGATCCCCGCCAACACGCGGGACGGGGCCTCGATGCGCCTGCGAGGACAGGGTGGCTATGGCCGGGGAGCCTCTGGACCTCAGGATGTGCTGCTGGAGATCCGCGTGGACCGCGCAGGGCCCGTGCGCCAGGATGGCCGGAACATCGAGCTCGAGGTCCCCGTGACCCTGGGTGAGGCGCTGCTGGGCGGAAAGATCGAGGTGGACAGCCCGATGGGGCGCTTCCAGGTCCTCATCCCCAGCGGCTCGGACACCGGGACCCGGATTCGGGTGAGGGGTCGGGGTGCTCCCGGGCTTGGGTCCTCACCTCCTGGGGATCTCGTGCTGGTCATCAAGCCCATGATGCCGGACCAGATCAGCGAGGACATGCTGGAGCTCGTCCGCAAGCTGGAGCAGTACTACACGCGCTCTCCGCGTGAGTCCTCCGAGGACTGACCAAGCTCCTTGACATCGGGCGACACACAATCGTAAAAGGCGGGCCCTCAGGAGGCCCCCCGATGCTTGTTGCCCTCGCTCTGTTCGCCTGCACCAAGGACGACACCACCGACGACTCTTCCACGGGAGAGCTCTCCCGCTTCGAGCAGGAGATCTTCGTCGAGCAGACCCCCGTGACCGAGTCCGGCACCAGCCTGGACACCTGCCACACGCCTGGCCAGGACTGGCCCACCCAGACCCCGGACGCGAGCTGCCAGGTCGAGGTCTCCATGTCCGGCACGGTCCTGGACTTCCAGGACGACGTCCCTGTGGAGGAGGCCACCACCGAGTTCTGGTGGGACAACACCTACGTCGAGGGCTCCGCGGACCAGACCGTGGTGAGCGACGAGTCGGGCGACATCAGCGGCGTGGCCCCCACCTGCACGCCCTACACCTACTCCACCTACACCGATCCGGCGCTCGAGGAGACCGTGCTCACCATCCAGGCGCACAACGTGATGCCCCCCGGTGAGAGCGTCGAGGACGACCCCAACTCCGTGTCCACCACGACCTACCAGCTCATCCCCGGGCTGCTGGGTGTTGCTGTGGAGCCCGGCAAGGCCGTCGTGGCTGGAACCGTCTACGGCTGCGAGCGTGAGGGCGACGCCGTCGAGTACGCGCAGGTCATCGCCCGGACCAAGGGAGGCGACTACCTGGAGGACCAGGATGTCTTCTACTTTGTGGACGACTTCCCCGACCGCAACCAGGAGTGGACCTCGGCCGATGGCCTGTGGATCATCGCCAACGTGCCCGAGAGCGAGCTGACCATCGAGGTCTGGACCTGGGACGGCAGCGAGCACCAGCTCCGCGCGACCACCGACCTGACCATCATCCCAGACAGCATCAACATCGCCAACGCCTACGTGGGCTTCGAGGGCGGCGTGGTGTACCCCGAGGAGTGCCTGAGCTCCTGCGCCGCGGTCGAGGAGTAGTCCGATGTTCCTGGCCGCACTGCTGATGGCATCCACCGCCCACGCGGTGGAGTTCGAGTCCGCCGACGGCGACACCACTCTGACCCTGGAGGGCTACTACCGCTTCAGGGTCCAGCAGTACGGGGGGCTCTACGACCCCGCGGCCTGGGACGATCTGGACTCCTCGAACGGGCGCTACTCCGTTCAGCGCCTGCGCCTTGAGCCCTCTCTGAACTTCTCGGAGCGGGCCAAGGTCTACGCGCAGATCGACGCCCTCGACAACACTTTGATGGGCGACAACGAGGACTTCGCCAGCACCGCGCTGTTCGCCGGCAACGGGAGCTGGACCGGCGTCGACGGCCAGCCCGGCGACAACGTCGTGGTGAAGCGCGCCTGGACCCGCTTCTCCCTGCCCGTGGGCACCATGCTGGTCGGCCGCATGGAGTCCCACTGGGGCATGGGCCTGCTGGCCAACGACGGCAACGACTTCCGAAACACCTGGGGCGAGTCCTACGGCGGCAGCTCCTTCGACCGGATCCTCTTCGCCACCAAGCCCTTGGCCATCACCGAGGCGGCCTTCGGGTTTGGCAGCGCGGACATCCCGCTGGTGGTGGCGGTCGGCATCGATCGGCTGGTGGAGGACCCCCTCACCCAGTACTACGGCTACCAGTGTGACCCCGACGACGAGGAGGAGGGCTGCGGGTCCACCGAGGATCACGGCTACACCGAGGACCGGGACACCGAGGACCGCCGGGACAACTGGTGGTACGACAACGAGGACGACGTCTACCAGCTCGCCTACGTGGTGTCCTACAAGGGCCAGGACCTGAACTGGGGCAACAAGCTCACCGACTTCACCCTGGGCGCCCTGGCCTTCAACCGGCACCAGCGGGAGACGGACTCGGCGGTCTGGGTGCTCGACGCCCACACCCGCCTGAACCGGAGCTGGCTCTACGTGGAGTCCGAGGGCTACGCAATCGTGGGCGAGACCCGCGCCCTGGCGCTGCCCGACTCCACCCAGGAGGACCCCCTGCACAAGGAGGTCAAGATCTGGGGCGCTGCCGCAAAGGCCGGCTACCAGACCCCCGACCTGGACCTCATCATGGAGTACGGCATCGCCAGCGGCGACGAGTACGCCGGCGACTCCAGCTTCACCGGGCGCCCCTTCCACGCCGACTACAACGTCGGCCTGCTCCTCTACGAGGAGATCCTGGCCTACGGCACCCGCTACCAGTGGCGGGACGCGGCGGATGGCCTGTGGAGCCGAGGCGGCGTGTACAACTCCAGCTACCTGTTCCCGCAAGTGCGCTACCAGCTCATCCCCGGCTGGAACCTGCACGGCGCCTTCCTGGTGGCCATGCCGCACAAGCCCGACGGGGCCATCATCCGCACCGATGACGACGCCGAGTCCGCCCTGCTGGGGTGGGAGGTCGACGCGGCCCTCAAGATCGACTTCCAGGAGCAGATGAAGTTCTCCCTGGAGGGCGGCTACGCCAAGACCACCGACCGCCTGCCCACCGAGATCTGGGGCATCGCCGAGAACGGCAGCGTCTGGACGGTGCAGTCCCGCATCGCCTACTCCTTCTGAGTGGCTATGTAGAGAGGGCCTGACCGGAGTCGGGCCCTCGGGACTCGGAGGAGCGCGCCGTGGACTTCCTGCTGCTCATCGTCGGACGCCTGGTCCAGGGCATCGCGTTCGTGCTCTTCCTGGACGCGATCCTCAGCTGGTTCCAGGAGCCCGACCAGTTCCCCCGCCGCTACACGCGGGCGCTGGCCGACCCGATCTACGCGCCGCTGCGCGGCTTCCTGATCATCGGTGGAATGGACCTGTCCCCCCTGGTGATGATCCTGGGGCTGAACTTCCTCGCGAACGTGCTCCTGGGCGCGGTCTCCCCCTGACTGGAGCCGGACGATGCTGACCACCCTTCTCTTGCTGTGCAGCCTGGCGGTGGCCGGGCTGGACGCCGATCTGGAGCGGGCCGCGAACGGGGACCTGTCGGAGGCCATGCGCCGGGAGGCCTTCAACAGCCTGACCCGGAGCTACAGCACGGAGCGGCCCCAGATGGAGGCCGTGCTGTTCGACCAGAAGGCGGACGCGCGCCAGCGCTGGGTCCTGGCCCGCTCCCTGGGCCACACCGGCAGCAAGGACGCTATGCGGGCGCTGCTCAAGCTCTGCGAGGACCCCATGCCCGCGATGCGCGCTGCAGCCGCCGGCGGCCTCGGGGACCTGGGCTTCAAGGACGCCAGCCCCAAGGTCGCCAGCCTCCTGGAAGACGACGCGATCATGGTCCGCGGAGAGGCGGCCATCGCTCTGGGCAAGATCGGCGACCACGCCTCGGCTCCGGCCCTGGAGGCCGCGCTCCGAGATCGCAGCAACTTCTACCGGGACCAGAGCCTGTGGGTGCGCGTGCACTACGTCACCGCCCTGGGTCAGATCGGCGCCCCCTCTTCGACCGCGGTGCTCATCGCCGCGCTGGAGGACCAGGACCGGGCGGTTCAAGACGCCGCGCTGGCCGCCCTGCGCGAGGCCGAGGGCTTCGACTTTGCCGAGGGGCGCACCCGCAGCGAGCACATCCAGGCCTGGCAACGTTGGTACGCGGCGCAGGACCGCTGACCCCCGGGGCTCAGCTCAGCGCTTCACGCTCAGCTTCATCACGGTCTTGCCCACGCCCAGGGTGTCCCCCGAGCGGATGCGCGTGACGCCGACCTTGCGGCCGTTGTGGAAGGTGCCGTTTGTGGAGCCCAGGTCCCGCAGGAACACCATCTCGCGGCCGAAGAGCTCCAGCACAGCGTGCCGGCGGCTGACCTCAGGGTCGGAGAGCGGGATCTCGCCCATCTTGCGCCCGATGGTCACGTTGCCCCGGGTGAAGCGGAACACCTTGCCCGCGTCCTGGCCCGCGACGACCTCCAGCACCGCGATGATGCCAGGAGGGAGCCGGAGGTCCTGACCGATCACGTCGGCGGGGGTCCCGGTCTTGTCGCGGCTCCCTTTGAGCTCGACGAGCTCCTCGTCCAGCAGCCAGGCGATCTCGAGCTGCTTGGGGCCGTCCGCGGAGCCGCCGTCCGTTTCCCCGTCTTCCGCCAGGAAGAGCACCATGCGGGTGCTGCCCACGCTGATCTCAGCCCCCGGCCGAAGCTGGCTCTCGCGGACCAGCCGGCCGTCGACCATGGTGCCGTTGGTGGAGCCCAGGTCCCGCAGGAACCAGTGCCCCTGGTTGAAGCGGATCTCCAGGTGCCGGCTGGAGATCATGGCGTCATCGAGCACCAGATCGCCGCCCCGGCGGCCAACGACAAGCGGCGCGTCCAAGGGCAGAGGCACGTTCAGCCCCTGCTTGGAGCCCGCGACGATCTTGAGGAAGGCCTGCCCCATCAGGCTTCTTTGGCCTGGGCAGCGGCCTGGCACTGGGCACGCCAGGCCTGGTGGTATCGCCCGGGCAGGGGCCGCCCCAGCATGTCCTCGACGAAGAGACCGGCGTTGGAGAGCGCGGGCAGGTCGATGCCGGTTTGGTAGCCCATCTCGGTGAGCATGTAGACGAGATCCTCGCTCGCAGCGTTCCCGCTCGCACCCGGCGCGTAGGGGCAGCCGCCCAGACCCGCGACCGAGGTGTCGAACTGCCGGACCCCAGCCTCCAGGCCCGCCAAGATGTTGGCCAGAGCGGTCCCGCGGGTGTCGTGCATGTGCAAGGTCACCCGCTCGGGCCCCACGCCTGCCTCGCCCAGCAGCCGGATGATCTCCTGGACCTGCCGGGGGTTGCCCATGCCGGTGGTGTCGCCCAGGGAGATCCGCTCGGCGCCGGCCTCGAGCAGGGCCAGGGAGAGGTCCACGGTGCGCTGGGGGTCGGTCTTGCCCTCGTAGGGGCAGCCAAAGACGGTGGACAGGTAGCTGCGCACCCGGAGGCCCTCGGCGCGGGCGTCCGCGATGACCTCGCGCAGGCCCATCAGCGACTCGGAGGTCGAGCGGTTCACGTTCTTGAGGTTGTGGGTCTCGCTGACGGACATGAAGGTCGCGACCGCCTTCATCTCCACACCCACGGCCCGGTCCAGGCCCCGCTTGTTGGGGACGAGGCCCCAGTAGGTCACGCCCTCGACGTCCGGGAGCGCACCGACCACCTGATCGGCGTCGGCGAGCTGGGGGATCCAGCGGGGCCGGACGAAGGAGGACACCTCGATGTCGCGTACCCCGGCGGCGACAAGCTGCTCGATGAAGGCGAGCTTGTCCTGGGTGCTGAGGGTGACGGACTCGTTCTGGAGACCATCCCTCGGGCCGACTTCGTAGACGCTGACGCGCTCCATGCAACCTCCCAGGTTGCTCCCATCATAGCCGCGCAGGGCGGAAGAGGACAGGAGCCCTCCTTGGCTCATCGGCCCATCAAGCGAACCATGACGGCCTTCTGCGCGTGCAGACGGTTCTCGGCCTCGTCGAAGACAACCGACTGCGGACCGTCGATGACCTCGGCGGAGACCTCCTCCCCGCGGTGTGCGGGCAGGCAGTGCAGGAAGATGGCGTCCGGGCGTGCGTGGGACATCAGGGCGCTGTCGACCATGAAGCCCTCGAAGCGCGCCAGGCGCTCCTTGGCCTCGTCCTCCTGGCCCATGGAGGCCCAGACGTCGGTGTAGACCGCGTCCGCATCGGCCACCCCCTCCTTCACGTCCTCGGTGATCTGGATGGCCCCGCCCGTGCTGGCGGCGATCTCCCTGGCGCGGGTGACGACCTCCGGGTCCGGCGCGTAGCCCCGCGGGTGCGAGATGGAGACGGTCATGCCGAACTGAGCGCCGCCGTAGAGCAGCGAGTGGGCCATGTTGTTGCCGTCGCCGACGTAGGCCAGCTTGAGGCCCTCGAGCTTGCCCTTCTTCTCGTGGATGGTCTGCAGGTCGGCCAGGACCTGGGTGGGGTGCAGCAGATCGCTGAGGCCGTTGATGACCGGGATGTCGCCGTCGGCTGCCATGGTCTCCAGGTGCTCGTGGTCGAACACGCGGGCCATGATGCCGTCGCAGAAGCGGGAGAGGACCTTGGCGGTGTCGGAGATGGACTCGCCGCGGTGAAGCTGGATGTCGGTGGGGCCCAGGTAGATGCCCTGACCGCCCAACTGGTAGATGCCGGTCTGGAAGCTCACGCGGGTTCGCAGGGAGGGCTTCTGGAAGATCATGGCCAGGGTCTGCCCGGCGCAGGCCTGCGAGAAGGCGCGCGGGTTCAGCTTGATCTGCCTGGCCAGCTCCAGCATGTTTCGCAGCTCTTCGGCGCTGGTCTCGGCGAGGGAGAGAAAGTGACGGGCCATGGGGTCCTCCAGAGAAGGGGGTCGTTCGCGCATAGGGTCCTCAATGCGGCGGCGGGGTTCAACCCAGCACACAGATTCCTGGCACGGTGGTTGCTCTCAGTGGGCGCATGATGCCGCTCCTGCTCCTCTCCGCCCTCTCCCTTCTCCCCACCGCGGGGGGCTCGGGAGCGTCCCAGACCCCGGCCTGGATCGCCCACCGCGGGGTGCATCAGGTCATCCAGCTCCAAGGCGTGGAGGCTGACACCTGCACCGCCGACCGCATCCTGCCCTCCACCCACACGCACCTCGAGAACACCCTGGAGTCCGTGCAGGCGGCGCTGGAGGCGGGTGCGCAGAAGGTGGAGGTGGATCTCCAGCGCAGCGCAGACGGCCACCTCGTCCTCTTCCACGACGCAGACCTGTCCTGCCGAACGGATGGGAGCGGCCCGGTCGCCGAGCACACCCTGAGCGCGCTGCAGGCGCTGGACCTGGGCTACGGCTACACCGCGGATGGCGGGCAGAGCTTCCCCCTGCGCGGAGCTCCCCAGCGAATGCCGACGCTGGAGGCGCTGTTGGAGACCTTCCCGGAGGCGGCGTTCGTGTTCCACCTCAAGAGCTCCGACCCCCGGGTTGGGCTGGACCTGGCCCGGGCGCTGGAGGGCGCCGAAAATCCACATTGGGTGTACGGCCATCCACGATCCGTTGCAGCCTTCACCGAGCAGGCGCCCCACATCCCCACCCTGGACAAGCCCAGGCTCAAGGCCTGCCTCAAGGAGGCCGCGCGAACGCCCCTGCAAGCGACTCTGCCGTCAACCTGTGACCGGAGCTGGATCCTCCTGCCCGCCCCTTGGACCCGGCTGATTCCCGGTGGACCTCGGCGCTTCTTCAAGCGAGCGGAGCGGAGCGGCGTTCCGGTCGTGTTGGCGGGCCCGCTGGTAGATGGCAATGGCACCGGCGTGGACAGTTCCCGGGATCTACGCCGCGTCCCCCGCAGCTTTCAGGGCTGGCTCTGGACCAACCGCGTCGAGGAGATGGCCCCGCCGCGTTAGATGCGGGGGCGGAGAGTCCTCATGGTCCGAGATCGGTGGTACGTGGTCCTGGAGACCGGAGAGCTCCCCCGCAAGGGCGCGCTGGGCGTGGTTCGCTTCGGCCGCCGCCTGGCCTTCTGGCGCGATGAGGCCGGCACGCTGCGCTGCGTGGACGACGACTGCCCACATCGGGGGGCCGCGCTCTCCCAAGGGCGCATCGTCGACGGCTGCCTGGAGTGCCCGTACCACGGCTTCCGCTTCGACGAGAAGGGGCAGTGCACGCACATCCCCGCCCACGGCCAGGACCGCCCCATCCCCAAGGCGATGCGCACCCGAGCCTGGCCCGTACGCGAAGACCAGGGCTTTGTGTGGCTCTGGCTGGGCGAGCACCGAGAGCAGCTCCCCCCCCTCCCCTTCTTCGACGACCTCCGCGAGGGCTACGCCTGGGCCGGCGCCACGGACGACTGGGACACGGACTGGACCCGGGCGATGGAGACGCAGCTCGACTTCACCCACCTGCCCTTCGTCCACCAGGACAGCATCGGCAAGAAGGTCCCCCACCGCCTGGAGGTCGACACCCAGGTCGACGGCGACCGCATGCTCATCCGCTACGACCCCGAGACCTACGACGCCAAGGACTTCCTGGTCGAGGTGCGCAACCCGGGGCTGTGGCGCAACCAGCTCACCCCCGGCGTCTGGGGCTTTCTGGCCTTCGTCCCCGTGCGCGAGGGCCAGTGTCGCGTCTACCTGCGCTTCTACCAGAACAAGCTGACCCTGCCGGTGCTCGGCACGCTGTTCTCGGCGCTGTCGAACCTCTACAACCTCAAGGTCCTCAACGAGGACAAGGTCGTCGCGCTCACCCAGGAGCCCCGCAAGACCTGGCTGCGCATGGGCGAGACCCTGCTCCCCTCCGACCGCCCCATCATCGCCTTCCGCCGCTGGCTGGACACCCAGCCGCACCTGGAGGACTGAGTGTCCCTGCAGCTCCTGATCAGCCCCCTCGCCCAGCAAGCCTTCTTTGGGGAGGTGGACGCCGTGGCCCTCGCAGAGCTTGAGGCTCACCACCCCGGCTGCGATCCACGCGTGCACTCCAAGGGACCTCTGCGCCTCGTCGAGGTCAGTCTGTCCTCGTCGGCGGCCGAGAGTCTGGCGCGGCTGTCCTGGGTGCAGGCGGTGTTCGAGACGGTGGGCCAGGATCTGCGGGTGCTGGAGATCCCCTCCCCCTTCATCCACCCGCCAGAGCTGGTCACGGGCAACAAGTACCGCGGCAAGACCAACGAACTGGCCACCCAGATGGCGATCAACCTGGCGATCGCGGCCTGCCGCCTGGAGCCCAAGAGCCTGCTGGATCCCGTCGCGGGGCGCGGCACGACGCTGCTGTGGGCGATGCGCTACGGGCTGGAGGCCTGGGGCATCGAGAAGGACCCGGCGGCCATCGACCACCTGCGGCGGCACCTGGGGCGGCAGACCAAGCTGCGGCGCCTCAAGCACAAGCTGCAGACCGGCGGCAAAGCGGGCAAGGCGGGGGCCTTCCTGGACCTCCAGCTCCTGGATCCCAGCGGACGCATGCGGCTGGTCACCGGCAGCAGCCAGAACGCGGGCAAGCTGCTCCAGAACAAGCGGGTCGAACTGATCGTGGGCGATCTGCCCTACGGGGTGCAGCACGTCGGCCCCGGCGGCACCCGCGATCCCTCCAAGGTGCTGGAGGCCTGCGCGCGCCCTTGGACCGAGCGGCTCAAGGATGGGGGCGCGATGGTGCTGCTCTACAACCGCCTGCTCCCCAAGCGAGAGGTCCTGGCCCCTCTGTTCGAGAAGCAGGGGCTGCGGGTGCTGGACTGGCAGGCTCCCCACCGGATGAGCGAGTCGATCCTGCGGGATGTGCTGGTGATGGTGAAGGACTGAGGGCGCGGCCAGCGGGGCGAAGCCCCGAAAACGAAGATGCCCTCCCCGAAGGGAGGGCATTCGAATGGTGACCCCTACGCCCGGGCCGAAGGCCCCAGGAATACCGCGAACCCCGCGGGGCGAAGCCCCCGGAGACATACACGGGTTCGAATCCCGCCCCGAAAACGAAGATGCCCTCCCCGAAGGGAGGGCATTCGAATGGTGACCCCTACGGGATTCGAACCCGTGTTGCCGGGATGAAAACCCGGTGTCCTGGACCTGACTAGACGAAGGGGTCAAAGGGTGAGGGTGGTGGGTCGCACAGGGCTCGAACCTGTGACCCTCGGCTTAAAAGGCCGGTGCTCTACCAACTGAGCTAGCGACCCAGCCGCAGCCGCTTATAGTCCCTCTCGCCCGAGCGGTCAACGAATGAAGGTCTCGTTGCGCCCAGGACCGGTGCTCACGGTCCGGACGGGGACCCCGACAAGGGCCTCCAGACGCTCAACATAGGCCTGCGCGGCGGCCGGGAGATCCTCCCAGGCGGTGACGCCTCGCAGATCCTCCTGCCAGCCCGAGACCCGCTCGAAGATCGGGGTGACCTGCTCCAGGCCCTCCGAGCTCGCGGGTACACCCTCCAGGCCTTCGTAGCCCACGCAGATCTCCAGCTCGTCCAGGCCGGTGAGGACATCCAGCTTGGTGAGGGCGATCTCCGTGAGGCCGTTGAGCCGGGCCGAGTGACGGGCCAGCGCTGCATCGAACCAGCCGCAGCGTCGCGGACGCCCCGTGGTGGCGCCGAACTCGTGGCCCACGGCGCGCAGGTGCTCGCCGACCTTCCCCTCGACCTCGGTCGGGAAGGGGCCCGCCCCCACCCGGGTGGTGTAGGCCTTGAGCACGCCCAGCACGCGGGTCAGGTCCTTGGGCCCCACACCCGCGCCAGCGCAAGCGCCGCCTGCGACCGTGTTGGACGAGGTGACGAAAGGGTAGGTGCCGTGATCCACGTCCAGGAAGGTGCCCTGGGCGCCCTCGAACAGGACTTGCCCGCCGGCCTCCAGGACCCGGTGGATCTCGCTGACGCTGTCCCCCACGTAGGGCTGGATGTACTCACCCAGGGCGATCAGCTCGGCGATCAGGGTCTCGGTGTCCAGGGGCGTGCCCCCGTACCACTCGGCGATCATCCGGTTCTTCTCCGGGAGCCAGGTCTCCACGTGCTGACGCACGCGGCCCGGATCGCAGAGGTCCCGAGCACAGAGGCCTCGGCGGGCGACCTTGTCCTCGTAGGCGGGGCCGATCCCCTTGCGGGTGGTCCCGATGGCTCCAGCGCCGCGCGCCGTCTCGCGGAGGGCATCCAGAGCGCAGTGCCAGGGGAGGATGACGTGCGCTCCCTCCGAGATCAGCAGCCGCTCAGGCCCGATCTCACGCCCGGTGGCCCGGAGCTTGTCCAGCTCGACCTTGAGCACCGCCGGGTCCAGGACCACGCCGTTGCCGATGACGCAGCGGGTGCCCTCGTTCAGGATGCCCGAGGGGACCAGGTGCAGCACGACCTTCTCGCCGTCGACCACCAGGGTGTGGCCCGCGTTGTTGCCCCCCTGAAAGCGCACGACCAGGTCTGCCTCAGCAGCCAGGCGATCGACAATCTTGCCCTTGCCTTCATCGCCCCACTGGGCGCCGACAACCACACTTCCGGGCACAGAGACCTCCGAGTTGCGCAAGGCTTAGCCGCCCGAGCAGGGCCCGGGTCCATTTCGTGGCAGGAGCGTTGCACGCCCAGGTACCGCCGAGCCGGCCACGCCTCCAATCTCCCCCTTGCGCGCGACCACAAGGGGATCCGAAGGCCGCCTACCGAGTGCGCTTGGCCCCGCTGCGGGCGTCCTCGTTGCTGCCATCGATCGCGACGGCGGCGCGGTATTCCCGGTGTGCGTTGCGTTGCAGTCCCTGACCTTCGTAGGCCCGGGCCAGCTCCAGCCGGTACTTGAAGACCCGAGGCCCCTTTCCGACGGCCTTGCGGAGCTGATCCACAGCTCCCCGGTCGTTCTCGTCCAGGCGCCGGAGCGCTCGCCCCAGCCGGTAGTGGGCCTCTCCGTTGGGCGGATCCAGCTCCACAGCGCGGGCAAAGTGCGTCACCGCCTCCCGCAGCGAGCCGTACTGCTCCGCGTTGTCCCCCATCGCGACGATGTGATCGATCTGCACCTGGCGCGCCCGGGTGTTGGCGTCTTCAAAGGCCTCCCGGTAATGCTCGTTCTTGGGGTCGAACTGCGTGGCCAGGTAGAAGGAGCTGGAGGCCTTGCTCCAATTCTCAGCGTCCATGGCCTCCTTGCCCGCGCGGTAGTGCTCCTTGCCCTTGCGGATCCGCTCGATCATGCGCTGCTTGAAGGCCTCGACGGCGGAGGGAACGGCGGGCCCCTTCTTGGCCTTCGGCTTTGAGCGCTTGCGCTTGCGCTGGGACTGAGCCGCCCGGAATCGGGCCTTGTCCGCGCGCTTCTTGGCGTCCTCGGAGTCCCAACGGACCTCGTGGTGGGAGACGTCCTCTGGACTTGGCTCGGTGGGCTGGCTGCTGGTGGCGGCCTCGGGCTTCTTCCTCCGCCGCCGCCTGGGCTGCTCGTCCCCTGCCTTCTCCCCGCGCCGGAGCCGGCTGCTGAGGTTCTGGTAGGCCTCATTGATCCCCGCGAACACGTCCTCGATGAGGTCGGCGTCCTGTCCGAGGTCCTTCCGGTAGAAACGGTCCGGGTGGTAACGGCGCGAGAGCTCGTAGTAGCTGGCGCGCAGCTCCTTGGTCCCAGCCCCAGCACCGAGCTTGAACAGCGTCTCGTAGTCAGCGAGCTCCAGCAGGCTCTTCATCCTGCGGAGATCGGCGAGTTCCTGTTCGTTGAGTCCGGACACGCCTTCAATCTACGCCGACGGGGGTGGATTGGCCATGGCTGGCCTCTGACTCGCTGTCCCCATGGGGATGTGCCGCGCGGTGGACCTCCAGCAGGTGCTCCGCCGAGACATGGGCGTAGCGCTGGGTCGTCCCCAGGGATGCGTGCCCGAGCTGCTCCTGGATCGAGCGCAGATCCGCTCCCCCGCTCAGCATGTGGGTCGCGCAGCTGTGCCGGAGGGCGTGCGGGTGGAGACCGGCGACCCCACTCTGCAGCCCCGACTGCTGCGTCACCCGGTGGATCCAGCGCACCGACAGACGCTTGCCGTCCCGATTCAGGAAGAGCGGACCTGGCCCCTGCCCCCGGTGCTCAAGCCAGCGCTCCAGCGCCTCCATCGCGGCACCCCCCATGGGCACCTGCCGCTCCTTCCCGCCCTTGCCGGAGCGCACCCTCACCAGCCCCTGGTCCCAGCGGAGATCCCCGAGGTCCAGCGCCGCCAGCTCGGAGACGCGCAGCCCCGCCCCGTAGAGCAGCTCCAGGATGGCAGCGTTGCGGAGGGCATGCCATCCGCCCTGGATGGGGTTCTCCACCACATCGGCCGCCTGGTCTTCGGACAGGTGTCGGGGGAGTCTCTGGGGCAGGCGAGGCATCTGCAGGTGCTCCGCTGGCGAGTGCTCGCAGTGCCCGGCCTCCATCGCCCAGCGGTAGAAGCTGCGGTAGGCGCTCATCCGCCGGCGCATGCTGGAGGCCGCCGGCGCGGTACCAGCCACCTGGGCCAAGTGCGCCCGGAGCTCCGCGGGGCGCGCGTCAACCAGCTCCACACCCCGCTCGGCGAGTGCATGCTCAAGTCGCTGCAGATCCCGGCCGTACGCCCGCAGGGTGTGGGGGCTCGCCCCGCGCTCTGCGCGCTGAAAGCCCAAGAACTGTTCCACCAACGACGGCATGCGTAGATGATAGCGCCCTTGCCGAATGCGCGACCCCGCTCTATAGCCCTGACCCTGCCCCGAGTGCGTCCACGTGTCGAAGCCCCTGGTCATCGTCGAGTCCCCCGCAAAGGCCCGTACCATCTCCAAGTTTCTGGGGGACGAGTACCAGGTCGAAGCCTCCGTCGGTCACATCCGCGACCTCCCGCAGGGCAGCGCGGAGCTCCCCAAGCAGTACAAGGGGCAGCACTGGTCCGACCTGGCGGTGAACGTCGACAACGACTTCGAGCCCGTCTACGTCCTCACCCCCCGCGGACGCGAGCAGGTCAAGAAGCTCAAGGCCATGCTCAAGGATGCCCCCGAGCTCCTGCTCGCAACGGATGAGGACCGCGAGGGTGAGGCCATCGCGTGGCACCTGACCGAGGCCCTCAAGCCCAAGGTCCCGATCCGCCGCCTGGTCTTCCACGAGATCACCCGGCGCGCCATCGAGGCCTCCCTGGACAACGCTCGGGACCTGGACATGGACCTGGTGCGCGCCCAGGAGACCCGACGGATCGTGGATCGCCTCTTTGGCTACCGCGTCTCCAAGGTCCTCTGGCGCAAGGTCAAGCCGCGCCTGAGCGCGGGGCGCGTGCAGTCCGTCGCGGTGCGCCTGCTGGTGGAGCGCGAGAAGGCCCGCATGTCCTTCGTGCCCTCCACCTGGTGGGACATGGACGGCGAGTTCAAGGCCGAGAGTGGCGACTACAGCGCCCGCCTGGTCTCCCTCGGAGAGCGCCGCCTCCCGCGCGGCAAGGACTTCAACCCGGACAACGGCGAGCTCTACAAGCCCGACGAGATCGCCCATCTGGACGAGGCCGGCGCGAACGCACTGCGCGAGGCGCTGCTGGCCGGCGCCGGGAAGGTCTCCGCGGTGGAGACCAAGCCCTTCAGCGAGAAGCCCTCGGCCCCCTTCACCACCTCCAAGCTCCAGCAGGAGTGCAACCGGAAGTTCCGGTGGAGCGCCCGCCGCGCCATGGGAGTGGCCCAGCGCCTCTACGAGAACGGCTGGATCACCTACATGCGTACGGACTCCGTGCACCTGAGCCCCGAGGCCATCTCGGCGGCTCGGGACTACGCCGTACAGAACTTCGGGCCGAACTTTGTCCCGGACAGCCCGCGTCACTACCAGACCAAGGCAAAGGGAGCGCAGGAGGCGCACGAGGCCATTCGGCCCGCCGGCGAGACCTTCCGCTCGGTCGACGACTGCGCGGCGGCGATGGGTGCAGACGAGGCTCGGCTGTATGAGCTGATCCTCAAGCGCACCGTGGCCTGCCAGATGGCCGACGCGACCGGTCAGCGCATGAAGGTCGAGACCCAGGTCCAGGCCGACGGCCAGCCCCTGGCGACTTTCCGCAGCAACGGCAAGACCTACACCTTCCCGGGCTTCCGGGCCGTCTACGTGGCGACCTCGGGCAACGCCCAGGAGTCCGAGCTCGTGCTGCCGCCTCTGAGCGAGGGCGAGTCCTCCAAGGCCACCGAGCTGACGGTGTCCTCGCATACGACCCAGCCGCCCTCCCGTTTGAGCGAAGCGGCCCTGGTCCAGCGACTGGAGGAGTTGGGGATCGGCCGTCCGTCCACCTACGCCTCCATCATCGAGACCATCCAGAACCGCGGCTATGTCTTCAAGAAGGGCACCGCCCTGGTCCCGACCTGGACCGCGTTCGCGGTGACCCGGCTGCTGGAGGAACACTTCACGGGCCTGGTGAACTACGACTTCACCGCCACCCTGGAGGGCGGCCTCGACCGCATCGCTGTCGGAAAGGAGGAGCCCAAGGTCTACCTGGAGAGCTTCTACCGAGGCGCACAGCAGGGTGAGGGCCTCGAGGAGCTCATCGCGGCTGCCCTGGAGGCCGCCGATCCCCGCTCCATCTGCTCGATCCCCATCGGCGACAGCGAGGGCAACCCCGTCATCGCGCGTGTCGGGCGCTACGGCCCCTACCTGGAGCACGGCGACAACACCCGCAGCATCCCGGACGAGATGGCGCCGGACGAGCTCACCCTGGCCAAGGCCGTGGAGCTGCTCTCCGAGATGCCCGATGGCCCCCGGGAGCTGGGCGCGGATCCGGAGACCGGCCTGATGGTCACGGTGCAGACCGGCCGCTTTGGGCCCTACGTCCAGCTTGGCGAGCCCGAGGGCAAGAAGAAGCCCAAGCGGGCCTCGCTGCTCAAGGGAATGGAGGCCGAGGGCATCGACCTCTCGACCGCCCTCCAGCTCCTCAACCTGCCGCGCAGCCTGGGCAACGACGCCGAGGGCCATGAGATCCTGGCCTACAACGGCCGCTACGGGCCCTACATCAAGTGCAACGGCCAGTCCCGCAGCATCCCCGAGAACATCCACCTGCTCGAGATCAACAACGAGCAGGCGCTCAAGCTCCTCGCGGAGCCCGCGCGTCGGGGTCGCAGCAGCAGCGCTCCCCTCAAGGAGCTCGGCGAGGATCCCGAAGGCCGCAAGGTCGTGATCAAGAGCGGTCGTTGGGGCCCCTACATCACCGATGGCGACGTGAACGTGACCATGCGCAAGGGCACAGAGCCGGAGGAGATGACCCTGGACGAGGCGCTGCCCCTGCTGGAGGCCAAGCGCGCCGCTGGCGGCGGCAAGAAGAAGCGGACCACCAAGAAGGCCGCGGCGAAGAAGACCCCGGCCAAGAAGACTGCAGCCAAGAAGACTGCGGCGAAGAAGCCCGCAGCGAAGAAGACTGCGGCGAAGAAGACCGCGACCAAGAAGGCCCCGGCGAAGAAGACGGCGACCAAGACTGACGCGCAGATCGGCGAGGTCAAGGAGTCCGGAGTTCGCAGGACCGTCCGGCGCACGGTCCGGAAGAGCTGAGAGTCGAGGCCCCAACCGGCGGCCTCATCCAAACAACAGCGGCCACTCCGCACCGAGCAGCTCTTGATGCTGCCGGCTCAGGCTGTCGTAGTTCTGGAACAGGAACTCGGCGATCCGAAGGCGGAGCGCGGCCCGATCCACTACGAGCTCTTCGCTTCGGAGGCTCTCACAGCTCGGTGAGAGCGACTCCATGAAGCGCTCGAGGCTCTCCTCATCCAGATGTCCCAGCTCCCCCAGCAGCTCCAGGTAGGCCTGGGCGTCGGGGGTCAGGACCAGGCTGCGGTAGCACCACTCACCGCAGACCGCGCTGTCATTGGACCAAGGCATAGCTTCCGGAAGGGAGCAGGCGTACCTGCTGGGTCAGCTCCCAGGCACTCAGCAGCGACAGCACCTGGCGGGGAGCCAGGCCCGTCCTCCGACTGAGTTCGGGGAGGTTCCCAGGTAGGGCAGCACGAAGCCGGGCTTGCGGCGACGCCGCGACCTCAAAGGGCTTGAGCACCCGATCCAGGTTCGCCAGCACTTGCGCCCCATCCACCAGGAGCTGGTTGGTCCCCGCCGCAGCGCTGACATCAATCCTTCCGGGGACCGCGAACACATCACGCCCCAGGAGACCGGCGGCCTCGGCCGTGTACAGGGCGCCGGAGCGCTTGCCCGCCTCCACAACGACCGTTGCCCGGCCGAGCGCTGCAATCAGCCGGTTCCTGCGTGGGAAGGCCCAGCGCGTCGCCGGCTCCAAGGGGAGCCGCTCGGAGACCAGCAGTCCCCCACCCTCCAGGATCCGCCTGTGCAGCCCGCCCGAGTCGCCGCCCGCTTCCACGTCCAGCCCTTGGGCCAACACAGCCAGCGTGGGGCCCTCCAACTCCAGCGCCCCAACGTGGGCCGCCGTGTCGATCCCAAAGGCCGCGCCCGAGATCAGAGTTGCGCCTCGCTCAGCGCAGCCGCGTCCGAGTGAGCGCGCCACCTGCCGACCATAGGGTGTGCAGCGCCTGGACCCGACCACCGCCAGCCCCTCTCGATCCAGGAGCTCTGCCCTCCCCCGAAGGAAGACCACGGGTGGAGGCTTCTCCAGCTCAAGGAGCTGTCGGGGGTAGTCGGGTGACTCCAGGGTTCGCCACTGGTGCCCGCAGGCGACGCTGTAGCCGTCCTGGAGCTGCCCAAGCAGCCTTGGAGGCAGGCCCGCCGCAGCGAGCTCCCCCGGGGTCGCACGCAAGAAGCCTCGGCCCTTGAGGGCCTTGAGAACACAACGCAGATCAAAGCTGCCGGACCACCGCGACGCAGCGGCCCACCGAGCGGGAATGACACTCACAACACTCTCCCGAGAACGCGGGAGGGCGACGACCTCGTGAATGCTAACGAAGCCGCCGTCTGTGAGCTACTTGACCTGGGTCGCGACCCGATCCCCCACGCGGATGGGCGCGCTGGCGTCCACGACCACGCCAGTGGAGGTGGCGTCTCCGACATAGGTCAGCACCACGCGGCCCACGACCTGCTCAGGGATCTGGTCCTGATCCTCGCGCGAGGAGACCATCAGGTCCCGCTGATGGACCACGTAGAAGCTGTTGCCCTCGCGGAGCCCATCATCCTGGCCCCGGTCGATGAACACCACCTCGCCGATGGACGCCAGGTGGTAGAGATCCTGACCACCACGAGCGACGATCGTGCCCTCCAGATCCCCCCGGGGCGGATCCACAGGCAGCTCGCTCACGACAGGGAATGCCGGCCCCACCAGGTCACCCCGGTGGACGGTGTCGTAGGCCTCGCGGATCACCGCAGTGACGCGCTCCTCCTCGTCGATGTGGACGATCCGAGCGGTCGCGGTGACCTGCCAGAGGTTCCCGTAGCGGAGCTTCTCCTCCGGGTGCCGGACCTTGTCGCCCTTATGGAAGAGGTTGACCACATCACCGCAGGCGAGCGCACCCGGGTCATCGACGTCGAGGTAGATCAGGTCCCCTTCCCCAAGCAGGGCGGCACCGGTCTTGGCGTTGGCGACCTTGCCCCAGGTCTCCACGTCCTCCTCCAGCGCGAGGAAGCTGGGCGTGGCCAGACGCTGCTGCTGGTAGCTGGACTCGAAGTGGACATCCGGCCCGCAGGCCATCGCCTCGGGCTCGATCTCCGGCGTCGGTGCCGTGTAGCCCTCAGGATCGGGGCTGCCGAAGGACATGCTCGGCGGCTCCAGGTCGGAGCCCATCGAGAACACGATCTCGTTGCCCGGGTAGATCCAGTGCGGGTTGGTGATGTACTCGTTGAACGACCAAAGCTGCGGCCAGTAGTACGGGTCTCCCATGAAGGCTCGGGAGATGTCCCAGAGGGTGTCTCCCTCCTGGATGATGTAGCGATCAGGGTAGGCGGAAGCCTCACCTGCCTCGCTGCTGAGCATCACACCGCCCGACTGGGCGAAGAGGGGCCCGGAGAAGAGCGCCAGCATTCCCAACAACATCGCTCGACCTCGTAGCGTTGCGGCCATTGTCGCGGATCGGGAGGCCGAGGTCAATCGGCCTGCCGACCATAGTCATCCTCGTGACGGACGACATCATCAGGGTGAGCCGTGGAGACCTCGTAGACGCAAGCGTCCTCCACAGCGATGAAGCGGTGGATCCGGCCCGGGAGGATGCGCAGCGATTGGCCGACGCCGAGCTCATGCTCCTCCAGCTCACCCTCTTCATCCGCGAGCACCACCCGGATGCGTCCCTGCTGGACGTAGATGGTCTCGTCCTTGACCACGTGGTGCTGCAGGCTCAGGCGATGACCTGAGCGGATGAACAGCAGCTTTCCCAGGTAGTGCGGGGTCTCGGCCCAGATCAGCTCGTAGCCCCAAGGCTTCTCAACGCGGCGCATCAGCGCACCTCTACAAGATCCACCCCGTGTCCTACCACTGCGCCGACCTCCCCCGCCAGCGCCTGTGCGGTCTCGGCATCCTTGAAGGGCCCGACCCGGACGCGGAAATGGGTCTCTCCACCGTAGAGCACAGACGCCAGACTCGCGGCCAGGCCCTCATCTTCCAGGAGCTGGATGCTTGCCTCAGCTTCCTCCCGGCTCTTGTAGGACGCGACCTCCAGCGACCAACCACCCTTCACCGCGTCAGTGGGTTCGCTCGGCGGAGCCGGCTCTGCCTGCGGGGCGGGGAGCACCTGAGCCGGGGGAGCCTCGATCTCCTCCGGGGCGACCGGGGCCTCCACCACAAGCTCAGGCGCGCTGAGCTCAGACGGGAACTCCAAGGTGGCGGCCTCTGCGTTGGGCACCAGGTCCACTCGGGCGAGGAGCTCGGTGAGGGTGTCCTGCTCAAGCTCCGGGCCAATCAACGCGCTCGCCTGGCTCTCGTCAACCTCGGAACGCGCTGGCATCGGCGAGGAACTGCTTCCCCCCTCCCCCAGGAGGTACCCCAGGAAGAAGGTGGCGGTGCAGACAGCAGAGACGAGCACCAGGGCAGCTCCAAGCTGTCCTCGGCTCATCCAGATCGCACCTTCGCGGCGCATGGCGGGCATCTCACGCATGCCGCAACCCTAACACCCTGGACCAGCCATTGTCTTGCCGCGTCAAGACTTTTTAGGACCAGGCCTCGATCTCCTTCCAGTCGTCGAGGACCTCGGCCACGTGCAGCTCCTCGACAAAGTCAACGACCTTGTCCAGGGTGGACTCGATGTGGCGCGCGTCGTTGCTGACCATCGAGATTCCAAACACGGCCCGGTCCCACTCGTCCAGCGCGTCCACCTCGGCGATGGACACGGGGAAGCGATTGCGCACGCGGTCCCTCACACGAGAGACCACGCTGCGCTTGTCCTTCAGCGAGAAGGTCCCGGGGATTCCCAGGACCAACCGCATCACACCGACTCTCATTGAGGGGACGCTCACAGCTGGTGAGCGACCTCCTCCATGATGTAGGTCTCAAGCTCGTCGCCGACCTTGATGTCGTTGAAGTTCTCAAGGCCCAGACCACACTCGTAGCCGGTGCCGACTTCCTTGGCGTCGTCCTTGAAGCGCTTGAGGCTGGAGAGCTTGCCTTCCCAGACGACCACACCCTGGCGGGTGAGACGGCCCTTGTGGTTTCGACCGATGGTTCCGTCGACGACGTAGCAACCAGCGACCGTACCGACCTTGGGAATGCTGAAGGTCTCGCGGACCTCTGCGTGGCCCGTGACCTTCTCCTCGAAGACCGGGTCCAGCATGCCGACCAGAGCCGCCTTGAGATCGTCCAGCAGCTCGTAGATCACGCGGTAGTGACGGACCTCGACCTGCTTCTCCTCCGCTGCGCGGCGGGCCTTGGGGTCCGGTCGCACGTTGAAGCCGACGACGATGGCGTCGTAGGTGGAGGCCAGCGTGATGTCCGACTCGGAGATTGCGCCGACCGCTGCCTGCAGGATGTTGATGTCGGTCCCGTCGACCTCGACGTCCTTGATGGAGGACTTGAGCGCCTCCAGGGAGCCCTGGACGTCGCCACGAACGATCAGGTTGAGCTTCTTGAGCTCGCCCTCTTCCTTGCGCTTGAACAGGTCCTGGAGGGTCATGCGCTTGTTGGCGCTGAGCGCGGCGGCGCGCTCAGCCTCAGCGCGGTGCTCCGCGAGAGATTTGGCGGCCTTGTCGCTCTTGACGACCGTGAACAGGTCGCCCGCTGCGGGCACGTCCTTGAGGCCGATGATCTCGACCGGGGTGGACGGACCAGCCAGCTTGAGCTTCTTGCCGTTGTGGTCGGTCAGCGCGCGGACGCGACCGGCGACGGTGCCGAGGACCAGGGGCTCCTTGGGGTGCAGAGTGCCCTGCTGGACCAGGATGGTCGCGACAGCACCACGGCCCTTCTCGAGCCGGGCCTCAAGGACCACACCCTCTGCGTGGCGCTCCGGGTTGGCCTTGAGCTCCATGACCTCGGCCTGCAGCAGCACAGCCTCGAGGAGCTCGGGCACGCCCTCACCGGTGAGACCGGAGACGGGGAGCATCTGCACCTCGCCACCGTACTCCTCGGGGACCAGCCCATGCTCCATCAAGCGCTGCTTGACGGCATCCGGGTTGGCGCCTTCCTTGTCACACTTGTTGATGGCGACGACGATGGGGACATCGGCGGCCTTGGTGTGGTTGATGGACTCGACGGTCTGCGGCATGATGCCGTCGTCCGCCGCCACCACCAGGATGACGATGTCCGTGGCCTGCGCACCGCGAGCGCGCATCTCCGTGAATGCGGAGTGGCCCGGGGTGTCGATGAAGGTGATCTTCTGGCCGTTCTTGGTGACCTGGTATGCACCGATGTGCTGGGTGATGCCACCAGCCTCGCCGCCAGCCACGTCCGCCTTGCGGATGGTGTCGAGCAGCGTGGTCTTGCCGTGGTCGACGTGGCCCATGACGGTGATGACGGGAGGGCGGAGGACCGCGTTCTCCTCGTCCACGTCGCTGGACACCTCGATCATGTGGGACTCCTCCTGGAAGCCCACGTTGACGCACTCGTAGTCGAACTCCTCGGCCACCATCGAGGCGGTCTCGAAGTCCAACTGGTCGTTGATCGTCGCCATCAGATCCAGACCCATCAGGGTCTTGATGATCGAGCCAGCCTTCTCACCCATCTCGTGGGCGAGCTGCTTGACGGAGATGGTGTTGTCGACCTGGACCTTGCGCTTCTGTGCCTTGGGCTGCGGGGAAGCCATCTTGGGAGCGCTGGAGTTCTTGCGCTTCCGGTTCCGCCGGCTGTTGCGCACGCGCTCCATGTTGATCTCGGTGCGGCCCTTGCGACCACGACCACGACCACGACCACGCCCGCGATCATCACCCGCTCCACCCGGAGCGTCCGGACGCCCCCGGTCGGGACGGCGACCGGCATCGGCAGCATCTCCGGGACCGCCCGCGGGGCGACCGTCGGCCCAGCGCTCGGGGGGACCGCCTGCGCGACCACCAGCGCCACCACCGACCTGACCACGGGTGGTCACACCGTGGGCGCGATCACGCTCCACACGCTGCCGGTGGTTCTGGGCATCGAATCCGGAAGGAGGCCGCACGACAGCGGACCCCAGACCGGGCAGCTTGGGCCGGGCAGGGCGAGCCTCCGCACCGGAGCGACGATCGCTGCGGCGGGAGGTCTCGGGAGCTGCAGCCTTCGGCGCCGGCTCGGGCTCCGCGGCGGGCTTGGCGGCCTCGACCTTGGGCTCAGGAGCGGGCTCCGCCTTGGGCGCGGCGGCCTCAGGTGCGGAGGTCTTGGGCTCAGCCGCCTTGGGCTCGGCCTTGACCGCGGTGGGCTCAGGCTTGGCTGCTGCCTCCGGAGCCTTGGCCTCGGGAGCCGCCACCTGGGCGGGCTTGGACTCCACGGGAGGTGCGCTCTCAACCACGGGGGCGGGCTCGGGCTTTGCAGCCTCGACCGGCTGAGCGGGCGCCTGGGGAGCGGGCTCAGCGGCGGCCTGGACCGGAGCGGCCTCGGGAGCAGGGGCTTCTAGCGCCTGCTCGACCTTCGGGGCCTTGGCCTCGGCGGGCTCGGACGCCGGCGACTCCGCGGGCTTGGTGCGGCGCAGGGTCCGGCTCGGACGCTTGACCTCGCCTCCCTTGGGGAGGGACTGCGCGGGCGAGGAGGCCGCCTGGGGCGAATCCTTGCGCCGGCGACGGATCACAGTCTTGCGTCCGGTGCGGACACGAGTCTCCGTCTCGCGAGTCGTGGTTTCGGTACCCGTCTTGTCTTCAGTCGGCCGACGACGCGAGACAGTGCGCCGCGGAGACTTGGAGATTCGATCGAGGAGATCCTTGTTCGAGGCCATGCTTTCCTTTTTGCTCACCCTTACAGGGCGAGCCCTTCAATCCTGCTGCCAACGGAGGCAGCACAAGACCGGAGGGGCCACGGTGAGCGAGGACCGCTCGCCAGGACCACTCCCAGTCGGCTGGGGGCTTTAACGCAGCCCCTCGTAGCGGCGCAACTCAAGCAGCAGCGCGCTCGCGGGCTTTCCGGCCAGCACAGCCAGTGCTGCTCTCGGTCCCTTGCCGATCCTCTGCCCCAAGGCCTCCCGGTCCATCGGAAGCTGGGCTACCGGAAGTTCACCTGCTCGTCGCCTGAGATCCTCCACCAGGCGGGGAGATGCATCGCTCGCCAGGAGCACACCCCGGGCCTTCCCAGACGAGATCGCTCCGCGCACGCCGTCCTTCCCCCCCTGCAGCAGCCCAGCGCGCGCCGCGATGCTGAGGAGATCCTCCACCGCCTTGGCGTTGGCCAGGCGGACCTGCTCCAGCAGGCCCGTCGTGTCGCAGCGACCATTCAGCGGCCGAAAGAGGATGCCCGGGGACTTCTGCAGGCGCTCCAGAGCATCCGTGGTGGGCGTCACCCAGGCCCCGCGGCCCTTGAGACGCCCGCGGTAGTCGCAGAAGACGCGCCCGTCCGGAGCCCGGACCAGCCGGACAAGACCTCGTCGGTCTTCAACGCTGCGCGTCACCACGCAGCGCCTTTGGACGGGCGCACTCACTGGGACTCAGTCCTCGTCAGCCTCGGGGGGGAGCTCCTCGAGCACCTCTTCGGCCTGGGCGAGACGCTCAGCCTCTTCGACGATGAGCTGCTCCAGGACGGCGTCAGCCCGGCGAACGACCTCCTCGCCGTCCTCCTCGGCCAGCTCCAGGATGGCGGCGACCTCGTAGGGGTCGGCGTCGGAGAGGTCCTTGGCGCTGCGGAAGCCGTGGCGGATGAGCAGCTCGACCATCTCGTCGTCCAGCCCGTCGATCCGACAGAGCTCGGCGTAGGCCTGATCGTTGAGCTCCGCGTGGCGGGACTCGGAGTAGATGTCGATGCGCCAGCCGGTAAGCTGCGCAGCCAAGCGCACGTTCTGGCCCCGCCGACCGATGGCCTTGGAGAGCTGATCGTCGGGCACCACCAGCTCCATGGAGTGGGTGTGCTCGTCGATGTAGACGCGGGACACGTTGGCCGGAGCGATGGCGTGCACGATGAAGCGCGCGGGCTCGGGGTGGAAGGGGATGATGTCCACCGCCTCGCCGCGGAGCTCGGCCACGACGGCCTGGACGCGAGAGCCCTTGAGGCCCACGCAGGCGCCGACGGGATCGACATCCGGATCCACCGAAGACACGGCGATCTTGGCGCGGTGTCCGGGCTCCCGGGCGCAGGCCTCGATGCGGACGATGCCCTCGTAGATCTCGGGGACCTCCAGCTCGAAGAGCTTCATGAGCAGGCCCGGATGGGTACGGGACAGGACCACCTGCGCGCTGCGGGAGGCGCGGGTGATGTCCAGCACGTAGGCCTGGATGCGCTCGCCCTGACGGTAGGTCTCGGTGAGCACCTGCTCGCGGCGGGGGAGGATCGCCTCCGCGCGGCCCAGGTCCACGATGATGTTGCCCTTCTCGAAGCGGCGCACGATGCCGGTGATCAGCTCACCCTTGCGGTCGCGGAACTCCTGGAAGGTCATCTCGCGCTCAGCGTCGCGGATCTTCTGGATGATGACCTGCTTGGCGGTCTGCGCGGCGATGCGGCCAAGGTCCTCGATGTCGATGCGCAGGCCCAGGGAGTCGCCGACCTCGCAGTCGGGGTCCAGGTCCCGGGCGTCGTCGAACTCGATCAGGACGTGGGTCTCCTCGTCGGGGAGCTCATCGTCGATCTCGTCGACCACGGTCTTGAACTCGAAGAGCTCGACCTCGCCCAGCTCTTCGTTGTACTGGGCCTCGAGATCACGCTCACCCACGAAGGCCTTGCGAGCAGCAGCCTCCATCGCAGACTCGACCACCTCCACGACCACGTCGCGGGGGAGGTTCTTCTCTCGGTGAACGGCCTCAATCAGGCGCGCGAGATCACTGATCATCGTTCAACTCCGTATCCAGGCGGACCCGCGGGGGCGGATCGGTGCCCAGGGCTTGGTACTCGTCAAGATCCAACACGAGGTTGGCCTTCTCGATGAGGTCGAACTCCAGGTCATGGACCTGTCCGTCCACCTCGATGCGAACCGTCTTTGCTTCCAGCCCGCGCAGCACGCCGGAGTAGCGGCGCCGCTCGGGGCCCTCCTCCAGGCGGATGCGCGCCCGGTAGCCCTCAAAGCGCGCGAAGTCCTCGATGCGCTGCAGGGGCCGCTCGATCCCAGGCGAGGACACCTCGAGCTGGTAGGCGCCGGAGATGGGGTCCTCGACGTCCAGGACCGGCCCCAGGGTGCGCGTGAGCTGCGAGAGGTGGTCCATGTTGATGCCGCCGACCCGGTCTGCGTAGATGCGCAGGGTCAAGCGACCGCTCACCTGGGTGAGCTCAACGGCCACCAGCTCATAGCCGTCGGCCTCGACCACCGGCTCCAGCACGTCGAAGAGCTCGCGCTGACGGAGGACCTGGCTGTTCATGGGCACCGACCTTTTGGCCAAAGAAAAAGGGCCGCCCCGAAGGGCCGCCCCGATTGGAAGCGGAAGTGTGGCGGAGCCTATAGCTCGGCCAGCGCTGCTGTCAATGGACAGGGGCCCAGATCCCCCATGGGATCAGCCCTTGAGAAGCGCCTTGGCGTCCTTGGCCGCCTGGGTTCCGGGGTAGCGATCGACCACGTCCTGCCAGAACAGCTCCGCCTCGGCCCGCTGCCCCAGCTCCTGGAAGCACTCCCCTTGCCGGACCATCGCCCAGGGCGCCCAGTCGCTGTCCGGGTGCTTGGAGACCACGTCCTCGAAGGCCAGGATCGCCCGCTGGTACTGCTTCTCGTTGTACCAGCTCTCGGCCAGGCGGTAGCGCGCCTTGGCGGCCAGCGGGTCCTTGGGGGCCTCCCGCAGCAGGCGTTCCAGCAAGGCCCGGGCGACCGCCGGCTTGTTCGCGGCCAGCGCGTCCTCGGCTTTGGCCAGGAGCTCCGCGGGCTCCGTGGGGAGCTCGACCTCAGACGGTGTGCCATCGCTGTTGAGCACCTCCCCGTCCTCTCCGACCTCCAGACCTGTCTCTCCCGGGGGCTGCGGCGGCTCCAGGCCAAGCTGGCGCTCCAGCTCGGCGACGCGGAGCTCCAGGTACTCCAGGCGGAAGGCCACGTCCTCGTCCAGGGCGCTGCGCTGCTCCGCGGCCTGCTCGGCGGCGAACTCGGCCTCCTCGATGGCGCCACGCAGCTTCTGGAGCTCCGTCTGGACCTGATCCAGGTTCTCCAGCTTCTCGGCCTCCTGCTGGCCCCGGTAGCGGTTGATCTCCTCGAGCTGATCCACCCGCCGCTGCAGGGTCTGGGCCTCGCTCTCCAGGGCCTCGGTGTGCGTGGCCTGCAAGGCCAGCTCCCGCTCATAGGCCGCCGTCGCGCTCTGCCCGGTCCGATCGAGCACACATGCCAATGCAAGCAGGATCATCATCGCTCCACCACCAGCTCGACGCGTCGGTTCCGAGCCCAGGCGGCCTCGCTGTGGCCACTCTCCAGGGGGCGCTCTTCGCCGTAGCTGCGCGATTGGAGGCGGCTGGGCGAGAGGCCCTGGGAGATCAGGTAGCCCCGGACCTGCTCGGCCCGTCGCTGCCCCAGCGCGAGGTTGTATTCGGTGGTGCCCCGCTCATCGCAGTGCCCGTCCAGCCAGACCGTCCCGGGGGCCTGCTGGAGACAGGGGATCAAGGCGTCCAGCTCGGACTTGGAGCCGCTGCTCAGCCGCGAGCTGTCGAACTCGAACCAGACCATCGCGCCGTCGCACTGGGCCAGCAGATCGGCCTGTCCCTGGCTGTCGTCCTGGATGCTCAGACCGGAGCGCAAGACGCTGCGGTCGCCGTCGGGGTTGATCACCCACACATCCCAGCCCCCCGCCGTCATGGGCGGCACCGTGACCTGAAGGCGGTTGCTGTCCGTGACGCTCACGCGCGCGGCCTCGATGTCCTCGCCGAAGCGAACCCGCGCCCCCTGCATGAACTCGGACCCATAGACCGTGGCGGTGAAGGACTCCCCCGCCGCGTGCCAGGCTGGGTCGATGCTCACGACCTGAAGCTGCTCGCGGGCGGGCTTCTCGATGGGGTCCTCGATCGGCTCGATCTCCGTCTCCCCTGTGCGGCAGCGGGCCGCCATGCTCAGGGGGAGGAGCAGGCCCACCAACAGGAGGCGACCAGCGCGGCTTGACATCATCACTCCCGGGAGGCGGCGTCGCGCTATGCAGGCGCACGGACCCTCCTTGGGAGGCTATTGGTGCGCTCTTGGCATGTCAAGGCTCCGTTGAGGGGCCCCCTGCCCCTGGTGACAGGCGTCGCTCTCTGCGTTGGCATCGCGATCCTGACGGCGGGGAGCGGAGATCTCTCCGCCTCGGTCGGCCGACTCCTACCGCTCTGGCTCCTGTGGTCCGCGGGCGCCGCGCTGGCTGCATTCCACCAGCGAGGACAGGCTGTCCTCTCCCCTGCCCTCCTGGCGGTCGGCATTGCGCTCCGGGGACTGATGCTGGGGTCCCCCGCGAGCCTGTCCGACGACCTGTGGCGATACCTGTGGGAGGGTCGGGTGCTGCTCTCCGGCGAGAACCCCTTCTCGCTGGCGCCCAACGCCCCCGAGCTGCTCGCCCTCCGCAACGACACCTGGGCCCAGGTCGCCCACCGCGACATCCCCAGCATCTATCCCCCCCTGGCCCAGAGCCTCTTCGCGGCCCTCTCCGCGCTCTACGAGGCCCCGATCTCGTGGAAGCTGCTGTCCGGCGCCGCCGACGTCGGGACCCTCTGGATGCTCGCCAAGGGCGCCCGACAGCGCGGCATCCCGGCCTGGGCGCCCACCCTCTACGCCCTGCACCCCCTCCCCATCCTGGAGACCGCGGGCTCCGGCCACCTGGAGGGCGTCGCGCTCTTCTTCGCCGCGTGGGCCCTCACCCAGGAGCCCGGCCGCGCCAGCTTCCTCTCGGGGCTGGGCGCTGGGGTCAAGGTGCTCCCGGGTGCCCTCTGGATCCCCCTGCTCCGCTCCGCCCCAAAGCGCGCCGCGTTGGGCGCTGGGCTCGCGCTCCTCGTGCTCACCGCCGCGTCCCTCCCCCTGCTCGATGCCGGCCCCGCGCTGCTCGGTGGGTTCGGCAGCTACTACACGCACTGGGGCTTCAACGCCTCCCTCTTCAACCTGCTCCGTCCCCTGGGAGCGGCTGCGCGCCCCGTCGGTACGCTGCTCGGCGCGGGCTTCGTCGGGTGGGCCGCCTGGCGCCTGAGGGACCCGGCCGCGTTCTTCCTGGCGGTGACCGGCGCCTTGGTGCTGCTCTCTCCGGTGGTCCACCCCTGGTACCTGCTGTGGCCTCTGCTCCCCGCGCTGCTCCGGGGCCGCTGGGAGTGGGCGGTGCTCGCGTCGACGGGGCTGCTCTCCTACGCGGTGCTCGCCGGCTACGATGGCCACCCGGAGACCTGGAAGGAGCCAGCATGGGTGGTGTGGGCCGAGTACCTGCCAGCAGCGGCGGCTGCGCTGTGGGCCTCTCGCCAGAGGCGCTCTTTGGGGGCTGGAGAGGATCCGGGCGCACCCTGATCTGCGTGCCCGACCTCACCCGCGCGGTGGACGTGGGACGGGCCCTCCAGGCCCTGCTCCCCAGACTGGAGGGCCCAAGCGAGGTGCTCGTTGGCCTGGGTCTCCACCGCCCCATGACCGACGCCGAGCTCGCTCCCCTCCGGGCGGCCTGCCCCTGGCCCATCCGTCAGCACGACCCGGATCGCTGCGTCCCTCTGGGCGGCCCCCTGCGCCTCGCCTCGGCCCCGCATGCCGAGGCCCTGCCGCCCATACCCGCCAGGGTCAGCGAGCACATGGACGGCATCGACACCCTGGTGCAGGTTGGCTGCGTGGAGCTGCACCAGTACGCGGGCTTCTCCGGCGGGCACAAGGCCACCGTGGTGGGCGCCGGCGGCCGCGAGACCCTCAGCGCCCTCCACTCCCGAGCGATGGTCTGCGACCCCCGGGTCCAGGTCGGCAAGGTCGGGGACAACCCCTTCCGCGAGGCGATCGACACGCTGGGGGCGCGCCTGGAGGCCCGGCTCGCGCAGCCGTCATTGGCGATGCAGTGGCTGCACGATGGCCGCTGGGTGGTCGGGCCGACCCAGGCGGCGTTCAGCCTCGCGGCGGAGCTGACGCGGTCATGGATCGCAGTGCCTCGCCGATGGGACCGGGTGTTGCTGCGTGTTCCGCGGATCAAGGCGAGTAGTTTCTATCAGGCATCCCGAGCAGCGACCTACCTGGCTCTCTCCCCCTCCCCTCCCCTGAATCCAGGGGCGGAGCTGATCCTGGAGGCGGCGTGTCCCGAGGGCATGGGGCGCGGTCCTGGTGAGCAGGCCTTCGCGGCGCTGATGGGGGAGACGCCGGCGCCTTGGGGGAGCTTGCTGAGCGGACCGGTTCCGCGGGGGGCGGGGATCCAGCGGGCCTTCATGCTGGCGAGGCTGGCCGCTCGCTATCGGCTGCGGGTGGTGGGCTGTGAGCGCGCTCAGGAGCTGAGGGAGCACGGGATCGAGGCGCAGTCGGCGCCGTGGACGCCGGATGCGGAGACGCTGGTGGTGGAGCACCCCTTCCAGCGCCTGCCCCAGGTCGGAAGCTGAACCAGGCCACCCCCCAGAAGCCACTGAGCAGGAGCGCCTGAAGCCCAAGCGCAGGCCAGTAGCTGAGGTCGAAGGCCAGGAGCACGCCGACCAGATGGTAGAGGGCCAGCCCCGCCTCCAGTACGACGCTCCAGTGGCCGGGCATGCGGTAGCTGGAGCGTTCGGCGTCGCCGGCCTTGGGGGTGCGGACGAAGGGCGAGCGCTGGCCGCGGAGGGCCTCGATCACCGCGCGGCTCTGGTTGATGGCCATGCCCATCCCCAGAGCCATCACCCCAGGGATTCGCAGCAGGCGACGGGGCCAGTCGCGGTACACGGCGAGCTGCGAGCTGCCGTAGAAGAAGAGCACTCCCACCGTGGCGAGCAGGAAGAAGGGCAGGTCCAGCCAGGCCATGGGGACGTCCTCCTGACCGCGGATCCAGACCGCCAGGGGGGTCAGCAGGGTCAGCAGGACGAGGGGTGGGTAGGCCAGGTTGTTGGAGAGGTGCAGGAGCGCCTCGGCCTTCACCCGCAGCGGGATGGGGGCGCGCGCCAGGGTGGGCCCCAGCTTGAGCAGGGTCTGGATGGAGCCCTTGGCCCAGCGGTGCTGCTGGGACTTGAAGGCGCGCAGGCTGGGAGGGAGTTCGGCGGGGACGACGACCTGGGGCAGGTAGACAAAGCGCCAGCCCTGGAGCTGGGCCCGGTAGGAGAGATCCAGGTCCTCCGTGAGGGTGTCGTGCTGCCAGCCCCCGGCGCTCTCGATGGTCTCCCGGCGCCAGATGCCGGCGGTCCCGTTGAAGTTGAACCAGCGCCCTGAGCGGTGGCGAGCGGTGTGTTCGATCACAAAGTGGCCGTCCAGGAGCACGGCCTCCAACCGGGTGAGCAAGCTGGCGTGATCATTGGCGTGTCCCCAGCGCGCCTGCACCATGCCCACCCCCGGCCCAAAGTGCGGCATCGCCCGCAACAGGAAGTCGTGGGGCGGCAGGAAGTCCGCGTCGAAGATGGCGATGAACTCCCCCCTCACGAGGGGCATCGCGTCCTGGAGCGCCCCAGCCTTGAAGCCCTGGCGGTCCTCCCGGTGGTGGAGCTGGATGTCGACGCCCTGGGCCTGCCAGCGCTCGACGGCCTGCATCGCGCGCTCGGTGGTGTCGTCGGTGGAGTCGTCCAGGACCTGGATCTGGAGGGGCCCTGGGTAGGAGAGCTTGCAGGCGTGGTCCACCAGACGGCCCACCACATCGCGCTCGTTGAAGACTGGAAGCTGAATGGTCACCGCCGGCCACGTCGAGGTCATCCTGGGCTCGGGCCGCTCGGACCACCGCCACCAGAAGCTCGCCGTCAGCCCCGCTCGGTGGGCACCAAAGAGGGAGAGCGCCGCGGCGCACGCGCCGTAGGTCCCCAGCACTGCGAGCTGCCAGATCTGCATGGCCGGGGCTCTAACCGGAGCCTGGGCGGGAGGACCGGATGCGACGATCTGGCGCAACCGGGCTTGAACGCGACACGGGGCTGCGCAAGTGGGTCCGAATGCAACGGTGGCTCGCGCAAGTGGGCCCGAACGCAACAGCGAATTGCGCAACCCAAGCTCAACGCAACAAGGGGCTACGCAAGTGGCTCTGAACGCAACAAGGGCCGACGCAAGTCGGACTGAACGCAACACGAGAGAACCAGGCGCGGACCACGTGTTGCATTCGCTGGCACTTGCGCGGCGCCCGGTTGCGTTCGCTGGCACTTGCGCGGCGGCATGTTGCGTTCACTGGCACTTGCGCGGCGGCATGTTGCGTTCGCCCATTCTTGCGCAGCCCGACCGCCCTGATTGCCCCCAACCGGCACTTGCGGAGGCCGCCGACCGGGCCTAGACTCCTTGTGGGATTCCTGCCTGGTGCGAATCAAGGCCCGGAATGCTGTTCCTCCGTACTTGTTTCCTTCTGGAGACTGATCTTTTGCTGCTTGTGCATGCCCTCAAGGCAGGGAAGCCGTCCGGCAGCAAGTCGTCCCCTCTCTTTACTGAGAGGAGGACTGCACCGAGCCGTACGGCCGAGGTGGTGTCCCAGTTCCCCCCGACCCTGAGCCTGTGAGCCGGTCGAGGGGGAGCATCTCCTTTTCGTGAACCCCCAGGCGTCCGAAGGGTCCCATAGGGAACACGGAGACCCTGATGTTGCTGCTTCTGCTCGCCTGCCTGCATCACCTGCCCGAGCCCGTTGGGGGCTACCAGGCCCAGCGCCACGCGCCCCCCGCCAGTCTGGCCGAGGTCTTCGCGAAGCAGGACCCCCAAGCTGTCTACGACGAGGCGGTCGCCCGGCGCATGGACGGCGACTTCCAGGGGGCCATCGAGCGGCTGGCCTGGCTCTCTCTGCGGGACCCGAGTCCGCGGGTGCTCTACCAACTCGGCATCGCCCATGAACTCGGCGGCGAACCCCACGAGGCCCTGGCGGTCTACGACCAGCTCCTGCTGAGCGAGCCGGGCCCTGACTGGGAGCGGGACGCCAGCTTCAGGCGCGGTCTCTGCTTTGAGGACCTGGGGGACTGGGAGGCCGCCTACGCTCAGTACCAAGCCATCCCCGCCCGCGGTCTCGACGGCGAGGAGCTGTGGACCCTGCAGATCTCGCGCGCCATCACAGAGCTCCACACCAACCGGACCCGCGCTGGCCGTCGACACCTGGAGCGCACTCTGGGCGCCAGCGAGGACACCAGCATCACCTGGATCCGGGCCAAGGGCTGGTACCACCTGATGCTGGACAGCCTGGCGGAGCCCACGCCCCTGGCACAGCCCACCGAGCGCAAGCAGGTCAAGGCCTTGCGGGCTCGGGCTGGACAGCTCGTGGACGCCGAACGCGAGCTCGTGCAGATCGTCCACCTCAAGGAGCCTGAGTTCATCCTGGCGGGCCTGCTCGGCCTGGGGGATGGCTACGCCTCTCTGGCCATCGATCTGGCCGCGCTCCCCGCCCCCGAGGGGCTGAGCGACGACGTGCTGGCCCTCTACCAACGGGGCGTCACCGAAAAGGTCAACACCCTGCGCCGCAAGGCTTGGGAGTGCTACGACCAGGGGCTGGTGGTGGCGGGGACCTTTGGGCTGGAGGGGGAGCAGGTGGAGGTGTTGATGGTGCGGCGGGAGGGGCTGGGGTTGTGACCCTCCCACATCTGAGTTCCGCCACCGACCTGCAGAGATCCCGGTAGCGAAGCCCCGTCCCACGGGCGTCGAGACTATCTTAGGTACATCTGCCGGCGTGACCGGTGTAGGGTCGCCTGCAGGAGGCAACATGCTCTTGCTATTGGGCTGCTTGACCTCGCCGGGGGAGTACCAAGACCTTCTGGCGAAGTCGAAGGACTTTGATGGGGACGGCTACGACGCTGTAGAGCACGGCGGACTGGACTGTGACGACGAAGACCCCACTGTGGGGCCGCAGTTTGACGAGTACTGCGATGGGAAGGACAACGACTGCGACGCGGACGTGGATGAAGACGCTGCGGACGGTCTGAGCTGGTACCGAGACTGGGACGAGGACGGCTTCGGCGAGGACGCAGAGGAGGTCTTCTCCTGCGAGGCACCCGAGGACTACGTCGATGAGCCTGGGGACTGCGACGACCGGGACCCAGCGATCCACCCTGACGCGCCGGAGATCTGCGACGGCGGGGTCGACAACAACTGCAACGGCCTCGCCGACGACGAGGACCAGGTCGACCTGAGCTCAGGCAGCACCTGGTACCTGGACGAAGATGGGGACGGTTGGGGCACCGAGAGCCTTCAAGCTTGCGAGGTGCCAGAGGGATACGCAACCAAGGACGGCGACTGCGACGACACGCTTCGCAAGGTGAATCCTGGGAAGACCGAGGTGTGTGGGGACGGGCTGGACAACGACTGCAGTGGTGGGGCGCCGGAGTGCGGGATTGTGGGGGAGTACAAGTTCTCCACGGCGGATCACGTCCTATGGGGCGGCAGTCACGGAGACCTATTTGGGATGTCCGTTGCTGTGGTTGAGGCCACAGGGGAGATCATCGTGGGCGCTCCCGGCGACGACCTCCAGGCAGAAGACGCGGGAAGGCTCGAAGGCTTCAGCAACACGACCATGAGTTCGGGGTCCCAAGACTGGAACTTGTTCTTTGCAGAGAGCGGTCAGCGAGGTGGCGGAATGCTCTTCGACCTCGGGGACCTGACAGGGGACGGAGTGCCGGAGGTGCTGGCAGGGGGACTGGACACCTACGACACAAGCGGGGTCGCGAGCTTGATGAGCTTCAACGGGACCAAGTGGACAGAGGAAGCGGTACTGCAAGGGGCACAGGACACCTTTGGAATTGCAGCTGCTGGCCTTCCCGCGACAGGGAACGGCGGAGTGGGGCTGGCCATCGGCGACCCCATGTACCTCTACGGGATTGGAGCCGTTCATGTTTGGCTGGACTTGCCGGCGGGGAACCAAGGGGTGAGCGATGCGGACATTCGCATCCTCGGCGAAGACGACGACCAACAACTGGGTCAGATCAATTCACTGACTAGCGGGGACTGGGACGGAGACGGAGTGACCGCCCTGTTCATGGGGACCGGTCTTGGAGAGGGATTCGTGGATGCTCCCTCAACCTGGACTACTGGCGACAGGTTGGTCTCTGACACACAAACCCGGGTCAGATCCGGGGAGGAGGACTCCATGCTCGGGGTGGGGGCGGCGACGGGTGACATCAACGGCGACGGCTACCCCGACCTCGTGTTGTCGGCACCAATGCACGACACGTCGGTGCACGCCGACGTTGGCGTTGTGTTTGTCTTCTCCGGGTCCCCCAGCCCGTGGGGGCCATCCGTTGGAACCGGAGACGCAGCCACAACCATAGTTGGCGACTTCGACGGAAGCGGCTTCGGATTCGGTCTAGCCCTTGGAGATGCCGATGGAGATGGGACCGACGATGTCGCCGCCAGCTACGGAAGCTCCGCGCTGAGAAGATCCTATGTAGCCGTCTTCACGGCCATTCCGAGTGGTGAGGTCGACTTCGCACAGGCCACGGCGACTATCGAGGGACAGGGCGACGAGCCCTGCGGGCAATTTCGGAGCGTCCATCTCGGAGACCTGAACGGAGATGACATGGAAGACTTGGTCTTGGGATGTCCGGAGGCCTCGGAGGATGTCTGGGCCGACGAGTTGGGCGCCGTGAGCGTCTTCCTCACCCAAGGCCTCTGAAGCACCAAGGGCGGCCCCGAAGGACCGCCCTTGCTCAGCTCTCAGCCTGCGAATCAGTCGCGGCGGCGGAAGAGGAGGGCCAGGCCCGCCAGCAGCATGCCGAAGCCCGCGAAGGAGCCGCCGGTGCTGGTGGTGGAGCAGCCAAAGAGGCCGTCAGCCTCGCCGGGGTCGGCGAAGGGGTTGGTGGGGCCGCCGGAAGGATCGCCGGAGGGGTCCTCTTCCTCGCTGCCGGTGTCGTCGCCGAACCAGGGCTCGCCGGTGTCGCCGGTGTCCTCGGAGCCGGTATCACCGGTGTCGGCGGGCTCGTCAGGGGTGTAGGCGGGGCGGGAGAGTTCGATGTCGGTGACCTCGACGGAGAAGTAGCGGTTGGACCACCCCGTCCAAACGCTGCCCTCAGTACCACCGAACAACTCCAAGGTGTCGATGGTGAAGGTGGAGCCTTCCTCTGCCTGCATGACGAGGAAGTACTCGTAGTAGGCGGACTGCTCCTTTCGATCGCTGGTCTCAAGGGTGGTGGACCAAAGCATCTCGCCAGGGCGTCCGTTGACGATGGTGTTCCAACGGTAGAGCTCGTTGGTGTACTCGGTCTTGACGTTGTACTCGCTGGAGACATGTCCCTTGGTCTGGACAGTCACCTCCGCGGTGGCGTTGGTCTCCGGGTCTGTCACCTTCTTTGCGCCCATCGCGGAGCCCTCAGCAGAGCCTCCCACGCCGTAGCTGTTGCGGAGAGTGACCTGACCGTACGACTCCATGCCGTAGTTCTCGAAGGGAAGACTCCAATCCCAACGGAAAGCCTGAGTACTTCCGTAGTCGGCCGAAACCAGAACCTCCTGCACGGGGAGTGCGCTCGACGTGGAGAGGTACTGGGACTCTCCCAGCTTCGGGGTGGTCCGGGCCTTGATCACCGCGACGTAGAAGTCCGAACCGCGGTCGATGGAGCTCTCAAACCAGAAGAACTCGACGATGCCGTCGATGCTGCTGCCGTACTCGTCCTCGGCTCCCATGTAGAGGGTGTTGCCAGACCAGTAGGTGTAGGTGGTCACCCCTTCGTCCGCGGTCGGCCCCGGACCGTGGTCCACGAAGTCAACGTCGGTCTGACCGTCCAAGATGACCGCACCGGTGTAGCTGGTCTCTGCATCAGACAGACCGCCGCCCTCTTCTGCCATGGCCAGGGAGCTGAGGAGAATGGTCGCGAGCATGGGAACCTCCGAGAAATCGTGTGCCGACTCTACCGGTAGCCTGAAGGGTCGTCCAATCCCAGTCAGGGAACGCCCGAAAGAAGCGTGCCAACCTGGGCCGAGTTTTCTTACACCCTGGCCCGCGGCCCGTGCCAACTTCGCGCGCCCCCCAAACGAACAAGGCCCCGCCCGAAGGCGAGGCCCTGCCAGTCCCTCCCTACAAGATCAGTCGGCGTTCTTGTAGAAGGTAGGGATGTCGTAGTCGTCGTGGCTCAGATCGAAGCCCGAGGACATCTGCTTGCGACCGCCGGTGCGGGCGCGGCCACCGCCGGCGACCTGGGCGGCGACGCGGCGCTCGACGCTGGGGAGGGCCGACTGGCGGGCCTCCTCGAAGCCGGTGGCGATCACCGTCACGCGGGTCTCGTCTTCCATGGTGTCGTCGATGACCCAACCCCAGATGAGGTTGACGTCCTCGTGGCACTCCTCCTGGATGAGGGTGGAGGCCTCGTTGATCTCGTACATGGTCAGGTTCGAGTTGCCGGTGATGTTCATCAGCACGGAGGTGGCGCCGCTGATGCTCACGTCGTCCAGCAGGGGGCTGGAGATGGCGCGCTGCGCAGCGTCCACGGTCTTGTGCTCACCAGAGGCCGTGCCCACACCCATCAGAGCGACGCCCTTGCTGGCCATGGTGGTCCGAACGTCGGCGAAGTCGACGTTGACGATGCCCTCGTTGTTGATGAGGTCGGAGACGCCCTTCACGGCCTGCAGCAGCACCTGGTCGGCCAGGTTGAAGGCCTCCTTCATGGTGGTGCGCTCGTTGGCCATGGAGATCAGGCGCTGGTTGGGGATGGTGATCAGGGTATCGACCACACCCTTGAGGGTCTCGATGCCCTCTTCGGCCTGACGACGGCGCTTCTTGCCCTCGAACCAGAAGGGACGGGTGACCACGCCCACGGTCAGGGCGCCGGCCTCCTTGGCGAGCTGGGCCAGGACCGGTGCGGAGCCGGTGCCGGTGCCGCCGCCCATGCCTGCGGTCACGAAGACCATGTCCGCGCCCACGACCAGCTCGGCCAGACGGTCGCGGTCTTCCAGGGCGGCCTCACGACCGACCTCGGGGTTGGCGCCAGCGCCCAGGCCCCGGGTGAGCTGACCGCCCATCTGGAAGCGGCGGGTGGCCAGGCTGCGGCGCAGGTCCTGGGAGTCGGTGTTGACCGCGATGAACTCAACACCCTTCATCCCCGAGGAGATCATGGTGTTGATGGCGTTGTTGCCGCCGCCTCCCACGCCAATCACCTTGATCTGGGCGCCGTCAGGCAGCTCGTTTTCGATGAGCTCGATGTTCATTGGAGGGGCTCCGGGAGGGACTGTTTGGAGGGGAGGTTTCGGGCGAGGCCCGAGGGGGGATTTCGGGAAGGGGTGCGCAGGGAGCGCGGGAGCTCAGGAGGCCAGGGGGGCGGCCACCGCCATCCCGTCCATGTCCAGGTCGACATCGAGGGGTTGGCTCAGGTCGAGGCCATGGTCGAGCATGGCCTCCAGGCGGGAGATCGCCTGATCGGGCGAACGGTAACCCATTCGGATCCGCGTGCCATTGCGCAGCAACACAGAGAATCCAAGCAGCGGATCAAAGTGCAGCTCGGACAAAGAATCCGAGGAGAGATGCGGGCTCTGCTCCCACGCATCCAGGAGCTGGAGTGCATCGCGCACGACCCGTTGGGCGAGAGGTCCCTGCTGGTCCAGCAGCTCGGGGGACAGCCCGGTCAGCACGGGCAGATCCAGACCGGTTGTCCTCGCTCGGACAAAGGGCTCTCCCCGGTCGTTGACGCGGTACAAACCCCGGTGGGTGGAGAGCAGCATGCGCTCGCGGTGCTCAACCACTTCGATCACGACCTCCCCACCGAGCTCCCGGTGGAGGGTGACCCGGTCGACCCAGGGGTGGGACTCGACCTGCGCGAGCGTGCGCTCGGTGTCCAGCAGCAGCAGCGACTCGCCAACGCGGATGTCCGCGAGGTGGCGGACGGCCCCCTGACCGGAGTGCACAGCCCCGTTGACCTGTACGGACTGGACGCGAGCCAGCTCCGGGTACCGGGTGACGCCAAAGACCGCGAGGCCACTCAGCGCCAGGGTGACCGCGCCGACCTTGGTCAGAGACAGGACGACCGACACCCACGCGGGGCGCTGCAAGGTGTCCATCATCTGATCGAGGCGGCTCATCGGGATCTGCGTCTGCTTTGGGAGGTGCCTGAGTGGTTGTACCAAGGGCCTACAGCTCTTGACAAGTAAATACCTGGAAGTCGTCTTCCAAGGATCCTTGGAGGGAATGGCGGCTCAGAGTCCGCCTGCGCCCGGGACCTTCTCCAAGCGGGCCCCCAAGAGGATGGCCTCCACCAGGTCCGCGAACGACAGCCCCTCGAGCGAGGCGGCCATGGGGGAGAGGGAGGTGGCCGTCATGCCCGGGAGGGTGTTGATCTCCAGGAACCAGGGCACCCCGTCGGCGTCGACGATGTAGTCCGCGCGCGCGACCCCGCGGAGCCCGAGGGTGCGGTAGACCTCCAGCGCGCTGCGGCGGGCGGCCTGCGAGGTGGCGTCCGAGACCTTGGCGGGCACGTCATAGACCGTCTTGCCCTTGGTGTACTTGGCCTCGTAGTCGAAGAAGCCCTCGTCCGGCCGGATGCCCACGGGCGGGAAGGGGTGGCCATCGAGCACGGCGACCGTGATCTCCTCGCCCTGGACGAACTGCTCCAGCAACACCTGACCGCCCAGCTCACCCAGCTCCAGCAGCGCAGCCTGCAGCGCCGCGGGGTCCTCGCAGATGGCCAGGCCCAGCGTGGAGCCGCCCTCGGGGAACTTGGCGACCAGCGGGAACACGAGGTCCTCGGGGAGCGCGTCCCCCACCCGCCAGACCCGGTCCTGGGGCAGGCGCACGTGGGGGTTGTCGGCCACCAGCCGCTTGGTCGTGATCTTGTCCATGGCCGTTGCCGAGCCCAGCACCCCAGAGCCCGTGTAGGGGATGCCCATCAGCTCCAGCAGGCCCTGCACGCAGCCGTCCTCGCCGAACTGTCCGTGGAGCGCGATCCAGGCGACCTCCACCCCCTCCGCGAGGAGCTGCTGGGGGAGATCCCGCTGGACGTCGATGGCCACAGCGTCCCAGCCACGCTCCTGCAGAGCGGCCAGCACGGCTTTGCCCGACTTGAGGGAGACCTGGCGCTCGGCGCTCAGGCCGCCCATCAACACACCGATCCGCGCGCTGCGGGAGATCTCAGACATCAGCGCCTCCTGGAGCGGCCACCGCCGCCAGCGCCCGTTGACTCGCCAGCGGCGGCGTTCTTGCCCCGCGGCTCCAGCTCACTGCCGAGCTCCGAGCCCAACCGCTGCTTCACGCGGTCCTGGCTCAGCTTCTGGAGCAATAAGAGGTCCTTGGTGGTCCCCGTACCCCGGTTGATCACGCTGTTGGGCTCATGCACGCCGATCTGCAGGTCGCGCAGGCGCACACCACAGAGCCCCGCGTCTGCCATGCGCTCCGCCGCGGTCTTGCGCTTGGGGTCAGCCAGGATGCGCCCCGGCAGGCCCTTCCCGACGCCGCGCCGCTTCTCGATGGCCTCGCTGGCGCGCTGACGCAGGTACGCGATGTCGGCGGCCACCTTGGCCAGGCGGATGGCCAGCAGGTGGTGGGTGGCCTTGAGCGCGCTCCCCTCCCCGACCCGCTGCCCCTTGAGCACCCGATGGCTCTCCGGTTCCAGGGCCCCAGAGCGCACCAGCTCAGCCAGCGTCCCGGCGGCGCCGGCGTGCATCTCCAGCCCGGACAGACCCAGCTCCTGCAGGCGAAGCGCGGCGACGGCCACCGGGAGCTGTGCACCCAACCACACCGCATCGTCCTGGATCTCAAGCCCCAGCGCGGGCTGGCCAAAGCGAAGCCACCCGAGGTCATCCCCGCCGTCCCGCACGAGCGCGCTCGGGCCATCCCAGGGGCGCAGGCGCAGCTTGAACTCGGAGCACAGCTTTCCGGCCTGCCTGCCAGCGTCCTCGCTCTCGGCGACCAGCCACAGGACGGGGCCGCCCACACGCCAGGTGCAGTGGTGGGCCATGGGCTCTCGGTGCCGCACAGCCAACCCCTCCACTTCAGAGAGGGCTTCGAGGAGGCGGGAGTCGATCAACGCGCACGCCCCCGCAGGCTCACCGCCAGGGGCTGACAGATGCTGTTCACATTGCCGGCCCCCAGGGTGATGACGAGGTCACCGTCATCGCAGAACTCCGCGAGGTGCGCGGTGGCGGCGTCCAGATCCTGGGCCACGTGGACGCTGCGGTGCCCGTGGCTGCGGAGGCCCTGGGCGAGCGCGTGGTGGTCGACGCCCTCGATGGGCTGCTCGCCGGCCCGGTAGATGGGACAGACGACGACATGGTCGGCGCGGTTGAAGGCCCGACAGAAGTCGTTGAAGAGGTCGCGCACGCGGGTGTAGCGGTGGGGCTGGACGACCGCGACGATGCGGGCGTGGGGGAAGCCCTCGCGGGCGCCCTGGAGGGTGGTCTCGATCTCGACGGGGTGGTGCCCGTAGTCGTCGACGATCATGGTGGCGCCCACGCGCTCGCGCACGGTGAAGCGGCGCTGAACGCCCGTGAAGCCGTCCATGGCCTGCTGGATGCGCTCGAAGGGGATCTCCAGCTCCAAGGCGGTGGCGGCGGCGGCGAGCGCGTTGGCCACGTTGTGGGCGCCGGGCATGGAGAGTCGGAGCTGGCCCAGCGCCTTGCCCTTGGCGACCAGGGTGAAGGTGGTGTCCAGGCCGTCCTGGTGGATGTCCTCGGCGCGCACGTCGGCCTGGCGGGAGAGGCCGTAGGTGATCACGCGCTTGCGGAGCTGGGGGAGCAGCTCCTGGACGACGGGGTGATCCAGACAGACCACCGCGAAGCCAAAGAAGGGCACCTTGTTCGCGAAGGCGACGAAGGTCTCCTTGAGGCGCTGAAAGTCGCCGTAGTGGTCCAGGTGCTCCGGGTCGATGTTGGTGATGACCGCGACGGTGGGGTCCAGGAACATGAAGGAGCCGTCGGACTCGTCGGCCTCGGCGACCAGGTACTCGCCTGTGCCCATGCGCGCGTTGGAGCCGATGGCGTCCAGCTTGCCGCCGATGACGATGGTGGGGTCCAGCTCGGCCGCAGCCAGGATGGTGGCCAGCATGGAGGTGGTGGTGGTCTTGCCGTGGGTGCCCGCGACGGCCAGCCCGTACTTCATGCGCATGAGCTCGGCGAGCATCTCGGCGCGGGGGATGACCGGCACGCCGGCGGCCAGCGCGGCGGCGCACTCGGGGTTGCTCAAGGGGACCGCGGTGGACTTCACGACGACATCCGCATCGCCCAGGTTCTCCGGCCCGTGTCCGATGTGGACGGTGGCGCCCAGACCCCGGAGGCGCTCCACGGCGGCGCCCTCCTTGAGGTCGGAGCCGGTGACCTGGAAGCCCAGGTTGAGCAGCACCTCGGCGATGCCGTTCATGCCGGAGCCGCCGATGCCGACGAAGTGGATGGTGCGGACCTGTCCGCGGAACATGTGGCGCATTTCAGAGGCCCTCGACCCGGCGCGTGGCGCGGTAGATGGTGGGCCCCCGCGGGATGGGGGCCTGGTGGGCGGAGATGTTCAGGAGCACCCCGATGGACAGCAGGTGCCCCATGACCGCCGACGACCCATAGCTCAGGAAGGGCAGCACCAGCCCCTTGGGGGGGACGATGCCCATGGCGACACCCAGGTTCAGGAAGGCCTGCCCGCCGATGGCGATGGTCAGGGCGGTGGCCGTGATCACGCCGAAGAGGTCGGTGGCGTTCCGGGCGATGCGCAGGCCGCGCCAGAGGATGAGTCCGTACCCGACGAGCAGCAGGAGGATCCCGATCAGGCCGAACTCCTCCGCGAGCACGGAGCCCACGAAGTCGGTCCAGGGCTCGGGCAGGAACTGGTGCTTGGCCTGGGACTCGGCCAGGCCCTCGCCGGTGAGGCCGCCGCTGTGGAAGGCGATCATGGACTGGATGACCTGGTGGCCGTCGCCGTAGTAGTCCTCCCAGGGGTCCAGGAAGCTGGTGATGCGGCGCACGCGGTAGTCCGCGGCGAGCACCACGGGGACACCGACCGCGAGACCACCGCCGAAGAGCGCGGCCACCCAGCTCTGCTTGAGGCCGGCCAGGTAGATGCACAGGAAGGCAAGCCCTGCGGTGATGAGCGTGGTGCCCATGTCGGGCTCGAGCAGCAGGAGCACCAGCGCGGGAACGGGCAGCAGGATGGCCTTCCACAGGAAGCCCTTCACGTCGTCGATGCGGCCCTGGTGGGTGGCCAGGAGCTGGGCCATGGCCAAGACCACCGCGACCTTGCCGAGCTCGGAGGGCTGGAAGTTGACGGGCCCCAGGGAGATCCAGCGCTGTGCGCCGCCCTGCGCGGGGAAGGCGAGCACCGCCAGCAGCAGCGCAACGATGGCCCCATACGCGTGGTAGGCGTACTTGCGCAGCCACTGGTAGGGGACGAGCGCCAGGGTGACCATGCCGACCAGGCCCACGCCCATGGCCATGGCCTGACGCTTGACGTAGCGGAACTGGTCGCCGAACTCCTCGGCGGCGGTGGGCCCGCTCGCGGAGTGCACCATCACCAGCCCTACAATCAGGAAGACTACCGTCAGGGCCAGAAGCAGCGTGTCGTAGCCGCGCCCTGGGACCTGGGGGCCCAAGGACAGACCGGGGCTGGGGGGTGCCTCGGCGGGGGCCTCGCTGGGGGTCTGGGTGAGGGTGCTCATGGCAGCTCCTGGACCAAGGCGCGGAAGTGGTCGCCGCGCCGCTCGAAGTTCTGGAAGGCGTCGAAGGAGGAGCAGGCCGGAGACAGCAGGATCTGCTCTCCGTGGGCGCTCAGCTCCCGGGCGGTGGACACGGCCTGGTCCAGGCTGCCCACAAGGGTCCCGCCCAAGGCGGCGTGGATCTCGGGGCCCGCCTCGCCAAAGCAGACGACGGGGCGGCCCTCGATGCACGCACGCAGGCGGCTGTAGTCGGCCCCAGCCTTGCCACGGCCGCCCAGCAGGACAACCCCCGGGCCCTCCATGGCGGAGATGCCGACGATGGCGGCCTCGATGTTGGTGGCCTTGGAGTCGTTGATCCAGCGCCGGCCGTCGTTGCTGGGCACGGGCTCCAGGCGATGGGGCAGGCCCACCAGCGTGGAGAGGTCCGCAGGCACCACGCCGACTTCGGCGGCGAGCAGACAGGCCACGGCCGCGTTCCAGCGGTTGTGGTCGCCCAGCACCCGCAGCGTGTCCAGGACCGGGTTGTCCAGGGCGAGCCGGTCCAGCCAGATACGGCGCCCCGGCTTGCCCTGCGCCGCGAACTCCAGGTGGGGCTCGTGGACCAGGCCAGCCAGCCCCTCCGGCCGCAGGTTGTCGAAGAGCCGGAGCTTGTGCTGGGCGTAGGTGGCCATGTCCCCGTGCCGCGCCAAATGGTCGGGGGTCAGGTTCAGGATGACGGCCGCCCAGGGCGTGAAGGGGCCGGGCAGCTCCATCTGGTAGGAGCTGACCTCGACGACCAGGACCTCGTGGTCACCATCGACCGCCAACGACAGCGGTGTGCCCAGGTTTCCGCCGGCGAAGACCTTCATCCCCGCCTGCTCCAGGATCTGCTTGGTGAACCAGGTCACCGTGGACTTGCCGTTGGTCCCGGAGATCGCCAGGATGGGCTTGTCCTGGGGCAGGAAGGAGGCCGCGAAGCCCAGCTCCCCCACCACCGCCACGTCGGCGTCCTGGGCCAAACGCACGGGGGGTGCGGCCGCGGGGATGCCCGGCGAGACGACCACCAGGTCCGTGTCCGTCAGGTCGGTGTCCTCGTGGCGGCCGAAGATGCAGCGGATGCCGTCCATCTCCGGGGCCTGGGCGTTGAGGTCGGTCAGTGTGACCTGAGCCCCCTTCCTCTTGGCCAGAGCAGCCGCAGCGCGGCCCGAGAGCCCCGCTCCAAGCACCGTGACCCGCGCCGGCGCCTTCATGCTCACCTCAGCTTCAGGGTGGTCAGCGCCACCAGCGCGAGCAGGATGGAGATGATCCAGAAGCGCACGATGATCTTGGGCTCGGACCACCCCTGCTTCTCGTAGTGGTGGTGGATGGGGGCCATGGCGAACACGCGCTTGCCCTCGCCGGTGAGCTTCTTGGTGATCTTGAAGCCCAGCACCTGGATGACAACCGAGCCGGCCTCCAGCACGAAGATGCCGCCGACCAGGGGCAGCAGCAGCTCATGCTTGGAGAGCAGGCCGATGATGCCCAGGAAGCCGCCCAGCGCCAGGGAGCCCACGTCCCCCATGAAGATCTGCGCAGGGTAGGCGTTGTACCAGAGGAACCCGAGCCCGGCCCCGATGGTGGCGACGCAGAGGATGGTCAGCTCGCTGGCGCCGTCCACGTGCGGCACCGCCAGGTAGTCCGCGAAGCCCGCGTGACCGGCGATGTAGGCCAGGATGGCGTAGGTCGCGGCGGCGATCATGACCGGCCCGATGGCCAGCCCGTCGAGCCCGTCCGTCAGGTTCACGCCGTTGGACATGGCGACCAGGATGAAGAGCCCGGCGGCGACATAGAGCCAGCTCAGCCAGCCCGGCGCGCCCTCCCAGAGGTGGGCGAAGTCGATGGCGGTGCCCTTGAGGAAGGGCAGCGGGATCTCCGGCGTCATCGCCCCGGACCACAGCCCGTAGGCCAGCGCGGCGCCGCCAAAGAAGAGCTGCCCGACGATCTTCCAGCGACCGGCCAGGCCATCGGAGCTGCGCTCCATGACCTTCTTCCAGTCATCTACAAATCCAATCAGCCCGTAGCCCATGAGCACAATCAGGGCGATGTGCACGACGGGCTCGTCCAGGCGGCACCACAGCAGGCCGGCGAGCCCGATGCCCGCCAGGATGGGGACGCCGCCCATGGTGGGGGTGCCCAGCTTGTTCGCGCGGTGGGACTCGGGGCCCTCGGTGCGGATGATCTGCTCGAGCTTCCGCTGGTTCATCCAGCGGATGAACGCCGGGTAGACCAGGTAGGTGAACCCCAGCGCGGTCAGCATCGCCAGCGCGGTCCGCGTGGTGACGTAGCGCAGCGGGTTGAAGAGGATGGTGTGCTCGGAGAGCGGGACCAGCAGGTGGTAGAGCATCTCAGTCCTCCTTGCCCGGGAGCGCTTGCAGGACCCGTTCCATCTTGGCCCCGCGGCTGCCCTTCACCAGGACGACGTCGCCGTCCCGCAGCTCACCCCGCAGCGCCTCCGCCAGGGTCTCCGAGTCCGGAGCGGACCAGACCTGCAGCCCCAGGGACTCGGCCAGCTCACCTTGAGCCGCCATCAGCGGTCCGGACAACCCGACGTGGGTGAGCCCAAGCGAGGACACCTTGCGGATGACCTCCTCGTGGAAGCGCGCCTCGTCGCCGCCCAGCTCCAGCATCTCGCCCAGCAGCGCGATGCGTCGTCCGGGGAGCTGCGCGAGCGTCTCCAGCGCCGCCCGCATGGACGCGGGGTTGGCGTTGTAGGCGTCGTTGAGCACGGTGATCCCGCCGCTGCTCTCCACCCGCATGCGCATCCCCACCGGGGAGTAGCGGGCCAGCCCGGCCGCGATCTGGTCCCGCGAGATGCCCATGGACCACCCCAGCGCAGCCGCGACAGCGGCGTTGAGCGCCAAGTGCCGCCCGGGACTGGGGATGCGGGCGCTCAGGTCGCCCTCGGGGAGCGCGATCTGCACCAGGGTGTGCAGGCTCTTGGGGTCGACCTCGGCCGAGAGCAGGCGGATCTGCGCCTGGGTCCCGGTGCCCACGGTGATGCGCCGCACGCCCTCGGGCAGGGGCATGGCGGCCACGTAGGGGTCGTCAAGGTTGACGATACAGACGTCCCCGGGGCGCGCCCCGTCGAACATCTCCTGCTTGCAGGCGGCCACGCCCTCGATGGAGCCGGTGCCCTGCAGGTGGGCCGCGCTCACGTTCGTCACGATGCGGTGCGTGGGCGCGCCGATGTCCTGCAGCAGCGCGATCTCGCCCGCCGCGGACATACCCATCTCCAGCACCATCAGCTCCGCGTCCAGCGGGGTGTCGAGCAGGGTCAGGGGCACGCCGATGTGGTTGTTCAGGTTGCCCTGGGTCTGGTGCACCTTGCCGCGGGCGGCCAGGACCTCAGCGACCATCGCGCGGGTGGTCGTCTTGCCCGCCGAGCCCGTGATGCCGACCACCGGGCCAAAGAACTCCTGCCGCACAAAGCGCGCGGCGTCCTGGAGCGCGACCAGGGTGTCCGGGACCAGGACCAGCCCGCCCTTCCACTCGCCCTCGGGGCGCTCGGCGACCACCGCACCTGCGCACTGGGCGACCTGGGCGTGAGGCAGGAAGGCGTGGCCGTCGAAGCGCTCGCCGACCAGGGCCAAGAACCAGGAGCCCGCCTGCAGGCGGCGGCTGTCGGTCTGGATGGGGCCAGCGGGTCCGGGGGACAGCAGCTCGCCTCCCGTCGCGCGGGCCAGTTCTTCTCCGGTGAGCATCATGGTGCACCTTCCGTACCGGCGCCCATCGACAGGGCCTTCGCGGCGATCAAGCGGTCATCAAAGGGGTGCTTCACACCCTGGATCTCCTGGGTGGTCTCGTGGCCCTTGCCAGCGATCAACACCAGGTCCCCCGGCTGCGCGAGCTGCACGGCCCGCGCGATGGCCTCGGCCCGGTCCACGATGACCAGGTCGCTGTCCCGCAGGCCGGGCTTCATCTGCGCCAGGATGTCCATCGGGTCCTCGGAGCGGGGGTTGTCCGAGGTGGCGAGCACGAGGTCGCTCCCCTGGGCGGCCGCGCGGGCCATCAGGGGGCGCTTGGCCCGATCCCGGTCCCCACCGCAGCCCACAACGCAGAGCACCCGGCGTGCGCCGAGCTCCCGCAGGGCCGCCAGGGTGGTGTCGAGGGCATCGGGGGTGTGGGCGTAGTCAACCAGCACCGAGATCCCGCGCTCGTTGGGGACCGGCTCCAGGCGCCCGGGGACCCGGGGGAGTGCGGCCAAGCCACGTGCGCACTGCTCGGGCGTTGCCCCCAGGGCGATCGCAGCGCCGGTCGCGGCGAGGGCGTTCTCCAGGTTGAAGCGCCCCACCAGCGGCAGCTCCAGGTCGAAGGCGCCGGCCGGGGTCTGGACCTTGGCGCGGGTGCCGGTCGGGCTGAGGGTGACCTCGCTGGCGGAGAGATCTCCCTGCTCGATGCCGTAGCGCCAGCTACGGCCGCGGGAGTCCACAGCCCGGGCGGTGGGGTCGGATGCGCAGAGCACCGCGGTTCCCTCCTCTGCCAGCAGCTCGGTGAACAGGCGCTCCTTGGCCTGGGCGTAGGTGGCCATGTCGCCGTGGACGTCCAGGTGGTCCTGGGAGAGGTTCGTGTAGACGCCGACGGCGAACCGGGTCGCGTCCACGCGCTTGTAGGCGAGCCCGATGGAGCTGACCTCGGCGGCGACCCAGCGACACCCGGCGTCGCGCATGCGGGCCAGGAGGGCCTGCCACTCGGGGGCGAGCGGGGTGGTGTAGGCGGCGGGAGCCGGGGTGCCTGCGATGCGGTTGCCGGTGGTGCCGATGACCCCGATGCGCACGCCCGCGGCCTGGGCGATGGACTCCAGCATCCAGGTCACGGTGGTCTTGCCGTTGGTGCCGGTCACGCCGATGACGCTCACCGCCTCGCTGGGGTGGCCCTGGAGCGCGGCGGCCATCTCGGCCAAGGCGAGGTGCGTGTCGGCGACCTGGATGAGGGTGGTACCTGGGGGCGCCTGGCAGGGCTCGGACACGATGGCGGCGACGGTGCCGGGGGCCAGCTTGGGCACGTAGTCGTGACCATCCACCCGCAGTCCACGCAGGGCGACAAAGACCGCGCCGGGGCCCGCCTTGCGGGAGTCCTGGGTCAGGGTCTGGACGGGGCGGTCGACGGAACCGGTGAGGATTCGGTGGTCCACCCGCAGCAGGAGCTGGGCGAGGGTCATCGGGAGGACGGTGGCGGGGGGCTGGCGGGAGAGATGGAGGGGACGTTGCAAAGGGAAAGAGGCCCCCCTCGAGTCAAAGAAAACTCAGGGAGTCACGCGGGATTGGAAGGTGCGAACTACGCTGCCCGAGGGGGGCCACCGAACCCTTGCTCGACCTTCTCTTCGCGGCGGGGCGTTGGACTCCATCCACTCCCACCAGGTGCGCCGGGGTTGCAGCAGCAAGGCCAGCAAGAGGCGGCATCAACGGGGAGGAACGGGGCGGGCTGGGCGTTTCTTCTCGGGATGGAGGGCGCGCCAGGACAGGCGGGCAGGACTCCGGGGGGGATGGGACCCGAGGGTTCGCTCAGGGGGTCGCTCCGTGCCCCCGACGCACCGAGGCGGGCGGGGAGATGGAGCCAGGCGTCCAGGACTGGGGGCGGGCGGAGCGCACGCGGGATTCAGCAAGCGGGGTCAGCGTCGACATCAGCATCAGCAAGGGTTGCGAACCGTGGGGGGTTCGCGCAGCGGGCAGCGACAGCGACCTGTGCAGGCTGGAGACCCGATGGGGGACCGGGCCTTCCGGCCGCGTCGGCGCGAGGATGCGCGGGCGCTGCACAGGAAGGCGCTCGGCCCACCCCCAGGGCTCTGGGGCCAGGCGAAAAGAGGTCAGAAAACGTCAAAGAACAAAGAAGATCAGTCGAAGACCAACTCGATGCGTTGGCCGGTGTGCAGGTCGCTGCCTGCACCGGGGCGCTGGTCGATGACGCGCCCGGAGCCCTGCACGGAGAGCTCCAGCCCGGAGCCGTCGAGGGCAGCCAGGGCGTCACGCATGGAGAGACCAGCCAGGTCGGGCACGCGCAAGGTGCCCTCGGGGGTCCACGCCAGCTCTGCGACCACCAAAGGGGGCAGATCCTGGGGGGTGGGGTCGTCGGGGGAGTCGGCCTGCAGAGCCTCGTCCTCTTCGACGCGGTCCTCGGGGACGCCCAGGTAGCGGAGGCTGCGCTGAGCGATCAGGGAGAACGCGGGCCCCGCCACGGTGCCACCGTAGCGGCTGCCCTTGCTCGGGGTGTCCACCATCACGACGATCGCCAGGCGCGGGTCATTGGCCGGAGCCACGCCCATGAACGAGGCCACGCGGGCGGTGGGGCTGTAGCGGCCGTCGACCACCTTCTGGCCCGTGCCGGTCTTGCCCGCGGCGGTGTAGCCGGGGACGCGGGCGCGGGTGCCCGTTCCGCCCTCTTCCAGGACGGTGGACATCATCTGGATGGTCTGCCTGGCGACCTTCTCGGAGACCGGGCGGCCGATGCCCTCGGGCTTGTTCCGCAGCTTGATCTGGCCGTAGCGGTCGCGGACCTCGGCGACGATGTAGGGCTGCATGCGCACCCCGTCGTTCGCGAGGGCCTGCAGCGCGGAGGCGACCTGGAGGGCGGAGGCCTGCATGCCCTGGCCAAAGGCCGTGGTGGCGAGCTCGATCGGCTTGATCTTGTCCGGGCTGCGGATGAAGCCGCGGGTCTCGCCGGGCAGGTCCACACCGGTCCGGGACTGGAACCCAAAGCGCTGGAGCCCCTCGATGGTGCGCTCGGCGCCCAAGGAGAAGGCCATCTTGGCGGTGCCGATGTTGGAGCTGTACTTGAGGACCTCGCTGACCGTCACCACGTCGTGGGGGTGGTCATCGCGGATGGGCTTGCGGCTGCGACCGAAGCGGTGCGCGCCCCCCTCACAGTCCACGAGCGTGTCGGGGGTGTAGAGCCCCTCCTCCAGCGCCAGCGCGATCACGAAGGGCTTCATGATGGAGCCCGGCTCGTGGGCGTCCGCGATGCCGTGGTTGCGCAGGTGGGAGATGTCCCGGCCGCGGCGGTCGTTGGGGTTGGTGTGGGGGCGGTTGGCCAGCGCCAGGATCTCGCCGGTCTGCACGTCCAGGACGACAGCGGTCGCGGAGAGCGGCTCGGAGGCCTCGACGACCTGGTCCAGGGCCTCTTCCGCAGCGCGCTGGATGACGGGGTCCAGGGTCAGGGTGACCTGTCCGCCGGCCTTGGCCCGGCTCCGCGCCTCGTACTCCGTGGAGATCACGCGGCCGTCGGCGTCCCGCTCTTCGATGTACCGGAAGGTGGACCCGCGCAGGTAGGGGTCCAACTGGCGCTCCACGCCCTCGACGCCGCGGCCGTTGTAGCCGACCACGCCCAGGATCTGCACCGCGCTCTCCCGGCTCGGGTAGTAGCGGGTGGGCTGGCTGCGGGTGAACAGCACGCGGCCGGGGTCCAGCGCCTCGATGGCCTCCAGGCGGTCGGGGGGGACCTCGTTGGCCAGCAGTACGTCGCGCCGGCTGTGCTGGGACAGGCGCTTGATCAGGTTGCCGGCGTCCTTGTCCAGCAGCGGCGCCAAGGCACGAGCCAGCGGCTCGACGTCCTCGGGGTCCAGCATCTTGGGGTCTGCGTGGACGCTGGGCATCATCACCGTGGTGGCGAGCACGGAGCCGTCGCGCGCCAGGATGTCTCCGCGGGGGGCCTCCACCTCTACCGAGCGCTGGAACTGCAGCGCGGCCTGGGCCTCCAGGCGGCTGTCCTCCATCAGCATCAGCGGCGTCGCGCGCACGGAGAGCACCATGAGCCCAAGCCCGACCAGCGCGGTCACGAGCGTAGACCGGTAGCGGGCCCGGTCCAGGACCAGGCCAGCGTCCTGCACGCTGTTCTCCGGGGGCTTGGCGGGGGCGCGGCTCACTTGACCTGGACCTCCACCACCTGGACACCCTCGGCCGACAGCTCAAGCTCAGCGCTGAGTGCCTCGACGTGCGCGAGATCCCGCCGGGAAGCCAGCTCCAGCCGGAGCTGATCCTGCTCGGTCAGCAGAGCCTGGTACCCACTCTGGGCAGACTCCAGGTCCGCAGCGGCCGTCCTCACGTCCACCCGCGACCACACATAGAACATCAGCGCCGAGACCAGCAGGCCGGTGTAGATCAAGAACCCGAGCACGCCGCTGAGCTCCAAGCCAACGAACGGACGGGTGGGGTACGCGGCCCATGCACCACGAGCGGGGCGGCTCTGATCCATCGATGTCCTCTTCAGCGGAGCGGGGGGTTGGGGGGAGTCAGCGGGGGGCGTGCTGGGGGCCAGCGACAGCGGCAGCGGGAGTGCAGCAGGAGGGGGTGCTCAGGTGCGCTCGATGGCGCGGAGGCGGGCAGAGCGGGCCCGCGGGTTGCCGTCGGAGGCCTTGACAGCCTTCCGGGTCAGCAGACGGACCTCCGCGGGACGCGTGGGGTTCCCGAAGGGGTCCTTGGGGGCATCCAGAGCCGCCAGGTGCCGGAAGCGGAGCTTGACCGGCCGGTCCTCGAGGCTGTGGAAGGAGATGATGGCGGCGCGCCCACCGACCTTGAGCAGGCCAGGGAGCAGGTGCAGCAGGGTCTCCAGCTCACCGAGCTCGTCGTTGACGACGATGCGGAGGGCCTGGAAGCTGCGGGTCGCGGGGTGGATGCGACCGGGCTTGCCGGGGGAGGCCTTGGCGATGACCTCGGCCAGCTCCCCGGTGGTGGAGAGTGGGAGGGCTGCCTTGATGGCCCGGGCGATGCGCCGGCTGTTGCGCTCCTCGCCGTAGCGGTAGAGGGCGTCCGCGAGCTCGGTCTCATCGACCTGCTCCAGGTACTCGGCGGCGGTCATGCCGTCCTGGGACATGCGCATGTCCAGGGGCCCGTCCTTTGAGAAGGAGAAGCCACGGCCCGCCTGGTCGAGCTGGGGGCTGCTCACCCCCAGGTCCGCCAGGACGCCATCCACCTGGGGAATCCCCAGCTCGACGAGGACATCCTGGATCCCCGAGAACGAGGTCTGCACAGCCGTGAAGCGGTCCCCGTAGGACTCCAGCCGGGCGCTCGCCGCGGCGATGGCGGCGGGATCCCGATCCAGCCCGATGACCCGGCAGCCGGCATCCAGCAGGGCCTGGCTGTGTCCCCCACCCCCAAGGGTGCAGTCCACCACCAGCTTGCCCGGCGCCGGAGCGAGCAGAGAGACAGCCTCGTCCCGCAGGACGGTCCAGTGCTCGAAGGACATGTCAGCCCCCCTGCTGTGCTTGCTTTCGCTCTTCGCGACGGCGCCGGTAGTCCTCGCGCGCCTTGGCCTGGACCGCAGCGAAGTTGCTGGGGTTCCAGAGCTCCACCCACCGCAGCATCGAGAGGACCTTGACTTCCTTGATGAGGCCAGCCTGCTCACGCAGTCGGGTCGGGACGCGGATGCGCCCCTGGCCGTCGATGCGGCAGGACTCTGCGTCGGCGAGCACTGTGTAGAAGTAGGCCTGTGCGTCGGGGTCGAAGGGATCCGCGTCGGCGTAGGGGCCCTCGATGCGCGTAGCGAAGTCCTCGGGCGTGAACGCCCGGACGCCGCCGTCAACGCAAGTGAGGACCAGTTCATCAATGCCCGCTTCCTGGAGTTGGGTTCGCAGCCGGGCGGGCAATGCAAGTCGGCCCTTGTTGTCGAGCGAAGACGTGAGCTGGAAGCGTTCACCGAGCATCGTTCGAGGGAGGTCGCCTTGGTTTCACCCACCTTGTACCACTGTTCCCCACCTTAAACCACTCTGTCCCACATGCAAGAGAAAGTGCCCACTTCGCGCAGTGAATCCGAAGCTGACCTCTATCTAACTGAAATCACGTATCTTCACCCGATCGCATATGCCCCCGTTTTTGCCCTTCTCCCTGGCTTGTAGGGCGATCCCCACGCCTGCCTGTGCGCAAGCCCCTTGCCCTCGGCGCTCGCGGTGCTATTCAAGGGGGCCATGGCCAAGAAGAAGAAGAGTCCAAAGGACGACCGCCGCTTCGTCGCGCGGAACAAGCGTGCCCGCCACGACTACGAGATCCTGGAGACCTTCGAGGCCGGGCTGGAGCTGCGTGGCAGCGAGGTCAAGACCCTCCGAGGCGGCAAGGGCACCATCGCGGAGGCCCACATCCGCCTGGTCGACGGCGAGGCTTGGCTGCTCAACGCCAACGTCCCCGAGTACCCCCAGGCCAGCTACAACAACCACGAGCCCTCCCGAAAGCGCCGCTTGCTCCTCAAGAAGACGGAGCTGCGCAGGCTGCAGCGGGCGAGCACCGAGAAGGGCCTCGCCATCGTCCCGCTGGCCCTGTACTTCAAGGGCTCGTGGATCAAGCTCGAGCTCGCCCTGGGCCGCGGCAAGAAGCTCTTCGACAAGCGCGAGACGCTCAAGCAGAAGCAGACCAAGCGCGAGACCGACCGGATGCTCAAGAACTACTGAGCGCGGTGGGAGAGAGTGGGAGACCCGATGGGGCTCCGTCCTGCGGTGGGAGAGAGTGGGAGACCGGGAGCAGGGTGGGAGGGAGTGGGAGGCCCCCACAGGTGGGAGAGTGTGGGACGAGCCCACCACTCGCCGGAGCGGTGCTGCTGAGATAGACACTGGGCCGTGAAGAAGCCCATCGCAATCGCTCTGTTGGCCCTCGCTGTCCTCGCTGGCGGCGGCGCGGCTGTCCTCGCCGGGAGTGACCCCGGCACCGCCCTCTTCGCCGGCATCGCGGCCATGTGGTTGGCCAGCGCAGCGGCGACCGCCTGGAAGCCCCTCGCCGGCACCACCCTGGCGGGTGTCCTGGGGGCGGGCGTGTCCGCCTATCTGGTGCAGCAGCATCACCTGGCGATGGCGGGAGCGAGCGAGAGCGTCTGCAACATCGACGCGACCTTCAACTGCGATGCCGTGAACACCTCCGAGTTCAGCGAGATCGCCGGCATCCCCGTGGCCCTCTTCGGGGCCGCCTTCTACGCCGCCGCCGCGCTGATCGCGACCCTCTCCTGGCAGAAGGTCCGCGGCTTCCACAACGCCCCGCTCATCCTGGTGGGTGGCGGTGGGGCAGCCGTCCTCGCGGCCATCGGTCTGGCCATCGCCAGCTCGACCCTGGGGGCCTGGTGCGTGCTGTGCATCAGCACCTACGGCCTCTCCACGATCCTCTTGGTCTCCGCCGTCCTGGCGTGGCGCGCCCCCGATGACGCGGTCACCAAGGACGACCCGGGCAAGGACCGCAGCGGCATCGTCGCCGTGGCCACCGGCGCCCTCTTCCTGGGCCTGGGCGTCATGGGCTCCAGCGCCGAGACCGCCATCCCCGGCACCGACCCCGGCGACCAGGATGCCGGCATCGAGCAGCTCTACACCCAGGTCCCTGGGAGCATCGTCCTCACCGGCAAGGAGCCCTGCTGGGGCAGCCCCGATGCGCCCTACACCCTGGTCGAGTTCGCCGACTTCGAGTGCCCCCACTGCGGACTCAGCTTCCCCGAGCTGCAGCCCCTGGTCGCCGCCAACCCCGACCTGCGCGTCTGCTTCAAGAACTACCCCCTCTCTCCCGAGTGCAACCCCAACGTCGGCCGCAACATGCACCCCATGGCCTGCATGGCAGCCGCCGCGTCCCTGTGCGCCCAGGACCAGGGCCGCTTCTGGGAGCTCGCTGGTCAGATGATGGCCAACCAGAGCACCCTGGCCCCCAACGACATCCTCTTCATGGCCGGCCAGCAAGGCCTGGACACTGACGCGCTCTACGCCTGCATGAGCCAGGAGTCCACCATGGAGCGCGTGGCCGCCGACGTCCAGGCCGGCACCACCGCCGGACTCTGGGCCACACCCACCCTCTTCCTCAAGGGCGTCCACCCCACCGAGGAGTGGATCCAGGTGGAGTACGGCACCGAAGGTGTCGCCATCCTCCTCGCCGCCAAGCGCGAGGGCACCGAGCTCCCCCCCGCACGCCCCCCCGAGGTTCCCTGAATGTCCGAGTGGATCGAGCTGCGGGTGGTCGTCGCCCGCACCCACGTTGACCGCCTGACGGCCCTCGCCATGTCCCTTGGTGCCACCGGAACCGAAGAGGCCGCCGCCCCCGGCGCGCCGCTGCAGTTCAAGCAGCCCTGGGACGAGAAGGCCCCTCCCCTCCCCCTTCTCTGCCGCTTCAAGGCCTGGTTCGAGCCCCAGGACGCCGACCGCGCCGCCCAAGCCCTGGGCGAGGCCACCCAACAGGAGGTCGAGCGCCTGGAGGTCCGCGACGAAGACTGGGCCGAGTCCTGGAAGCGCCACCACCACCGCATCGCCATCAGCGAGCGCCTGCGCGTCTCCCCTCCCTGGGAGGCCGTCCCCGGCGACCTGATCATCCCCCCCGGCAACGCCTTCGGGACCGGTGACCACCCCACCACCCAGGCCTGCCTCGCTGGGATCGATCTCCTGGCCGGCGAGTGCCGGACCTGCCTGGATGTCGGCTGCGGCTCCGGCGTGCTCGCCCTCGCGGCCACCCAGCTCGGACTCCGCTCGGAGGGCATCGACATCGAGGCTGACTCGGTGCGCGCCAGCCAGGAGAACGCGGCCCTCAACGGCCTCGAGGCCTCCTTCTCCAGCGCCACCCTCGACCAGCTCCAGGGTCCCTACGATCTGGTCGTAGCCAACCTCTTCGCCGAGGTCCTGGTCCAGATGGCCCCCGAGCTCATCCGCCTCACCGGCAAGCACCTGGTGCTGGCTGGGATCCTCGCCGACCGCGCCGACATGGTGATCGCCGCGCTGTCCCCGCCCCTGGCTGTGCGCCAGCGCATCCAGGAAGGGGAGTGGGTCAGCCTGCAGCTCCAGGTCCTCTGAGTGCGGCGCTTCCCCTCGGACACCCTGCCCTCGCCTCACGAACAGCTACTCCTTGAGCCCGAGGTCTCCCACCACGTCCTGAGGGTGACCCTGCTCCCCCGCGGGTCCCAGCTCGTCCTCTTCGACGGCCAGGGCCAGAGCTGTGTGGTCGAGCTCATCGGCGCCGAGGACGGCCAGGCTCTGGTCCAAGGACTCGAGCCCATCGTCCAGAGTCCCCCCGAGCCGGAGATCCACCTCATCCTCGGGTTGCCCCGCAAGCCCGCTCTGGAGCGCATTCTGCGCATGGCCACCGAGCTGGGCATGACGGACTTCCACCCCTTCATCGCGCGGCGCTCCGTCGCCAAGGGGGACAAGGTGGACCGCTGGATGAAGCTGGTGGAGCAAGCGGCTCGGCAGTCGGGCCGAGATGCCGTCCCCACCCTCCACCCTCTGCGGCCCCTGCAAGCCCACATCGATCAGCTCCCCAGCGAGGACATGCTGAAGCTGGTCCTCCAGCCCGGCGCCCCCACGGAGCGGCCCGCCCCCCAGTCCCTGGCGCTTCTCATCGGCCCGGAGGGCGGCCTGGATCCCAGCGAGCTTGACCTCGCCGGCGCAAAAGGCTTCTCCCCCATGGGGCTGGGTCGGAACGTGCTGCGGAGCGACACGGCAGCCTTGGCCGCCCTGGCCCGCCTCTCCTTCTGAGCCTGACTCAGGGCGCCTGGATGCGCAGCTCGACCTCCAGGCTCTGGCTCCCGATGATGTCGTCCTGCGTCGCGTCGAACGCTCCGGCGCGGAAGCTCGCGGCCCCGGGGTTGGCCTTCTTGTAGGTCCCAGCAGCCGGGTCGAAGGGGATCTCGGAGGGGTTGTAGGTCACATACGCCGCCCGCCCGGGATCCAGGTAGGTGTCCCCATGCAACAGGACCTCTCGCGCGCGGAGGTTGGCGTTCTGGGCAGCCCAGGTCACCTGCCAGAGGTGGACCATCGCCATCAGGACGACCATCACGCCGAACACCAGCAGCATGGTCTCGACGGCAGACTGGCCCTCACGGTGCGTGGTGCACCGCTTGAACCGCTCAGTGACGGAGCTGGGCAGCAGCGCTGGCATGGGGCGAGGAGCTCGCAGCATAGGCATCGCGGGGGTTGAGGTTGGCGGCGGCTCCCACAGGCACCGAAGACGAAGACCACTCACCGAAGCCCGCCAGGCGGGCGCGGTACTCGGGGATCATCGAAGCGCGGGCGGTCAACGAAGACTCCGAGTCGTAGTAGGGCCCATTCGGCTCGTTCCCAAAGGCCTGCTCCTGGCTCACTGCGGAGGGACCGACGCTGCCGCCGTAGGGCTTGGCTACAGCGACCGCGACCATCTCGTCGGTGGAGCCGCTGTAGCTGGAGGCGCCGAAGTAGCCACCGTCCGAGCCTGCGCCGGAGTAGGCGATGTCCAGGTAGGCGGTCGCCGGGGTGCCGCGGGCCTCAGCCAGGACCCAGACATCGGGCTGCTGACTGGGGCGGTACTGAGTGGGGCTGCTCAGGTCCCGCCCCTTGTAGAACCAGGTCTCCAGTTGGTAGGTCTCGACGCTGGGCACCACACCGGAAGGCACACATCCGACCGCCGTGCGGCAGTAGAGCAGCACCGGGTAGTTGAAGCTGGAGACGGCCCGCCTGTAGATGGCGATGGTGGAGGGCTGTCCGGAGGTCCCCTGGCTGCGGTATGCACCGTTTCGGCTCGCGCTCCCCGCACCAACCACGATGCCACCGCCCGCAGTGAGGACACCAGGCAGGTTGGTGTTCATGGTCTGCTCACCCGCAGTGACCGCCGGCCCGACAGACGCAGACCACTGGGCGAGTCCGATGAACTCATCGGCCTTTGCGTCGATCGCGGTCTGGCAGTTGCTCAGGTAGAGCTCGGCGGCGTCGCTGCGCGCTTCGCAGTCGCAGTCGTCGTTCTCCCAAGGCCGGGAGGTGATGGTGTCCCGACACTGGTCGACGATGTCGACGATCTCCCGGTTCTTTGCCACCAGTTGGTTGAGGACCTGGGCCTCCTTGTAGGCGGCCGAGTAGGCGCCCAGATCGGCGGTGTTCTGCATGCGGATCCGGTCATTGACCAAGATTCCCATGTTGGTGGCCAGGGCCATGAACACGATCAACGAGAAGAAGACCAGCGCGATCAGCAGCGCAGCCTGTCCTCGTCGATGCCCACGATGCAGGCTCATCGGCAGAGCATCCGGTTGTCCGAGCGGTTGACCGCGGTGTTTCCGCTGGCAGCGACCATTCCCAGCTTCCCCACCCCCTCGTGGACACACTCCGGCTCGCCCATGGTCACCGACATGCTCGCGTCCATCTCCCCCATGAGCTGCCGGAACCCCGGCGAGGTCGCCTCCCACAGCAGCGTGCTGGTGACGGTCCCTGTGGACGCGTCCACGTCCACAGTCACATCCCCATCGCCGTAGTCCACCATGTTGCCCGTGAGCAGGTCGCTGGCGATGGCTGTGGGGTCGTCGGACACGGAGAACCCGCGCGCGGCCGAGAAGGTGGCGTAGTTCACGTAGTTGAGGGCCCCCAGGTAGTAGGCATACTCGATCACCGCGAACAGCAGCGCGAGGATCAAGGGGATCATCAGCGCGAACTCAGCGGTGCTCTGGCCACGTCGGAGCCTGCGTGCAGACGAACCGTCACGGCGCTGGGCGCGTTGCACCAAGGGGGACCTCCTGCGCAAACAGTAGCAGAGACGGAGCGTGGCCCCAAGGCCCAGGCCCACAGAGCAGGAAAGCCGGACCCCAGGGGGATCCGGCTCTCGGCAGAGGCCCGCGCGCGGGCGAACTCTCAGTCCTCGCGGCGGCGGAACAGCAGCCCGAAGAGGGAGACGAGACCGAGCATGCCCAGGGCGGACTTGCCACCACCGGCGGTGCTGCAGCCCTCGTTCTCGATGGTCACGACCTCGGTGTACTGCTTGTAGAGGTCGTTCTCACCGTAGACCGCGACGTCAGCGAAGCCCCAGGCCTGGTTGCCATCCTCATCGGTGGCCACCACGTAGAAGCGGACGATGTCGCCTTCGCGGTTCTCCAGCTCCTCCGGCGCAGTCCAGGTGACGGTCTGCGCCGTGGTGTTGTCGATGGTGCCCGCGTCGGCGGACCAGGCGTAGTAGACCTCCTGGCCGTCCTCATCGAAGACCTCCACCGCGAGCTGGATGGAGTCACCCACCTCGACGGAGGTCTGGCTGGCGTCGATCCCACCAAAGATGTAGGGCTCGGAGTCCAGGTCGATGCAGCCATCATCCACCAGGCCGTTGCAGTCGTTGTCCATGTTGTCGCAGACTTCGACAGCGCCGGGCTTGATGTCCGGGTTCAGGTCGTTGCAGTCGAGGTTGACCTCGGCGTAGCCGTCGCCGTCATCGTCGTAGAGCTCGGTCTGCTCATCCACGATGCCGTCGCAGTCATTGTCGGCCCGGTCCGGAGACTCGGGGGCGCCAGGGTAGGTGTTGGCGTTGGCGTCGTCACAGTCGCCGTCGGTCTCCTTGAAGGAGTCTCCGTCGTCGTCTGCACCCTCGGTGCCCTCGTCCACCAGCCCGTCGCAGTCGTTGTCGTCGCCGTCAGCGACCTCGGCGGCCTTGGGGTAGGTGTTGATGTTGCCGTCGTTACAGTCGTAGTAGATGCCGGTGTCCAGGTCCCCGTAGCCGTCGCCGTCGTCGTCGGACTCGGTGACCGCGGAGAGGATGGTCAGCGGCAGCGAGGTGTAGGCCGCCACAGAGGAGCGGTCGCGCACCTCGATGAGGAAGGTGTCGACACCTGCCTCCAGGTAGTCCAAGGGGACCTCGACGAACACATGGCCGGACTCGTCGGTGGGGGTGCAGTCCGCGACGGTGGCGCTGAGCTGCACGGCCGACTTCACGCGGCAGGACACGGTGTTCGCGGGCTGGTTCTTGTCGAAGACGTTCAGCTCGAGCTCGATCGGCGACGGCGTCCGGTGCACGTAGCCGGGGGCCGGAGACCGGAGGGTGACCGTGGGGGCGACGTTCTCGGGATCGCTGCCCTGGTTGCCCTGGAGGTTGACGTCGATCTCGGGGTTGTCGGCGTCATCCGTGGGGATGGTCATCGAGCAGGTCGCTGCGCGGTCGTCGACGGGGATGAAGCTCATCTCCACCAGGGTCTGGGCGCCCCCCTCGAGCACCTTGGTGGTGCCCTCCGCGGGCATGTAGCTCCAGGTGATCGCGTAGGCCTCGTCACAGTTCTCGCTGAGCGTGGGCTCAAGGAGGGTCAGCTCACCGTCGCCAGCGTTGACCACCTCGACCCAGCGAACCTCCTCTTCGCCAACGGACACGTGCCCGAAGTCGACGGTGCGGGGCTTGACCACCGCGCGCCCCTCGCCCTTCACGCCGACGCCCTCGACATAGACGATGTGGCTGGTCTTGATGAGGTCGGCGTAGTACTCGGGGTCGCCGCTGCCGTCCTCACCCAGATCCTGGGTGGCGGTGGTGACCACCAGGGAGGAGTAGACCGCCCCGACGTCGACAGGGTCGAAGGTGACCTGGACCGGGATCTGGCAGTCCTTGTCCAGGGTGAAGAGGACCTGGCCATCGCCGGGATCGACTTCCCCCGTGTCCCCGGTGTCTCCGGTGTCGCCGGTGTCACCGGTCTCGCCGCCGCCGCCGCCGTCGTTGCCCTTGAGGGGGACAGTGGTGAGGGCAGACGCGGAGTCGTTGGACACGATGATGAGGTCTGCGTAGTCCGTGCCGGCCGCGGTGGGGACGTACTTGATGACCACGTCCTTGAACGCGCCGACAGCGATCTCGGTGCCGTCGAAGGAGCCAACCAGCGCGAAGTCGGCGGCGTCCGTTCCGGTGATCTGGAGCTGAGTGAGGATCAGCGTCTCATCGCCGCCGTTGGTGATGCGGAGGGTCCCGAAGGCCGACCCACCGACAGCGACCGTGCCGAAGTCGATGCTGCTCTGGTCCGGGACGAGGCTGGCGCCCGGAGGAGCGACCTTGGCCTCGGCCTCGACACCAGTGTCCTCTTCCCCAGTGACGGGGCAGCTCACATCGCCGGCGTTCCAGGAGACGGTGAAGTTCTCCGCCTTGCCCTCGCCGGGGAGGATCGACGACACACCCATGGGCATGTCGCCGGTGTTCTGGATGGTGAACGTGCGGACCTGGGGATCGCCGTGATCCACCTCGCCAAAGTCGATCCACGACGAGGACATCGTGGCGGTCGGGTAGTCGTAGTAGATCAGCTCCTGCGAGGGCTGGCAGGCCAGCAGGTTGATCAGTCCGATGTTCAGCGCGAAGAGGGTCGGCATTGCGCGGTGCTCCAGGGTTCCGTTCGCCAGTCCAGTGCCAGCAGTGAGGCAAAAGGATCAAAAAAAGTAGACCCTGATCTGGATGACGGCGGGAGCATAGCGCAAAGCGCGGCCAACGAACCAAGGGTGACCTCGGCTGCGGGCGGATTCCACCCTGCTTGGGTGGGCTACGGAGGTGCTTCGGTGGGCCCGGTTGGGGCTCAGAGACGGTGGCCGCTCTTCTCCTTCTTGGTCTGCAGGTAGAAGGCGTTGTGCGGGTTGGGCGGAGTCCTGACGGGGAGCGTCCCGACGACCTCCACGCCGGCGCGGCGCAGCCCCTCGATCTTGCGGGGGTTGTTGGTCATCAGCACCACGGAGCGGATCCCCAATGCCCGGACGGCCTCGGCGGCCTCATCGTAGACGCGCAGGTCGTCTTCGAAGCCCAGCGCCTGGTTGGCTTGGACAGTGTCGAGGCCCTGGTCCTGGAGCGCGTAGGCCTTGACCTTGTTCACGAGTCCGATGCCTCGGCCCTCCTGTCGGAGGTAGATGATGGCGCCGCGCTCGGAGCGACCGAGGAGCTCCAGGGCTGCCTCCAGTTGGTCGCGGCAATCGCACTTGAGGCTGCCCATCACGTCGCCGGTGAAGCACTCGGAATGGAGGCGCACCGGGACGCCCTCTGCGCCCTCCAGGTCCCCGCGGACAACGGCGCCGATCTCCTCGCCGTCCTGGGTGGTGAATCCGACGACCTCGAAGTCGCCGAATCGGCTGGGGAGGCGGGCGCGAGCGCTCAGGACGACGCCTGGCCGCTCCTGGGCGGTCTTGATCATGTTCATCTGCTAACTCTCCTGGCGACTGCCAGGAGGGCAGTCGCGTGGGCTGATGCCCTTTTCGGTTCATCGACCGACGGCCACGCGTGTGCCGCTATCGCCCCCCTATACGACAGAGGCCCCGGTGGATTGCAGCCGAGAAGCTGCGTCCACCAGGGCCCTGGGGTCTCCTGAGCGAGTGGCTCAGTCGTTGAGAGCCTGCTTGAGGCGCTTGCCAGCCCGGAAGACCGGGATGCGGCGCTTGGGCACCGTGATGGGCTCGCGGTTCTTGGGGTTGTGCCCCTCGAAGGACTTGCGCTCGGAGACCTGGAAGGTGCCGAAGTCCGAGATGGTCACCTTGTGGCCGTCGCTGAGGGCCTCCTGGATGGTCTCGGTCAGGATGTTGATGTACGCAGCGGCGCGGACCTTGGGGATGTCAGCCTTGTCGGCCAGGGCCTTGGTCAGATCAGCCTTGTTCATGGTGCACTCCTTAGGGCATGTCGCCCAAGATGAAAAAAGCCCAAATTGTGAACTCACCGACTTTAGTCACTGTCCCGGCACCGGTCCAGGCCTCCATCGGCGTTCGTTGTACTTCTACCCTACTTTTTCAGGGTGCGCACGGCCGTTCGTGGCCAAAGGCATACGCAGAGTCCGCCATGTGAGAGACCTGGGATACTTACAAAAGTCTTAGGTCCGAGTGAAACCGCGGCCGTCCCAGCGCTCGCGGTTTCGCTCCAATAGCGGGCTCCTGAGCCATCCCCCTCGCACCTGGAGCTGCTTCTCAAGCACCCGGAACTCAGCGTCGAGCCACCCCGGCTGCTCCCCATCCAGATCGATCAGAACCCGCGATCCTGACAGGGCTCTGGCAGTCAAGGATCGCGCTCGGATTCGGCGCACACCACCAATCTCGTGCGCGCTGCCGTCGTAGAGCCTCCAGGTGTTCTTCACAAGTCGCGCGGTCCCCAGCTCCGGGATGATCGTCAGATCGAGGACGCCATCGTGCATGGAGCCGCCGCGGCCCATGTTCATCCCGCCGCCGCAGTACTGCGCGTTGGCGAGGAAGGCTGAGAAGAGCTCCCCTTCCCAGCTCCCGTTCCCATCGGGTCCCTCCCAGCTCAACGCGACCGGCTGTGCGCTGTAGCCCAGGATCGAGGACACGGTGGCCTGGAGGAAGGTCACCCGGCCACCAAAGCGCTTGCTGCTGCTGTTGGCCCGGTCGACGACGTCGCCGTTCGCGCCGAAGCCAGCCACGTTGAGGAACACCCGCTCGGTGGGTCCCTGCTCCGTCTGGAAGCGGGCCAGCGCAGCATCGGTCGGCAACGTCATGCCGGTGGAGGCGACCCAGAGGGCGTCCTCCAGGCTGGATGGGGCGCGCAGCGACTTGGAGAGGTCCGAGCCGGTTCCCCAAGGGATGATCGAGAAGATCGCATCCCGGCGGAGGGCCTTGCCCTCCTTGAAGAACCCGTTGACCACCTCATTGCAGGTGCCATCCCCTCCCACCGCCGCGACGATATCGGCGCCGTCGAGGACAGCCTGCCGTGCGAGCTCGGTGGCGTGTCCAGCGTGCTGACTGACCACGACCTCCCCGTGGACGAAGGCACGCTGCACAGCTCTGCGGAGCTCTGCGATGCGATCTCCAGCCCGGCCTGCGGCCGCCTTTGGGTTGAGAACGCACACGATGCGCTCATTCTCGTTCCGAGCACGCGCCGTCGTTCGGTAGTCGTGGACGGAGGGGAGCTTGTTCCGCCAATCGGCCATGGGGCACCTCTGGCGCGCCCCTTAACCCCAAACGAAGAAACGCCCGGTCCGAGGACCGAGCGTTCGATGCGGTGAGGTTCGGCTTGGCACCGCCGGACCTGACAGGCGTCGTTTCTCCGACCGCCTACAAGCACGATACGTGCCACAACTCCCAAGTAGCTGGATTCACTTGACTGCCCCTGTCCTCGCTGGGGCCAACGGAGGACGAGAAGGCCAAAATCACGACATCTGTGTCGCGGTGTGCCCCTTCTCTGCGTCTACCACCCGGTCCGCCAGCTCCCAGGGCCGCTCTTCGGGGTGCATGAGGCGCCCTCCGAGGATGACCGAGGGAGCCTGGCCGCCCCGCTCCGACAGCACCTTGCGGAGGGGAGCGACCGGATAGAGTGGGTCCGAATCTCCCCAGATTGCTGACACTTGGGAAGCATCCACGGACCACTGGTCCAGGTCTTCGGAGGCCAGCGCGCAGATCCATTCGGCCGCCGCACGGCGTCGCTCTGCGCTGGAGACCACCCCCTCGGTGACCCTGACAACCGTGTCGCGGTCCATCACATAGGGGTTCGAGACAGCCCGCCGCAGACCCGCGGACGACGCGAGCCATCGGGTGAGGAGCTCTGGCTTGAGCAGCCTCGAGAGCGCTCGCGGTCCCATGAGCGCCAGGGAGCGCATGAGCGGATCGAGCTGAACGGCGGGTCCGTTGCTGATGTAGACGGGCAGGCCCTCAAGACGCAGCCCGACCGGAACCGCGAGTCCGTGGGCGACCACACCAGCGGCCCCTGTCTCCGAGCAGAGCTGCTGCAGCCTCCGGCTCAGGTTGGTCAGCGTGGCTGGCTCCCCGAGGCTGGTGAGTTCCACGGCGATGGAGCGGCGGTCGCCGAGTCGGCGCTGGACCTGCTCGAAGATGGCGATCCCCAAGGGCGGTCCCGCGATGAAGACCAGAGGGGCGCCCGAGCTGCCCTGCGACTGGACGCTCAGACCGAGGATGCTTTCTGCCAACGAGGACCTCCAAGCGCTGAGGGTAGCGCGAGCCCCCAATCCAGGCCAACCCGGCTTGTGGGCGTCCAGACCCGGCATTAAGGGGAATCAGCCGTGGCGGGACCACTGCAAAGGAGTCTGGACGTGTACGACCTGGTGATCGAGGACGCCACCATCGTCTCAGGAAAGGGCCGAGTCGTCGCAGACATTGGCATCCGCAAGGGCAAGATCGCCTACGTCGGGGCCCGCGCGGGTCGCGCCCGCGAGAAGATCAACGCCATCGGCAAGTTCATCATGCCGGGCATCATCGACCTGAGCGTCCATCTTGGCGCAGAGGGCGTGGACCCGGCCACTGCCTGGGCCCAGGAGACGCGGGCTGCCGTCGCAGCGGGTGTCACCACCCTCATCGAGATGTCCGACACGCCGCCGACCACGCGCAGCGCCAAGTCCCTGTCCACGAAGCGCAAGCTGGCCAAAGAGCACAGCCGGGCCAACTACGGCTTCTGGGTTCAGGCGACCAAACGGAACCTGGACAAGATCGAGCCCCTGCTCAAGAAGGGCGCTGTCGGCGCGTTGGTGGACCTTGGAGCCTCTGGGCTGGCCGCGCTCGACGACCAGACCCTCGCGACCTTCCTTGCGGAGTTCCCTGGGGTGGTCGCCATCCGGGCCGAGGACAGGGAGTTGCTCGCCGCTGCCCGTAGCGCCCACGAAGGCGAAGCGGCCCCTTCGCACAACGCAGTCTCTCCGCCTGATGCGGCCCGCAAGGGGGTGGAACGGGTCGTGGCGCTGCTTCAGGAGAACCCGCGCCCGGTGCACCTGATCGGCCTCTCCACGGCGGCCGAGCTTCACCTCCTCGATCCGCTCCGGGGCAACCTGCCCATCTCCGTGGGGACCACGCCCCACCACCTCTTCCTCAATGCAGAGCAGGAGGCGACGGCCAAGACCTCCCCTCCCCTCCGGGACGAGTTGGATCGGCGCTCCCTCTGGACCGCCCTCAAGCGCCAGCGCATCGACGCGGTCTCAAGCTGCCACGCTCCCTACACCCAGAAGGAGTGCTCGGGCCCCTACTGGGAGACCCCTGCGGGGATCCCCGGCGTGGAGACCGCATTCCCGCTCTTGATGGCAGCCGTCCACCACGGCCGGACCAGCCTGGAGCGGATGGTGGAGCTGCTGGCCGAAGGCCCCGCCCGGGTGCTCAACCTCAAGAGCAAGGGTGCCATCGCGCGGGGAATGGACGCGGATCTGCTCCTCTTCTCTGAGGGACAGTTGGAGCGGCTCGAGGCCGACACCCTCCTCGGGCGCGCTGGCTGGAGCCCCTACGCAGGCCGTGAGCTGGCTGGCCGGCCTGAGGTGGTCATCGTTGGCGGCGAGATCGTCGCCAGGAAGGGCGAGGTCATCGCCGACAGCCACCGCGGCAAGGCGGTCAGCGCCTGACGGAGGTTCGACACCCCTGGCGGTCAGTTGACACCCCCCAGGTTCCGAACCTCCCAATTCCAATGACTTAGAGGTTGGCACAGGTCCTGCTACTCCCCTGACGGGAGGTGGGACATGTCCTGCGCAGTCTTGTCAGCGACCCTCGTCGGGGTTCAAGCACATCCAGTCACCGTCGAAGTCGACCTGGTCCGTCGACTTCCAAAGACCACCGTCGTCGGCCTGCCCATGGGCGCCGTTCGCGAGAGCACGGAGCGGGTCCGGAGCGCCATCTTGGGCTCGGGCCTGGAGTACCCCAAGCTCCGGGTCACGATCAATCTGGCGCCCGCGGACATCCGAAAGGAAGGCACCGGCTTCGACCTGCCCATCGCCTTGGCGATCCTGCTCGCGAGCGGACAGCTCCCTCAGCCCGAGCAGCGGGCGCTGTTCCTTGGGGAGCTGTCCCTCGGCGGCAAGCTCCGGCCTGTACCGGGCGCACTGGCGCTAGCGATGTTGGCAGCAGAGCTCGACATCTCTACAGTCGTGGTCCCCCGTGGCTGCGGCGCCCAAGCAGCCGTGGTCCCCGGAGTGGTCGCCCTGGAGGCAGAGGATCTCGAAGAGGTCGTGCGTCATCTCCGCGGAGAGGCCCACCTTCAACGGGCTGCGCCCTCCCCCCTGAGCCGCAGCCACAGCTACCCGGACATGGTGGACGTGCGAGGTCAGGAGGTCGCCCGTCGGGCTCTGGAGATCGCAGCGGCTGGAGGGCACAACCTCTTGATGGTTGGACCGCCGGGTGTGGGAAAGACCATGCTCGCCGCCCGGCTCCCCGGAATCCTGCCGCAGATGTCCTTCCAAGAGGGGCTTGAGGCGACACGGGTCCACAGCGTCGCCGGGCTGCTGGCCCCAGGACAGGCTCTGTTGGAGCAGCGGCCGTTCAGAGCCCCTCACCACTCGATCACCGCAGCGGGTCTGGTCGGGAACGCTCGCCTTCGCCCCGGTGAGGTGAGCCTGGCCCACCATGGGGTGCTCTTCCTGGACGAGATCCCCGAGTTCTCCCGGCACGTCCTGGAGCTCCTCCGTGCTCCACTGGAGTCACATCGGGTCACGCTCTCCCGGGCAAGCGGAACCGCCATCCTGCCGGCGGACCTGATGCTGGTCGCGGCAGCCAATCCCTGCCCCTGCGGCTTCTACGGGCATGCCACCCGGCCCTGTCGGTGTTCAGAGACCGACAGACGCAGATACCAAGGCCGGCTCTCGGGCCCGCTGCTGGACCGCATCGACCTCTACGTACCGGTGGAGTCCCTGGACTCCGAACAGCTCTACGCCACCGCGCAGCGGGAGAGCAGCCAGGTCGTTCGGGAGCGGGTGGAGGGTGCGAGGGACCGGCAAAGGGACAGGGCACGAGCGCTAGGTGCCTCTTGCAACGCAAGGCTCAGCGGGCCTCAAATCCGAAAGCTCGCGAAGCTCGACGACGCGGCGGCCTCGGTCTTGCGCGACGCTGTGGACCGCTTGGGCCTGTCCGGCCGTGCGCACGACCGGGTCCTGAAGGTCGCTCGAACCATCGCCGACCTGGACGGTGGCCACCATGTCCGGATTCCCCACATCGCAGAGGCCCTGGCCTACCGGCGGCCCGAGGTGGAGGCATGAATCCCCTTCAGCTCTTCCTGCTCGCAGCCGCGGTCCTCGACCAACGCGACGGCCCCGGGATCCTGGTTGAGCTCGATGATGGCTCCGCGCTGGAGCTCGATCGACGCTGCGTCCCCCCTTGGAGCAAGGAGGGGGACCACCTGCGCCTGGTGCGTTCCACCAGACGCTGCCCACATCGCTTTCGGGCTGTGCCCGATTTCAACCGGCTGGGGGGGGACTCCCGGCACATCAATGGAGTGAAGAAATGAGCAACGCAGAAATGACCGCCCAGGCAAAGGCCCTCGAGAAGGCCATCCTCGGGATCCAGAAGCAGTTCGGTGCCGGGAGCATCCAGCGCCTTGACGGGAGCGTCGTCGACGACATCGGCGAGCCCATCTCGACGGGCTCGCTGGGTCTCGACCTCGCCCTCGGCGTCGGCGGCATCCCCCGTGGCCGAATGATCGAGATCTACGGTCCAGAGGCCTCCGGCAAGACCACGCTGGCGCTGCAGTGCATCGCCAGCGCACAGGCCGCGGGTGGTGTCGCCGCGATGATCGATGCAGAGCACGCGCTCGACCCAACCTACGCCAAGGCACTCGGCGTCGACCTCCCCAAGCTGCTGGTGAGCCAGCCCGACAGCGGCGAGCAGGCCCTGGAGATTGCAGAGCAGCTCGTTCGCTCGAGTGCGGTCGACCTGGTCGTGGTGGACTCCGTCGCAGCCCTGGTGCCCGAGGCTGAACTCTCCGGTCAGATGGGCGATCAGCAGGTGGGCCTGCAGGCCCGCATGATGTCCAAGGCGATGCGGAAGATGACCTCGGTGATCTCCAAGACCAAGTGCACGGTCATCTTCATCAACCAGCTCCGCCAGAAGATTGGGGTGATGTTCGGCCCGAAGGAGGTGACGACGGGGGGGAACGCTCTCAAGTACTACACCTCCGTCCGGCTGGACGTCCGCCGCATCGGTGGCATCAAGGTGAACGAGCAGCAGGTCGGAAACCGCACCCGGGTCCGGGTGGTGAAGAACAAGGTGGCCCCGCCCTTCCGGACCACCGAGTTCGACATCCTGTTCGGCCAGGGAGTCAGCCGCAGCGGCGAGCTCCTGGACCTCGGTGTCCAGTGGGGAGTCATCCAGAAGTCCGGCTCCTGGCTCTCGATCGGAGAGGATCGACTCGGGCAGGGTCGTGAGCGGGCACGTGCCCGCCTTGAAGAGGACGAAGCCCTCTCCAAGCAGCTCTGGGCCCTGATCCAGGCAGCGGCCGGGCTGAGCCAGCTCGACGGCGAGGAGGTCCACTGATCAACTGACCACAAACCAGGGGGGTCTCCCGCCATCACCCAGGGAGGGTGGCGACCAGGCGAGAGGCCCTCCTTTGCTCCAACGAGAGCAGAGCGCCGCATAGGCTTCAACGACTGCTGACCGAACAGTCGGCTCCAGGTGGGCAAGGAACGCCAAAAACCGCCCCGGGAGTGCAGCAGGCACTCAACCGGGACGGTTTGATGTGAAGGGCGGCGACAACCTACTCTCCCACAGCGTGACCGCTGCAGTACCATCGGCTTCTTGAGGCTTAACTTCCGTGTTCGGAATGGGAACG